>NZ_JBEGIK010000001.1:1311452-2622904 GCF_040675855.1 Microbacterium sp. LWH3-1.2
CGTGGGGCCGCGGCCCGTCGCCGCGGCCGCCGCACCGGGCAAGAACCCGACGGTGGCGGCAGCGGTGGCGGCGGTGAAGGTCGTCACCGATGACGCAGACGAGAAGGACGTCTCTTTGCTCGAGAAGCGCATCGCACCCGCGGGTTGAGGCGCACCGGTGTCTCGATCGACACCCGCCGAGGTTCGCGCCATGCTGTGAGGATGACGCTGACCGCCGCCGAGCTGTACCGCCGTGGTCGGGCACATCTCAACGCGGGACGCAACGCGGCGGCGCGCCGCGAACTCACGCGCGCCGCCGCACGCACGGACGACCCGGATCTTCGGGCACGTATCGCCGGCTCGATGGCAGCCGTGGTGATACGCCAGGGAGATCCGCAGGCGGCCGCCCACCTGTGTGAGGAAGCACTCGCGTATCCCGGGCTGTCGGCGCAGACCTCCGCCATGCTTCACGGACAGCTCGGGCTGCTGGCGCTGGAGCGCGGCGCTCTCGATGAGGCGGTGAGCTGGCTCGACCGGGCGATCGACGGCATCGGCGACGAGGCCGAGCACCGGGCCCCGATGCTGCTCAATCGCAGCCTTGCCCACAGCCAGGCGGGCAGATTCCGTGCTGCCCGGGCGGACCTCGAACGCGCGGTACCGGACTATGCCGCGACGGGCAACGACGTCGAGCGCGCGATGGCGGTGCACAACGCGGGGTATGTGGCCCTGCTGGAGGGCGATCTGATCGCCGCACTGTCGACGATGGCGGCGGCACGGGATGCGCTCGCCGCCGCGTCCGCGGTGAATGCGGCCATCTGTGATCTGGACCGGGCGGAGGTGCTCCGCGATGCCGGTCTGGTCGCAGAAGCGGAGAGCAGCCTCGTTCGGGTGGCGCAGACGTTCGGCGCGAATCGGATGCCGCAGGCGCGCGCGGAAGCGGAGTTCCACCTCTCGCGGGCACTGCTCACGCACGCGCCCGAGCGTGCGGAGCAGGTCGCTCGAGGCGCCGCCCGGCGGTTCCGACGCGTGCGTTCGGAGTGGTGGGCGCTGCGCGCCGACGGCGTCCGGCTGCGGGCGGCTCTGCTCGCCTCGCTCCAGGACGGGCGAGCCGGTGGCCGGGCAGTCCCTGCCCCGGCCGGGTGGTCGGGACACGTCGACATCGACGAGGCGGATCGGATCGCCGACGCCCTTCGCGCGCACCTGCTCGACGCCGAGGCCGAGGCCGTCGAACTCACCGCCCGCCTATGGCGTGCGCGGACCGGGTCTGACGGCGGACCCGATGGACCCGTCCGGGTCCGCAGGAGCGCCCCGATCCAGCTCACCCTCCTCACACGCCAGGTGCAGGCCGCGCAGGCGCTTGCTCAAGGACGCGAAGGGCTGGCGCGGCAGCGCGCGGCCGCAGGCCTCGATGCCCTGAGCGACTGGCAGGCCTCTTACGGCAGCCTGGATCTCGCCACGTCGCTGGTGATGTACGGAGACGGCCTCGTCTACGCGGGCCTCCAGTCGGCGGTGCGCTCGATGCGGCCCGACGCGGTGTTCGAGTGGTCGGAGCGGGCGCGCTTCCTCAGCCAGCAGGTCGTTCCCCTGCGCCCGCCGCCCGACCCCGAACTCGCCACCGACCTTGCTGAGCTGCGCGCGCTGCGAGCAGAGGGCGGAGCGGATTGGCTGGCTTCCGAACGTGCGCGAGTGCTCGGCGAGCAACTGCGGCAGCGCCAGTGGGCGACCTCAGGCGCCGCCGGACGGCGACGGCGTGCCTCGTTGGCCGAGCTCCAAGCGGGCCTCGACGAGTCGACGGCCTCGGTGTCGTTCGTCTTCGACCGCACCGGGATGGTGGCGGTCGCGACGCGTCGCGACACCGCGCGCGTCGTGCGGATCGAACGGTGGCCGGAGGTCGCGCGCGCGGTCGCCGCACTGCGCGCGGAAGCCGATGTGAGCGCCGCGGTGCGTGGCGGTCCGATGGCGGCAGTGGTGCAGCGATCGCTCGATGAGCGGGTCGCCGCGCTGTCCGCTTCGCTTCTCGACCCGGTGATGGGCATCGTGGGTGACCGCAGGCTCGTGCTCACCGTGCCGGGTATTCTCGGCGGCATCCCGTGGGCGCTTCTCCCGGCGCTGCGCGGACGGGTGTTCACCGTCGCCACGTCGGCCTCGCAGTGGCTGGCGACGAGAGGGCAGGCTCCGGTACGTCGGGTGGCGCTCGCCGCGGGGCCCCGCGTCGAGCGTGCGGCCGAGGAGGTGGCGCGGGCCGCGGTCGCCTGGCCCGAGGCCCTCGTGCTTCGCGACGCGGACGCCTCTGTGGCCGCGTTGACGGCGGCCGCTTCGCACGCCGATCTGCTTCACGTCGCCGCGCACGGGCGGCACTCGGCGGAGCACCCGCTGTTCTCAGGCCTCCAACTGCACGACGGCACGCTGTTCGGCTATGACGTCGATCTCATCGAGAACGTGCCGCACACCGTCGTGCTGTCTGCGTGCGAGGTCGGTCGTTCCTCGATCCGCTGGCATGAAGAGGCGGTCGGGATGACGCGAGTGTGGCTGCATGCAGGAGCCCGAAGCGTGGTAGCGGCTCCCGTCGTCATCGCGGACGATGAAGCGTGCGAGCTGCTGGCTGCGATGCACGAGGGCCTGGCTGCGGGTATCGCACCCTCGGAGGCGCTGGCCGAGGCATCCCGGCGTACCGGCATCGTCGCCCCGTTCCAGGTGCACGGCGCCGGCTTCTGAGAATTTCCGCCGTCCATGTATCAGGACGGATGCGACGGGCTCCTGGTCAGCGGAACGGCTCGCGCATCCCGACGGGGGGTCGGGGAGCGGGGCGGAAGACCCTTGGGGAACGCAGATCGGGCTGCGGGTCTTCAGCGCCGATCCTTGAGGGGTGCCGCACTGGGGACTGGGGTGGCACCCCTCGTCCTCGCCCTCGGCGGCGCGGTCAGCCGCGCGAGGAGTTCGCCGTGCGGCCGCGCACGATCCCGACGAACGCGTCGACGGCGGGCGTCGTCCGGTCGGCGTCCCAGGCGAGTGCAACCGTCGAGATCGGTCCGTCGCGCAGCGGCCGGTACTCGACGTCCTTGCGGTGGTGCAGTCGCGCGAGCGACATGGGCACGACCACGATCCCCACGCCCGCCGCGACGGTGGCGATCGCCTCGCCCGTGTCCGCCGGAGCGGTGAACCGAGGGGCGAGCGTTCCAGGAAGACGGATGCCGAGCACGTCGTCGCCGGGAACGATGAGCACCTCGCCCTCGAGGTCGGCCGCGGCGAGCTCTTCGGCGGCGGTCAGGTGCGAATCCTTCGCGCACACGACGACGGGCACCTCGTCGTACAGCGGGATGACGTGGAGCCCGTCCTTGTCGATCGGCAGCCGCACGAGGGCCGCGTCGACCTCGCCGGCGCGCAGCGCCTGCCGCTGGTAGGCGAACGCCAGGGGCACGAGATCCAGGCTCGTGCGCGGCATCCGCTCCTTCCAGGTGTCGATCCACTTGCCGGGTGTCGCCCCGGGGATCGCGCCGAGGGTGAAGGTGGCGGGCATGGGTGCGTCGTCAGGCGGTGTCGGCGAGGGCCCGGGCGACGGCTGCGGCCGACGAGGCTTCGCGGGTTTCGCGTTCGCTGCGGAGCGGGATGCCGTGCCGGGGCGCTTGCCCGCGGAGCCGCGTCCTCGTCCGCCTGTGCGCGACCCGCCCTTCGCCATACCGTTCAGCGTAGCCCGGGCGATATCGTTCGCTCATGGTGACGATCCTCGCGACGGTCTTCGCGGCGCTGGCGGCGCTGCTGCACGTGTACATCTTCGTGATGGAGAGCGTGCAATGGACACAGCCCAAGATCTGGAAGCGCTTCGGCGTCGCGGATCAGGCCGCCGCCGACACCACGAAGCCGATGGCGTACAACCAGGGGTTCTACAACCTGTTCCTCGCGATCGGCGTGGTGATCGGGCTGGTCCTGATCTACGCGGGAGCCGACGGCTCGCCCGTGAGCGCCGCGGGCCTCGCGCTCGTGCTGTTCAGCCTGGGCTCGATGGTGGCGGCGGCGCTCGTGCTGCTGACGACGGGCGTGCGATACCTGCGCGCGGCGCTCATCCAGGGAACGCTGCCGCTCATCGGCTTCGTCCTCTTCCTGTTCGCCTGAGCGCTCAGTCGCACGCGCCCCACCGGCCGGCTCCGGATGCGACGGCATTCGCCTCGAGCGAGCGCAGGAGCGCCTCCTGGGTGCGATTCGGGGAGTAGACCTCGACGCGCGCGTCGCCCTGCGCCACGAGCTCGCCGTTGACGAAGCGGCCGTCGGGAGTCCAGACGTAGAGCAGCGTCCTGCCGTACTGGTCGTGCACCTCGGCATCGGGCGCCACCCAGATCGTCGATCCGGCCGGCACGAGGGCCGTGAGCCTCGCCGTCGCCTCCGATCCCCAGCAGTCGACCACGGGGGAGATCTCCGGAGTGTCGATGCCGAGGAGGCGCACGCGCGTCGACCCGAGGTCGCCGACGACCGCATTCGGCTCCGCGACGTGGGCGCGCAGCGTATCGCCGTCGTGGACTCTCTCCACGGTCATCTCGAACGCACCCGCCGGAATCGCGGGCATCGTCGCGGACCCGTCCGGGGCCGTGACGCCGACCTCGGCCGAATCGCTCTCACGCCCCAGGAACCACCACACTGCCGCGCCCGAGAGGACGAGCACGAGGATGCCGATGAGGACGCGTCTGACCACGTCACGAGCCTATGACGTACCCGCGACGTGTCGCGGCCGGGACTCAGGCCGCCAGGCGTAGTCCGCGCTTGTCGGTGGCGACGCGCTCGCCGTCGGCGATGGTCTGGTCGTCTCCGATGAGCGAGCCTCCCGCCACACGGGCGTCGTGACCGACCTGCGTGCGGACGCCGATCTTGGCACGCGGGCCGATGGCGGCACGAGGACCGATGTGGGCGTGGGGTGCGATCTCGACGTCGGGGCCGATCACGGCATCCGTCTCGACCCACACGCCACGGCCGACGTGCGCGCCTGCGGCGATCTGCACGCCCGGTTCGACATACGCCCCCGCTTCGACGACGGCGCTCGGGTGCACCTTCGCTCCATGCGCGATCAGGCCACGGCCATTGACGTGCTTGCGGTAGCGCAGCGTCTCGCCCTGGTCGTTCTCGATGTCGATGTAGTTCTTGCCCACGGTCCCCTCCTGGAGCAGCACAGAGTGCTGAGTACAGAAATAACCGTGGCGCGGGGAGAATCATTCCCGCGCATCGGAACGATTCGGTGACGGTCGACGAAGGCCCCGCATCCCAGGGAATGCGGGGCCTTCGAGGCGGAATCGAGTCACCGCGCCACGTACTCGTCGGCGGCCGAGAGCGCCCGGTCGATCACGTCGAGGCCGCGCATCAGTTCATCCTCGGTGATCACGAGCGGCGGGGCCACGTGGACGCGGTTGAAGTGCGTGAACGGCCACACACCGTCGCGCTTGCACGCCGCAGCGACGGCGGCGACGGGTGCGGCATCCGTCCCGCTCGCATTGAACGGCACGAGCTGTTCGCGCGTCTCGCGGTCCTTGACGAGTTCGATCGCCCAGAAGAGGCCCATGCCGCGCACGTCGCCGACGGACGGATGCCGCGCCGCGAGGTCGCGGAGGCGAGGCTCGACCACGCGCGAGCCGAGGTCGCGCACGCGCTCGAGGATGCCGTCGCGCGCGAAGACCTCGAACGTCGCCACGCCTGCGGCGCACGCGAGCGGGTGACCCGAGTATGTCAGCCCGCCGGGGAACGCGACCGTGTCGAAGTGCGCCGCGATGGGGTCGGAGATCACGACGCCGCCGAGCGGCACGTAGCCCGAGTTCACGCCCTTCGCGAAGGTGATGAGGTCGGGCTGCACGTCGAACGCCTGGAAGGCGAACCATTCGCCCACGCGTCCGAAGCCGACCATGACCTCGTCGGCGATGTAGACGATGCCGTAGCGGTCGCACAGCGCGCGCACGCCGGCGAGGTAGCCGGGCGGCGGGATCAGCACGCCGTTCGTGCCGACGATCGTCTCGATGACGATGGCGGCGATGGTCGAGGCACCCTCGAGCACGATGGTCTGCTCGAGGTGCTCGAGGGCGCGCTGGGTCTCCTCCACGGGGGTCGACGAGTGGAACGCCGAGCGGTAGAGGTACGGGCCGAAGAACTTGGCCGTCGAGCCGTCGCCAGGCTCGTTCGGCCAGCGCCGCGGGTCGCCGGTGAGCGAGATCGCGGTCGTGGTGTTGCCGTGGTAGCTGCGGTACATCGACAGCACCTTGCGGCGGCCGGTGACCAGGCGCGCCATGCGCACGGCGTTCTCGTTCGCGTCGGCGCCGCCGTTGGTGAAGAACACCTTCTCGAACCCGTCGCCCGCGACCTCGGCGATGCGCCGGGCCAGCTCGCCGCGCACGTCGTTCGCCAGCGACGGCTGGATCGTCGCCAGGCGGCCGGCCTGCTGCTGGATGGCCGCGACGAGATCCGGATGCTGGTGCCCGAGGTTGAGGTTCACCAGCTGCGAGCTGAAGTCGAGGTAGGCGTTGCCCGAGTAGTCCCAGAAAGTGGAGCCCTCGCCCGCCGCGATGGGCAGGGGATCGATGAGCGCCTGCGCGCTCCACGAGTGGAACACGTGGCCTCGGTCGTCCGCGCGAACGCGGGCATCGGCCTCCGGGTCGGGAAGTGGCCGGGCTACGCCGGTGGGGTCGGTGTAGACGGCGGTGTCTGCGAGCGTGTCGGTCATGGGATCGGTCCTTTCTCCCGGTCGTTGAGCGAGCGAGGAGCGTGGTCGTTGAGTGAGCTTGCGAGTCGAAACGCAGAGTCGAAACGCGTCAGCCCCTGCGCACAACGCCGAGTGCAGCGGCTGGGGTCAGTTGTTCTGGGGGAAGCCGAGGTTGATGCCGCCGTGGCTGGCGGGGTCGAGCCAGCGGCTGGTGATGGCCTTCTCGCGGGTGAAGAAGTCGAATCCGTGGACGCCGTAGGCTTTCGCGTCGCCGAACAGGGAGGCCTTCCAGCCGCCGAAGGAGTGGTAGGCGACGGGGACGGGGATGGGCACGTTGATGCCGATCATGCCGACCTGCACCTCGTTCTGGAACCGGCGGGCGGCACCGCCGTCGTTGGTGAAGATCGCGGTGCCGTTGCCGAACTGGCCACTGTTGATCAGGTCGAGGCCCTCGTCGTAGGAGGCGACGCGCACGACGGACAGCACCGGCCCGAAGATCTCCTCCTGGTAGGCGCGGCTGGTGGTGGGGATCTCGTCGATCAGGGTGGGGCCGAAGAAGAACCCGCCCTCATGTCCGTCCACCGTGTAGCCACGGCCGTCGACGACGATGGTGGCACCATCGGCTTCGGCGATGTCGACATAGGAGGACACCTTGTCACGGTGGATGTCGGTGATCAGCGGCCCCATGTCCGGCTCGACACCGTCCACCCCCGCCCCGTTGCCGATCTTGAGCGTGCCGATGCGGTCGGCGATCTTCGCGATAAGCTCGTCCGCGACCGGCTCGACGGCGAGGACCACGCTGATGGCCATGCAGCGTTCCCCGGCGGCACCGTACCCGGCGTTCACCGCCTGGTCGGCGACCAGGTCCAGGTCCGCGTCCGGCAGCACCAGCATGTGGTTCTTCGCACCGCCCAGCGCCTGCACCCGCTTGCCGTGCTTGGAGGCGGTCTCGTAGATGTACTGCGCGATCGGCGTGGACCCGACGAACGAGATCGACTGCACCACCGGGCTCGTCAGCAGCCCGTCCACGGCCAGCTTGTCGCCCTGCAGCACCGTGAACACGCCGTCGGGGAGCCCGGCTTCCTGCCACAGCTCCGCCAGCCACAGCGCCGCCGACGGGTCCTTCTCACTGGGCTTGAGGATCACCGCGTTGCCCGCGGCGATCGCGATCGGCACGAACCACAGCGGCACCATCACCGGGAAGTTGAACGGCGAGATCACCCCCACCACCCCCAGCGGCTGCTTCAGCGAGTACACATCGATCCCGGTCGACGCGTTCTCACTGAACGCACCCTTGATCAGATGCGGGAACCCGCACGCCAGCTCCACCACCTCTTGACCGCGCAGGATCTCACCCATCGCGTCCGAGAGCACCTTGCCGTGCTCCGCGGTCACGATCTCCGCCAACTCGCCCTTGCGGGCGTTCAGCAGCTCCCGGAAGGCGAACAACACCGACTGACGCTTCGCGATCGAGAACTCCTTCCACACCCGGAACCCGGCCTCGGCCGACGCGATCGCCCCGTCGATCTCCGCCTCATCCGCGAGGGCCACCCGCGCCGAGACCGCGCCCGTGGCGGGGTTGTACACCGGCGCCGTCCGACCCGACGACGACGCATGCTCGGCCCCGTCGATCCAATGCGAGATGACGCGGACGTCGGCGTCGGCGCCGGTCATGGCGACGGAGGTGTCGGTGATGCTCATGGGAGTTCCTTCTCGGAGTCGGACAGATCGTGCGGCGATCCTCTAGGCTTGGCATGTCCCAGCCTGTCAGAGAAGAAGGGGCGACCACGGTGCCTGACCGTCGCGAAGATCGGACGATCCACACGGATCGTCCGGCAGATCGATCCGCAGATGAAATCCTCCCGACCGTGCGCGATGTGATCGCGCTGGACGCGGTCGCGCAGGGTGTTCCCGAAGTGCTCGTCGGCGACGACGCGCTCGATGCGCGCGTGCGATGGCTGCACGTGTCCGACAGCGCGGGCGTCGCGCGCCTGCTGAACGGCGGCGAACTGCTGCTGTCGACCGGCTCGTCGTGGCCGATCGAGCCCGCCGAGCTGCGTCGGTTCATCGACGAGCTCGCTGACGCAGGACTCTCCGGCCTCGTGCTCGAACTGGGTACGCACTATCGCTACGTCCCCGCCGTGGTCGTGGAGGCTGCTCGCGACCGCGGCCTCGCCCTCGTCGTGCTCCACCGCGAGCTCAAGTTCGTCACGGTCACCGAGGCAGTCCACAGTCGCATCATCACAGGGCAGACCGACGCGCTGCGCGCCCGCGACGAGGTGCGCGAGCGCTTCACGGCGCTGGTGCTGCGCGGATCGCCCGCGGACTTCATCGTCCACCAGCTCGCGCAGACCCTCGGCGCGCCCATCGTGCTCGAGAACCTGGCCTACGAGGTCGTGGCCTCAGAGGTTCCCCTCGCGATGGAGGAGGAGCTCTTCACCGAGTGGGAGCTCCGGTCGCGCTCCGCCCACCGGCGTTGCGAGCAGCGCCGCGAGCGTGGCATCCCGGCCGGCGCGGACGACTGGCTGATCGTCCCGGTCGAGGCACGCGGCATCCGCTGGGGGAATCTCATCGCGCTGCCCGGGCCCGAGCACGCTGCGGGGCGCATGGCCGTGCTCGAGCAGGGTGCGATCGCCCTCGCGGTCGGCCGGCTCGCAGACGGCGATGCCGACGAATGGGCGCGTATCGGCCGGCGTCGTCTGGTGGATGGGCTGCTCGCCGGGCGCTTCGCCGGTGTCGGCGGCGCCGCCGCTCGTCTTGAGGCCGCCGGCCTTCCGTTACGAGGGGCCAAGCTTTACGGACTGGTCGTGTCGGGAGCCCCGGTCGCAGTGGAGCGAGCGGATGCTGCGGCCCGTACCCTGCGAGGGCGCGCGCTTGCGGGCTCGGCGCCTGCGGGTGTCGCCGCCCCCGCGGCGACGATGCTGGTCTCGTTGCCGCCGGACGCCGTGTTCGACGATGCCGCCGTGGTCGATTTCGTGCGCGCGCTCGTCGACGCCGGCGACGTGGAGCGCGTGACGGTGTCAGTGGGACGCGGTGCCGAAGGCATCGACGCCGCGCTCGCCTCGGTGCACGAGGCGGTGGATCTCGCGGGCGGCCGACGGCGTCGCCCGGGACGCGGTCCGCATCTGCGTCGCGCCGAGAACCGCCCGCTCGTGCAGTTGGTGACCGCCCTGCGCGACGACCACCGCGTGCTCGAGCACGGCGAGCGGATGCTGGCCCCGCTGATCTCCTACGACCTGTCTCGGTCGGGCGACCTGCTCGACGTTCTCGAGGCGATGCTCGCTCACCCGGGCAACCGCACGGCGGCGGCCGGAGCATCGCATCTGTCCCGGTCTGTGTTCTATCAGCGGATCGCCCTCATCGAGGAGCTGCTCGGCTCCGATCTCGACGACGGTGAGACTCAGACCGCGCTGCACCTCGCGCTGCTGGTGCGGAGGTCGGCAGGACGCTGAAGGGCTCAGCCGGCGATGTAGACCTTGCGCAGTGTCTCGGTCACCGTCCAGACCGTGCGCATCCCGGCCGTCAGGCGTACCACCGACCCCGCGCGGAGCTCGATCGGCTCGAGTGCCAGATCATCGAACGACACCGTCGCCGAGCCGGAGAGCACGACGAAGACCTCGTCCGTCTCGACGTCGGTCGACGTGCCGGGCGTGTGCTCCCACACCCCGATGGTCTCGGTCAGCTCGGCGTGGCCGGTCGCCGGGGTGCCCTCCACCACCTGGTCGGCGGGCAGCGGTTCCAGGTCGAGTGCGAGGGACGCGGCATCCGTCACGATTGCGGGGTTCACGAGTCGAATCCCAGGCCCAGCGCATCGAGCGTCTTCAGCAGGAGGTTGCGCTTGCCCTTGTTGTGGTCGGCACGGTCGAGCGACCAGCGGGTCGCGTTGATGCCCATCGACGCGGCGGGCTCGGGCGGGAACGGGAGCGGCCGCTTGCGGACCATCTCGAGCTCTGTGCGTTCGTTCTTGACGCCGTCGAGCAGATCGAGCATGACCTCGCCGGCGAAGCGGGTCGATCCGACGCCGAGTCCCGTGAAGCCCGCGGCGTACGCGACGCGGCGGTCCCGGGCGGTGCCGAAGAACGCCGTGAACTGGGTCGACGTGTCGATCGCTCCGGCCCACTGGTGCGTGAAGCGCAACCCTTCGAGCTGCGGGAAGGTGGTGAAGAAATGACTCGCGAGCTTGGCCCAGGTCTCGGGCCGGTTCTCGTACTCGGCGTTCATCTTGCGGCCGTACCGGTAGATCGCGTCGTAGCCGCCGAACAGGATCCGGTTGTCCTTGGTGATCCGGTAGTAGTGGAACTGGTTCGCCATGTCGCCGATTCCCTGGCGGTCTTGCCAGCCGATCGAGTCGACCTGCGCGCCGGTGAGCGGCTCCGTCATGAGCACGTAGTCGTAGACGGGGACCGTCATGAGCCGGTTGCGCTTGATGAGCGACGGGAAGACGTTCGTGCCGAGCGCAGCATGGGACGCCTCCACCCGCCCGTCGGGGGTGATCACGACCACACCGGGTCCGCTCGTGTCGAGCCCGGTCACGTGCGAGCGCTCGAAGATCACGACGCCACGCTCCTCGCAGACGCGAGCGAGCTCGGCGGCCATTCGCGCGGGGTGGACCATGCCGCACGCGTTCTTCTCCCAGACCGCCGCGAGGTACGTGGGGGAGTGGACGGATGCCTGGGCCTCGGCCTGATCGAGATAGACCACGCCCTCCTCGCCGTCGGCTGCCCACTCCTTCAGCCACTCCACCTGGTGCGGCTCGACGGCCGGAGCGAGCTGTCCCGTGCGTTCGAACTGGAAGTCCATGCCGAATCGGGCCTCGGACGCCTCGATCGCATCCAGGTTCTCATGGCCCAGGCGGTCGAGGGTCGGCATCTCCTTCGGCCAGCGGGCCATGCCGTTCTCGTGGCCGTGGGTGAGACTGGCCTCGCAGAATCCGCCGTTGCGACCGGACGCTGCCCACCCGATGCGCTGCGCCTCGACGACGACGACCTTCGCGTCGGGGTCGCGCTCGGTCGCGAGAAGCGCCGTCCACAGCCCGGTGTAGCCGCCGCCGACGACGACCAGGTCGGCGCGGTGCGTGCCGACGAGCGCGGGTCGATCGGGCAGGAGGCTGTCGGGAAGGTCGTCGCGCCAGAACACCGAGTGCCTCGCCTGGGCGAGGGAGTGCTGGACGACGGATGCTGCCGGCCGCTGTCGTTCGAAGACGGTCGTGCCCACGGTTATCAACTCCGATGCGGTGTGTGGTGCTCCCATCCTCACCCGTCGGCCGAGTCGATGCAGGCCCTCCGTGTCGGAAGTTGTCCGGCGGGCCGGACAGGTTGTCGTGGCGTCAGCCGGTGACGAGCTCGCCGATCAGCGCATCGACGTCGGCGACGCGGGCGTACGTGCCGTCGAGCGCCGCCATGAAGGCGAGGTGCACCTGCGCGCCCGGTACGGTGCGGCCGTCGTAGGCGAGGTCGGGCGCGGCGCACGCATCCTGTGCGACCGCGATGCGGAAGCCGAGATCGGACGCCGCGCGCACGGTGGCGTCGACGCACATGCTCGACATCATGCCGGCCACGACGATCTCGTCGGCATCCGCTGCACGCAGCAGCGACTCGAGCCCGGTGCCCAGGAACGCGTTCGGCTCGTGCTTGACGACGACGTGCTCCTCGCCGTCGGGCGCGACACGCGGATCGAATTCGACGCCGGGGGTTCCGGAGGCGAAGAAGGCGGCATCCGGTCCGTCCCACACGTGCTGCACGTGCACGACACGCTCACCCGACGTACGGAATCCCGCGAGCAGTCGCGCGGCGGCATCGGCGGCGGCATCCGGGTCGACGAGCGGATGCCGCCCTCCCGGAAAGTAGTCGCGCTGGATGTCGATGAGGAGCAGGAGCCGGGTCACCGCAACAGCATAGGGTCGTGCAACCGGATCAGCCGCCCGTCATCGTGCGGGCGATCTGCGTCGCGGAATCGCCCGCACGCTTGAGCACGAGTGCCACCAGAGCGAGGGCGACGAGGGTCAGGACGAGCATGATCGTCGACACCGCGGCGATCTCGGGGCGCAGACCGGTCCGCAGCGCACTCAGCACATAGACGGGCCACGGCGTCGTGCCCGACACCTGCACGAACGCGGCCACGATCGTGTTGTCGAGACTCAGCGTGAACGCCAGCAGGAAGCCGGCGAGCACCGCGGGCATCGCGAGGGCGAGCGTGACCCGGCGGAAGGTGGTGAACGGCTTGGCGTAGAGATCGGCGGAGGCCTCTTCCAGCTGAGCGTCCTGACCCACCAGCCGGGCGCGCACGATGTACGACACCACCGCTGTCGCGAACAGTGACGAGCCCACCGACAGGCGTACGATGCCGTCGTTGAACATCGTCATGCCGAGGTCTTGTCCGAGGAACACCAGGAACGGGAGCAGGGCGACCGCGTCGACGATCTCGGGGGTCACCGACACCAGGAGCAGGAGCCCGAGGAACCACCACACCCATTTGCCGGGATGCCGTGCCATGGCGATGCCCGCAAGGGTCCCCAGGACCGTCGCGATGATCGCCGCGATCAGCGCGGTGATGAGCGACACCCTCACGGCGTTCTGGATCGCCGGCTTCACGAGGATCGAACCGAAGGCGTCGAAGCCGAAGCCGTCCCACACCGCCAGCAGGCGGCCGGTGTTGAACGAGTGGACGACGATCACGATGATCGGCAGGAACAGGAAGAGCATGACGAGCACTCCCCACACGCCGAAGGCGATGTCCGACCACGACCTGTGGGCGCGCCGGCGCGGCGCGGCGCCCCGGCGGTCCTCGTGCGTCCCGGCCTGCAGGATCGTCTCGGTCTCGGTCTGCGTGGTCACGTCGTCACCTCCAGTGGCGCTGCGGGCGCAGCATCCGTCTCCGCGGTCGCGGGAACCGGCCCCAGGACCAGCCGGTTGCGCGAGCGGAACGGCTGCGCGATGAGCCAGATGATCACCGCGCACACCCCGATCGCGACCATGATCAGGAGCATGAGCAGCACGGCCATGGCCGATCCGAGGGCCCAGTTCTGCGCGGTCTGGAACTGTCCCGCGACGAGCTGGCCCACCATGTTGCCCTTCGCACCGCCCAGCACCGTCGCGGTGATGTAGTCGCCCATCAGCGGGATGAACACCAGCAGGACGCCGGCGACGATGCCCGGCTGCGACAGCGGGAGCGTGACGCGGAAGAACGTCGTGATCTTGCCGGCGCCCAGGTCCTTGGACGCCTCGCGCAGCGCCGGCCCGACCCGATCGAACGCCACGAACAGCGGGAGGATCATCAGCGGCAGGTAGTTGTACACGACGCCGATGATCACGGCGGTGCGCGTGTACAGCAGCTCGAGCGGTCCGTCGAGCACGCCGATTCCCTGAAGCAGTGTCGAGAGCCATCCCTCGGGGGCGAGGATCACCTGCCAGCCGATGGTCCGGACGAGGAAGTTGGTCCAGAACGGCACGAGGACGAGGGCGATCAGGATGCCGCGGCGCTGCGGCTTGACCTTGAAGGCCATCCAGTACGCGACCGGCGCTCCGATCGCGAAGCAGAGCACGGTGCCGATGATCCCCACCCACAGCGTGTTCTGGAACGTCGCGAGGAACGTCGGCGAGATGGCCTCGACGTACCGGTCGAACGACAGGATGTCGTTGGCGTGGGTGCCGAACACGCCGGGCTTGTAGCCGAAGCTGAACCACACGACCATCGCGACCGGTGCGACGAAGAAGACGAGCAGCCACGCCCAGGCAGGGACCGCGAGCGCGGGGCCGACGGCGCCGGTGGCGCGCTTACGCACCGGCCGCAGCCTTCACCTCGTTGTAGATCTCCACGCGCGTGCTCAGCGAGTCGTTGATCACCTGCTCGTGCATGCTCTCGAGCTGCTCGGGCGTGAAGAAGATCATGTCGAGACGCTCGACCTCGGCGTCCTCGGCCGCAGCCTGCATGTCTTTGCCACCGACGTTGTAGCCGACCCACTCGAGGTTCAGCAGCTGGTTCTCGGGGACCATGGCGAAGTTGATGAAGGCGTGAGCCGCTTCGGGGTGGGCTGCCCCGGTCGCGATCGCCCAGTTGTCCATCCAGAGCTCGGTCTGCGGGCCGGGCAGCACCCACTGCCAGCGGTCGGGCTCGGACGACTCCTGGATGCCGAGCCGCGCGTCGCCGTTCCAGGCCATGAGCAGGGCATGGGTGCCCTGCGGGATGGTGTTGGCGCCGGCCGCGGAATCGAATGCCGCCACGTGGGGGGCGATCTTCTCCACGAGGAAGGCGCGGGCCGCCTCGAGCTCGGCAGGGTCGTCGGTGTTCCAGTCCAGATCGTTGGCCCAGAAGTACGAACCGACGACGCCCGCAGGGTCGTCCGACATCGCGGTCTTGCCGCTCGCCTCGTTCTGGGCGGCGTCGAAATAGTCGGCCCACGTGGTCAGTTCGCGGGTGATGACGGTCTTGTCATAGACATAGCCCGTCGTGCCCCACGCCTTGCAGATGGAGTAGTCGTTGCCCGGATCCCATGCGCGGCCGAGGAACGCCGGGTCCATGTTCGAGAGGTTGGGCAAGAGGTCCTTGTTGAGCTTCTGCAGAAGTCCCTGCTCGATCATCTGCGGAATGAAGACACCCGTGGGTACGACGATGTCGTAGCCCGATGTCCCCTTCGCGGCGACGAGTTTGGCGATGAGCTCCTCGTTCGATCCGTACGAGTCGAGGGTGACCTTCGGCCCGAGCTCGGCGGTGAACGCCTCGACGACCTCGGGCGCGTCGTACTCGGCCCATGTGTACACCGACAGGCTGTCCTCGAGGGCGCCGCCGGTCGCCTGAGGGGCGGGGGAGCCGCTGCCGCCGGGAGCGCAGGCGGCCAGCACGGTGGCGCCGCCGGCCAGCGCGGCGAGACTCAGGAACCGCCGACGCGACAGCTCGCGCGCGATGAGGGGCGCGACGCCCTCGGGAGCGAGGATGCGGAGCGGGGTACGAGGCTGAGTCATCGGGTACTCCTGGATTCGAGAACGGGAGCCGTGCGAGCGGATGCTGCGGCTACGTGCGGGCGTCGGACTGGGGGTCGTGCGGGTGGTGCGTCGGGCAAGCGGGTCGTGCGGCGGGTGCGGATGGTGCGGTCAGGCGGTCGGAGGTGCGATGTAACCGCCCTGCTTCGCCGCGTCGTCGGCGGCGGGGAACAGCAGCACGTGGTGGGCCGCCCACGTGCACACGACGGCGTCGCCGATCGAGAGTGCGGGCGCGTCGGGCGTCGGGCGTCGCACGATGAGGCTCTGGTCCGGCCCGAGCTGCACGAGGTACTGCATCGTGTCACCGAGGTGCGAGACACCGATCAGCTGGCCGCGTGCGGTGTTGGCCTCGGGAAGCGCCTCGGCCCCCGCGCCCGCCGCCGGGGCGTTCTTCTCGATGCGGATGAACTCGGGACGCACGGCCGCCTCGCCGAGGTTCGTCGCCGTGAGCACGGGTGAGGTGGCGCGCACCAGCGCGTGCGGCGAGGTGATCGCCGCCCCTGCCTCGGCGGCGGGGCCACGGAAGAAGTTCTGCTGCCCGACGAAGGCCGCCACGTACGCCGAAGCGGGTCGTGCGTAGACGGTGTCGGCGTCGGCGAGCTGTTCGATCCGGCCCGCACGCATGATCGCGATGCGGTCGCTCATCGACAGTGCCTCGCCCTGGTCGTGCGTCACGAAGACGAAGGTGATGCCCAGGCGCGACTGCAGCAGCTTGAGCTCGAGCTGCATCTCCTCGCGCAGCTGGCGATCGAGCGCACCGAGCGGCTCATCGAGCAGCAGGACGGCGGGGCGGTTCACCAGCGCACGGGCCAGCGCGATGCGCTGCTGCTGACCGCCCGACAGCTGCGTCGGCTTGCGGTCGCCGAAACGGCGCATCTGCACCATGTCGAGCGCCTGGGTGACGCGCTCGCGCACCTCGGCCTTCGGGGTACGGCGCTGCTGCAGCCCGTACGCGACGTTCTCGGCGACCGACAGGTGCGGGAACAGGGCATAGGCCTGGAAGACGGTGTTGACATCGCGCTTGTAGGGCGCAGCGGCGAGCACCGAGCGACCGGAGATGCGGATGTCGCCGGCATCCGGGTGCTCGAAACCCGCGATCATCCGCAGGGTGGTCGTCTTGCCGCAACCCGACGGCCCGAGAAGCGAGATGAACTCGCCCGGCTGGATCTGCAGCGACAGATCGTCGACGGCGAGCTGTTCGCCGTAGTACTTCGTGATCCCCGACAGGACGACGGCCCCGCGCGCGCCCTCGCTGCCGGTGGGAGCCTGCTCCGCCGTCGCCTGCGCTGCGGTCGCCATGCCTGTGGACATCGTCACCTCGTGAGGGTCCTTCTGATCGCCGGCCGCGCGACGCTGCACGACCTTTCGGGTGTGGGGGTATTCAATATGGCGACGTGGGCACCCGCAACGGATCGGCGACCGAACCGGACCATTCTGTTCGGCGACGGCGGCCCGTGCGACAGATCGTCCGACGTTGTGTAACGGCCAGGGAACCGCGCGGTTTCACCGCGGACACGAACGCGGGGGGCGGATGCTGCAGCGCGGGGCGACACTTCGTCCGCCGCGTATCGTGACCAAAGCGTTCTGAAACCCCGGACCACGCTCCGTGGGATCCGGGCTCAGCGCTGACACGTGGGGCACCAGAAGACGATGCGCTCGCGCGTCGGATCGGCGCCGAGGCTCCCACCCTCGATCAGGGTGCCGCAACGACGGCACGGGCGGCCTTCGCGACGGTACACCCACGTCGACCGACCGGGGCGGGCGTCACCGGTGAAGGTGCGGCCGGCCCGGTTGCGGTTGGCGCGGATCATGCGGGCTCCGAGATCCACGATGGCGGCGGCATCCGTCTCCTTCGCCGGTGTGGTGGGCAGGACGCCGCGGACGAAGAGGATCTCGTTCGCGTACTCGTTGCCGAAACCCGCGATGTTGCGCTGGTCCTGCACGGCGACGTGCACCGCACGGATGTCGGCGGCCAGGCGCCGCGTGGCTTCCTCGGGGTCCCAGGAGTCGGAGAGCGGATCGGGGCCGAGGTAGCCGACCAGGTCGTCCTCGGCTGTCGTGGGCACGAGCGTGATGTCGGCGAGGTCGAACCCGACGGTCTCCCACTCCGCGCCGTCAGTTGCCGTCGCGCCGATGATCGCCCGCGCACGGAAGGCGGGGGCGTGCCAGCGTTCACCGCGAGGGTAGACGTGCCACTCACCCTCCATCTTGAGATGCGTGTGGAGCGTCCACGATCCGATGCGATGAAGGAGATGCTTGCCGCGCGAGACCACATCGTGCACGACCTCGCCGCGCAGATCGACCGTCGCCAGCTGAGGGACGCGTAACTCGAAGCGCGACACGGTGGCGCCGGCGAGAGCCGAATCCAGTCGCCGGGCGGCGCGGAAGACCGTGTCGCCCTCAGGCACGCGCGCCCGCCCTGTCCTCCGGTCCCTGAGCCTGTCGGAGAGCGTCGCCTGCCGTCAGGCGGCGCAGCGTCAGCCCGCGCGGGGACTCGACGAAGCCGGCGTCGCGGAGGGTCTTGCCCACGAACGTGCCATACACGAACGCGCCGTTCACCTGCTCGATCGTGAGGGTGTCGAGCCGCCGCGCGCGAGCCGTCGCCGCGAGATCGCGGGTGGCCGCGGCCAGCGCCGCTTCGTCGCCGGTGAAGGCGAGTGCGGACTTGCCGCCGCGCTCGAGGTACAGCGTGAGCTCGCCGTCGACGAGTACGACGAGGGCGCCCGCTTTGCGACCGGGGCGGTGCGACACGCCCTCGAGCGAGGGCCAGGCGAGCGCGGCCCCGTAAGGGTTGGCCGGGTCGGTCGCCGCCAGCGTGACCGCCCTGAGCGGCGGCGGATCGGGGAGGCCGGCGTACTCGCGCAGCCGGTCGACGGTGGCCGACGCCGCGAACTGCGCCGCGCCCAGCTTCTCGATCACGTAGCCGCGGCGACAATGGCCCGCCCCTTCGAAACCGGCGAGCACGCGGTACGTCTGGGCGAATCCGCCGGGCACCCCCGCGGATTGCACCGCCCCTCGCGTCACCACGCCGTAGCGATCGAGGAGGAGACTCGCCGTCGCGGTCGCCCTCAGGGCGGCGTCGGGCTCGGCGGCGGGGAGCAGCGACCATCGGCCGCCGATCGCGGGCGGACGCGCGGGGACGGATGCTGCCACCGACCGCACCGCGGCGCCGCGGTACAGGCGGGTCCGGGGTGCGCGGCGGCTCACGCGGTGGGCCTGCGATCCGCCCGAGACGAGTGCCCGCACCGGCGCGAAGGTGTCGTTGGTCACCAGACCCGACCACGTCAAGCGCCAGAGGGCGTCGACCACGGACTGCTCGTTCTCGGCACCGGTGGTCTGGCGCAGCTGAGCGGCGAAGTAGGCACCGCCTCCGCCGAGCGCGGACAGCAGCTGGGCGTCGAGCGATCCCGGGACGATCTCCTCGCCCTCGTCGGGGAGAGCGAGCGTGAGGGGCACTGCGTCCGCCGGGTGAAGTGCGATCCAGCCGTCGCGGCCGGGAAGACTGCCGTGGCCCGACCACACCACCTCCCCGGTGGCGGTGAGCTCATCGAGCATGCCCGGGCTGTAGTCGGCGACGCGTGCCGGGAGCACGAGCGACTCCCACGCGCTGGCCGGAATCGGCACCCCCGCGAGCTGCTCCACCACCGCTGCGACGCCGTCGATGCCCTCGAGGGGACGCGTGACGTGCTGCCACACGGGCAGGAATCGTGCGTATGCGTGCTGCGGCACCGGCTCGACGCTGCCGCGGATCGCGGCGAGGGAGCGCATGCGCAGCCGGCGCAGGACCTCCGTGTCGCACCACTCCGCCTCATCGGCGCGTGCCGTCGTCGGGGACTCCGGCAGGAAGAACCCGCTCGTGACGCGTCCCTGCGACTCGAGTCGCTGCAGCGTGAGGTGCGCGACCGCCACGCCGACGCCGAGGCGGTCGGCCGCAGCATCCGCCGTGAAGGGACCGTGGGTGCGCGCGTACCGCGCCACCAGGTCGCCGAGCGGGTCGGCCACGGGCTCGAGGAACGCGGTGGGGATGCCGACGGGCAACGCCGTGCCGAGCGCATCGCGCAGCCGCCCGGCGTCTTCGATCGCGGAGACGCGGGTGATGCCCCCGATCGTGACGGGGATCGCGCGCCGCGCGGAGATGAGGGCGTCGAGGTGCGCGGACGCCTCGGTCTCGGGGGCGGCATCGGCCGCGGAGTCCCTCGAAGCGCGCCCTTCGACGATCGCGGCGACCGCCTCGGGCGCGGCTCCGCCCTCGAGGCGGGCCGCCACCTCGGCCGCGTCGAGCGGACCGAGGAGGCGCAGGAGGTCGGCGACGCCCTCGAGCCCGCGTGCCCGGCGCTCGGGGTCGAGCCGCTGCGCCTCGCGCTCGAACTGGGCGATCACGTCGGGGTCGAGGAGCTCGCGCATCTCGATCTTCCCGAGCAGCTCGGACAGCAGCGCCGGATCGACGGAGAGGGCCGCGGCGCGGCGCTCCGCCAGCGGCGAGTCGCCCTCGTACATGAACGCGCCGACGTAGCCGAACAGGAGATCGCGTGCGAACGGCGAGGGCTGGGCGGGCTCCGTCTCGATGAGACGGATGCGGCGCTCGCTGATCCCGCGCATGAGACGCAGGAGCGACGGCACGTCGTAGACATCCTGAAGGACCTCGCGGAGGGTCTCGAGGATGATCGGGAACGTCGGGTAGCGCCGAGCGACCTCGAGCAGCTGCGCCGACCGCTGGCGCTGCTGCCACAGCGGCGTGCGCTTGCCCGGGTTGCGGCGGGGCATCAGCAGCGCGCGGGCAGCGCACTCGCGGAATCGCGAGGCGAACAAGGCGGAGCCGCCGACCTCCTCGGTCACGATCTGATCGAGCTCGTCAGGGTCGAAGACGAAGAGGTCCGCGCCCGGGGGCTCGGCCGTCGCATCCGGAATCCTGGCGATGATGCCGTCGTCGCTCGCGACCGCCGACCCGTCGACGCCCAGCCGCTCGCGGATGCGCGCGTTCACCGCAAGCGCCCACGGCGCATGCACCTGCATGCCGTACGGCGAGTGCAGGATCACGCGCCAGTCGCCGACCTCGTCGCGGCCGCGCTCGACCGTGAGCTGGCGATCGGTCGGCAGCGTGCCGGTGGCCTCGCGCTGCTCGGCCAGGTAGGCCAGCAGGTTGTCTTGCGCGAACTCGTCGAGGCCCGCCTCGCGCAGCCGGAACTCGGCCTTGTCGGGCTTCGCCGCCGACACCTCTCGCGAGAACCTGCCGAGCGCTTCGCCGAGCTCGGCGGGGCGGCCGATGCCGTCGCCGTGCCAGAACGGGACTTTGCCCGGCTGCCCGAACGCGGGCACCACGTTCACCCGGTCGTGCGTGATCTCGACGATGCGCCAGCTCGTGGTGCCCAGGGTGAAGACGTCGTTGACCCGCGACTCGTAGACCATCTCTTCATCGAGCTCCCCGACGCGTGCGTTCTGCGATTCTCCGGCGATGAAGACGCCGAAGAGGCCGCGGTCGGGGATCGTGCCACCGCTCGTCACGGCGATGTGCTGTGCGCCGGGGCGCCCGGTCAGCACGCCGAGGTCGCGGTCCCAGACGACACGGGGACGCAGCTCGGCGAACTCGTCGGACGGGAACCGGCCGGCGATGAGGTCGAGCGTCGCCTCGTAGGCGGACCGGGGGAGCGAGCGGAACGGCGCGCTTCGCTTGAGCGTCTCATACCAGCCCTCGACGTCGACGGGGCCGACGGCGGCGGCGGCCACGGTCTGCTGCGCCAGGATGTCGAGGGGGTTCTGCGGGATGGCGATCGCCTCGATCTGACCGGCGAGCATGCGCTCGGTCACGATCGCGGTGTGGAGCACGTCGCCGCGGTGCTTCGGGAACAGGGCGGCCCGGCTCACCTCGCCGACCTGGTGACCGGCGCGGCCGATTCGCTGCAGGCCCGAGGCGGCGCTCGGGGGCGCCTCGACCTGGATCACGAGGTCGACGGCCCCCATGTCGATGCCGAGCTCGAGGCTCGACGTCGCCACGACGCAGCGGAGGACGCCGGACTTCAGCTCCTCCTCGACCTGCGCCCGCTGCTCCTTCGACACCGACCCGTGGTGCGCCTTCGCGAGCACCGGGTCGGCGCCTGCCGTCGCGCCGGCCTGCGCCATCATGGCGGCGGGTACGGTCTGGTCGGGCAGATCGAGGCCGAGGCGCTCGGAGTAGATCTCGTTCAGCCGGCCGGTGAGGCGCTCGGCGAGGCGTCGCGAGTTGCAGAACACGATGGTCGAGCGGTGCAGCAGGATGCGGTCGACGATCGCCTCCTCGACGTGGGGCCAGACCGACCCTGTCATCTCCGTCTCGCCGGCGCCGGTCGCCCGCGGTCTCGAGCCCGTCGACCGACCGTCGGCGAACCAGTCCTCGTCGATCGGCTCATCCGCAGCGCCAGGCTCTTCCCACGCGCCGTCGCCCTCGGACGTGAATGCGCTCGGCGGCGGAGGCGGGTTCAGCATGTCGCCGATGGGCACGACGACCTGCATGTCGAACGCCTTGCTCGAACGCGGCGCGACGATCTCGACGGGCTCGGCACCGCCGAGGAACCGCGCCACCTCGTCGATCGGGCGCACCGTCGCCGACAGCCCGATGCGCTGGGCCGGCGCGCCGTCGGGGAGGAAGGAACGGCGCAGCGCGTCGAGGCGTTCGAGACTCACCGCCAGATGCGCGCCGCGCTTGGTCGCCGCGACCGCATGCACCTCGTCGACGATCACCGTGTGCACGTCGCGCAGCGTCTCGCCCGCCCGACTCGTCAGCATGAGGTACAGCGACTCCGGCGTCGTGATGAGGATGTCGGGCGGTGTCTGTACGAGCTTGCGCCGGTCGCCCGCGGACGTGTCACCCGACCGAACGCCGACCGTCACGTCCGGCACCGTCAGTCCGAGGCGCCGCGCCGACTGCCCGATCCCGACCAGGGGCGAGCGGAGGTTGCGCTCGACGTCGACGCCGAGGGCCTTGAGGGGAGAGACGTAGAGGATCCGGGTGGCGGGGGCCGCAGCATCCGTCCTGCGCTTCTTCTTGCCTTCGGGAGCCGGCGGCGCCGTGGCCTTGTCGTGGAACACGCGGTCGATCGCCCAGAGGAAGGCCGACAGCGTCTTGCCCGAGCCGGTCGGCGCGACCACGAGCGCGTGCTTGCCGGCGGAGATCGCCTGCCACGCGCCCTTCTGGGCGTCGGTCGGCGCGTGGAACGCGCCGCGGAACCAGTCCTGCGTGGCAGGACCGAACCGCTCGAGGACGTCGCCCATCACTCCATCTTCGTCGCGATCACCGACATCAGGGCAGGTTCCACCCAGGACCGTCGCGTAAGCTCCCTGCGTGCGTGCACCCCCGGCACGCGCTCACCGCCGAGGACCGTGATGGAACCGATGCCCTCGAGCGAGCCCACGGCCCCCGCTCCGCTCACCCGCCGCACCAACCCGGCGCTCTCCGACCGCTCGTGGGTGCGCTCGCGACGCGTGCAGACGTTCGGGCTCGGGGCGCTGTGCGGTGCACTGGGACTCTCGCTCCTGGTGGTCGTCACGACGATCCTCGGTGCCTCACAGAACCCGTCCCCGCTGAGGCCCGCGGACCCCGCGCCCGTCTCCGAGCCCCGGCTCCCGGCATCCGTCCCCACAACCCGTCCGTCGCCTGCTCGCACGCCGACGACGGACCCCGTGGAGCAGACGGATGCTGCCACGGAGCCGGACGGCGCCACCGAGGAGGAGGTCGTCGCCGTTCCCGCCCCGGAGCCGGCGCCCACCGAGACCCAGCCGCCGGTGGACGAGACCGAGTCGACCGTCGCCCCCGGCAACAGCGACAACGCCCCGGGCCGCCAGAAGAAGCAGCCCTGACCGCGACTCAGCGCTCGTCGGGCATGAGGATCCAGAGCACCAGGTAGAGCAGGATCGAGACGCCGAAGAACACGGTCGCGCCGACCGTGAGCACGCGCACCGGCACCACGCTGCAGCCGAAGCGGTCGGCGATGCCCTGGCAGACTCCCGCGATCATGCGCCCTTTTACGGGGCGGACCAGGCGATGCATGCGTTCATCATGGCGTGGAGAATCCCGCCGCGCCAGGGGTCAGCGCTCCGAGGGCACGATGATCCAGAGCAGGATGTAGATCCACAGCGACAGCCCGAAGAACACGACGGCGATCGCGGTGAGGATGCGCACGAGGGTGACGTTCCACCCGAAGCGGTTGGCGATGGCGGCGCAGACGCCGGCGACCCATCGGCCCTGCTGAGGTCTCACGAGTGCGTTCATGCCTCCATCCTGCTCGCGTCGGCGGGTCACCGCACGGGTGCAGGCCCCCGATCCGCGCGAGGCCGGGCCGCGGCATCCGTCCCCCTCGCGGAGATGACGGATACCGCGACCCGGCGTCAGCGCTCGGTCAGCGTGCCGTCGCGGTCGAGCTCGACCACGAGGCTCACGCCGATGCGCTCGAGGAACGCGTCGTCGTGGCTCACGACCAGCACCGCGCCGCGGTAGGCCGCGATCGCCTCGACGAACCGGTCGACCGTGTCGAGGTCGAGGTTGTTCGTCGGCTCGTCGAACACGAGCAGCTGCGGCGGCGGATCCGCGAGCATGAGCCGCGCGAGCGCGACCCGGAACCGCTCGCCGCCCGACAGGGTCCCGACCGGGCGCTCGACCGCCGCTCCTCGGATGAGGAACCGCGCGAGCCGGTTGCGCAGCTCGACGATCGTCACGTTCGGCGCGGACGGGGCGACGTTCTCGAGTACGGATGCCGCGTCGTCGAGCCCGTCCACGCGCTGCGGGAGGTACCCGACCCGGTCGGTGTGCAGCTCGACCTGCGCACAACTCAGGAAGGAACCGGCCTCGCCGGGCCGTTGGGCGCCCTTTGCGGCAGGATTGCCTGAGTTGTGATCCGCAGACGCAACGAGCTTCTCGAGGAGCGTCGTCTTACCCGCCCCGTTCGGGCCGATCAGCGCGACCCGCTCAGGCCCCTGGATGATCCACGAGCGTTCGCCGTCGCCGAGGGTGGCGATGCGGCGGCCCGCGGGCACACCCGGGTCGGGCAGGTCGATCTTCACGATGTCGTCGTCGCGCACGCGACGCTCGGCGACATCGAGGGCTTCCCGAGCGGATGCCTCGCGGTCGGCCTTCTCGCCGCGCAGCTTCCCCGCTGACACCTGGGCCGCCATGCGGCGTCCATTGGCGACGATCTTCGGCACGCGCTTCTCGTCGAACGCCTTCTGCCCCATCGCAGCGCGGCGCGAGATGGTGCTCTCGGCCTCGATGCGCTGGCGCTTCTCGCGCTTGACGGCCTGGCGCGCGGCGCGCTCGGCGTCGCGCGCGGCGCCTTGCTCGGCATCCAGCCAGTCGCGCCATTCGGAGTACGGGCCGCCGAAGACCGACAGCTCGTTCGCGTACAGCTCGGCGGTGTCGTCCATCAGTTCGAGCAGGGAGGTGTCGTGGCTGACCACGACGAGCGCTCCGCGCCACGAGCGCACCATGTCCTGAAGGCGCGCACGCGCCTCGCGGTCGAGGTTGTTCGTGGGCTCGTCGAGCAGTGCGATGGACGCGCCGCGCAGACGGATGCCGGCGATCGCGGTCAGCACCGCCTCGCCGCCCGACAGCTGCCCCACGTTGCGGTCCAGCATGTCGGGAGCGAGCCCGGCTTCGCCCAGCGCCGCCTGCGCACGCGCTTGGACGTCCCAGTCGGAGCCGACCGCGTCGAAGTGACGGGGGTCGGCGTCGCCGGACTCGATCGCGCGCAGCGCCCGGAGCGTGTCGCCCACCCCGAGCAGGTCGGCGACGGGGCGGTCGACGTCGAGCGTCAGCCGCTGCGGAAGGTAGGCGGCATCCGTCGTCCGTGCGATGTGACCGTCGGACGGCATGAGCTCGCCGGCGATGAGCCGCATGAGCGTGGACTTGCCGGAGCCGTTGCGGCCGACGAGACCGGTGCGGCCGGTGCCGAACGATCCGGAGAGATCCGAGACGGCGGTGGTGCCGTCGGGCCAGGCGAACGAGACCCGGTCGAGGACGATCGCCGGGGTGAGACGGGCGTTGTGAAGAGCAGAGTGTGCGGGCATGAGGCCTCCTTTGTCAGACGTGCGCTGACACCGAGGGCCGCGGAGCGTCGCCCGGGCATGCCGGAGCAGGGCGAGGAAGCGGCGGATCGACGGCAGCGCGAGTTGTTCAAGCGCTGCCGCGTCGAGAGTCGACGGAGCAGCGCGATTACAGCGCGGTCGCGTCGATCAGCTTCAAGGGAGTTCCTCACGGAGGGGACAAGGCCGTCAGCCACGATAGCGGACGTGCCTGCACATGGCCAGCGACTCGAGTCGCAGGCTCGCTCAACGACCGGGGGCGGTGTCGCGGTCTTCGAGGCGCTTGTCGAGGAAGATGCGCACGTCGTCCAGCTCCTGTTCCGAGACGCTGTGCGTGAGGCCGTGGTAGACGCGGCCGCTGAGGTCGACCCTTTCGGGCAGCCACTGCGTGGTGTGCTCGACGAGGAACTCCGGGATGACATCGTCGTTCGTGCCCCGGCCCCAGAACACGGGCGGGCGCCGCTCGGCGAGCTCGGCGTCGTTCGGGAGGTCGCCGGGCGTCACGTAGCCCGAGAGGTTGACCGCGAACGAGAACCGCTGGGGTGCCAGCCTCATCGCCTGCAGCGAGACTGCGGCGCCCTGCGAGAAGCCGAGAAGGCCGACGGATGCTGCGCCCTCGGCGTGCGCGTCGATCCACGTGATCACCGCCTCTGCTGCGCGGGTGACGTGCGACGGGTCGCGGCCGTCCAGGCCGTCGATCGGGTACCAGGATCGGCCCGGCGCCGGCCATGGCGGAACGAGCGGGGCGGCGAGGCTCGCGACGGCGAATGCCTCCGGGAGATAGCCGCGGAGGGGGTACAGGTCGTGCTCGTCGGCACCGTAGCCGTGCAGGAGCAGGAGGAGGTGGCGCCCCGCGAGCGCCGACCGATCGGTCGACCACAGCACGGCGTCGGCATCGAGGACGAGCGCTTCCGGCATGCCCTCATCCTGACACGCGGCGCCGACACGGCGAGGCGCGAACGGCGGCGGTCCTCGTCGCGAGAGTGCCGCGCGGGGTATACAAGAGGCATGTCCGTGCGCACTCCCGACCCCGAACCAGCGGGCGACGAGCCGTTCGGCCCGCCGGCCGGCAACGTCTCGAACCCCGCGTGGCTGAGCGACATCGAGCTCGAAGAAGCTCGTCGCCGCCTGCCGATGCTCTACGTCGAGGGCGTGCCGGTGCGCACCGACGGCATGGGTCAGGTGACCCAGGTCGGCATCCTGCTGCGGGCGACACCGGTCGGTGAGATCTCGCGCACCATCGTGTCGGGCCGGGTGCGCTACGGCGAGACCGTCCGCGACGCGCTGTTCCGCCACCTGGAGAACGACCTCGGGCCGATGGCCTTCCCCCTGCTGCCGCCGCAGCCGACGCCGTTCACCGTGGCCGAGTACTTCCCGCTCCCGGGCGTCAGCGCCTACCACGACGATCGCCAGCATGCCGTGTCGCTCGCGTTCGTCGTTCCGGTCACGGGTACGTGCGAGCCGCGCCAGGACGCGCTCGAGGTGACGTGGCTGACACCGGAGGAGGCGGCATCCGATGCCCTCTCCGCCGAGATGGAGGGCGGACGCGGCACCCTCGTGCGCATGGCGCTCGCGAGCGTCGGCGCCCTGCGCTGATCTCCCTCCGCCCGCCCGGGATCACGCCCTCGCGCGGTGTCCCCGCCCGCACATAGGCTCGCAGGGTGATCCTCGCACCCCTGCCGTTCCCGTCCGACGCCGCCGGCTGGGCGGACTTCGTGACGGAGCGCCGGGCCGATCGCATCGCCCGCGTGCACGGGATCGATGCTCGCCTGACCTCCGAGACCGCGCTGACCACCGCGGAGCGCCTGGAGCTCTGGAACGATGCCGACATCGCGCTCGCCGAGGCGCTCAGCGAGGCCTACGTCGTGAGCGAGGCGCACCCCGACGCCGAGGTGCGCGATATCGCGGAATCGCAGGTGCAGGCCGTCGAGTCGCTGTCGGCGGCGCGCCTGCTGAACCGTGACCTCTGGAAGTCCTTCGCGGATGCCTCGGCCGAAGGCCTCGACGACGACCAGGCGCGCCTGCTCACCCACCTGCTGCGCGACTTCCGTCGCGGTGGCGTCGAACTCGAGGCGGCCGACCGCGAACGGGCGCGGCAGCTGGCCGACCGCGACACAGCGCTCTCGCTCGCGTTCTCGCGCAACATCCGCGACGGGCGCCGCGAGATCACCGTTCCGGTCGACGGCCTCGCCGGGATGCCGCAGGACTTCATCGACGCCCATCCCGCCGACGAGCACGGTCGCGTCACCCTGTCCACCGACTACCCCGATCTCATGCCGATCCGCGACTACGCGCATGAGCGGGCGACCCGCGTCGCGCTGGTGAACGCGTACAACGACCTCGCGTGGCCCGAGAACGACGCGATCCTCGCCGAACTGCTCGAGGTGCGCGCCGAGCGCGCCCGCCTCCTCGGCTACCCGGACTGGGCCGACTACGAGACCGAGACCCGCATGATCGGCGCGGGCGCCGAGATTCCGGCATTCCTCTCGCGGCTCGACGACGCCTCACGGGCGGCGACGGACGCGGAGTACCCGATCCTGCTCGAACGCCTGCGCCGCGACGTCCCCGACGCCGACGAGGTGTCGATCGCCGACTTCTGGTACCTCCTGGGCGCGATCAAGCGGGAGCAGTACGACGTCGACGCGCAGCTGGTGCGCTCGTACTTCCCGTTCGAGCGGGTCGTCGCCGGCGTGCTGGAGGTGACCGGGCGGCTGCTCGACGTCGAGTACGTGTCCGTCGACGTCCCCGCCTGGCACGCCGACGTGCAGTCGTTCGATGTGGTGCGGGGCGGCGATCGTCTCGGGCGCATCCACCTGGACCTGCACCCCCGTGAGGGGAAGTTCAGCCACGCCGCATGCTTCCCGCTGGCTCCCGGGGTCTCCGGGCGCGTGCTCCCCGAAGCGGCGCTGCTCTGCAATTTCTCGCGCGGTCTTCTCGAGCACGACGAGGTCGTGACGTTCTTCCACGAGTTCGGGCACCTCGTGCACGACATCCTCGGCGGCCGGCAGCGCTTCGCCCGCTTCAGCGGAGTCGCCACCGAGTGGGACTTCGTCGAAGCGCCGAGCCAGCTCCTCGAGGAGTGGGCGTGGGATGCGGAAGTCCTCGCCTCGTTCAGCGCGAACGCCGACGGCGAGCCGATCCCGGCCGACCTCGTCGAGCGCATGCGCACCGCGGACGCCTTCGGCCGCGCGCTCGAGGTGCGCCGCCAGCTCGGGCATGCGAACGTGTCGTACCACCTGCACGTCGACCGGCCCGCCGACCTGCAGGCCGAGACGGAGCGGCTGTATGCGGCATCCAGTCCCGTCCAGCCGCTCCACGGACTGCACTCGTACGCGGGATTCGGCCACCTCACGGGCTACGGCGCCTGCTACTACACGTATCAGTGGAGCCTCGTGATCGCGCGCGACCTGCTGAGCGGATTCGCGGCCGGATTGATGGACTCCGAGGCCGCTCGCCGCTACCGCACAGAGGTGCTGGAGCGAGGCGGATCGCGCGACGCGCAGGACCTCGTCGAAGCCTTCCTCGGGCGACCGTCGTCGTTCGAGGCGTACCGGCGGTGGCTCTCCGGCGAATGACGTTTCGCTCACCCGGCCGCGCGATGTAGGGTTCACCTACCCCCCCGAAGCGCAGTCACCCGCGACCCACCCCCCGGTGTCGTCGAGGACGTGCGGCCACTGGTGCCCGCGCGCGCGGCGACACCCTCGCCCGCGCAGCGGGTGCGGTACGGCACGCCTCCGCCGCGAGCACTCGCCGACGTAGCACCACCCTCGCCACAGAAAGCGGAGATACCTATGTCCGACCACGCCCAGAGTGCCGGAAACACGGGTCAGGACGACCCCACCCCGTTCGACAACCTCATCGGTGACGCGGCGACGACCGCGTTCGGGTCGGGCTTCACGACGACCTTCCGCGGGTACGACAAGGAAGAGGTGGATGCCGCCATCGCCGGGCTCGACGCGCGCATGCGCGCCGCCACCGACGAGGTCGCGCAGCTGAAGCAGCACCAGCGTCGTGCAGGTGCCGCCGTCGCGCAGAGCCGGGCCAAGGCGGAGCGCCTGGAGGCCGAGCTCCAGGCGGCGGCCGAGGGCCGCCAGGCCGAGATCGACGCGGCGATCGCCGCCCATCAGGCCGAGATCGACGCCACGCTGGTCGCACGCCAGGAACAGATCGAGCGGCTCGAGGCGGCTCTCGCCGACGCCGAGCTGAAGCGACAGTCCGAACTCGAGCGCGTCGCGGCCGAGGCATCAGCCGCCCGTGAAGAAGAGGGCGACGCGGTCAAGCGCCTCGAGGGAGAGCTGGAGCTCGCGAACGCGAAGATCGCCGACGCCGAGCAGCGCGTGCAGGCCCTCAGCGACGAGCTCGTCGGCGCGACCACCGAGTCGCCCAACCGTCAGCAGTTCGAAGAGGTGCTGCGTGTCGCCGAGGACCAGGCGAGCCTTCTCATCCGCAACGCGACGATCCAGGGCGACCGCCTGCTGGAGGCCGCTCGCGAAGAGATCGCGAACCGCCGCGCGTCGGCGCGGGCAGAGGCCGACGCCATCGTCTCGCAGGCCCAGCACGACGCCCAGCAGATCCAGCTGAAGATCGACACCGAGCGCACGGCGCACGAGGCGCGCCTCGAGCGCGAGGCCGCCCACGCGGCCGAGAAGGTCTCACAGGCCGAGCGTGAAGCCGCCGCGATCCGGTCCGAGGCCGAGAAGGGCGCGGCGGTGCTGCGTTCGACCGTCGCCCGCGAGACCTCCCGTGACCGCGCCGAGGCCGAGGAGACGGTGCGCGAGCTGCGCCTGCGCGCACTCGAGTTCGAGGCATCCCTCACCCGCCGACAGGACGACGCGCACCAGGAATTCCTCGTGCTGCACAACCAGGCGGTGGCGCACGCCGAGCGCATCACGCAGGATGCCAACGAGCAGGTCGCCGCCTCCCTCGAGCATGCGCAGCGCGTCTCGGTGAAGGCCGAGGATTTCGAGCGCCTCATGCGGGCCCAGTCGCAGCAGATCGAAGCCGACGCCCAGCTGCGCGCCCGCGAGCACCTCGACCGTGCCCACGTGAAGGCCGAGCGCATCATCGACCTCGTGACGACGCACTCGCAGTCCGTGCTGCGCGACGCCGAGGACCGCACCCGCCAGCTGCGCTGGCAGCAGCACCAGCTCATGAGCTTCATGGCCGAGGTCAAGGAGCTCATCCGCCCCGAAGCCCCCCTCACGTCTGCCGACGCCGACGCGCCGGCCGCCGAAGAGGAGGGGACGGATGCTGCTGCCCCGGTGGAGGTCGAGGCCGAAGTCGCCGAGCCCGAAGCCGAACACCACGACGGCGAGCACCACGGGGGCTGAGCCCCCCCGCTCGTTGAGCGAGCGAGGAACGAGCGAGTCGGAACACCCCCGACTTTTGCACGAGGTTAGGGGCGTTTCGACTCGCAGGCTCGCTCAACGAGCGGGGAATGAGGTCACGCCCGCGAGGTCTCGCGCGCGATCGCGGCCAGGAAGGCGTCGATGTCGTTCTCGGAGGTGTCGAAGCTGCACATCCAGCGGACCTCGTTCTTCGCTGCATCCCAGTCATAGAACGTGAAAGAGGTGCGCAGGCGCTCGGCGACGCCGTCGGGCAAGGTGGCGAAGACGCCGTTCGCCTGCGTCGGCTGCGTGAACGCGACGCCCGAGATCGTGCCGTCGGCGAGCCCCGACTCGATCCCGGCGCGCAGGCGCTGGGCCATCGCGTTGGAGTGCGACGCGTTGCGCAGCCACAGGTTCCCTTCGAGCAGGGCGAGGAGCTGTGCAGACACGAAGCGCATCTTCGAGGCCAGCTGCATGTCGAGCTTGCGGAGGAAGGTGAGGCCCGTCGACGCCTCCGGGTTCAGCACGACGACGGCCTCGCCGAGCATCGCGCCGTTCTTGGTGCCGCCGAAGCTCAGCACGTCGACCCCGGCATCGCGCGTGAAGGCTCGGAGCGGCATGTCGAGCGATGCCGCGGCGTTGGAGATGCGCGAGCCATCCATGTGCACGTGCATGCCGAGGCTGTGCGCGTGGTCCGCGATCGCCGTGATCTCGTCGACCGTGTACAGCGTGCCGAGCTCGGTCGACTGCGTGATCGACACCACGAGCGGCTGCGCGCGGTGCTCGTCGCCCCAGCCCCACGCCTCCCGGTCGATGAGCTCGGGCGTGAGCTTGCCGTCGTCCGTCGGGACGGTCAGCAGCTTGATGCCGGCCACGCGCTCGGGTGCGCCGCCCTCGTCGACGTTGATGTGCGCCGTCCCGGCCGAGACCACGGCGCCCCAGCGGGGGAGCATCGACTGCAGCCCGACGACGTTCGCGCCGGTGCCGTTGAACACCGGGTACGCCTCGGCGCCCTCGCCGAAATGCCGGGCCATCACTTCCTGAAGACGCTCGGTGTAGACGTCGGCGCCGTACGCGACCTGGTGGCCGTCGTTGGCGGCGGCGATCGCCGCGAGCACCTCGGGGTGGATGCCGGAGTAGTTGTCGCTGGCGAAACCGCGCAGGTTCGGGTCGTGGATCGTGGTCACGGGTGTCCAATCTCGTGTCGCGGAGGACCGGGTGCTGAGCCCGGTCACAGCGAAGGGTCGGTGAGTTCGACGATGGTGTCGTTGATCTCGGTCGCGTCGGCGAGCCACAGATCGGCGAACCGCTGGGCGAGCGCCTCCTCGAGTCCGTCGAGGCTCTTCACGCGGAAGATCATGGATGCTGCGGCCGGCTGTCCTCCGGAATCCCGGGCGGCCTTCGTGAAGCCCTGCGCGACGGCGCGCGTCCACGCCTCGGTCGCGGCCTTCACCGCGGCGTAGTTCGCCGCACCGGCGAGCGGGCGCGCCACGGCCGTGGACGACACCACCGCGAGGCGGCCCGCCTCGGACGCCTTCAGGTCGGCGTCGAAGGCCCGGCTGACGTGGCGCAGCGCTGTGAGCGAGCCCTCGAGGAAGCGGTAGTCGCCGTCGGTCTGGCCAGCCAGGCCCCCTCCGCCCCGCCAGCCGCCGACGAGGTGCAGTACGCCGTCGACGTGCCCGTCGGTCTCGTGGACGCGATCCGCGAGCCGGGCGACCGCCGTCTCGTCACCCAGGTCGCACACCTCGGTGCGGACGCTTCCGGCCGTGCCGCCGGCCAGGGACGCAGCATCCGTCTCGAGTGAATCGAGAAGGTCGCGAAGTCTGTCGGCGTCACGGCCGACGGCCACCACGCGCGCACCCGCGTCGCGGAGGACGCGTGCGGCGATGCGGCCGGAAGCGCTCGTCGCGCCGGCGATGATCACGAGTCTGCCTGAGACGCTCATACGTCTACCCTTCCACGTCGCAGGCGCGCGTTCTCGGCGAGACCGGCCGTCTCGCCGAGAACGCACCGCCGGTGTCAGGAATCGCGGCCGGTGATCCCGGCGGTCGATTCGATGACGGGCTTCATCTTCTTGTCGAGCGCTTCGAAGAACATCGACAGCGGGAACTCGTCGTCCAGGACCGCGTCGGTGTAGCCCTTCGGAGCGCCGGCGAGAGTCTCGTCGGGAAGGCCCCGCGCCCACTGCGAGGCGGGGTTCGGCGTCAGGGTCGAACGCACCAGGTCGTAGGCCGCGAGCCAGTGCGCGGTCTTCGGCCGGTCGATCGAGCGCCAGTAGAGTTCGTCGATCGCCTCGCCGAGGGCGATGACCGCAGCCGGCACGTCGTCCCAGTCGAAGGCGAGCGCGGTGTCGGTCCAGTGCAGCACGTCGCGCTGGTGCAGCCAGGCGAAGAGCAGCTGGCCGCCGAGCCCGTCGTAGTTGCGCACCCGCGAGCCCGTGATCGAGAACCGGAAGATGCGGTCGAAGATCACCGCATATTGCACGAGCTTCGCGTGCTCGAGCATCTCGGCCTCGGCGGGCGTCAGAGACTCCTGCGCGGCGAGACGCTTCTGGATCGCGACGCACTCTCGGAAGGCCGTGAGATCGCACCGCAGCTCTTCGAGCGAGTACAGGAAGTACGGCATCCGCTGCTTGATCATGAAGGGGTCGAACGGCAGGTCGCCCCGCATGTGGGTGCGGTCGTGGATGATGTCCCACATCACGAACGTCTTCTCGGTCAGCTCCTGGTCGTCGAGCATGCGCGCGGCGTCGTCGGGCAGATCGAGCTTGGTGATCTCGGCGGCGGCGCGCACGACGCGGCGGTAGCGCGCGGCTTCGCGGTCCTGGAAGATCGCGCCCCACGTGAAGGTCGGGATCTCGCGCATCGTGACGGTCTCGGGGAACAGCACCGCGCTGTTCGTGTCGTAGCCCGGTGTGAAGTCGACGAACCGCAGCGACACGAACAGGTTGTTGCCGTAGTCGCCGGCCTCGAGCTGCGCGATGAACTCGGGCCAGATCACCTCGACGAGCACCGCCTCGACGTGGCGGTCGCGCGTGCCGTTCTGCGTGTACATCGGGAACACGACGAGATGACGGATGCCGTCGGCCCGCTGCTGCTGCGGCTGGAAGGCCCCGAGCGAGTCGAGGAAGTCCGGGATGCCGAATCCCTGGTCGGTCCAGCGCTCGAAGTCGCTCACGGACGCGGAGAGGTAGTCGGCGTCGTGGGGGAACGCGGGCGCCAGCGCGCGGATGCCGGCCGTGATCTCGGCGACCAGAGCGCGGGCCTCGTCGTGGGCGGCAGCATCCGGAATCGATCCGTCCTGCGCCTGGAGGCTCTGGATCGCGGTCGCGGCGGCCTTGAGGCGCAACCAGGCGTCACTGGTCTCGGCCAAGCGCGCATCCTCGACGACCTCGGGTTCGCCGACGATGGCCTTCGCGGTGTGAAGGGTGCTGCTGGACATGGTGAACCTCCGATCTTCGAGTGCGGTTTCGCGCTCCATTCTAGAGAAGTTCCCTTCAGAGCGAGATTCAGCAGGAAAATTTCCTGTTCACGGTAGAGTGGGGCCATGCCCGCCCTGGATGACGCGATCGATGCCGCCATCGTGCGCGAGGTGTCGCAGGACGCCCGCGCCACCCTTGCCGACCTGTCCGCGGCCGTCGGCCTGTCGGTGTCGGCCGTTCAGGCGCGACTGCGCCGCCTCGAGAGCCGCGGCGTCATCACCGGCTACCGCGCCCTCGTCGACGCCGAGGCGGTCGGCAAGCCGCTCGCGGCCTTCGTCGAGATCACTCCCCTCGACCCCGCCCAGCCCGACAACGCGCCGGAGCTCCTCGAGCATCTCTCCGAGATCGAGGCGTGCCACTCCATCGCCGGTGACGCCAGCTACATCCTGCTCGTGCGGGTCTCGACGCCGCGTCATCTCGAATCGCTGATTCGCGACATCCGTGCTGCCGCGTCGGTCAACACCCGCACGACGGTCGTGCTGCAGACGTTCTACGAGAATCGCCCGATCCTTCCGGCCTGACGTGGGTAGTCTCGGCCCATGGAGTCCGCGCCGAGTTCACCCGAGGACGATCGCGGTCGGGGAGTGCTGATCGTGCGCAACGCGGCTGCCGGGTCGGCAGTCATCAGGCTCGATCCGGGGTCGACGTTCGCCGAGCGGCTGCCCGCGGCGCAGATCCGGGAGATCCGCGAAGACGAAGACCTCGAGGACGTCGTCGCCGCGGCCATGGCCGCCGACGCGCCGCCGACGGTGCTCGGGGTCTACGGCGGCGACGGGTCGGTGTCGCGGATGGCGCACCTCGCCCGGAGGTATGACCGGCCCCTCCTCGCCATGCCCGGTGGCACATTCAATCACTTCGTCCGCGCGCTGGGCATAGACAGTGTGAGCGTCGCCATCGACGCGTATGAGGCCGGGTCGACGGTCGACGTCGGCGTTGCGGAGGCGAGGCCGGACGACGACGCACCGCTCACGGTGCTCAACGTGGTGTCGGTCGGCGCCTATCCCGAGCTCATCGAGGAGCGCCAGCGACGCAACAGCCTCGGGAAGTGGCTCGGCGGCGTCGTCGCCACCGCGGCCGCGCTCCGCCGCGCCGAGCCGCTCACGATCGTGCGGGACGGCCGACGCGCCCGGGTCTGGTCGGTCTTCGTGAGCGTCGGGCGCAACGATCCCGACCGCGTCGCGACGATGCAGCGCCAGGAGGCCGAGACCGGGGTGCTGGATGTGCGGATCCATCACGCCCGCGGATCCAAGGTGCGCTCGCTCGCCTCGCTCGCGTTCGGCAAGCGCACGGCGGCCGTGCTGCGCGCCGTGCACCTGTTCCCCCGCGACGCCGACATCGAGCGGCTGGTGGTGCGTGATCTCGATCTGGGCGTCCGGCCCGAGCCGGGGCATCCGTCCGTCTTCGTCCACGACGGCGAACTGGAACAGCGGAACGCCGGCGGCTTCCGGCTGCGCTGCATCTCCGTGCCCGATGCGGTCACGGTGTTCGTCCCCGCCCCCGCCGCACCCTAGATGCCGATGGACGCAGCTCGGAGCGGGAGGGGTCAGTCGTGCTGGGGGAAGCCCAGGTTGATGCCGCCGTGCGAGGGGTCGAGCCAGCGCGAGGTGATCGCCTTCTCGGCCGTGAAGAAGTCGAAGCCGTGCGGGCCGTAGGCCTTGGCGTCTCCGAACAGCGACGCTTTCCAGCCGCCGAACGAGTGGTATGCCACCGGCACCGGGATGGGCACGTTGATGCCGATCATGCCCACGGTCGCCTCGCGCTGGAAGCGTCGGGCGGCGCCGCCGTCGTTGGTGAAGATCGCGGTGCCGTTGCCGTAGCGGCTGGCGTTGATGATGCCGAGGCCCTCTTCGTATCCCGAGACGCGCACGACCGACAGCACGGGGCCGAAGATCTCGTCGCCGTACACCGATGACGACGTGGGCACGTTGTCGATGAGGGTCGGTCCGAGCCAGAACCCGTTCGCGTCGCCGTCGACCTCGACGTCGCGGCCGTCGACCACGACCGACGCGCCGTCAGTGCCCGCGACGTCGATGTACGACGACACCTTGTCGCGGTGCTGGCCGGTGATGAGCGGGCCCATGTCGGTGCCGCGCGTGCCGTCGCCGACCCGCAGGCCGCCCATGCGCTCCGCCACCTTCGCGACGAAGGCGTCCGCGACGGAGTCGACCGCCAGCACGACCGAGATCGCCATGCACCGCTCGCCGGCCGAGCCGAAACCCGCGTTCACGGCGGCGTCGGCGGCGAGGTCGAGGTCGGCATCCGGAAGCACCAGCATGTGGTTCTTCGCGCCGCCGAGAGCCTGCACGCGCTTGCCGTTCGCGGTCGCCGTCTCGTAGACGTACTTCGCGATGGGCGTCGAGCCGACGAACGAGATCGCCCGCACGTCGGGATGCTCGAGCAGCGCGTCGACGGCCTCTTTGTCGCCGTGCACGACGTTGAACACGCCGTCAGGCAGTCCCGCCTCGGTGAGCAGTCCCGCGAGCCAGTTCGCCGCGGTCGGGTCCTTCTCGGAGGGCTTCAGCACCACGGCGTTGCCCGCGGCCAGCGCGATGGAGAAGAACCACAGCGGCACCATCGCGGGGAAGTTGAACGGGCTGATGATGCCCACGACGCCGAGCGGCTGGCGCAGCGTGTAGACGTCGATGCCGGTCGAGACGTTCTCGGAGTAGGCGCCCTTGGTCAGGTGCCCCAGTCCGCACGCGAACTCGACGACCTCCATGCCCCGGGCGATCTCGCCGCGGGCGTCCGCGAGCACCTTGCCGTGCTCGGAGGTGAGGATCTCGGCGAGCTCCTCCTTGCGGGCGTTGAGCAGCTCGCGGAACGCGAAGAGGACGCCCTGGCGCTTGGCGATCGACGCGTCGCGCCACTGCAGCCACGCCGCGAACGCAGCATCCACCGCCTCTCCGACGTCTTCGCGCGACGCGAACCGCACCTCCTTCTGGACCGTCCCCCGTGCGGGGTTGAACACCTGGCCGGTGCGCTCGGATGCTCCGGCCCACGGGGCGCCGTTGATCCAGTGGTCGAGAACCGCCGTCTCGGTGCGCGGCAGGGTGTCAGTCATCGTGTTCCTCCTTCGGAAGCCCTCCTCGTGAGAGGGCATGCACGTGTCACGCGAGGTCGCCTTCGACCTTCGTCAGAGCTTCATCGTAAATCGACATCGCCTCCTGCACCTCCCCGTCGGTGACGACGCAGGGCGGCACGACGTGGATGCGGTTCTCCGCGGCGAAGGGCAGCAGGCCCCGCGAGGTGAGCTCCTTCTTGAGGCGTCCGATCACGTCGGCGCCGACCGGTTCACGCGTTTCGCGGTCGGTCACGAGGTCGAGCGCCCAGAACACGCCCTCGCCCCGCACCTCGCCGATGAGCGGGTGCTTCTCGGCCAGCTCGGCCAATCCGGGGCCGATCGCCTCTTCGCCCACGCGGCGGGCGTTGTCGACGATGCCCTCCGACTCCATCGCATCAATGGCGGCGATGATGGATGCTGCGGCCAGCGGGTGCCCTGAATACGTGAGTCCGCCGGGGAAGACGCGGTCGTCGAAGGTCGCCGAGATCTCGGGCGAGATGATGACGCCGCCCACCGGCACGTAGCCGGAGTTCACGCCCTTGGCGAAGGTGATGAGGTCGGGCACCACGTCGTAGCCCTGGAACGCGAACCAGCGGCCGGTGCGCCCGAACCCCGCCATGACCTCGTCGAGGATCAGGACGATGCCGTACTTGTCGGCCAGCGCCCGCACGCCCGCGAGGTACCCGGGCGGCGGAAGCATGATGCCAGCGGTGCCGGGCACCGACTCGAGCAGCAGCGCCGCGATCGTCGACGGACCCTCGGACAGGATCACGCGCTCCAGGTGGTGCAGTGCGCGCTCGGACTCCTCCTCGGGTGTCGTCGCCCAGAACTCGGTGCGATACAGGAAGGGCCCGAAGAAGTGGACGTGTCCGCGCGCGAACTGGTTCGGCATCCGTCGCCAGTCGCCGGTCGCGACGATCGCGGCGCCTGTGTTGCCGTGATACGAGCGGTATGTCGAGAGGACGGTGTCGCGCCCGGTGTGAAGGCGTGCCATGCGGATCGCGTTCTCGATCGCGTCGGCGCCGCCGTTGGTGAAGAACACCTTCGCGAAACCGTCCGCCGCCTTGTCGAGGATGCGCTGCGCCGCCCGTCCGCGGGCGAGGTTGGCCGTGGCGGGGCCGATCGTCGCGAGCTCGTCGGCCTGCGCGCGGATGGCCGCGACGACGGCAGGATGCTGATGCCCGATGTTGACATTCACCAGCTGGCTCGAGAAGTCCAGCATGCGATTACCGGCGTGATCCCACACCACGGTTCCGGAGCCGCCGGCGATGACGGGGAGGTCGAGCCCCGCCTGCGCGGACCAGGAGTGGAACACGTACTCGCGGTCGAGCTCTTTCGCGACGGCGTCGAGGTCTTCGGTCATGCGGCCACGTTGCTGGATCGCGCCGATCGGCGCAAGACCCGGATGCGCCCGCCAGGCGACCCGCCCCTCGCGGCGAGACAAGGGGTTTCCGCCGAAACCGTTTGCGGAGAACACCGCCTGCACCTGGCTTCGAGAGCCTGTCCTGCCGCGAGGAGGCGGGCCGAAGCCCGCCCCCTCGCTTGCTCACTCGCCGCCGGGCTGCAGCTCCACGGTGATCGGCTCGAAGTCCGCGCCGTCGACGTCGACACCGTCGGCGCGCAGCGCGTCCAGGGCCTTGTCGACATACTCGTTGGTGTACGCCGTTGCCGGCGGGTCGGTCGTGATGACCTGGGCGCCATCCTGGTTCTTGGTCTCCAGGGCCATCGAGACCGTGGCATCCCACTGGTCCTCGTTGATGTGTCCGATCCCGCTCGTGGAGGGCCAGATGAGCTTGTTGATCTCGTTCGCCATCCACAGCTGGTGGCTCGTGCCGAGCGTGGAGCCGGCGGCGGTCACGGCATCCGCTGCCGCCTGCGGGTCATCGCGCTGATCGATCCAGCCGAGGATCGCTCCCTGGATGAGCTTCACGGCGATGTCCTGGTACTCGGGGTCGCTTTCCAGTCGCTCGGCGTTGGCCCAGATCGCATCCTGCAGCATGGCGGTGCCCACCTCGTTCCAGTCGATGACCGTGAAGTCGTTCGGCTGGTAGAGCTCCCCGGTGTCGGGGTCGGTGGCCTCGAGCAGCTGCGCGTACTCGTTGTAGGTCATCGCCTGGGCGGCGTCGATCTCCTTGTTGAGCAGGGCGTTCATGTCGAAGTTCTGCTGCACGATCGTGTAGCCGGTCGCGTCGGCCTCGGTGAGGCCCGCGAACAGCTCCCATTCGTTGCCGTAGCCCCACGAGCCGATGGTCTTGCCGGACAGGTCGGCGGGCGTCTCGAGGCCGCTGTCGGCCCACGAGACCTGCAGTGTGCCCGAGCGTTCGAAGATCTGCGCGATGTTCGTGATTCCGGCGCCCGCTTCGATCGAGGCGAGGGCCTTGGGCACCCAGGCGATCGCGAAGTCGACGTCACCGGCCGCGAGCACGTCCTGCGGGACGATGTCGACGGCACCGGGGATGATCTCGACGTCGAGGCCGAGGTCCTCCCAGTACCCGTTCGCTGCGGCGAGGTAGTAACCGCCGAACTGCGCCTGCGTCAGCCACTGCAGCTGCAGCGTGACGGGCGTCAGCTCTCCGTTCGTCGCCTCCCCAGTGGCGTCGGGCGTGCTGCCGCCCGAGCATCCGGCGAGCAGGAGCATGGCGGCCGCGGCGCCGGCGGCGCCGACGAGGAGGCGTGGTGTGCTTCTCATGTGATTCCCTCTCTGTGGTGGTGCAGGTCTGCGGGTCGAGTGCCTTCCGGTACTACCGGGCGAATCGCGTGAACGCGCGCTCGATGAGGCTGGTGATGAGGAAGAAGGCGAGTCCGAGAACGATCGCCCCGAGCACGAAGGCCCACGCCCGTGCGTAGGCCGAGTTCGCTGCGGCCGTAGTGATCGCGGCTCCCAGGCCCTGGCGCGGACCGCCGAAGTACTCGGCGACCAGCGCCGAGATGACCGCGAGCGAGGATGCCACCCGCAGACCCGTGAAGAAATGGGGAAGAGCGGCCGGAATCGTGAGGGAGCGGATGACCTGTCCGGGCGTGGCTGCCAGCGCCCGCAGGAGATCGCGCTGCACGGGCCGGACCTGGCGCAGGCCCCGCAAGGTGTTGAGGAAGATCGGCACGAACGCGGCGATCCCCGCTATCAGCACCCGCGCGGTCTCGGACGTGCTGCCGAACATCGTGTAAAGCACCGGAGCGAGTGCGACGATCGGCACGACGGCGATCGCTGCCACGATGGGTGCCAGCATCCCGTCGATCACCTTCGTGCGCGACGCGAGCACCGCCAGGGCGATGCCGATCACGCTGCCGAGCAGCAGCCCCCACAGCGCGTTCACGCCGGTCACGAGCGTCGCGGAGGCGATGGCGGGGAGATAGGCGACGATCTCGGCCCAGATCGCCGACGGGCTCGCCAGCACGAACGGCGGAATGTTCAGCGCCGTCACGAGCACCTGCGCGAGGGCGATGCCGAACACCAGCAGCGCGAGCGGGGGGAGCACCCGCTTGAGGACTGCCTCGACTCCCGGGTTCATCGGACGTCGACCCCCCGTCCGGGATCGGACTCCGGTCCGTGCAGGGCCTCGCGCACGGCGGTGACGTCGGCGAAGAACGACGCGTCCTCGCGCAGATCCTCGCTGCGCTCCGCGGCTCCGCCCAGGCGCACCTCCAGCTGCGCGGTGATGCGGCCTGGTCGTGGCGACATCACGACCACGCGGTCCGAGAGGTAGACCGCCTCAGGGATGGAGTGCGTGACGAAGACGACGGCGGCGCCGGTGCGAGTGCGGATGCGGAGAAGCTCCGTCTGCATCCGCTCACGGGTCATCTCGTCGAGGGCGCCGAACGGCTCGTCCATCAGCAGGAGCCCCGGCTCCTCGGCGAGAGCGCGCGCGATCGCGACGCGCTGCTGCATCCCGCCGGAGAGCTGGTCGGGGAAGTGTCCTCCGAACTCGCTCAGTCCGATCAGGTCGAGCAGCTCGGCGACGCGGTCCGCCCGCGCGGAGCGATCGATCCCGTGCAGCTGCAGCGGCAGCTCGATGTTGGCGCTGACCGTGCGCCACGGCAGGAGCGCCGCCTGCTGGAACGCGATGCCGTACGCGCGGCGCGCCCGAGCCGTGCGCGCCGGGGTGCCGAACACCTCGACAGACCCGCTGGTGGGTTCGTCGAGGTCGGCGATCAGCCGCAGGAGCGTCGACTTGCCGCATCCGGACGGGCCGATGAGCGACACGAACTCGCCCGGCGCGACGGTCAGGTCGACGCCGGTGAGCGCGGTCACCGGCGCCCCGCCCTTCACGAGGAAGACGCGGTCGACCCCCGTCACTCGGACGGCGGCGGTGGTCGTGGCGGCGTCAGACATCGGCGAGGCTCTCCGTCCGTCGGAAGCGCGTGAGCGCGAGCGAGATGAGGGCGACGAGACCCGCCGCGAGCAGTCCGAGCAGAACAGCACCGAACACGGGCGACCAGGGCCGCGCCGGATCGGTGGACGCCGCGGCCGATGTCTCGAGGATCAGCCGGCCGATGCCGTCGTTGTAGCCGACTGAGATCTCGGCGACGACGGTGCCGACGACGGCCCCCGCCGCTCCGAGCCGCAGTGCGGGGAGCAGGAACGGGACGGATGCGGGCAGCCGCAGTCGCACGAGGGTCGCCCACCAGCCGACGGCATAGGTCTGGAACAGCTCCTCGTGGATCGTGTCGGGCGACTTCAGGCCGCGCAGCGCCCCGATCGCGATGGGGAAGAACGCGAGGTAGGAGGCGATGACGACCACCGACATCCAGCTCTCCCAGGAGAACGCGCCGAACTCCAGGCGTGACCCCCAGTTGCGGATCAGCGGCGCCAGCGCGATCAGCGGCACGGTCTGACTGAGGATCACGAAAGGCAGGACTGCCCACTCCGCCAGCCGCACACGGAGCATGACCAGCGCCAGCAGCATCCCGACGACGAATCCCAGCGTCAGTCCGAGAACCGACAGAAGCAGGCTGTTCAGGGCCGCGGCCAGTACGACCGCACCCAGCGGAAGGGCGCCGGGGGCGCGGGTGACCGGTTGGATCGCACGGCCGATCATGTCCCAGACGTGTGGCATGGTCCGCTCGTCGGCACGAGGAAGGAGGCGGATGCCGCTCCCGGTCTGGCCGTCGACGGCGCCGATCACGAAACCCTGGGGCGGTGCGAACGCGCGGTAGAGCTCCCACAGCAGGATGAGCACCGCGATGCCGAGCATGCCATACGCGATCGCGGTCGCCGCTCCCGGGCGACGCCGGGCCTTCGGGCTCGGGACCCCCGTCACTTCTTCGCCGTGACGTGGGTCGAAAGCGCCGGGATCACGGTCTCGCCGTAGGCGCGGAGGGTCTCTTCCTTGTTGTCGTGTTGCAAGTACCCGGCGAACTGCGTCACGCCCAGCGCGCGCAGCTGCTCGAGCTTGGCGATGTGGTCGGATGCCGTGCCGAGGATGCAGAACCGGTCGACGATCTCGTCGGGCACGAAGTCGACGTGGTCGTTCTCCGCCCTGCCGTGGGTGTTGTAGTCGTAGCCCTGGCGCCGCTCGATGTAGTCGGTGAGCGCCTCGGGCACGCCCTCGCCGTGGTGGCCGTACTTCGCGACGATGTCGGCGACGTGGTTGCCGACCATTCCGCCGAACCACCGGCACTGGTCGCGCATGTGCTCCCAGTCGTCGCCGATGTACATCGGCGCGGCGACGCAGAACGACAGCGACTCGGGGTCACGGCCGGCGGCGGCCGCGGCATCCTTCACCGTCTTGATCATCCAGGCGGCGATGTCGATGTCGGCCAGCTGCAGGATGTAGCCGTCGCCCACCTCGCCGGTGAGCTTGAGCGCCATCGGTCCGTACGCGGCGACCCACACCTCGAGCTCGGAGCCGTGGCTCCACGGGAACTGCAGGGTCGCGCCCTTGTACTCGACCGGCCGCGAGTTGGCGAGCTCGCGGATCACGTGGATCGACTCGCGCAACTCGGCCATCGTGGTGGGCCTGCCGTTGGTCACCCGTACCGCCGAGTCGCCGCGGCCGATGCCGCAGATCGTGCGGTTGCCGTACATCTCGTTGAGCGTGGCGAAGACGGATGCCGTGACCGTCCAGTCCCTCGTCGCGGGGTTCGTCACGAACGGCCCCACGGTGACGCGGGTGGTCTCGGCGAGGATCGCGGAGTGGATGACATAAGGCTCCTGCCACAGCAGGTGCGAGTCGAAGGTCCACACGTGGCTGAAGCCGTGGGCCTCCGCGAGCTTGGCCAGCTGCACGGTGCGCGCGGCGGGCGGATTGGTCTGCAGGACGACTCCGAAGTCCATGGGATCCTCCTCAGATCAGGTACTGGCTCAGGCCGCGCTTGAGGAACCGGCCGTCGCCCTTGGCGCCGAGGTACTCGCCGCCGTCGACCACGACCTTGCCGCGCGAGATGACGGTGTCGACGTGCCCGTCGATCTCGTAGCCCTCCCACGCGGAGTGGTCCATGTTCATGTGGTGCGTGCGACCCTCGCCGTACCCGATCGACGTGTGGCCGTTCGGGTCGTAGACCACGACGTCGCCGTCGGCGCCGGGCTGGATCACGCCCTTGCGCCCGTACAGCCCGAACATGCGCGCAGGCGTGGTGGACGTCAGCTCCACCCACCGCTCGAGCGTGATCTTGCCCGTCACGACACCCTGGTACATGAGGTCCATGCGGTGCTCGACCGAGCCGATCCCGTTCGGGATCGCGCGGAAGTCCGCGAGGCCGAGGTCCTTCTGTCCTTTCATGCAGAACGGGCAGTGGTCGGTCGAGACCATCTGGATGTCGTTGGTGCGCAGCGCCTGCCACATGTGGTGCTGGTGGCCCTCCTTGCTGCTGCGCAGCGGCGTCGAGCACACCCACTTGGCGCCCTCGAACTGCCCCCACTCCTCGCTGAAGGCGCCCAGCTGCTCCTCGAGCGACAGGTACAGGTACTGCGGACACGTCTCGCCGAACACGTTCCAGCCCTGGTCGCGGGCCCAGGCGAGCTGGTCGACCGCCTGCTTCGCCGACACGTGCACGACGTACAGCGGCGCGCCGGTGAGGTTGGCCAGCATGATCGCCCGGTGCGTGGCCTCCTCCTCCATCTGCCACGCGCGGGCGATGCCGTGGTAGTACGGCGCCTTCTTGCCGGCATCCGCCAGCTGCGCCGCCAGCACGTCGATCGCCGGGCCGTTCTCGGCGTGCATCATCGTGAGGAGACCGGTCTCCTGCGAGACCTGCATGGCCTTCAGCACCTGCGCGTCGTCGGAGTAGAAGACGCCCGGGTAGGCCATGAAGAGCTTGAAGCTCGACACGCCCTCGTCGACGAGCCCGCGCATCGCCGCGAGCGAGTCGTCGTCGACGCCTCCGACGATCTGGTGGAAGCCGTAGTCGATCGCGCAGTTGCCCGCGGCCTTCTCGTGCCAGGCGGCCAGGCCGTCCTGCACGCGCTCGCCGTAGCGCTGCACGGCGAAGTCGATGATCGACGTCGTGCCGCCCCAGGCCGCCGCCCGGGTGCCGGTCTCGAAGGTGTCGGAGGCGTTGGTGCCCCCGAACGGCAGCTCCATGTGCGTGTGCGCGTCGATGCCGCCGGGGATCACGTACTTGCCGGTCGCGTCGATGACGGTGTCGACGGATGCCGCGACATCCGTCCCGAGAAGCTGCGAGCCGGGCGCGAGCACGGCCGCGATGGTCTCGCCGTCGATGAGCACGTCCGCTTCGCCGCGGCCTGTCGCCGAGACGACGGTGCCGCCCTTGATCAGTGTCGTTGCCATGTCATTCGCTTTCTGATTCGAGGCCCACCCGCTCGCCTGTCGCGAATTGTCGTCTGCGACAGCGCTTCGCGACAGGTGAGCAGCAGATGGCGCGGCGCACGTCCGTCACGGCCTCGCGATCTTCGTGTAGGAGTCGGGCCGGCGATCGCGGTAGAACTGCCAGTCGTCGCGCATCTCGCGCACCATGTCGAGGTCGAGGTCGCGCACCAGCAGCTCCTCGTGCTCGCCCGAGCCGCGCTCACCCACGAAGTTGCCGCGCGGGTCGATGACCTGGCTCGTGCCGTAGAAGTCGACGGCGAGGTCGCCGTACTCGTTGTCTTCGCGGCCCACGCGGTTCGGCTGCAGCACGAAGTAGCCGTTCGCGACGGCCGCTGCCGGTCCCTCGACCTCCCAGAGCCGGTTCGACAGCCCCGGCTTCGTGGCGTTCGGGTTGAAGACGATGTGCGCGTCGTTCAGGCCGAGTTCGCGCCAGCCCTCGGGGAAGTGGCGGTCGTAGCAGATGTACATGCCGATCCGACCCACCGCGGTGTCGAACACCGGGTAGCCGAGGTTGCCGGGGCGGAAGTAGAACTTCTCCCAGAACCGGTCGAGGTGCGGGAGGTGGTGCTTGCGGTACTTGCCGAGGATGGTGCCGTCGGCGTCGACGAGCACCGCGGTGTTGTAGTAGACCCCCGTCTCGGCCTCTTCGTAGATCGGGAGCACCGTCACGATCCCGAGCTCCTTCGCGAGCGCGGTGAACCGCTGCACGATCGGACCCTCTGACGACTCCGCGAAGCGGTAGTACTTCTTGTCCTGCGTGATCCCGAAGTACGGGCCGTAGAACAGCTCCTGGAAGCACACCACCTGCGCGCCCTGGGCCGCGGCGTCGCGCGCGAACCCTTCGTGCTTGTCGAGCATCGACTCCTTGTCGCCCGTCCAGGTGGTCTGCGAGATCGCCGCGCGTACCGTCGTCATCGTCTCTCCGTTCATGAACCGGCAGGCGCCGTGTTCGTCCGTCCCTCGGGCGGGTCGGGTGGGGTCCGATCGATGGAGCCGCCCCGATTCCCGATCCTGGCCATCCGACATTTCCCGTCGGTTTCGGCCTGTGACGCGACAGTAAAGCCTCGCCCGGTGCGGCGCAATGGTCGGGTGGGCAGACCTTATGAATCGGGTGATCGGGATGCCGCGGCATCCGTCGCCGTACATCGCTCGACGGATCTCGCGGTGGGCGGATACAGCGGGGGACGGATGCCGCCGCCCGAGGCCCTCGCGTAGCGTGAGACGGTGTTCCGCCGCCTGAAGACATCGCAGATCGTCACCGACGTCGTCGCCGCGGTCGTGTTCTTCGTGATCGCATGGCCGGTCGAGACGGTCCTCGCCAGCCGCGCGTACGGGCTCGGTGACGGTCTGGGTTCGGTCGGGCATGCCCTGTTCGGCCTGCTCATCGCCGCCCTCTTCAGCGGCGCGCTGGCGCTGCGCCGGCTCTCGCCGCCGCTCGCCCTGGGCATCGCGTGGGTCGGCGCTCTCGTGCAGATGGGGCTCGGGCGCCCGCCCAGCTTCTCGGACGTCGCCATCTTCGGGGTCCTCTACGCGACCGCCGCCTACGGGTCTCGGCTCGTCTACTGGGCCGGCTTCGCCTCGGCGCTCGTCGGAGCGCTCGTGATCACCGTCTACCTCTTCGCGGGCCCGGTGTTCGCCGGCGGAGGGCTGTCGTGGCAGACGCTGCCGCTCGCGCTCGTCGTGCTCGTCGCGGGTGGATTCGCGCTCGGGCTGTCATGGACGATCGGCGCCCTCGTGCGCACCGCCGTGCGGGCACGCGAGAACCGCGAGGCGCAGCAGCGCGCCGAGGCCGAGACGGCTGCCGAGCAGGAGCGCGTGCGCATCGCACGCGACATGCACGACGTCGTCGCCCACTCGCTCGCGGTCGTGATCGCCCAGGCAGACGGTGCGCGCTACGCGGCCGCCGCCGACCCCGCGGTCGCGACCGATGCGCTGGCCACGATCTCGAGCACCGCCCGCTCGGCGCTCGCCGATGTGCGGCTGCTGCTCGGACAGCTGCGCCACCGTCAAGGGGATGGGCCGCAGCCCACGATCGCCGACCTCGAGGAGTTGTACGCGCAGGTGCGTGCAGCCGGCGTGCAGCTGCGCGTCGACGTCGATCCCGCACCCCCGGGCGAGCCGCCCGCGGCGGCGCAGCTCGCGGTCTACCGGATCCTGCAGGAGGCGCTCACCAATGCCCTGCGCCACGGCGCTCCGGGCAGTTCGGTCGACGTGCGGCTTTCGTGGCTCCCCGACCGCGTGGAGCTCGACGTGCGCAACCCTGTCGTGCCGGGATCGCAGCCCGGCCGGTCGGGCCACGGCATCATCGGCATGCGCGAGCGCGCTCAGCTCGCCGGCGGTCGGCTCGACGCGGCCGACGAAGGCGGCGCCTTCGTCGTGCGTGCCACCATCCCCCTCGGAGGACCCGCATGATCCGCGTCGCGCTCGTCGACGACCAGTCGCTGTTCCGCGCCGGCATCCGCATGCTGGTCGACTCCCAGCCCGACCTCGAGGTCGTGGCCGAGGCCTCCGACGGCCGCGAGGCGATCGAAGCCGTGCGCCAATCGCGGCCCGACGTCGTGCTCATGGACATCCGCATGCCCGTCATGGACGGCCTCGCCGCCACCGCAGAGCTCCTCACCGACCCAGAACCTCCCCGCATCGTGATGCTCACGACGTTCGACCTCGACGAGGCCGCCGCCCGCGCGATCCGCCAGGGCGCGAGCGGGTTCCTCCTCAAGGACGCCGACCCCGAGTTCCTCCTCGCGGCGATCCGCACGGTGCATTCGGGGTCGGCGGTGATCGCAGCATCCGCCACTCGGGAGCTGTTCGAGAGCTTCACGGATGCTGCGCCCCGCCCGGTCCCGCCCGCCTACGCCGAGCTCACCGAGCGCGAGCGCGAGATCTTCGCCCTCGCCGCGCGCGGCCTGTCGAACGCCGAGATCGCCGCCCGCGAGTACCTCTCCGAGGCGACGGTGAAGACGCACATCAGCCGCATCCTCACCAAGCTCGGCCTGCGCGACCGCGTGCAGCTCGTGGTCTTCGCCTTCGAGCACGGCCTCGCGTAGCTCGTCCCCGTCGTCGTCCTCTGTCACGCTCCGCCGTCATCGCCCTCCCTCCCCGTTCCTTTGCGCTGCATGTGCGCGCGCCCGCGATCGCGTACATCCCGCGCAGGTGACAGCGATTCATGGGCGGGGGAGAGATCATCCTCGAGATGTAGGACGGATGCCTCTGCCGGGCGACGCGGGCGACACGAGGCCGTCCATACCGTCGAAGCATGGAACTCTCATCGACCGACCTGGGCCTGGCCGCCCGGGTGCAGCAGCTCACCAAGACCTACGGAACCGGCGAGAGCACGGCGCACGCCCTCGACGGGGTGAGCGTCGGCATCCGCCGTGGCGAGTTCACCGCGATCATGGGCCCGTCGGGCTCGGGCAAGTCGACGCTCATGCACATCATGGCGGGCCTCGACGCGCCGTCGTCGGGGCGCGCGTGGATCGGCGACACCGACATCACGGGCCTGTCCGACCTCGAACTCACGATCCTGCGTCGCCGCCGCGTCGGGTTCGTGTTCCAGGCGTTCAACCTCGTGCCGACCCTCGACGCGCTGGGCAACATCCTGCTGCCGTTCGACCTCGACGGCCGCCGGCCCACGACGCTCGAGCGGGCGCGCATCGACGGCCTCGTCGAGCGTCTCGGCCTTGCCTCCCGCGTGAACCACAGGCCGCACCAGCTGTCGGGCGGCCAGCAGCAGCGCGTCGCGATCGCCCGCGCGCTCGCGACCTCGCCCGACCTCGTGTTCGCCGACGAGCCGACCGGCAATCTCGACTCGCGCGCGGGGCGCGAGGTGCTCGCGCTCCTGGCCGTGGCCAGCCGCGAGCACGGGCAGTCGATCGCGATGGTGACGCACGACCCGGTCGCGGCTTCCCACGCCGACCGCGTGCTGTTCCTCGGCGACGGACGCATCGTCGCCGACAAGCCCCGCCAGAGCGCCGAGGAGATCTCGGCCTACACGCTCGCCTCCGAGCTCGGCGCCCTGGCGGTGACGTCATGACCGTGATCGCCGAGACGGGACGACGGATGCCTCGGCCCGCGGCATCCGTCTCGCCCAGCGCCTCCGCGCCGCCGGCGTGGCTGCGCGAGCGCGGCATGGGGGCGAGCATCCTGGTCGCGGCGATCTCGAGCGCGTTCGGCGCGATCCTGCTGAGCGCCACCGGGTTCATCGCCGCGGTGCTGCGCGCCGACCCGTTCATCGGCGAGAGCGGCATGCTGGCCGCGGTGCTCGCGATCATGAGCTTCCTCCTGATCGGCGTCGCGGTGTACGTCGCCGCGATCGTCACCGCCAACACGTTCGCGACGGTCATCGCCGGCCGGACGCGGCGCATCGCGCTGCTGCGCCTCATCGGCGCCTCCGCGCGCTCGCAGCGCACCGAGGTCGCTCGCCAGGGGCTCGTCGTCGGCGTCGTCGGCGCCGTGCTCGGGCTCGTCGGCGGCACCCTCGTGTCGTGGGCGGGAGTCGTGCTGGCGGGGCCCGCGTTCGGCATCGAGGACGTGGCGTACGCCGTCGTTCAGCCGGTGCTCGTGATTCCTGCCGTCGTGGTCGCGCTCACGACCTGGGCCGCGGCGTGGGCAGGGTCCCGACGCGTGCTGACGGTGACGCCGCTGCAGGCGTTGGGCGGGTCCGTCGAGGCGTCCCACGACGCGTTCGCCCGCAAGGGGGCGCGCAACGGCGCCGCGATCACGCTGTTCGCGATCGGCGGGGCGCTGCTCGCGGGCGGCATCGCTATCGGGCTCGTGTCGCCGCTCGGGGTCATCGTGGCGTTCTTCGGCGGGATCTTCTCGTTCACCGGCCTGGCGCTCGGCGCGACCCTCGTGATGCCGCCGGTGCTGCGGCTGGTCGGCCGGGTCTTCGGGTCGTCGGCGACGGCGCGCCTCGCGTCGGAGAACGCGCTCCGATACCCCGAGCGCTCGAGCCGCATGGCGATCGGGGTCGTGATGGGAGTGACGCTCGTGACGATGTTCGCCGTCGCCCTCGAGACCGTGAAGGCCGTGCTCACGACCTCGGCGGGCGGCGAGGCCCCGCAGGAGATGACCACGCTGCTCGACACGTTCGCCGGGATCATGATGGGCCTCGTCGCGGTGTCGGCGGTGATCGCCGCGGTCGGGCTCGTGAACCTCCTCACGATCGGCGTGGTGCAGCGCCGACGCGAACTGGGGCTGCTGCGGGCGCTCGGCGTGTCGACCGGGCAGGTGCGACGCATGGTGCTGCTCGAGGCCGCGCACATCACGATCACCGCGACCGCGACCGGGCTCGTGCTCGGCATCGCCTACGGCTGGGCGGGCGCGCAGTCCCTCCTCGGCGCCGTGCCGATGCCGCCGTCGTTCTCGGCTCCGACCCTCGTCGCCCCCGCGGTGCCGTGGCTGCCGACGGCGATCATCGTGGGGGCGACGGCGGTGCTCACCCTCGTCGCCGCGGTCGTGCCGACGCGGCTCGCGACGCGGGTGGCGCCGGTGGAAGCACTCGCGGACTGAAGAGTGCCGCTCGCCTGTCACGAAGTGCCGGAGTGGACAGCACTTCGTGACAGGTGAGCTGGAAAGACGTCGGGTGGACGGACGGATGCTGCGGCGCAGGGCTTCGCGCCGCAGCATCCATCATTCGTCTTTGACGAGCGGGACCTGACGGAAGGGGCCGCGCGCGGCGTCGGCCATGAGCTCGATCCACTCCTCGCCCGCGGTGAGGTCGTCGGTCGAGTAGAGGTCGGCGACCTCTCGGAGAGCGGTGACGAGCTGCTCCTGCGGCACCGCGCCGTCGCCCTTGCCGTGGACGTCCCGGCGGGTCGACATGACGGCGGCCAGCCGGGGGCGGTCGGCCCCACGGTCCTTCCACAGCGCGTGCAGAGAGCGGGGCGTGGCGTTTCGACTGCCGTGGTGCCCCACTTTGTACAGGTCGATGCGGGAGAGTCGGTCGCGCAGCTGCGGCTCGTCCTTCAGCCGCTCCAGCGTGAGCCGCCAGTTCTCGATCTGGGCGTCGCCGGGGAACAGCATCGACAGGCCCTCGATCTCGAGCAGCAGGATGACGCTCGTGTTGTTGAGGGCGTTGTCGAGGTCGCGCACCAGGCGCGCGGCCGAGTGCGACCGCTGGTCCGCGAGGCGGTCGATGAGCCAGCGCACCGGCCCCGGGCTGTGCGAGATCGGCGCGGGGGCGTCGGCGCCGGCGTCGGCGGCCGCGCCCACCACGCGCAGCGAGGCGCCGAGGGCGGAGAGCCAGTACTCCGGGTCGTCCTCGCGCTGCTTGGCGACGCGCGGGTCCTGGTCGACCGTGGGCGGGCCGAGCACCGTCGCCCGCATCCCCGGAACCACGTCGTCGATGCCCGACTGCATCCCGGCGTGCAGATAGCGGCCACGCTCACCCATGGAGAGCTCGTCCAGGAGGGCCACCGCCTCGGCGTTCTTGAGCTGGTCCTCGGCGGCGGCCTTGACGTCGTCGTCGAGGCCGACGAGCCGCGTCAGCTTCGCCACGTGCTCCTGGGCCTGCGCGAGCAGCGCGGCGTACCGCACGGAGGCTCGGCTGAGGCCGTGGGGCGGCTCGGCGGCATCCAGTCCCGCGCCGTCCGGGCCGTTCGCGGTCGCTGACAGCCGGGGATCCTCGGTCCACGATCGCAGCACGAGCTTCGGAGCGAGCTTCTTCATGATCGCCGCCCCGGCGTCGACCTCGAACCCGCGCAGATGGTCGCGGTGCCGGTGCGTCACCACGAGCACGTCCAGCTCGCCCCCCGTGTGCTTCTCGATAAGGGCGGCGACGTCGCCCATGCGGCCGCGGGCCATGCCCTCGCGGGGCGAGTGGCTGGTGCCGTAGTCGATGAGGACGTGCCGCTCGGCGCGGCCGTCGGCCAGGGGCGCGTCGTACTCGACCGACACCAGGAAGCAGTCGCCGAAGCCGACCTGGTACATGCGGACGCGAACGCGTGTCGGAGTGCTCACCATGTCTCCCCGGAGCTCTGTTCGGTGCGATGCAGCTCGGCGAACGTCTGCCCGCGGGCGGCGCCGTCGGAGAAGCCGAGACGTCGCTTCGCGTCGATGCGGCCGGTGCGGGCGAGGTGGTCGAGCCGCAGCTGCTGACGTCGCCAGTCATCGAGGCGCTTGTGGATGTGCAGCTTGAGCCGGCCGAACTGGTCGAAGATCAGCGTTCCGCCGCCGAACAGCTGAACGGGAGTGTGCGGATCGATCGCGGACGAGAGCTGGAGCCCCGACTCGTCGGTGAACTCGCGGGCCGTCATATCGGCCATCTGCACGTACGTGGCCACCGACTCCGGCACGATCAGCCCGTCGGGACCGATCCGCTGCGTCGGCAGCACCGACTCGATCACGGTGTAGTAGTCCGTCGACACGTCGAGGCGGCGGGCGTTCTGCCAGAGGAACCGCGACACCTCGTCGCGGTCGCTGCGCAGCCCCGCGAAGTTGATCCCGAGGTAACGCGGCGGCAGCTCCGACTCGAGCACGTCGGTCACGCGCCCGGACGGGAGCGTGATACCGGCCTTGGCGAACCCGTCGACCAGCAGCTTCCGGTACCCGAGGTCGTCGTCGGGCACGACCTCGTGGTCCGCGAGCAGCACCGCGTTGAGCAGGTCGCCGAAGTCGAACTCGACGGGTGGCAGGTAGTCGAGGCCGCGGATCAGCATCGTGAGCAGCTGCGACGCCGCCTTCGCCCCCTCCTCGGCGGCACGCGCGCGGTCGACCGTGACGCCCTTGCCCGTCACGGCCGTCCCGTTCGGCCGTGAGAACAGCGCCCGCAGCCGCTTGTCCCAGATCTCGATGAGCAGATCGAACGCGATCGCCACCAGCACCTCGCCGCGCCGGTGCGGCTCGAGGAAGTCCGTCCGCCTCGCCCAGTCGGCCGGCGGCGGGTTGAGCGCCGATTCCCGCAGCGCGCCGCGGCCCTGCGTCAGCACGCTGCCGATCTGCTCGGCGACACGGGCAAGCATGTTCTTGCGCAGCGCATCGGGCTCCACATGACTGCGGGGGATGCGTCCGCTCTTGTCGGGCTTGCCGAGCGCCTGCTCGATCACGGGGCGCATCGAGAACACCGACAGCAGCGCGACGATGTCGGCGAACCCCTCGTGGAACGCGGCCTGGTCGGGCAGGCTCGGTTCGAGGAACCGGCCGCGCAGCCCGTCGAGCACCGCGTGCGTCGTCTCGTGCACCACGACGTCGTGGCTCAGGCAGGTGTAGATCGCCTCGCCGGTCGGGTTCGCCGGCGGCACGTAGCCGAACAGCAGCGCGCGATCCTCGAAGGAGTAGTACGCGTTCGCCTCGGCGAACGCGTGCGGCACGAGGAACAGCTGGTGGCTGCGGAAGCCCCAGGGCAGGCGGCGGCCCAGGGCCGTCTCGAACGTGGCGAGCGTCCGCGCCGCGGTGGCATACACATGCTGCGCGTGGAAGGCCCAGTCGGTGCGCAGGACGTCGTCGGTGGCCTCCGCGAACAGGTCGTCCTTGCCCAGCGGCTCGTGCTTCACGTACCGGCCGGTCGCGGTGTCGTAGTCGACCACGTGCAGCCGTGCGCCGCGGGGCCCGTCCTCCATGCGCGACCACGGCACTTTCACGGTGGCGGTGAGGATCCGGTCGTCGTCCCCGCTCACCGAGGGATCCTGCGCGATGAGCCGCAGCGTCACGTGCGTCCGCGGTTCATCGGCCGGTTCCGCGAAATCGACACCGTCCGCCATGTCACACCCCCAGGGTCTACGGCTCCACAATGCAGCGACATTCCCCGCTCTGGAAGAGGGTCGGCGCGCGGGGGTGATACTCGGCGGCCCGGGCGCAAGGGGGTGCCCGGGCCGGGGGCGCCGGTGCAGGCGATCGCCTGGGGGGAGCCGGCCCTACGGCGACAACGCCTGGGAGGACAAGCCCACGGGCGTCATCGGAGGGTCGCCGGGCAGGATCGGCACGGCGGTCGGCCAGCAGACGCTCCGCAGCACGCTGAGCTACCTCAACGCGCGGCAGATGACGTCACCCGAAGCGTACGTCCAGATCACGCCGGGTCCGATCGACGACGACGGACGCGTGACCGACGCCGAGACCGAGACGTTTCTCCGGACGTTCATGGTGAGGTTCCCGGAGCACGTCGCGCGGGGCCTGACCGTCATCCCGCAGGAGTGAGGCGACGGATGCTGCGGGCCGCAGCATCCGTGTCATTCTTCCCTGGCGAGTTCGGGGTCGTGGGCCCACGTGGGCGCGAGGGCGCGCACGCGCGCGGCCCGCCACTGCCACATGCCCCACAGCACGGGCCAGAGGAGGGGTGCGGTGGGGCCGCCGATCACCAGCCGGTCGCGCCACAGCGTCCTGCCGGGCTGACCGGGCGCCGGCGACACCGCCATCTGGTGGTCCCACACGTCGAGGCTCGCGAGCGGACCTGTGAGCGGGATGCCGCTGTCGCGGAAGATCCAGACACGGCCGCCGGTTTCGTCGACCGAGCGGTCGCTGACATGGATGAGCTGCCGCCCCATCGGCACCGCGCCGAACGCGGACAGCTGCACCGGCACGTCGTCGCCGGGCGTCCACGAGGTCGGCAGTCCGCTCGGAACCAGCGGCGCGAGGTCCATCAGCGGGCCGTAGAGCTCGGCCACCGCCCGGGGCGAGTGCACCGCGCGCCATGCAGCGTCGGCATCGCAGTCGATCACGAACTTCAGCAGGATCCGCATGCGCTCCAGTGTCGCACCCGCTCCCCTCATCGGATCCGGGGTTGCGCCGATCGCCGAAGACGGGGGGACGGATGCCGCGGCCTAGGCTGGACGGATGCCCGACCGCCCGTTCGACCAGCACCGCTACCAGGTCCGCCACGACTGGGGGATCGAGGGGCTGCGGCGCCTCGCGCCCGCCGACGTCATCGTGGTGGTCGACGTGCTGCGGTTCTCGACGACCGTGACCGACGCTGTGGCCGGGGGTGACGGCGTCGCCCTCGACGGGGATGCGCACGCGGTGTCGATCAACGGTGCGGCGGTGGCCCAGGCGGCGGGAGAGAGCGGTGCGGTGGTGCTGCTCGGATGCCTCCGCAACGCGGCCGCGGTCGCCCGGGCGGTGCTCGACATCCAGCACGAGCGCGCTGCGCGCACCAGCATCGCTGTGATCGCGGCGGGCGAGCCCGCGGGCCGCACGCCCGACGCGCCGCTCCGGTTCGCGGTCGAGGACCAGCTCGGCGCCGGCGCGATCGTCGACGCCCTCGGCGGTCTGGGCGTCGATCACACCTCACCGGAGGCAGCGGCCGCGTGCGAGGCGTTCCGCGGGCTGCGCGGCGCCGTGCGTCACCTGCTCACCGCCGCCGGCTCGGGCCAGGAGCTTCTCGCCCGCGGCGCCCGCGACGAGGTGCTGAACGCGGCCGCGGTGGACGCGGCATCCGCCGTCCCCGTCCTGCGCGACGGGGCGTTCGTCGCGTACTGACGCGGCTCAGTCGCGGGGGGTCATCGCCGCGAGGCGGGTCGCCCGGGTGATCTCGCGACGGGTCCAGCTGAAGGCATGGCGCTCGTCGAACTGCGGGGCGCACTTGGCGCACGATGTCGGCCGCGTCGCCTTGCGGTGGCGGTACGCGACATGGCCGGCCGGGCACACGCCGATCCACGGCGCGAGCTCTGTGGCCGTCTCGCCGTGGTGGGTGGTGCCGCCGACGTAGCCGAGGTCGCGGGCGACGGCCTTCCATCGCGCACCGTGGCCGGCACGCGGACCGGCGAGCGCGTGGGCGATCTCGTGCAGCAGCGTCTGGTGGTTGGTGTCGTCGTCGTATCGCGCGGCGAGGTAGCGCGAGACGCTGATGCGCTTGTGCGTGTAGTCGCACAGCCCCGCCCGGCGCTTCGCGTTGTCGAACGCGAAGCTCCAGGAGTCGTCGAGGTGGAGGGCGATGAGGGCCTCGGCCCAGTGCCGCACGCGATGAAGATCCGACATGTGCGCGAGACTAGAACGTATCTCCGACACTCCGGCCTGCGGTGCCCACCTCAGCTGGCGACGGATGCCGCGGCCCGGCGCCGGTCGGCGGCGTCGATGGCGAGGAGGGTGGACTCGAGCTGGTCCTCGGTGGCGCCGGACTCCTGGCGCAGGAAGAGTGCGCGCTTGAAGTCCTTGCGGGCCGCCTCGAAGTCGCCGGCGTCGTAGTTGACCTTGCCGCGGTGCTGGTAGGCGAAGGCGCCGATGCCCGCCCAGCCCTGGCCGTCCGCCTCCTCGGCGCAGGTGGTCAGCTCCTGGTCGGCGGCGGCGTACGCGCCACGCGCCTGCAGCACCGTGGCGTGCAGGATGCGCGCCCGCAGGAGGTCTTTGCGGGTGCCCGCCATGCGCGCGACGCGCACCGACTGCTCCGAGATGACGAGGGCCTCGTCGGCGCGGTCCAGAACCTTGAGCAGCCACACCCGCTCGAGCAGCGCCGGAAGGCTCCGCTGGTCGCCGATCTCCTCCAGCCGCTCCCTGCACTGGCTCGCGTTCACCTTTTCGCGGAGAGTGTCGGGATCGTACCCGCTGATGTAGCTCACGTCTGACTCCCTTCGCCGCGCCCGGTGGCCTGTTCCAGTGTGCCTTGCCGCGTCCCCGGTGGCGGTCGTGCCACGCCGGGTCGCGGCATCCGTCCCCGGGCGCCGTCGGCAACCGGCCGCGTCTTGGCGAGTCGCCACGAAACCGCTGACGAATCGGCACCTTCTGGCGAGTCGCCAGAAGGCGCCGTGGGAACGTCGCCTCGGCTTCTGGCGAGTCGCCAAGACATTCCAGTGGCGACGGGGTTTCTGGCGAGTCGCCAGAAGGTGCCGTGGGAACGTCGCCTCGGGTTCTGGCGAGTCGCCAAGACACTCCGGTGCCGACGAAGCTTCTGGCGAGTCGCCAGAAGGCGCATCAGCGCAGGAAGACGGATGCCGAGGGCTTGGGTGAGGGCGTCGCGTCGGCGTCGGTCGCGACCCGCGCGCCGCGCGCGAACTCGTCGAGCTCGCGCCCCTCGGCGACCTTCGCGGGGTGCGGCCCGGCGGCCATGAGGCGCGGGAGCCACTCGGTCGGAAGCGGGGCTCGGGATGCCGCGATCACGAGGTTGCCGAAACGGCGGCCCTTGAGGGTCTGCACCTCCGCCAGCACGATGACGTGGTCGAGCACGGCCTGCACCGTCGCGACCTCGCGGCGCGCGAACGCGAGTCCGGCGCCGTCCGCGACGTTGACCAGCAGCACGCCGTCGGGTGCGAGGAATCTCGCCGCCTCCGTGAAGAACTCCACCGTGGTGAGATGCGCGGGCGTCTGAGCGCCGGAGTAGACGTCCGAGACGACGAGGTCGGCGGCCCCCACCAGACCCGCGGGCAGGCGCCCGAGCGCTTCGCGCGCGTCGCCGATCCGCACGCGGATCGAGGCGCCCCGCGGGATCGGCAGGTTGTCTCGCACGAGATCCCACAGCGCCGGCTCGAGCTCGACGACCTGCTGCCGTGAGCCCGGACGCGTCTGCTCGATGTAGCGCGGGATCGTCAGGGCGCCGGCGCCCAGATGGATGGCGGTGAGCGGCTGCCCGGGCATCCGCAGCCGGTCGATGACGGCGCCCATGCGCGCGACGTACTCGAAGTGCAGGTGCGTCGGGTCGTCGAGGTCGACATGCGACTGCGGTGTGCCGTCGACGTCGAGCTCCCACCCGCCGCCGAACGGCGAGCGGATGACGCGGGCGAGGGTGCCGTCCGACAGCCGGGCGGAGGGGACGGATGCCTCTTCCCTCGCGCGTGCCATGCGCACCACGTTAGCCGCCTCCGGTTCCGCACCGCCGACCGCAGGGCTCCGCAGTACCGTTGAGGAATGGCGGCGATCGACCTCAACGCGGACCTCGGCGAGACCGTCGACGGGCTGCCCACGGCCGACGACGAGGCGATGTTCGCGGTCATCTCGAGCGCGAACGTGGCCTGCGGCGGGCACGCGGGCGACGCGGCCTCGATGCGCGAGGCGGTGCTCCGCGCCGAGCGGTTCGGGGTCGCCGTCGGGGCGCACCCGTCCTATCCCGATCGCGGGAACTTCGGGCGCGTGGCCGTCGTGATCGACCCCGCCGAGCTCACCGCCACGGTCGCGCGGCAGCTGGCCGCCCTCGCCGATGCCGGCGCCGACCTCCGCTACGTCAAGCCGCACGGCGCGCTGTATCACGCGGTGACCGCCGACCCGGTGCAGGCCGAAGCCGTCGCCCGGGCGATCGCACACAGTTCGGCGCTGGTCGGCCGGCCTCTGCCGGTGCTGGGCCTGGCGGGCGAGATCGAGCGGGCCGCAGCATCCGTCGGTCTGCCGTTCGTCCACGAGGCGTTCCTCGATCGGGGCTATCTGCCGGACGGCTCGCTCGTGCCGCGCACGCAGCCGGGTGCCCTGCTCGGCGACCCCGAGCTGGTGGCGGAGCGGGCCGTGCGCCTCGCGCGCGAGGGCGTGGTCGAGGCGGTGGACGGCTCTCTCGTGCGAGCGGATGCCGCATCCCTGTGCGTGCACGGCGACTCGCCGTCGGCCGTCGACATGGCCCGCGCCGTGCGCGCGGCGCTGGACGCCGCCGGCGTGGAGGTGCGGGCGCCATGGTGACTCCGCGCGTGCGGCCGATGGGGGAGCGCGCGTTCCTCCTCGAGGTCGGCGCGCTCGACGACGTGCTTCCGCTGCGCGCCGCGCTCGCCGGATCGCGGCCCGCGGGGGTGACCGATCTCGTGCCGGCGGCGCGCACGGTGCTCGTGCGGATCGATCCGCGGGTGCTCCCGCTGTCCACGGCGCGCGCGTGGGCGCTCGCCGCGGCGACGACCGCGGTGCAGGAGACCGATGCCGCGGCCCCGATCGTCGAGCTCGACATCGCCTACGACGGGGCCGACCTGGCCGACACCGCACGACTGCTGGGCGTCGAGGTCGACGAACTCGTGCGGCGCCATGCCGAGGCGGCCTGGCGGGTGGCGTTCACCGGCTTCGCCCCCGGTTTCGGCTACCTCGTGAGCGACGACTGGCCGTTCGATGTGCCGCGACTGGAGTCGCCCCGCACCCGCGTACCGGCCGGCTCCGTCGGGCTCGCCGGCGTCTTCAGCGGCGCGTACCCGCGCGACACTCCGGGCGGCTGGCGGCTCATCGGCACGACCGCGGCACGCCTGTTCGATCCGGATGCCGCGTCCCCCGCGCTGCTCGAACCGGGAGCGCGCGTGCGGTTCCGCCCCGTGCCCACCGGCGGCGGAGCCCGCCCCGCCCCGGTCGAGAACCGCTCCTCTGCCGCGAATGGCCGGCCGGAGCGACACGTCATGACCGGTGAGCGGCGGCATGCCGGGGATGCGGGGGCGCCGTCGGGCGAGCCGGCGGCGGGCCGCAGCATCCGTGTCCTCGAACCGGGCCTCTTGACGACCGTGCAGGATCTCGGGCGAGAGGGCGCGGCGTCTGTCGGCGTCGCCGTGTCGGGAGGCCTCGACCGCGGGGCGCTGCGCACCGCGAACCGTCTCGTCGGCAACCCCGAGGAAGCCGCCGGGCTCGAGGTGACGATGGGCGGACTGCGCGTCGCGGCAGGCGCCGACCTCTGGGTCGCGGTGACGGGCGCGTGGGGCACGATGCGCATCGACGGGCGCGAGGTCGATCCGTACGAGGCCCACGCGTGGCCGGGCGGCGCCGAGCTCCACCTCGACTGGTTCGCACACGGCGCGCGCGGCTACGTCGCCGTCCGCGGCGGACTCGACGCGCGGGTCGCGCTCGGCTCGCGGTCGACGGATCTGCTCGCAGGGCTCGGGCCGGCGGCGCTGCGCGCCGGCGATGTCGTGGGCGTGCGCGACGACGAGACGGGGCCGATCCCCGTCGCGCCTCCGGGCGGGTGGGGAGCGCCCCACGACGATGAGCTCGAACTCGAGCTCGCGCCCGGTCCGCGCGCCGACTGGTTCGCCCCCGCGGCGCTCGCGACCCTCTATGACACCGTGTGGACCGTCTCGAACCACGCGGACCGCGTCGGCGCACGCCTCGACGGGCCGGAGCTCGCGCGCGTGCGCACCGGGGAGCTCGCGAGCGAGGGCATGGTGCCGGGCGCGCTGCAGGTGCCGCCCAGCGGCCGGCCCACGATCCTGCTCGCCGACGGTCCGGTGACGGGCGGCTACCCCGTGATCGCGGTCGTGACCGATGCGAGTCTCGACCTCGTCGCCCAGGCCCGTCCGGGCACCCGCATCCGCTTCCGCCACGCGCGGCCGGCGTCCTGACTTCGTGCAGGGCCGCTACGGAGAGCCGGACTCCAGCAGGTCGGCGGTGGCCCGCAGGATCGCGACGATCGCGGCGGTGCGCACGTCGGCCGGCGAACGCTGACCGTCGGGCTCGACGATGACCTTCTGCTGATCGACGGCGTCGTGCAGTGAGGTCAGCAGCACCCTCGAGCCGAGCGAGCCGGCGGCCGAGAGCAGCGGCCGCTGCTCGTAGTCGTCGTCGATGATGTCGAAGACCGCGGCGACGAACTCGCTGTTCGTGAGACCCGGGCTCTTCGCCAGCACCGCGAGGGCCGCGGTCGTGAACACACCGTGCCCGTTCGTCTCGAGCGCCACCTGATCGGGCTGACACGCACTGACGAGCACCTCGCGCTGGTCGCCGCGGGGCGCCGGGGCTTCGGCGGCGCGGTCGGTCTCGACGGCGACGACGCGGTCCCAGGCGGCTCGGCGGAACTCGTCGCCGAGCGCGGCGGCACGCTTGCTGCGGAACGCCTCCTCCTCGTCGCCGTCCAGGACCGTCATGCGGGGCGTCGCGCCGACGGGGTACCGCTTCGCGTCGAACTCCGAGCGCGTGAGGCCGCGGTTGACCGTTCCCGAGTGGCACGAGTCGAAGAAGAGCGTCGCCGAGACCCCGTCGGGGATCGCGTCCCAGATCGCGCCGAGGTCGTCATCGACGATGAGCTCCCCCCCTCGGAAGTCGACGGGGCAGAGCGCTTCGTCGCTCGCGCCGAACGCGTCGGTCTCGTCGCCGTCGAGGTCGGGGACGAACGTGCCGTGCCCGGCGAACTGGATGGCGACGACGTCGCCGTCCCGCGCGCTCGAGATCTTGTCGAGCATCGCCCGCAGGATCTCGTCGCGTGTCGCATCGCCGTCGCGGATGTACTCGACGTCGAACCTCGCGGCCTCAAGGGCCGCGCCCCACGCGTCGGCATCGGCCACGCAGCCGCCGAGCGGGTCCTTCGGGTACTTGTCGATGCCGATGCACAGGGCGAGCTTGCGCGGCACGGCACCGCGCACCCCCGTCGGCTCGGGGCGCGGCATGCGCGAGCTCCCGCCTTCGAGCGCGACCTCTCGCGCCCGCATCGGGAAGTCCGCGACACCGTCGGGCTCGTCGCTGTCGGGGACGCCGACGACGCGGCGCGCGAGGCTCATCATTGTCTCGACGTCGTTGTCGAAATCGCCGTGGGAGGTCGCCTGCGTGCTGCTGAGACGACCCTTCGAGATCGGCCCCTTCACAAGGCGGCCGGGGTCGTCTCCGAGGTAGGCCATCGTCCTCCCGGCACTGCGGAGATGCTCGTCCAGGCCGAGGATCTTGGCACCGCGCTCGGCCTCGAACGCCCGCGAGACCAGGTACAGCAGCGATTTGCGGTAGACCCCCGCGGTGTTGTCCCGCTTCTCGTGGGTCTCATCCATCGTGAAGATCGCGACGTCGTGGATCTTCCCGCTCTCGGCCAGGGGCAGGAGGGTCGCCTCGAAGGTGTCGAGCCGCACGGCCGGCGCGAGGAATGTGACGCTCGCGACGTGATCGATGGCATCGGCGCCGTCGAACAGGCGGGGGACGAAGTGCGAGTGGTAGATCGAACCGGCGCTGTGCCCGGCGACGTGGATGTCGATCGCCCCCTGATTGGCCGCCATGTACTCTCGCAGCGCGCCGGCGAGGACGTCCGCGCCGCCGCGGGTCCCGTCCTTCATCGCGGGGAGGCAGGCCGCCGCCGAGTCCAGCTTCATGTCGTCCCAGAACTTGCGCCCGCCGAGCACGCGGGCGGCGGCCTCGACGGCGCGATCCGTGATGTCGGTGAACCCCCGCTTGCCGGTGGCCTTCCCCGAGATGACGTCGGCGAGCGTCGTCATGAGCCCGCTCTCCCAGACCAGGTGGATGGGGTACACGCCGTTCTTCTTCCACCACGCGACCTGGTGGTGGGCCGTCAGCAGCCCGGCGCTCTTGTCGGTGAGCCCGCCGTGCGCCCAGATCAGCACAGGGACCGGTGGCGGCACGTCGCCCTTCGGCGCCTTCTTCGCCTGCTGCTCGACGAACGCGGCAAGGTCGGTCGCGACGATCCGGCGCACGTCGTCAGCGGTGGTCGCGAACTCCTCGACGGTGCGAGGCTTGGTCACCGACGTCGTCGCGAGCTTGCCGTCGGCGGTGTGGACGACGTGCTTGCGCAGCGCGGCCAGATCCGCCGCGCTCAGGGTCGCTCCGCGGGATGCTGTGGTGGTGGGCATGGTGTCACGTCCTGTCTGCTGGTGGTGGCGGTGGGCGGTGGTGCGCGTGGATCCGGTCATCGGGGTTCGAACTTCGCGCGGGGATCGGCGAAGACGGTGAAGGCGAGCGAGGTGAGATCACCGGCGTCGCGCGCGGCGCGGCGCGCAGCCAGGACGGCCTCGCCGAGCGTGGCCCCGTCGCGCAGCGCGTGCTCGTAGAACGTGCGGACGAACAGTGCCGTGACGTCGTCGCGTACGGCCCAGGAGCATCCGATGAACACTCCGACGCCGCCGCGGAGGAACACCTCGGCGAACCCGCCGAGTCCGGTGGCCCCCGAGCGCAGGCGTCCCACGTCGCACGCGCTCAGGAACACGAACGGCGTCGACGGCCTCCCCTCGTCTCCGCCGGCCTCGGGCAGGTCCCGCCGGGCATCCGAGTCGGTGTATGAGGCGGAGCCGTCGTTGCGACGCAGCGAGAAGCGGGCGAACGCGATCTCCTGGCCCAGCGGCGCCACGTCCCGCCATCTGCCGTGTCCCGCGAAATGGAGGAGGTCGAACTCGCCCTGCGAGATCGCGGCACGCAGCTGCGCGGCGTCGGCGGCCGTCTGCGGAGTGCGCTTGAGGAGCTTCTTGAGGATCGTGACCTCTTCGCGGGCGCGCGGAAGGCGCAGACGCCGGTTGACATAGCTCGGCGCGATCGCGACGACGCGGCGGGGATCGATCGGAATGACCGTGGGCCGGGGCGTCCCGTACATCCAGCGCATGAGCCCGAGGTCGCCGAGGAAGAACCGGTCGGCATCGGGACGCTGATTGCCCACCGGTACCAGGTGCACGATCTCCCACGGGATGTCGAGTTCACCCGACGTCTGCAGGACGAGCTGCGAGATCCGCCGTCGCCGGTTCCAGAGCAGGGCGTTGACGTCGTCGCCGAGGAGCTCGCGCGCGATCCGCGCGCCGAGGGACCGCACCTCCCGTCGGGCGGTCGCGGCGGCCGCCTCGGCGTCGGCATTCGCCTCCTCCTCGTAGGCGGAGCGGATGCCCGCGAGATCGGTGTAGATCTGCTCGACGTAGCCCGCCTTGTCGGGCAGGTGCGCCGTGTGGCGCGCCACGGTGTCGCCGATCTTCGCGGTGATGACCAGCTCGCTCTCACCGCGGGCGATGGACTCGTCGATCGCGAGCGTCGGCAGGTCGGCGATGCTGCGCGGCGGGACGGCGACGGATGCCTCGACCACCTGCGCATCGCCGGTGCCGACGCCGTCCGCATCGGCGGGCAGGATCGGGGCGCTCAGCGCAAGGGTGGCGAGCGTGGCCATGACCGGCGGCTGCGTGAACTTCACGGTGATGTGGCCGCGCCCGGGATCGCGCGGGACGAGACGGAAGACGAGGCGCCGGGGCGCGTCGCCAGAGGTGGGCAGAGTGGTGGTGAGGGATGCCGGCTGCCCTTCGGCGAAGGAGAGGCCGCGCAGCTGCACCGCCACCTCGATCTCGCGCGTCGGGTCGAACTGCGCCGGAACCCTGATGTGTGCGGTGCCCGCCGTCGGGACGAGGTCCTGCAGCGACACCCGGACGACCGCCTCGAACTCGATTTCCTGCACGAGCCGTGACGGCATCGCCGCGTCGACGAAAGCCGGCACGGGTGCCGCGCCGGCCACACCCGTCGACGGCACGGCGGGCCGCGCCGCGGGCCCGGGGGGCGGGAGGGGCGCGGGCGCCGGTGCCGGAGCCGCCATCGGCGGCGGTGCGAGTCCGGGCGATCGCCCTCCGACGGAGAAGCCCCCGCCGAGGATGTCGCCGAGGTCGGGTGGCGGGACGGCCCGAGGCAGGGGCCGCGCGGGGGTCGCGCCCATGCCGCCGTGCGCGACCTTCTCCTCGAGCGCGGCCATCCCCGTCTCGGCCTCGCTCGCGACGATGCTGAGGTGCACCCTCTCCCCACCGCGCACGACGATCCGCGCCGAGTACCCGTGCCCGTCGGGCTCGAGGTGGACCAGCACCACTCCGGAGTCGCGCGAGACGATCACGGCGTAATGGAAGTCGTCGGACCCGTGCACGCGCACCGTGGCCACGGTGTCCGCTCGCCCTTCCAGCAGGGCGTCGGCCAGCAGCATGATGCCCGTCCGGTCGGGGCCGGTGCCGGGCGGGGCGGGGTCCAGACGCACCTCGAGGGCATCGGCGTCGGCATCGACGTCGACGCGCGGCCCATCCGGAACCAGAGTCATCCCGACCCCCTCGCTCCGCTGCCCGTTCCCCACGAGCACCGCCACCTGGTGAATCCGAGGAGTGCAGTCCGGTGCACAGCATACGAGCGCACGCCTCACCGCACCAGAGCGCGCCGCGCCGGGTCCTGATACCTCGGAAGCACGGATGCCGAGGCCCGCGGCATCCGTCCCGCTACCAGGCGTGCAGCGCCTCGGCGACGGTTTCGAACTCGTGCTCGGAGAGGGCCAGCTGCACCGCTTCGGCGATGGTGAGTTCGGCCCCCGCGAGTTCACCGGCCTCGACGCTCTGCGGATCGCGGCCGCGGAGGATCTCGAGGTACGGGGTGTGGACGGTGAAGGCCTCCACGTCGAAGATGCCGATGCGCCGGCGGATCTCCCCGGCCGCCACGGCCAGCGCGGCCGCCCGCCATGCCTCGCCGTGCGCGGCGGCGACCGCGCACACCCCCTCGAGCCCGTACGCGACCCCCTCGTCATAGTGCAGTCCGACCGAGATCAGGAGGGTGTGCACGAACTCACGCTCGGCCTCGTCGATGCGGCCGAGCTGGAAGTTCAGCCGCGCGCGGAGGTTGCCCGCGACGGAGGTCGTGAACAGATCGCCGCGGGACTCGGCGACAGAGGTGGCGCGGTCGAAGTGCGCGAGCGCGTCGTCGGTGGAACCGCGCACCCAGGCGAGCCGGCCGAGCGAGACCTCGGTGATCGCCTCCGCCCATGTGTTGCCGAGCTCTCGCAGGGTCACGACCGCCTCGCGCAGTTCGCCCGCGGCCTTGTCGGTGTCGAGGGGGGAGAACTGCACGCGCGCGGTGGCACGGGCGGCGAGGGCCATCGCTGCCGCATCCTCGTCGCCGCTCTCGCGGAACAGACGGACGCATTCGCCGAGTCCGGCCACCACCTGCTCGCTGGGCCGCTGCCACATCTCGCCCCACAGCGCGAAGAACCAGGCGATCGCGCGAGTGTGCGGGGTGATCGGCTGCTCGTGCTGCTTCTCGAGGAGCTCCAGCATCCACACCCGGACCTCCGCGAAGAAGCCGGAGATCCACCAGTAGATCAGCAAGCACCAGGCGAAGTCGCCGGCGTCGTCGAGCCGGTTCGTGTAGACGAGGTGGCGAACGGCAGCGCGGAGGTTCGGCAGATCGAGGCCGAGCCGCACCACAGCCTCGGCCTGGCCGCGTCCGCCGAGATCGGGGGCGATGCGCTCGACGAGCCCCCGGTAGTAATCGGCGTGGGCGCGCCGCACGCGCTGCGCGTCGCCGCGCTCCTTGAGGCGCCCGAGCGCGTACTCGCGCACGATCGCGAGCAGTGAGAAGACCCGCCGGCCGCCGAGCTCGCTCTGCTTCACGAGCGAGCCGTCCGCGAGGGCGGCGAGGGCATCGATCGCGTGAGGGCCCCACGGACGGCCCTCGCCCAGCGCCTCGACGGCGTCGAGCGTGAACCTCGTCGCGAACACCCCGAGGTCCTCGAGGAGGTCGCGGTGCTCGGAGGGCAGCAGGCTCACGCTCCAGTCGATCGTCGCCCGCATCGTGCGGTGCCGCTCGGGCAGATCGCGCACTGCCGCCGTCAGGAGCGGCAGGCTCTGCTCGAGGCGGCTCGCGATCTGCGCCGGGTTCAGGATCCGCACCTTCGCCGCGGCGAGCTCGATCGCCAGCGGCAGGCCCTCCAGGCGCCGGCAGATGTCCGCGAGATCCCGCGCGTTGCCCGGCGTGACGTCGAAGCGGGGATCGATCGCGCGTGCGCGGTCGACGAACAGCGACACCGCCGCGGAGCGCGTGGTGCGGTCGAGGCTCGCCGGGCCGTCGCCGGCCGGAGTCGTGAGCGGCGGCACGTCGTACACGTGCTCGCCGCGGATGCGCAGCACGATCCGGCTCGTCACCAGGAACGTCGCCGCCGGCGCGAGGGTGTACAGCCGCACCAGGACGGGTGCGGCATCCACGATCTGCTCGAAGTTGTCGACCACGATCAGCACGCGGCGATCCGTGAGGGCGTGGGCGATGCGCTCCTCGAGCGCGGCTTCGCCGTTGTCACGGATGCCGAGATAGTAGGCGATCGTCGGCAGCAGCAGCCCGGGTTCGAGCACGCCCTCGAGGAGGACGAAGTACACGCCGTCGGGGAAGAGGTCGCCGCAGGCCAGCGCGGACTCGATCGCGAGCCGGCTCTTGCCGATGCCGCCCGGCCCGATGAGGCTCACCACGCGGTCGGTGCCTCGCGCCAGGAGCGTGCGCACCGCGTCGATGTCGGCTTCGCGGCCGATGGTGGTCGTGTAGGGCACGGGGACGCGGCCGACCAGGCTCACCGGTACCGCATCGGCGTCGGGCACCTCCGGCGCACGGGATTCGTCGAAGCGTTCGGCGAGGAGCATGGCGAGGTCGCCGGCGACGTGGTCTTCGAGGTCGTGGGCGTTGTGGAAGTGGAGGTAGGCGGCGGTGTCGTCGGCTTGGATGCGGGCGATGAGGTCGGTGAGCCGCTGGTCGCGGGTGTCGGTGTCTTTGACGTAGATGAGTTTGGGCATGCCGGCGGGGGCGAGGTTGTATTCGTCTTCGAGGCCGGAGACGTTCTCGTCGGGGGCGACCCAGCCGTAGCTCTGGCCGTAGATGCCGATGAAGATGTCGGATTGGGCGAGGTAGGAGCGGTAGAGGTCGCGGGGCGGGTGGGGGCGGGCGCCGAGTTCGAACATCACTGGGGCGAGCCGGAGCCGCTCGATGGCCGACCGCACTGCTTCTCGTTCTTCCGCGAGCTCGCGCAGGGTCGAGCTCACGAACACCCGGATCCGCTGGTCGGGCGTACGGATCACCGGGGTTCGCTCGGGGCCTGTCACCACGAAGGGACCTTCGCTCGGACGTCCGCGTCGGCGTCGGGCAGTGCGATCGAGATGGCCTCCGCAAGGCCCATCTCCCTCCCCGCGCGCTCGCCGGCCTCGACGCTCTCGGGGTCGACGGCCCGCAGGGCCTCGAGCGGCGCCAGGTGGATGGCGAAGCCTTCGATGTCGTAGATGCCCGTCGTCTCACGGATCGTCGCCGCCACCGCCGAGAGAGCGCCGGCACGCCACGCGTCGCCGTGCGAGGCGGCGATCGCGCACATGCCCTCCAGCCCGTAGGTGGCGCCGTCGACGAAGTGCAGCCGGATCGACAGCAGCAGCGTCAGCAGGAACTCCGCCTCGGCCTCGTCGCGCTCGCCCAGAACGAAGCGCAGACGCGCGCGGTTGTTGCCAGCAACGACGCGGGTGAAGGCGTCATCGGCGGCGTCGGCGATGTCGACCGCGCGACCGAGGTGCTCCAGCGCCGCCGGGATGTCGCGACGCAGCATGCCGAACTGACCGAGCACCGTCTCGGCGAGGGACTCCGACCAGCTGTCGCCGAGGTCGTGGAGGGTCGCGATCGCCTCGCCGATCTCGGCCAGGAACACCTCTTCGTCGAGGTCGGTGGACTGCAGCCGGGTCGACGCCTTCGCGGCGAGCGCCATCGCGGCGGCCTGCTCGTCGCCGCTCTCGGTGAACAGCCGCACGACCTCGCCGAGGCGCTCCACCGCCTGATCGTTCGGGCGCTGCCACAGCTCCGCCCACAGCGGGAAGAACGTCGCGATCGCGCGTGTGCGCGGGGTCAGCGGCATCCGTTTCTCGAGCAGTTCCAGCATCCACAGCCGCACGTCGGCGAAGTACCCGCAGATCCACCAATAGGGGAACATCGTCCATGCGAAGTCGCCCGCATCGTCGAGCCGGTTCATGGAGACGAGGTGGCGCGCCGCCGCGCGCAGGTTCGGCACCTCGAGCCCCAGTTCGGCGACGGCGTCGATCTGCTCGGCGCCGCGCAGGCGCGGCGCGACCCGGTGCACCAGGTCGAGGTAGTAGTCGGCGTGCGCGATCCGCATCTCGTCGGCCGCCCTGCGGGACTCGAGCGTGTCGAGCGCGTATTCGCGCACGATCGCCAGAAGCGAGAACACCGAACGGCCGCCCGAGTCGATGCGCTGCACCAGGGACGCGTCGATCAGCGCGGCGAGCGTCTCGATCGTCTCGGAACCCCACGCACGGTTCTCACCCACCGCCTCGACCGACTCGAGACTGAACCGGGCGGCGAAGACGCCGAGGTCCTCGAGCATCGCCCGCTGCTCATCGGTCAACAGGCCCACGCTCCAGTCGATCGTCGCGCGCATGGTGCGGTGACGGTCGGGAAGGTCGCGCACCGAGGTCGACAGCAGCGGGAGGCTCTGCCCGAGCCGCTCGGCGACGTCGCGGGGCGAGAGGATCCGGATCTTCGCCGCGGCGAGCTCGATCGCCAGGGGCAGACCGTCGAGCTGCCGGCAGATGGCGATGACGTCGGCCGCGTTGTCGGCGGTCAGCTGGAAGCCGGGGAGTGCGGACGCGGCACGCTCGGCGAACAGCACGCACGCCGAGGAGGCCTGCGCCTGCGCGAGTGTGGCAGGAAGGTCTGGTGCGGGGGTGTCGAGCGTCTCGACCTCGAACACGCGCTCCCCGCGGATGCGCAGCACGATGCGGCTCGTCACCAGGAAGCACGCGCGCGGTGCCAGCGAGTACAGCCGCACCAGGACGGGCGCCTCGTCGATGATCTGCTCGAAGTTGTCGAGCACGATGAGCACGTGGCGGTCCCCGATCGCCTGCGCGATCCTCTCCTCGAGCGTAGCCGCGCCGGTGTCGCGCACGCCGAGGATGTAGGCGATCGTGGGCAGCAGCAGCCCCGGTTCGAGCACGCCCTCGAGCGGCACGAAGTAGACGCCGTCGGGGAACAGGTCGGTGTTCGCGTGCGCCGCCTCGATGGCGAGCCGGCTCTTGCCGATGCCGCCCGGCCCGATGAGGCTGACGACCCGGTGGAGGCCGCCGGCCAGCAGCGCCCGGATCTCGGCGAGCTCGCCCTCGCGACCGATCGTCTCGGTGTACGGCTCGGGCACGCGTGCCGCGAGCGAGATCTCGGCGGCCGTCGCCGGCTCGGTGCGCCGCGACTGGTCGAAGCGTTCGGCGAGGAGCATGGCGAGGTCGCCGGCGACGTGGTCTTCGAGGTCGTGGGCGTTGTGGAAGTGGAGGTAGGCGGCGGTGTCGTCGGCTTGGATGCGGGCGATGAGGTCGGTGAGCCGCTGGTCGCGGGTGTCGGTGTCTTTGACGTAGATGAGTTTGGGCATGCCGGCGGGGGCGAGGTTGTATTCGTCTTCGAGGCCGGAGACGTTCTCGTCGGGGGCGACCCAGCCGTAGCTCTGGCCGTAGATGCCGATGAAGATGTCGGATTGGGCGAGGTAGGAGCGGTAGAGGTCGCGGGGCGGGTGGGGGCGGGCGCCGAGTTCGAACATCACTGGGGCGAGCCGGAGCCGCTCGATGGCCGACCGCACTGCTTCTCGTTCTTCCGCGAGCTCGCGCAGGGTCGAGCTCACGAACACCCGGATCCGCTGGTCGGGCGTACGGATCACGGGGTGTTCCACCCCAGTCATGTGCATATACTGGCGCGATCGGGGAAGTTTCGCCATGGTTTCGGTGCACGGATGCATCGGATGCCCGGTCCCGTTTCGGCTCGGGCGCACCTCGTTCCGCGTCCCGGCCCCGCTCTTCCGTGAGGGCGCGCGCAGGAGTATGGTGCGGCGGTGACGGCGTCGGAGTGGACGCCGTTCGTCCGGATCGGGGCTTCGGGCGTCATCCCATGGGAGGGGAATTCGATGAAGAAGGTACTGGCGTGCGCGGTCGTGGCGATCGGGCTGGTGCTGGGCAGCGGCGGCGCGGCGATGGCGGGCGAGGTCAACGGGAACGGGGACGACACACCGATCGCGGGGCATGACACTGCTGCCTCGATCTGCGCGTTCTCGGGATTGGACACGGCGGACTCCATCGAGGGCGTCATCCCGTTCCCCGACGACACGCTCGCCCTGCGGGGCAACCAATCACCGGCGGGCAACGATCGCCACCACGGCGTGCAGAACTATGGGATGTTCCAGCGTCCGCTCGCCAAGGAGATGGGCATCGACGAGCTGGTGCCTTCTCCGGGCGCGGAGTGTCGCGGCAACCTCGAAAGCACCGCACCGTAAAGCCTGCAGCCTGGCCGCCTCCGCGCAGGTGCGGGGGCGGCTTCGGCGTTCCGGGCAGGCTTATACCGCAGCATCCAGAACTTTTCAAGAATCCGACTGGACACGGCGCGTCGTGCGACGTATAGTGGGTCTTTGCGCTCTTGGATTCCCCCTGCCCTCATATGGTGGTCGGCTGTGCCTGCGCCCCCTCACGTTCACGTGGGGAGTGCCGCGCGGGTTTCGGGGATGAGGAGCACTCCACCTGACGACAAGGAAACGAGCCCTACGGGCCCACGGAGGTAATCCCCTTGGCTGCTGCGAGCAACGCATCCAACCCCACCACCCCCAAGAACGGACGCGGAGCTTCCCGCCTCTCGTTCGCCAAGATCTCCGACACGCTGACGGTCCCCGACCTTCTGGCGCTGCAGACCGAGTCGTTCGACTGGCTCGTCGGCAACGAGGCCTGGAAGGCTCGCGTCGCCGACGCGAAGGCCGCCGGCCGCACCGACGTGCCCGAGGTCAGCGGCCTCGAGGAGATCTTCGAGGAGATCTCGCCGATCGAGGACCTGAGCGAGACGATGCAGCTCTCGTTCACGAACCCGTACCTCGAGCCCGAGAAGTACTCCATCGAGGAGTGCAAGGAGCGCGGCAAGACGTACGCGGCCCCGCTCTACGTCGAGGCCGAGTTCATGAACCACCAGACCGGTGAGATCAAGACCCAGACGGTCTTCATGGGCGACTTCCCGCTCCAGACCGACAAGGGCACGTTCATCATCAACGGCACCGAGCGCGTCGTCGTGTCGCAGCTCGTCCGTTCGCCCGGCGTCTACTTCGACAAGACGCCCGACAAGACGAGCGACAAGGACATCGTGTCGGCGCGCGTCATCCCGTCGCGCGGTGCCTGGCTCGAGTTCGAGATCGACAAGCGCGACCAGGTGGGCGTGCGCATCGACCGCAAGCGCAAGCAGTCGGTCACCGTCTTCCTGAAGGCCCTCGGCCTCACCAGCGAGGACATCCTCGCCGAGTTCGCCGGCTTCGACTCGATCGAGGAGACGCTCTCCAAGGACACGATCCTCACCAAGGAGGACGCGCTCCGCGACATCTACCGCAAGCTCCGTCCGGGCGAGCAGGTCGCCGCCGAGGCCGCCCGCGCGCTCCTGGACAACTTCTACTTCAACCCGAAGCGCTACGACCTCGCCAAGGTCGGCCGGTACAAGATCAACCACAAGCTCGGCGTCGACAAGCCGCTCACCGACTCGGTGCTGACGGTCGACGACATCGTCGCGACGATCAAGTACCTCGTCCGCCTCCACCGCGGCGACGTCACGTTCGACGGCGTGCGCGGCGGCAAGCCGGCCGAGATCCGCCTCGACGTCGACGACATCGACAACTTCGGCAACCGCCGTATCCGCGCGGTCGGCGAGCTCATCCAGAACCAGGTCCGCACCGGTCTGTCGCGCATGGAGCGCGTCGTCCGCGAGCGCATGACCACGCAGGACATCGAGGCGATCACGCCGCAGACCCTGATCAACGTCCGCCCCGTCGTGGCCGCGATCAAGGAGTTCTTCGGAACGTCGCAGCTGTCGCAGTTCATGGACCAGAACAACCCGCTCGCGGGTCTGACCCACAAGCGCCGCCTCTCGGCGCTCGGCCCCGGCGGTCTGTCGCGTGAGCGCGCAGGCGTCGAGGTCCGCGACGTCCACCCGTCGCACTACGGCCGCATGTGCCCCATCGAGACGCCGGAAGGCCCGAACATCGGTCTGATCGGCTCGCTCGCGTCCTTCGCGCGCATCAACGCGTTCGGCTTCATCGAGACGCCGTACCGTCGTGTCGTCGAGGGCAAGGTCACCGACCAGATCGACTACCTGACCGCCTCGGAGGAGAGCGACTACATCGTCGCCCAGGCCGGTGTCGAGCTCAAGGCCGACGGCAGCTTCGCGCAGGACCGCGTCCTGGCCCGTCGCGGCAACGGCGGCGAGGTCGACCTCTTCCACTCGGAGGAGATCGGCTACATGGACGTCTCGCCGCGCCAGATGGTGTCGGTGGCGACCTCGCTCATCCCGTTCCTCGAGCACGACGACGCCAACCGCGCCCTCATGGGCGCGAACATGCAGCGCCAGGCCGTCCCGCTCCTGCGCTCGGAGTCGCCGGTGGTCGGCACGGGTATGGAGGGCTTCGCCGCGATCGACGCCGGTGACGTCGTCACCGCCGACAAGGCAGGCGTCGTCGTCGAGGTATCGGCCGACGTCGTGACCGTGCAGCTCGACGAGGGCGGCACCCAGGACTACTTCCTGCGCAAGTTCGACCGCTCGAACCAGGGCACGTCGTACAACCAGCGCGTGGTCGTCTCGGCCGGTGAGCGCGTCGAGGCCGGCGAGGTCATCGCCGACGGTCCCGCGACCGAGAACGGCGAGCTCGCCCTCGGCAAGAACCTCCTCGTCGCGTTCATGACGTGGGAGGGTCACAACTTCGAGGACGCGATCATCCTCAGCCAGGACCTGGTGAAGGACGACACCCTCTCCTCGATCCACATCGAGGAGTACGAGGTCGACGCCCGCGACACGAAGCTCGGCAAGGAGGAGATCACGCGTGACCTCCCCAACGTCAGCCCCGACCTGCTGAAGGACCTCGACGAGCGCGGCATCATCCGCATCGGCGCCGAGGTGCGTCCCGGCGACATCCTCGTCGGCAAGGTCACGCCGAAGGGCGAGACCGAGCTGTCGGCCGAGGAGCGCCTGCTCCGCGCGATCTTCAACGAGAAGAGCCGCGAGGTCCGCGACACGTCGCTGAAGGTGCCCCACGGTGAGCAGGGCACGATCATCGCGGTCAAGGAGTTCAACGCCGAGGACGGCGACGACGAGCTCGGCTCGGGCGTCAACCGCCGCGTCGTGGTCTACATCGCCCAGAAGCGCAAGATCACCGAGGGCGACAAGCTCGCCGGTCGTCACGGCAACAAGGGCGTCATCGCGAAGATCCTCCCGGTGGAGGACATGCCGTTCCTGGCGGACGGCACGCCGGTCCAGGTCATCCTGAACCCGCTCGGCATCCCCGGTCGAATGAACTTCGGCCAGGTCCTCGAGCTCCACCTCGGCTGGATCGCCAAGCAGGGCTGGAAGGTCGAGGGCACCCCGGAGTGGGCCGCCCAGCTGCCCGAGCAGGCGTTCGAGGCTCCGGCGGGCACCAAGGTCGCCACGCCGGTGTTCGACGGCGCGTTCGAGGCCGAGATCGCGGGTCTGCTCGACTCGACGAACCCGACCCGCGACGGCGAGCGCCTGATCGACTCGTCCGGCAAGACGCAGTTGTTCGACGGCCGCTCCGGCGAGCCGTTCCCGGCTCCGATCTCGGTCGGCTACATGTACATCCTGAAGCTGCACCACCTCGTGGACGACAAGATCCACGCGCGCTCGACGGGCCCCTACTCGATGATCACCCAGCAGCCGCTCGGTGGTAAGGCGCAGTTCGGTGGCCAGCGCTTCGGTGAGATGGAGGTGTGGGCCCTCGAGGCCTACGGCGCCGCGTACGCGCTCCAGGAGCTCCTCACGATCAAGTCCGACGACATCCTCGGCCGCGTCAAGGTCTATGAGGCGATCGTCAAGGGCGAGAACATCCAGGAGCCCGGCATCCCCGAGTCGTTCAAGGTGCTCATGAAGGAGATGCAGTCGCTCTGCCTGAACGTCGAGGTCCTCTCGGCCGACGGCACGGCGGTCAACCTCCGCGACACGGACGACGACGCCTTCCGCGCCGCTGAAGAGCTCGGCATCAACATCTCCAGCCGCTTCGAGTCCTCGTCGATCGACGAGATCTAAGCGCGCCAGGTAACGAACGAATTTCCGACACAGGAGAACCAGTGCTCGAATCAACCACTTTCGATCAGCTTCGCATCGGCCTGGCCACCGCTGACGACATCCGTCGTTGGTCCTACGGCGAGGTCAAGAAGCCCGAGACCATCAACTACCGCACCCTGAAGCCCGAGAAGGACGGTCTGTTCGGTGAGCAGATCTTCGGACCCTCGCGCGACTGGGAGTGCGCGTGCGGCAAGTACAAGCGCGTCCGCTTCAAGGGCATCGTCTGCGAGCGATGCGGCGTCGAGGTCACCAAGTCCTCTGTCCGCCGTGAGCGCATGGGCCACATCGAGCTCGCCGCGCCCGTCACGCACATCTGGTACTTCAAGGGCGTGCCCTCGCGCCTCGGGTACCTGCTCGACATGGCGCCGAAGGACCTCGAGAAGGTCATCTACTTCGCGGCCTACATGGTGATCTCGGTCGACGAAGAGGCGCGCCACCGCGACCTCTCGACGCAGGAGAACAACATCCGCCTCGAGCTGAAGACGCTCGCCGACCGCCGCGACGCGCGGGTGGCCGCCCGCCTCCAGAAGCTGGAGGAGGAGCTCGCCGCGCTCGAGGAGGAGGGCGCCAAGGCCGACCAGAAGAAGAAGGTCAAGGACGCCGCCGAGAAGGAGATGGCCGCTATCCGCAAGGGTACGGACGACCAGATCACGCGTCTCGAGAAGGTGTGGGAGGACTTCCGCACGCTCGAGGTCGGCCAGCTCAAGGGCGAGGACGAGATCTTCCACGAGCTCCAGGACCGCTTCGGTCAGTACTTCGAGGCCCACATGGGCGCCGAGTCGATCAAGCGTCGCCTCGAGGCCTTCGACCTGGCGGCCGAGGCCGACAGCCTGCACCTGCAGATCTCGGAGGGCAAGGGCCAGCGCAAGATCCGTGCGATCAAGCGCCTCAAGGTCGTCAACTCGTTCCTGCAGACCGGCATGAGCCCGGCCTCGATGGTGCTCGACGTCGTTCCGGTGATCCCGCCGGAGCTGCGCCCGATGGTGCAGCTGGACGGTGGCCGCTTCGCGACCTCCGACCTGAACGACCTGTACCGTCGCGTCATCAACCGCAACAACCGCCTCCGTCGCCTGATCGACCTCGGTGCCCCCGAGATCATCGTCAACAACGAGAAGCGCATGCTGCAGGAGGCCGTCGACGCGCTGTTCGACAACGGCCGTCGCGGTCGCCCCGTCACCGGTACCGGCAACCGCGCCCTCAAGTCCCTGAGCGACATGCTCAAGGGAAAGCAGGGTCGCTTCCGCCAGAACCTGCTCGGCAAGCGCGTGGACTACTCGGGCCGTTCGGTCATCATCGTGGGTCCGCAGCTCAAGCTCCACCAGTGCGGTCTGCCCAAGCAGATGGCGCTCGAGCTGTTCAAGCCGTTCGTGATCAAGCGCCTGATCGACCTCGGCCACTCGCAGAACATCAAGGCGGCCAAGCGCGCCGTCGAGCGCACCCGTCCCGAGGTGTGGGACGTGCTCGAGGAGATCATCCGCGAGCGTCCCGTGCTGCTCAACCGTGCGCCGACGCTCCACCGCCTCGGCATCCAGGCCTTCGAGCCGCAGCTCGTCGAGGGCAAGGCCATCCAGCTGCACCCGCTCGTCTGCGCCGCCTTCAACGCGGACTTCGACGGTGACCAGATGGCCGTGCACCTGCCGCTGTCGGTCGAGGCCCAGGCCGAGGCCCGCATCCTGATGCTCGCCTCGAACAACATCCTGAAGCCCTCGGACGGCCGCCCGGTGACCCTGCCCTCGCAGGACATGATCATCGGTCTGCACCACCTGACCACGGTCATCGAGGGTGCGACGGGTGAGGGCCGCGTGTTCGGCTCGGTCGGCGAGGCGATCCTGGCGAAGGACGAGGGCACCCTCGACCTGCAGGCCAAGGTCCGCATCCGCATCCCGGGGCTCGCATTCCTCGAGGGCGAAGCCCCGGAGGGCTACGAGCGCCACGGCCTCGTGGACGCGTCGCTCGGCCAGGCGATCTTCAACGACACGCTCCCCAAGGGCTACCCGTTCGTGCGCGAGCAGGCCGACAAGGGCAAGCTGTCGCAGATCGTCAACAAGCTCGCCGAGGAGTACCCGAAGGTGGAGGTCGCGGCTTCGCTCGACCGCATCAAGGACGCCGGCTTCTACTGGGCCACCCGCTCGGGTGTCACGGTGGCGCTGAGCGACATCCTCACGCCGCCGAACAAGGCCGAGATCGTCGCCGGCTACGAGAAGCAGGCCGCGAAGGTCCAGGGCCAGTTCGAGAAGGGTCTCACCACCGACGCCGAGCGTCGTCAGGAGCTCATCAAGATCTGGACCGAGGCGACCGACGAGGTCCAGAAGGCGATGCGCGACCACTTCCCGGCCGACAACACCATCAACCGCATGGTCTCGTCGGGTGCCCGTGGTAACTGGCTGCAGATCCGCAACATCGCGGGTATGCGAGGCCTGGTGAACAACCCGAAGGGTGAGATCATCCCGCGCCCGATCATCTCCTCGTACCGCGAGGGTCTGTCGGTGGCGGAGTACTTCATCGCGACGCACGGTGCCCGTAAGGGTCTGGCCGACACGGCCCTCCGTACGGCCGACTCGGGCTACCTCACCCGTCGCCTCGTGGACGTCTCGCAGGATGTCATCATCCGCGAGGAGGACTGCGGCACGACCAAGGGTCTCGAGTTCACCATCGCCGCTCCGGGCGCCGACGGCGCGCTGGTGCGCGACGCGAACGTCGAGAACTCGGTGTTCGCCCGCACGCTCGCGGCCGACGCGGTCGACCCGAAGGGCGAGGTCGTCGCTTCGGCCGGTGAGGACGTCGGCGACGTGCTCATCGACAAGCTCGTCGAGGCGGGTGTCGAGTCCATCAAGGTGCGCTCGGTGCTCACCTGCGACTCGGCTGTCGGCGTCTGCGCGAAGTGCTACGGCCGTTCGCTCGCGACCGGAAAGATCGTCGACATCGGCGAGGCCGTCGGCATCATCGCGGCCCAGTCGATCGGTGAGCCCGGCACGCAGCTGACGATGCGTACGTTCCACACCGGTGGTTCGGCCTCGGCCGACGACATCACGCAGGGTCTTCCCCGCGTGCAGGAGCTGTTCGAGGCCCGCACCCCGAAGGGCGCGTCGCCGATCGCGGAGTCCGACGGCCGCATCACGATCGACGAGACCGAGAAGTCGAAGAAGGTCATCCTCACGCCCGACAACGGCGACGAGCCGCACGTCTACCCGGTCCTGAAGCGCGCGACGCTCCTGGTCGAGGACGGTCAGCATGTCACCGTCGGTCAGCCCCTCCAGGTCGGCACGCTCGACCCCAAGGAGGTCATGCGTGTCATGGGTGCCCGCGAGGTGCAGAAGTACCTCGTCAACGGCGTCCAGGGCGTGTACCGCTCGCAGGGTGTGCCGATCCACGACAAGCACATCGAGGTCATCGTCCGTCAGATGCTGCGCAAGGTCACCGTGGTCGACCACGGCGACACCACGCTGCTGCCGGGTGAGCTGGTGGACTTCAAGCGCTACCAGCAGATCAACCGCGAGGCGGTCGGCGAGGGCAAGCGCCCCGCGTCGGGTCGCCCCGAGCTGATGGGTATCACGAAGGCATCGCTCGCGACGGAGTCGTGGCTGTCGGCCGCGTCGTTCCAGGAGACCACCCGCGTCCTCACGCAGGCGGCCATGGAGGGCAAGAGCGATCCGCTCGTCGGCCTCAAGGAGAACGTCATCATCGGAAAGCTCATCCCCGCCGGAACCGGCCTTGCGAAGTACCGCAACGTCACGGTCGAGGCGACGGAGGAGGCGAAGAGCGAGCGGTACCCCAACCGCATCTTCGCCTCGGACGGCGCGTACACCGACGCCGACCTGAGCTACGTCGACTTCGACAGCTTCTCCACGGACGGCTTCAGCACCGACTACAACTGAGTCCGGGGTCTTCGAGACCCTGGAACACACGAAGGGCCCTGGCTTGCCAGGGCCCTTCGCCGTTGCGGGAACGGATGCTGCGACTCAGTACTGCGTCGGCCCCCCGGTGTCGCCGGTGGTGCCGGTCGTTCCCGTCGTTCCCGTGGTTCCCGTCGAGCCGCTGCTCGGTGCGACGTTCTCCTTGACCCGCTCGGCGGTGCTCTGCGCCTCGTCCTTCACGGTCTCCGCCGACGAGACGGCCGACTCCTTGACCTGTTCGACGGCGTCCTTCGCCGGCTCCTTGAGGTTCTGCGCGACCTCCTGCGCAGCATCCTTCGCCTTGTCGACCGCCTTGTCGACGAGCGGCTGAGCCTGGTCGCGCAGCTGGGTGCTCCAGCGCTTCTCGGCATCGGTCGTCGGGATCAGGCTGGCGACGAGGAAGCCGGCGCCCGCGGCGAGGAGGCCCACCACGAGCGGCGTGCCCTGGGTCTGGCGCCTGGCCCTGTGCGGCAGGTCCTTGACCGCCTCGCCCGCGGCGCCGACCTTGTCGCCCACCGTGTGGCCGGCCGAGGAGGCCGAGTCGCCGATGTCGTCGGCGACTCCCATCACGCGACCCCTGACGTCGCCGAGCACCTGCCGGACGCGCGTCTTCTGCCGCTCCATGATCTTCGGGGGCGAGACCTTGTCGGCGAGTGCGTCGACGTCCCGGCCCAGTTCGTCCCGCGTCACCTCGATGTCGGCGCGGATCTGATCTGCGTTGCTCATTATCGGTTCTCCTGGTTTCTCTTGAGCGCCTCGGGGATCTCCTTGACGGTCTCCACCGTCTTCGGCGCCCCTTGCACGGTCTTCAGTCGCTTGCGCCCGACGGCGTAGAGGATCCCGGCCACGATGACCCAGAGGACCGCCACGATGACGGCCGACCAGCCCAGGCTGTCGACGAGATCGCCCAGACCCCACCAGATCGCGACGGACAGGAAGAACACGGCCATCAGGCCGGCGTATCCCGCCCCGCCGAGGAGCCCGGCACCTGCACCGGCCCGTTTGGCCGACTCCGAGAGCTCGGCCTTCGCGAGTTCGAGCTCCTTGCGCATGAGATCTGAAAGGTCACGGGAGACCTCGCCGACCAGCTCGCCCAGCGATGTCTCGGCCGCCTTCTGCTGAGACGGCGTGGGCATGTCCGTCATCGTCGTACCTCTCCCGTCGCGGACCACTCGTCTCCTGCTCCGCCGGTGACCGAGGTGTCGGCGCCGGTGGTCAGCGGATCACCCGCGAGCGCGTCGCCGATGGGCGTCTCGCCTTCGTAGCCCGCCGTTCCCACGGTCGCGGCGCCCGCAGCCGTGCCGCCGTAGCCCGCGCCGACGGTGCCGCCGGCCGTCGGCAAGGACGTGGCGAGGGCCGGCCGCGTTCCACCCGAGTAGTCGAGCGCTCTGTCGGCGTTCCGGTCGTTGTCGTGGGCGTCGGACACGAGTGCCTTCGTCACCCGCCCGGCGAGCAGACCCACGCCGACGGCGATGGCCAGGAACGCGCCGGTGTGCCGTCGCGCGAACGAGCGCACCTCGTGGATGACGTCGGCCGGCTCGCGCTGCTCCAGCCAGTCGGCGACCCGGCGAGTCTGATCGCCGAAAGCGCGGACGGCGTCGGTGGCCATTCCGCCCGAGCCCGTGGCCGTGCCGTTGGCCAGCCCGGAGAGCTCGTCGCTCGTGCTCTGCAGCGCCTGTGCGGCGCGGCGCTGCTGGCTCGACGCCTGGTCCGACAGCTCCGTGCGGGCCTCGTAGAGGAACCCGCGCGCAGCATCCTTCGCGTCGTGGGCCACGCTCTTGGCCTCCTCACCGGCCACTCCGGCGACGTACTGCGCGCCGGCCTGCGCCTCGGCGGCGCCGTCGACGACGCGCTCCTTCATGTCGCCTGAGTCCGTGCTCTGGCCCGGACCCGTGCTCCGGGTCGCGTACGGATCGGTGTCGTAAGTCGACATGCTCCTCCTCCATCTCACGTGCGGCGTCGGACCGGCGATGTGCTGGTCCTCGGGGATCCGCGGTGACCAACACCGTCCGTCATGAAGAGCAGAAGTGAAGAGAGGCTGGCACTCCGGGGGACGGCGGAGTATCCTTCACGGCCGCTGGCGCCGCGTCGGGAGGTACGAGCGGCGGATGCCGGGCCCCGCGGCTTCCTCGGCTGCCCCGCGCGCGCCGCGGCGCAGCATCCGTCCCTCCGGCTTACCGTGGAGACGGAGGTGGGGGCCCCATGGCGCGGATCGGCGGACGCAACCCGTGGATCGCCGTGCCCGCCGGGATGCTGTGCGCCGCGGTCGTCGCCTCGCTCGTGTGGCTGGCGCTGCCGATGGTGCCCGTTGCCGTCGCGTGGGTCGGTGACACGCTGCGCGGCGCCACGGCGCCGCGGCCCGAGGCGACGCCCGCGCGGACGCCTGCGCAGACCGCGGCGGCGGGCGGAGCGGTCGACTGCCGCACGCTGTACTCCGACGACCTGTGGAACGAGCTGACGTGGCGGGAGGGGTCGCTGCTGGACCAGTCGATGGCGGCGCCCGCGACACAGGCGACGGCGTTCGCCGACGCGGCCGCGCCCGACGTGCTCGTGACCTGCACGTGGCGGTTCGACGCGGGCGGCATCGTCACGACACTGTCGAAGGTCGATGCCGACGCCGGGGCGATCGCCGAGGCCGCACTGGCGGGGGACGGGTTCGCGTGCCGGTCGCGGGATGGAGCGACGGTGTGCGACCGGACGCGCGGTGCGGTGCGCGAGGAGCACACCCTGCGCGAGGGGCTGTGGCTCGTCAGCGTCGAGACGGACTGGCACCCTGAGGACTACGGCCCGCGGCTCGACCGCACGGTCTGGGGCTGACTCAGCCGAAGATGCTCGCCACGACGGCCGCCGTGTAACCCGTGGGCGCGAGGTTCGAGTACTGCGTGTCGATGAGGATGTCGTCGCGCCAGAACAGTGTGCGCCCGTCGGTGACCGGATAGGTCTCGTTCGGCCACGTCTTCTCGCAGCGCGTGCCGCCGTCGGGGGTGTAGCAGGTGTAGCCCTCGTCGGTCACGAGCTTGTTGAGCATGTCGAGCGCAGGTCCCCGCGACATGTCGGTGATCTTCGTGACCAGGCCCGTGGTGTCGGCGGCGGGGTCGCGCCACACGCACACCAGGCTGCCGTCCGGCTGTGGTCCGGAGGCGCCGAAGGCGGGGTCGTTGAGCGGCACGCCCTCGAGCTGCGCGAGCACGTCGGCGGTGAGGATCGCGCGGCAGTCGTCGGGGATCTCGGCGCGGGCAGTCGGCGAGGGCGTCGGCGTGGGTGTCGCGGAGGCAGGCGTCGAGGCCGAGGGCCCCGGCGTGAAGGTGAGTCCGCCGCCGGAGGGGGCGTCGGGGGCGCAGGCCGTCAGCGCCGCGAGTGCGAGAAGGGTGGATGCCGCGGCTGCGGCGAGCCGGAACGTCCGTGGTGCCATGGGGTCAGGGTACTGGGGCTGGAGCGGATTCCCCGGCACGCCTCCCTCGTGTGCGCGGAACTGCGGGTTACTCTGCCTCTGCGGGGATGATCCCTGCGTGAGGAGTGCCTGCGATGAGTGACCCCAAGTCGTCCTACGGCGAGCCGGTCGAGGAGCCGCACGGCGTCGACGACGTCGTCGGCCGTGCGAACGAAGGCCTCGCCGACGCCGAGGCCGCCCGCCGTGATGCCGGCGCCACCGAGACTCCCGCCGCAGAGACCCCCGCCGACGCTGCCGGGACGCCCGACACCTCCGGCGCGGCCGCGTCCGCCGACGGCGCCTCGACCACCGTCGCGACGCCGGCCGCCGCCCAGCCCGACCCGTGGGACTCGCCGGAGGCGGCGTCCCTCGACTACACGTCGACCCCGACCCCCGCCGCTGACGACTCGCCGACCGTCGTGGTGCCACCGGTCGTCACCCCGAGCGAGCCCGTCATCGCCGAGCCCGCGGTCGTCGCCGCGCCCGCCCCGCAGCCGATCTTCGTTCAGGCGCCCGAGGCGCCGCGTCCGCGGGGAAACCGCGCCGCCGCCGGCGCGATCGGCCTGCTCGCCGCCCTCGCGTTCGCCGTGCTCTACCTGGCGGTGTGGCTCGGCGTCGACGCGATCAAGGGCGACGTCACCGGCGACAACGTCGGGACGACCGCCCTCGAGGCTCTCGCGACCTGGTCGCTGTGGGTGCCCGTGGTGGTGTTCTTCATCGGCTTCTGGCTGCTCGGCGCCATCATCAATCGCGGCCGTTGGGGCGCGTGGGTGATCTTCGGCATCCTCGTCGGTGCCGCCGCCTACGGCGGACACATCCTGGGAGCGCTGTTCCAAGCGCCGTTCTGGAACCTCACCGCCAGCGAGGGTGCGAAACTCGTCGAGGCCGAGCTGCTGGCGCCGCTGGCGATCGCCGCGTTCATCATCGGCCGCGAGCTCACGATCTGGTTCGGCGCGTGGGCAGCCGCGCGCGCGAAGCGCGTCACCGAGCTCAACGTCGAGGCGCAGCGCGAGTACGAGCGCACGCTCGAGGCAGGCCCGCAGCTCGTCCAGCAGTGACCCCCGTTCGCGTCCGTGGCCGCCGTAGGCTGGCGGCATGGCCGCTGACGGTTCGGATGGGCCGTCGCAAGGACCCGTGCGACCGCCCGTCGCCCTGGCCTTCGCGACGCTGGGCTTCGTCGCGCTCCTGATCTTCGGGCTCGGAATGACCAGCCTGGCGACGGGGCAGGACGTCATCGCGACCCCCGGGCTCGGGCAGGTCCCCGGGATCACGGGTGTCGTGTGCGCGACCCTGGCGTTCGCCGCCGGCCTGTGGGCCGCGATCGCACGCGCCGGAAGACGGACGGATGCTGCCACCTCGGATCGCGACGACGCTTCGGCTGCGTCGGGCGCGGCGCCCATCACCGGCGCCGGGGCGCAGCATCCGTCGTACTGGGGCGCCGCGTGGACGACCGCCGCGACCTTCCTCGCGTACCTCGGGGGAGTCTGGTTCGGCGCCGTTCTCACCGGCGCCGATCTCGGCGTCGCGACGGCGGTGGTGGGCCGGCTCGCGACCACCTGGTTCGGGCTCGTGGTGGCGGCGGCCGCGTTCGTGTCGGCCTGGTCGGGCATCGCGCTCGTGCGCACCCGGGCCCGCCGCCCGCGGTGGCCGTGGGAGGACGAGTTCGATGAGTGATGCGGGCGCAGATGGTCCTGGCGCCGCGGAAATCCGCGCGAGCACGGATGCCGGGCACTAGCGTGGAACGCGTGGAGCGGTCGCTCGAGACCCAGGTCAGCCAGGCGGTGGACGCCTGGCTCGCGTGGGTGCCTCGCTGGGAGCCCGCGACCCACCACGGCCGGACCGCCCCGTGTCGCCGCTGCTTCGGGTCGCCCGTGCTCTCGGCCGCCGGCCTCGGCGCCGATGTGCCGCACGGTGTGCAGCACGGCCTGTCGACCCGGATCAAGACGATCGTCGACCGGTCCGTCGCCGAGTACACCGCGCTGAACCTGCCGATGCTGCAGGCCGAGCTCGACCAGCAGGCCGCCCGCAACCGCGCGCGCAGCTACCGTCCGGGCGAGGGGCTCGACCCCGAGTTCGAGGGGCTGCCGATGGACCCCGATCCGGTGCCGGGCGCACCCTTCCTGTTCACGATCGCGGGACTCGCCGAGGAGGCCGACGCGCACGTGCCGGCGCTCCCGCCGCTGAGCGAGGAGGCCAAGGCGGCGCTCCGCCAGGAGGTCGGGCTCGCCGACGACTACGCGAACATGGTGGGCCGCGAGGTGTGCACGATCCTGTTGCACCATCGCCTGCGCATCCAGGCCGCGGTGACAGAGTACGTCGAGCCCCAGATCGAGGCGATGCTCGCCGATCTCACCAAGTCGCTCGACGCACCGTTCGACCCCCACGACCCCGGGGGGCTCCGCGGCTAGACTGACGCCGGCCCCGTCGTCGCGGCTCGTCCGGTGCCGGCCCGCCGCACGCGCTCGCACTGTCCACATCTCTGCTTGCCACGCGGGTTCCCGGGAGGTGGGTTTTGTTAGCATGACCGGGTTTGTCGTCGCGCTGGCGGCAGTGGTGTGACGGTAGCGGACTGCGGGGAGGTGTGCGGGTGGCGGCACGGCTTCCCTCGGCGCCCCCGATCCTTCCGGGACTCGCCTACATCCGCCCGCTCGGCTCGGGCGGATTCGCCGACGTCTTCCTCTACGAGCAGGACATGCCACGTCGCAACGTCGCGGTGAAGGTCATGCCGAGCGACGTGCGCGACCCGGAGCTTCGGCGAATGTTCAACGCCGAGGCCGACGTGCTGGCGCACCTGTCGGCACACCCTTCGATCGTGACGGTCTACCAGGCGAGCATCTCGGCAGACGGCCGCCCGTACATCGTCATGGAGTACTGCCCCGGCTCTCTGGCGCAGCGCTACCGAGTCGAGCGCATCCCGGTCGAGGAGGTGCTCGCCATCGGCGTGCGCATGGCGAGCGCGCTCGAGTCCGCGCACCGCGCCGGCCTCATCCACCGCGACGTGAAACCCAGCAACATCCTCATCACCACATTCGGCACGCCCGTGCTCGCCGACTTCGGCATCTCAGCCTCGCTGCAGCGCAAGAGCGGCGGCGAGGTGCTGGCGATGTCGATCCCGTGGAGTGCTCCCGAGGTCGTCGCCGAGCGGACGAGCGGGACGGTGACGAGCGAGGTGTGGAGCCTCGGTGCCACGGTGTACTCGCTGCTGGCCGGCCACAGCCCGTTCGAGCGCCGCGAGCGCGGCCAGAACACCAAGGACCTGCTGCGCAAGCGCATCGCGCGCGCCACCTACGTCGAGATCCCGCGGGCCGACGTCCCGGCGTCGCTGCAGGCCGTGCTCGCGACCGCGATGAGCCGCGACCCCGGTCGCCGCCACGACTCCGCCCGTGCCTTCGGCGAAGGGCTGCGCGAGGTGCAGTCGGGGCTCGGCCTCTCGCCGACGCCGCTCGAGATCCCGGACGAGGAGTGGTCTCCCGCATCCGCTCCCGTCGATTTCGCGGATTCGGCGCTGCGAGGACCCGCGCGTTCGCACGTGGAGCGCGATCTCACGCGCAAGGCGCGCGCCGGCACCGGCGTCGCGCAGCTCGCCCGTGACGAGGACACCGAGATCTCCGCACCCGCCCGCCGCCGCGGTCGGGCCGTGCTGCCCTGGGCCATCGGCGTCGGAGCGGGGATCGTCGCGGGGGCCGGCGCGGTCGTCGTGGCGCTGATGGTCGCAGGGGTGCTCTGATGCGACGCGGCGCGATCACCGGCCTCGTCGCCGCCGGGGCCGTGGCGGCCAGCATCATCGGCATCAGCATCGTGTGGCCGGGGCTCGACGCGCAGCAGACCCCTGACGTCGACACCGCGGTGTGGGCGCTGCAGACCGGCGACGGCCGCCGCTACGCCCGCGTGAACACGTCCGTCGGCGAGCTCGACACGGTCCGCAGCATCAGCAACCCCGACCAGGTGGTGCAGACGGGGGATGCCGCATACCTCTTCAGCGACAGCTACTCGACGCTCACGCGCATCGACGCCGCGATGCCCGCCGACCTCGACGAGGAGGCGCTGAAGTCCTCGCAGAAGACCCCGTCCGGCACGACGGAGGTCGTGACGGCCGGGGACTGGGTCGCCTACCTCACCGACTCGGGCGCCGTGCACGCGGGGCGTCTCTCCAGCGGCGCGTCGTCGCAGCTCGACCCGTTCGGCGCCGACGACGAGGACGCCCCGCAGTACACCGCCGAGGCGATCGCCGTCGACGTCCGCGGCATGCTGTTCGCCTACTCGGCCGCTGACGACTCGGTGCTGCGCTACGACATCCCGGGCGGTGAGGTGCGCGGACGCGATCCGCTCGACGCCGACGGGCTCGAGGCGCCGGCCATCACCGCGGCGGGCGACACGTGGGCCGTCGTCGACACCGAGAGTGGCGAGATCTGGCTGCGGGGGCAGGACGCCTCGACCCGGGCGCCGTCGACCGGCACCGTCGTCGTCGGCGCACCGGACGCGAGCGGCACCGCCGTCTACCTCGCCGACGACACCGGGCTGGTGCGGGTACCCGCGGACGGGTCGGCGATGGAGACACCGGTCGGAGGCGGTGCGGAGACGGTGCTCGGAACTCCTGCGCAGCCGGTCGCGCACGACGGCGAGACGTACGCCGCGTGGCTGGGCCAGGGCGACGCGGGCGGCCTGCTGTGGCGCTCGGGCGGCACCACCGCGACGCTGGACTACGGCGACCGGACGATCGGCGACCAGCCGCGCCCCGCATTCGTCGCGAGCGATTCCGCGGTCATCCTCAACGACACCCGGTCCGGGTGGGCGTGGTCGGTGCCCGATGGCGCGCTGATCCCGTCGAGCCAGGACTGGAGCCTCGACGACCGCACCGACCCCGACGCCGTGCCGAGCGAAGAGCAGCTGCAGGTCGTGCTCGACCCGAAGCCGCCGGTCGCCGAGCCCGACGCGTTCGGCGTGCGGGCCGGCGCGCTCGCGTCGCTGCCCGTGCTCATGAACGACCACGACCCGAACGAGGACGTTCTCACGATCGACCCCGCGTCGGTCACCGGCCTCGACCCCGCGTTCGGCACGGTGTCGGTCACCGACGACGATCAGCGCCTCGCGATCCGCGTGCAGCCCGGCGCGACGGGATCGGCGACGTTCTCCTACGCGGTCGCCGACGGCACCGCCGCCAACGGCCTGACGTCCGGGCCGACGACGGTCACCGTCACGGTGGCGGATGCCGCGGCCGACTCGGCGCCGGAATGGTGCGGCGTCGAGCGATGCCTCGTCGAGTGGCCGCAGCCCGAGGTCGCGCGCGGCGGCACGGTGACCGTGCCGGTGCTGCCGGGCTGGGTCGACCGGGAGGGCGACCCGCTGCTGCTCCTCTCGGTCGAGAACACGAGCGGCGTCGGCAGTGTTGCGGCGACCCCCGGCGGCGACGTCGTCTACCAGCACGACGACGCGGGCGACGGCGGGGAGCAGCTCGTCGAGCTCGACGTCACGGTGGCCGACACCCAGGGTCTGACGACGGTGAAGCCGCTCGTGGTGAAGGTATCGCCCCAGCCACAGCTCACAGTGCAGTCGTTCGCGGTGACCGACACGGTCGCCTCCGGCATCACCGTCGACGTCGCGGACCACGTCACGGGCACCGCCGGCACGCTGTCACTCGGATCGGTGCGCGTGCTCGACGACGCCGCCGCAACCGCGACCGCCGTCAGCGGCTCCACCTCCTTCGACTTCGCGGCCGAGAACCCGGGCACGTTCCGCGTCGACTTCACGGTGACCGACGGCGTCGGCGAGGCGACCGGCACCGCCCGCATCACGCTGCTGCCCACCGACGCGCCGGCGCAGCTGGCGACCTCGCCGGTGGTGGCGTTCGTGCACCCCCAGCAGGACGCGACCCTCGAGATCTTCGACGCCGTCTCGAACCCGACGCGCCGCGTGCTGCTGCTGAGCGACGTGGTCGCACGGGCGGATGACGGCGCCACGCTGTCGGTCGACGCGGTCGGACAGAACCACCTCCGGGTGTCGGGCACGACGGAGGACGGCGCCGCCGGCCGCCTCGGCACCGTCTCGTATGTGGTGAGCGACGGGACGGAGGACGCCGGTGCGAGCGTCGCGGGCGAGGCGACGGTGTACCTGCTGCCGCCCGCACCCGAGCTCGCCCCGATCGCGGTGGACGACTCCGTGATGGTGCGCTCCGGCGCCCAGATCGACATCCCGGTACTCGACAACGACATCTCGCCTGCCGGCGGGCGGCCGACGCTGAACCCGGCATCCGTGCGCTCGTCGTCGGAGGGCGCACTCGCCTTCGCGTCGGGCGACCTGCTGCGGTATCTCGCCCCGGGCGAGCCGGGGGAGTACGCGATCGAGTACTCCGTGTTCACCACCGGCGCTCCGGCGCTCGCGGACACCGCGACGGTGCGCGTGACGGTGATCGATGCCGAGGCCAACCGCGCACCCACGGCCGACACCCTCGAGGGTCGCGTGCTCAGCGGACAGTCGGCGCTCATCGAGTTCGACGACTTCGGCACGGACCCCGACGGCGACGTCGTGACCCTCGACCGCATCGTCGATCAGCCCGAGCGGGGCGCGGCCACCGTCACCGCCGACGGCGCGTCGATCATGTACACGAGCGTGCCCGGCGACAGCGGTCAGGTGTCCTTCCGCTACCGCGTGGTCGACGCGTTCGGTGCGACGGCCGACGGCACGGTGCGGATCGGAGTGCTCGACGGCCAGGCCAACCCGAGTCCGGTCACGTTCACCGACTACGTCCAGGTGCAGGCGGGCGAGGGCAATACGATCCGGGTCAGCCCGCTCTCCAACGACGCCGACCCCACGCTCGGCGAGCTGCGGATCACCGACATCCGCCCGGACGTGCCGGGGACCCTCGTCGACGGCAGCGAGAACCCTGAGTACGCGCGGCTGAACGAGCAGATCGTCGGCGCGGATGACACCACGGTCCGGATCGCCGCGGGCGACGACCCGGCGACGATGTCGTTCCTCTACGACGTCGAGTCTTCGTCGGGAAACACCGGTCGAGGACTCATCGTCGTACGGGTCGTGCGCGAGAGCGTGCCCGACTTCCCGGTCGTCGCCGACACCGGCCTCACGGTCGAGACCCGTGAGGATTTCCCGCGCGGCGTCGACGTGCTGGCCGGCAAGGTCACGTGGTCGGGCGGCGATGTGGACGACCTCGAGCTGTCGCTGTGGGGCGACCCCGACGGCGTCGCGGTGCAGGGTTCGCGACTGCGCGGGGCGCTGCCCGAGACCACCCGGCTGATCCCGTTCGCCGTCACCGGCGACAGCGCCGCGGGCGAGGTCACGTCGTACGGCTTCCTCCGCGTGCCGGGCGACGACGACCTGGCCCTGACGCTGCGCGCGAACGCGGCGTCGCCCGAGGTCACCGAGCTCGAGTCCACCACCTTCGACATGGCGGACCTCGTCGCGCGCCCGCGCGGCGCGGTCGTCGAGCTGGGCGATGACGTGCGGTCATCGGGCGCACGCGTCGAGGCATCGTGCACGATCGACGCGGGCGCCGTCGTCCGCTACGTCGCGGGCGCGGGCGCCCCGTGGGTCGACGCCTGCCAGGTGCCCGTGCGCCTGACCGGCCAGGAGGACTGGACGTACCTGTCGGTGCCGATCGTGGTGCGCCCGCGAGACCCGCAGCCCGAACTGCGCCCGGCATCGATCACGGTGGGGCCGGGCGAGACCGCGACGTTCGACCTCGCGAACATGACCACGTGGCAGCTGCGCCCGGACTGGGACGGCATCGTCTACGCGACCGAGCATTCGGGCACCGCCTTCGCGGTCACCCAGGAGGGTTCCGTCGTGACCGTGACCGGCGCGGACCGCGCCGTCCCCGGCTCCGAGGAGGCCGTGCTCGTCTCTGTCACGAGCCATCCGTCGGTGTCGCCGGCGCGGCTCATCCTCCGGGTCGGTGCCGCTCCTTCCACTCTTCCGCAGGGCGGCTCCGTCGTGCAGCAGTGCTCGCAGGCCGGAGGACCGTCGTGCACGATCCCGGTGATCGGCGCCGGCGGCGAGGTCAACCCGCTGCCGCGCACGCCGCTCGAGGTCGTCGCCGTGCGCCCGGCCGGCGCCTGCGCCGGCGTGAGCTTCCAGGTGGCGTCGGCGACGTCGATCACAGCGAGCTGGACGACGGATGCTCCGGGCGCGACGTGCACCGCCACGTTCTCGGTGCGCGACGCCCAGGGCCGCGTCACGAACGCGGAACGCGACGGCCGCGTGCTTCTCGACCTGCTCGGGTACCCCAAGTCTCCCGCGAGTATTACTCAGACGGCATATGCCGAGGGGACCGTCACTCTGCGGATCGATCCGGGCGAGGCGCGGTCGGCCTACCCGGCGCTGTCCGGCTTCGTCGTCCGCACCGGTGGGCAGGAGGTCGCGCGCTGCGGGGCCGACGGCGTGTGCCCCCCGATCCCTGCTCCGAACGGGGAGCAGCGCACGTACGACGCGTGGGGCGTCAACGCCGTGGGTGAGTCGAAGGCGGGCGTGCGCACGATCGCGTGGGCGTACGATGCACCGCTCGCGCCCGCGAGCGTGACCGCGGCTCCCGTCGTCACCGGCGACGGCGCGGGCGGCATCGTGTCGCTGGTCATCGACGGGATCGAGGCCGGCGAGACCGGCAGCCTCGAGATCGCGAGCCCCGCCGGCGAGACCGTGCGGGTGCCGGTGAACCCCCGCCAGACCCGCGTCGAGGTGCCGTGGTTCCGCGTGGGCAGCAACACCGGCACGCTCGTGACGGTCACTCCCTACTCGCGTTACGACCTGCCGCCCGGCCTCGGCGGCAACGCGTCGGGCGCGGCCGCGACGGTGCAGACGAACGGCATCGGCAGTCCGCTGTCGCCGCAGCTCACCCTGAGTTCGGTGTCCAACGGCGACGGCACCGCGACGGTCACGGCCCGAGCCACCGCGCAGCGCAACGGCGACGGCTCGGCGCTGCGCTACGGCATCGTGCTGGATGGTGATCGCTGCAGGGTCATCGACGGCGGCGAGACGGCCTCCTTCCCCGGACTGGAGGACGGCGAGGAGTACGCGGTCCGGATGTGCGTCGAGTCGTGGTGGGATGACGAGTCCTTCGGCCGCGCCGAGGCGACCGCGACCGTCCGCGCCCAGCAGTCGGGCCGGGCGCCGGAGGGCTGGACGTTCGTCGTGGACGGCCGCCCCGAAGTGCAGGCGCAGCGCGCCGACTGGGTGATCCGCGAGAACCCGACGACGACGGAGCGGCTCCCCAACCGCAACCACGCCGAGTTCCAGGGCTGGGGCCCGGGGAGCACGGTGTTCGGCCAGGACCCCGGCATCCAGGTGCGGTACGTGCACGACTTCTGGGACACCGCGAGCGCCTGGTCCACCGTGACTCCGCGTTCGGGCAGCGCCCCGTATCAGGTGCAGGCGAACTGGACGGTCACCTCGTGCGTCGGCGGCAGCCCGCTCACCTACCGCGGCCAGTCGTCGAACGCTCCGAACGGCTCCTCCGCAGCCTTCACGTTCGGCAACGCGGGCCTGCGCTACTACGACGAGGACAACACGCTCCTGCCGCACACCGTCGACACGTGGGAAGTGCCGGTCGGCGCGAAGCGGGTCGAAGGCATCTCGGTGACGGTGAACTGGGACGCCCAGGGCTGGGGGCTCGCCCCCGCGAGCACCGAGTTCTCGGCGGCGTGCCAGCCGAACAACGGCAGCCCCGGCCCACCCGCCGCACCCTGAGCGGCAGCATCCGTTCGCCCCACGATCCCCGCAGACGACGAAGGACACCACATGACGATCACGCAGGAGCAGGCCGACTGGTTCGCGCAGACGTTCGGGCAGATCGCCGACAACGTCGAGCGCGCCGTGCTCGGCAAGCGCCACGTCGTCGAGCTCGTGCTCACCGCGATGCTCAGCGACGGCCACGTGCTCCTCGAGGATGTGCCGGGAACCGGCAAGACGTCGCTGGCGCGGGCCATGGCGCAGTCGGTGCAGGGCACGAACACGCGCATCCAGTTCACTCCGGACCTGCTGCCGAGCGACATCACGGGCCTCAGCGTGTACGACCAGAAGGAGGGCGTGTTCGAGTTCCACGCCGGTCCGATCTTCGCCAACATCGTGCTCGCCGACGAGATCAACCGGGCGAGCCCGAAGACGCAGTCGGCGCTCCTCGAGGTCATGGAGGAGGGGCGCGTCACGATCGACGGCGTCTCGCGCGAAGCCGGTGTGCCGTTCCTCGTGCTCGCGACGCAGAACCCGGTCGAGCAGGCCGGTACCTACCGCCTGCCCGAGGCGCAGCTCGACCGCTTCATGATGCGCACGTCGCTCGGCTACCCCGACCACGCGGCGACCGTCCGCATCCTCGACGGTGCCGCCGTCGCGACCGCCGAGCTCTCGCCGATCATCACGCCCCAGGCGCTCGTCGGCATGGCCGACCTCGCCGCCGACGTGTACGTCGACGCGCTCGTGCTCGACTACATCGCCCGCCTCGTCGACAGCACGCGCACGGCTGACGAGGTGCGCCTGGGGGTCAGCATCCGCGGCGCCCTCGCCCTCACGCGCGCCGCGCGCACGCGGGCCGCCTCGCAGGGCCGCACCTACGCGACCCCCGACGACGTCAAGACGCTCGCCGTGCCCGTGCTGTCGCACCGCCTGATCCTGCACCCCGAGGCCGAGTTCGACGGCGTCACCCCCGAGACCGTGGTCGGGCAGGTGCTGCTCGACGTGGCGCCGCCTTCGAGGCGCGAAGCGATATGAGCGTCCCCGAGCGCCGCGGCGGTTCCACCAGCACGATGGAGCCGCGCATCACGCGGACCGTCCAGGCCACCGGCACGACCAGCCGCACGCACGTGACCGCTACGGCCACGAGCGTCGGCGGGTCGCGCCGCGGTCGCACGTTCGTGCGCGTGGCCGTGTGGTGGACGCGTGTGTGGCGGGCGGCGGGCTCGGGCATCACCACCGCAGCCGAGTGGGCCGCAGAGGCGATCCGGCCCGCGGGAGCCCTCGTGGCCGTCGCGGCGACCGCGGGCCTCGTGCTCGGGATCGTGTTCGGCTGGGTGGAGTTCATGGTCGCGGGCGCAGCATCCGTGGTCCTCCTCATCGCGGCCGTGCCGTTCCTGTTCGGCGCCCGCGCTTACGACGTCGACCTCTCGCTGACGCACGAGCGGATCGTCGCGGGCGAGGGCGTCGCCGGCCGCATCGGCGTGCGCAACGACGGCCACCGCACGGCCCTGCCGGGCCGCATCGACATCCCGGTCGGGGCCGGGCTGGTCGAGTTCGGCGTGCCGCTGCTGCGTCCCGGCCACGCGGTCGAGCAGCCGCTCGACATCCCCGGCCTCAAGCGCGGCATCGTGACGGTCGGTCCCGCGACCACCGTGCGCAGCGATCCGATCGGGATGCTGCGACGCGAGCACTCGTTCCCCGACGTGCACGACCTCTACGTCCACCCCCGCACGGTCTCGCTGCCGTCGACGAGCGCGGGGCTCATCCGCGATCTCGAGGGCGCGCCCACCCGCCGCCTGGTCGACGCCGACATGTCGTTCCACGCCATCCGCGAGTATGCGCCGGGCGATTCGCGTCGCCAGATCCACTGGCGGTCGACGGCCAAGACCGGGCGGCTCATGGTGCGCCAGTACGAGGAGTCCCGGCGCTCGCGCATGGCCGTGGTGCTCGCGGCCTGGGACTCCGAGTACGCGGACGCCGACGAGTTCGAGCTGGCCGTGTCGTGCGCGGCATCGCTGGGATTGCGGGCCGTCCACGACGCCCGTGACGTGCAGATCGTGACCGGATCCGAGATCCCACGCGTCGTGCGCGGGCGCCTCCGCGCGATCCGCCACATCCCCGCCGCGGCGCCGCGCCCCATGCTGGACGGCTTCAGCGGGGTCGATCTGCTCGAGAGCACGATGCCGGTCGGCGAGGTGTGCCGCCTCGCCGCCGAGTCGGGCGAGCGGCTCTCGATCGCGTTCGTCGTGGTCGGCTCCCGCGTGCCGCTCACGAGACTGCAGCGGGCCGCCCTCGCATTCCCGTCCGACACCGCGGTGGTCGCCGTCATCTGCGACGAGCGCGCCCATCCGCGCATGCAGCCGCTGTCGGGCATGACGGTGCTCACCGTCGGAACCCTCGAAGACCTCTCGGGCCTCCTGCTGCGGGGAGCCGCGTCGTGAGCGGGCAGATCCCGGTGATGGGGCGGATGGATGCTGCATCCCGGGGGGCGACCGAGACTCCGAGTCTGCGCGCGCCGCGGCTCGTCGCCCGCGTGTGGGTCGGGGTGGCTTTCGCCGCCGTGATCGCCGTCGTCGCAGCCGTCGCCGGGTGGCCCATCTACCGCTCGGGCGCCTTCGCGCTCCTGGTCGTCGTCGCCACCGTCGCGGGGGGTGGGATCGCCGCCCTGGCGTGGTGGCGGCACTGGAGCGGGTGGGCGGTCGCCGGGGCGCTGGCCCTCGCGATCCTCGTCGTCGGCGTGCCCCTCGCGGTGCCTTCCCGCCTCGGCTCACCGGCCGACCTGGTGCGGGGTCTCGGAGAGCTGGCGAGCGGGCTGGTGCTGGGCTGGAAGGACCTCGTCACCGTCGAGCTGCCGGTCGGCTCGTACCGCAACCTGCTCGTGCCCGCGCTCGTCGTCTTCCTCGTCGGCACCTGTGCGGTGCTGCTCCTCGCGTGGAGGGAGGATCGCGCCGCCTACGCCGCGGTTCCGGTGGCGCTCGGCATGGTGACGTTCGGGCTCTTCTTCGGCCGCACCACCGTGAGCTCCCCGCTCGAGCTCGGGCCGGTGTTCCTCTACGCGCCGGTCGAGACCGCGGTCGGTGTCGCAGGACTCGTGGCGTGCCTGCTGTGGCTGGCCTGGCGCACGCATGACGAGCGCATCCGCGCCCTGCAGCGGGCCGCGGCATCCAGCGGCGTCCGCATCTCGCGCCGCCCCTCCGCGGCCGACCGCCGTCGCACCGCGCTCGGCGCGGGCATGGTGGCGGTGGCTCTCGTGCTGGCCGTGGCGATCGTGCCCTTCGCCGCCCGCGGCGCGGAGCGCGACGTGCTGCGCTCGGCCATCGGCCCTGACGTCGACCTGTCGGCCGAGGTGAGCCCGTTGTCGCGGTACCGCGCGCTGTTCGCCGACGCCCGGGCCGACGACGTGCTGTTCACGGTCGAGCCCGTCGTGATCGACGGCGTCGTGGAGACGCTCCCCGAGCGGGTGCGGCTGGCGACCCTCGACGCCTACGACGGCGAGGTGTTCCGCTCGGGCGGCGAAGGCGCCGTCGACGCCGGTCGGTTCGTCCGCGTGCCGTCGGCGCTCGACGCCGGCGAGGGCACGCCGGTCGCGGCGCGCATCGAGATCGACGCGTGGGACGGGATCTGGATGCCGACGGCCGGTCGCCTCGAGGCGGTCGCATTCGACGGCGACCGCGCCGCATCACTGGCCGACAAGTTCTACTACAACGCCGCCGCGTCGGCGGCGGTGCAGACGGCCGGGGGCGGGTTCGAGTCGGGCGACGCATTCGTCGTGCGCGGCGTCGAGCCCGCAACCCCGGTGCTCGCGGAACTGGAGGCCCCCGGCAGCCCGGGTGGCGTCGCCGCACCCGACAGCCTTCGCACGTGGATGGACGAGCACGCTACGGGGTCGGGCGGTCCCGCCCTCGAAGGCGCGGTCGCGATGCTGCGCGATCGCGGCTACCTCAGTCACGGTCTCGCCGAGGGCGAGCAGGAGCCGGCATGGGCGGCCGCCCTGCCCGACTACGCATTCCAGCCCAGCGCCTCGGGCCACTCGCTCGCCCGCGTCGACACGATGTTCGCGCGCCTGCTCGAACGCGAGACCGACCCGCGGGCGGTTGCCTCCGGCAACTACTTCGCTGCGATCGGCGACGACGAGCAGTTCGCCGTCGCGGTGGCCCTCATGGCCCGCGAGCTCGGGTTCCCCTCCCGGGTGGTTCTGGGTGCGCGGCTGACCGCGACGGAGCCGGGTCTCGCGACGTGCGACGAGGGCGCCTGCCGCGCACAGGACCTCACCGCGTGGACGGAGGTGCAGTCGGCAGCCGGCGACTGGGTCGCCATCGACGTCACGCCCCAGTACGCCCAGTCGCCGAGCCTGGACACGACCGAGCAGCGCGACCCCGAGAACGTCACCGAGGTGCGCCCCGAGTCGGTCGAGGAGGTCGTGCCGCCCGATCCCGCCCAGGAGGACTCCGCGGCGGACCGCCCCGCCGACGAAGATGCAGGAGCCGACCTGGCGTGGCTTTGGCCGATGCTGCGGATCGGCGGCGTCGCGCTTCTCGTGCTCGTGCTCGCGCTCGGTCCGTTCCTCATCGTGATCGGCACGAAGGCCGCGCGCCGCCGGGGCCGTCGCCGCACCGGGACACCGGCGAACCGCGTCGCGGGCGGGTGGGACGAGTACGTCGACGCGGCGCTCGACAGCGGCCGTGCCGCAGCGCGCACCTCCACGCGCTCAGAGCTCGCCGCCGCCTTCGCGACGCCCGCCGGGGCCGCCCTCGCGCGCGACGCCGACCGCGCCGTGTTCGCGCACGCGGACATCTCCGCCGACGAGGCGAAGCGCTACTGGGTGGCCGTCGACGCGGAGCGGCGCGCCCTGCGACGGGGACGAGGGTTCTGGCGCGCGGCGCTCGCGACCGTATCGTTGAGATCGTTGTTCCGTCCGATGGCGCCCCAACCGGGCGGCCGCACGCGATTCGCCGAGAGGGGGAGACGACGGGCACAGCCCGTGCGTCCCATGCCATGAACGCCACAGATGCCACCGCAGCCGTCGTCGGCACCCTGGTCAGCCTGCTCCTGTTCGCCGGTCTCTACATCTGGACCGCCCTCGCACTGTCGGCGGTGTTCCGCAAGTCCGGGGTCGAGGCGTGGCAGGCGTGGGTGCCGATCCTCAACACCATCGTGCTGCTCCGCCTCGCCGGGTTCTCGCCGTGGCTCGTGATCCTCGCGTTCATCCCGTTCGTCGACATCGCGTTCCTGGTCGTCTGGGCGATCGCGCTGTTCCGCGTGAACGTCGCTTTCGGCTTCGGCGCCGGCATGACCGTCCTCGGCTTCCTGCTGTTCCCGGTGTGGGCGTCGATCGTCGGCTGGGGGAGTGCGCGCTGGGTCGGACGGGAGACGGTCCCCACGTCCCCTTCGCACGCCGCCGGCGCGTCGCGCGGAGCCTCCGGGCAGCGGGGCCCGGCCGGCACCCGCACCCCCTTCGGCGCCGGCGTGCGTCGCACCCCGGGCGACGCCGAGCTGCCTCCCCTTCCATCGTCGCCCGCAACGGCTGCGCTGACCGGTGCGCGGGCGGCGTATCCCACCCCGCCGGCGGTCCCTGCGCCGACGAGTGCGGGTGCGGGGTTCGCGCCGTCCGCGTATGCTCCGCCCGCGCCGGGTGCCGCGCCGCGTGCTGCCGCCGCGCCGCCTGCTCCCGGCGCGCCCGCCCACGCGGCATCCATGACGGCCGCCGGGGCCGATGTCCCGCCGCCCGCCGCGGGCTGGACGCCTCCACCGGTGCCCGGTCGCCCCGTCGCTGCGACGCCGGGCGAGGCGAGCGGGAACGGTTCCGGTGACGCGGACCCGTGGCAGGGATTCGCGCTCGACGGCATCGACCTGAGCGCGGAGGTCACCGGTGCCGTGCCCGGTGCTCCCGCGCCGATCTCCGCGGTGCCCGCGACCCCGCTCGCGTCCGTTCCCCCCGCGGCCGCGGCGCCCGCGCCCGCCGGTCCCTCGCGCAGCGCCGCGCAGCCGTTCACGGCGCCTGAGGCGGCGACGACGGGCGAGGAGGGCATCACCCGGCCGCCGGTCACGCGCGTGCCCGCCGCCCCGTCGTCGGACGAGGACCACGAGCCGTGGGCCCCGGCGCGCTCGCCGATGAGCGAGGCCGACGCCTTCCCCGAGACCTCCGGCCCGGTCTCGGCGATCCACGGCTCGCCGGATGCCGGATCCCCGCGCTCGGCGCGGTCGTCGGTGTCGGCGTTCCACACCAAGCCCGAGATCCCCGACGAGCAGGACATCCTCGAAGAGACGATCATCGCCCGTCGCAAACGGACGGACTGGGCGCTCGTGCCGCCGACCGGGGAGCCCGTCGCGCTCTCGTCGGAGGTGGTCATCCTGGGCCGCCGCCCCGCCGCCGACCCGGAACACCCGAGTGCGCAGCTGGTCTCGATCCAGGACGGCACGGTGTCGAAGACGCATGCACGGCTCCAGCTGCGCGACGACAAGTGGTACGTGACGGACCTCGACTCCACCAACGGCGTCCTGTTCGCCACCGTGATGGGCACCGAGGTCGAGGCACCTGCGGGCGTCGAGGTCGAGGCCGGCGACCGGTTCCTGCTGGGCGACGCCGAGGTCCGGCTGCGGCGGAGCGACGGGTGATCGATTCGGACGACGAGCACACGGCTCTCTCCCGGCGGAGGGGCCCGGCGCCCGCGCCGGAGCACGAGGACCCCCTCGACGACCGGACCCTGCCGTCGCGGCGTGCCTCGGGCGAGGCCCAGGCGGCAGACGACACCGTGATCTCGGTCGGTTCGGCCGTCCGCGCCGATTCCGAGCAGGCCACGCAGGCGGCGACCGAGTCGGCACCCGCGGGTCCGCGACGGACCGCGCATCCGGCAGCACACGAGCCGCGGGAAGCCCCCGCAGCCTCGAGGCGCGCTCCCTCGCCGGCACCGCTCGCCCCGGAGCCCGCCGCCGGGACGTCCGCGGCCCTCGGCCGGGTCGCCGCTCCGCCCGCCTCCGCAGTCGCCGCCTACCGGGCGCGCGACGTCCCTCCGGTCACCGTGGTGCGCGCCGAGCCGGCCCGGCGTGCGCCGCAGGACCACGTCGACACGGCGGCTGCCGATCAGGCCCGCACGCGTCGCCGCCGGCGCCAGACGATCGCCGTCGTGTTCGCAGCATCCGTCCTCATCATCGTCGCCGCGCTGGCGCTGGTCGCCCTGCTGACGACCGGCTGAGGGGTACGCCCGACGGCGATCTGGGCCGCGCTGCGGCGTGTCGTCCCTCCGTCGGGCCTGTCACGTGCTTCCGCGTTTGCCCGACCCCCGAAACCCACGTATCATGGATCGGGTGTGCGCTCACGCGCGCCGTCGACCGTGCCTTGGTGCGGGAATCGGTGCGAGCGCCGCATCTCAGGGAACGGCCTGCGAACAGGCCACCCCCACGGCATACCCACCAACGAGAGCGCGACAGTCATTCTGGCGCGTCGGTGGGTCAGCGTGAGCCCGCAGCGTCACGAATCGAAAGATCCGGATGCCGCGGGGGAGACCACGACGCTGTCACCGTGCAGCACCTGTGCGAAGCCGACAGGCACCGTGCAGTACAACAAGGAGAGAACGTGCCAACCATTCAGCAGTTGGTTCGCAAGGGTCGCTCGCCCAAGGTCTCGAAGACCAAGGCGCCGGCGCTCAAGGCGAACCCGCAGCAGGCGGGTGTCTGCACCCGCGTGTACACCACCACCCCGAAGAAGCCGAACTCGGCGATGCGCAAGGTCGCCCGTGTCAAGCTCCGCAACGGCACCGAGGTCACCGCGTACATCCCCGGCGAGGGCCACAACCTGCAGGAGCACTCGCTCGTGCTCGTCCGCGGCGGTCGTGTGAAGGACCTCCCCGGTGTCCGCTACAAGATCGTCCGCGGTGCGCTCGACACCCAGGCAGTCAAGAACCGTAAGCAGGCTCGCAGCCGCTACGGCGCGAAGAAGGGCTGAGAAAGATGCCTCGTAAGGGACCCGCCCCGAAGCGCCCCGTCGTCAACGACCCGGTCTACGGCGCTCCGATCGTCAGCCAGCTCGTGAACAAGATCCTCGTCGACGGCAAGAAGTCGCTCGCCGAGTCGATCGTGTACACCGCCCTCAAGGGCGTCGAGGCGAAGAACGGCCAGGACGCCGTCGCCACGCTCAAGAAGGCGCTCGACAACGTGCGCCCGACCCTCGAGGTCAAGTCGCGCCGCGTCGGCGGCTCGACCTACCAGGTGCCGGTCGAGGTCAAGCCTCACCGCGCCAACACGCTCGCCCTCCGCTGGCTCGTGAGCTACGCCAAGGGCCGTCGTGAGAAGACGATGACCGAGCGCCTCCAGAACGAGATCCTGGACGCCTCGAACGGCCTCGGTGCCGCGGTCAAGCGCCGCGAAGACACCCACAAGATGGCCGAGTCGAACCGCGCCTTCGCGCACTACCGCTGGTAACCAGCATCCCCGCCGCTCCTGCGACCCGCGGGAGCGGCGGGCCAGCTACCACTTTCAACAGCTAAGGACACCCCGTGGCACAAGAAGTGCTCACCGACCTCAACAAGGTCCGCAACATCGGCATCATGGCGCACATCGATGCCGGCAAGACGACGACGACCGAGCGCATCCTGTTCTACACGGGCGTCAACCACAAGATCGGCGAGACGCACGACGGCGCTGCCACCACCGACTGGATGGAGCAGGAGCAGGAGCGCGGCATCACGATCACGTCGGCCGCCGTCACGTGCTTCTGGAACAAGAACCAGATCAACATCATCGACACGCCCGGCCACGTCGACTTCACGGTCGAGGTCGAGCGGTCGCTGCGCGTCCTCGACGGCGCGGTCGCCGTCTTCGATGGCAAGGAGGGCGTCGAGCCCCAGTCCGAGACCGTGTGGCGTCAGGCCGACAAGTACGACGTGCCCCGTATCTGCTTCGTCAACAAGATGGACAAGCTGGGCGCCGACTTCTACTTCACGGTCGACACCATCGTCAACCGCCTGAAGGCCAAGCCGCTCGTGCTCCAGCTGCCCATCGGCTCGGAGAGCGACTTCGTGGGTGTCGTCGACCTCGTCGAGATGCGCGCACTGGTGTGGCCCGGCGACGCCAAGGGCGACGTGACCATGGGTGCCAAGTACGAGATCCAGGAGATCCCGGCCGACCTCGCCGACAAGGCCGCGGAGTACCGCGAGATCCTCCTCGAGACGGTCGCCGAGTCCGATGAGGAGCTTCTCGAGAAGCACTTCGGCGGCGAGGAGCTGACGGTGGCCGAGATCAAGGCCGCGATCCGCAAGCTCACCATCGCCTCGGAGCTCTACCCCGTGCTGTGCGGCTCGGCGTTCAAGAACCGCGGCGTGCAGCCGATGCTCGACGCCGTCGTGGACTACCTCCCGTCGCCCCTCGACGTCCCCGCCATCGAGGCGAAGGACCCGAAGGACGAAGAGATCATCATCGAGCGTCACGCTGACCGTGACGAGCCGTTCGCGGCCCTCGCCTTCAAGATCGTGACGCACCCCTTCTTCGGTCGCCTCACCTACATCCGCGTCTACTCCGGTCACCTCGACTCGGGCGCCCAGGTCGTCAACGCGACCAAGGGCAAGAAGGAGCGCATCGGGAAGATCTTCCAGATGCACGCCAACAAGGAGATGCCGGTCGACTCGGTCACCGCCGGTCACATCTACGCGGTCATCGGCCTGAAGGACACCACGACCGGTGACACCCTCGCCGACTCGAACAACCAGGTCGTCCTCGAGTCGATGACGTTCCCGGAGCCGGTCATCGAGGTCGCCATCGAGCCGAAGACCAAGGCCGACCAGGAGAAGCTGGGTCTCGCGATCCAGAAGCTCGCCGAGGAGGACCCGACGTTCCGCGTCGAGCAGAACGCCGAGACCGGCCAGACGGTCATCAAGGGCATGGGCGAACTGCACCTGGACATCCTCGTGGACCGCATGAAGCGCGAGTTCAAGGTCGAGGCCAACGTCGGAAAGCCCCAGGTGGCGTACCGCGAGACGATCAAGAAGACCGTCGAGCGTCACGACTACACCCACAAGAAGCAGACCGGTGGTTCGGGCCAGTTCGCGAAGATCCAGTTCGCGCTCGAGCCCCTCGAGGTCACGGCCGACAAGACGTACGAGTTCGAGAACAAGGTCACCGGTGGCCGCATCCCGCGCGAGTACATCGAGCCGACCAACCAGGGTTTCCAGGACGCCATGAACGTCGGCGTGCTCGCCGGCTACCCCATGGTGGGCGTGAAGGCCATCCTCATGGACGGTGCGTCGCACGACGTCGACTCGTCCGAGATGGCGTTCAAGATCGCAGGCTCCATGGGCTTCAAGGAGGCCGTCCGCAAGGCGAACCCCGTCATCCTCGAGCCGCTCATGGCGGTCGAGGTGCGTACCCCCGAGGAGTACATGGGCGACGTCATCGGCGACCTGAACTCGCGTCGTGGCCAGATCCAGTCGATGGAGGACGCCCAGGGCGTCAAGGTCGTCCGCGCGCTGGTGCCGCTGTCCGAGATGTTCGGCTACATCGGCGACCTGCGCTCGAAGACCTCGGGCCGCGCCGTCTACTCGATGGAGTTCGACAGCTACGCCGAGGTTCCTCGCAACGTGGCCGACGAAATCGTCCAGAAGGTCAAGGGCGAGTAACCCTTTCCGTCGGGATGCCTCGGTGACGAGGCATCCCGACGGCACAACTTCACACAGAATCACCAGAACCGTCTCTACTAAGGTGGAGATATCCCCGTAGACGACCGGCGCACACCAGCGCCCGGAACCTCTACACGAACGTCCTGAGGAGGACCCAGTGGCTAAGGCCAAGTTCGAGCGCACCAAGCCGCACGTGAACATCGGAACGATCGGTCACGTCGACCACGGCAAGACCACGCTCACCGCCGCAATCTCGAAGGTGCTCGCCGACACGTACCCGTCGGCCACCAACGTGCAGCGCGACTTCGCGTCGATCGACTCGGCTCCCGAGGAGCGTCAGCGCGGTATCACGATCAACATCTCGCACGTCGAGTACGAGACCCCGAAGCGTCACTACGCCCACGTCGACGCCCCGGGTCACGCCGACTACATCAAGAACATGATCACCGGTGCCGCTCAGATGGACGGCGCGATCCTCGTGGTCGCCGCCACCGACGGCCCGATGGCTCAGACGCGTGAGCACGTGCTGCTCGCCAAGCAGGTCGGCGTGCCCTACCTGCTCGTGGCGCTGAACAAGTCGGACATGGTCGACGACGAGGAGATCCTGGAGCTCGTCGAGCTCGAGGTTCGCGAGCTCCTCTCGTCGCAGGACTTCGACGGTGACAACGCTCCTGTCGTCCGCGTCTCGGGCCTCAAGGCTCTCGAGGGCGACGCCGAGTGGACCGCCAAGATCCTCGAGCTCATGGAGGCGGTCGACGAGTCGATTCCCGACCCGGTGCGTGACAAGGACAAGCCGTTCCTCATGCCCATCGAGGACGTCTTCACCATCACCGGCCGTGGCACGGTCGTCACGGGTCGCGCCGAGCGTGGCACGCTGGCCATCAACTCCGAGGTCGAGATCGTGGGTCTGCGCCCGACGCAGAAGACGATCGTCACCGGTATCGAGATGTTCCACAAGCAGCTCGACGAGGCCTGGGCCGGCGAGAACTGTGGTCTGCTCCTGCGCGGCACCAAGCGTGACGACGTCGAGCGCGGCCAGGTCGTCGTGAAGCCCGGTTCGGTCACCCCGCACACCAACTTCGAGGGCACGGCGTACATCCTGTCCAAGGAGGAGGGCGGCCGTCACAACCCGTTCTTCACGAACTACCGTCCGCAGTTCTACTTCCGCACCACCGACGTCACCGGCGTCATCACGCTGCCCGAGGGCACCGAGATGGTCATGCCCGGCGACACCACCGACATGACGGTCGAGCTGATCCAGCCGATCGCCATGGAGGAGGGCCTCGGCTACGCCATCCGTGAGGGTGGCCGCACCGTCGGCGCCGGCACGGTCACGAAGATCCTCAAGTAAGGTTCTTCGCGCGATCTCCAGAGGGGGTCGGATCCGCAAGGGTCCGGCCCCCTCTTTCGTCGTCCCCGTGTCGCGACCATGCCCTTCGTGTCGCGACCATGCCCTTCGTGTCGCGACCATGCCTGGGCATCCTCGATGTAAAAGGGGCGCGGTCGCGGTGGAAGGGGCACGGTCGCGGTGGAAGGGGCGCGGTCGACAGAGAAGGGGCCCGGTGGCGTGGAGCACGGAGGCTCCTCCACAGGGGGGCGGGGCGACGGGACTGACGAGGAAGATTCCACGGATGCTGCGTCCGGGCGGATCGCGGAAGCGCCGCCGGGAAGAGTGGGGCCATGTCGCGAAGGAGTCGGACTGTCCGAGTCGTTCCGCGCCATGCGCATGGCGCCGGGGAGCCGGCGTTCGACGGCATGTCTCCGGATGACTTCACGCAGCTGCGACCTGGCGCCTACGTCCGTACGTCGGAGTGGGATGCCGTGTTCGCGGAGGAGCGGCTGCGGGCCCGGGCACGCGCTGTCGCGCGGCGCGCAACGGCGCCGGGAGCCGCGTTCTGCCGGATGACGGCAGTCGCATGCCACCGGCTCCCCGTCTACCGGTGGCGTTTCGACCGCGTGGACATGATCTGCGCGCGGCCGCATACGCGACGCAACGCGCGGGACGTGATCCGACATCAGGAACCGCTTCCCGAGCAGGACGTCGTCCTCATCGACGGCCTTCGCGTGACGTCGCTCGACCGTACGGTCTACGATGTGATCCGCACGGCGTCGATGGAGACCGCGCTCGTCGTATACGACGCAGCACTCCGGAAATGTGCGTGGAACGAAGCCACGCGTTCGTATGACGAAGCCAGGGCGGCGGGGTTCCGTGCGCTCGTCGACACGCGGATCGTCCGCGGCGCCGGTGCCCGCGGCATCCGTCAAGCGCGCCTCCTCTCCGCGATCGGGGACGGGCGTGCGCAACTGCCCGGAGAGACCATCACCCGGCTCTGGCTGCTCCAGCTCGGCGTGGCCAAGCCCGAGCTCCAGCACCGCATCGGCTTCCCCGACGGCGCCTTCGCGCTGCTCGATCTTGCTTGGCCCGCATTGGGGCGGTGGGTCGAGTTCGACGGCGCCTTCAAGCTCACCGACGAGGACGTGATGGGCGGGCGCACCGCCGACGACGTGCGCGCAGATCAGCAGAGCCGTGAAGACCGCGTACGGCGGCTGACCGGGTGGCGATGCGATCGCCACGGATTCGAGCGGATGCTGAGCATCGACGCATTCGCGGAGTACCTTCGCTCGATCGGGCTGCTGTGAAACCCTCATCGGGGAAGGGGCGCCCGCTGCGCGTCCCCTGCTCACGGAGGAGGGGTTCCGCCGCAGCATCCGTCCCGACATGATGGGTGTGGTGTCGCCCCGCGGTAGGGGTGTGCGAAGGAGAGAGCATGGGCGGTTTCGACGACCTCGTCAACCAGGGCAAGGACCTGTATGCGCAGAACAAGGACAAGATCGGCGAGTTCCTGAAGTCCGAGCAGGCCGAGGACATCAGCGACAAGGTGCTCGATGGCGCCTCGGATCTCGCCAAGAAGGTCGTGCCCGAGGAGCACCACGGAACGGTCGACGACGTCCGCGGGAACGTCGACGGAGCAGTCGGCAACCAGTAGCGGCGGAATCATCGACAGGCGGCCCGGGGCGACCCGGGCCGCTTCTTCGTTCCCTCAGGAGATGCGCGCGAGAGCCCGCAGTTTCCGCGCGGGTTCTTGACGCGCGGCGGTGTCGCGAATACGTTTGGCGGCGGGAACACGCTTCGGCTCGTGTTTGGGGAGAACGCCGAACCATTTGGGGATCATCTGGGGACGCCTACTTCGCTGGCCGTTGCGTGCTGGGAGGGGCTCCATCTGGGGCACCCTGTGTCGTTGCGACCAAGGGTGAAGGAAATGTTCAGTCGTACTTTCGTGCGCGCCTCGAAGTCTGAGGGTCTGCGCAGCCGCATGCGTCAGGAGCGGAATCAGGAGCGCAGGATCGCGCTGCAGAACCGCTGGTATGTGGGAGGACTCGCGGCCATCGTCGCGAGTTCTCTTGTGTTCTCGGGGATGTCCCCCGCGTCGGCGGAGGAGGTGACCACAGATCCCGCCGCCACGACAGAGGCGACGACCGATACGACAGCGACGGATGCTGCGACTCCGCCGCCTGCCGAGGAGCCGGTCGCGGAAGAGCCGGCCGCGGAAGAGCCGGCCGCGGAAGAGCCGGCCGCGGAAGAGCCGGCCGCGGAAGAGCCGGCAGCCGAAGAGCCCGCGGCTCCCGTCGAGGAGCAGAAGGCCGAAGAGCCCGCCACCGAGGAGCTGGCCGCTCCGGTCGCCGCGCTTGCCGCGCCCACGGAGGAGGACGTCGTGGCACTGGCGTGTCCGCCGCTCTTCTACGGTTTCGAGATCGACGGTGACCGGCCGGTCAACTGTGGTGGCCAGGACTGGGACAGCGTGCCCGACGCGAGCACGAACAGCCACGGTCCGTACAAGACCACCAACGACAACACCGACCCGTCGACGTGGTACGCCGCGGGAAGCCCGTCGCAGCACGCCACGATCCTCAACGCGCAGGCGTGGTCCACGACCGTGGGTGGCGACCCGATCCTGTTCGCGGCCTGGGATCGCGCCAGCGGCACCGGATCCTCCGGGTTCATCATCGAGATCACCAAGGCTCCGACGCGCTCCGGTGGTGAGGGCAACGTGCCCCAGCCGGACCGCTCGCTCGGCGGCACGGTCTTCTTCCTCGACCAGAGTGGCAACGACGGGACCATCCTCCGCGGCGTGTGCACGTACACCGATACCGCCTCGTACCCGGGCACCTGCCTCACGAGCAACTTCCCGGCGAACAGCTTCATGGGTCTCACCAACGCCGACGGCACGTTCGTGGAGGTCGGGCTCAACCTCGCTCTGCTCGCGAACGTGAAGCCCGGTTGCCCGCCGTCGCTCGGCTCGGCCGTCTACATCCGCTCGTTCACGGGTAACAACAACGAGCTCGGCGGCAACATCCAGGCGTGGGCCGGCCCGCTGACGATCACCCCGCCGTCGACGTGTGTGCCGCTGACCGCGACCAAGACCGCTGTCCCGTCCTTCGTGCGCGACTACGACTGGCAGATCGAGAAGACGGTCGACCCCGCGAGCGCCACCGTGCGCCCCGGTGAGAACGCGACGTTCGACTACACCGTCACGGTCACTCCCTCGGCGCCGATCGACTCGGGCTACACCGTCAAGGGCGTGATCACGGTCACCAACACCAACCCGATCGATGTGCCGATCACCGGGGTCACGGACTCGATTCCCGGCGCACAGTGCACGATCACGACCCCGCAGCTGCCGACGGTGCCGAAGAACGGCGGCACCGCGCAGGTCGAGTACAGCTGCACACTGCCCTCGGGAACGGCCGGCACGAACACGGCGACCGTGACCTGGGACTCGTCGGCGATCCCCGCCGGTTCGACGAATGCGACCGCGGACTTCACCTTCGCGGGCGTGGCGCCGAGCACGACGACGGATGCCTCGGTGACCGTGTCCGACACGGCCCCCGAGTTCGACGGGCCGGTGGTGGTGACCAAGCTCGACGGCCCCACGGTCTTCGAGTACTCGCGTGACCTCGGCGACGATGTCGCAGCCGGCGCATGCAAGGAGTACGACAACACCGCGACCATCGCCCAGACGAGGACCCAGCCGGAGCTCTCCGACAGCGCCACCGTCGAGGTCTGCACCGGTGAGAACCTGACCATCGAGAAGAACGTCGTGGTGAGCCTGACGCGGACGTACGCGTGGGACATCGACAAGAGCGTCGATGAGACGCTCCGGACGGTCGACGAGAACGGCCAGGCGACCTTCGAGTACACCGTCGAGGTGACTCCGGGTGCCGCGACCGACTCCGACTGGGCGATGGAGGGTGAGATCGACGTCTCCAACCCGAACAACGAGGACGTGACAGCGACCGTGACCGACGTGCCGTCGTTCGAAGGCGCCTCGTGCACGGTGACCGATGGCGTCGATGCGACGATCCCTGCGAACTCGACCATGACATTCGAGTACACCTGCAGCTTCTCGGAGGACGGCCCGTTCATCACGGGGTCCAACAAGGCGACGGTGACGTGGGACGCCGACGAGGCGTCGAGTCCCGACTCGAGCGCCGAGTACACCGCGCAGATCACCGAGGCCGACTGGGACATGACCCTCGTCAACGACACCATCACGGTGATCGACGACATGACCGACCCGGAGAACCCGGTCGAGCTCGGCACCGCGAACTGGGCCGACGGCCCGCGGGAGTTCACGTACGAGCTGACGCTCGACGGCACGCCGGGCACCTGCGTCGACTACACGAACACCGCGTGGATCGAGGAGACGGGGGAGCGGGCGGACGAGACCGTCACGGTCTGCGACTACCAGGACCTCATCGTCAGCAAGTCGGCTGAGGGTTCGTTCGACCGCGACTACAACTGGACGATCACCAAGACGGTGGACCACACCTCCGCCACGGTGGGCGCCGGTGCGTCGGCGACCTTCGCGTACACCGTGACCGTCACGCCGACGGCGGCCATGGACTCGAACTTCGCGGTATGGGGCAGCATCTCGGTCACCAACCCGAACGACGTGGACGTGGCCATCACCCTCGAGGACGCTCTGCCGGGCGGGGAGTGCGAGGTCGGCGGGACCGACGACCTCATGATCCCGGCCGGTGCGACGGTCGAGTTCCCGTACGAGTGCACCCTGGCCGACGCGACCGCCGAGACGGCCGTGACGAACCCGGTGGACATCACATGGGACGCCGAGGAGCTGCTCGGCACCTCGGGTGCCGCCCAGGCGACCGCCGACGTGGACTTCGCGGAGGTGACGCCGGTGACGACGGACGCCACCGCGACCGTATCGGACACCTCGGCGGAGTTCGGCGGCGAGGTCGTGCTCGACGCGGTCGACGGCGAGAAGGTCTTCACGTACTCGCGTGACCTGTCGACGGTCGACGGCGCGTGCGCGAAGCACCCGAACACGGCCACGGTCGCCCCGTCGGACGACGAACCCGTCTCGGCGTCGCAGTCGGTCGAGGTGTGCCCTGCGGCGCAGCCGCCGCTGCCGGCGACCGGTGGCGGACAGGTGCCGCCGCTCCTGGTCCTGCTCAGCGTGCTCGCCCTGCTCGGAGGCACGACGATGCTGATCGTCGCCCGCCGCCGTCGCGGAGAGGCCAAGGCGACCCTCTGAACGTGAGAGAGAGCGGGAGCGCTCCGAGGCCCGCTCTCTCCCACACGATTCCGGCCGCGTGAGCGGAAAGGACGCTCGAGCCCCTCGCACCCCAAAGGCGAGGGGCTCGTTCGTGCGCCGGGGAGGGACGGATTCCGCGACCCGCAGCATCCGTCCCGCGCGCCGATTTCGCGCATCCGGGCGTGTCGCGATAGCCTGCACGAACGGCGGTTCTCCGCCCGTTCCGCAACCTTCGGGAAGGACGCGGAACCGGATCCCATTCGGCCCGAACCGCGTGGAGTCCGACACCCGTTCCCCCCGACGGGTGGGTGGTGCGCCCTGCGCATCGAAGGAACGCGGTACCCCCGTGCCGCAGCAGTGACGACGTGCCCCCGCACGTCGCTGGGATCTACGGCGCGCCCTGCGCGTCGCTGGGAAGTACGGCGTGCCTCGATGGTGCGCCGCTGGGATGACGGTGCGCCTCGGCGCACCGCTGGGACGGCGCCGTGCGCCGAAAAAGGGGAGGACCACTGTGTCTGCAGTGCGCAAGCGAACATTCAAGGCACTGGCTGGGGCGCTGGTCGCCGCCGCCCTCGTGGTGGCACCGCTGGTGACCGCCGGAGCGTCCGCTGAGGAGGCGCCCGCCACCTGGCCGGCCGAGACCGTCGGCGAGAAGGGTGAGCTGGTCGAGTGGACGCCGGAGACGAACCACACCGACTACTGGGAACAGGAGTATCCGAACGCCATCAAGTGCTACTCGAGCGACGGGAACACCGACCACGGCGAGATCACGGACGACGGCAAGACCGTGACGCTCAATGAGTACGACCCGTCGTGGCCGGGCGACCACTGGGAGCTGCTCGTCATCAAGGCGGGCAACCTGTGGAACAGCGTGATCGAGAACCCGGAGGCCGGGGTCGCGTACGCCTCGCCGCCCAACAGCGGCGGCCAGCAGGCGAACGTCTCGCACTGGATCGTCTGCAAGGGCGAGACGCCCGAGCAGCCGAAGGACAAGGTCACCGAGAGCAAGCAGTCGACCACCGATTGCGGTGAAGACGTCGTGGTCACCGTCACCACCACCACGACCACGCCCTACAAGTGGGACGCCGAGGCGGACGAGTGGGTCCTCGACGAGGCCAACGCGAAGACGGAGGAGAAGCGCGAGACCCGCGCGCTGACCGAGGAGGAATGGGCGGACTGCAACCCGACCACGACCAAGACCACCTACGGCGAGTGGGCCGACGGTGAGTGGGAGTGCGGCGACACGAGTGTGACGCAGACGCGCGAGGTCTACACCACCGTCTACCACGGCGAGGTCGCGGAGCCGACCGTCACGACGACGCAGACGCAGACCCGCGAGCTCACGGCCGAGGAGTCCGAGAAGGACTGCGAGCCGACCCCGACCCCGACCCCGACGCCGACTGAGACGCCCGTCGTGCCGGCGACGCCGGCATCCACCGATCCGGGAGCCCTCGCGGCCACGGGTGGCGGCATCAGCCCGATGTTCGCGGTCGCCGGTGGCGCGGTGCTGTTCGCCGGCGTGTCGGCCGTCGCGTTCGCCGCCTACCGTCGCCGTCAGGTCAGCGCGGAGTAACACCGCACAGATAGGAAGAGAGGGCGGTCGCGCGCGGCGCGGCCGCCCTTTCGCCTGGGTGCGCAGCATCCGTTCCCGTCCGCTGCTGAGAAACGCCCGAGCGTACCCGCGTCGCGACACGCCCGAGTTTGCGACACGCCCGGGCTGCACGTAGACTAGTGAGGTTCCACATTCCGACGCCCCTCTTGGCGTGCGTCGGATCACTGCCAGGGCAGTGCATAGGCAGCGCGACGCGCAGGGTCCTAGGCCGCGGGCAGCAGAACCACCACATCATGAATCCACCTCGGGCGGAGCGTTGCTTCGCGCGCGGGGGAGGACGGATGCCGGGACGCGGCGCTTCGGCGCGGCACCCGGGTTGACAGCAGAACAGCGGTGCAGCACGCACTGCGTAAGCGGTGCAGAAGTGCCATGGCGCTTTGCGCCACGTGCGTCCAATGCCACAGGGGTATGACGCGAGAAAGAGAGTGAGCAGACAATGGCGGGACAGAAGATCCGCATTCGCCTGAAGTCGTACGACCACGAGGTCATCGACTCGTCGGCGCGCAAGATCGTCGACACCGTGACCCGTGCGGGCGCGACGGTCGTGGGCCCCGTGCCCCTTCCGACGGAGAAGAACGTGATCGCCGTGATCCGTTCTCCCCACAAGTACAAGGACAGCCGCGAGCACTTCGAGATGCGCACCCACAAGCGTCTGATCGACATCATCGATCCGACGCCCAAGGCTGTCGATTCGCTCATGCGCCTCGACCTCCCGGCCGATGTCAACATCGAGATCAAGCTCTGAGGTTCGACATGGCTGACATCAACAACAAGGTTTCCAAGGGCCTGCTGGGCACCAAGCTCGGCATGACCCAGGTCTGGGATGAGAACGGCAAGCTCGTTCCCGTCACCGTCATCGAGATCGCCCCGAACGTGGTCACCCAGGTTCGCACCCCCGAGAAGGACGGCTACAAGGCCGTGCAGATCGGCTACGGGCAGATCGACCCCCGCAAGGTGAACCAGCCCCTCACGGCCCACTTCGAGGCCGCGGGTGTCACCCCGCGCCGTCACCTCACCGAGATCCGCACCGCGGACGCCGCTGACTACTCACTCGGTCAGGAGCTCACGGTGGACGGCACGTTCGAGGCTGGCCAGCTGGTCGACGTCGTCGGCACCAGCAAGGGCAAGGGCACCGCGGGTGTCATGAAGCGCCACAACTTCAAGGGTGTCTCCGCTTCGCACGGTGCGCACCGCAACCACCGCAAGCCCGGTTCGATCGGCGCGTCGTCGACCCCGAGCCGCGTCTTCAAGGGCATGCGCATGGCCGGCCGTATGGGTGGCGAGCGCGTGACCGTCCTCAACCTCAAGGTGCACGCCGTCGACGCCGAGAAGGGTCTGCTGCTCGTCAAGGGCGCCGTCCCCGGTGCTCGCGGCCGCATCGTCTACGTCCGCAACGCAGTGAAGGGTGCCTGATCTCATGGCTGACTCGACTCTCGCGCTCGACGTCGTGAAGGCAGACGGCAAGAAGGCTGGCTCGGTCCAGCTGCCCGCCGCTCTCTTCGACGTCAAGACGAACATCCCGCTCATCCACCAGGTCGTCGTCGCGCAGCTCGCGGCGGCTCGCCAGGGCACCCACTCGACCAAGCGTCGCGGTGAGGTCTCGGGCGCCGGTCGCAAGCCCTTCAAGCAGAAGGGCACGGGTAACGCCCGCCAGGGCTCGATCCGCGCGCCGCACATGACCGGTGGTGGCATCGTCCACGGCCCGAAGCCGCGCGACTACTCGCAGCGCACCCCCAAGAAGATGATCGCGGCCGCCCTCCTGGGCGCGCTCAGCGACCGTGCTCGTGGCGAGCGCCTCCACGTCGTGGAGTCGTTCGCGATCGAGGGTGCCCCGTCGACCAAGGCTGCCGCTGCGGTCCTGACCGCTCTCGGCGCGACCAAGAACGTGCTCGTGGTCGTCGACCGCTCGGACGACATCAGCGTCCTGAGCGTCCGCAACATCGCGTTCGCGCACGTGCTGCCGGCTGACCAGCTCAACGCCTACGACGTGCTCGTCTCGGACGACATCGTCTTCACCAAGGCTGCTTACGACGCTTTCGTCGCGTCGAAGAGCGCCGCCACCGAGGAGGCCTCGGCATGACCGCCGTGAACAAGGACCCGCGCGACATCATCCTCAAGCCGGTCGTTTCGGAGAAGAGCTACGGGCTCATCGACGAGGGCAAGTACACCTTCCTCGTCGACCCCCGCGCCTCGAAGACCGAGATCAAGCTCGCCATCGAGAAGATCTTCGGCGTCAAGGTCGCTGCGGTCAACACGCTCAACCGCACGGGCAAGGCCCGTCGCACCCGCTTCGGCACCGGCAAGCGCAAGGACACCAAGCGCGCCATCGTGACCCTGAAGTCGGGCACCATCGACATCTTCACGGCAGTCGGCTGACGGTCGGGATAGAGGACTAGAGATATGGCTATTCGCAAGTACAAGCCCACGACCCCGGGTCGCCGCGGCTCGTCGGTGGCCGACTTCGCCGAGATCACCCGATCGACGCCTGAGAAGTCGCTCCTCCGCCCGCTCAGCAAGACCGGTGGCCGCAACAACCAGGGCCGCATCACCACGCGTCACATCGGTGGTGGCCACAAGCGCCAGTACCGCGTCATCGACTTCCGTCGTAACGACAAGGACGGCATCAACGCCAAGGTCGCTCACATCGAGTACGACCCCAACCGCACCGCGCGCATCGCGCTCCTGCACTACTTCGACGGCGAGAAGCGCTACATCATCGCGCCGAACAAGCTGGCGCAGGGCGACATCGTCGAGTCGGGTCCCTCGGCCGACATCAAGCCGGGCAACAACCTGCCGCTGAAGAACATCCCCACCGGTACCGTGATCCACGCGATCGAGCTCCGCCCCGGCGGCGGCGCGAAGCTGGCCCGCTCGGCCGGCGCGTCGGTTCGCCTCGTGGCGAAGGACGGTCCCTACGCCCAGCTGCGTCTGCCCTCGGGCGAGATCCGCAACGTCGACGCGCGCTGCCGCGCGACCGTCGGCGAGGTCGGCAACGCCGAGCAGTCGAACATCAACTGGGGCAAGGCCGGCCGCAACCGCTGGAAGGGCATCCGCCCGACCGTCCGCGGTGTCGCCATGAACCCGGTCGACCACCCGCACGGTGGTGGTGAGGGTAAGACCTCCGGTGGTCGTCACCCGGTTTCGCCGTGGGGTCAGGCCGAAGGCCGCACCCGTCACGCGAACAAGGAAAGCGACAAGTACATCGTCCGTCGTCGCAACGCCGGCAAGAAGCGGAAGTAGGAGTAGAGGAAGATGCCTCGCAGCCTTAAGAAGGGCCCCTTCGTCGACGAGCACCTGCTTCGCAAGGTCGTCGTCCAGAACGAAGCCGGCACCAAGAACGTCATCAAGACCTGGTCGCGCCGTTCGATGATCATCCCGGCCATGCTGGGTCACACCATCGCCGTGCACGACGGACGCAAGCACATCCCTGTGTTCGTGTCCGAGACCATGGTCGGCCACAAGCTGGGCGAGTTCGCGCCCACCCGCACCTTCCGCGGCCACGTGAAGGACGACAAGAAGGGCCGCCGCCGCTGACGCGGGGGCAGAGGAGAGAGAAATGGTGGAGTCCATCGCACGCGTGCGACACATCCGCGTGACCCCTCAGAAGGCTCGTCGTGTCGTTGCGCTCATCAAGGGCAAGCAGGCTGAGGAGGCCCTGGCCATCCTCAAGTTCGCACCGCAGGGTGCGAGCGAGCCGATCTACAAGCTCGTCGCCGCCGCGATCGCGAACGCTCGCGTCAAGGCTGACAAGGACGGCGAGTACCTGGACGAGCAGGACCTGTACGTGAAGAACGCGTACGTCGACGAGGGCACGACGCTCAAGCGTTTCCAGCCCCGCGCGCAGGGTCGTGCCTTCCAGATCAAGAAGCGCACCAGCCACATCACCGTCGTGCTCTCGACCCCCGAGGTCGCGGAGACGGCGCCGGCTGCCAAGAGCAAGAAGGCGAGCAAGTAATGGGACAGAAGGTCCACCCGTACGGCTTCCGCCTCGGCATCACGACCGACCACGTGTCGCGTTGGTTCTCGGACTCGACGAAGCCCGGCCAGCGTTACGCCGACTACGTCGCCGAGGACATCCGCATCCGCAAGCTCCTGCAGACCCAGCTCGACCGGGCCGGCGTGAGCAACATCGAGATCGAGCGCACCCGTGACCGCGTTCGCGTCGACATCCACACCGCCCGTCCGGGCATCGTGATCGGTCGCCGCGGCGCCGAGGCTGAGCGCATCCGCGCCGACCTCGAGAAGCTCACCGGCAAGCAGATCCAGCTGAACATCCTCGAGGTCAAGAACCCCGAGGCCGACGCCCAGCTCGTCGCGCAGGGCATCGCCGAGCAGCTCACCGCTCGCGTGGCTTTCCGCCGCGCGATGCGCAAGGGCCTGCAGGGCGCTCAGCGCGCCGGCGCCAAGGGCGTCCGCATCCAGGTCTCGGGCCGTCTCGGCGGCGCCGAGATGAGCCGCTCGGAGTTCTACCGCGAGGGTCGTGTGCCGCTGCACACGCTGCGCGCGAACATCGACTACGGCTTCTACGAGGCGAAGACCACCTTCGGCCGCATCGGCGTGAAGGTCTGGATCTACAAGGGCGACCTCACCAACAAGGAGCTCGCGCGCGAGCAGGCCAACGCGCCGAAGTCGGACCGTCGTCGTGACGACCGTCGTGGCGGCCCGCGTGGCGACCGCGGCGAGCGTGGCGGCGACCGCCGCAACGAGGCCCCCGTGGCAGAAGGAGCGTCGGCGTAATGCTCATCCCCCGCAAGGTCAAGTACCGCAAGCAGCACCACCCCGGCCGCTCGGGCCAGGCCACCGGTGGCACCAAGGTGTCGTTCGGTGAGTTCGGCATCCAGGCCCTCACGCCCGCGTACGTGACGAACCGTCAGATCGAGTCCGCTCGTATCGCGATGACCCGTCACATCAAGCGTGGCGGCAAGGTGTGGATCAACATCTACCCCGACCGTCCACTCACCAAGAAGCCGGCCGAGACCCGCATGGGTTCCGGTAAGGGTTCGCCCGAGTGGTGGGTCGCAAACGTCAAGCCGGGTCGCGTCCTCTTCGAGGTCGCCGGCGTCAACGAGGAACTCGCTCGTGAGGCCCTGACCCGTGCCATCCACAAGCTGCCTCTCAAGGCACGCATCATCAAGCGCGAGGAGGGCGACGCGTAATGGCGATCGGCACCAAGACGCTCGCCCCGAGCGAGCTCGACACGTTCGAAGATCAGCGCCTCGTCGAGGAGCTGCGCAAGGCCAAGGAAGAGCTGTTCAACCTGCGCTTCCAGTCGGCCACCGGCCAGCTCGAGAGCCACGGCCGCATCCGTGCGGTCAAGCGCGACATCGCGCGGCTCTACACCGTGATCCGTGAGCGCGAGCTCGGCATCCGTGCCACGCCCGCGCCGCTGGAGACCGCGACGAAGGCGAAGAAGACGAAGGCCAAGAAGTCGGATGAGGCTTCCGAGGCCGCGAAGGAAGAGGCCGAGTGATGGCTGACAAGAAGCAGACCGCCGAGGCGGTCGAGGTCAAGGGCCACGAGTCGTCGGAGCACGACGTCCGCGACGCCGACGCCCGCGGTTACCGCAAGGCCCGCCGTGGCTACGTCGTCAGCGACAAGATGGACAAGACCATCGTCGTCGAGGTCGAGGACCGCGTGAAGCACCCGCTCTACGGCAAGGTCATCCGCCGCACCTCCAAGGTGAAGGCGCACGACGAGACGAACTCCGCCGGCATCGGCGACCTCGTCCTCATCAACGAGACCCGCCCGCTCAGCGCCACCAAGCGCTGGCGTCTGGTCGAGATCCTGGAGAAGGCCAAGTGATTCAGAACGAGTCCCGCCTCAAGGTCGCCGACAACACGGGCGCCAAGGAGCTGCTCACCATCCGCGTTCTCGGTGGCTCGAACCGCCGTTACGCGGGCCTGGGTGACATCATCGTGGCCACCGTCAAGGACGCGATCCCGGGCGGCAACGTCAAGAAGGGCGACGTGGTCAAGGCCGTCGTCGTCCGCACCGTCAAGCAGACCCGTCGTGCCGACGGTTCGTACATCAAGTTCGACGAGAACGCCGCCGTCATCCTGAAGAACGACGGGGAGCCCCGCGGCACCCGCATCTTCGGACCGGTCGGTCGTGAGCTTCGCGACAAGAAGTTCATGAAGATCGTCTCGCTCGCACCGGAGGTGATCTGACCTCATGGCCAAGATCAAGAAGGGTGACCTGGTTCAGGTCATCACGGGCAAGAAGCAGGACAAGGGCGGCGACCGCGGCAAGCAGGGCAAGGTCCTCGAGGTCCTCGCCGAGCAGAACCGCGTCATCGTCGAGGGCGTGAACTACGTCACGAAGCACAACCGTGTCGGTCAGTCGCAGCGCGGCACCAAGACGGGCGGCATCGAGACGATGGAAGCCCCCATCCACATCTCCAACGTCCAGGTCGTCGACCCCTCGACCAAGAAGCCGACCCGCGTCGGCCACCGTGTCGAGGAGCAGACCAAGGACGGCGTGAAGCGCACCGTCCGCGTGCGCTACGCGAAGAAGTCAGGCAAGGACCTCTGAATATGAGCACCACCGCCCTCGAGACTGGCAAAATCCAGCCTCGTCTGAAGGCCAAGTACAACGCCGAGATCAAGAAGGCGCTGCAGGACGAGTTCGGCTACGAGAACGTCATGCAGATCCCCGGCCTGGTCAAGGTCGTCGTGAACACCGGTGTCGGCGAGGCAGCTCGCGACAGCAAGGTGATCGATGGCGCGGTCGACGACCTCACCAAGATCACCGGTCAGAAGCCGGTCGTGACGAAGGCCCGCAAGTCCATCGCGCAGTTCAAGCTGCGCGAGGGCCAGGCCATCGGCGCGCACGTCACCCTCCGCGGCGACCGCGCGTGGGAGTTCATCGACCGTCTCGTCAACCTGGCGCTGCCCCGCATCCGCGACTTCCGCGGCCTCTCGGGCGCGCAGTTCGACGGTCACGGCAACTACACCTTCGGTCTCCAGGAGCAGTCCGTGTTCCACGAGATCAACCAGGACAAGATCGACCGCGTCCGCGGCTTCGACATCACCATCGTGACGACGGCGAAGACGGACGCCGAGGGCCGCGCGCTCCTGCGCGCCCTGGGCTTCCCGTTCAAGTCGGACGACGCGCAGGCGTAATTCCTGAAACGGATGCTGCGGCCCGGCGCACACGGCCGGGTCGCAGCATCCGATCCCACAACTGAACATGGCAGATCATGGAAGGTCGTCTGGCGTGTAACGGCAGCCGATACCTCGTGAACAAAGGAATCAAGAAATGACAATGACAGACCCGGTCGCAGACATGCTGACCCGTCTGCGCAACGCGAACTCGGCGCACCACGACTCCGTGTCGCTGCCGAGCTCCAAGCTCAAGACCCACATCGCCGAGATCCTCAAGCAGGAGGGCTACATCTCCGCGTGGGAGGTCAGCGACGCCCGCGTCGGCCAGACCCTCACGCTGACGCTCAAGTACGGCCCGAACCGCGAGCGGTCGATCGCCGGCATCAAGCGCGTCTCCAAGCCCGGCCTCCGCGTGTACGCGAAGTCGACCGAGATCCCCCGCGTCCTCGGCGGCCTCGGCGTCGCGATCCTGTCCACCTCCTCCGGTCTGCTCACGGACCGTCAGGCAGAGCAGAAGGGCGTGGGTGGGGAAGTCCTCGCCTACGTGTGGTGATCTGACATGTCGCGTATCGGTCGTCTTCCGATCGACATCCCCGCCGGCGTGACCGTTTCGGTCGAGGGCCAGGATGTCGCCGTCAAGGGGCCCAAGGGCGAGCTCGTGCTCACCGTGGCCCGTCCCATCGAAGTCAAGGTCGAGGACAGCCAGGTCGTCGTGACCCGTCCCGACGACGAGCGCGCTTCGCGTTCGCTCCACGGCCTGACCCGCACGCTCATCAACAACAACATCATCGGTGTGACCCAGGGATACACCAAGGGTCTCGAGGTCGTCGGCACGGGTTACCGCGTCGCGCAGAAGGGCACGGCGGTCGAGTTCGCTCTCGGCTTCTCGCACCCCGTCCTCGTCGAGGCGCCCGCGGGCATCACCCTGACCGTCGAGGGCAACAACAAGCTCACGGTCTCGGGCATCGACAAGCAGGCCGTCGGCGAGGCCGCGGCCAACATCCGCAAGATTCGCAAGCCCGAGCCGTACAAGGGCAAGGGCGTGCGCTACGCCGGCGAGGTCGTTCGGCGCAAGGCCGGAAAGGCTGGTAAGTAACCATGGCTGTGAAGTCGAAGTCCGACGCGCGCGCGCGTCGTCACGCCCGCCTTCGCAAGAAGGTCGTCGGCACCACCGAGCGTCCCCGCCTGGTCGTCACGCGTTCGTCGCGTCACGTGTTCGTGCAGCTCGTCGACGACAGCAAGGGCCACACCGTGGCCTCTGCCTCGACCCTCGAGACCGACCTGCGTGCGTCCGACGCTGACAAGACCGCCAAGGCCCGCAAGGTCGGCGAGCTTCTCGCCGAGCGCGCGAAGGCCGCCGGCGTCTCGGACGTCGTGTTCGACCGTGGCGGCAACCGCTACGCCGGCCGTGTCGCGGCGATCGCCGACGGCGCCCGCGAGGGAGGTCTGAACCTGTGAGTGACAACAAGGAGAACATCGTGACCGAGCAGGCTGCTGCCGAGGCCCAGGCCCCGGCTGCTGACGCGCCCGCCGAGCGCGAGCGCGAGCCGCGCCGCGGTGGTCGCGAGCGCAACCAGACCCGCGGTGACCGCGGTGGCCGCGACCGCAACGAGAGCCAGTTCCTCGAGCGCGTCGTCACCATCAACCGCGTGTCGAAGGTCGTCAAGGGTGGTCGTCGCTTCAGCTTCACCGCGCTCGTCGTCGTCGGCGACGGCAACGGCGTGGTCGGCGTCGGCTACGGCAAGGCCCGCGAGGTGCCCCTGGCGATCTCGAAGGGTGTCGAAGAGGCCAAGCGCAACTTCTTCCGTGTGCCGCGCGTCGGCTCGACCATCCCGCACCCGGTGCAGGGTGAGGCCGCTGCCGGTGTGGTGCTGCTGCGCCCCGCCGCCGCCGGTACCGGTGTTATCGCCGGTGGCCCGGTGCGCGCCGTCCTCGAGTGCGCCGGCATCCACGACGTGCTGTCGAAGTCGCTCGGCTCGTCGAACACGATCAACATCGTCCACGCGACGGTGGAGGCCCTGAAGCAGCTCGAGGAGCCCCGTGCGGTCGCCGCGCGTCGCGGTCTCGACTTCGACCAGGTCGCCCCCGCCCGTCTCGTCCGTGCCGAGGCTGAGGCCGCGGCCGCTGCGAAGGCAGGTGTCTGATGGCTGCGCGCCTGAAGGTTACGCAGGTCAAGTCCAAGGTGAGCGAGAAGCAGAACCAGCGTGACACGCTGCGTTCGCTCGGTCTGAAGCGGATCGGCGACTCGGTCGTCCGTCCCGACGACGCGCAGACGCGCGGTTACGTCCGGACCGTCGCGCACCTCGTGAAGGTTGAGGAGATCGACTGATGGCTGAGAAGAACGACGCCGTCGAGGCCGAGAAGGCCCCGAAGAAGGCTGCTGCTCCCAAGGCTGCCGCCGAGAAGAAGGCGCCCGCGAAGGCAGCCGCCGCCAAGGCCGACAAGGCTGAGAAGGCGCCCGCCAAGAAGGCCGCCGCGAAGAAGGACGCCCCGGCTTCGCGCCCGGGCGTGCTCAAGGTGCACCACCTGCGTCCGGTCCCGGGTTCCAACCAGGCCAAGACCCGCGTGGGTCGCGGTGAGGGCTCGAAGGGCAAGACGGCGGGTCGCGGTACCAAGGGTACGAAGGCCCGCTACCAGGTCAAGGTCGGCTTCGAGGGTGGGCAGATGCCGCTGCACATGCGCACCCCGAAGCTCCGCGGCTTCAAGAACCCGTTCCGCGTGGAGTACCAGGTCGTGAACCTGGACAAGCTCGCGGAGCTGTACCCGGCCGGTGGCGACGTCACCATCGGCGACCTGGTCGCCAAGGGTGCAGTGCGCAAGAACGAGAAGGTCAAGGTGCTCGGCACCGGCGACATCTCGGTGAAGCTCAACGTGTCGGTCGACAAGGTCTCGGCCTCCGCCGAGCAGAAGATCGTCGCCGCGGGCGGCGCCGTCAAGTAATACGCACACAGTGGGGGTCGGAGCTTGCTCCGGCCCCCTCTGGGTTACCCTGGACGTCGGCACGTCTGCGTGCCGACGCCCCTTCTGGAGGAATCCTCTTGTTCAGCGCCATCGCGCGGATCTTCCGCACACCCGACCTTCGGCGGAAGATCGCTTTCACCCTGGCGATCATCGCCCTGTATCGCTTCGGCGCGCACGTGCCTGCGCCCTTCGTCGACTTCCCGAACGTGCAGTCGTGTCTGCGGCAGTCCGCGGGCACCGAGGGCCTCCTCTCGCTGGTGAATCTGTTCTCCGGCGGCGCCCTCCTGCAGCTGTCGATCTTCGCCCTCGGCGTCATGCCATACATCACGGCGACGATCATCGTGCAGCTGCTGCGCGTCGTCATCCCGCACTTCGAGACCCTCTACAAGGAGGGCCAGGCGGGCCAGGCCAAGCTCACGCAGTACACCCGCTACCTGACGATCGCGCTCGCGCTCCTGCAGTCGACGACGCTCGTCACCGTTGCGCGCAGCGGCCAGCTCTTCGGGACCACCGGCGTTCCCGAGTGCGAGAACCTCCTCACGAACGACGTGTGGTGGGCTCAGCTGCTCATGATCATCACCATGACCGCCGGCACCGGCCTCATCATGTGGTTCGCCGAGCTCGTCACCGAGCGCGGCATCGGCAACGGCATGTCGCTGCTGATCTTCACCTCGATCGCCGCCGCGTTCCCCGCCTCGATGTGGGCGATCTGGCAGTCCAAGGGCTTCGAGGTCTTCCTGCTCGTCCTGGCTGTCGGCATCGTCGTCGTCGCGCTCGTCGTCTTCGTCGAGCAGTCGCAGCGCCGCATCCCGGTGCAGTACGCGAAGCGCATGGTCGGTCGCCGCACCTACGGCGGCACGAATACCTACATCCCGATCAAGGTCAACATGGCCGGCGTCGTGCCCGTCATCTTCGCCTCGTCGCTGCTGTACATCCCGGCGCTCATCGCGCAGTTCAACCAGCCGCAGGCGGGCGAAGAGGTTCCGGCCTGGGTCGCGTGGATCCAGCTGTACCTGGTGCGCGGTGACCACCCGCTGTACATGGCGCTGTACTTCCTCCTCATCGTCGGCTTCACGTACTTCTACGTCGCGATCACGTTCAACCCGGTCGAGGTCGCCGACAACATGAAGAAGTACGGCGGCTTCATCCCCGGCATCCGTGCAGGTCGTCCGACGGCGGAGTACCTGGACTACGTGCTCACGCGCATCACCCTCCCGGGCTCGATCTACCTCGGTCTGATCGCGCTCCTGCCGCTCATCGCCCTCGCGACGGTCGGTGCCAACCAGAACTTCCCGTTCGGCGGCGCCTCGATCCTCATCATCGTCGGCGTGGGTCTCGAGACGGTGAAGCAGATCGACGCGCAGCTCCAGCAGCGCCACTACGAAGGGCTCCTCCGATGACGCGACTTCTGATCGTCGGCCCCCAGGGTTCCGGCAAAGGCACGCAGGGCATCCGCATCGCCGAGGCGTTCGGCGTCCCGGCCATCTCGACGGGCGACGTGTTCCGCGCCGCCGTCGCGGACGGGTCGGAGCTCGGCAGCCAGGTCAAGGCCATCATCGAGGCGGGCGACCTCGTCCCCGACGAGCTGACCAGCGCCGTCGTGCGTGAGCGTCTCTCGCAGGAGGACGCCGAGGGTGGCTTCCTGCTCGACGGCTACCCCCGCAACGTCGCCCAGGTCATGCACCTGGACGAGTTCCTCGAGGGCCGCGACGAAGAGCTCGACGCCGTGATCCTCCTGGACGTGCCGCGTGACGAGAGCATCTCGCGCATCGCGGGCCGTGCCGCCGAGCAGGGCCGCAGCGACGACACCGAAGAGGTCATCGCGAACCGCCTGGCGATCTACGAGCGTGAGACGGCACCGATCCTCGGCGTCTACGAGGCGCGTGACCTCGTCGTGTCCGTCGACGGCGTGGGCACGCTCGACGAGATCACCGAGCGGATCGTGTCCGCGCTCGAGGCTCGCGGGCTCGTCCGCGTCCCCGTCGCCTGATCCCGTGTCGCTCCGCCGTTCGATCTACAAGTCGCCCGCCCAGCTGCGTGCGATGGTGGAGCCCGGGCTCATCACGGCTGCGGCGCTCGACGCGGCCCGCGGCATGATCGCGCCCGGCGTGACGACGGCGGAGCTGGATGCCGCAGCATCCGCTCTCATCACCGGCCGGGGCGCGAAGTCCAATTTCCAGATGGTGCGCGGGTACCGCCACACCATCTGCGCCTCGGTCAACGAGGAGGTCGTGCACGGCATCCCGGGCGACCGGGTGCTGGCGCCCGGCGACATCCTCTCCATCGACGCCGGCGCCGAGTACAAGGGCTGGAACGGGGACTCCGCCTTCACGTTCGTCCTGCCGGATGACAGCCGCCCCGAGCTCGTCGCCGCACGGCAGCACCTCTCGGACGTGACCGAGGGATCGCTGTGGGCCGGTATCGCCGCACTCGCCTCCGCGAAGCACATCGGCGAGGTCGGCACGGCGATCCAGGCGCACATCGAGGCGAACTCGCCGGACTCCGGAACCTACGGCATCCTGCGCGAGTATGTCGGTCACGGCATCGGCCGCAAGATGCACGAGTCGCCGTCGGTGTTCAACTACCGCGTCGCCGACCCCGGGCCGGAGGTGCGTCCGGGTCTCGTGCTCGCCATCGAGCCCATGGTCGTCATCGGCGACCAGGCCACGTTCGTCGAGGACGACGGATGGACGGTCTCCACGATCGACGGGACGGCCGGCTCCCACTGGGAGCACAGCGTCGCTGTTCACGAAGACGGAATCTGGGTGCTGACGGCACCCGACGGCGGTGCCGCGGGACTTGCGCCCTTCGGCGTGACCCCGCGCGAGATCGCCTAGGAGGCACGACATGGCACAGACGGCACGCAAGACCAACTGGTTCGCGATCTGGGTGACCCTGGGCGTCGTGGTGGCACTCGTGCTCGTCACCGTGCTCGTCATCACCCTGAACAACGCGGCGACGCCGAAGCCGCTGCCGACCGAGGTGAACACGCCGACGTCGGCGGGGATCGACACGGAGACCGGCGCCATCCTCGTCGGAGACGGTCCCGACCGCCTCGACACCTACATCGACTTCATGTGCCCCGTGTGCAATCAGTTCGAGCAGATCTACGGCGCCGAGATCGAGAGCATGGTGAGCGACGGCAGCATCACGCTCGGCATCCACCCGATCTCGATCCTCGACAGCCAGTCCAACGGCACCCAGTACTCGACGCGTGCGGCGAATGCCGCCTACTGCGTCGCCGCGGCGGACCCCGACGCGTCGCTGCCCTTCCTGCAGGCGATGTTCGAGAATCAGCCCGCCGAGAAGTCAAGCGGCCTCACGAACAGCGAGATCCTCGAGATCGCGTCCGGCGTGGGTGTCACGGGGATCGACTCGTGCGTCAACGACGGCACGTACGCGGGCTTCGTCACCGAGAAGACGGAGGCGACCCCGATCCAGCCGGGCTCCTCGGGCATCGGAACCCCGACCATCGCCGTCAACGGCCAGGTCATCGCGAATTCGCAGCTGCCGCCCGCCGGCTCGCTCGCAACGCTCTTCGAGTAAGCCTCGGACAGAACGGATGCCGCGCCCCGCGGCATCCGTTCCCTGCAGTGTCGCTCCCTGCCGGCGCACCTTGCGCCCAAACCACCCCTTCTCGCCGAAACCACCCACGACGGTCGGTCGGAACCGGGTGGGCTCGGCGAGAAGAGGTGGTTTGGGCATCGGGGCCGGGATGCGCCTTCTCACTCTGCCGGAGCAGGGTGGCCGGTTCCTCCACAGGTGCGGAGCGGGCGTTCTCCTCCACGGACTCGCGCTCTGCGGATGACGGGAGGGGCGCGTGTCGTACACCGTCGTGGTGTGAAGATCGACGACGCCCGAACTCGCGTCATCCGGCGGGGCGAGATCCTCGCGAACGGGACGACGGAGCGACAGCTTCGGACGCTCGTGGCGGCGGGGGAGCTGGTCCGTATTCGAAGCGGCTTCTATGCCACTGGGAGGACATGGACCGGGCTGTACGCGGAGGACCGTCACCTGCTGAAGGTCGTGGCCGCCGACGCCGCGCGGCGCGATGGCGATGTGGTCTTCTCGTCGGTCTCGGCGGCGGTGGCGCACGGTCTCCCGCTGTTCCAGATTGTGCCCGAGTACGTTCACGTCGCAGGACCGCGAACGGATGCCGTCGCGAGGCCGAAGGCCGGACTCTCCCACCACTCTGCATTGTTGTCGGACGGCGACAAGGTCGTGATCGATGGGGTCCCCTGCACCTCCCTGGCGCGGACGGTCTTCGATCTCGTGCGGACGATTCCGCGCGCGCCCGCGATCGCGGCGGCGGATGCAGCTCTCCGGCTCGTCGCGTGGGATCCGCGGAGCCGCAAGTATGACGAGGCCGCCGCCGAGGCGTTCCGGCGGCAGCTCCTCGACAGATTGACAACGGCGCGCGGAGCCCGGGGCGTGCGGCAGGCTCGATTCGTGGTCGCTTTCGCCGATGGCCGCGCCCAGCTGCCCGGCGAGAGCGTCAGTCGGCTGCACCTTCACGACCTCGGCTTCGCCCCGGCTCGTCTTCAGGTGCCCATCCTCGGCCCGCGTGGCGAGGACTGGGCCATCGATTTCAGCCTCGACGACGTCGATGCCTGGGGAGAATTCGACGGAACGGGAAAGTACACCGACCCGGCCTTCCTTCGAGGACGAACGGCGGAGCAGGCGGTGCTGGCAGAGAAGTATCGGGAGGACTGGATCCGCGGGACCACCAACCGCAGGTTCGCAAGGTGGGGGATGGTGCACATCGGTTCCGCCGATGACCTCGCCCGGCGGCTCGCCGCCTTCCATATCCACGCGCCCGGGTGAACCCCTCGGCCCAGCGCCCCTGAGGCGGATCACCTCGCCCAAACCACCCCTTGTCGCCGAAACCACCCGAGATCGCGCGTCCGCGCTGGGTGGACTCGGCGACAAGGGGTGGTTTGGGCGCATTGGCGGGGAAGACTGCGGGACAGCGGGGCGCGGGGCGTGGGGCGAAGCCGGTGGTTTGCCGAGGCATCCACTATCACGTATGCTTGATCTTTGGTGCGTTGCGCCTGTATTGGCGTGTCGTCGCACCGAATCCCATCCACCGCAGATCGACCGGTCTGCATAAGTGTTAGCGAGCGTATGGCGAAGAAAGACGGTGTCATCGAGATCGAGGGCGTCGTGTCCGAGGCGCTGCCCAACGCGATGTTCCGCGTTGAGCTCAGCAACGGCCACAAGGTCCTCGCGACGATCTCCGGCAAGATGCGGCAGAACTACATCCGCATCATCCCCGAGGACCGTGTCGTCGTGGAGCTGTCGCCCTACGACCTCACCCGCGGGCGCATCGTCTACCGCTACCGCTAGGCCGGTCGAGAAGTAACACCCCACGCTCCGGCGTGCCCGGTGAAGACAGCGAAGAGAAGAAATCATGAAGGTCAACCCCTCCGTCAAGCCCATCTGCGACCACTGCAAGGTCATCCGTCGCCACGGTCGCGTCATGGTGATCTGCAAGAGCAACCCGCGTCACAAGCAGCGCCAGGGCTGAGTTCGCCGCACAGCGACGTCAGGTCTGACCGGATGCCGCGCGCCGCGGCATCCGGTACCCCACAACTGAATACGACTACAGGCAGCGTCAGAACCTCTCCGGAGGGGACACCTCGGGCTGGGGGCCCGGGCACCGACACTGCTCCACACCTCCACCAACTCTCAGGAGAACCGCATGGCACGTCTTGCCGGCGTTGACATCCCGCGCGACAAGCGCGTGGTGATCGCCCTCACGTACATCTACGGCGTCGGCCGTACCCGCTCGAACGAGATCCTCAAGGCGACGGAGATCGACGAGAACATCCGCGTCAAGGACCTCAGCGACGACCAGCTCGTTGCGCTCCGCGACTACATCGAAGGCAACTACAAGGTCGAGGGTGATCTCCGCCGTGAGGTCGCCGCCGACATCCGCCGCAAGGTCGAGATCGGCTCGTACGAGGGCCTGCGCCACCGTCGCGGCCTCCCGGTGCGCGGTCAGCGTACGAAGACGAACGCGCGTACCCGCAAGGGCCCGAAGCGCACCGTCGCCGGCAAGAAGAAGGCGCGCTAAGGCGCGGCCCCAGGGTTTAGGAGAGCAAAGCAATGGCACAGGCCAAGTCCGCCGCGCGCAAGCCGCGCCGCAAGGAGAAGAAGAACATCGCGCTGGGCCAGGCCCACATCAAGTCGACGTTCAACAACACGATCGTCTCGATCACCGACCCGTCGGGCGCCGTCATCAGCTGGGCGTCGTCGGGTGGCGTGGGCTTCAAGGGTTCGCGCAAGTCGACGCCGTACGCCGCCGGCATGGCGGCCGAGTCCGCTGCCCGCCAGGCGCAGGAGCACGGCGTCAAGAAGGTCGACGTCTTCGTCAAGGGCCCGGGCTCGGGCCGCGAGACCGCGATCCGCTCGCTCACGGCCGCCGGCCTCGAGGTCGGCTCGATCCAGGACGTGACGCCGCAGGCCCACAACGGCTGCCGTCCGCCCAAGCGCCGCCGCGTCTGACATCCCGGAGCCGGGGCACCCCTCGTGGGTGCCCCGGCTACCGCACGCTTCACGGATGGCTCGTTCCCGAGGCATCCCCGAGAAAAACTCAACACCTCACCCACCGCACGTGTCATATAGCGGGCACGTGATCGAAAGGAACACATAGTGCTCATCGCACAGCGTCCCACTCTGACCGAGGAGAAGGTCGGGGAGTTCCGCAGCCGCTTCATCATCGAGCCGCTGGAGCCCGGCTTCGGTTACACGATCGGCAACGCGCTGCGTCGCAGCCTCCTGTCGTCGATCCCCGGCGCCGCAGTGACGTCGATCCGCATCGACGGCGTCCTCCACGAGTTCAGCACCATCCCGGGTGTGAAGGAGGATGTCACCGAGATCATCCTCAACATCAAGCAGCTGGTCGTCTCCAGCGAGCGCGACGAGCCCATCACCGCGTACCTGCGCAAGACCGGCGCCGGTGAGGTCACCGCCGCTGACATCTCCGCTCCCGCGGGCGTCGAGGTGCACAACCCCGAGCTCGTCATCGCGACGCTCAACGACACGGCCAAGTTCGAGCTCGAGCTCACGATCGAGCGCGGTCGCGGCTACGTGTCGGCGACCCAGAACCGCAACGAGTACGCCGAGGCCGGCCAGATCCCGGTCGACTCGATCTACTCGCCGGTCCTGAAGGTGTCGTACCGCGTGGAGGCCACCCGTGCCGGTGAGCGCACCGACTTCGACAAGCTGGTGCTGGACGTCGAGACCAAGTCGTCGATCGCCCCGCGCGACGCCGTCGCGTCGGCCGGTCGCACCCTGACGGAGCTCTTCGGCCTGGCCCGTGAGCTCAACGTCGAGGCCGAGGGCATCGAGATCGGCCCGGCGCCGGTCGAGACCGTCCTCTCGAACGAGCTGTCGATGCCGATCGAGGACCTCGACCTGTCGGTGCGTTCGTACAACTGCCTCAAGCGCGAGGGCATCAACACCGTGTCGGAGCTCGTCGCCCTCTCGGAGACGCAGCTCATGAACATCCGCAACTTCGGTCAGAAGTCGGTCGACGAGGTGCGCGACAAGCTCGTCTCGCTCGGGCTGTCGCTGAAGGACTCGGTCCCCGGGTTCGACGGCGCGCACTTCTACGGCGGCTACGACGACGAGACCGTCTGAGCCGATTGGTTCCGGATGCCGCGGCTCGCGGCATCCGTCCCCCCGACCGACTTTTCACACTGGAGTAACTGAGAATGCCCAAGCCCACCAAGGGTCCCCGCCTCGGAGGCGGCCCCGCCCACGAGCGTCTGCTGCTTGCGAACCTGGCCGCCGCGCTGTTCACCCACAAGTCGATCAAGACGACCGAGACCAAGGCCAAGCGCCTGCGTCCGCTCGCCGAGCGTCTCATCACGTTCGCGAAGCGCGGCGACCTGCACGCGCGTCGTCGCGTGCTCTCGGTCATCGGTGACAAGGAAGTCGTGCACGTCCTGTTCACCGAGATCGCTCCGCTGGTCGCGGACCGTGACGGCGGCTACACCCGCATCACGAAGGTCGGCAACCGCAAGGGCGACAACGCGCCCATGGCCGTCATCGAGCTCGTCCTCGAGCCCGTGACGAAGAAGCCGTCGGCCGAGAAGGCTGCCGCCGCGAAGGCCGCTCCGGCCGAGGAGGCTCCCGCCGAGGAGACCGACGCCTCGGAGACGCCCGCCACCGACGAGGCCGCCGACGCCGGCGCCGAGTCGCAGGAGGAGGGCGCCGCCGCCGAGGCTGCTGCCGAGGAGGCCGTCGAGGCTCCTGCCGAGGAGAAGTCCGCGTAACGCGGATCCAGCTGGGCGCAGCAGCCCGGCACCCCTTGCACCGCGAGACCCGCCACCCACTGGGTGGCGGGTCTCGCTGCGTTCCCGAGGACGGATGCTCGGCTCCCGCGGAGGGACGCTGCGCGGCGGTGGGAGCGCTACGGCGTGAGGTCGGCGCTGAGGATCTCGGCGAGGCGGTCGGCGCGGTCGGCGGCGTACTCGCGGCGCTCTTCGGCCAGCTCGTCCACCGCGGCTGCGACGGTGTCGGCGAAGATGCGCCCGCCCGCGGCGCCGGGATGGATCTTGTCACCGGCGAGCAGGTCCTCGTGGGGCGCGATGGCACCCGACCAGTCGGCGACGATGACGTTGCGGTGGTCCTCGGCGAACTCGGCGAGCTCGGCGTTGACGCCGGGGATCCAGTCGCGCGGCGCGTAGGCGTTCACCAGCACGAGGTTGCGCTTCGTGCCGACGGTGTCGGCGAGGTGCTCGAGCGTCGAGGGGTCCACCGCGCCGTTCGTGCCGAGGGCGACCACGACGTAGGGTCGCAGGCGGCCCGTGGCGTCGAGCTCGTCGACGATCTCCGGCCCGGCCCACATGGAGCGCGACACCTCGGCGTCGACCTCGATGCCCGGCAGGCGTTCCATGAGGCCACCGGCTGACGCGAGCATGACGGAGTCGCCCACGGCGCTGATCTGGTCGCCGGCGACGTCGGCGGGCGCGGGGGACGCAGCATCCGTTGCCGACGGATTCGGGGCGATCGGCGCGGGATCCTCGCGCAGCGCCTTCTCGAGCGCGGCGCGACCCGCCTCGACGGCGGCCTCGGCGCTGGTCTCGTCGGGGGAGACCGCGATGGCGGCGCCGGCGCCGGCGAGCACGAGAGCCCCGCTGAGCGCGACGCCGACTGCGCCGAGCCGGGCGCCGGGGTCGCCGCGCAGCCGTGCGGCGAGCATGCGGACCGAGGCGCGGAATCCGTGACGGCGCACCGGGGTCTCGATGAAGCGGAACGACAGAGCGGATGCTGCGGCCGTCGCCGCGAGCACGCCCAGGCCGATCCACGTCGGTGCCGTGGCGACGGTCGCGTCCGGCGCGAACGCCGCGACCGCGAGCACGAGCAGCGGCCAGTGCCACAGGTAGATGCCGTAGGAGCGGTCGCCGATCCAGCGCATCGGTCGCGCGTCGATCGCCGGCCCGAACCAGGAGCCCGGCCACACGCCCGCGACGATCGCGAGTGCGCTGAGCAGGCTCGCGGCCAGGAGAGCTCCGGGGAACGTGAGGGCCGCGGTGCTCTGCGGCACCATGGCGAGCGCGATGAGGCCCGAGAGGGCGAGCACACCGGCCGCCCCGGTCAGCTTCCGCGCCGCCCTCGAGTGCGCCCATCGTGGGCCGCCGGTTCTCGACACCGGCGTCAGCAGGAACGCCAGGCCGACACCGAGCAGCAGCCCGAAAGCGTGGGTGTCGGTGCCGAAGTATGCGCGCGTGACGTCGCCGCCGCCCGAGACGGTGACGCCCATCCAGACGGCCGATGCGGCCGCGAGGGCGAAGGCTGCCGTCGAGCGGGCCCACGTCCGCGGCAGCAGCACGAACAACGGGAAGAGGAGCGGCCAGAGCACGTAGAACTGCTCTTCGACCGCGAGAGACCAGAAGTTGCGGAACAGCTCGGGTGTCGCGGCGGCGAAGTACCCGCCGCCGCCCGCGACCGACACCCAGTTGTAGCTGAAGGTCGCGACGCCCAGCACCTGCGCGTCGAGGTCGACGAGCACGTCGCCGCCGACGACCCAGGCGAGCGCCGAGCACACCACGACCACGACGGCGAGCGCCGGCAGCAGGCGTCTCGCACGCCGTTGCCAGAAGCGGCCGAGGGCCACTCGTCCGGTGGAGACCCGCTCGCGCAGCAGCAGGCTCGTGATGAGGAAGCCGCTGATCACGAAGAACACGTCGACCCCGACGAAGCCGCCCGGCAGCAGCGCCGGCGGGAACAGGTGGTAGACGACCACGAGCAGCACCGCGATCGCGCGCATGCCGTCCAGCCCGGCGAAGCGGGCGGGCGGGGCGGTGGCGGGCGCTGTCGACGTCATGGGTTCTCGCGAACGAAGGTGGGGGGAAACGGCAATTGTACGTGGCGTGGCTGGGCGTATCACGGCGCGCGGTCGCGCCTCTTTGCCAGAGGCAGGCCGAGCGCTACTCTTGCCCCAACCTCGGCGGGCCGGGGTGTTTTGGGGATGCTTCCAGCGCCGCTGCACGTGATCGAACGGCGGCGTACGAGGGGAGAGAGCGTGTCCGGATCGGAGATGCCCGGAGAGACACCCGCGCATTGGGTGGGCACGCCACGCGTCCGCACGCGTGCGGGACTGTCGATCTACTCGATCCTGCTCATCATGCTGCTGGCGGTGAGCGTGCTCTCGAGCATCGTCGTCGGCATCATCGGGTACGTCAACGGCACCGAGGCGCTGCGCGCGATCGCGTACGAGAAGCTCGTCGAGATCCGCGAGAACCGCGCCCGCGAGGTGTCGCAGCTGTTCCGCGCGATCGAGAACTCGGTGCGGCTGTCGGCGCTCAACGACACGAGCAAGGCCGCTGTGCGCGCCTTCACCGCGGGTTTCGACGAGCTGAACGCGCAGGAGACGGATGCCGCAGCATCCGCCGCCGTCGACGCGTACTATCGCGACACGTTCGCCGCCGATCTCGAGGAGGCCACCGGAGAAGACGTCGACGGCTCGGCGTTCGCCCCGCGCGGGGCGGCCGAGACCTACCTGCAGAACCACTACGTGATCCCGTACGACTCGTGGGAGGACGCGATCGTCGCCGACGACGCGGGCGACGGCAGTGCGTGGTCGGCGGCGCACGCGGAGTACCACGACTACTACCGCACGATGACGGAGCTGCAGGAGTACGAGGACGTGCTCATGCTCGACACGGAGGGCAACGTCGTCTACACCGCCTACAAGGGGCTCGATCTCGGCACGAACCTCTTCGACGGGCCCTACCGGTTGTCGAACCTCGCCGTCGCGTACCGCGAGGCGATGGACCGCAACATCGTCGGCGACGTCGTGCTCGCCGACTTCGCGTCGTACGGGCCGAGCCTCGGCGCCCCGGCGGGCTGGGCCGTGGTGCCGATCGCCGACGATGGCGAGGTGCTCGGCGCGCTCGCCATCGAGCTGCCGATCGAGCGCATCGACGATGTCATGACGGTCGCGGGCGAGTGGGAGCTCAACGGCCTCGGCGCGACGGGCGAGACGTACCTCGTGGGCGCCGACGGCACGATGCGGTCGGTTTCGCGCGCCCTGCTCGACGACGCGGAGGCATACGAGACGGATGCTGTGGCCGCTGGTCTCACACCCGCCGCCGCCGCGCTCGCCGTGAGCAACGGGAACACGCTGCTCAACCAGGCGATCGCGAGCACTGCGGTGACCCGGGCCCTGGCCGGCGACTCGGGCACGCTGCTGGAGAGCGACTATCTGGGGCGCCCGAGCCTCACCGCGTACGCTCCGCTCGAGGTCGACGGCCTGGACTGGGTCATCGTCGCGCAGGAGACCGAGCACGAGGCGATGGTCCCCGTCGAGGACTTCACGCGCAACCTCATCCTGTCGACGGCCGCCATGATCATCTTCGTCTGCGTGCTGTCGCTCGTGCTCGCGCAGGTGTTCGTGCGGCCGCTGCGCCGCCTCAAGACCGCCGCCCAGCGCATCGCCGCCGGCGACGAGGGCGTGCAGGTCGACGCCGGCTCGAGCGACGAGCTCGCCGATGTCGCGAACGCGTTCAACGACATGAGCCGCAGCCTGCAGGTCAAGTCGCACCTCATCGCCCAGCAGGAGAAGGCCAACGAGGACCTCATCCTCTCCTTCATGCCGGAGGGCATGGCGAGCCGCTACAAACTCGGCGACGAGGCGATCACGCAGGACAGCGACGATGTGACGGTCGTCTTCGCCGACATCGTCGGCTTCGAGGCGTTGGCGCTGTCGATGTCGTCCGTCGACGCGATCGCGCGCCTCAACGACCTCATCCGCGCGTTCGACGAGGCCGCGGAGCGGCACGGCGTCGAGCGGGTGCGCACCACTCGGCAGAGCTACCTCGCCAGTTGCGGGCTGGCGACGCCGCGCGTCGACAACGCGCGCCGCGCCGTCGAATTCGCGCTCGAGCTCGACACGATCCTCGAGCGCTACTCCACCCAGCAGGGTGTCTCCCTGTCGCTGCGGGCGGGTCTCGACTCCGGCAAGGTGACGAGCGGACTCATCGGTCGGGCGCGGGTCGTGTACGACATGTGGGGGGATGCCGTGAATCTCGCGTTCCGCGTACAGGGCGACTCCGACGACCCCGGCATCTACATCACCCAGCGCGTGGCGGAGCGACTGCCCGATTCGATCACCGTGCTGCCCGCCGGAGAGATCGAGACGCAGACGGGCGGCCAGCGCGTCTGGAAGGTCGAGGCCCCCAGCATCGTCGTGACGGAGGGGTGAGGCATCCGTGGCCGATATCGTCTCGCAGCCGTGGTTCTGGCCCGCCGTCGTCGTCTCGGTGGGGCTGCCGCTCGCGCTCATCGGACTGACGGAGTTCCACAACGCGCTGGCCCGCCGCGGCAGCCGCGCGGCGCCGATCGTGCTGATGGTGCGCAACTACCTCGTGCCGGTCGCGGGCATCCTGGTGCTGCTCAGCCAGCCGGGCGCGTGGGAGGGGTCGGGCACGTGGCCGAAGGTCGTGTGGACGATCTTCGGGCTGCTCGTGATCGTCGTCACGATCAACGCCGTCAACCACCTGGTCTTCCACCGCGCGGAGAAGGGATCGTGGCGCGACCGCTTCCCGACGATCTTCAGCGACCTCATCCGGTTCGTCTTCATCATCCTCGGCATCGCGGCGGTGTTCTGGTGGGTGTGGGATGCCGACGTCGCCGGCGTGTTCGCCGCACTCGGCATCACGTCGATCGTGGTCGGGCTCGCCCTGCAGAACGCGGTCGGGTCGATCGTGTCGGGCCTCTTCCTGGTGTTCGAGGCGCCGTTCGAACTCGGGGACTGGATCGAGACCGGCGGCACGCGCGGGCAGATCGTCGAGGTCAACTGGCGCGCGGTGCACCTCGAGACCGGCAACGGCACGGTCATCATCCCCACCGCGGAACTCGCCGGCGGCTCGTTCGTGAATCTCTCGCGCAATCCGGAGCCGTACGCCGCGACCCTCGGGGTGCAGTTCGGCACCGACGACCCGCCGGGCCGCGTGCGGGAGCTGCTCGTGGCGGTGGCCCGCGACATCCCGCTGCTGTCGCCGGATCTCGAACCCTCGGCAGTGACCGTGGGCGGTTCGCGGTACGAGGTGGCGATTCCGCTGCGCACCCCCGGCGATCGCGCCGATGCTCTCGATGCCTTCGCGACCCGCATCTGGTACGCCGCGCGCCGCGCCGACCTGCACCTCGACGGCGACCTCACCGACGACTGGCGAACACCCGCGCGGCTGCAGGACGCGCTGCGGCAGATCGCGCCGTCGCTGAGCCTCGCGTCCGGCGAGGCGGAGTCGCTCGCCGCTCACGCGCGGCTGGAGCGCTACTGCGCGGGAGAGTCGCTGCTACGACCCGGCATCGTTCCCGTGGAGACCCGCTTCATCCTCGCCGGCTCCGTCGTGCTGGGCATCCCGACCGAGGACGAGGGTTTCGTGCAAGTGGGGGTGCTGGCGGCGGGCGACGCCGTCGGGCTCACCGCTCTCTCCCGCACGCCGACGATCTCGCGGGCGCTGGCGACGAGCGAGGTGGACGTCGTGGTCGTGCCCGTCTCCGCACTCGACGACATCGTGCGCGCGCATCCCGTGGTCGCGCGCGAGATCGTCCGCGAGAGCGAGAACCGCCTCCGCCAGGCCGGTGCCGCGCTCGCCGCGGTCGGCGAGACGCTGCCCCGCGGCCGCTTCGTCGTCGGGTGACGGCGCGTCGGTAGGCTGGAGTCCGTGCGGATCCGCCTCGACATCGCCTACGACGGCACGCATTTCCGAGGGTGGGCGCGCCAGCCCCGACTGCGCACGGTCCAAGAGACGCTCGAAGCCTCGCTCGCGCGCGTGCTCGGCGGTGACCCGCGGCTCGTGGTCGCCGGACGCACCGACGCGGGCGTGCACGCCACCGGCCAGGTGGCGCACGTGGACCTCGACGAGAGCCAGCAGCAGCGCATGCTGGCGCGGCACGCGCGCTCGGCCACCGACATCCCCACCGCCGACGACCGCGCCACGGCGCTCGCCGCGCGCATGACGGGGGTGGTGGGCGCCTACTCCGACGTCGCCGTCACGGGCTCGCGCATCGCGCCCGACGGCTTCGACGCCCGCTTCTCGGCGGTGTGGCGCCGCTACGAGTACCGCATCGGCGACACCGTCACCGGCTACGACCCGCTCGAGCGCCATCGTACGACCTCGGTGCGCGCGGCTCTCGATGCGGAGGCGATGGATGCTGCGGCCCGCGCTCTCATCGGACTCCACGACTTCGCCGCCTACTGCAAGCCGCGCGAAGAGGCCACGACGATCCGCACACTGCTCGAGTTCGACTGGCACCGCGACGCCGCGGGAGTGCTCGTCGCGAACGTCAAGGCCGACGCGTTCTGCCACAGCATGGTGCGGGCGCTCGTCGGGGCGTGCGTCGCCGTCGGCGAGGGCAGGCTCGACGTGGAGGACGTCGTCGACATCCGCGACGCGCAGGAGCGCGTGCCCGAGGTGAAGGTGCTCGCGGCGCGCGGGCTCACCCTCACCGAGGTCGGCTACCCCGCCGACGACCTGCTCGCCCAGCGCGCCGAGAAGACCCGCGCGCGGCGCGACCGCGAGTGATATCGCCCCGCTAGACTGACCGGACGTTTTCCGGCGCGACTCGGGGGTTCTATGCGCAGGTGGAACCGGTTCGCCGGTGTCGTGACGATCTCGCTCGTGGGCGTGGCTGCTCTTGCCGGCTGCGGGCCTGCGCCGTGGGAAGAGGGAGCGGGCGGCAGCACGCCGACCTCGACGTCGACCGCGATCCCGACGCCGGTGCCCAACGACCTCTCGGGCGGGGCGACCCAGCGCGAGCTCGCCGCCGGCGCGGTCACCGCGACGATCGACTACTGGTCGACGCTCTCGATGGATGAGTGGACCGCCGAGGCGATCAAACCCGTCAGCATCTCGCTCATGACGACAGTCACGCCGAACGACGGCCAGAAGGTGTACCTGCAGCGCGCGACCATGACGGCCGTCCCGGCGACGCCGACGGGTGCGCTGGACGCTCTCGCCCCGCAGGTCGACGCCTCCACGGTGAGCCCCGGCTACCTCGTGCTGGATCCGTACAGCTACTCCCAGACCTTCAACGTCGGGCCGGTGCCTGCCGAGGCGACGTACGTGACGCTGCAGTTCAGCTACGACTTCCTCGTGCAGACGACGCCGACGTCGAGCGAGTACGCCAAGCAGACGGCGACCGACACGCTCACGGTAGCTCTGACTCACTGATCAGGCGGTTGACGATGGTGGCGCCGACGCGCTCCCATCGGTCGCCGCCTTTGCCGCTCGCAACGCGCGCGGCCTCGCGGCCGGTGTACACGAGCGTGTCGAGGTCGTAGCCGAGAACCGAGACCGGCGCCCAGCCGGCGCTCGCCGTCGGGCGGATCGGCAGCGCCCCGTGCACGTCGAGGAGTGTCACCCGTTCCAGGGTGGCGCGCAGCAGGTCGCGCACCACGGCATCGGACCGGGGCACGAGCACGACGACCGCGCCCGCTGAGGGAGATCCGACGTCGGACTCGGCGGGGAATGCCGCCCGCACCTCGTCCTCGAGTCGCTCCGACAGGGCGGCGAACGCCGCCGCCCCCGCGGTCTGGCGGATGTCGGCGGCGTCGTCGAGCCCGAGGTAGACGACCGACCACGGCTCCGAGGTCCTCTGCGCCCGCGCCAGGCGGTCGCCCGCGGTCCGCTCGAACTGCTGCCACGCCGTCGAGACGGTCGCGGCGCGACCGAGCCCGCTGTCGCGCGCCGTGGTGCCGACCACCGCGATCAGCGCACAGGCCACGTACACCAGCATCCCGGCCGAAGAGATCAGGCGAACGAGCTCGAAGTCGTCGCCGCCCGAGGGCGGGAACACGAGGCCGGCGATCAACGTTCCCACGCCGGTCACGAAGAACGCGACCGACACGATCACGAGCGGCAGCAGCAGGCGGTCGTTGCGCCGGGACGAGGACCGAGCCCAGTCCAGGACGAACAGACCCGCGAACACGGATGCTGCGAAGAAGACCGTGCGATACGCCACTGTGAACCATGCGATGTCGGCGACGATCGCCAGCGAGAACGCCGACACCGCCGCCATGGCCGCCCCTGCCCAGACGTGCGGACGCAGCCCCCATGCGGCACGGAAGCCCGACCACAGGAACGCGGGGGCGCCCATCAGCGCGCCGAGCGACGCGCGGCGGAGAGGCTCGGCGCCGGTGACATCCCCCGCCACGACGCCGTAGGTGGCGAGCATCGCGAGGGTGAAGGCGATGCTCCAGTACAGCGTCGGGAGCCCCGGCCGCACCAGGAACGCGATGCCGATGGTGAGCATCGTCGCGAGCGTGGTGATCACCGCCTGTGCGGTGCCCAGGTCCACGCCGGTTCCGGCGATGAGGTCGGTCATGCTCGTCCTTCTGTGTCGCGCCCGGCCTCCGGCCGCGTGGCCGGATCCCCGGCCAGCTCTCCGGCCAGGGGCAGGCGGATCGTGACGGTGGTGCCGGCCCCGGCGTCGCTGTCGATCGAGAGCGTGCCGCCGTGGGCGAGCACGATGTCGTTGCTGATGCCGAGGCCGAGGCCGGTGCCGCCGGACGTCTTCTTGGCTTCCTCGGTGCGGAAGTACGGCGTGAGGATGTTGGGCAGGTCCTCGGCCGCGATCCCGATGCCGGTGTCGGCGACCGACAGCACGACCTGGTGATGCTCGACGGCACCGGCGATGCGCACACGGCCGTCTCGCGGGGTGTACTTGATCGCGTTGCTCACGACGTTGTCGACGACCTGCCGCAGCCGGAACCCGTCGGCGGTGATCGGCAGCGCCTCGTCGGCCTGAACGTCGATCGAGATATCGCCCGAGACGGCGGTCGGGCGGAACGAGGCGACCGACTCGAGCAGGATCTGACGCAGGTCGATGTCGTCGACGTCGTCGCGGAACGAGAAGCCGCGTTTCGAGGTCGTGCCCAGCGTCTGGACCATCGTCAGCATGCGATCGCTCGCCGCGACGATCGACTCGAACCGCTCACGCGTGCGCGGGGTGAGGTCGTCGAGCTCGAGGGCGAGCTCCGCGTTGCCGATCATCACCGTGAGCGGGTGCTTCAGCTCGTGCGACGCCATCGCGGTGAAACGCTCGCGCTCGCGCTGGGCGTAGGTGAGGGCGGTCACGTCATGGACGAGGAGAAGGATGCTGGAGCCCTCGCCTCCGCCGGCGGCGAGGCGCTTGGCGGTCACCGAGAGCGCACGCCACTCGCCGGCTGCGGTGAACAGCCAGACCGAGGCATCCGTGAAGGTCTCGCCGCGTGCGGCGCGTGCGAACGGCCGCTCCGAGAACGGCACCGGCATGCCGCGCCGCCCGGTGTACTCGACGGAGCGGGCGGGCAGCGTCGGGTCGAGCGGGTCGAGGCCGTACAGGCGCGAGTACGCGTCGTTGACGGCGAGCACGGAGCCGTCGTCGGAGATGCGGGCGATGCCGGTGTCGACGCCGTTGAGGATCTCGCTGGTGCGCCGCTGCTGGTCGGCCCTGCGCGTGTAGGTGGCGGTGAGGCGATCGGCCTGGCGCTTGAGCAGTCGCCGCAGCGAGCGGGTGCGGCGGAGGGCGAGGTGGGCGGTGATGCCGATGAACGTCAGCGACAGCAGCACGACGAAAGCGCGCAGTGCGGCGATGCTGCCCGTCGAAATGGCCGAGTCGACCAGAAGGATGACGCCGATGGTGGCGAGCATCGCTCCGAGGGCGGTCGCCCGGAAATGCATCGCGACCCACATCACGGGGAAGCCCCACAGATAGCCGAGGCGCAGCTCCATGCCGCTGGACATCAGACCGATGGCGACTGCGTCGGCGAACGGGATCACGAGCACCGCGAGCGTGGGCAGCCGCGACCACGGCAGGGCCAGCGTGGCGATCGAGAGCACGACGACCGCGAATGTGCCCGCGAGGAAGTTCCAGCGGCCGAAGATCGCCGGCTGCAGCGCCATCACGAGGATCGCCGTGATGAGCACGCTCGCGGCGAGCACGAGCTGTGTGAGCCAGATCGACCGGGTGCGGCCGTCGGGCGCGCCCACGACGAGCGTCGGTCGTGCAGCCCCGGTAGCCATACGGCGATTCTATTGACCCGGCCACCCCGCATTTCGGTGCCGAGCCGATGATCGGCAAACGCTCTCTTGCGGATGCCTTGCGGAAACCTTGCGGTTGTGTTCGCGGTCTCTCGGAGGGCCCTTGCGGTCGGTGGGAGAAGCTCTTCATGTGCCGGAGACACCGGCCGGAGAATCCGAAAGGCGACGAACGTGACCGACATCGTCCCCCTCATCCGCAGCAAGCGGACGCACCACGGTGACGCCCCCGCTCCGCTCGAGGACGTCACGACTGTCCACGGTCACGCCCACAGATTCGCCGACGACTTCGAGGCCGTACTCGATGACACGTCGGTGCACCGCTCGACCATCGGCTGCGTCATCCCCGCGTACAACGAGGAGGAGTCGATCGCCCAGGTGATCGAGTCGCTGCTCGGTCAGACGCGCGTGCCGGATGTCATCCACGTCGTCGTCAACAACACGTCCGACGCGACGGTCAAGCTCGCGTCGCAGTACGCCGGTCCGCACGAGGTCGTCACCGAGCTCGGCGAGCAGTTCACCGAGGTCTTCGTCCACGACATCGGCAAGAACCCCGACAAGAAGGTCGGCGCGCTCAACTACGGCTACACGCTGGTCGAGGGCTACGACTACCTGCTCGGCGTCGACGGCGACACCGTGGCCGACGCGAAGGCCGTCGAATACCTCGAGGCCGAGGCCACGAGCGACACCCGCATCGGCGGCATCTCGGCGATCTACTCGATCGACGACAAGCCGATCAAGGGTGCCCTGGCGAAGTTCCTCACGACCGGTCAGCGCTCGCAGTTCGCGGCCTTCAATCTGCACAACCTGCTTCGCGGCCGCAACATGGCGGTGCTCGGCGGCCAGTTCTCGATCTTCTCGACGCACGCCCTGCGCGACGTGATGAAGGAGAACCACCAGTCGACCCCGTGGGTCAAGGACTCCGAGGTCGAGGACTCGCTGCTCTCGCTGCAGATCAAGAGCGCCGGGTACCTCACGAAGATCAGCCCCTTCGCCCGTGCCGACGTCGGCGGCATGACGACCCTCCGCGCACTCGACGCGCAGCAGGTCAAGTGGACGTACGGCGCCATCGAGCTCATGTGGCCGGGCCAGCGCGGTGACACCAAGGGCCAGCCGTTCCATCCGAACCTGCGTGTCCGCTGGCTCGAGCACTTCGACATGCTCATGAACATGTTCGTGCGTGTCGCGTTCATCACCCTGCTGGCGGCATCGCTGTCGATCGGCGCGTTCGAGTTCTCGTACTGGTGGCTCATCCCGCCGGTGGTCGCGATCGCGCTGAACACCCGCATGGCGCTGACGATGAACAACCGCAATGCGCGGGACATCATCTTCGGCCTGACGCTGGTCCCGGCCGAGATCTACATGTGGATCCGCTGCAGCCACTTCGTGCGCTCCTGGACCAGGTTCCTGTCGCGCAAGAAGGTCGACAACTGGGCCATGCAGGCGAAGGCCGAGCGCGGCGGCGGCTTCGGCCACTGGACGCCGCTCATCCTCGCCGTCGCCGTCATCGCCGCGATGGTCGCGATCTGGATCATGCTCCCCGTGATGGTGCAGTCCACCGTCCTGTGGATCGGCTGGCCGATCGTCGGCGTCGTCACGGTGCTGCAGACGCTGTCCATGTTCTTCAAGCTCATCCGTCGTCATCACGGATACAAGGTCTGACCCGGACCCGAATCGGGTCAGAACTGGGGAAGCGCCGCGGCTGGGGAGCACGGCGCAGGGGGAGGAGGTGAGGGTCCCGCCTTGGGGGAGGGGCGGGCACCCTCACCGAACAAGCCGGGGCGGAGGCATCCGCTCGTCCGGCACACACCCGAAGCGTGTCACCACCGGGGTGGGCGCCGAAGCTGGGGACCACGGCGCGGGGGAGGAATGGGAGAGGGAGTCCGCACGGGGAGGAACGGACACCCTCGCCGAAAGAGAAGGGGGCATCCGCTCGCGTGGGGCGAGCGGAGGCCCCCTTCCCTGTCTGAGGTGTGTGTCAGCCTTCGGACGTCAGCCGGTACCCGACGCCGCGCACGGTCTCGATGTACCGCGGGTTCGCGGCGCTCTCGCCGAGCTTGCGTCGCAGATTCGTCATATGCGCCTCGACCGCGCGCTTGTCGGCGTCGCCCACGAAGTAGCTCGTCACGTAGGACTCGCCGCGCAGCACCAGCGTGAGATCGGCCTTGCTGCGCACGCGCCGCTTCGACTCCAGCAGCGTCGCGAGCAGGTCGAACTCGGTGCGTGTGAGCTCGAGCTCGTCGCCTCCGATCAGCACGATGCGGTTCTCGGCGTGCAGCCGCAGGTCGCGGTGCGTCAGCCATTCGCCGTCGGCGTCGGAGTCGGCGTCGCCGATCGGAGAGACGGATGCTGCGCCCGACGGCACGATGACGGTCGCGGGTGTCGCGGGTGTCGCGAGGTCGAGGTCTTCCATCGCGGGTGCCGCCGGCACGGCGGTGGTCATCGCCCGCACGCCGGGGAACGACGGACCCACGCTCCCCTGCGACGGTGCGGACGGCGCGGCCACCGCGCGCTCCGCGTCAGTCGTCCGCCGTCGCATGAGGGCCTCGACACGGGCGCGCAGCTCGCGGGGGCGGAAGGGCTTGAGAAGGTAGTCGTCGGCGCCGGCACCGAGACCGGCGATGACGTCGGCCTCATCGTTCATGCCGGTCAGCATGATGATGTACGTGTCGGACTGGGCGCGGATGCGCTTGGCCGCCTCGATGCCGTCGATGCCGGGCATGTTGACGTCGATCGTCGTGAGCACGGGCTTGTAGGTGAGCACCGCCCGCACGCCGTCGATGCCGTTGCCGACGGAGACGGTCGAGAACCCCGACGATTCGAGGACCTCGGCCAGGACGTGGCGGATCTCTTTGTCGTCCTCGATGATGACCGCTGTCTTCAGCTCGTCAGAAGGGGTGCTCATGCGTGGCGATCTTTCTCGGACGGTGGAACCGGATATGCGCCGATTACCGACCCCAGCCGCGGCCCCCGACGCATGCGCAAAGTACTCCCGATGCTACACAACACCGGGAAGGCCTGGTCGGGTATCAATCCGCGACGACGTCCCGGGTGAGCTCGACGGCGGCGTCGGGGAACCAGCGTCCGGCGGCCGGGCCGCCGTTGCACTCGCCGTCGCTCTCGCCGGGCGGCTTGACCCACAGATTCGTGTCGACGACGTCGTCGCCGATCGTGCCTCCGGACTCGCCGACGAGTCGGCCGGGCGGGTTGCACCATTCGCCGTTCGAGCCCGCGCCGTTTCGGCCGGTGTCGATGATCGCGTGCAGTCCGTCGAGCCGTCCGGACACGTCGTGGGCGTACGCCACCTCGTGGTCGGTCGCCTGGAAGTTCGACACGTTGGTGGCGAACCCACGGATGCCTCGGCCGCCCTCCCCGCGTGACGCACGGTCGAGCTCCTCGATGAGCGCGGCCATCTCCGCCGGCGCCAGCCAGTTCGAATGCCCGCCGTCGACGTAGATCCACGTGCTCTGGGCGGCGATCGCCTCGACCGCGGCGCTCAGCTGCGCGATGCGCTCATCGACGTTGCCGCACTCGCGCGCGAGGGCGAGGCTGTCGGGTTCGAGGATCACGATCGGCGCCGCGTCGGCGGCCTCGCGCAGCGCGTCGCCGATCGCCTGCGTCCACTCGACGTACGCAGCGACGTCGAGGCCGCCCGCGGAGTGACCGCCGCAGTCCCGCTCCGGCAGGCCGTAGACGACCACCGCGATGCGTGCGGACTGGGCGCGCGCCTCGGCCGCCAGGCCCGCGATGCGCTCGCCGACGACGTCGACGGGGTCGCCCTCGGGCGTGAGCCACACGGCCGTGGGCTGCTCGCTCAGGTACTCGGCCGCGGCCTGCTCGGGGCTGTCGTCGGCGGCGCGGGTCGCCGCATCCGTCGCCTTCGAGAGCTCCGAGACGACGATCTTCGTGCCGGGGCCGGGCGGCTCGGGAGCCTGCCCGCCCAGGAGCACGACGACCGCGACGACCGCGACGACGGCCACGACGCCCGTGATCGCGGCGATCGTGAGGGTCCGTCGCGAGGTGGGCACGAAGGCGAGCCTACGAGACCGGCGCCGGGGCCCCGGGACCCCGGCGTGTCGCGTCAGGCGGTCCGCGGGCGCGGGCTGCGCACGCGTGCGGCGGGCGCGGTGCGTCCGGACGCGAGTGCGCCGCGGCGTGCGGTGCCGCCGCGCTTCGAGCCGACGAGCTGGAGCAGTGCCGCGGCGAGCGGGCTGGCCGAGGCGGCCTCGTCCTCGAAGGCGCCGGCCACGACGGATGCTGCGCGCTCGAACTCCTGCGCCTTGTCCAGAGCCGCGCGGTGCTCGGCGACGACGCGGTCGGCGGCGGCGTACTCGGAGCGCAGGCGCGAGCGCTCGGACTCGTCGAGTCCGGGCCGGCGGGCGGTGCGCTCGAGGGCGTCGGCGGCGCGGGAGCGCAGGGCGACACTGCGGTGCAGCTCGCGCTGCGCCTCTTCGCGCGCGGCGCGGCTCGCGTCGAGGGCGTCGGCGAGCTCGGCGCGGACGGTCTTCGGGGATGCAGCGGTCATGGGTTCCTCCAGGATCGGGGTGCGGGTTTCACGCTCGGATGCCGTGAACCGGCACACCAATCCAGAGGCGCGGCATCCGGTTTTCGTACATGGGGACTTCCTGTCAAGGCCATCCGCTCGAAACGTCCACGGAATAGGCTGTGGTCGTCATGAAGGTCATCTCGTACAACCTGCGCAAGCACCGGGCGGCGGGGGAGCTTGCCCATCTGGTGGAGCGGCATGGCACGGACGTGCTGTGCCTTCAGGAAGCCGACACGTCCGACATTCCCGAAGAGATCTCGGGGCTGCGGCTGGCCGACTCGACGCAGCGCAACCGCCTGGGGCTCGCCGTCTACTACCGCGAGAACACGTACCGCGCGGTCGAGGTGCGGGCGCTGGCGCTCAAGAAGTCGCTCCACGACCGTGTGCTCAAGCCCGCGGAGGAGCGACTGCTCGGCGTCCGGCTGCACGACATCGACGAGAACACCGACCTGATCGTGGCGTCGTTCCATGCGGCTCCGCTGACCGCCCTGAACTCGCTGCGCCGGCACCAGATCCGCACGGCGCTCGGCGAGCTGCAGCAGCTGGGCGAGGGGCTTCCGGCGCTCATGGTCGGCGACTACAACTACCCGGTGTTCAAGGAGCGGCTGGGGCAGCACATCCGCGAGCAGGGGTACGAGCTGAATCTGTCGGATTCGCGCACGTACACGCGGTACCGCTTCTTCCGCGGCCACTACGACTTCGCGACGTCGATCGGGTTCGAGATCGACCGCGTGCGCACGCTGCCGCAGGGGCTGAGCGACCACCTGCCGATCCTCGTGACCGCGCACCCCGCTCCGGGTGTGCGCCGCGTGGTCGAGATCGCCGACCCCGAGGCGGCGGCGACCGCCACCGGAACGTCCGGCGCCGCCTGAATCCGAATCTCGCGTGACCCCTGACAGCAGGGGGCGCGAAGAGTACCATTGCCCTCGTGACGAGGGGGATCGTCACGCGCTCCGAACCCGAGGGTGCGCAAACTGGGGCCGTTCTCGATGCTGAGGCGACGCCTGTAGCGACGCGCCACCGGCGCGCGTGGCCGTGGATCGTGGTCGCGTTGCTCACCGTGCTGCTGGTGGGCGGCGTCGTCGCCGGCGCCTTCGCGATGCAGTTCTGGTCGGAGGCGCAGCGCGCCCGCGCCGCCGTCGAGCGGGCGGCGGCCGGGATCGAATCGCTGCGCGCCGATTTCGACGCCGCCGACACGGCCCAGCTGCGCGCCGTGACCGACGAGGTGCAGGCGAACGTCACGCTCGCCGTCCGGACGGTCGACGGGCCGCTGTGGGACATCGCGATGAACGTGCCGTTCGTCGGGCAGAACGTCGACGCGGTGCGACGCGTGACGCATGCGGTCGACGTGCTCGTGGACCGTGCGCTGCCGGCCGGGCTGCAGTTCATGGCGGCGACCGACTTCGACCGGCTCGCCGTGGCCGGCGGCGGGATCGACCTCGAGCCCTTCCGGCAGGTGCAGGGCTCGATCCCCGAGATCGCCGCGGCCTTCACCGAGGCGCAGGCGATCGTCGCACCCATCGACACCTCGACGCTGCTCCCCGAGGTCGGGGAGTCGATCTCCGACATCCTCGGCTTCATCGACCTCGCGACGCCCGCCCTGGGCGTGGCTGAGAAGTATTTGCCGACGCTGCTCGACATGGCCGGCTCGGCGGGCACCAAGACGTACCTGCTGATGTTCCAGAACAACGCCGAGATCCGTGCCACGGGCGGCAATCCCGCCGCAAGCATGATCGTGACGCTCACCGACGGCACACTGGGCTACGTCGATCAGGGCAGCTCGCAGACGTTCTACGACGCGGGCACGCAGGGCAACGAATACGTGCCGCTGCCTGGCGAGACCATGGGCATCTACCTGCCCACGCTGACCAGGCACTCGCAGGACTTCACCTTCACCCCCGACTTCCCGACGACGGCGCAGCTGTTCCAGGCGCTGTGGACCCACACGACGGGCACGACGTTCGACGGCGTCGTCTCCATCGATCCCGTGGTGCTCGCCCACATGCTCGCGGTGTCGGGGCCGGTGACGCTCGGCACCGGTGAGCTGCTCACGGCCGACAACGCGGTCAAGGTGCTGCTGAGCGATGCGTACGAGCGCTATCCGGTCGGCGCCGATTCGGACGCCTTCTTCGCGGATGCTGCGCGGGAGGTGTTCGATCACCTCACATCGTCGTCATGGGATCCGCTGCAGATGCTCGCCGCACTCGAGCAGTCGGCGAAGGAACAGCGCATCAACCTCGCGTTCACGGATCCGGCGGCGCAGGCGCTCGCCGTGGAATTCGGCCTCGACGGCGCCCTCGCCGGCGACACGACCACGCAGACGCAGGTGGGGATCTATCTGAACGACTCGGCGGTCAGCAAGCTCGACTACCACCTCACCACCGCTGTCACCGCGACCTGCGATGCCGCGGCACGCACCATCACCACAACGATGACGATGCACAACGGGATCACCGACGACATCCGCAGCAATTACACCCTGGGGTACCGCAACAGACAGCTGGGGGTGCCGCGCAGCACGATGATCCTCGATGTGCTGTTCTTCGCGCCGCCCGGCGCACAGATCACGCAGACGGTCCCCGCGCGCGGCGACGTCGCGCGGTGGGAGCGCAGTGGTGTGGAGAAGGCCAACACGGCGGTGAGCAAGACCGTGTTCATCGGCAAGGGGGAGACCGAGACCGTCTCGTTCACCGCTGTGCTGCCCGAGGGCGGGCTCGGTCCGCTGCGACTGCGTCATACCCCGACGGCGACCGCGACTCCCGTCACGATCGATCCGGGTTGCAGCGGCCTCTTCCCCGCGGCCTCCGAGCGCTGACGGGGCGTGTCACAAGCCAGGCGGAACGTCCCCGGACCCTCCCGAACCCCCGGGGACGTTTCGTCTCTCACAGGCCACTCCTCCGTATGCCCGCCCGTCGAGCGAGCTTGCGAGTCGAAGCCCCCGAACCCGGCGCAGGCCTCACCCCGCGATGATCGACGGGTCGGGGTCGCTCCACTTCTCGATCCCCTGCACCACCCAGAACGCGAAGAACAGCGCGAGGGCGATCGCCTCGACGATGAGGACGATGGGGATGCCGGAACCGCTCGCCTGCGGCAGCAGCACCACGTACGCCACGAGCACGACCACCAGTCCCACGGCGATCGCGGTGTAGAGCACCCGGAACACCGGCGTCGGGGGCGGACCCTGCCGCGGGAAGGCGCCCCGCACCGCGACCGCTGCGAACAGTGCGAAGAACGCCGTCGTCGCGAAGAAGTGCGCGTTCTCCAGGAACCCGTCCCGCGCGAGCGCCCACGTGAGGCCGGTCAGCGCGATCACGATCGCCGCGATCAGCAGCGACGGCCACACCGCCGCGAGCGGGACCTGACCGAGCGCGCCGAGCAGCAGGGCGACCAGCAGCAGCAGCACGCCGAGCACGAGGTAGACGACGACGCCGTTCGCGACATCGGCTTCGTACTCCGGCGGGAAGCAGCGTCCGCTGCACGTCACGCCGACCCCGGGGACGGTGCCTGCCAGCACCGTCGTCGGCACCAGCGCGATGAGCGGTGCGAACAGTGCGGCGGCGTCGAGGAGCGCGCGCTCGGCGCCGCGGCCCGACAGGGCGAACAGGGCGAGGGAGACGGCGATCAGCGCCCCGACGAACACGTCACGGGCAGGTGTGTAGAAGTAGTCGCTGAGGGACGTCAGCCAGCCGTACGTCGCCGCGGACTGGAGGATCGCCACGAAGATCGCCACGACGGTGCCGGCGAGTCCGATCCGCAGGTACCGGTAGGTGCGCTCGAGCGACGTCGACGCGGCGGGTGCCATGGCGATCACGATAGCGGTCGGCCCGGACGGCGGCGCCGAGTCGAACCGCGGGTCACCCGGAGCTGCACGTCGTACCGCGCCGCAGGTCAGCGCGGATCGCGGGTCAGCGCGAGTCGCGCGAGCGGCGCACCGCGGCCACGACCGCAAGCGCCGCGCCGGCGAGCAGGAGTGCCCCGCCGCCGATCCAGAGGCCGAGCGTCTGGCCCTGGTCGAGGCCCGTCGCGGGGAGCCCGTCGGCGCCGGTGATGGTGACGGCCGCCGTGCCGCCGGCGGAGGTCGACGACACCGCGGCGATGTTGTAGGTGCCCGTGGCGTTCGAGGGGAGCGTGATGTCGACCGCCGCGAGCGAGCCGTCGGCCTCGGACGAGGCGGTGCCGCTCGCCGTGGTGATCGCGAACCTCACCATGCCGATGCGCGCGGCAGCGCCGTTCTCACCGGTGACGGTGATGGTGATGGCCTCGTCGGGCGAGAAGGTCTCGGCGTCGCACTCGAACGAGACGGTGCCGCCGGTCTGCGCCGTCGGGGTCGCGGTGCACGAACCCGAGGGAGGGTAGATGGTCGATGCGTTCGCCGCCGCGGGCACCGCGAGAACCGCTCCGAGAGCGAGCGTTGCGACGAGAGCGGTTCGGGGAAAAAGCCTGGGCGTGGGGAGATTCGCGATGTGGGGCATCGGGAGCAGTCTACGAACCGTCGCAGACCGCGGCAACTTCGGCCGGCGGGGTGAGCGTCGGTGTGGTGACCGCTTCGAGCGTCGCGGCGGCGGGTTCGGTCGTCCGTGCGGTGAGCGTCGCGGTCACGGATCCGCCCGGCGGAAGGTCGATCGCGAAGCTCACGACCCGGCGTCCGTCGTGCGTCCCGCCGCCCAATCCCGTTCCGTCCGACATGGTCGCGTCGACGAGCTCGAAGCCCTCCGGCAGGTACAGGTAGCCGATCGTGCGGGTGATGCCGGCGGGGACGCCGAAGGCGCTGTCGCCGGTGATGTACGCGGGAAGGGATGCGGCATCCGCGGGCGCCGTGTTGCCCACGGTGACCGTCAGCACGGCGTCCCCCGTCGCGGTTCCGGCCGCGTCGAGGGTGCAGCTCGACCACTCGAGCGCTGTCGTCGCGTTCTGGTAGTAGTCCATCTTCGAGCCGGTGCCGTCGTTGACATACACGCCGAAGCGCGCGGCGTCGTCATCCGACGTGGGCAGGCCGCCGGCGAGGGTCGTGTCGGCGAGCAGGCTCTGCTCGTTCTCGTGCGTGCTCCACAGCAGCAGGCGATCCTCGTCACCGGCGCGGGTGAGGGCGCCGACGAGGGCGGCCGGGTCGACGTCGCCGCTCGAGAGCCTCTCGAACACGGCGGCCGCCGCCATGGCGAAGAACGCGTCCTGGTCGGCGGGGCGCGTGTACCGGGCGTAGACATCGTTGAGCAGGAGCTGCACGGCGTTGTCGGGGGCGAGCACGTCGCCGGTCGGCAGGGTGATGGGTCCTGTCGCCTCGAGCAGGTACGACAGCGCGACCGGGTCGAGCGAGATCACCCCGTCGACCTGCTGCCCGCCGTGCTGCCGCGCCCACATCTCGCGGGCGAGCGCGCCGCTCACGGCGAAGTCGGGCACCTGCGTGACGTTCTGGATCCACCGGCCCGGGCGCTCCCCGTAGATCGCCGTGACCTCGTCGCCGAGCGGCAGCACCGCGTCGTCATAGCGGGGGTAGTCGCTGGAGGACTCCTGGGCGGCGAGGCTGAGCACGCCGCCTTCGGTGTGGATGAGCGCCATCGCGCCCGGGATGCCGCCCAGCGAGCGCCACTCCGCGTTGTTCTGGAACAGCACCAGGTAGTCGCGCGGCGCGTCGGCGCCGAGCATCGACGGCAGCAGCCGGGTGGCACGGGCGAGTGCGTCGGTGGCGATGCCGGCTTCGGTGAGCAGTCCGTCGACCTCTTCCACGGCCTCGCGGACGGGCGCGACGAGCGCGGCGCGATCGATCGATGAGACGGATGCTGCAGCCGCACCGACCCCGTCGCTCGCGGTCTGCGCGGCGCCGCTGATCTGCTGCAGCGGCGCGAGGTCGAGGCGTCCGTCCTGGGGGCGGAGTGCGTCGACCTGGAACGAGGCGGCGACCTCCGACAACGGGCGCAGAGCGGTACTCGTGACGCCGTCGAGGGACTCGGCGACGGTGGATACCGCGGCAAGCTGCGGGCCGACCCAGGGGAGCCCTTCGGCCAGCTCCCACACCGGGTCGGAGGTCATCGCGTGCGCGGCCCCCGTGTCGGCGGCGAGAGCGGCGATCGCGTCGCTGGCCGCGGCAGGATCGGAGAGGTTCTCGCGCACCGCGGCCGCGGTCTGCTGCGCATCGTGGAGGTGGCTGTAGGCGAGGGCGCCGCGCACCGCGATCCACACGGTGGCGACCACAGCGGCCACCAGCAGGCCACCGAGGACGATCGCGAAGACGAGGCCCCCGCGGCGCACGGAGCGGGGCAGGGCGGAGTCGGTCACCGCTCCACCCTAAGGGGCTGGTCTGAGCGTCCGCTTTCGAAGTCAGCGGGTGTCCGCTGCGGCGTAGTCGCCCTCGTACTGGTACCCGTAGTACCCACCGTTCTTGCGAGGCACGCGGTTGAGCACGACACCGAGCACGCGGGCGTTGGCCTTGCCGAGGTTCGCGAGCGCCTTGTGCAGCATGTCGTACGTCGTCTTGCCGGCGCTGACCACGATGAGCGCCCCGTCTGCCGCGGTCGTGAGGACCGCAGCATCCGTCACCGGAAGAAGGGGCGGGGAGTCGATGATGACGAGGGCGTGCTCGGTGAGGCTTTGCAGGAGCGCCTGCATGCGGTTCGAGCCAAGCACCTCGCTGGGGTTCGGCGGGATGCGCCCGGCGGTGATGACGGCGAGGTTGCGGCTCGTGCCGACGTTGTGCACGACCTCGTTGAGCTCGGCGCGTCCGGCGAGTACGTCGGTGACGCCGGCGCCGTCGGGCAGGCCGAACACCGTCGAGACCATGGGGCGGCGCAGGTCCGCGTCGAGCAGGACGACGTGGCGGCCCGCGGCAGCGATGCTCACGGCGAGGTTGGCGGCCATCGTGGACTTGCCGTCGCCGGGCAGCGGGCTCGTGACGACGATCGCGCGGGGCGGGTTGTCGACGTCCATGAACTGCAGGTTCGTGCGGAGTTCCCGCATCGCCTCGGCGAGCGGGGCGGACGAGGAGTGCTGGCTCTCGAAATCGGCGAGGCCGCGCTCGACGCTCAGACCCTTGTCGACGGGCAGGGTTCCGACGACGGGCACGCCGGTCTCGCGTTCGATGTCGCGCGGGTCGCGGAGGCGCCGGTCGATCACGTGGCGCACGACCGCGTAGCCGATGCCGAGGGCGAGTCCGACGAGTGCGCCGAGGGCGAGCGCGAGGCGCACGTTCGGCGACGACGGCGCGGTGGGAAGGCGCGCGGAGTCGCCGGTGACGAGCGTGACGGCGGCGGTGCCGGTCTCGTCGGTGCCCTCGACGTTGTCGATCTGCTCGACCATGCACCCGAGCCAGGATTCGGCGAGGTCGCGGGCCTCTTCGGGGCTCGACGCGCTCGCGGTCACCCGCACGATGACGGTGTCGAGCGGGTTCGAGACGTCGACGCGGGTGACAAGCGATTCGGGGGTCGTGCTGAGTCCGAGTTCGTCGATCGCGCACTCGGCGACGGCGCGCCACGACCCGAGCTCGACGTACGACGTCACCTTGCTGCGGGCGAGCTGGTCACCGACGAGCGACGCGCCCGTGTCGGATCCGGCGTTGGTCGCCGTGACGATCCCGCTGGCATCGGCCGTGTAGACCTTGGGTTGCAGGGCGGTCCATCCCCACGCAACGGCCACGCCCAGGAGAGTGAGGGCCATCACGGCGAGCCAGTGCGCTCGCAAGATGCGCAGGTAATCCCGCAGCTCCATGGGCGCCTCCCAGTCCCACGTACACTACCGCCTGTGCCCCGCAACCTCGTGATCGCTGCCCTGGGCGTGCGGGTGGGCATCGTGTGCGACGGCCTCGACCGTGATTCGCGGGGTGCTGTCGAAGCGGCCTGGCAGGATGCGCGGACGGATGCTGCGGGGGTGGGTGACGCCGACATCGAGGTGGTCGCGGCGGCGGGTGGCAGCATCCGTGCTTTGCTGTCGTCGCTGTCCCAGCGGGTGACGCTCGCGGCGATCGAGGCCCAACGCGGACGGTTGTGGATGCTGCACGCCGCCGGCATCGCCCTGCCTGACGGTCGGGTGGTGGCGCTCATCGGTCCGAGTGGTCGCGGCAAGACGACGGCGTCGCGGGTGCTGGGCGAGGCGTACGGGTACGTGTCGGACGAGACGGTGGCGATCGATGCTTCGGGGCGCGTTCTGCCCTACCGAAAGCCGCTGTCGATCATCGAGCCGGGTGAGCCTGAGAAGGCACAGCACTCCCCGTCGGCTCTGGGGCTTGGCTCGTTCCCGGATGGCTCGCTGAGGCTCGCTGGCATCGTGCTGCTCGATCGACGCGAGGGCGTCGACGGTGCGGTCGTTTCGGACGTCGACCTGGGCGACGCGCTCGAGGAACTCGTGGCGCAGTCGAGCTACCTCACGAACCTTCCGGCGCCGCTGCGCACGATCGCCGCGCACGTAGCGTCGGTCGGTGGCCTGCGTCGGGTGTCGTACACGGATGCCTCGGCCCTGGCCCCGGTGGTCCCCGAGCTCGCGGCGGTCTCGCCGTCGACGCCGCGGGTGTCGAGGCCGTTGGGCGTGCCGCATCCTGGTGCGCGTTCGGGCGCGGAGTGGACCTTCCGGCGCATCGCTCCTCTCGACGAGTTCGCGCTGAGTGATCCCGATCGTGTCGCGCTCCTCCACGTCGATGCTGATCACGTCGGCACGGTGCGGGTGCTGGCCGGCATCGCCCCGGCGCTCTGGCGCGCGGCCGACGGCGTCGGTGTTGATGCCCTCGTGGAGGCGGCGGTGGAGGCGTACGGCGTTCCCGGGGATAAGGAGGCTGCGCCGGCCGTGGAAGCCGCGGTCGCAGAACTGGTCGCGGCCGGCGTGCTGAAGCGATCGCGCGAGCTGCCACCCGCTGACCCCCCGTTGTGGCGCATCCACGACGACGTCGCGTGGACGGGGGAGTCACCGCGAGTGGTGGTGCTGGCCCTGGCGAATCCCGCCGCGTCGCCCCTGGCGCTCGAGGGTTCTGCCGCGCTGATCTGGACCGCGCTCGCCGCGGGGCCAGGGTGCTCCGACACGATCGTCTCCCGGGTCGCCGAAGCCGCCGAAGTCGACGGTGATGCGATCCGCCCCGACGTCGAGTCCTTCCTCGGAACGCTGCGAGATCAGGACCTCGTCTTCACTGGCTAGAGTTGCCGTCTTGTCGACTGTCACATCCGTTGACACCGTGATCGTGTCGCGGGTGGGGTGAGTGGTGGTTGTCCTCATCCACGGGAACGACCGGGGGGTCCCGTTGGCGCTGGGTGACAGCATCCGCTTCTTCAGGTGATGCTGAGCGTCGCGCGGCGAACACGAAACATCGGCGTCGCCGACCGGCAACCCGGCGCGCATAGCGTCAGTTCGTGACAAGGGCGTCGCGAACTGGGGAAAGGGTGTGGAATGGCGGGTTCACGACGACGCCGGCGGCGGCGCTACGAGATCGGGCAGGAGCCGTGGCTGCTCCGCGAATACGGCGGGGCGCCGATGTGGCTCATCTGCGTGGCTGTCGCGTTTCTCGCGGCGGTCTGCGTGCTCTGGTTGATCATGGGCTGACGCCGCGGCGGTGCGTCCAGACGGCTCGCAGTCCCGCAGGGGCGGAACGGATGCCGCGCCCCCACCGTGCCAGGCGCGCCCGCGTGCGCCCGCGAAAGGTGTCGATGGTCTCGGGCCGGGCGACGAGCAGGTCGCGTCGGGTGGGCCAGACCGCGCGCCACAGGATTCGGGGGCGCTTGCTCCACCGCGACTTGCGGAGCGCCAGCATCCAGAAGTAGGAGCCGTGGGATCCTGCGGTCACCCGCTCGCGCCAGTCCCGCAGGCCGGGTGACGCCAGCTCTTCGGCAGTCGGCTCCACATGCACGCCCAAGCGCGGGAGGACGGTCTCGAGGGTGGCGACGCAGCCGGTCTCGCGCGCGAGCGCGCAGAGATCAGCGCGCTCCTCGTCGGTGAACGGCGTGCGCACGAGCTGCTCGAGCTCGTCGAGGTGGCGCGCCTGGATCGTCGCTCCGCGGAGGGAGTGCAGCCCGAGCACGAGCGCCCCGGAGACCTTGTCGAGCGCGAGGCAGTCGTGGTGCGCCAGCGGCAGCGCCCACCGGTGGCGCCAGAGCGCCTCGAACACGACTGCGGGGTCGGCGAGGAATCCCGGAAAGAAGCTGTGCACATCGAGGTCGCACGGCCATCCGTCGCGCAGGAACGTCACCGAGTGCACGGTCGTCAGTTCGCCGAGGAATCCCGACGGTCGCTTCGTCCAGCCGGATTCCGCGATCGCCTGGCAGAGTTCGTCGAACCGTGCCGGCTCGACGAGCAGGTCGACGTCGGCCGACACCCGCTCGTCGCGCAGCCCATGGAGGTGCAGGGCCGGCCCCTTGATGAGAAGGGCACGGATGCCGCGCCTCTCGGCCAGCGCGAATACCCAGGCAGCGGCGAGCTCGTCGGCTTCGTCCAGGCGCAGCAGTACCGTCGCGTCGGCCGAGTCGGTGAGCACGGGCCCACGATAACGGGGGTTCATGCGGCGAAGTCGTATCGAGCGCGCCCGCCGAGGCGCGGGGTGCGGGCGGGGTCGATGTAGGTGGGAGGGATGAACCGCACCTTGGCTCTTCTGCCGGTGCCTTCGACCTGTATGTCCCACCCGTTGTCATGGACGCGGTGGTGGCACGATTCGCACAGCAGCACCCCGTTGTCGAGGTCGGTGGGGCCGACGTCTCGCGACCACCAGCGGATGTGATGCACCTTCGTGAACTGCGGCGGAAGCGCGCACCCGGCGCACCCGCCGTCGCGCTCGCCAAGGGCGAGCTTCTGGGACTTGGAGTAGAGCCGTCGTTCGCGGCCCCAGTCGAGGATTTCGCTGTCGCCGCCGAGCACGGCGGGGATGATGGAGGCGCTCGACGCGAGCTTTCGGGCGGCGGATGCGGATATCGGGGCGTCGATGCCGTCGATCTCGGCGGTGCCGGTGCCTTCGCGGAGCGTCTCGAGGTCCATGCGCACGACCACCGTCACGCCGTTGAGGGGGAGGTCCTTCTCGCCGCACCCGAGGGCGTGCTCGCAGATGCTCACGAGGGCGTCGGCCTGCATCTGCGGGATCGTTCGGCGCTCAGCATCCGGCGTCTCGCCAAGAAGGGGTGTCGCGGGCGCGTCGGCTGCCGACGTCGTGCGGGCGGCCTCGGCGTCGCGCGCGGCCTCGGCGTCGCGCCGGGCGCGAAGTCTCGCCGTGACATAGCCCTCGATCGCCGCCTTGACGGGCGCGCCGCTCACGGGGTCGAACTTGCCGTTGACGATGATCATGCCCGTGCGATCCTGGCGCACGGTCAGCGCCGTCTCGGCGGCCAGGTCTGCTTCGCGTGGCTCGACGCCATCGGGATCGAGCCATGCCTCCGCGCGGAGGATGAGCTTCGAGAGCGCATCGAGGGGGAGTCCGGCGGCCTGCTCGACGAGGAGCTTCTCAGCCTGGTCGACCTTCTCTGCGCCGGCACGGATCGCGACGCGGTCGAGCATCGCGATGATCGCCGACGCGGCTTGCGCCCCGATGCGGCCGTCGCTGAGACCCTGGCCGACCTGAGGGTGCCGGGCAGGTGCCTTGTCGCCCGACAGCAGCGTGCGCGGGGTCGTGGCCTCGCCGACCTTCACGAGCCGCGCAGCATCGCCGGTGGTCGTGCCCATCGTCGCCGCGATGAACTGCGTGGGATTGCGGAAGCCCTGGACCTTCGCGAGGCTGTCGGGCCCGAGCTCGGGCGTGGACTGCCGCTGGATCTCGGACGCCACCAGCGCCTGCACACTCTCGGCGAGGCGCTTGCCGCGCCCGATCTGCTCGTTGAGAGCGAGCAGCTCCGCCGGTGTGAGCGACGCGATGTCGCGCCCGTCGGGCAGAATTCCCCGCGCGACGTCGATCGCCTCGGCGAGAAACGACAGTGCGCTGGTCATGCACTCAGGATATCGAAGACTGGTACGAGTGTCAAACATTTGTTCGAGTAAACGACGCATGCCGATTCGTCTTCAGTTCTCGCGCGAGAACTGATACTCCGTGTCGAATGAAGCTGGTGGACGAAAGTCGCGCTACTTTGCGCGAGTCTGGACCCCCGCGGTGCGCGTCCTCGATGAATTCGCGTGTCCGCGACTTCGGATCCTCTCCGACACGAGACATCCGAACACATGTTCGTCAATCCAGATACTTCTGCGCCCACGCCATCTCCCGAGTAGAATCGCCGCACTGCGCGGCAGTGTCGCCGGCGCCCGATCGAGGGGAGCCCGCCATCGCCGATGCACCCCCGCTCGCGCCCGCGCCGCCCTCCACAGCGGCGGTCGCCACCCTCCACCTGCGTCGCACGCAGGGGCGCGGCATCCGTCTGCTCGTCATCTACGGTGTGATGCTCGCGCTCATCGCGTTCTGGCCGACACCCGTGGACCGCGGCGCATCCGACTTTCTCGATGCGATCACGCGGGCGGTGCCGTGGCTGACGTACGACCTCATCGAAACGACGGCGAATGTCGCGCTCTTCGTGCCGTTCGGGGTGCTGCTGGCGCTCGTGCTTCCGCTGCACCGCGGACTCGTCGTGCCGATCGCCCTCGCCACCACGCTCGTCATCGAGTCGGGGCAGGCGCTGATCCTCGCCGAGCGCACGCCGAGCCTGCGCGACATCGTCGCCAACGTGCTGGGCGCCGCCATCGGCCTCGCGATCGTGCACCTGAGGGAGCGGCGCAAGATTCCGGATTGACGGATGCCGCGCCCGGCGCCTGCCGCAGCGCAGGGGTCCCTGGCTCGGCAGCGCAAAGGGTGCCGCGTGCCCCGAGCGGGCCGAGATCGCTCAAGCTCTTGTGGGGGCTTCAGTGCGTCGCTACGATTCGGCCATCGGTCGCCTGGGCAGTGAGCGGCCGAGGGGGTATCGCGCCGTGACCACGGGTCACCGGTATTCGGCGCGCCTTCGTCAAAGACGACGACCGGGGGCGAGAAATGACCGACGACCAAGCCCGAGCACCGCAGGATCATCCGGCGGAGGGCGTGCCGCCCGCGCCGGCCGGGCCTGCGCCAGGCGGAGGCCAGCCGACTCCCCTCGTGCTGTCGGCCACGCCGGAAGGCGGCACGGCGACGGTGGCGCCCAAGCCGCTCACCGACCTTCCGCCTGGCAAGAAGGTGACGTTCGTCGTCGCGCATCCGTCGCCGATTCCCGTTCCGGCGCTGTTCGCCGGCACGCAGAAGCTTGATTCGGTGAACTTCACGAACGACGCCAGCGCCGCGACCTCGACGACATGGCAAGCGACGACGTCATTCACCGAAGCACCCGAGCACGACCTCTACGCGAGCGTCACCGTCGGCACCGTCATTCACCGATCGCCGCCGATCCGCGTCGCGCTCGCGAGCACTGCACCCGCCCCTCCTGCGGAGAACCCACCGGGCGCGCCGGCCGAGATCCAGATCGGCGAGTACGATCCTGAGTTCGCCAAGTGGACCGGCGGCGTGTTCCGCGCACTGGCGTTCGTCGTGCTGGCGCTCGGCGGTTGGATCATCCTGTGGACCCTGCCGATGGGCGGATCGGGGTGCTGCACCGAGGTCGACTTCCAGGAACGGATCATCGCGGCCGGCAGCGTGCTCGCTCTGGTCGCGGGCGCCGTAGCCGTGTTGATGGGCGTCTGGCTGTCGGTCTTGGAGGTAAGGGGGAGGCAGCGGGCTCGCGCCCTGCTCGCCGCCGAGACGACGCGAGGCGGCATCGGTCTGCCCATCCAAGACATCGAGAAGCTCGCCGCCGCGCTGAGCAAGGTGCGGGGGACGATCGCCGCCTACGTCGTGGGGGTTATTCTCATCGTCCTGGGGCTCGGAGGACTGTTGGGCGGGGACGCGCTGGTGTCGTCGGGGGCGACGACGCCTGACCCGGCGGTCTCCACCCCGGCCCCGCGGGATTGAGCAGGCCGTGACCACGCACGCGGTGCTCATCGGTGTCAGGGCGCCACAGGCACTCCGCTGGTCATCCGCTCAGAGCCGTTTCGAGCCCGCGGCCGGCGCTCTGCGAGAGGGCGACATCGCGTTCGCGAGGCTCGACGGCGTAGCGAACGACCTCGATGCCTATGCGCGGATTCTGGAGAACTCCGAGGTCGACAGCGGTGCGCTTCAGGTCGAGCGGCTCGACGAACCGGCCCGGACAACCTTGGCATCCGTCACCACCGAGCTCTCGCGTCACGTCGACCCGCGGCATCCCTGCACGTGCTCGACGCTGGTGATCGTGATGGTTGGCCACGGCTTCCGGTGGATGGCGTACGACGACAGCGAGCCGGACCGCATGGACGAGCTGTTCGCGCTCTCGGATCTGCCGCTCATCGACGACTGGTGGGTTCCGTTCTGGAAGGGCGCCCGAACCGACATGAAGGCGGTCGTGATCGTGGACTCGTGCCACTCCGATTCGATCGCCTACCGCGCGGCACCCATCGAGCCCGTGATCCACTACGACACCACGAGCGCGGGGCCTCGTCGTGTGCTGATCTCGGCGGCGATGCAGGAGCAACAGGCGCGCGAGCGTTCTTTCGGTAACAAGGTGCAGGGAGTCCTCACGCGCGAGCTGCTGCGCTCGTGGGACACGCCCGCGAATCGGGGGAGCTACAGCACGTGGTACGACTACGCGTCGCGCTTCGTGAACAACCCGTATCAGACCGCCGTGATGCGGGTGGTGGACCCCTTGGCGAGCATGGAGCGCGAGCTTCCGTTCGTGTGATCGCCGGCTCGTCGCCGGCAGGTGCTCACGACCCGAAGTACTCCCGCGCCGGGCGCGTGTAGAGCAGGATCAGGCCGATGATCGACAGGATGCTGCCGCCGAGGGCCGACCAGAGGCTCTCGCCGGTGAACATCCCGAGCACCTCGAGCACGATGTTGGCGATGAACACGATCGTCGCGATCGTGCGGGCGGTGTGGTTGCCGCGCCAGAGCCCGACGCCCACCGCGAGAGTGACGCCGCCGATGATCAGGCTGATCCACCCGACGATCGCGGGCCAGGTGATGAAGACGCCGCCGATGATCACGAAGATCGAGCCGAGGATCTGCAGGAAGCCCGAGATCCAGGCGATGATGGCGACGAGGGTGACGCCGAGCGGGCGCTGAGCCATTGTTTCTCCTCCGTGGCGAGACAGAGCCGACAGTGGCTCCAAGCTAGCGGTACATGCCCCGCGAAGGGGCTGTCAACCCCAGAGCGACGACGATGCAATCGAATCTAGGGTGACCTGTGCAGCGGCTCTCATCACCATCTCTCCCCCGAGCGTGAGGGCCGCTGCACTCGCGAACTACACGCGGATCGCGCCGGCGTGCTCGCGGTACCAGGTCACGGTGCGCTCGAGTCCCTCCTCCAGAGGGATCTTCGACGTCCACCCGGCGTCGGTGAGCTTGGACACATCGAGCAGCTTCTGCGGAGTCCCGTCGGGCTTGGAGGTGTCCCATTCGGTCTCGCCCTCGAAACCAACAACCCGAGCGATCGTGTCGGCGACCTCGCGGATCGTGACGTCGGTCCCGGTCCCGACGTTCACCTGCTCCGGGCCGTCGTAGTGCTCGAGCAGGTGCAGCACGGCATCGGCCATGTCGTCGGAGTGCAGGAACTCGCGCCGCGGCGTTCCGCTGCCCCAATTCGTCACCGACGACGCACCCGACCTCACCGCCTCGTCGTATCGGCGGATCAGCGCCGGCAGCACGTGCGACCCCTTCGGCGAGAAGTTGTCGTTCGGCCCGTAGAGGTTGGTGGGCATCGCTGAGATCCACGGCAGCCCGTACTGGCGGCGCACGGCTTGGATGTTCATGATGCCGGCGATCTTCGCGATCGCATACGCGTCGTTCGTCGGTTCCAGGCGTCCGGTGAGCAGCGAGTCCTCGCGGATCGGCTGCTCCGCGAACTTCGGATAGATGCACGACGAGCCCAGGAAGGCGACCCGCTCCACGTCGTTCGCCAGCGCCGCGTCGAGCACGTTGGACTGGATCCGGAGGTTGTCGCTCAGGAAATCGACCGGATAGGTGCTGTTCGCCAGGATGCCGCCGACCTTGGCCGCAGCGAGCACGAGGTACCGCGGCCTGATCTCGCCCAGGTACTCGAAGACGTCGTCGCGGTTCTTGAGGTCGAGTTCGGCGGACGTCTTGCCGACGATGTTCGTGAAGCCCGCAGCATCCAACCGTCGCACGATGGCTGAGCCCACCAGCCCGCGGTGGCCCGCGACGTAGAAGGTCGCGTCGCGATCGAGTATCCCGGGCGCGTATGAGACACCGTCGGTCGCGGTGGTCATGGGCCAACCAGCGACGGCTCGGGCGTCCACGAGGCCAGGTTGACCGAGTCGATCCACTCCGGACGCTTCTCCAGTGCCTCGATGTCGGCGTCGACCATGAGCTTCGCGAGATCCTTGCCGTCGAGCGTGGCCTTCCACCCGAGCTTCTCGGCGGCCTTCGCCGGGTTGCCGATGAGGGCGTCGACCTCGGTCGGGCGCAGGTAGCGTTCGTCGAACTTCACGAACTCCTGCCAGTCCAAGCCCACGTGCCCGAACGATGCCTCCAGGAAGTCGCGGATCGTGTAACCGCGGCCCGTCGCGAGCACGAAGTCCTCCGGTTCGTCGACCTGCAGCATCCGCCACATTCCTTCCACGTACTCGGCCGCATAGCCCCAGTCTCTGATGGAGTCGAGATTGCCGAGGTAGAGGTCCTTCTGCACACCCGCCTGAATCCGGGCGACCGCGCGCGAGACCTTGCGGGTCACGAAGGTCTCTCCGCGTCGCGGAGACTCGTGGTTGAAGAGGATCCCATTGACGGCGAACAGGCCGTAAGCCTCGCGGTAGTTCTTGGTGATCCAGAAGCTGTAGAGCTTCGCGGCCGCGTACGGCGAGCGCGGGGAGAACGGCGACAGCTCGTTCTGCGGCGGGGGTGTGGCGCCATAGAGCTCCGAAGTGGACGCCTGGTAGAACTTCGTGTCGATGCCCGACGAGCGCACGGCCTCCAGGAGGCGGATCGTGCCGACCCCCGTCGTGTCGGCGGTGTGCACCGGCTCGTCGAACGACACCCGCACGTGCGATTGGGCAGCGAGGTTGTACACCTCGTTCGGATGGATCTTCACGAGCAGGCTCACGAGCCCTGCGCCGTCGCTCAGGTCGCCGTAATGAAGGAACAGCCGCGCGCTCGGGTCGTGTGGATCCACATAGAGATGGTCGATGCGCTGCGTATTGAAGGTCGATGCCCGGCGGATGAGGCCGTGGACCTCGTAGCCCTTTCCGAGCAGCAGCTCGGCGAGGTAAGAGCCATCCTGACCGGTGATCCCGGTGATGAGTGCACGCTTCACGTCGTACTCCGTCCCCCAGCGACCTGCAGAGGGCGTACAGCGTCTCCGCACCGGTCACGGATTCCGTGACGGCGGCAGCCAGGCTCTCGGTGAACCTGTCGGGAGCTGTCTCACCGTCGAGAATAGAGTGACGATACCGCAGGCTGCCCGCGGAAAACAGGCTGCCCTCGATCGTCCGGCACAACGCCCTCGTAGGATCGAGCCATGCTCATCGGCCGCATCCGCCCTGTCGAGACCCGTACCGTCGATGTGGAAGGCCCCTCGCTCGAGGCCTTGACGGAAGCCGTCACCACCGAGCTGCCGGCGGGGTGGGTCGTGACGGACGTCCCGGCGGCGATGCCGAAGGGCTCGCAGCTGCTCACCTCGACCGCGACGATCGCGCGCCGCGGTGACGTCGAAGAGATCGAGGCCGACGACATGGCGGCGCTGGAGGCCAAGGTGCCCGAGGGCTGGCAGCTGCTCAGCGTCCACCAGCTCTGAGGGCCTCGGCGTTTCCGAGCCGGCAGGGGAGCGCCCTCGGGGTCAGGGGCGTCCCATGCCGTGGTAGGCCCAGCCGGCGTCGCGCCAGGCGGTGGCGTCCCAGCCGTTGCGGCCGTCGATGGCGACTTTGCCGCGGGTGAGGGTGGCGGCGTGTTCGGGGGTGAGGTCGCGGCGGTATTCGTCCCATTCGGTGACGAGGATGATGGCGTCGGCTTCGCGGAGGGCTTCGTCGCGGTCTTCGACGTAGTTCAGCTGCGGGTGCAGGCGCTGGGCGTTGTCGATCGCGGCGGGGTCGGTGATGGTGACCCAGGCGCCCAGGCCGTGCAGGCGGACGGCGACGTCGAGGGCGGGGGAGTCGCGGATGTCGTCACTGTGGGGTTTGAACGCGGCGCCGAGGACGGTGATGTTCTTCTTGAACACGGATCCGTCGAGTGCTTCGAGGACGAGCTGCACGGCGCGTTCGCGGCGGCGGAGGTTGATCGCGTCGACTTCGCGGAGGAACGCGACCGATTCGCCGCGGCCGAGTTCTTCGGCGCGGGCGGAGAACGCGCGGATGTCTTTGGGCAGGCAGCCGCCGCCGAAGCCGATGCCGGCGCCGAGGAAGCGGCGGCCGATGCGCACGTCGTGGCCGATGGCGTCGGCGAGCTGGGTGACGTCGGCGCCGGTGACCTCGGCGATCTCGGCCATCGCGTTGATGAACGAGATCTTGGTGGCCAGGAACGCGTTCGCGGCGACCTTGACCAGTTCGGCCGTGGCGAGGTCGGTGACGATGAACGGGGTGTTCTTCGCGACGGACGGGTGGTACACCTCGCGGAGTGTGTCGGCGGCGGTGTGGCCGGGCTCGCCGGCGGGCACGCCGACGACGAGCCGGTCGGGGTCGATGGTGTCCTTGACCGCGAATCCTTCGCGGAGGAACTCGGGGTTCCAGACCAGGGTGGCGCCGGTGGCCTCGATGCGGGGGGTGAGGTCGGCGGCGGTGCCGACCGGGACGGTCGATTTGCCGGCCACGATGTCACCCGGGGTCAGGTAGGGCAGCAGGGCGTCGACGGCGGCGTTGACGTAGGTGAGGTCGGCGGCGTAGCCGTCTTTCTGCTGCGGGGTGCCGACGCCCACGAAGTGCACTGCCGCGCCGGCGGCGGCGGCCATGTCGGTGGTGAACCGGAGCCGGCCGGACGCGATGCCCTCGGTGAGGATCTCCTGCAGCCCGGGCTCGAAGAACGGTGCCTCGCCCTTGGACAGCGACGCGACCTTGCGCGCGTCGACGTCGATACCGACGACATCGTGACCGATCGAGGCCATCGCGGCGGCGTGGACGGCGCCGAGGTACCCGCAGCCGATGACAGACAGACGCATGAGTATGCCCTTCCAGGGATGGGACTAGATCGCCCGAACGGACGAGGGAGAACAGGAAGGGGCAGCATCGACCCAGCTGACAGCGATCTTTGCACGACTCGCCCCCGTCGCGGGAGTCAGCACACCGCGAACCGCGACTCTGTGACGCAGAGCGGCACCGTCGAGCTGCCGGAAGTCCAGCGACAGACCCGCCCCCAGCGCCTTCGCGTACGACTCCTTCACGGTCCACAGCTGCGTGAGCCACGCCCGCCGCTCGGCCGGCCCCAGCGCGTCGGCGCGTCGGCGCTCGGCAGGGGTGCACAGGCGACGGGCGAGCGACGGCTGATCGAAGACGGATGCCACGAGCTCGACGTCGACGCCGATCCGCCCGTGTTCGACCACCCCCACGACGAGCCGGTCTCCCGCGTGGGCGATGCTGACGTCCAGCGTCGAGTCGGCGAGCCGCGGCTTCACCCCGCGCGGGGTCGCCTCGAACCCGCTCCAGGGCCGCCGCAGGCGCCCGGTGACGATGTCGCGCACCCACTGGCGCGCCGTGAGGTACGACGCGATACGTGTCTCGTCGAGCGAGCCGAGGGTGGCGGCATCCGTTCCGAGAAGCTGGGCGGCGTCCTCGGCATCGAAGCCGGAGTCGGCACCGGGGACGCGGCCCGTCACGACGTGCACGCCCCGCGCGGAGACGAGCGTGCGCCGGCTGTCGCCGCCGGCTTCACTCCTCGGCACGCTGACGGATGCCTTCGGCGAGCTCGCGGATCGTGGGGTGGTCCCACACGATCGTCGGGTCGACCTCGAGCTGGAACTCGTCCTCGATGTCGCCGCAGAGCGTGAGGGCGTAGACGGAGTCGAGTCCGAGCTCTGCCAGGGGCGTGTCGATCGTGAAGGCGTCGGCCTGGATCTTGCCGTAGGCGACGACGCGTCCGACGAGCCACTGCTCGATCTCGGTGGCGGTCAGCTGTACAGGCATATGTCGTCCTTTCTCATCTCACATCGGCGGGACGGTCGCCCGGGCGGGACCGATCACCATCTCCTCGCCGCTCGCGGCGCGGGCTTCGGCGTGCGCGACGAGCCGCGCCACGAGGTCGGCGGGAAGCGGCGGCTGTCGCCGCACCACCCGCCCGCGGATGCGCCTGAGGCACGCCTCCATCGCGAGCGGGTCGCCCGTGATCGCCTCCGAGCCGCGCGCGTGCATCCAGCCGTCGACCACCGCGGCGGCCGCGGTGAGCAGCGACACCCGATGGGCGAGTTCGAGCGACTGGTGCGGGTCGAGCGACTCCGACTCCGCCGCCTCCGCCGCGGTCTCGGCGGCGGCCGCCGCGAGCGACACGTGCACCTCGACCGCCCCGGGCGCGTCCATGGCGATCGCCGCCACGACCTCGGGCCGCAGCAGGGAGCCCGGGGCGACGGCATCCGTATCGGTGCACCACGCGCGCAGCCTGTCGAGGGCCGCTGGAAGCGGATCAGCGAGGTCGGGAACGAGGACGGCGAGAGCGGAGAGGTCGCGCACGTGCTGCTCGATGAGCTCGAACGGCGCGATGCGCGCGTAGAACGTCGAGCCGGCGAGCACCGACACCTGCTGGGCCGCCTCGGCGAGCAGCAGGCACGAGAGGTGAGCGCTCAGGGCGACGGCGACGGATGCTGCAGCGGCACGTGCGTCCGCACGGCACACGGCGGCGGAGCTCAGCGCATCGGCGGTGAGCGCATCGGCCAGCGCCGCGGCCAGCAGGCTGCGAGCGTGCGGGATGTCGAGCACCGTGCCGCCATACAGGTGACGGGCATGGGAGTACTGCACGGACTCGCGCAGCGCGGCGTCGAGCGCGGCGAGCGCCGCGGCCGGCACGGCCGCGCGGACGGCGGTGGCCGCGGCGGCATCGGACTCCGGCGCGACGTCGGAGACGTCGAACCGATACGTCCGCAGCGCGCTCGTCACCGCGCGACCCCCTCCGGGAACGACGAGCCGCACCCGCCCGATGAGCGGCTCGAGGACGCCGAGTCCCGCAGCGACGTCGCGTCCGAAGGCGGGACGTGCCCGCTCCACGCTCTCCGCGATGCTCATGATCGCGCCGTCCACGAACCGAGCAGCGTCACCGCGCTGCCCGCCGCGTGCGCGCGGACCGCGGCGTCGAGCAGCGCGTCGGCGACCGGAGCCTGGACCGGATCCGCGCCGAGGCGGTTCGCCACCCGCTGGAGCACGGCCGCGAGCCACACGTCGCTGTCGCCCAGAGGGCCGGGCACCGAGTCCGCCCGCGCCAGGTGGACGGCCAGCGCGCATGCCCCGCCGAAGACGAGCGCGAACCGCTCGGCGAGGTGGAAGGCGAGCGGATCGGGCTGCGACTGCCGGGGGAGCGTCTCCGCCTCGACGAGCAGCGCCGTGTACTCGCGGCCGATCCAGCGGGCCGCGTCGACGGCGGCGCGGGACGTCCGCCCGTCGTCGACCGCGTCGACGAACGCCGGCAGCGATCGCAGCAGCCGGGAGCCGTGCCGCGTCACCAGTCGCAGCGCGGTCGTGTCGAGCGCGTCGAAATGCGCGTCGGCGCGCAGGGGAGCGAGCACCTCCGCCAGCGGCGGGGTGGGTGCCGGACGCAGCTGGTTCGGCAGCTCGTTGACGATCATGTTGAGGTTGACGACCGAGTTGCCGTCGAAGATGCCGACGACGCGGCTGTCGCGGGCGGCCTTCTGGAACGCGCCGAAGGCGGACGGATGCAGCGCCCCCGAGGTCTCGGTACCCACGACGAGCGCCCGCGCCCCGAGCAGCCGGGTGAGATCGCGGAACAGCAGGTCGGCGGTGTCGGGGCCGAGGAACTTCACCAGCGCGCTGACGAGCGCCATCTCTGCGGGGACGGCGTGGGCCGAGCGGACCCCGACCAGCATCAGGCACTCGACCAGGAGTGCGTCGGCCACGGCGACGCCCAGCGACCGCCGCGCGGTCGGAGAGTCGAGGAGGCGACCGTGCGCACCGTCCGGCACGGCGGCGGCGTCCAGCGCGGTCTGCAGCGCCCGATCGACGGCGCCCATCGACAGACCGGTCGTGAAGGGCCGGGTGAGCTGCAGGCTCTTCAGCACGATTTCGAGGCCGTGGCCCTCGGGGCCGACCACGGTGTCCGGCCCCACGACTGATCCCTCGAAGCGGATGCCGGCGAGGTTGGCGCCTCGCAGTCCGTGGGACGCCACCTTCGGCTCGTACCCGATCGTCGCGGGTTCCGCCTCGTCCTTGTCGACGAGCACGAGCGACAGCGAGCGCGGGCCGCCCCGTTCGTCGGAGCGGGCGAGCACCGTCATCGCGCGGCAGCGGACGGCGTTGTTGATCGGCCACTTCCCGCCGTCGACGCGGACAGCGTCCGCACCGAGCTGCGCCGTCGTCGCCGAACGCGACAGATCCGAGCCGCGCCCGCGCTCAGTGAGTCCCCACGACACGGGTCCGCCGGTCTCGACGAGCCCCGCCATGCGCGTCGCGATCGAGCCGTCGGCCACCCACGCGCAGATCGCGCCGAGGAAGGTCTTGCCGTGCGCGGCGGCCACGGTGAAGTCGCGCCGCGCGAGGTGGCGGATCATGAGGAGCGGCACGAGCGCGTCGGTCAGCGCCCCGCCATGGGCTGCCGGGATGTACCACCGCTGCAGTCCGAAGGCGGTCACGGCCGTGATCTCGTCGTCGGGGAAGGCCGACCGTTCGTCGAGCAGCACCGACCGCGAGGTCGAGATCACCGCGTCGTCGTCGGCCGGGTCGCCGAGGAACGCGTCGAAGGCACGCACCGGCGCGAGCGTGCCGGCGCCCACGCCGGTCGCGACCGCGGTCATGCCGGGACCGCCTCGAACCCGTCCAGGTGCACGAGCTGCAGTCGCTGCTCGTGAAGGAGACGGCGCGTGAGGGCGCGCTGCACCTTGCCGCTGGTGGTGCGCGGCAGCGTGCCCTTGCGGATGAGCGCCACGCCCAGCGCGGGCAGTGTGAACTCTCCGCCGACGCGCGAGCGCAGCGCCGCCGTCAGCGCGTCGAGCTCTTCCGCGGTCGCCGAGGGCTCGACCTCGGCGACGATCCCGACCTCCGGGGCCGCGCCCGGGCGCTCGAAGGCCGCGCTCAGGCATCCTGCTCCGAGCAGCGCCGCCGCGCTGTGCTCGAGGTCCTGCGGGTAGATGTTGCGCCCCCGGACGATGATGAGGTCTTTCAGTCGGCCCGTGATGACGAGTTCGCCGTCGATCATGGCCCCGAGGTCGCCGGTGCGCAGGTACACCTCGTCGGGGACGCCGGCGAGGGTCGCGCCGAAGTCCGCCGCGGTCTGCTCGGGCCGGCGCCAGTAGCCCTGGGTCACGCTCGTGCCGCGCACCCAGATCTCGCCGATCCGTCCGTCGCGCAGCTCCGTCGCCGTGGCCGGGTCGACGATGGCGATGTCCATGCCCGCTCCGGGCGCACCGCACGGCACGAGCTGCGCGCTGCGCTCGCCGCCGGTCGCCGGGGCGATCTCATCGCGCTCGAGCGCCTCGGCGCTGACGACGATCGCCTGCGGCGGCACGGCGTCGCGGTGGGCGGTGATGAGCAGCGTCGTCTCGGCCATGCCGAAGGCCGGCACGAAAGCCTCGCCCCGGAACCCGGCGGCGGCGAACCGCGCCGTGAACGCCTCGAGCGTGTCGATGCGCACGGGCTCAGCGCCGGTGATCACCGTCTCAAGCGACGACAGGTCGAGCTCGACGAGCTGTTCGTCGGTCACCAGACGGCTGCACAATGCGAACGCGAAGTCCGGCCCGACGGTGTGGGTCGCGCGGTGCTCGGTGATGAGCCGCAGCCACAGCACCGGGCGGCGCAGGAACTGCGACGGCGAGGTCATGTGCAGGCTCGCGCCCGTGAAGATCGGCTGGAGGATCTGCCCGATGAGACCCATGTCGTGGTAGTGCGGGAGCCAGCCCACGGCCACCGAGTCGGCGGTCATGCCGACGATCCCGCCGATCGCCTGCTGGTTCGCGTACAGGTTGCCGTGCGACACCATGACGCCCTTGGGCAGCCCGGTCGATCCCGACGTGTACTGCAGGATCGCCAGCGTCGACTCGTCGATGTCGGGCATGCCCCACTCATCCGGTGACGCCGCGGCGGGCCCGTCGACGGGGATCACGACGGCTTCCGCGATCGACGTCTCTCCGGCGAGCCCGAGCCCGTCGAGTGCGCCGGTCTCGGTGAGTACGGCCTTGGCGCCGGCGTCCTGGAGGATCGCGAGCAGACGCTGGCGCACAGCATCCGCGTTCCGCATCGCCGTGATCGGCACCGGCGCTGCGGTGACGCCTGCGTAGAGACACGCGAGCAGCGCCCGAACGAACGGCAGGCCCGGCTCGAAGGCGAGGATCGCGACGTCGCCGGGCGCGAGGCCGGCGCGGGCGAGTTCGACGGCGCGGGCTCGCGCATCGGCGTCGAGGTCGGCGTAAGGCGCCTCTGCGAAATCGGTGGGCGAACGATAGAACCGGATGCCGCGCCCCGCCGACATCAGGGCGGTCCGGCGCAGTCGCCGCACGAACTCGCTCCCGCGTCCCTGGGTGCCGCCCTCCCTCATGGGCGCCTCGGCCCCTGGCACGTGCACTTCTCTTTCGGTCATCACGGACTCCCCTCGGTCCTGACGCCGTGCGTCCCGCGAGTCCGTCCGAAACTCCCCATAGCCGTGCCGGCCGACGGATCCAGCGGCGACACTGCGGCACCCTCGTGCTCCAGAGTGGCCGACGCAAGCGACGACGCTGTTACACGCGCGTTAACTCTCCGGCACCCTCCTGGCGGCGCGGATCGCGGCGGCTACTCTGAGCCACGTGGGGCGGATGAATGGGTATGGGGTGCTGCTGGGGGCCCAGCGCCTGCGCGACTCGGCATACAGCCGGCTCGTCGCCGGCGGCTTCCAGTCGTTCGGCGCGGGGTCGCGCATCCTGCTGCCCACGCGCATCGCGAACCCCGACAGGATCGCCGTCGGCGCGGGCGTGCTCATCGGCGCCGGCTCATGGCTCATGGTCCCCTCGCGCGACGAGCCCGGTCCCGTGATCGAGCTCCACGATCGGGTGCGCATGCGCGGTGCGTCGATCTCGGCGGTGCGCAGCGTCGTCATCGAGGAGGCCGTCGGCATCGCGGCGGGGGTGTACATCTCCGATCACAGCCACGGCTTCGACCGCGTCGACGTGCCGATCCGCGACCAGCCGCTGACCGAGCCCCGGCCCGTCCGGATCGGCCGCGGTGCCTGGCTCGGCCAGAACGTCGTGGTGATGCCCGGTGTCACGATCGGGGAGCAGGCGGTCATCGGCGCGAACGCGGTCGTCACCCGCGACATCCCTCCGCGGACGGTCGCCGTCGGCGCGCCCGCGCGCGTGGTGAGAGAGCTGGTGCCGGGGTGACAGAAGCGGAGCCGCGCGTCCACCGGATGGTGGCCGGAAGCACAGCCGAAGGCGCTGACGACTTCGTGTTCACCTTCTCGTTCGAGACCTACGCGGACGCGGTCCGACGTGGCATGATGCGTCCACCGGACCGCATCGTCTCCAGCCTCATGCGCAGTTCGAACGTCGGCCGCATGCTGGTCGCGAACCCGTTCCGGTGGCTGCCCCGCGTCGCGATGTCGCCGATGCTCGACCGCGACGCCAGGTTTCCGGCATCCGATCGGATCTGGCTCCACTCGCCCGCCCGCCGTCGCCGTTCCGATCGACTCGACCCTGCGGCGGTCGCCGCCGAGTACGCGGAGTACGACGCGTCGCTGCGGCGCGAAGCCCAGCGGCGAGGGCTCAATGATCCGGTGGCGCTGACCTGCAACCCGCTCGTGGCCGGCTTCTCGCCCTTCGACTGGACGCGGCAGGTCACGTTCTTCGCTCGCGACGACTGGCTGAGCTCGCCGGGGCGGAGCGAGTACTGGCCGGCCTTCCGGGAGGCGTACCGCCGTATCTCGGCCTCCGGGCGCGGCGTGGCTGCGGTGTCGGCGCAGATCCTCGAGCGGATCGAGCCGACGGGGCCCCACGAGGTCGTCCCGAACGGCGTCGAGCCCGCCGAATGGCTGCAGGCGCCGCCGAAGCAACCCGACTGGCTCGCCCGCGTGCCGCGATCGCGTGCCGTGTACGTCGGCACGCTCGACAGCCGTCTCGACGTCGAGGGCATCGCCGAGTTCGCACGGGCGCGGCCCGACGTGCACACGGTGCTGCTGGGTCCCCTGCCCGACGCGTCGTACATCGCGCCGCTGCGGGAGCTCGCCAATGTGCACGTGCACGGCAGCGTCGGGCGGGCCGAGCTCATCGCGACCCTGCGCAACTGCGATCTCGCCCTCGTCTCGCACCGGCGCACGCCGCTGACCGAGGCGATGAGCCCGTTGAAGCTCTACGAGTATCTTGCGGCGGGGCTGCCGGTGCTGTCGATCGACCTGCCGCCGGTCCGCGGCATCAGCGACCGGGTGTGGCTGACGCCGGCAGTGTCGGACTTCGTCGACGTGGTCGACGCCGCGCTGCAGGCGGGGCGGGCCGACGAGGCCGCGCGGGTCGCCTTCGTCGAGGCCAACTCGTGGACCGCCCGCCACGAGCGGATCATCGCGCTCGCCCGCGGCCTCTGACGCCGGCGGTGTTTCGCGCGTGTCACGCGCACCCGAAGCCTGTGTAAACAGGTGGTGACGACCCTGGCTTCGGCTCGGACGCGCGGCTAGCGTGGCCTTCGCGAGCGGGGATCGCATCGACGGGCACTGGGGCCGATGGCCCCGGCATGCGTGTTCGGCTGCGTTCTTTGGGGGTACGCCCGTGTCATCGGCTTTTCTCGATCTTCGTTCCACCGCCCGACCCGCTTCTCCGGTCGAGCTCTTCTCGACGGTTGCCGAGATCGCGCCGCAGCCGCGCCGGCTGGGCTGGCGCCGGCGCCTGGCGTGGGGAATGATCGCGACGGATGCGGCATCCATCGCGGCAGCCGTGTTCACCGCGCAGCTGCTGAGGTTCGGTGACCCCATCCGGGGGCCCGGCGCGGGGAGTGCCTGGACGGCCGACGCGGCGTATGCACTCACCAGCGTCGCGCTCATCGTGCTGTGGCTCGTGGCGCTCGCCGCGACCCGCAGCCGGCTGCTGCGAAACATCGGCACGGGCATGGTCGAGTACCAGCGCGTGCTGCAGGCGACGCTGTTCACCTTCGGCGCCTTCGCGATCGTCTCCTACCTGCTGCAGTTGCAGACGGCCCGCGGGTACCTCGCCATCGCGCTGCCGCTGGGGCTCGTGCTCCTCATCGTCGGCCGCGGGGTGTGGCGCACCTACCTGCACCGGCTGCGGCGTGCGGGGCGCTGCATGACCGGCGCGATCGTCGTCGGCGGACGGGACGACGTGCTGCGCGTGCTGTCGCAGCTGCGCAGCCACTACCGCATCGGCTACCGCGCGATCGCGGTGAGCACGCCGGGCGAGCCCCGCTCGCATCCCGTCGACGTGCGAGCCGGGGTGCTGCCGTTCGTGCCGCTCGATGAGGTCGCCCGGGTGTCGAAGCATCGCCGTGCTCGGGCCGTCATCGTGGCGGGGAGCCTGCCCGGGGGGAACGACGCGATCCGCAGGCTCGGGTGGGACCTCGAGAACTCACAGGTCGAGCTGATCCTCATGTCGCGGCTCACCGACGTCGCCGGTCCGCGCATCCACATGCGGCCCATCAACGGCCTGCCCATGGTCCACGTCGACCTGCCGCGCTACTCGGGCTACAGCCACGTGGTGAAGCGGCTGTTCGACGTGTCGATCGTCACGGTCGCCCTGCTGCTGCTGTCGCCGGTGTTCGCCGCCATCGCGCTGGCGGTGCGGCTCGACAGCCCCGGTCCCGTGGTCTTCCGGCAGGAGCGCGTCGGAGCCCACGGAACCCGGTTCACGATGCTCAAGTTCCGGTCGATGGTCATCGACGCCGAGGACCGGCTGGCGCAGTTGCGCGCGCTCGACGAAGGCAACGGGGTGCTCTTCAAGATGAAGGACGACCCCCGCGTCACCCGTACCGGCCGCTTCCTCCGCGCCTACTCGCTCGACGAGCTGCCGCAGCTGTGGAATGTGCTGCGCGGCGACATGAGCCTCGTCGGCCCGCGCCCGCCGCTGCCGAGCGAGGTCGAGCAGTACGAGGGACCCGTCAGTCGCCGGCTGCTCACCCGTCCCGGCATCACCGGGCTCTGGCAGGTCAACGGCCGCTCCAACCTCTCGTGGGAGGACAGCGTCCGGCTCGACCTGTACTACGTCGAGAACTGGTCCATCACCGGAGACATCGTCGTGCTCGCGAAGACCGTCAAGGCCGTCCTGCACAGCGACGGCGCCTACTGAATCCTCACTCGAGAGGTCGTCGCACTCATGTCTGGTCTCATCGTTCAGGAATGGATCGAACGCTCGGGCGGCGCCGAACAGGTGCTCGACGCGTTCCGGGTGGCGCTGCCCGACTCGCGGATGTTCGCGCTCTGGAGCGACGACGGGGAGCGGTTCCCGCGTAGCACCGTGAGCGAATCGTGGATGGCGCGCACGCCGCTGCGCCGCCACAAGGCGATGGGGCTGCCCCTGATGCCGGCGACGTGGCGCGCGGCGAAAGTGCGGCCGCGGCCGGATTGGGTGCTCACCAGCAGCTACGTGTTCGCGCATCACTGCGACTTCGGCACGCGGCGCGAGGGCGTCCCGAAGTTCTCGTACGTGCACTCGCCCGCGCGCTACCTGTGGGAGCCCGAGCTCGACGCGCGGGGGAGCTCTCCGGCGCTGGCCGCCGCCCGCAGCGTGCTGAAGCGCGTCGACCGCGAAGCGGCCCGCAACGCCGGCGATCTGGCGGCGAACAGCGAGTTCGTGCGCCGCCGCATCCTCCGCTCGTGGGGGCGCGACGCACGGGTGATCCACCCGCCGGTGAAGGCGCACGAGATCATCGAGGGCGGCGACTGGGCCGATGCGCTCACCGCCGAGGAGGCCGCGGTGCTCGAGGCGCTCCCCGAGCGCGGCTTCCTGATGGCGGCCTCGCGACTGGTGCCGTACAAGCGGCACGATGCGGTCATCCGCATGGGCGACAGGTTGGGCGTGCCGGTGGTCGTCGCCGGCACCGGACCGGAGCGCGAGCACCTGCAGGCGCTCGCCGAGTCGGCGTCGGTGCCCGTGCACATGCTGGGGTTCGTGTCGGACGCCCTCATGCGGGCGCTGTTCCAGCGCGCCCTCGCGTTCGTGTTCCCGCCGGTGGAGGACTTCGGCATCATCCCCGTCGAGGCGATGGCCGCCGGATGCCCCGTCATCGTCAACCGTGTGGGCGGCGCCGCCGAGTCGGTGCTCGACGGCGTGACCGGCTTCACGGTCGACCCCGACGACCCCGTAGAGCTCGCCACGGCGGTGTCGGGTCTCGACCGCATCGATCCGGCTGCGGCGCGGGCACGCGCCGCCGAGTTCGACATCTCCCGCTTCATCGGGTCGGTGCGTACGTGGGTGCTGGGGGGAACGGATGCTGCGCTCTCGGCCTCCGCCGCGCCGCCGGAGTCCGCTCGGGCGGAGGGAGCGCGGGTCTCGGCCTCCGCGTAGGCGTCGACCCCGGCGCCGCTCGCGCCGCGTTCACACGATGTGCTCTCGCCGAGACCACGCGCTATGCGCGTAAGGATCGTGCGCACTCGGCGAGTGAACATGATCCGCACGGCCGCCCTCCCGTCGCCCTCCCTCCGGCCGTTGCGCGAGCGAGGTCCGAGCGAGTCGAAACGCGCCGCACCCGGCGCGCACCCCGGCCCCGAGCGAATGCGGGCGCCCGAGAGCCCCGCTCAACGCGCGGGGGGAGAACCGGCCGCTGCGGGCTCGGGCAGCGGGCGGCCGAACAGCGCCGCCTCGGCGTGCGGGTAGCCCGAGCCCCAGTCGGCGCGCCGGCGCCACACCGTCGACCACGGCCGGTTCGACCGCCGCGTCGCGGCCTCCAGCGCAGCACGAACCGCGACGCCGGCCTTCAGCAGCAGCACACCCACTGCAGCCCGCCGGGGTGACCAGGTCTTCTCCAGATACGTGACCTTGCCCGCCAGCACCATGGAGCCCTTCGAACTGCCCGCCGACGACCCGCCCACCGTGTGGATGATCGCTGCCGGCGGGTACACGACCCTGGCCATACCTCGGGCGGCCGCCCGCATGCTGAACTCGGCGTCCTCGCCGTAGAGGAAGAAGTCCTCGTCCATGCCGCCCAGGGCGGCGAAGTCGTCGCGGCGGATGAGCAGCAGGCATCCGGTGATGATCGGCACCTCGCGGATCGTGTCGCGCTGCCACGACCCCAGCGACTCCGGGTCGAACACGCGCGACCGCCGGAAGACGGTCGACAGCATCGTCGCGTACATGGTGAGCGACCAGAGCGTCGGGGCGCCCCAGCACGACGAGGGCTCGAGAGTGAGGTCCTCACGCAGCGTGCGCCCGCCGACGATGCCGTACTGCGGGTTCTCACGGGCGAAGGCGATCAGCCGGGGGAGCGAGTCCTCGAGCATGATCGCGTCGGGGTTGAGCAGCAGCACGAACTCTCCGCGGGCGACGGAGACGCCGCGGTTGACGGCGCGGGCGAATCCGAGGTTCTCTCCGGCCTCGATCACGTCGATTCCGGGGTGCGCCGCGCGCAGCGCGGCCGCGCTGCCGTCACGCGAGCCGTTGTCGACCACGACCACCTGCTCCTCGAGGCGACCGGCGTGCTCGAGAACCGATGCAACGCAGGCGATGGTGTCGTCGCGGGTCTCGTAGTTGACGATGACGACGGTGACGTCGGGGGTCTGCACGTGCTGCTCTCCTCCAGGATGCTGTCGCGGCGCGATGCGGGGCTCAGAGCGGGACGGGCGCCAGGTCTTCGGAGCGCACGGCGCGCCAGCGCCGCGCGGTGTCGAGGGTCGACGGGCGGATCGAGTCCGCGTCGCACACCACGGCGAGCCCCCGGTCGCCGAGGAACCGCGCCAGATCCTGCTGGTGGGCGTCGACGTGCTCGCCGTGGTCGACCGAGCGCGGGGCGAGCACCGGCACCTTTCCGGCGGAGAGCGCGGCCAGCGCGGTGCCCGTGCCGGCGTGCCCGATCACGACGTCCGCCTGCCGCAGCGCCGCGCCGAGCTCGCTCGACGGCAGCGACGCGACGGCATCGAGGGGGAGGTCCGACACGTCCGTCGCGCCGACCTGCCACAGCGTGTCGACGTCGCCGTCGAGATCGTCGAGCGCCGCGCGGGCACCGTCGACGAGCCGGCGGTACCCGAAGTCGCCGTTGCCGCCGACCGTGACCACGGCCCGGCGGATCGGTGCGGGGTCGTCGACGGGTTCGACGCGGAAGCCGTCGAAGACCGACAGCGCGTACCGCCAGCGGGCGTTGACCGCGTGCGGGTACTGCACGTACCGGTCGACCCACGGCACCCGCTCCATCACCTTGCCCGTCGCCGAGATGCCGGTGACACGCGTGGCGCTCTCGATGTAGGTGAACGGCAGACGTCGCGCCGACGCGGGTACGAGGGCCGACAGGGCGATCTGGGCGCCGGTGCTGATGACGCGGTCCACCTTGTGGTGCTTCATCGCCCGCAGGGCGATGCCCGTGTCGCGCATGACACCGGCGTAGTCGCGCGGCGGCCGGGTGGGCACGTGGTAGACGGTCTGTCCCTCGAGCAGCGACCGGCTCTGCGCGGTGTCGTCGGTCAGCCACACGACGTCGTCGCCGTCGGCGACACGCGGTGCGAGCATGGTGAGTTGTGTGAGGTGGCCGCCCGAGATCGCGACGAGGAGCGTGGTCATGGTGCGGCCTCCACCAGGGTGTTCCAGGCGATCTCGGCGATGACCTGCTGGCCCGCCACCGACGGGTGGAAGTGGTCGATCGCCGAGATCTCCGCGGGTGAGAACTCGTAGTCGAAGACGGCGCCGCCGTCCGAGGTGCAGGCGCTGTCGGCCGCGCACACCTCGGCGATGACCGCGTTGAGCTCGACCGTGCGGGTGGCGACCGCGTCGCGTCGCTCGGTGGCGGCCGCGTCGGTCGCGGCGGCGTCGCCCAGCAGGTTGCTGCACGACGGGCTGCTGTCCCAGATCTGCCGGGTGCCCTCGTCGTCGCGTCCGACCTCCCACAGGTGGTACAGGTCCGGTATCGACAGCGCGAGCACGCGCGCGTCGGGGAGGCCCTCGCTGAGCGCGGCCAGCAGCGCGGTGTACGACGCGCGGAAGTCGTCGACGCTCGTCATGCCGTCGACATCGGCATCGCACACGTCGTTGCCGCCGAGCAGCACGAGCACGAGCTGAGGCTGGGCGGCGATCACCTCGTCGACGCGGGCGACCGCGTCGGCCACGGTGCCGCCGTCCTTCGCCGAGTTGACCGTGTCGGGAACGGTGCCCGACGCCGCACCGACGCGCATCGCGATCGAGCCGACGGCGGGGTCGTCTCCGGTGGCCCAGCTCGCCGCCATGCAGCGGCCGGGCTCGTCGCAGGCGTTCACCCCGAGCGTCATCGAGTCTCCGAGGGCGCCGATCGTCGTGACGTCCCCGATCCCGGGACTCGTCTCCAGATCCGCCAGGTCGACCGGCTCCGGCACGGGTGCCGCCGCGCAGGCGGTGAGCACCCCGAGGAGCAGTCCGATCGTCACGATCGTCGCTGTGCGTCTTCTGGTCATGCCATCACCCGGCTCGTGTCGTCGCGGTTCCAGGTCGACGTGCGCGCGCGGGCGATGTCGCGGCGGGCGAGCACGTTCGGAAGCGTCCAGCTCACGCAGTAGACGGCGAAGGGCACCCACAGACCCGGTCGTCCCGCGACCCGCCGCGCCAGTCCGCCGCGAGTACCCGCCGTCGGCCGTGCGGCGTCCTCGTGCTGCACACGGTCGGGCAGCTCGCGGTTGCCGCGTGCGATGCGCACGGAGCGGCGCAGGTGCGCGCGCATGTCGGCGGCGGAGCGCACGCTGAACGAGTGGTCGGCGAGCGTCGCGCGCTCGGCGGGCGCGAACAGCTGCTGCACGAACCGGTCGTCGGCGATGACATCGGGCCACGCGTCGAACCGCGCGCGGCCCGCCCGCGTCATGGCGTACACCCCCGACCCGATGTGGCCGCGGCGGCGGTAGTCGCTGAGCTCCCAGATGCGGTAGTGCTGGCGCACCGGCCACGACGCGGCGGAGGTGTCGACGTGCAGCCGGGGAGATGCGACCTCGACGCCGGGCTCGTCGAGCGCATCAGCGAGGGCCAGCAGCGTATCGGGGTCGATCAGGACATCCGCGTCGACATACGCGCGTGGAAAGACGGATGCCGCGTCATCGCCGGCCTGCAGAGCCGCGATCTTGGACGCGCGAGACGTCTCCACCACCTGCACACCGTCGTACGCGCGTGCCCGCTCCACGGTGTCGTCCGTGCAGCCGTTGGCGGCGACGACGATCTCGAACTCGTCCCGCCGGCTCGAGGCGCACAGCGCGCCCAGCACGCGGTCGATCACCGCGCCCTCGTCGTGGGCCGGAATGACGACGCTCAGCCGCGCGGTCACCGCACGACCTCCGCGCTCGATGCCGGCTCCGGGCTCGATATCGGCTCCGCCGTCCATGCCGGCTTGGGCGCAGACGCCTTGCGCGAGCCCTCGGTGTACACCCACGCAGCGACCGCGAGCAGCATCATGTGCACGAGGAACGACTGGAAGAACCCGAAAGCGTCGAAGAAGAAGAGCGCCGCGCTGTACCCCGCCATCGAGACCGCGACGGCGAACGCGAGCAGCGCGTGCCGGGGCTCGGCAGCCCAGCGCAGGGCGTAGACGAGGAGCATGACGACCGGCGCGAGCATGAAGATCGCGTAGCCGATGACGCCGAGCGCGCCCGCCTCCATCAGGATGCCGAGCACCTGGTTGTCGAGGATGAACGAGTTCGCGTCATCGCCGACGACGATGCGGCTGCCGTACCCCTGCCCGAAGAAGGGGAACTGCCGCACTTCGACGAACGCGGGTTCCAGATCGGCGAGGCGTCCGGCGCCCGTCATGCCCGCCGATGTGTACTGCGACGCGATGAGCGTGTCGACGTCGAGGAACGACAGCAGCATGGATTCGACCTGCGCCGGCACGACGAACATCGCGAGCAGCATCCCCGGCACCGCGAAGGCGAGCAGCAGCAGCGCGACCTTGGGCCGCAGCACCAGCGCGATCAGGAACATGACGCCCATCACGACGACGGCCGTGCGCGAGATGGCGGCGATGATGCCGCCGAACACGAGGAAGGTGCCGATGCCGTAGGCGATGCGCCGGTTCCAGATGTTGCGCGGCCAGATCGCGTACTTGGCGAGGTAGATGAGGATCGGCAGGAACATGCAGAGCATGACAGCGAGGGCGATCGGATGCTGCGCCGAACCGTACGCGCGATTCACGCCGGCCCGCGTGGCGTCGCCGCCGTCGTCCCGCAGCACGATCAGCGGCAGGAAGTTCGCGAGCATGAGGAACACGTTGGTGCGCGCCACCCGCTCGAGGACGGCGAAGAAGGCGACGATCACGGCCATCCACGAGAGCACCATGAGGAAGCCCATGACCATGCGCTCGCTCGTGAGCATCTGGCGCACCGAGTAGAACACCGACAGCAGGACGCCGAGCTGGAAGAAGCCCGACAGCGAGGTGTTCGCCAGCCCCAGGTTCGCGAGGCGCATGCCGTTCACGATGAACGAGACGAGCAGGGTCGCCAGGAAGATGCCGATCGGCCAGCCGAACGCGACGGGCCGCCACCGACGGGACCGGTCGAACAGGAATGCGAGCCCGAGCGCGAAGATCGCGATGAAGATCATGAGGCGGTAGGCCTCGAGCGCGAACGGCAGCGGGATGGGCAGCGCGTAGCGCCGGGCCGGAATGAACATGACGGTCGCTGCGAGCAGGAACAGCAGCGCCGGCCAGGTGAACAGGATGCGGCGCAGCAGCACGATGAGAGCGATGCCCAGCAGTGCCGCCCCCATGGCGATAGGCGGGAGGAAGACCACCCCGGCGATTACGACCGCGGCGAAGAGGATCGCGATCCCGGCGACGGTGGCCCAGTGGGGCCGTGCTCCGTCGCCGGGCGCGATCTCGGCGGTCGGCGCGTCGGTCTCGTCCGCGGGTGCGTGCGCGGTGCGGGTCGACATGTCGGTGCTCCGAGGAGGGCCGTCGCCTACGCGGTCTCGTCCTCGCGGGCGGCTCGACCGGATCGGCGCGACGGCGGTCCTGCGCCGACCAGCTCGCCGACCTCGACCTCGGGCGCGATGTCGTCGGCGCTCTCCGCAGGCATGGCGGGCGCAGCATCCGTCTCGTCGGCCGGCTCTTCCGCTGCCGCGGCAGCCTTCTCGGCGCGAGCGGCTTTGCGCTTGGCCGATCGGGAGCGCAGGCCGGCGATGATGAACACCAGCACGACGAACGCGAGGAAGACGCCCACGAAGGTGACGACGACCGGGATCGCGGGGTTGGACGAGTCGCCCTCGACCGCGGGGCTCGCGCCGATCGGCTCGAGCTGCACGCGCAGCTCGGGCGCGAGCTGCTGCTCGTCCTGCTGGGTCACGACATAGGTCGTGAAGGCTGCCGCCGCGGCGCGCGAGATCTCTTCGGCGCGGTCGGCGGTCTCGGCGGTTCCGACGGCTTCGAGCACCGGCAGGCTGAGACGGCCTGGGAAGCGCTCGTCGCCCGTCGGCTGCGTCGTGCGGCGCAGCGCGGTGATCGACTCGGTCTCGTCGTCGAGCGGGCCGATCTCGGCCTCGACGGCGTCCTGGATCATGTCGCCCGACAGGATGTACGCGTACACGAGAGCGGTCGAGGCCAGGTCGATGACCTGCGGCTCGGATGTGCCTTGTTGGATCGGCACGCCCGGCACCTCGGCTTGGTACAGCCGGTCGGCCGGACTCGTGACCAGCATCGTGGTCGCGGCCGACCAGGTCTGCTGAGCTCTCGACACGACCTGACCGTCGACGATCGCGAAGCCGGCGAAGAACGCGGCCACCGCGGCGACGAGGGCGCCGAACATCAGCACCCACTTGTAGTTCCACAGCACTTGCAGGTACTTCGGAGTCTCCATCAGACACCTCTCTCCGTGTGCTTCCGGACGCAGACCGCCCGAAACCCCCCAGCACGCCATCGGGCCGTCCGCGTCGCACACACCGGATCCCAGATACGCAGGTGGTGCGACAAGACTTGCTCTGCCATCGTCGCGCCGGATTGTTAACGGCGCCCTGTGCCTTTGTTGCACGGTTGTAAAGACTGGGCGACATTCGACGGCCCGGGTTGTGCCCGTCCGGAGGGCTCCCACAGAGTGATGAGCGAGAGCCCGGCACGGCTCCTATGGAGGCGGGCCTTCGTCCTGGGGGGAGGTGGCGTTCTGGCAGTCCTGTACAGCTTCCCGCATGCGCTCGGAGCCCCCGGCATCGGCTGGACCGCGTGGAACCAGGCGAACGAACTCGTTCGCGCCGGCGTCGACGTGCACATCGTCGCGGCCTCCATGGCCAAGCCGGTCGAAGGGGCGGCGTCCGTGCGGACGACCCTCGCCTTCCGGGGCCGGCGCGTGCCCCACCGCCTGCTCGGACGCGACCGCGCCCTGCGCTATCACGACGCCGTCGCGGCGGGTCTCGTCGGGCGGCTGCTGAGCGCTGACAGCGGCGATGTCGTGCACGCGTGGCCGCTCGCGTCGGTCCGCACGCTGCAGGCGGCGCGTCAGCTCGGTATCCCGGGCGTGCGCGAGGTGCCCAACACCCATACCGCACACGCGTACGAGGTCGTCGCGCGCGAGTACGCGTCCCTCGGTCTCGAGCCGCGTCGCGGCGAGAGCCACACCGCCGACCCGCGCCGGCTTGCCACCGAAGAGAGCGAGTACACGGCGGCGGCCGCGCTGCTCGTGCCGAGCGAAGCGGTCGCCGAGACATTCCTGGCGCGCGGGTTCGACGACGCCCGGCTGCTCCGACATCGCTACGGGTGCACGGTGAGCGCACCGCCCGCCCGCGACGGCGACGGGCCGTTCACCGCCGTGTTCCTCGGCCGGGGCACCCCGCGAAAGGGACTGCACACGGCGCTGCAGGCGTGGACGGCGTCGAAGGCGGCCGACGAGGGCCGGTTCCTCATATACGGCCGGCTCGACGAGGACTACGCCGCGCATCTGGCGCCCCTGCTCGCGCACCCGAGCGTCGAGGTGAGGGGCGTCACCTCCGAGCCGATGCGCGCGCTGGCCTCGGCCGACGTGATGATGCTCCCGACCGTCGAGGAGGGCAGCGCCCTCGTGACGTACGAGGCGCAGGTGGCCGGGTGCGTCCCGCTCGTCTCGCTCGCCGCGGGTGCGGTGATCGACGAGGGCGTCACCGGGATGACGCACGAGGTCGGCGACGTCGAAGTGCTGACGGCGCAGCTCGACCTGCTGATCGAGCGCCCGGAGGTGCTCGCCGGCCTGTCGAGCGCCGCGATGGCACGGGCCGACCAGCTCAGCTGGGCGGCGGCGACCCAGGCGACGCGGGCGGCGTACCGCGAGGCCGCGCGCCTGGTGAGGGGAACGACCGATGCCGCGGCCTGAGGACGTGACCCTCGCCATCTGCACGCGCGAGCGGCCCGAGATGCTCGCCGCGGCGCTCGCCTCGTTCACGGCGGTGACGCCGCCGGGCGTGCAGATCCTCGTCGTCGATTCGGCGTCGACGACGCCCGCGACGTGGGAGGTCGCCGGCGCGGCGGGCGTCGACTACGTGCGCAGCGACATCAAGGGGCTCTCGATCGCCCGCAACCTCGCCCTCGAGACGAGCCGGCGGCCGATCGTCGTGTTCACCGACGACGACTGCGCCGCGGTCGAGGGCTGGATGGCGCCGATCCTCGCAGACTTCGACGATCCGGCCGTCGGCGCGGTGACGGGACGGATGCTGGACCACACCCTGGTAGGCACACAGCAGGCGCCGCCGCCCCGGCGCTTCACCCGCACGATCGAGGGCATCGATGCCGGCCACGGCGCGATCATGGCGTTCCGGCGCGAGCAGCTCGTCGCACTCGGCGGTTTCGACCCGGTGCTGGGCGCGGGGCGGCGCTTGGCGGGCGCCGAGGATCTCGACATGTTCTGCCGCGTGCTCGACGACGGCGCGCACATCGTCTACGACCCGTCGTGCGTCGTGCACCACGTGCACACGCGAGCCGACGACGCGTACACGCAGCTGCACCATGGCTACGGGCTCGGACTCGGCGCGCTCACCGCGAAGTGGGTGCGGCTGCGGGCACGAGTGGGGGTGCGCCTGTTCGCGGTGGTCGCGAAGCGCACCCTGTCGCGCGCGGTGCACAACCGGCGCGAGCATCGGCGTCGGGATGCCGACCTCGCTCTGTTCCGCGGATTCCTCGGCGGGTTCTTCACCGCCGTGCGCTTCGCGCTCGACGGGCGTCTCTTCGTCGACGACGACCCGCCGGCGCCGATCACCCTCGGCGTCGCGACGCACGGAGGAGAGCAATGACCGCGCACCCCGAACTCGCCCGCCGGGCGCAGCTGATCAGCTCGCTCGACGAGAAGTACGTCTCGAACGCGGTCACGTTCGCCGCGATGCACGCCGCCGGCACGATGATCGTCGACGGCGGGCCGCTGCGCGCGCCCGACGGCACCCTCGACCGCACCGCGATCCGCCGGCGCGTCGAGCGCCTCAGCTGGTTCGCGCCGGCGATGCGGCAGCGGCTCGTGTCCACGCCGCTGCGCCTGACGACGCCGGCGTGGGTGCCCGTGACGAGCCTCGACCTCGACTACCACGTGCGGTTCGCCGACGACATCGAGCCCGACGACCCGACCCGCGTCGAGCGGTTCACGGGACGCCTGAGCCCGACGATGGACCCGTCGCGGCCGCTGTGGGACTTCGAGTTCGTCGAGCTCGACACCGGGCGCGTGGCGATCGTCATGCGCTACCACCACGTGGTGGGCGACGCGATGTACGGGCTGCGCATCGGCGATGTGATCGCCGGCACGACGCCGGCGCCCGAGCCGCCTGAGCCGGGCGAGGCGGAGTACGACGAGCTCGGCGTCGCGCCCCGCAACGGCTTCGAGGTGCTCGCGATCGCGTTCGCGCAGTGGCGCGAGCGCAATCCCGGCGTGCGGCAGGCGTGGCGGGCGTACTGGCGCAAGTCGTTCCGCATGCGGCTCCGGCGCTGGGGCGGGCGGATGCTGCGCCCGGTCAAGAACGCGCGCATCGCGCGCACAGGTCTCCTCGTCGGCGTGCGGGAGGGCCGCAGCTCGGCCTACGAGGTCGCGGACCTCGCCGCCGCCACGCGCCGGGCGTACAAGCTCGGCGGCACCGTCAACGACCTGGTCACGGCCGCCACTCTGCTCGCGATGGCGCGTCAGCGCCCCGACGCCGAGACGCTGTCGATCCTCGTGCCGATCTCGCGACGCGGGGCCGGTGACGGCGGGGTGCGCAACGACATCAGCGTCGTGAAGGTGTCGGTCGCAGCATCCGCTCCGCTGGAAGAGATCGTGCCGAGCGTGCGGGCCCAGGTTCAGGCGGCGGTCGAGTCCGGCGGCTCGGTGGTCGAGGGCGCCGAGGACTGGGTGGGCTATGCCACCTCGGTGACGTGGGGCCGCGACGAGCGGTTCTTCGGCACGGCTCCGGTCGAGACGGTCACCGGGTGGCCGGCGGGCGACCCGCGCGACGAGGTCGCGTGCCTGGCCTGTTCGTACCGCCGCGAGCTCGTGATCAGCGTGACCGCGCGCTCTTCGGTCGACCTTCCCGCGCTCATGGCGACCTATCGCGAGCTGCTTGCGCCGGCACCCGTGCCGGTGGGGACGGATGCTGCGGGGGCGGCGCGATGAGCCGCCTCCGGGGCGCGCTCGGGTCGGTGCTCGACCCCCGCACGCTGCTGCACGGGCTGCGTCTCGCACACTTCCACGGTTACTCGTTCGTGCGGCAGGTGCCGCTGATCCGGATGGGGCCGGACGTCTCGATGGCACCGAACGTGTCGTTCCGCAACGGCGAGCGCATCTCGATCGGCGCGGGCACCCATATCGGTGAGTTCAGCCTCATCTGGGCGGGCAACGAGACCGGTCGCATCGAGATCGGCGAGAAGTGCCTGTTCGCGCCGCACGTGATGGTGACGGCGTCGAACTACGGCGTCGAGATGGGCCCGGTCCCGATCATGGACCAGCCCAAGATCGAGCGCGATGTGGTGATCGGCGCGGGTGCCTGGCTGGGTGCGAATGTGGTGGTTCTGGCGGGCGTGACGATCGGCGAGGGCGCCGTGGTCGCGGCCGGGGCAGTGGTGACGAAGGACGTTCCGGCGTTCTCGATCGTCGGAGGGGTTCCGGCGCGGGTCATCGGCGAGAGGCCTTCGGGTCAAGAAGAGGGAGAGAGCCGTGGGGATGCTCAGAAGGAGAGAGTCGGATAGGGGGATGCGCGTCGCGGGGCTCGCGGTGGGGACCGCGGTCGTGGCGTCGCTGCTGGGCGGTGGAATCGCCACGGCCTCGTTCGCCGCCGGCGACGAGGCGGGCGTGTACACCGTCAGCTTCCGGTCGACGGAGGGGTTGGATGCTGCGCTCTCGGGTATCGCGGCACAGCCCGACGCCGTCTACGACAGCGTGGTGAAGGGCTTCACCGGCTATCTCACCGCCGACGAGGTCGCCCTCCTCCGGGTGTCGTCGACCGTGCGGGGCATCTCGTCGAACAAGGTGGTGACCGGCGCCGCGCAGACGGTGCCGCCCGCCGTGGGCACGGTGGAGGCCGATCTGCCGCCGACGAGCGCCACCTCGGCGGGCGTGTGGGACGGCCCCGGGCTCGCGATCATCGACTCCGGCGTGAGCGTGCACACCGACCTCAACGTCGCCCGGCAGATCAACTGCTTCGGCAGCGGCGACGGCACCGACGCGAACGGTCACGGCACGGGCGTCGCGGGCGCCGCAGCAGCGATCAACAACACCGTGGGGCTCGTCGGCATCGCCCCGGGAGCGCCGATCACGTCGGTACGTGTGCTCGACAGCAAGATGCAGGGCACGTCGGCGACCCTGATGTGCGGACTCGAGTGGGTCATGGAGAACCACGAGCGCTACGACATCGCCGTGATGAACATGAGCATGCAGTTCGGCCAGTCCGACGACGGCAACTGCGGGTACACGAACGGCGACGTCATCCACCAGGCGATCTGCGCCCTCGTCGAGGACGGCGTCGTCGTCGTCGCGGCGGCCGGCAACTCGACACGAGACCTGGCGCAGTACTCGCCGGGCAACTTCGACGAGGTCATCACGGTCACCAACGTGGCTGACTACGACGGCAAGCCCGGGTCGCGCGGCACGAAGCCCTGCACCGAGTCGTCGGCCCCGGCGGACGACACGATCAACCCGAAGAGCAATTGGGCGGTGAGCGCGGCTGACCGCGCGCACACGATCGCGGCGCCGGGCACGTGCCCGTACACGACCAAGAAGGGCAACCGGTACGGCTACATCGCGTCAGGAACGAGCATGTCTGCCGCGGTGATGTCGGGCGTCGTGCTCGCCTGCTTCGCCGAGGGCACGTGCGAGGGGCGCACTCCGCGCGAGGTGTTCCAGATCCTCGAGGGTCAGGCGCAGGCGGCGGCCACGACGCGCGGCAAGCGCTTCGCGGGCGACCCGCTCAGCCCGATCTCGGGCCGGCACTCCGGTTGGCTCGCGTCGACCGTGCCGACGGGCACCACCCCGACGCCGACGCCGACGCCGACGCCGACTCCGACGCCGACTCCGACGCCGACGCCGACCCCGACGCCGACGCCCACTCCGACGCCCACTCCGACGCCCGATACGCAGGCGCCGACGGCGACGATCACCGCGCCGGCATCGGGATCGACGGTCTCGGGCAGCGTGACGGTGCGGGTCACGGCCTCCGACAACGTGGCGGTCACCGGGGTGACGCTGTGGTCGGGCACGACGAAGCTCGGCACGCTGGCGAAGCAGTCCGACGGGTCGTGGGCCGGCACCCTGCCGTCGAGCAGCTATCCGAACGCGACCTACCCCGTGCGCGCACGTGCGGTGGACGCCGCGGGTAACACGGGTGACAGTCCGACGATCTCGCTGACGCTCCGCAACTGACGAGCGGGTCCCCGCTCGTTGAGCGGAGGGCGCTCGGGCGCCGAGCACGCGCTCTCCGGGCGCCCGTGCCGTAGGGGACTGGCAAAATGGACCAGTGACCGACACTCCGTTGCCTGAAGCCGCCCTCGCCTTCCTCCGACAGCCGAACCCCGCCGTCATGGCGACGGTCACGGCGAAGGGCCGTCCCGTATCGGTGGCGACCTGGTATCTGATCGAAGACGACGGGCTGCTCATGCTCTGCATGAACGCAGACCGCGCGCGCCTGAAGCACCTGCAGAACAACGGCCACGTGTCGTTGACCGTGCTCGCACGGGATGACTTCGGGACGCACCTGTCTGTCCAGGGGCACGTCGTGTCGATCAGGCCCGATGAGGGACTCGCAGACATCGATCGACTCTCGAGGCATTTCCTCGGCAAGGACTACCCCGCCAGGGAGAGCCCGCTCGTGACGGTCCACGTGGCGATCGACCGATGGTTCGGCTGGTCCGGAGGGCGTCAGTCGCACTACTGAAACCGATTCGCGACCAAAGCCCCCATCCCCGGCGCGTTTCGACTCGCTCGTTCCTCGCTCGCTCAACGAGGGAGGGAGGATCCCACCCCCGAGCCCGGGGGTCAGCGGTTCTGCTCGAGCTGGCGCTTCTCGATCTCGGCGTCCAGCACATCGCCGGGCGTCGCGGCGTCTTCCAGCAGCACGGCCTCGTACGCCTGCGTCCCTGCCGCCGTCGCGTCGTCGTCGGTCGGCGCCTCCTCCGTCTTCTCCGCCCGCGCTTTGGGCTTGCGCATCTGCTTCACGAAGCCCATGATCTGGGCCACGTCCCGCCGGTACGCCGGGATCAGCAGCAGCGGGCCGAGCACGATCGCCCCCGCGACGCCGCCCACGAGGATCTCGAGAATCGGGATGACCTCCACGGCGCGGGTCGCCGCGAACGCGGCCCCGAAAGCGAGCAGCGCGAACACCAGCGGGCGCAGCACCGGGAAGACGATGTCGCTGCCGCGCACGAAGGTGCCGCGGATCGCGAACGCGAACCCCGGGATGAGGAGCAGGGCCGACAGGATGCCGTAGGTCAGGGCGAGCCCGTAGATCCCGCCCCACCAGATCCCGACGAAGAAGCCCACGACCACGAGCGGTCTCGCGACGAGGTCGTAGAGCAGCTGCTGGTGCGAGCGCCCCATCGTGATGAAGAGCCAGCCGCGCACCTTGCCGATGCCCTGGGCGATGCCGGCGATGGCGAGGATGCTGAACAGCACGGCGGCCTGTTCCCAGCCGGGGCCGAGGAGGATCGCGAACAGCGGCTCTGAGATCGTCGCGAGGATCGCGTAGGTGGGGAGCGTCAGGTACCCGATGACCAGCAGGGCGCCTCGGATGTAGCGGCGGTAACGGTCGCCGTCGTCCTGCAGTTTGCTGAGCACGGGGAGGGCGACCCGGCCGATGGGTCCGTTCAGCTGCTGCAGCGGCATGAGGAACAGCGCATACGCGCGCGAGTACTGGCCGAGCACGGCGGGTCCGAGCTGCTGGCCGATGATGACGGTGTCGGCGTTGCGCTCGACGTAGTTGAGCAGCTCGGCGCCGAAGATGCTGCCGCCCCGCGACACGAGCGGAACGACGTCGCGGTGTATGCGCGGCCAGCCCGGGTGCGGCTTGATCGCCACCCACAGCATCACGAGCCGCACGACGAGTCCGGTGCCGACCATGAGGATGAGCGCCCAGTATCCCCAGCCGAGCAGGCCGCCGGTGATCGCCGCCGCGACCCCGCCCACCATCGACACGACGTCGATGCGGGCGAGCAGCGCGAACTTCAGCTCGCGCGTGGCGCGGGCCTGCAGGGGCATGGTGAGCCCGTTGACGATGAGGCTCGGCGCGATGACCAGCGTGATCAGCACGAGCTGGGGCTCGTTGTACAGGTCGGCGATCAGCGGTGCGCATGCCGCCAGAATTCCGCCCAGCAGCACGCCGAGCCCGAGCGCGAGCCAGAAGAGACTTCGCCAGGCCCGCTCCGAGATCTCCCGCGCCTGGATGATCGCACCCGTGAGCCCGAAGTCGCGGACGAGGTCGATGATGCCCGAGATCGCCGTGACCATCGCGACGAGACCGAAGTCCTCGGGACTGAGGAGGCGCCCGAGCAGCATGATCGCGGCCATCTGGATGAGGGTCTTGCCCCACATCCCGCCCATGGTCACGACGATGCCCCGCGAGGCGCGGTGGGCGAGGTTCGTATCCACATTCACGGCGTCACGACCAGATCTGCGCGAGGTACGCGTCGGTGGGGGCCGGCGTCAGCTCATCGAACTCCGCAGCGCCCCACTGCTCGAGCGACAGGTCGGCGGTGAAGGCCCCGTCGTTCGCGGGGCGCCCAGTAGACGACACGCGCGTGTTGCGCACGGTGCCCCACGTCGATTCGTAGATCGAACCGAACACGTACGAGTCGTAGGCATGCAGCTGCCCGGGCTCGCCGGAACCGTTGATCGCCTGGTTGATCGTCGGCGGCTCGGTGCCGTCCGGCTGCGAGTACCGCACACGCACCGCGGTCGCTTGCGAGGTGAGCACGCTGTGATCAACGGTCACGAACGGGGTTCCTTTGCGGGGATCGGATGCTGGAGACCCGCCGATCTGCAGAGCGCAGTTGCGCGACCCGAAGAAAGTGGAATCGCGCACCGTGAGACCGCGGTACCAGCCGCTGCCGTACATCTGGAGCGTGTCGAGGTGATCGGTCGCCCCCACCGGCCGGAAGACGGGTGCGACGTAGCAACCTTCGAACACGCTCTTGTCGAGTGTGGAGCCCGCGCCGGCGGCGTAGCCGAGCGGGTCCGCGATGCCCGTGCGCGGATCGAGTACCACGATCTCGTACGCGCCGCAGTTCTCGGTGACGGCGTTGTACGAGGAGGCGATGCTGAAGCCCGTCGTGAAGCGCGACTGCGCCCAGGCGCTGCGCGTGCCGTTGGTGAGCAGCATCCGGTCGCCGTTGATGCGCGCGAAAGTGACGCCGTGCACGTCACGCAGTCGCGCCGGCGCAGAGATGGTGACGCTGCCCCAGCCCTCGAGCGGTGAGATCAGCACGTTCTGGCCCCAGTTCGCGTTGCCCATGCCGCGCAGCACCGGCGTCGAGCCGCTCGACGACCCGTTGCCCGGAAGCGTCCCCGGCCGCACCCGGATGTGCACCCCGGCCGCCGCCTGCTCTGCCGTGACCGCGCGGATGGCCGCGCCGATGGCCGCCCACGTGCAGTCGACATCGACCGTATGCGCCGCGGCGGCGCCGATCCAGGGCGTGTGCGCGGGCCAGTGGGTGCCGTTGGGGCCGAACGAACGCACGACCGCGGGTCGCGTCTCGGCGAACCCGTCGATCACCGCGGTCTCGCCGGCGACGGCCTCGCCCGATTCGAACAGTGTGGCGCTCGCGACGCTGCCGTTCGGCAGCGGCTGCACGTTCGCCCGCACCCCGATGGTCGCCGAGGCCCCGGGTGCCAGCACGCCGACGGCGGTGGCCGTGCCGGTCGGGCTGATCGTGATCGTCCAGCCGTCGATCGGCTCGGCCTCGATCAGGGTGGTCGAACCGAGCGGCGTCAGCACCAGCATCACCTGGCTCGCGACGCTCGTGGGGGTGGGGTTCGCCACCTCGAAGGTGAGCAGCTGCTCACCGGTCGTCGTCACAGGTTCGACCGCGAGCGTCAGCGGCACCGGGCCGGCCGGCTCCTCACTCGCCACCGCGAGCGGGGTCTGCGCGGCGACCAGGATCACCGGCGTCGCCCACGCGCCTGCCCTGAGCACCGTTCGCCGGTTCAGCTCCATTCGCCGTGGCCCTCTCGCGTCATTTCCAGATCGACTTCAGGTACGCGACGGTGGGGGTGGGCACCAGCGCGTCGAACTGCGAGGCGCCCCACGAGTTCATCGAGCTGTCGTATGTCCACTTTCCCGAGGCGACCGGGTTGCGGGTGATCGCCTGATCGTACGAGACCTTCGTGTTCGAGACGGCCCCCCACTTGCTGCGGTACATCGAGCCGAAGATGTACGAGTCGTTGGCGTAGAGCTGGAAGTCCTCGCCGATGCCGTTGATCGCCTGCGCGAGCGAGGGCGTGTCGGCGCCCGAGGGCTTGGGGTAGCGCACGCGGATCGCGGTGGCCTGCGACGTGATGATGCTGTGGTCCACCGTGAGGAATCGCGTGCCCTTGTTGGGGTCGTCGCTGCGCATGCCGCCGATCTGCAGGGCGCAGTTGAGGGACCCGAAGAACGTCGTGTCGCGCACGGTGAGCCCCCGGTACCAGCCTGACCCGTACATCTGCAGGGTGTCGACGTGGTCGGTGGCGCCGGTGGGGCGGAACACCGGTGCGGAGTAGCATCCGTCCCACACGCTGTCGGTCATGACGGAGCCGGAGCCGGCGGCATAGCCGAGCGGGTCGGAGATGTCGGCCTTCACGTTGCTCATGACGATCTCGTAGGCGCCGCACTCGCGAGTGGTCGCCCCGTACGACGAGGCCATGCTGAGGCCGTCCGACATGACGGACTGCGCCCACGCGCTCCGCGTGCAGTTGGTCAGCAGCACGTCGACGCCGTTGATGCGGGCGAAGGTCACGCCGTACACCTCGCGCAGGCGCGCGGGCTCGGTGATGATGACCGTGCCCCAGCCGTCGCGTGGCGAGACGAGCACGTTCTTGCTCCACTCGGCGCTGCCGAGACCCTGCAGCACCGCTTTCGACCCCGACGAGGCGCCGAGGCCGGGGAGGGTTCCGGGTCGCACCTTGATGTGCACGCCGGCGGCGGCCTGCGATGCGGTCACGGCGAGCAGCGCCGTGCGGATCGCCGCCCACGTGCAGGCGACCTCGACGGTCGTCACGGCGTCGTTGATCCACGGCGTGTGGGCGGGCCAGTGGGTTCCGTTGGGTCCGAACGAGCGCACGACGGCCGGTCGGGCTCCGCCGACGATGGCCGCCGGTGCGCCGGTCGGTGCGACGGCGCTCGCGGAGGAGGAGGGGACGGATGCTGTCGCCGAAGGCCCGCCCGACGTCTGGGCCGGCGAGCACATGGCGGTGGCCGCGGCCGGCGCTGCGACGGCGAGGAGGCGAACGAAGGATCGGCGGCTGAACGGGCTGGTGGTCATGGCGTGGGCCTTCCGTCGGAGATGGAGAACGTTCCGGAGGACTGCGCGACGGTTCCCGAACGGCGGGCGGGCCACGCGAACAGCAGGTCGAGGGCAGGCAGTATGCGCAGCAGATGAACCATGACGACGCCGGCCCCGAGTCCGAACACGAACCCGACGGCGAGGGCGATCCAGGCGTTCCCGGTGAGGGCGCCGAGCGCGACGCCGGCGCTCGCCGGCCACCAGTGCACGATGTAGTAGACGAGCGAGTCGCGTCCGACGGCGCGGAGGGGACGCAGCATCCGCGCCGATCCGAACCGACGCGCGATGACGATGGCGATGCCGATGCCGCCGGCCGCGAACGGCGCCGACAGGGCGGTGTAGCGCAGGCCGACACCCACGGCCGCGGCGGCGACGGTGGCGAGGGCGAGCGCCGCGCACGCCCAGACCACCCAGCGGCGGGCGAGTGTGCGCTCGAGGGCGCCGACGTGCTGCGAGAACCACACGCCGATCATGAAGAACACGAGCAGCAGGAAGAACCGGCGCATGCCGAAGTCGGGCACGAGGGCTGCGGCGACGAGTGCCCCCGCGGCGATCCACAGCGGCGGCACGCGGGGAGTGACGAGCGCGATCATATAGAAGAGGAACAGGTCGTACAGGAACCACAGGTGCTCGACGGGGTCGTACAGCGGCAGCAGCAGGTCCCACGCGGTGACGGTGTGGTCGGTGACGCCGCCGACGATGCCTTCACGGATGCCGAATCCGTACAGCAGCGCGAGCGCGATGATCGACCACACGATGTAGGGCCAGAGCACACGGCGCACCTTGCCGGTGACGTAGGCGCGCGGGCCGCGGGCGAGCGAGCCGCCGACGAGCAGGCCCGAGAGGAACACCATGAGCGGCATCCGCACGGGGGAGAAGATCGTGTTGAGCACCCACGCGACCTCGGGTGCGCCGAGCGGGGAGGAACTCGCGAACAGGATGGCGTGGTTGAACACCACGAGGATGATCGACGTCCCGCGGAGGACGTCCATCCACTCGATGCGCGACTTCTCGACCGCTGCCATCTGGTGCCTTACGCGCCGGCCCGCTCAGGTTCTCCGTCGCCGGTTCAGCGCGATTCCGCCGACGATGGCTGCCGCGGCGGCGATGGTGGCGACGACGGTCCAGCCGATGGCTGCGCCGGTGGAGGCAAGCGCGCCGTCGGCAGCGGCTGACGTGGGGGTCGCCGCTGCCGACGGCACTGGCGTCGCCGAGGCCGTCGGCACAGGGGTCGTCGGAGAGGGAGTCGGCGACGCCGTCGGGGTGGGTGTGGGAGTCGGGGTGGGAGTGGGAGTCGGGGTGGGAGTGGGAGTCGGCGTCGGGGTGGGCGTCGGAGTCGGCGTGGGCGTCGGCGTGGGGCCGCAGCCGATGATGGTGATGAGCGGGCTCTTGTACGTGATGAGTCCGGTGGTCCACGACGGTTCTGCGTCGTCGGGAGCGGCGTAGCCGTACGCGATCGCCGAGGTGTGGTGGAGGTCGGCGCAGGGGTGCCCGGTGATCGTCACGTCGTGGGTGCGCACTTCGCCCGGCTCATAGCGGGTCGGCCCCCACGTGTACACCTTGCCGTCGGGGCCGTTGACGCGCGCGGCGCCCCAGGCCGGAACCGAGGATGCGTTGCGGGTGTAGACCGAGATCTCTGCGACCTTCGGCGAGGTGAACTCGATGACGACGCTGACGTCGCCGACCACATCGCTGCTCTCCGCCGATGCCGCGACGGCGGCGAGTGCCCCTCCGCCGAGGCCGAGGGTGATCGCGGCCGCCAGGATTGTGACTCGTCTGCCTCTGTACATGTGCTCCCCAAGCCCAAAGAGAACGCCCGGGGCCGCTTCCGTTCCGGCTCCGGGCGGCAGTGCCCCATCTGGGTGCCACGCTACGGCGATCCGGCGCGCGGGGGGTTACTTCCGCGTTTCGTGTCGGTTAAGCCCGGTGTTCAGGCGTTTGCGGTTCGGGGTGTCGCCGTAGTAGTGCCGCACGGACTCACGGGAGTCGATGACGAGGAGTGCGTAAAGGGTGACGGCCGCCGTCGCGACGAGGGCGGCGAGTGCGATGGCGACGGTGACGATGGCTCGGATCACGGTGGGGACGAGGCTCCGCAGGGGTACTGACGAGATGGGGGTGCGGGTCAAGCTTAGGCTCGCGGACGGGGCTCGTCGGATGGGCGCGCGCGTCGGCTGCGTGATGCGCGCGGTCGGGGGTTCTGTGCGGTCGTGGGTTCTGTGCGGTCGTGGGTTCTGTGCGGTCGTGGGTTCTGTGTGGTCGTGGGTTCTGTGTGGTCGTGGGTTCTGTGCGGCCGTGGGTACCGTGCGATCCCGGCTACCGTGCGATCGCGCGTGGGCAGCGATGACTGCGGTCGCGGAGATTGCGCCGGGGTTGGAGCGGCGGTGTGACGCGCCCGCGGCGCGGCGGTGTCAGGCGGCCAGGTCGAAGCGCGCGCGACCGCCGAGTTGCGGCGTGCGTTCGGGGTCGATGTGCGCGGGCGGCAGGAACCACACTTTCGCGCGGGTGCCAGTGCCTTCGATCTGTATGTCCCACCCGTTGTCGTGGATCCGATGGTGACAGGACTCGCAGAGGAGCACCCCGTTATCGAGATCGGTGGGCCCCGCATCTCTGGCCCACCATCTGATGTGGTGGGTCTTCGTGTGGGAGGGTGGTGCGCCGCACTTGGCGCAGCCGCCGTCGCGTTCGACGAGGGCGAGTTTCTGTGCCGGCGTGAAGAGCCGGCGGACGCGGCCCCAGTCGAGGATCTCGCCGTCGGCCCCGAGGACGCACGAGATGATCCCTCCGCCCGCAGCCATGCGCCGCGCGGTCGAGACCGAGATCGGTGCGGCGATGCCGTCGATGGTGGCGTGGCCGCTCCCGGCGACGAGGTCTTCGTGGTCGATCCGCACGACGACGGTCGCGCCCTGGAGCGGCAGATCCGTGTGCGCGCACCCGAGCGCGTGTTCGGCGAGGCGGGAGAGGGCGTCGGCTTGCATCTGCGGGACGCTGCGGCGCGCAGCATCCGTCGTGGCACCGGCACCATCGCGCTCGGCGCGCATCTCGGCGCCGACCATGGTCTCGATCGCGATCTTCACCGATGCGCCGTGCTCGGGGTCGAACTTGCCGTTGACGACGATCATGCCCCGGCGGTCTTCGTAGATGTGCAGAGCGCGCTCGGCGCGCAGCTCCTCTTCGCGGACCTCGACACCGGCCGGATCGAGCCGGGCTTCGGCGCGGCTGATGAGCCGCGCGAGTTGGTCGGAGGTGAGGCCGGGCGCCTTCTCGGCGAGCATCTTCTCAGCCTCGTCGGTTGCGTCCCGGCCGGCTCGCAACGCCACCTTGTCGAGCATGGTGATGATCGCACTGGATGCGGCAGCGCCGATGCGGCCGGCCGCGAGGGCTGCCGCGACATGCGGGTACCGCGCGGGAGCGGTTTCGCCGCTGAACGTCACGCGGGGTGCGGTGGCTTCGCCGACCTTGACGAGCCGCGCCGCTTCGCCGGCACTCGTTCCGCCGACCGTGGCGATCAGCGCGGTGGGGTTGCGAAACCCCTGCTGCTTGGCGAGCCCACCTGCGCCGAGCTCGGGTCGCGACTGCCGTGCGATCTCGGCGGCGACGCGCGCCCGCGCCGCGTCGAGAAGTCGCTGGCTGTCGGCAAGCTGTTCGTTGAGACGGATCAATGCTCCCGGCGCCAGCGCCTCGATGGCGTCCTCAGCCCACAGCGCGCGTGCGGAGTCCACCGCTGCGGCGAGGGGAGCGAGGGGGTCCGTCATGGGTCCACTCTACCGCAGTTGGGTGCGATTGTCGAATAAATCTACGAACAGGCCGCAGAGAATCAGGTGCCGACCCGGCCATGTTCCACCGTGCCTCGAACATTTGTCCCATTCATCGATGCTGTTCACGCCCCATGCTCCGACCAGAGATCCCGACCTGGTCAGACGACAGCTTCGTACGAGTCGGCGAAGTGCTCGTCGGGCACGATCCAGCGCTCGCCGCCGGCGCCCTCGACGATCCAGTCTCCGCTCGCCGCGGTCGCGGTTCCCTCGAGCGTCTCGATGCGTTCCGCCGGCTCGGCGCGGCGTGCGTTCACGATCCCGGTGCGGCGCCAGCGCCCGCCGCCCGTGCTCTGGTAGCTCGCAGCGAACTCCGCCGGCCGTACGGACCACGTCCGCTCGCCGTCGCTGACCCGCCAGTCACCGGCCTGCGCCTCCATGACGCTTCCGGATCGCGTGGTCCAGTTCCACGGCGTGTTCACCCGCTCAGCGGTGACCTCGCCACGACGGCGGTAACGACCGTTCCCCGGCGCCCCCGCCCCCGTCCCCGTCCCGAACTCCGCCCCCGCCGCGAACTCCGTCCCCGACGCTCCCGTCCCGAACTCCGCCCCCGCCCCCGCCCCCGCCGCGAACTCCGTCCCCGACGCTCCCGTCCCGAACTCCGCCCCCGCCGCGAACTCCGTCCCCGACGCTCCCGTCCCGAACTCCGCCCCCGCCGCGAACTCCGTCCCCGACGCTCCCGTCCCGAACTCCGCCCCCGCCGCGAACTCCGTCCCCGACGCTCCCGTCCCGAACTCCGCCCCCGCCCCCGCCGCCGCCGCGAACTCCGTCCCCGACGCTCCCGTCCCGAACTCCGTCCCCGACGCTCCCGCCCCGAACTCCGTCCCCGACGCTCCCGTCCCGAACTCCGTCCCCGACGCTCCCGTCCCGAACTCCGCCCCCGCCGCGAACTCCGTCCCCGACGCCCCCGCCCCCGTCCCCGTCCCGAACTCCGCCCCCGCCGCGAACTCCGTCCCCGACGCTCCCGCCGCGAACTCCGTCCCCGGCGCCCCCGCCCCCGCCCCAACCCCCGCGCCAACCACAAACCCCGCGCCGTTCCCCGGCGCCCCCGCCCCCGTCCCCGTCCCGAACTCCGCCCCCGCCGCGAACTCCGTCCCCGACGCTCCCGCCCCGAACTCCGCCCCCGCCGCGAACTCCGTCCCCGACGCTCCCGTCCCGAACTCCGCCCCCGCCGCGAACTCCGTCCCCGACGCTCCCGTCCCGAACTCCGCCCCCGCCCCCGCCCCCGCCGCGAACTCCGTCCCCGACGTTCCCGTCCCGAACTCCGCCCCCGCCCCCGCCCCCGCCGCGAACTCCGTCCCCGACGCTCCCGTCCCGAACTCCGTCCCCGACGCTCCCGTCCCGAACTCCGTCCCCGTCCCGAACTCCGCCCCCGCCCCCGCCCCGAACTCCGTCCCCGGCGCCCCCGCCCCCGTCCCCGTCCCGAACTCCGCTCCCGTCCCGAACTCCGTCCCCGACGCTCCCGCCGCGAACGCCGTCCCCGACGCTCCCGTCCCGAACTCCGCCCCCGCCCCGAACTCCGTCCCCGACGTTCCCGCCCCGAACTCCGCCCCCGCCTCGGCCCCGGGCCCCGTCCCCACCTCCGCCCCCGGCGGGCGGGACGCGTACCCCAGCGCGCGGAGCAGCTCGAGCGCATCCCGCACGGAGCTGCGCGTCTGCGCCCTCCCGTCTTCGTCGAGAGCCGCCCATGGGACGAGCATCGGGTGCGTGCGCCGCGCATCGTCGCGACGCGCGCCGGGCCGCCACCCGGCGGCGAGCAGGGCAGCCCGCCACGACTCGTGCTCGCGTTCGACCATGACGTCGAACTGCTCCGGCGTCGGGGTGACATCTTCCGGGTCGGCGCCCGACGGCAGCCGCCCCCACGTCCTGCCGACGGCGACCGCCGAGGCCAGCGTGGTGCGCACCAGGCGGATGTTGCTCTCCTTGTAGAAGTCGGGCAGTCCCTCATCCCAGGGTCGCCGGACCGGGATAGTGGGATCCTCGCCGTGGTCGGCGAGGAAGTTCGCGTGGGCGACACGGGCGACGCGTTCCCAGCGATCGATGACGCGCGCTTCCCCGAAGCTCAGGGCGAACGGGTACAGGCGCTCCATGACCGGCACGCTCGGAAGGCTGCTGCCCTCGTTCACACGGGCGTAGACCGCCCAGTCCGGGTGCGCCGCGGCAAGCTCCGCAGGGCGAACCCCGGCCCAGGCCGCGCCCACGACGGGCGCCGTCATGACCGCGGGTGATCGCGCGCCCGCGAGCGCGTCGGCGAACCCTTCCGCCATGTCATCGCAGGTGTGGGCGCCGACGCCGGCGCCCACGTTGCCGAACGCGCGCTGGTGGAGTTCGTGCTGTCGACGCAGGGTCGCAGCATCCATCCCCACGATCACGATCTGCGGCAGCGGTGCACCGGCGACACGACGGGCCTTGCGTTCGCGCTCGCGCTGCGCGACCTCTGCTGCGACCGCCAGCACGAGATCGGGGTCGCCGTGCACGGCGACCATGTCGTGGCCGTCGTGCACCCACCGCGCCACCAGCCGCTCCGCGGTCGCCTCGAACACGCTGATGGCGTCGAGCGCCCAGCCGGGCCGGTCGACGTTCTGCCGGCGCCAGTATTCCGCGACCCAGACGTCGTCGATGCGCACGACTGCGCGGATGTCACGAGGAGCGACGGATGCTGCCGCCAGGCCGTCGGCGAGATGCTCGAAGCGGGTGAGATTCACGCTCGCCTCCGGGCCCAGCAGGTAGAGCGCGGTCAGGGCGACGCGTCCGCGCCGGAGGGAGAAGGCGCGGAGGGCGGCGTCGACCGGGTCGGGCCAGCGGAGAAGCACGATGCCCTGCTGGCGATGCGCGGGTGGCGGGGGATCGCTCGCGTCGGCACGCACGACGATCAGCGTGCGGTGCCCCACTCGATCACGGATCCGGGTGGCCGCGCGCAGCGTCACATCGAGCGGGCTGTCGATCACGATGCGCGAGCGGGAGCGTCGCATGCGCAGCACGTCGAGCTGTGATCGGAAGAGAACGGATGCTGCGGCCACGAACCCGAGACCGACCGCGGCGACGGCGAGATACCGGGCGACGAGAAGGGCGAGCGGGGCATGGTCGGGGCAGTCGGCAGTGGTGCCGAAGGGGTCACCGGGGCTTCCCACGAAGACGGCGAGCCCCCAGCTGAGCGGCGTCCAGAACGGCACGCCGTCGCCCGTGCAGGGGAGGTAGGCGGTGAACCCCAGCCCGACGGCGGTGGCGCCCATGAGCACGAGCGCGAGGAGCGGGCGTGCCGACTGCCGCGGGCGTCTTCCCACGAGGATGAACGCGCTGAGCAGTCCACCCCACACGAGGGAGAGCGTGACGATCTGCCACGACTGCGGATCCCAGAACTCGGCGAGCGGCGGCGGGAGCGGCTGATCAGGACGCAGCGCGGCGACCGCCAGCAGCACCACCAGCACGGTGCACGCGGCCGCCGACACGACGATTCCGACCCGCCGCACCGCCGGCCACCACGACACCTCGCTCATGCCGGCTCCGCTTCATGCTCCGCCGCGGCCGGGTTCGCGGCGGCCGGCTCCGCCGCGACCCGCTCCGCCGCGGCCGGCGCCACCGAACCCCGCACCCCGACCGATTCCGCCCGCTCGAGGTCGCCGTTGCCGATCGCGGTGAGCAGCGCCGCGGCATACGACCAGTCCCACCGTCGGCGCGCTCCGTAGGCGGTCCACCCGCGTCCCGGTCGATGCGTCACGATGGTGGTCGCCGAGGGCACGGGCCCGTCGATGAGCTGCCGGAACAGCGGCCACTGCCCGGCGGTCGCGAGGAATCCTCGCCACCGTGCCTCGCGCGCCGACCGCGGCCACGGCGAGATCACCAGGATCACCGGGGGCGCCTCGGACCGCGAGGCGAGGTGTGCGATCTCCCACTCGAGCCCGGCCCGCACCTCGCTCGGCGTCGCCGCGATCACGACGGCGCGTGCGCCGTCGATCCACTTCTCGACCTCGTCGCGCCAGTGGTCGCCGTCGAACGACATCTTCGCCGCGCCGAGATCTTGCATCCGGCGCTTCGTGCCCGCGATGGCGATGACGGGACCCCATCCGCTCAGATGTTCCGCCAGAACTTCCTCGAATCGGGGGCGACCGAAGGGTGAGAACACCTCGAGGAACCCGCGCCGTCCCAGCGACTCGTCGATGCGCAGCCGATCCTCGTCGAACCCGCGCAGGTAGAGGAAGTACGGGCGGTCGTCGTGCATGAGGGTGTCGGCGAGGGAGCGGCGGCCGAGCCGCCGCCCGACCCGGTCGAGCAGGTACGCCAGGAAGATCGGGATCGCCACCATGACGAAGAAGAGCACCACGATGAGCCCGGTGCGCTGCAGGTCCTGCAGCCACAGCAGCGCGAGCGGCAGCAGCCGCGCGGCGCCCTCCGCCTGCGCGAGCAGCTCCTCGATCTGCGCGCGGAACGTGGCCGCGGTCTGCTGCCCGTTGAACCACATGAAGAGCACGGCCAGCAGGTAGAGCATGAGGGTCGACGCCGCGATCAGTGCGGCGAGGCCGCGCAGCAGCATCCCCACCAGTCCTTGCAGCGAGGGCCGACCGCGTCGGCGGGGCGGCCGAATGAGCCGGTGGGGGCGCCACACCAGCTCGAGCAACGCGCCGACGGCGACGAAGACGAGCACGGGCGCCACGAAGAGGGCGACCAGCTGAACGACGAACTGGCCCGAGTACAGTCCGAGCACCGCCACCGCGATCGAGGCGACCGTGCCGACCACGACGACGATGATCCGGCGCACGGTGCGCCCGGTGCGCGTCCGGCGGATCAGCCGGTCGACCGACACGTATGCCGCCGTCGCCTCCGGCTCGGTCGCGGGATCGGCCTCGCGCTGCCGTCGCCGGGCGATCACGCGGCGGGGGATGAGGATCACCAGGTAGGTCGCGATGGGCACCCCGACCAGCACCACCACCGCCCAGAGGGCCTTGTTCCAGTCGGTGAGCGGCTGCACGTCTCCGGTCATCGACGCCGTGATCTCATGCAGGTAGGCGGCGGTGCGCTCGGCGCACCGCGCTTCGTCGGCGTCGGCGCACGACTGCTCGACCTGGATGTACTGGGGTCCTTGAATCCACCACCGGAGGACGCGCGAACCGTTCGCCTCCTGCAGTCGCGTGACGCCGTCGTATCCCGCGATGTACACCAGGCTCAGGCCGGCGCTGTCGGTCACGCGCCAGTAGTCGGCTGAGAGCTCCTGAGCTCGGGCCACCGTCGCACAATCGACCCAGAACACCTTGACCGTCTCGCCGGCCGGATTGACGAACTGCGTGGCGACACCGTCCCCGCACCGCGCGTCGGGGGCGCCCCGCACGGTGGTGTCGGAGGGGAGCGAGAACCGCAGCATCCATGGCCCGTCCTCTTCGGCCGGTGCGAAGTCACGAAGGGGGTCGTCGTCGATCCGCTCCGGCAGCGCCGTCGCGCTCACCGGGGTCGGCGTCAGCGCTGCGAGGGCGCGCGCGTCCTGGCCGCTCGCGTCTTCGCAGGCGACATCGCCCGTTTCGCACGTGCGGCCGACGCCGACGACGTGAGTGCCCTGTGCCCAGACCCGGAACAGCATCGGCGAGGTCTCGGGCGAGACGAATCGTGCGGTGAGCTCGAACCCCTCGCCGAGAGCCGGGGCCACCTCGGGGGCAGGCAGCAAGCCGTAGCCCGACCACTCGGTGCTGACGCGTTCCACCGCTCCCGCCGGCGTGCCGCACTCCATCCAGAACACGCGCACCTTGCCGCCCGACGCGAGTGTCAGGTCGCGCGCCGCGCCGCTCTCGCAGCCCGCGAGCGACTCTTCGGTGAACTCGATGGCGGGGATCCCGGATGCTGCGCCGTCGGCGTCGGGCGGAATCCACGCGGCCAGTGCGTCCTCGATGTCGTCGGTCGCGGCGTGCCCCGTCGGGGCGCTGACGCCGAGCGCGGCGACCGACACGATCGTCGCGAGGAGCACCCGGATCCCACGTCGCATCCCGTCCCCCCAGCGGACTTGAGCGCGATGCTAGCAGCGGGCGCCGGTCTGCGACATGGGTCGGCGTCGCGGCGCGTCCGCCACGCCGCTCGCTGCCCTCGGGCAGCACGGGGCAGGATGAGCGTATGACCGAGAGAATCGTCGTGGGTGTGACGGATGCTGCGGCCAGCCGCCGTGCGGTGGACTGGGCGGCGCAGCGCGCGGCGCAGACGGGGGCGGTGCTCGTCCTGATCGCTGTCACGAAGGACCCCGAGGATTCTGAGGCGGTGTCGGCGGGCGACATCCTTCTCGAGGCCGAGACCGCCCGCCTCTCTGTCGCCATCGCCGATGCGGGGCTGGATGTCGAGGCGCACGCCGAGCGCGGCAACGCGGTCGACCTTCTGGTCGAAGCTTCACGCGACGCCGCGCTGCTCGTGCTCGGCGACCCGCACCCCGGGCACCATTGGGGCGATCACGGCCGGCGAATCGCGGCCGCGGCGCACTGCGCGGTGGCGGTGGTGCCCGATATCGACCTCGAGGGTCGTTCCGGTGTGGTGGTGGGCATCGACAGTTCCGAGGTGACCGCGGCGGCGGTCGTGTTCGCCGCCGCGGAGGCGGTGCATCGGGGCGAGCGTCTGGTCGCCGTCGCCGCGTGGTCTCCGGTGCTGGTGGGTGACGGCGTCATGTCCGGCGTTCCGGGGGCTGACTACGTCGAGCCGCTCGACCTGCAGGAACCGACCGAGGAGTTGGTCGAGCACGCCCTCGCTGCCGTGCGCGCAGCTCACTCCGATCTCTCGATAGCCACGCAGGTGCAGCCCGGTGACGCCGCCCAGCTCCTTCAGGAGGTCGCGTCGGACGCGTCGCTGCTCGTGGTCGGCACACACGGGCGAGGCGCTCTCGCCCGCCTCTTCATCGGCTCGGTGAGCGACGCCGTGCTGACGGATGCCGTGACCCCGACGATCGCAGTCCGCTGAGGCCCGCCCGAGTGCCGGGAGGAATGAGATGACTGAAGCGCAGTGCATCGTGGCCCGACCGCGAGAGCCTGGAGACGATGACGCCCTGCTCGCGGGCTTCGTCGATGCCTTTAACCAGGCCGCCGTGGAACGACGCGTGAACCCGGCGGCTGCGGCGGCATACCTCGGCGAAACTCCGCGGAATGCCCAGATCAGCGACCATCGTTGCCGTTGCGGATTCCCAGTTCGTCGGCGCCGCCTTCTTCCACGCGCGGAGGGGACCTCGCAGAGCAGCACGCAGTGAGCGGAAGTTTGGGGGCGGTTCTAAGCAGGAGCGCGATGGCATCTTCCGGGGCGAGGTCGCGGTTCGTCTTATTCGGTGACCAACGTGTTGCGAGGTGAACTCGATGAAGACGCTGGCCTCGCCGAGCACGGCGCTGCTCCAGCCGATGCTGCGACGGCGGCGACTGTTCCGCCGCCGAGGCCGAGGGTGATCGCCGCCGCCAGGATTGCGCCTCGTCTGCCTCTGTACAAGTGCCCCCGAGCCCGAAGAGAACGCCCGGGGCCGTTTCCTTCCGGCTCCGGGCGGCAGTGCCCCATCTGTGTGCCCCGCAGCGGCGATCCGACCCGCGGGGGGTTGCTTCCGCGTTTTGTCCCGGTTGAGCCCGGTGTTCCGGCGTTTGGGGTCCCGGAGTGTCGCCGTAGAAGTGCCGGACGGTCCCGCGGGAGTCGATGACGAAGAGTGCGTAAAGGGTGACGGCCGCGGTCGAGACGAAGGTCGACGAGCGCGAGCGCGACGGTGACGATGAGACAGATCACAGTGGGGGCGAGATTCCGGTGAAGAAATGGCGCGGGAATGTTGCGCCGTCAAGCTTGGGCATCCGACCGCGAGCCGGCCCGCACCGGGTCTAAGCCTCGGCCTGCGTCCGTGGCTCCTATGCTCATCCCGTAGGCGTTGGGCGTGCTCCGTGAAACATGCTGGTCGCGTACGGATAGCATCGAACACGTGATCGATGGGAGCGGAACCTGAGCCTTGCCGGCGCGGCGGCTCGAGGCGGAGCCGTCACACTGGCCGGACAACTAGCTCGCGCGGGAATCCAATTCGTCAGCATCGCAGTTCTGGCGCGCCTGGTAGACCAGTCCGACTTTGGGCTCGTCACTATGTCGCTCGCGATCATTGGCATCGCGGCAGTGGTGAGCGACTTCGGACTCTCGATGGCTGCAATTCAATCCCAGACGATCACTCAGCAACAACGCAGCAATCTTTTCTGGACTAACACTGCCATCGGTGTCGCCTTGTTTCTGATTGCGCTGATCGCGGCCCCGTGGATCGCGGCGTTTTATGGCGAGCCCGCCGTCACGCCCATCACGCAGGTGCTCGCGGTGACGTTCCTGCTCGGCGCAGTTTCAGCACAATTCCGGGCTGAGGTGTCCATTCGTCTGCGCTTCAAATGGCTCGCCGCAGCCGACGTGGCACCTGCCGCGTTAGCACTGATCGTTGCGATCCTCCTCGCCCTGGGTGGCGCGGGCTACTGGGCACTCGTCGCACAGCAGGTGGTCGTGGCCGCGTTGACGCTCTTGGTGCTCGTGATCGCTGCGGCATGGTTTCCGAGCCTCCCGCGGCGTGGACACCAGATGCGGTCGCTCTACAATTTCGGTGCCAACTCATTCGGCGTCCAAGTGCTGACCTATGTCACTGGAAACATCGACTCCGTGCTGATCGGGCGCGTTTCCGGGCCAGAGCAATTGGGTGTGTACGACCGCGCATACCGGCTCTTCAGCCTGCCCCTGCAGCAGATCGCCGCTCCCATGACACGAGTCGCGATGCCCATTCTCTCGAAGCTACAGGCAGACGCCCGCTACGAGCCGTACCTCCACCGAGCTCAAACCATTCTTGGATACGCGTTCGCCGGGTCCCTTCTCGTGCTCGCCGGGTGCTCGAATCCTCTTATCGAGGTTCTCCTGGGTCCCGGGTGGGGCCTCGCCAAACCGATCTTCGCGGTCCTCGCTATCGGCGGTGTTTTTCAGGGAATCGGCTACGTCTATTACTGGATCTTCCTGTCGCGCGCACTGACTGGCGTGCAACTGCGGTGGTCAGTGATCAGTCGATCGCTGACGGTTGCTTTAATGATTCTCGGCGTCGCCTGGGGGCCAGTGGGTGTGGCTGTGGCCTCCACAGTGGGACAAGCATTGAACTGGTCACTGCTCACGCTGTTTCCGATGCGGCGAGCCGGCATCCAGCGAAGGCCGCTGGTCGTCGCGGCGCTCCGCCCGGTCCTGTTCTTCGCGCCTGCGGCTGTGGGAGCATGGGTGCTCTCTTGGACACTACTCAGCACCATCCCCGCGCTCGTGATGCTCGCAATCCTCCTCGTCGCGAACTTGGCCTACGCGGCGGTTGGGGCGCTTATTCCTCAGATCCGATCGGATTACGCAAGCATCTTGGATACTGTCAAGCGCTTGCGGCGTTGAAAAGGACAATATGCCTGTTGAAGTTGTGCACTGGAATCCGATCCGCCGCCGGGGAGGGGCATTCGGTCAGTTTCTTCCGAAGAGACCCGTCAACAACTTCGGGGATCTGATAGGCCCAGCCCTCGTCGCTCGGATCACCAGCGACATGCGACTGCGCGAGCCCGGGGACAACAAGCGGCTGGTTAGCGTCGGCTCGATCATGCATTTTGCGCGGTCGGGCGACGTAGTTTGGGGAACGGGCATCAACGGTAAAGAACTGTCCAAACCGATCCCGGAGGATCTAGATGTCCGGGCCGTGCGAGGACCGCGGACGCGAGAACTGCTGCAGGCGCGCGGAGTTCATGTTCCCGAGGTCTTCGGTGACCCGGCGCTGCTGTGGTCGCATTTCTGGCCCCTCGACTCCTACATCGCCGAGAACCCGAAGGCTCACCGCCGCGAAGTCACCGTCGTCCCAAATTTCCACGACCTCGGACGAATGCGTGGGCCGCACGTCGTCAGCCCGATCGGGTCTCCGTTCGACGTTGTCCGCCAGATAGCGCTCAGCAAGTTCGTGTGCGGGTCATCGCTACACGGGATCGCGCTCGCCGAGTCCTTCGGTATTCCTGCGCGCTTGATCGTCCCAGGAGCAGAAGCGTCGTTCAAATACGACGACTACTACGCGGGGACCGGACGCCGGACCTACAAGCCGGCGCGCACGGCGGCCGAGGCGATTGATATGGGCGGGGAGCGCGGCCCGGAGTTTGATGCTTCGAAGCTTCTCGGGGCCTTTCCTATGGATCTATGGGACGAGGCTTCCCGATAGATCAGCGATGCGGCGGGGGCCCGGAGGCCTCCTGCGGCGGTGGCAAGGGTCCGCACGTTCCGTTCGCCCGCCTTCACGCAAGACGCTTTTAGTGCGCGCCGTGGCCTGATGATTCATTCCCTGCTACCGCCCCCCACCCGCTTTGACTTGTATCGGAATGGGGCGGTTCGGTTGACGTGCGCTGGCCAAGTCTCTCGCCGAGGCGCTGTACCCGTCCCGCGATCTGTCCGACGTTTGAGTCGCATGGCGGGCTTCTCAACCCCGTAGTAAGTGATCGAGGCGAGAGCGAGCGTGATCACGAATGCGACTCCGAGGCTACGGAGGAGGCCCGGCCACGAATTTTCACCCGCCCAACCGAGTCGTACCATGAGCCAGATTACTGGGAGGTGCCACAGATAGAAGCTATACGAGACGAGGCCAACGTAGCGGAAAGGCAAAGTCTCCAGGACACGGGCGAATATGCCCGGTGACCCGTTGCCCGAAGGGAGAGCGACGAAGAAGATCACGGCTCCAAATGCCGCCGCGTAGGCTGTGTCTCCGAAGTCGCCAGGCGCGAGGCGCGCGGCCACGAAGCCAAACACTGCGGCACTGGCACTTGCGACACGGGCGGGGCGCGCGTGGCGGTGGTTCAGCGTCCCGGTCTCGAAGGCCGCGATCAGGAGGGCAGCGAACATGCCGAAGGCGAAGAGATCCGCGTGGGCGAAGAAGCTACGAGCTAGGACCGCGTACCAATTACCGCCCCACTCGTAGATAAAATCGTTGCCCTCGGGCAGACCATCGAAGATCGATCGCTTCACGAGCTTCCCGATCGCGCCGATAACGAAGATTGCAGCAATCGGAGTCACCGCAGCGACCACTCCCCACGTCATACGGGTCCGCTTCACAATCGCCCATGTGAGAATCGCTACTGCGGGCATAACGACGTAGAAGACAAGTTCCACCGTGAGGCTCCACGCGACACCAAGACCAGTCTTGAGGCTGAATGGGAGCAGCGTCTGCAGCATCGTGAGGTTCATTCCGAGCAGTGCAGGGTCTGTCATGTATCCGACCGTGTCGCGAGTCTCGGTCATCGCGTCGAGTTGCGGCGTTGCGTACGCCACGCCCAGCACCAGCGATACAAGCAGAAGAATCACGATGTAAGCCGGATAGATGCGCAGCAGGCGGTTTGCTGCGTATCGCCCGATGATCGGGAACCGTTCTCCTGTGAGCAGCGCCGTCGCGAACGGCCGGAACAGTAGAAATCCTGAGAGCGCGAAGAACAAGGTGAGGCCGTTCAATGCGACCGCCATTATCGGCGCCGCCGGCCCCCACGACACGGACGGTGCGAGATGCACCTGTGTGTGGCCCACGAGGACACCGATGGCGGCGACGGCACGCAAACCTTCCATGCCGACGATGCGCTTGCCCCATGACGGCTGGAATGCGACCTGTTCTCTAGCCAACGGAATTCCTCCTCGAATCGGCACCGTTTGATGTGCAGTAGCGCGCCGGGTCGCCGGCCGAATAGTTGCGACGCACCCGGCGCGAGGCATGCGCGCGGTACGAGAAGGAGCGCGATTCGTGTTTGCGCATATCAGCCCGAGCCACTGGTCATGGCGACGAGTGCGTCACCGTACGCGGCCTTATGAAGCGCGGCCTGGTTGTTCCATTCTCGGTGAGGAACGATCGGACGACTGCCCGGAAGGGCATCGCTCCGGATCTGAAGCGCCGCTGCGAGGTCACCCGCGGATAGGTCACCGCTGAAAAGATGGACCAATCCCGTTCCGAACAGCTGTTGCAACTCACGTGAACTTGGCGATTCTCGCACGAGCACCGGGGTTCCGAGGTCGAGCGCGAGATTCGCCGACCCTGAATTCTCGAACTTGGTATACGGAAGAACGATGAGACGACTTGCACGGATGTAAGCGATCAGCTCATCATCCGGAATGTGTCGCAGGTCGAGCTGAATGTTCTTTGAGGCTGCGGATACGCTCTCGAGTACCAACCGAAGGTCCTCATCCAGCGGGCGGCCCGCGATCCGCAGGCTGAACGCCTCTTGCTCGGCCACGATGGAGGCCAACCGATCGACACCTTTATAGGGGCGAACGAGCCCGAAGTAGAGCAAGTCCACTGGGGGAACTGTGCCAGTGCCGAGCTCGTGCTTTTCGTACCACGAACCAAGTTCACCGTGTGGTATCACGACCGCTGGGCGACCATTTGGAGCGAAGACGTCAGGGTTCAGATTGATCCAGAGCGTCGTCACCACGTCTAGCTGGCGCAGCAACCAAGCGTCCATGCCTGCGGCTCCTTCGTGCGGCGCACGGTTGTGTACCGTTCGCACCACCGCCGTCCACCGGAGCTTCACACGAACGAGAAGCAGGAGGAAGAGCACTCGGGACACGACGCGACCAATGCGCGTCCGCCGCTGGAGCATCGTCTCGGGCCAGTGAACATGCAGCAGCCGAACACTTCCGCGGAGCAGGCGGCGCCAGGAAAAGAACTCCACTTTGACGCCGGCGTCGTTCAGAGAGGCAACGAGTAAATGCACGTAGGGGTTGGACGCAGCAGTCGGCGGCGTGAAGGACATCATCACGAGATCCGGGGTCGCCCGCTTCATCGGATCACGCCAAGGTAGTTTGTTGCATACGCCACAGGATCTGTCGCGCGCTTAGCTTCCATGCGCGCCGCTTCGCGCATGCCCATGACATCTGTTTCGCGAAGACGTCCCAGCACTCGAGCAAGCGATTGAGCGTCGTCTGCGTGGTAGACGAATCCGGTCACGCCGTCTGCAACGAGCTCGGTGGACCCACCCGAGTCTGGGACGACAACCGTTACCCCGCGTAGTTGGGCCTCCAGGACGGTGCGACCCATGGGCTCTGAAGAATTCGCAACCAGCAGCACATCGAGGTCATCCAGGGCGTAACGCCACGGCCGAGCGCTCTCGATCACAAAGCGCGTTCCCAGCCGGCTCGAACCGAGCTCTTGGAGACTGCGCGCGTAGTCGGAATCGTCGGCAGCGACGTCCCCACGGACGACTACCCGAACGTCCGGCAGTTCCTCGGCCGCGCGTATGAGGAGCGCGGCATTCTTCTGCGGATGGATCCGACCAATCACACCCACGCGGATCGATGCAGATTGAAGGTCGGGCGGATCAAAGCTGATGGGGGAGACGGGGCGGGTCAGCACTCGGACCTTGTTGCGGAGAGGGCGGTGAAGTTGCTGGGCCGTGAACTTGCTGACGGCAACTACCCGATGCGCTCTGATGGAGGCGAGCGATAGCGCCAACCGACCCTTGTGGCGAGTGAGCGTGTCGTGGAGATCAATAACGACGCGGGGACGCCCATGTGGCCACGAAAAGCGGCCTAGAGTCCCGGCTGCAAGTACGTAGGAGAAGATCACGAGAGTGTCGGTGCGACTTGTCCGCGGCGTGACCTGGCCGAAGAAGCGGCGAACGACCGCGCGCCGGCTACCACCTGGAATAGCCACTACTTCCACCGGTGCGTGGGTGATGCGTTGCCATTCATTTGCAAGACCTTCGTCCGTGCAAATCAGCAGCAACTCTTCGCCAAGACCGAGGAGACTCTGGGCGAGAGTAAGCATGCTGCGCTCGGCGCCCCACACTCCGGGCGCAAGCGACAAGAACACCAGTCTGCCGTCGCTCATCTAGCACCGGCCAATCGATATGCGTGGATCGTCGCTTCGCCATAACCTTCGTCGGAGAATCGAGTGCGTTTAGAGAGCGCACCATCGGCGAGTACTCGTAGTGCAGCTGAGTCGCGAAGTACACCCTCGAGGTGGCGGAGCGCTGTCGCCTCGTCGTCCGCGACAATGCCGGTAACGCCGTCGATCACGACGTCATCGACGCCACTGCACCTAACTGCGACTGCGGGGACCCCCAATGCCTGGGCTTGCATCAGCCCGACGGGCATCCCTTCCCACCGCGACGTGAAGTAAATCACGTCGGCGCTTCTAAGTTCGTCGAGGACTTTATTTGGGTCAAGCCATCCACTCGCCGACCACCGGTGCGATGCGTCCGTCGGGGCATCTCCAATCCACCTAAAGGTGGCCATCGACGACAACGCGCTCGCAGCGCGGACAAACCGGTCTGGCCCCTTCTGGGGTGCCCAGCGACCGACGTTTACCACCTTGGGTTGCCGCCGGGTCGCGGGCCGAGCGGGTTCGCCGAGCGACTCAAGGTTGAGCGTGTTCCGAACCGTGATCGCCTTCGCGCGGACGGAGTTCATCGCAACGATCCGCTCATCCTCGGAAACGCACAACGTGAGCGCGGATCTGGACCGCAAGATCCTCTCGACGGCTAGGTACGCGATCCGTGTGCCTTTTCGCTCGTTCGCCCGCAGAAACGAGTAGCCATGTGGCGAATAGATCGTCACGTCCGCGATCCGCACGATCCGCCCAACCAATCCTGCGAATGTCGAATGAAGATGGACGATGTCATACCCGTGTGGCGCCAAATCACCCAGCGCGCGCGCGAGCACAGCGAGTCTCTTCGCTCGCCCCGATTCACGATGCCCCAGGTGAATTAGGTCTACGCCTTCGAGCCGCTCGTCGAGTTCGGCCGATGGGGGTGTTTCGGGGCGATCGACATGAAGTACGGCCACAGAATGGCCCAATTCGCGTTGCGAGGTGGCCATGGCGGCGATTACATCGAGCACTCCCGCTGCAAGCGTCTCTGTCACATGCAGTATCTTCATCGCGCTTCCTGTTCTGCAAGCATGCTCCGATAATGGCCGAGGTATCGAGTTCCTGCCCGGCGGGCATCGAACTCGGACTCGGCCTTTGCATAGGCGAGTCGCGCCGTGCCGGTTGCATCAGACGAGAAATCACCGAGCGCGGCTACGAGAGCCCTTCGTAGATCTACAGGATCGCTGGGCAACGCCAGATACGACTTCTTGATGGCAAGCAGGTCGCAGTCGCCGACGGCTGTTGTCACGACCGGCACCCCTCGAGAAAGTGATTCGATCCCAGCCATCGGCAATGCCTCGCCATAAGCGCTCGCAATTATCAGGCAGATCGACCTATCGATGTGGGGAATAACATCGGCTACCGCACCAAGGACCGTCACATCTACATTGGCGTATTCGGCCAGGAGCTCGACGAGTTGTGCGTTGTCTTCGTCTATCCCGGAGCCAGCAAGGACGAGCTGTGGCTTGGGTGTGGGAAGCGAACTCACTGCCGCCAGCAGATTCCGATGGTCCTTCATGGGATGCCAGCGGGCGAGGCTCGTTATCACTGCGCGGCCGGGCGCCCGGCTCAAGTCGGGAGACCGCAATTCGACGGCGTTCAGGATTACGTCGTCTGGCTCGCGCCCGAGCGAAGCAACCGAGAAGCGGAATGCGCTGGGGGAGCATGCGATAACCCGGCTGCGGAACCGCGAGGTCGCGGCAGTGAGCTTGGTAACAACCCGAGACTGCCAGTTCGACTCGTGACCGCCGCTTGTATGAACGGTCGAGATGTGCGGTACTGATCCGCGCGCAAAGGTCGTCAACAGATCGGACTGCAGGAGGTGCGAATGAACCACGTCAGGTCGGAGAGCCTTGATCGCACGGCGCAACCGGACAGCTCCCAACGGAAGCGCTAAGGCACCAACTGGAAGGTCCAGGTATGTCACGCTAGCAGCGACCGCCTCCACCCGTTCGCTCAAGGTGTCGGTGCCGAGCAGCACGACAACATGAGTCTCTACGTCCGCACGGGAGTGCTCGCTCGCCAGCGTCTCTATCAACGTTTGGGCGCCACCCGTTTCCAGACTGTTGACGATGTGGAGGATTTTCATACGACCTCTTCCGCCGCGGTGTCTCGAGTAGCGGCCAGGCCCAGCGCGACTCCGGGGATCAGCCAGATCATGGAGGCGCTCTCATAGCTGATAGTGAAGCCGGCGACCACGATCCACGCGCCCAGGCCGATGACCCCGACGGCAGGAGTAGAAGACCCAAACTGCCGGACGATCACGAGACAGCACATGAAGAGGATGACCGCGCCTCCGAGCAGGCCGTACTCGAACAGGACGCGCGCCTGGACGCTGTAGACATCGGCCGGAACTTGGACAAACTGATACCCCGCCGGGTCAATCACACCCGAGGTGAAAGCTGTCGTGATCTGGCCTCTGCCCGCGCCTAAGAAAAGCCGTCCCACGTCGGCAACCCAATAGTCAAACGCCACGACGATAGAGCCAAATCTGTCGCCCCAGGAAAAGTTGGACGCTACGCCGCGCTCTTGAAGAATCAGGCTGCCTCCTATGCCCGCGATGACCACCGCAACCACGGCGCGCACCTGGTTCGCGAGGGATCTCCTGGACGTGAGAACCAGCACGACCGCAATGAGCGCAAGGCATACGATCGCGCTTCCCGATGCGCTCAGGAACACGACTACAGCGCCGAGCAGTAGAGCACAGCTATTGAGGCTGGTCAGTCGCTCCCGGGTCCGCCCACGGGCAATCACCACCATCGCGATCAAAGCAAGCGACATCGAGCCCGCCATGAACGATGGCTCGGGAAACTGGGCGAATGGGCGCTGGATGTACGTGATGATTGCGAACGCGTTTGTCTCAACGCTCGCATATCCGCTCGCGCGGTAGAACTCAACAAACGGGATGACGCCGCTGCGTATCGCCGCCAGCTGGACGATACCGAAAAGCGCAGTCCCGATGATGAGCCAGGACAGCAGGGCTGAAAGCGATCGGCGTAACGCGACTATCGCCGCGGCGCCGCCCGCGACCGTAGCCGCGGTCCCAGCCCACATCAGCACGCCGCTTAGAGGAAACGGAGCACCGGTGAAAACAGCAGCGATGGCGCTGACGACGGTCGGTACGACAAACAGAGTCAACACGAAGGAGTCGATCGCGCGGGAACGAGGCGAGGCAAGCCAGGCCAGCGCTCCAACCACCGCAGCTGCCGGGACGCTGGTGGAACCACCTAGTGGCACGGCCAGGTACGGGAGAAACGTCAGAGCGACGAAGGCTCGGGCGAGAAAGATTGACAGGCCGCTGGGATGCCGCAGGACTGCCGGTTCACGTGGCAAATATGACGTCTGCAACTCGGATCCATGCTTCACAGGCGTCGGTACCAACGCTATCGTCCAGATACTCCCGCTCAGACAAAGCTGCGCTCAATGCCTTCGTAAGCGCTTCCACGTCGCCCGGTCGCACGAATGAAACCCGCGGATCGTCCCCGGCCTGCTCGCGGAGGGATGCGAGGTCCGAGGCGATTACCCTCCGCCTCATCTGAATCGCCTTCGCGAGTATCCCGCTCTGAGCCGAGAAGCTCACATACGGGAGCAGGACCACCCTGGCATTGGCGAGAAGATTGGAGAACGTTTCAGCTTCGACGAATCCCAGGCTGACGTCGACTTCAGGCCCAGCCAGTGCCGAGATACTCGCGCCATACTCCTGGGGCTCCGGCTTTCCACGAACAAGTAGCCGAACTCCGGCTGTCCTCGCGGCCGATATTGCAGCCTCCACACCCTTGTTGGGACGAATCTCGCCCAAGCACAGGGCGTAGGGCTCAGCGGCACCCGGCCCCGGTTCTTGAAGCCGACTGTCGCCCGGCAAAGGGACGACTCGCACGGGAGACCGAGTCCACTCGCTTACCGCGTCGGCCTGCCTCTTGCCGTGAACGACAGTTAGGTCAGCGGACGCGGCGGCGCGCCGCTCTTGGCGAAAGAGGTATCGGTCACGCGCGGACGGCTTCAGCGCGTGCGGAGCGGCATTGTGGGCGAAGAACACATGGCGGTCGGCCCCGGTTCTCGAGATTACGCCGTATTTGCTCGTTTCGTACAAGACGTCAACCGGGCCGCGGCTCGCCTGGTCCCTGATCAGGGCGCGGAGCCGAAGCCGATCGCGCCAAGCGTCAATGAACTGAACGACCGCCCTTGCCCTGTTGCGCTCGGTGCGTCGCGGGCTCAGCGCTTCTGTCACGCCAAAGTCATGTCGAAAACCGACGAGAGCTTTCGCGCCTCCGGGACGGGTTACCACCTCAGCATTGCCATAGTGCCCACCCGCCAGCGCGGCATTAGCAAGCTCGCCGGCATGCTCGATCTGGCCGCCGTACTCAGTTGGGCACACAACAACCAACCTGCGACACGGAGCTCCGGTGCGAGCCAGCACGGGCGATGCTGCTGTTTCCTGCCTTGCCATCAATGTGCGCTATCTCCCGGAACTATGACCGCACGCAGAGTCTTGGCCAGAATTGCCAGATCGCCAACCAGTGACCAGTTTTCGACGTAGAAGAGGTCGAGCCTAACCGCGTCGTCCCAGCTAAGCGCGGAACGGCCGCTTACCTGCCACAGTCCGGAGATACCCGGCCGGGCGAGCAGTCTGCGTCGCGCTGCGTGCGAGTAGAGCGCGACTTCGGCTGCGATCTGGGGGCGCGGCCCCACCAGACTCATCGATCCGCCAAGAACATTGAACAACTGGGGCAATTCGTCGAGCGAGTACTTCCTGATTACGCGCCCGATGGGGGTGATGCGTGGGTCGTCCTTGATCTTGAACAGGGGCTGTTCACTCGTTCCCTGTGCTTCGAGAAGAGCCTTTAGCTCTCGATCCGCTCCGACCCGCATCGAGCGGAACTTGAGCATCTCGAATGGCTCCCCCCGGCGCCCTACACGCTCCTGACGGTAGAGAACTGGGCCAGGGCTGGTGGCACGCACCGTAATGGCGACCGCGAGGATGATTGGCGAAAGGGCAACGATGATGAGCGAGGAGGCAACGATATCGAAGGTACGCTTGGCAATCCGCTGGCCGCGGCTGAACCTCGGAGTCTCCACGTGGATCAGCGGTAGCCCGGCTACCGGCCGCGTATGTATGCGTGGTCCGGCGATGTCCACAATGCTGGGCGCGAGCACGAGATGCTGACGGCCCGCTTCGAGTGCCCAGGAGATCTGCTTGACCTTCATGGGGGGCAGGTCATCGGTACTCGTGACTGCAACGGTATCGGCGCCAATCGCAGTGATGGCTCGCTCGACATTGTCGACGCTGCCCATCACCGGCACGGAGGTGCCCGGGATGGTGCCGGCAACCTTGCCCGAAGGCACGCACGCACCGACGACCTGGTAACCGGCGGTCGGGGAGCGGTGAAGTTCGCGCGCGATTGCGCCGACTGATTCCTCCGAGCCGACGAGGAGGACCCTCGCCGAGAAGCGGCCGAGCCAGCGCTGAGCGATGAGCCACTGTCGCCAGAGGGAACGCTCGAGCAGGAGCATGAAGCTGCCCAGTGGTAGGGCGATCAGCAGGTATCCGCGTGCCACGTCAACGCGGAAGAGGAAAGCAAGAATCGCGATCGCGCCGAACAACATGAAGCTCGCGCGGGCAACGCGCACATACTCGGTGTTGCCCGTGCCGATAACTCGATGGTCGCGAGAGTCGATTAGCGAGAGCGCCCACATCCAGGCAATGACCAGGAGCGCCGAGAAGGCCCAGTAGGAGAACTCGTTGAACCTGGAGTCTGCCCGGATGTCGACTTGGGCGTTCCCCCAGCCGAACCAGAGCAACTGCGTGCCGTAGACCGCCCACGTGAGGACGAACAGGTCACTCAGCCAGAGGCGTGTCGCGTATGCGCGGCGCCAAGGACGGCGTTGCTCGGAGGGCAGAGGCGTTTCGACTCGCTTTTTCCTCGCTCGCTCAACGACCGAGAGAGAGGTCGGCGCCGAGTACGAGGCGGACGTTGGAGACCTCGAATCCGAGGGAGACGTCGGGGGGGACCAATCCGAGCGGGACGCCAGGGACGAAGAGCCCGGGGGGGATGCGGGGCTCGCCGAATGAGCGGCTGCCCGTGCCTGGGGATGGGCTGGCGACTCCTTTGGCGCGTCGATGTGGGGATTCGACGTCACGATGCCTTCTCGCTTTTTGTGGTGGATTACCTGGCCACCAGGGGCAGGGTATCAGTTGATTGTTACGGCCGAACAAACGAAAGTGGCGCTCGAGTCCTAGGGGCGTAAAGGCGCCGTCTCCAGTATTAGAGCGTTCTCATCCTGCTCGCGCGCATGTTTCGCTGCGTGGCATCCAGGCTCAGGATTCGCTCAAGGCTTGACGGCGACGGTGGGCTCGTCCGAGTCAATGTGTCGGCGCTGGACGTTGATTTTGACCAGGCTGAGCGGCGTGCTATATCGCGGGCGAATGTGACAAAGGGAGGGGCCGTCGGCTGACGCGCGCGGGCCTGTGCGGGAGTGTATGGGCGTCGCGGGGCGGGGCGGAGGGAGGGGCGGAGGGAGGGGGGGAGGTTCGGAGCGTTTCGACTCGCTCCCCTCGCTCGCTCAACGAGCGAGGGGAGGACGTATCGACTCGCTCGTTCCTCGCTTGCTCAACGAGCGAGGGAGGGGGGTGTGAGGGCGGGGGTGAGGGTGGGAACGGGGAGAGGGGGCGGGACGGGGTTGCGCGGCGGCTCGGGGCGTTTCGAGTCGCTCGCTCAATGAGCGGCGGGAGGGGCGGGGTCAGGGTCGGGGGAAAGGGGATCGAACCGGACAAGAGGAGTCCGCCGCGGCTCTCGGGAAGTCGCGGCGGACTCGGTCTGGGCCTACTCGAGGGCTACCGCCGGCAGGCTCGCGCCCGTCCCCCTGAGCGGGGCAGTGCCCACGCGCTCAGCGCGACTCGCATTCGGTGTCGCTGTCTCGGCATATCGACCTCGGTTTCCGTCCCGCGCCTCGGGTGAGCGCAAGCGGAACGGCCCCGTCCGGCAGCCCCAGTGTGCCGGACGCGAGACATGTTCCTCGCTGACGGCGACGACGTCAAGGGCATCGAGTGGAGGTCACGGGATGCCGACGAGGGCGTCGCCCATCCACACCACGGCGCCATCACCCCGGGCCGCGATCGCGACCGGGGACGAAGCATCCGTCCCCTCCGCACAGCCCACGGCCGTCGCGACGTCGGGGGCGCCCGCCGCGACCCGCGAGATCGCCACACCGGCGCAGTCCTCGGCACGATGAGCGACGAGCACGTCTGATCCGTCGATGGTCAGGGCCAGCGCGTTCTCGGGGGCGAGCGCGACCCACTCGCCGCCGGCCCACGACCACGCGCGGTCGTCGCAGATCAGCGCGATCACGTCGCCGAAGGCGTGCAGACCGAACGCGGCGGGGCACGGCGCGGGCACCGGGCCAGAGGGGAAGTGCACCGAGCTGGGGTCGCTCGGCTCGATGTAACGCGAGGCGGCGAGCACGTCGGGGTAGAAGTCCCAGAACTCGCCGCGCGTGTACGTGCGCAGCGCCTGCGGCTCGCAGCCGGCCACGGCGGCGACGATCTCGGCGTCGCGGGCCGAGAAGGCCTCGAGCGTCTGCACCTGCGCGATGCCCCGGTAGGTGGGGGTCACGTCGGTCCAGGTCGCACCCTGGTCGTACGAGCGCTCGATCAGCGGCCCCGGGCCGGCGCAGGAGCCGGCTGTGGCGCGCCACCACACCTCTGAGCCGAGCCCGAGCATGCGGGTCTGTTCGAGACTCGGGGCGGCCTGGGTGGGAGTCGGGGTCGGCGTCGGCGTCGGAGTCTGCACACCGAGCGTGAACGTCGGCACCGGCTCCGCCTCGCCGCTCACGGCCTCCGGGCGCGCGTGCTCGAGCGCGGCGAAGACGAGCACCGCGACGGCCGCGACGAGCACGGCGATTCCCGCGATCGCGACCCATTTCGCGCCGCCGATGCGTTGCATGATGTCTTCCCGGGTCAGGGGAGGGGGTCGTTGCGGCCGGGTGTGGTCGACGACCCGCCGGCCTGCCGCACGATGTCGTCGATCGTCAGGTTCGCGTCGGGAGCGGCCTGAGCCTTACCGGCCTGGTCGGTTGCCGGGATAGAGCGCACCGCGGAGGCCCGGGGCGTTTCGACTCGCTCGTTCCTCGCTCGCTCAACGACCGGTTGTGCGGGGGTGCGCGCTTGCTCAACGACCGGTTGTGCGGGCGTGCGGGGCGTTTCGACTCGCTCGTTCTTCGCTCGCTCGACGACCGGTGCCTTCGGCGGTGCGGGCTTGGCCTTCCTGGCCTGCTTGCCCTTCTTCGCGCCCGGGGCGTCGGCGACGTACCCGTAGCCGTACCCGCCGTAGCCGTATCCATAGCCGTAGGCGTACGAGTCCGGGCCGCGCGTGGGCACCATCGTCATGGCCACACCGGCGATGCGCGCGCCGGCGACGTTCAGCGCCTCGACCGCGCCCGAGAGCTGGTGGCGGTTGGTGTGACCGGCGCGGACCACGAGGATCGCCCCGCTGGTCGCGTTCGCGAGGATCGCGGCATCCGTCACGGGAAGCAGGGGAGGAGCGTCGCACAGCACGACGTCGAAGTCGCGCTCGAGGGCCTCGAGCAGCTGGTGCATGCTCTTCGAGCCCAGCAGTTCGCTCGGGTTCGGCGGGATCTTGCCCGCCGGCAGCACGTAGAGGCTGCGGTTGCCCCACGGCAGCATGACGTCGGCCAGACGCGCGCGGCCGATCAGCACGTCGGTGAGACCCGCTCCCCCCTCGACGCCGAGGTACTCGGCCACCTTCGGCTTGCGCAGGTCGGTGTCAAGCAGCGCGACGCGCTTGCCGGCATCGGCGAGCGCGATGGCGAGGTTGATGGTCGAGGTCGACTTGCCCTCGCTCGGCACGCTCGAGGTGATCACGTACGAGGCGTGCCCCTCGGTGTCGAGGAACTGCAGGTTCGTGCGCATCGCGCGGAACGACTCGGCCCGCGGGCTGAGCGGGTCGGCGTGCACGATGAGCGGGCGCTCCTTCGCCTTCGGGTCGAAGGCAATCGCGCCGAGCAGCGGGCGGTCGGTCACCTGCTCCACATCCCGCGGCGTGCGGATGCGCGTGTCGAGCACAGCCCGCAGCACCGCGACGCCGATGCCGAGCGCGAGACCCACCAGCGCGCCCAGCGCGAGGTTGAGCGGAACATTGGGGCTCGACGGCCTGAGCGGCGGCAGCGCGTCTTTCACGCGCTCGACGCGCACCGGGCTCGTGTCGGTGCCGTTCGGCGTCTCGAGCCGCTCGACGACGGACTTGAGCGACGCGCCGAGGGCGTTCGCGACATCGGCCGCCTTCACCGGATCAGCGGCGGTCACCGTGATGGTGATGAGGGTCGTGTTGAGCGCAGCGGTCGCGTCGACCGTGGCGGAGAGCTCTTCTGCGGTGGAGCCGAGTCCGAGCTCGGCGATCACCGGATTCATGACGATCGGCGTCTTGACGAGGTTCGTGTACGTCTGCACGCGGGACTGCGTGAAGTTCGATCCCTGCTGCAGATCCTGGATGGTCGAACCCGACTGGGTCGACACGAAAACCGTGCTCTGCGCCTCGTACTGCGGGGTGCGGGTGAGCGACCATGCGGCTGCCACCCCGATCCCTACCAGGGTGGCGACGACGATGATCACCCAGTTCTTGCGGAGGATCCGGATGTAGTCGGTGAGCTCCATGTCGCCTCTCGTGGGGGTTGGGCGTGTGCTCCGTGAATTGTTGCACAGGGCCCGGTGGAGCCCCGGAAAGCGTTACGTCAGTGCGGTGCGCACCGTCGCCGCGACGACCGTGACGGCGGGTTCGAGCTGCCGCGCCGACAGCAGGTACGTCTCCCACGGCTGCCGGTACGGGTCGATCACGTCGTCGTCCTCGGGATCCTCCGGCGGCGCCACGAGACCCCGGTAGGACGCGAGCACGGATGCCGCCGCCCTGAGCTTCTCGGAGGGGTAGGCGGCAGCATCCGTCGCGGCCCTGATCTCGTCTTCGGGCACCGCGGCGGCGATGCGCGCGAACTCGCGGATCGTGAACGTGGAGCGCAGGCGCGACGGCGCCAGCTCGGCGATCGCACGGCGGTGCACGCGGGTCATCGCGAGGATGAGGTCGGGCGACACGAGGTGCTGCTCGGTGAGGAACCGCGACCGGTGCTCGGCCGTCTCGGACGCCGGAACGCCCAGCGCTTCGGCGATGTGCGCGGCTTCGGGGGTCATCGGGGCGGCCGGCAGGCCCCGCGTGCCGGCGCTTGACACGTGGGGCGCGAGATCGGCGAGCCGGGCACGCAGCAGCTGCTCGGCGAGGGGTGAGCGGCAGATGTTGCCCGTGCACACCGTGAGGATGTCGAACACGAAGGGGCCTCCACACGGCGGGTAACGTAGGCGCGTGCCCGATCAGCCTAGCGACGCCGCACCCATGGTCGACCTGTGGTCGCTGGAGCCGCCGGCGGCTGCTTCCGCGGCCGTCCCCGCGGAGGAGGCGCCCGTCGACGAGGCTGCTGCTCCGCGGCGGTCGCGGCGCGGCGCGCACGAGGCGCGCACGGACTGGCGGCTCGGCGGGCGCACGGTCTACCGGTGGCGCGAGGGCCTGCTGGCGGTCGCCCTCATCTCGCTCGGCGCCGGCGTGCTGCTCGGGGCGGCCGTCGCCGCGGTGTGGGATTCGCCGTGGGCCGCGGCATCCGCCACCGTCATCGTCTGGATCGGGATGCTGCTGCCCATCGTCTGGGCCTTCACCCGGTCGCGCCCGATAGGCCTGCTGCGGATCCGCGCGCTCGACGTGCTCTACGGTCTCGTGCTCGGCGCACTGCTGCGCACGACCCAGGGATGGATCGAAGGGCTGGACGGGACGCCGGCCGTGCTCCCGACGCTCGTGGAGGTGAACCGGACAGTGCCGTTGTCGACGGTGGTGTTCGACGCGGTCGCGCCGGTCGTCGTCGCCCCGATGGTGGAGGAGTTCTTCTTCCGCGGCGTGCTGCTCGTCGCGCTGTACACGGTGCTGCGGCGGCCGTTCGGCAAGCTCGCCGCCGGGCTCGCGGCGGCGCTCGGGTCGACGGCGCTGTTCGTGCTGGTGCACGGGATCTCGTCCGCCGGCGACGTGAGCGGCGTGGTGTCGCTCTCGCTTCTCGGGATGGTGTGCGCGCTGCTCGTGCTGCTGACCGGACGCATCTGGGGAGCCGTGCTCGTGCACGCGGTCTACAACGCCTCGTACGTCGCTGTGATGGTGCTGGCGACCGCGATGACCTAGACATCCGGGCTTTCCCTGCGGCTCGAAATGTCCCCCGAATGGGGGACATTTCGCGTCCTGCCCGTGATTTGTCCCCCGAAAGGGGGGCATTGGTACATGCCGAATCGCTCTGTCCCCCGAATGGGGGACAGGCCATTCTGTTCGTGTCCTCCGTTCGGGGGACACCGACGACAATTTGTTACTTTCTGGAAACCCAGGGCCTCTCATCGAACTCTCAGAATGCGATAGCGTGTCACTCGTCGGGCAACCGGGGAGCGCTTGCCCGACACAAATCCCCCCAGCCGATGACGTGCACATACCTCGGGAGATCTCTGCCATGATCAAGAAGACTTTCGCCGCGATTGCTGTCGCCGGCCTGCTGGTTCTCGGCGGCGCCGGTGCGGCATCCGCCGACTACACGCCTGACCCCCCGACCGTTGTCGTGAGCGACACGACGCCCGCCGTGGGTCAGACCATCACCATCACGTTCAACAACCTGAACGTTCCGTTCGTCCGCATCACCGTGACCCCGGGCCAGGGCGTCACGCTCGCGTCGCTCGTCCACGCCGCCGGTAGCGGCGGTGTCGAGAAGCAGGTCGTCAACGGCACGGCCTCGGTCCAGTTCACGGCCAGCCAGACCGGCACCTACGTGGTCACGGCCACGGACGGCGAGGGCAACGTGGTCGCCACCCAGACGCTCACCGTCGGGACGGCCGCTGCCGGTGGCTCGGGCCAGCTGCCCGCTACGGGTGGCGAGGTTCCGGGTGCGATCATCTGGCTCGGCGTCGGCGCCATCGGCCTCGGCGGCATCGCCGTCGCGGCAGCCGTCGCTCGTCGTCGCGCGGCTGCCAACCGCTGATTCACGACTTTTCGAAGACCCCGGGCTCCCGCCCGGGGTCTTCGGCTTATCCAGGGGTCGGGGGGCCAATGGTGAACAACGGCGCCGAGGGGTCGGCAGATTCGATGGTTCGCGGGCGCGCGTGGCGGCATCCGTGGGTGGCGCTGGCGGTCGCGGCCGTGGGCGCGCTGCTCGCCGCGGCGGTGATCCTCTGGCTGCCGTCTGTGCGTTTCGCGCTCTCTCGCTGGCCGGCGGTGGTGGTGGCGCTCGTCGATCTGGTGCTGCTGTCGGCTCCGCTGCTGGGCGCGGTCTTCGTCGCCGTGCGGGTGACGCAGGAGCGGTTCGCGGCGGCGACCGGGCTGCGCGGGTTCTCGTGGATCGACGCCGTCGCCGGACTCGGCGTCGGGCTCATCGCGCGCGCCCTGGTGGAACTCGTCGCGCCGACCACCGGCGGACTCGGGGGCGGGCTGCTCGCGGATGACTCGGGGCTGATCGCCGCGACGATGGTCGCTCTCGCCGGGGCCGTGCTCGTCACCCCGGTGATCGAGGAGCTGTTCTTCCGCGGATTGCTCCAGCGCACCCTCGGCGACGCGCTCGCGGGGGCGGGGCGGTGGATCGCCGGCGCGGTCGCCGTGCTCTTCTCGACCGCGATCTTCACCGGGCTCCACGTGCTCGCCTACGGTGCCTCGGTGCCCCTCGGGCTCCTGCTCGGAACCGTTGCCGTCGGTCTGGGGTGCGGCGTGCTGACCCTGCTGACCGGAAGGCTCGCGGGCGCCGTGATCGCGCACGTCGCTTTCAACGCGATCGGGGTGGCACTGCTGATCTGGTGAGGCGGCGGGGCGCAGCATCCGTTCCTCTTATATGGGCTGCGGCTGCGGCGGGCAGCGTTTCGTCAGAGATTCGCCGTTCGACGGCCCGGAATCTCGTGCACGGTCGGCTGCGATGGGCGTGGTGCAGTCGCCCGGATCGGGGAAACGGATGCTCGACGAGATGGCGCCGCTGCTGTCGGCCGAGGGCATCGACCTCGATGATCTCGGTGACGCCGACCTCGACGAGGTGAACGCGGCGCTCGCGCGGGCGACCGAGCGGCACAGCCTCGCGCTCTTCACCCCGGTGGGGGCGGCGGTGCTCGCGATGGCGTGCTTCGCGGCGATGAACGGACTGCTCGAGGAAGCGTTCGTGCGGAGGCGTGCAGTGGGTGGGAACGGAGCTTCGAATGTCGGAGGTCGGTGAGATGCTTCACGTATGAACATCCTCACCGAGCTGCAGGGCCGGCTGAACCGGCTCGGGGCATGGTCGGAGCTCGATGTCGATGCGGAGGCGCTCCCGTCGAGCGCCTCGCGATTGAGCGATGCGTCGGTGCTCGAGATCCTCGCCGAGGTCGGCGCGATCGCGAACGACGCCGACCGGTTGCAGGCGGTGCTCGCCGGAGTCGCGGCCACCCGGTCGTCACGCGATCGGGGGCAGGGCGGACTCGCCGCAGGGCAGGGCTTCTCCACGCCCGAGAAGCTGATCCAGTCGATCACCGGCGGAACGAGGGCCGACGCCGTGCGACAGGTGCGCGTCGGCACGTCGTTGGTGGAGGGAACGGATGCTGCGCCCCCGCCGTGCGTGCCAGGGCTTGGGGTGTCTGGCGGGACGCGGCTGCCGGAGTCCGGTGCGGACGAGAGCGGTGGCAGCGCGGGCGATGGAGTTCCGGAGGCCGGCACTGACGGTGAGGTCGGCGCGGTGGGCGAGGCTCGGGTGCGGGTGGTTCCCTGGGATGAGCCGCTGCGGCGGGGACTGCTCGACGGGCGGCTGACGACGGCGCAGCATGACGCGATCCGCCGTGGGCTCGGTGAGCCTCGAGCGGCGACCGCTGAGGGCGGTGCCGTGCCTGGCGCGATGGATGCGCCGACGCGTGGGACTGAGCCCGATGCGAATGGTGCTGCGGGCTCGGGTGGGGTGGATGCGCCCGTCGACGACGGGGATCCGGGGGCGGAGTCGATGCTGTTCCCGCTGGTGGACTTGGCTCAGGCGGCCCCGCGCGAGGCGATGGCGCGTGAGGCGTGGTCGCTGGCGGCCGAAGCGCTCGCGGCGGAGGCGTCAAGGCTTCCGGTGGAGGAACTGGCGAAGCGCGCGCGGACCGTGCGAGACATGCTCGACCCGGTCGGGGCCGAGGAACGTTACGGGCGACGGTTCGAGAACCGCGGATTACGGATGTGGACCGACGCCGACGGGCAGGAACGCGGCACGATCGCCTTCGACGATGAGATGGGGGCGTTCGTACGGTCCATGCTCGCCGCGGGGCTGCGCCCGCGCCGCGGCGGGCCTCGCTTCATGACCGACGAAGAGCGTGCGGCCGCGGAGAGCCTCATCGACGACCCGCGCACGAACGACCAGCTCGCCTATGACCTGCTGATGGACATGACTCGCGCCGGCGCGCTCGCCGAGGCGAAGCGTGTGTTCGGATCCCGGCAGCCGGGCGTGCGGATGGTCGTCGTCAAGGACGCCGGACCCCGGGATGCCTTCGGCCGACTTGTCGCCGTCGGCCACGACATGGACGGCGGATGCGCGCTGCCGGGTTCGGTGATCGACCGCAACGCCTGCTCGAACGGGTTCATCGAGGTCATCGTCGATCCCGAGGGCAACCCGTTCGACCTCGGGCGTGAAGCCCGTATGTACTCAGCCGCGCAGCGGGTCGCGCTCGCCGTCCGTGACGGCGGCTGTGTGTGGCCCGGCTGCGACCGGCCTCCGTCGTACTGCGAAGCGCATCACTGCGACCACTTCGCTGAGGGCGGTGAGACGAACGTCGATCGCGGCGTGCTGCTCGGCCGGTTCCACCACATGAAGCTGCACAACACCGGGTGGCGAATCACCCGGGACGGCAAGGGCCCGTTCGTGCTGCGCCCGCCGGCCGGCGAAGGCGCTCCGATCGTGCTGGTCTCGAAGGCGGCGTGGAGCTGGGCATGGGATTCGCCCAGACCGCCCGACCGCGCCGAGTGGCGACAACCGCCCGACCTTCCACCCAGACCGGGCAGTCCGGGCGCCTGGACTCACGAAGGGTCGCACCTCGCGGGGCATGCGAGGGGCGGCGGACGGCGAACCGGCACCTGACCCGGACGTTGGCCGGCGGCATGAGACGGATGCCTCGGGTCGCGGCATCCGTCCCTCGTCGCCGAGTCCGGCTCAATCCAGTTGCGGTGCGAGTTCCTTGATCCACTGGGCCAGCTCAGGGCCGAGGTCGTCGCGGTCGAGGGCGAGCCGGATGGTCGACTTCAGGTAGTCGAGGCGATCGCCGGTGTCGTAGCGGCGACCACCGAACACGACACCGAGCACCGGTCCGGCGACCTGCTCGTCGTCGGCGAGCACCTCGAGGGCATCCGTCAGCTGGATCTCGCCACCCTTGCCGGGCTCGGTGCGCTCGAGCACGTCGAAGATCTCAGGCTTGAGCACATAGCGACCGATGATCGCCAGGTTGCTCGGTGCTTCGTCGGCCGACGGCTTCTCGACCAGAGCCTTGATCTTGACGATGTCGGCTTCGTCGGTGGTCTCGACATCGGCGCACCCGTACAGGTGGATCTGGCTCGGATCCACCTCCATGAGCGCCACGACCGTCGCAGACTGGCCCTGCGAGACCTCGATCATGCGTGAGAGCAGGGGGTCGCGGGCGTCGATGAGGTCATCGCCGAGGAGAACGGCGAAGGTCTCGTTGCCGACGTGCTTGCGGGCGCGCAGCACCGCGTGACCGAGACCGCGCGGGTCGCCCTGGCGGACGAAGTGGACGTCCGCGAGCGAACTGGAGTGCATGACCCGCTCGAGCTTGGTCATATCGCCCTTGCGGTGGAGCGTGTCCTCGAGCTCGGTGACCCGGTCGAAGTGGTTGGCGAGCGCGTTCTTGTTGCGTCCGATGATGACGAGCACATCGTCGATGCCCGCAGCCACCGCCTCTTCGACGACGTACTGAATAGCGGGCTTGTCGACGACGGGGAGCATCTCCTTCGGCATCGCCTTGGTGGCCGGCAGGAAGCGTGTGCCCAAACCGGCGGCGGGGATCACTGCTTTGATCGACGGTGCATTCATGAGAAGAAGGTTAGATACATCGTGTGAACGGGGTGTGACAGATGTCACACGATCCGACGTGTCGACCAGCCGGCGCGTGATGCCCACGGCGTGGCGCTTCTGATGTGACGAGGTCTGCGGGTAATGCGCCGGTTTGGCCGAGGCATCCGCGTCGCGTACTATTGATCTTTGGTGTCCGGCTCAGCTGACCCGGCACCGCGAACGTGAGCCCTCCACTGGCGTGTTCTGCGTTTCGACCCGCTTCGCTCGCTCGACGAGCGGGTGATGCACGCGAAGCGACCGAAAGAGAACCACCCCGGAGTGGGATTCACGAACCTCTCCGTTCGAATCAAGAAAGCAGCACTACTGTGACGCGCACTTACACCCCCAAGGCTGGCGAAGCCCAGCGCGAGTGGCTGGTCATCGACGCGACTGACGTCGTCCTCGGCCGCCTCGCCTCGCACGCTGCCGCGCTCCTGCGTGGCAAGCACAAGGCGACCTTCGCCCCCCACGTCGACATGGGCGACTTCGTCATCATCATCAACGCCGACAAGGTCGCGCTGACGGGCCAGAAGCTCGAGCAGAAGAAGGCCTACCGTCACTCGGGCTACCCGGGCGGCCTCAAGTCGGTCACGTACGCGGAGCTCCTCGAGAAGAACCCGGTCCGCGCCGTCGAGAAGGCCGTCCGCGGCATGCTCCCGAAGAACAGCCTCGGCGCCAACCAGCTGTCGAAGCTCAAGGTGTACCGCGGTGCCGAGCACCCGCACGCCGCGCAGAAGCCCACCGCGTACGTTTTCGACCAGGTCGCCCAGTAAGCGCCGCACAGAACAGGACACACTGATGGCGAACATCGAAGAAACCCCCACGAGCTACTCCACCGAGTCCACCGTCGACGAGACCGTCGTCGCCGCCGAGCGCCCCGTGCTCTCGGTCTCGGGCGCCGCAGTCGGTCGCCGCAAGCAGGCCATCGCCCGCGTGCGCGTCGTCCCGGGCTCCGGCACCATCACGGTCAACGGCCGTGCGTTCGAGGACTACTTCCCGAACAAGCTCCACCAGCAGCTCATCACCGACCCCTTCACGGTGCTCAACCTCACGGGTGCGTACGACGTCATCGTCCGCATCTCGGGTGGCGGCCCCTCGGGTCAGGCCGGCGCGCTCCGCCTCGGCATCGCCCGTGCGCTGAACGAGATCGACGTCGAGAACAACCGCCCGACCCTCAAGAAGGCCGGCTTCCTCTCGCGCGACGCTCGCGTCATCGAGCGCAAGAAGGCCGGTCTCAAGAAGGCCCGCAAGGCCCCGCAGTACTCGAAGCGCTGATCGGCTTCCACTCCGTATGCCGATCTTTGGCACGGACGGGGTGAGGGGGCTGGCCAACGGCCCCCTCACCGCCGATCTCGCACTGTCCCTGGCCCAGGCGACCGCCGTCGTCCTGGGCCAGGGCCGTTCTGCCGAGGCGCGCCGCGCCGCGGGCAAGCGGCTCACGGCCGTCGTCGCCCGCGACCCCCGCGTCTCCGGCGAGTTCCTCTCCGCCGCGGTCGAAGCCGGCCTGGCCTCGTCGGGCGTCGACGTCTTCGACGCCGGCGTTCTGCCGACCCCCGCAGCGGCGTTCCTGATCGCCGACATCGATGCCGACTTCGGCGTCATGGTCTCGGCGTCCCACAATCCCGCACCCGACAACGGCATCAAGATCTTCGCCCGCGGCGGTGTGAAGCTCCCCGATGTCGTCGAAGGGCGCATCGAGTCCGCCATGGCCGGCCCCAAGCTGCTGCCGACCGGCGCCGACGTCGGCCGCATCCGTCGTTTCGCCGACGCCGAGGACCGCTACGTCATCCACCTGCTCGGCTCGCTGCCGCACCGACTCGACGGCATCCACGTCGTGCTCGACTGCGCGCACGGCGCGGCATCCGGAGTCTCACCCGAGACGTTCCGCGACGCCGGCGCACGGGTCACCGTCATCGGTGCCGACCCCGACGGCTGGAACATCAACGACGGCGTCGGTTCGACGCACCTCGACCAGCTGGCCGAGCACGTCGTCCGCGTCGGTGCCGATGTGGGCATCGCGCACGACGGCGACGCCGACCGCTGCCTCGCGGTCGACGCGAACGGCAGGGTCGTCGACGGCGACCAGATCATGGCGATCCTCGCGGTGTCGATGAAAAGCCGCGGCCAGCTCAAGGACGACACCCTCGTCGCCACCGTGATGAGCAACCTCGGACTTCACCGCGCGATGTCGGCCCACGGCATCCACGTCGAGACCACCGCGGTCGGCGACCGCTACGTGCTCGAGCGCATGAACGAGCAGGGCTTCTCGCTCGGCGGCGAGCAGTCGGGCCACGTCATCATGAGCGACTACGCCACGACCGGCGACGGCCTGCTCACCGGCCTGCACCTGGTCGCCGAGATCGCCCGCACCGGCAAGACGCTCGAAGAGCTCGCGTCGATCATGACCGTGTACCCGCAGGTGCTCGTGAACGTGAAGGGCGTCGACCGCTCTCGCGCCGCGACAGACGAGGGAGTTCAGGATGCCGTCGCCCGCGCCTCGGCCCAGCTCGGGCTCTCCGGCCGCGTGCTGCTGCGCCCGTCGGGCACCGAGCAGCTCGTGCGCGTGATGGTCGAGGCATCCTCCGAGGATGAAGCCCGCCGCCACGCCGACGAGCTCGCCGGCGTCGTCCGCGATCGCCTCTCGCTGTAGTCCGCCTCGGTCAGGATCTGCACACCCGGGACCGTGAAGGGCGGATCGTCGCACGCAAGTCGTGCGAGGGTCCGCCCTTTCGCTCTTCCTGGAGGGCGTGCCGACCACGATCCCGGGTGTCTACCGCGAGGGGAATCGATGTCCGCTCATCGAGGGTTCACCACTGTGTGCCGATCGGTGCCGGAATGGTGCGATCTTCGACCGGTGGAGTCTCTCGGACCCCTATCGTCGAGCCGGGGGTTCCGGGGAAAACCCCCATGTGACGTGTGCTGACGCCGACTTACACTGGCGTCCTTCTCAGCGATGAGGAGGGGGGATCGACATGGGCGTTCGCAGCAAGCCCCGCGCGCCGCAGAGCGATCGATCGCGGGATGCCGCGGATCAGAGCGACCTCGAGGCGGAGCGCGCGCGCGAAGCGGCGCTGGCCGGCTTGTTCGGCCCGCTGGCAGAGGGGGAGCGCCAGCAGCCGATCGCGATGGCGGCTGCCAGTGCTCGCCTGATGGCGCGCCACGGGGCGGCGGCCGTCGCCCTGCCCCCGTCGGCGCCGACCGTCGGCGGATTGGTCGGCGTTCCCTCGGGGGTGGCCACCGTGCGCAGGAGTGTGCCGGTCGTCGCCGTCGCGCCCGCGGCAGTCGCTTCCGAGGTCGCGGATCCGACGCTCGTGCCCGCTCTGATCGACATCGCTGTTCAGACTGCGGCGGTCGGGCCTGGGGACCCGGCCGTCGCGCCCTCAAGGGGTGGGGCCCCGGCTGCGGCGCTGGGCACGGCGCCCGAGGTGCCTGCGCTGGTCGGCGCGGGGGACATGGCTCCTGCGTCGGGGATGGCGTTCGAGGTGCCCGCGGTGGTCGGCGCGGGAGATCCGGCCGCTGCGTTGGGGATGGCGCCCGAGGTGCCCGCGGTAGTCGGCGCCGAGGACCTGAACGAGCCGTCGACGGCACCCGAAGTGCCTGCCTGGGGCGGGGCCGGGCACATGGCTGCTGCGTTGGGGATGGCGCCCGAGGTGCCCGCGGTGGTCGGCGCGGGAGATCCGGCCGCTGCGTTGGGGATGGCGCCCGGGGTGCCCGCGGTGGTCGGAGCTGGGGCTCCGGCCGCCGCGCTGCCGGCGGCGCAGGTGACGCCGGCGCCGAGGACAGGCGTGCCGGTCGCGGACACGGGGAGGTCTGTCTTCCCGCTCGCGACGGCGCGATCCGCGGACTCGGCCGCGGCCGCGCCCCGTGTCTCCCGCCCGGCACGCCGCAGGGGAGCGATGAAGTGGGGGCTGGCTGCGGCATCCGCCATCATCGTCGCCGCGATCGCCGTCACCGGAACCCTCACGGTGCAGTCCGCTCAGGCTCGCGAGCGCCTCGTGGCGGCGGTCGCCCAGTGGGACACGGCAGAGCAGGCGGCAGCCGCCGCGCAGAGCGACCTGGACGCCGCGATCGGCGAGTACAGCACGCTCGGTGCGCAGGGAGCAGACGCCGTTGCCGCGGCCGGTCCGGTAGTCGCCCAGCTCGCCGGTGTGAGCGACGAACCCGCACGGCTCGCGGTCCGGGCGGCGCTCGATGCGTTGGCGGCGCAGGGGACCGCCGGGCCTGTCACCGAGGCGGCCGCGTACGCGCCGGCCGATACCGACACCACCGATCTCGAGGCGGTCACGGCCGCGGCGGCGGCCGCCGATGTCCAGGCCGAGCGGCTCGCCTCCGCCGCGGCGAACGTGCGCGCGGCCGCGGCGACATCCGAAGGCCGAATCGACGACGCGCGTTCGGCGCTGTTCGCGCTCGGCGGCACGCTGCCCGCGTGGGGCGAGCGGATCGTCGCGGAGAACCCCCTGGCCGCTGCCCCCTTCCACGACGCCGTTCGTGCCGCAGCGGGAGCAGCGGCAGCAGCCACGGAACAGGCCGCTGCGCTCGAGGCGATGGCGTCGTACGCCGCCGCCGTGGCGGCGCTGCGCGACGAGCAGACCCGGATCGCCGCGGAGCAGCTGCGGATCCGGGAGCTGCTGGAGCAGCGCGCGCAGACACCACGCGCCCCGCGGACGGAGGACGCCGTACCCGCACCCGCGCCGCAACCGGCGCCGGGGGCAGACGAACCCGCGCCCCAACCCGAACCCGAACCGCAGCCCCAACCCGAACCCGAGCCGCAGCCCCAACCCGGACCCGAGCCTCAACCCGAACCGGGCCCGAACCCCGGAGACGAGTGGCCATGGCCCTGGCCGTGGCCCGACAATTCCTGATCGACGCGCGAATCTCTCACGGTCCGACCTCCGGCGTTGCGGCGTCGTGGCGAGCTAACGTGGGGGCATCCGAGAGGAGCCGACGTGGGTGAACCGATCGTCGTGGGAATCACAGACGGCCCTGCCGCGCAGCGCGCCGTCGAGTGGGCGGTGAAGCGCGCGTCCGCCCATCGCCTGCCGTTGAAGCTCATCGAGGTCGTCGGCGGAGCCGTCGGCGCGGTGGGTGAGGACGAGGTGCTGGATGCCGCCGTCTCGGCGGCCCGGGAGCGGGTCGAGGCCACCGCATCCGCAATGCCTCATCTCGGCCTCAAGGTGTACATGCGCGTCGACCGCGGTAATCCCGTCGCAGTGCTGACGGATGCCTCCGCCCACGCCTCGCTCCTCGTCATCGGCAGCGATCACACCGGCACCGGGTCGCACCGCCGTGGCGCGCACGGATTGCGCATCGCGGCCGGAGCGCACTGCCCCGTGGTGGTCGTGCCCGACGTCGACGTCTCCGGCCGCACCGGAGTCGTCGTGGGCGTCGACGGATCCCCGGTGTCGGAGAAGGCCGTCGCGTTCGCCGCGGCAGAGGCCGACCGGCTCGGCGAGCCGCTCATCGCCGTGGCGGTCTGGACGCCGCTCGAGGTGCCGCGCAACATGGGCGCGTACCCCGTGCAGTATCTCGAGAACATGGAGAAGCTGACCAGCGAGGCGCTCGGGCTCTCGCTCGCGGGACTCGCCGCGCGCTACCCCGACCTCGAGGTCGAGCGGCGCGTCGAGCGGGGCTATCCGTCGCACATCATCAACGAGCTCGCGGCTTCGGCGCGGCTCGCCGTCGTCGGGTCGCACGGCCGCGGAGCGCTGGCGCGCTTCCTGCTCGGCTCGATCAGCCAGGAAGTGCTCGCACGGCTCGCCACCGTGACCGCCGTGGTGCGCTGAAGATCGCGCAGCGCGCGCGGACGCGGCATCCGTCCGCCGTCGGTCGTTGCGATCGTCGGCTCGGACTTCGCACCTGCCGGGCCCGCGAGAACGCGCGATATCACCGTGTGAGTGTCGGGTCCGGTGCTGTTGTGCGGTCTCGCGTGAGCGACGGGCGCAGCGAGCGCGACGTGGGGTGACTTCTCCGGCCTCCGGACGGCGCCTTAGGCTGGGCACATGTCTGGGAGGACCGGCGGGCGCGCGCGCGTCAGCGACGTGGCCGCGGCCGCCGGCGTCTCGGCGACGACGGTCTCGCACGCGCTGAGCGGCGCGCGGGCGGTGAACGCCGAGACGCGCGAGCGCATCCTCGCCGTCGCGCGTGAGCTCGGCTACGTCCCCGACCGGGTGGCCAGCGGCCTCAGGCGCCGCCGCACCGGCGTCATCGGACTCATCGGCGACGACCTCGCGGCGACCCCCTTCGCCGGCCGCATCATCGAGGGCGCCCGACGAGCGGGGGTCGAGCGCGACGTGCTGCTGATGGTCGCCGAGAGCGAAGGCGACCCCGATGCCGAACGCGACCTGGTCACGCGCTTCCTCGCCCAGCGGGTCGACGGCCTGCTGATCGCCCGCATGTACCACCAGCGCGTCGCGCAGCCCGACATGCCCGGCGACGTGCCCGTCGTCCTCGTCGACGCCGCGCCGGAACCCGGCTGGCAGGTCGACGCGGTCGTGCCTGACGAGGCGCAGATCGCCGCCCTCGCGTGCGAGCGCCTCACGCGCGAGGGGCACCGCGACATCGCCTACGTCGGGACCACCGACGAGTCCCGCGCAGCGCGGGGCCGTCTGATCGGCGTGCGATCCGCCCTCGGCGACGAGGGCATCGCTCTGACCGACGGGCGCCTCGACTTCTGCTCGTCCGATGCGGCCGGAGGGCGCGAGGCCGGCGGGCGGCTCCTCGATCAGCCCGATCCGCCCACGGCGGTGATCTGCTTCAACGACCAGATCGCGATGGGCGTGATGCAGGCCGCCGCCCGCCGGGGCATCCCCGTCCCGCAGGGCCTGTCCGTCGTGGGGATCGACGATCTTCGTCCGGTCGCGGATGCCCTCGACCCGGGGCTGACCACGATCGCGCTGCCCCACGGCGAGATGGGGCGATGGGGGATGACGCGCCTGCTCGACCGGATCGACGGGACGGCGCCCGCACTCGGCGACGGCGTGCACCTGCTCCGGGGCTGGCTCGTCGAGCGTCAGTCCGTCGCGGTGCCGCCGCCGCGCTAGCCGCTATCCGCGCGGTGCCTGCCTCTCGACCGGCGCAACCCGCAACGGCGTCAGGCTCGCGTCCGCGACCGCGACCTCTTCCCGAGCACCCTCCAGCTGCAGACCCCGCTCGCCCGTCGTCCCGAACGTCGCCATCGTGAGCGCGGCACGGCCCCCGCCCGCGAAGACCTCGATCGAGGCGGCGTCCACGACGATGTCGAGCTCGATGCGGCCATCGACGGGGTCCACCGCCGCGGTGCGCACCTCGCGGTACGCCTCCGGCATCGTCTCGGCGACGGCGTCGGCGTCCCGTGCGACGAACACGGAGCGCGCCTCGAAGTCGTAGCCGACCGTCGCGAAGCCGCCGTCGCCCGTCAGGACCTTCACCCGCAGCTCGCCGGCCTTGCCCGCAGCATCCAATCGCAGTCGATACGCGCCCGATTCCGGCACCGTGACGTCGACGGTATCGCCGTCGGCCAGCCGCGCGTCGTCGAGGTGTTCCGGCGTGCCCTCCAGCGCATCCAGCTCGGGCGCCGGCGACGAGTGCAGCGTCGCGCGTCCGCCGTCATCCCGCAGCGTGATCTGCCGCACGAGCGAGTCCGACCCGCCCTGCCACTCCTCGCCCGGGAGCCCGCCGGCGTAGGCCCAGTTGTTCATCCAGCCGATGCCGTACCGCGACGCGAGGCGGTCTGTCTCGTCGAGGCGCGGGTCGTCCCACGTGACGGCGGCGTAGTAGTCGGGCCCGTGATCCATCCACTGGTGGCCGGTGCCGTCGGCGGTGAAGCGCTCGCCGTCCCAGTCGCCCACCCAGTACGCGGTGCCGGTCGTCATGCCCTCCGCGGCCCCGTTCGCGCCGGCGACCAGCACCCAGCGCACGTCGTCGGGGTCACCGTCGACCGCCATGGGGAACAGGTCCGGGCACTCCAGCACGCCGAGATCCGAGGTGGCGAAGTCCGACGCATAGGTCCAGTCGCGCAGGTTCGGCGACGTGTAGAACCCGATCCGGTCGTGCTCGGCGAGCGCCATCACCCAGTGCCCGGCCGCCTCGTCCCAGAACACGCGGGGGTCGCGCCAGTCGGCCACGCCGGGATTGTCCATCACCGGGTTGCCCTCGAACGAGTCGAAGTGGTAGCCGCCGTCGCGCGAGACGAACAGGGACTGGCGCTGGACGCCGTCCACCTGCTGCGTCACGAGCGCGATCACGGCGCCCTCGCCGAATCCGGCGGTGCCCTTCTCGTCGACGACGGCGGTGCCGGTCCAGATGTCGCCGAGCCCGTTCGTGTACTTGTCGATCGCGACGCCCTCGTCGCTCCAGTGCACGAGGTCGGTGGAGGTCGCGTGGTACCACGCGGTGCCGTTCCCGTCGGGGTAGTCGGCGTTGTAGAGGTAGTAGTAGTGCCACACGCCGTCGAGGAGGAACGGCTTCTGCGGGTCGTTCATCCAGTTCTCGTCGGGCGTGAGGTGAACCGCGGGCCGATGCGGCGACCAGTCCGCCGGCCGTTCGAACGCGTCGGTCGTCGCGGACGGCGAGGGTGCAGCATCCGTCCCCGTCCGCGGTGAGAGGGCGACCGCGATCGCCACCACGAGCAGGATCGCGGCGGCCGCGGCCGCCACCAGGACGAGCAGGCGCCGGGGCGCCGCGGATCGGGTGTTCTGCGGGGGCATTCGGTCTCCATCTCTCCTCGGGAAACGGGAGAACGGATGCCTCGGCACGGGGCCGTGCCGAGGCATCCGCTCGACCGTCAGGTCAGGTCAGGTCACGGCAGCGGCGTGACCTTGCCGCCCGGGTTGACGTTGATGTTCGCCGGGATGTCGGCGTAGCCGCCGAGCCCGCCGTTGCCGTACGAGTAGTCGACCGCCGACGAGGCGCCGTCGATGTCGATCTTGACGGTCGGCGCGAGGGTGCCGCCGCGGCGGAAGTTCCCCTCGGTGCCGATGGTGTCGATGAACGACTGCACCAGTCCGCCGGGCATCACGTAGTGCGAGTACGCCTGGAAGTGCCCGATCGGCTGGTTGAAGTCCGGTGCGAACGGCTGTCCGCCCAGGAAGTTCAGGTTCGTCGGGTTGCCCAGTGCCAGGCCGGAGCCGGAGTTCATCGGCTGGTAGTCGCTGCGGATGCCGTCGCCGACGAACCCGTAGACGCCCTCGGGGCCATCGATGCCGTTCGCGAACGTGCCGCGGTGGCTGATGGTGAAGAGGTAGTACTTGCCGTCCTTCATGTAGATCTGCGGACGCTCGGTCTGGTCGGTGACGCAGTTCGCCGACAGGATGGGCGGCAGGAACTCCCACTCGGTGAGGTCCTTGTTCTTCGCCTTCGCGAGACCGACGTTGCCGATCTGGTAGGTGGCACCGGAGGCGTTCACCTGCTCGACCGTCTCTGCGAAGGGGTCGCCCTCGCGGTAGCCGAGGTCCTCTTCGTCGCACGTGGCGGACTCGCGCGGCATGGCGGAGTTGCCCTCGAAGACCATGAAGGTCTCACCGGGGTGAGCCGGGTCCTCGAACGTGAACGGGTCGCGGAAGTTGAAGAACTCGTTCTGCGCACCGGTCTGGTAGTACGTGCCGTCGGCCTGCAGCAGATCGGTGACCGTGTCGAATCCGGTGAGCTTCACGCCGTTCTTGTTGGCGTGCACCTTGCCGACGCTCAGCGCGATGCGCGGGTCGTAGGGCTTGCGGTTGCTGCCGTCCTCGTTGCGGTAGAACGCGACATCCGTGAAGAACAGCTTGATCTCGCCGCCCTTCGAGATGCGCGCCGAACCCGACCACTGGGTCTGGTGGCTGTACGACTGGTCGGGGAAGATCTTGCCGGTCACGCCTTCGTCGAAGACGAGGCCGCCATACGTCCAGCCGCCGTTCTCCGGACGCTCGTCGGCGGGGACGCCGGCGGGGCGATAGAAGTAGCCGATCTTCGCGAACACGTGGCGCTCGTCGAACACGAGGTTGCGGTCGGCCACGAGCGAGAAGATGATCTCCTGGCCGTTGACGCTGTACTGGTTGGCGTCCTCATCGGTCAGGGGCCACGAGTCCCAGACCCAGACCTGCTCGTTGCTCATGTCCGGGAAGTCCTGCGGAACCGCGGGCATGGTGAGCTCGGCGGGCATCGAGTTCTGCTTCGAGCCGGCGGTCGGGTCCGACAGCCGCTTGAGCTGCCGGGCGTCGGCCCGGGTCCACTTGGCGGTGAAGTCGTCTTCGGGGGCGTGCGCCTCCTGGGTGTGCACGGTCGGCTGGGGACCGTCCTGCAGGTCGGGGACGGCCGTCGCGGTGGGGGCCGCAACCGCTGCCGCGGGCAGGCCGACGAGCACGGATGCTGCGACCGCCGCGGCGGTGAGGCCGCCGGTCAGGACGCGCCTGACCTTCTTGGGGGGAGTGTTCATTTCTGTGGCTCCTTGATTCTCAGAGGATGCAAATCGATTTGCGTCCTGTATCCATAGTCGCATGCGGTACGGGATCCCGCATGTCGGCCATTCGGGGGACACGGCTGGTGCGAAGCAGTACTTGACGTGGAGGCGCCTTGCGGTTCATAATCGATCCCGTTCGATAAATCGATTTATCACAAGGAAGTGACAACATGGCGAGGGCCCGGATCTCAGACGTGGCGGCGGTTGCCGGCGTCTCGGTGACCACGGTCTCGCTCGTCATGAACGATGTGGAGTCGCGCATCTCGGAGGAGACGAGGACGCGCGTCCGCGAAGCCGCGCGCGCGATCGGATACGCGCCGAGCTCGGTCGCCCGCGGACTGCGCACGCAGCAGACCCGCACCGTCGGACTCATCTCCGACCAGATCGCGACCACCCCGTTCGCGGGGCGCATGCTCGCCGGCGCACAGGATGCGGCCCGCGACAGCGGGCACCTCGTCTACCTCCTCGACACCAGCGGAGATGTCGAGATCGAGCGCGCGGCGATCGACGCGCTCACCGCGCAGCAGGTCGACGCGATGATCTACGCGTGCATGTGGCACCGGGTCGTCGACGTCCCGCAGGGCGTCCTTCCGAAGACCGTGCTGCTGGACTGCCGGCCCGCGGACGGCGGCTACCGCAGCGTCGTCCCCGACGACCGTGCGGGGGGAGCTGCGGCGGTGCGCGAGCTCGTCGCCGCCGGGCACCGGCGCATCGCCTACCTCGACACCGACGACCCGCTGCCCATCGCCTCGCGACTGCGCCACGAGGGGTACCTCGAGGCGCTCGCCGAGGCCGGCATCGCCGCCGACCCGGCGCTGCACGTCACCGCCGAGACCTCGGCCCACGGCGGGCGCGCGGCAGCCGAGCTCCTGCTCGACCTGCCCGAAGAGCAGCGGCCGACCGGCATCTTCTGCTTCAACGACCGCATGGCGGCCGGCGTGTACATCGCCGCGCACCGCCGCGGGCTCGACATCCCCCGCGATCTCTCCGTCGTCGGCTTCGATGACCAGCAGCTGATCGCGGCGGAACAGGATCCCCCACTCACCACCGTCGCTCTGCCCCATTACGCCATGGGCCGCTGGGCGATGGAGGTCGCGCTCGGCGTCCGCGCGGAAGGGGATGAGGACGCCACGCACCTGATGGAGTGTCCCGTCATCCGACGAGACTCCGTAGGCCCGCCGCCGGCGCAAGTCGCCAAACCGAACCGGCGACGGGCTTCACACACCGAGCGGCCGCCGCAGGCGGCCACCGATCAGTGACCCACGCGGGCGTGAGTCACCAAGAAAAGGAAACCACAACAATGCGCACAAGGACCCCGATCCTCGTGTCCGCGGGCCTGGTCACGGCGATCGCCCTGACCGGCTGCGGGCAGGCCGGCCAAGGAGACACCACCACAGCGGACGGCCGCACCCCGTTGACGATGTGGACCCACTCCGCGGGCAACCCCGCTGAGCTCGAGGTCTACGAGCAGATCATCTCCGACTTCAACGCGTCGCAGGACGACTACGAGGTCGTGCACGAGTCGTTCCCGCAGGGCGCCTACAACGACGCGATCGTCGCGGCCGCAGCATCCGGTGATCTGCCCTGCCTTCTCGACCTCGACGGCCCGATCATGCCCAACTGGGCCTGGGCCGGCTACCTGCAGCCGCTCGGCATCTCGACCGACATCACCGACTCCCTCCTCCCGACCGCGGTCGGCGTGTGGGACGACGAGATCTACTCGGCCGGCTACTGGGATGCCGCGCTCAGCATCTTCGCGCGCAAGTCGGTGCTCGAGGCGAACGGCGTCCGCATCCCGACCGTCGAGGAGCCGTGGACGGAGGACGAGTTCGCCGACGTTCTGGCCACGCTGAAGTCCGCCGGGTACGACACCCCGATCGACATCGGCGCCGAGGACAAGGGCGAGTGGTGGCCCTACGCGTACTCGCCGTTCCTGCAGAGCTTCGGCGGCGACCTGATCGACCGCGACACCATGCTCTCGGCCGATGGCGCGCTCAACGGCCCCGACGCGGTCGCGTGGGGTGAGTGGTTCCAGGGTCTCTTCGCCGACGGATACGCGAACAACAGCGGCACGATCGGCAACCAGGAGTTCATCGACGACGAGGTGGCCCTCAGCTACACGGGCGTCTGGAACGCCGTGACCGCACTCGACGAGGTGGGCGACGACCTGCTGATCCTGCCCCCGCCGGACCTGGGCAACGGCCCGAAGATCGGCGGCGGCTCGTGGCAGTGGGCGATCTCCTCGTCGTGCGACGACGCGGACGGTGCCCGCGCATACCTCGAGTTCAGCTTCCAGGACAAGTACCTCACCGAGTTCGCCGACAAGCAGGTCGTGATCCCCGCCACGGAGGCCGCGGCCGAGGCGTCGAAGTACTTCGGCGAGGACGGCGCCCTGCGTCCGTTCGTCGAGTTCTCGCAGCAGTACGCGGTGCTGCGCCCCGAGACGCCCGCGTACGCGGTCATCTCGACGACGTTCGAGACGGCGGCCAAGGACATCATGAACGGTGCCGACGTGCAGCAGACGCTCGACCAGGCGGTGTCGGAGATCGACGCCAACATCGAGTCGAACGACGGCTACGGCTTCCAGTGATCCACCGCGCCGGCGGGGGCCACGGGTCCCCGCCGGCGCACTCTCCGAGAGACCTGTCATGACTGTCACTCCTCCGACGGTCGCCGCCGAAGAACCTCGGCGCGCCTACCGTCGCTTCCGCTCCACCAAGGGCCGCGAGACGTGGGCCGGCCTGGGGATGATCGCCCCTGCGGGGATCCTCCTCGTGCTGTTCCTGATCATCCCGGTGATCCTCGCGTTCGCGCTGTCGTTCACGAACGCGCGGCTCATCTCGCCCAACCCCCCGCGCTTCGTGGGGATGGACAACTTCCTCCGCGCCTTCACGGCCGACCCGGTCTTCCTGCAGTCCGTCGGCAACACCGCGGTCTTCGCTCTCGTGGTCGTGCCGGTTCAGGCCGGTCTGGGCCTGCTTCTGGCCGTGCTCGTCAACCGCCGCATGCGCGGCATCACGGCCTTCCGCGTGATCTTCTTCATCCCCGTCGTGACCTCGATCGTCGTCGTCTCGATCCTGTGGAAGTTCATGTATCAGAATGACGGCCTGATCAACTCGATGATCGACGCGATCACCTTCGGGGCCTGGCAGGGGGCCGACTGGCTCAACGATCCGAACACAGCGCTCGGTGCGATCATCGTGATGTCGATCTGGCAGGCCGTCGGATTCCACATGATCATCTGGCTCGCGGGGCTGCAGACGATCCCCGAGGAGCTCTACGAGGCCGCCAAGATGGACGGCGCGAGCCCCTGGCGCCAGTTCACGAGCGTGACCTGGCCGGGCCTTCGGCCCACCATGGTCTTCGTTCTGGTCACCATCACCATCGCCGCGCTCGGTCTGTTCGTGCAGATCAGCGTCATGACGCAGGGCGGACCGGTGAACTCGACCTCGACCATCGTCTTCCACGCCGTGCGCAAGGGGTATGCCCAGCAGGAGATCGGTTACGCCGCGGCGATCTCTCTCATCTTCTTCATCGCGGTCCTCGTCATCGCGCTCATCCAGCGCCGGCTCACGCGAGAGAAGGACTGACGTGACCGCCACCAGAACCCTCACCACGGCACCCGCAGAATCGCGCCGCACCGCGCGGTCGATTGCTCCGGAGCGGAGTGCGAAGGCCCAGCGACGATGGGGAAAGGTGTTCCTCTACATCGCCCTGTCGCTGTTCGGGATCATCTTCCTGTTCCCGCTGGTCTTCATGTTCGTGTCGAGCCTCAAGCCCGACAGCCAGATCCTGCAGGACATCGACTCCGTCGCGGCATTCCTCCCGGTCGGCGACATCAGCCTCGACAACTACTTCGGGGTCTTCGACCGGGTGCCGGTCGCGCAGTTCATGTTCAACTCCGTGCTCGTGACGGTGCTCACCGTGGGGCTCGGGCTGATCGTGAACTCGATGGCCGGCTTCGCCCTCTCCCGCCTCGCGTGGAAGGGCCGGATCGTCGTCCTCGCGGTCATCATCGCCACCCTGATCGTGCCCTTCGAGACGATCGCGGTGCCCATGGTCTACTGGGTCGCGCAGCTGCCGACGCTGGTGATGGAGGGCGGCGTGCTGAAGTACGACTTCGGCTGGCTCAACACCTACCAGGTGCAGATCGTGCCGTTCATCGCGAATGCGTTCTCGATCTTCCTGTTCACGCAGTACTTCTCGACGATCCCCAAGTCGCTCGACGAGGCAGCGCGCATCGACGGTGCGAGCTGGTTCACGATCTACCGCCGCATCCTCGTGCCCCTGTCGGGCCCGGCATTCGCGACCGTCGCGATCCTGACCTTCCTGCCCGCGTGGAACCAGTACCTCTGGCCGCTCATGGTCGTGCAGAAGGAGGAGCTGCGGCCGGTCATGGTCGGCGTGCAGTACTTCTTCCAGCTGAACACGGCGTGGGGCGAGGTGATGGCCTATACCTCGCTCATCACGATCCCGGTGCTCATCGTCTTCCTGGTCTTCCAGCGGGCGTTCGTCAGCAGCATCGCGGCGAGCGGGGTGAAGGGATGAGCGAACGGATGCTGCGCCTCGTGGTCGTCGGGGAAGCCCTGGTCGACATCGTGCACCGTGCGGACGGCAGCGTCGAGGAAGCGCCCGGCGGCAGCCCCGCGAACACCGCGCTGACGCTGGGGAGGCTGGGACGGCGCCCGACGCTGATCACCCGCCTGGCGGGCGACGACCGGGGCGGCCGTGTGCGGCGGTGGCTCGAGGAGTCCCAGGTCGAGGTGGTGGCCGTCGCGTCGCCGCGCACGTCGACGGCCGCCGCCCACCTGGATGCGAGCGGTGCTGCCACGTACGACTTCGATCTCGAGTGGGACCTCGGAGCGGACGCCGCCCGCCTCGGGGAACTCGCGGGCGCCGCCGACGTCGTGCACGTCGGCTCCGTGGCCGCCGTGCTCGAGCCCGGCGCGGGCCACGTCGCCGCCCTCGTGCGATCGGTGCGCGGGCGGGCGATCGTGACCTTCGACCCGAACATCCGGCCGTCGCTCGTCGACGACCCCGACCGCGTCCGGAAGCGCGTCGCCGCACTCGTCGAGCTCGCCGACGTCGTGAAGGCGAGTGACGAAGACCTCAGGTGGCTCCATCCGGGGCGGGATCTCGTAGAGGTCGCCCGTGACTGGGTGAGGCGCGGCCCGCGACTCGTGGTCGTCACCCTCGGAGCGGACGGGGCGATCGGTGTGACCGCCGACGGCGAGGTCGCCGTGCCGGCCGTCGTGAGCGAGGTCGTCGACACGGTCGGGGCCGGCGACACGTTCATGGGCGTGCTCATCGACAGCATCGCCGGCAGCGACGAGCTCCAGATGTGGCTGCGGACCGAGGGGCGCGGCATCCGTTCCTCCGACATCGAAACGCTCCTGCACCGATCGGCGCAGGCGGCGGCGATCACGGTGTCGCGTCCGGGCGCCGATCCGCCACGTCGCGCCGAGCTCGCCGCGCCGCCCTTGCCCGCCGCGACGGGGTAGCGCCGCATCTCCCATCGCACTCCCGCCCGCCCGTGGCGGAGGGCCCACCATCGCGCGATCCACCGCGCACGACTCTCGAAGGAACTCTCGTGTTCGACCTCCCCGATTCCTGGGTATGGGACTACTGGTTCGCCGACGACGGCGAGCGCTATCACCTCTTCTTCCTCTACGCCTCGCGTGCGCTGCACGACCCCGAGGCCCGCCACTACCGCGCCTCCGTGGGGCACGCGGTCTCGACGGATCTCGTCGAGTGGACGCAGGTCGCCGATGCGCTGGTGCGCAGCGACGCCCCCGCCTTCGACGAGCTCGCCACGTGGACCGGGTCGGTGGTGCGGCACCCGGATGGGACGTGGTTCATGTTCTACACGGGCTCGACGCTCGCGCCCGGCGCTCAGAACGTCCAGCGGATCGGCTACGCCACGTCGTCCGACCTCTTCACGTGGACGAAAGCGGACGGGCCGGTGCTCGAAGCGAGGAGCCCCTGGTACGAGAAGCTCTCGAGCGGCGCATGGCACGACGAGGCGTTCCGCGACCCGTGGGTGTTCGCCGACCCGGACGGGAACGGCTGGCACATGCTCATCACCGCCCGTGCGCCGGAGGGGCCGGTCGACGGGCGAGGCGTCATCGGGCACGCCTGGTCGGCGGACCTGCGCACGTGGGAGCTGCGCCCACCGCTCAGCGCGCCCAGCGTCGACGGGTTCGGCCAGCTCGAGGTCCTGCAGGCCGAGATCGTCGACGGGCGCCCGGTGGTGATCTTCTCCTGCCTGAAGGAGCAGAGCACCGAGTCCCGTCGTGCCGCGGCTGCCGGCACGTGGGTGATTCCGGCGGAGAGCCTCCTCGGACCGTTCGACATCGATGCCGCATACCCGCTGACCGACGAGCGGCTGTACGTCGGGCGGCTGCTGCAGCGCCGGTCCGACGGTGAGTGGCTGCTGTTCGCCTTCCGCAACATCGGCGAGGACGGGCGGTTCGTGGGCGGCGTCACCGATCCCATGCCGGTGGGCTGGGACGGCGACCGCCTCGTCCGCCGCGAAGCGGTGAGCGCCTCCGTCTGACACCCGCGGCCGGGGCTTCGCGGACGAGCCCCGGCCCTCTCCCGCTCCGGAGTGCCAGGTCCGCGCGAGACAAGGATGACGATGATGTCAGTTTCGAAGAGGCGCTCGGTGCGCCTGACGGCGGCCGCGCTGGCCGTGATCGCGGTGGGGATCGGTGGAGGTGTCGCCGCCGGCGTGGGCGATGACGCCGTCGCCGCGGAGCCCGAAGACGACTACCGCGCGCAGTACCACTTCACCGTGCCCGACCACTGGAAGAACGACCCGCAGCGGCCGGTGTTCGTCGACGGCGAGTTCCACTACTACTACCTCTACAACAGCGACTACAACGCGGATCCCACGGCGAATTTCGGGACGGAATGGCGGCTGGCGACCTCTTATGACGGCGTCGTGTTCGCCGACCAGGGCGTCGCCGCGCCCAAGAAGACCAACGCGAACTACGACCTCTGGTCGGGGTCGACCGTGGTCGACGTGCAGAACACCGCCGGCTTCGGCGCCGGAGCGGTCGTGATGCTGGTCACGCAGATGGATCACCCGACTCTCGCTCAGCAGGCGAACGCCTCCGGTCCGCAGGCGCAGTTCCTCTGGTACTCGACGGACGGCGGCCGCAACTTCCGTCCGTACGGCGACGAGCCGGTCATCGCGAACGGCGGGCGCGCAGACTTCCGCGACCCGAAGATCGTGTGGGATGCCGAGCGCGGTCGCTGGGTCGCGCTGATCGCCGAGCGCGACCGGGTGAGCTTCTACACGTCACCCGACCTGAAGACGTGGGCTCGCACGTGGGAGTATGTGAACCCGGGCATCGGCACGATCGAGTGCCCAGACCTGTTCCGGATCCGCGCCGACGACGGCACGATGAAGTGGGTGTTCGGCGTCAGCGCGAACGGGTACGCCACCGCGGAGCCCGCGACCTTCGCGTACTGGACCGGAGCGTTCGACGGCACGTCGTTCACGTTCGACCAGAGCGCCCCGCAGTGGCTCGACCACGGGTTCGACTGGTACGGCGCGGTGACGTGGGAGGATCCCGCCGCGCCGCTGGACCGCCGCTACGCGGTGGGCTGGATGAACAACTGGGACTATGCGCACTCGACCCCGACATGGACGGCCGACGGCTTCAACGGCACCGACTCGATCACCCGTGAGATCCGTCTCAAGAGGTACGGCGCGGCGTTCGGCCTGGTGTCGCAGCCGGTGACGGCCCTCGCCGGGATCGCGACGGCGCGAACAGAACTCGGCGACGTGGCCGTGGACGGGTTCCTGCCGCTCGCCTACGAGGGCGACGCGTACCAGGTCGAGGCGGACGTGACATGGGAGAGCGCGACCAACATCGGCCTGCAGCTGCGGCGCTCCGCCGACGGGACACGTCACGCCGATGTCGGCGTGACCGGCACGTACGCCTACCTGAACCGCGGTCAGACCGGCTACCCGGCCGGCACCTGGAAGACCGAGAGCCGTACGCCCTTCGATGGCGACGCCGACACGGTGCACCTGCGCATCCTCGTCGACCGCACCACGGTCGAGGTCTTCGTCGACGACGGGAGATACGTCCACTCGAGCCAGGTCTTCGCGCCGCCCGGTGACGACGGCATCGCGCTCTACTCCTCGGGTGGCCCGGCCGTGTTCCACGATCTGACGATCACCGAGTTCGGCAGCGTCGTGCAGCGGCCCGCGCGAGTGATCGCGGATTTCGAGGGCGACTCGTGGGCGCAGGGCTGGACGGCGACGAACAGCTTCATCGGCACGGGACCGACCGCGGCCGACGCCCCCGGGCAGGTGGGCGCGCGCCTCGCCGACACGTTCGTGGGTGGGGGAGACCCGGCCACCGGCACCATCACCTCGCCGGCGTTCACGATCGACAGGAACTTCCTCCACTTCCTGGTCGGCGGCGGAGATCACCCGCTGGGCGTGGAACCCGCTACCTCGGCGCAGCTGCTCGTGGACGGGCAGCCGGTGCGCACCGCGACCGGGGCCGATTCGGCGGATCTGCGGCACGTGGAGTGGGATCTGCGCGACCTGGCGGGACGGACGGCACAGTTCCAGATCCTGGACGACGCGACCGGACAGTGGGGGCACCTGATGGTCGACCAGGTCATCCTGTCGGACTGACGTGAACGCATGACGGTCTTTGGGCAATGGACTTGAGATATGAGACTTCCAGTCTCTAGTGTGGAGAATGTGAACGAGTCGGGGGGCTCGTGCACAACGATCTTGCAGGCGGCCCCATGTCGTCGTGTTCGATCTAGTCGGTGCCGGGTTGTGGGGACCCGGCACCGCGAGTTTCTGCCGGGGCGAGGAGGCCTTCCGGACAGCGCGCTGAGGGCGATAATCAAGGGGTGGAGCAACCCGAATCCCGGTCGCGGAGGCCCGCGGGCGAAACGCGCGCACTGATGCTCGCGGTCGCCGTGGACCGCGTCAAAGATGAGGGCCTGCTGCTCGACTACGCCAACATCGAGCTCGAGGATCTGATCCGCACCGCGGGAGTGCCGCGTTCGACCGTCTTCCGCATCTGGCCCGACCGCATGGCCTTCGTCGCGGACCTCGTGCGCGCCTTGTTCGAAGCCGACCCGGGCTTCGACACCGGCTTCGACGGTGAGACGCTGCAGCACCTCGAGCAGGCGGTGAACGGGGAGGCGGCGGCGATGAGCACGCCCGAGGGCCGGCAGATGGCGCTCCGCGAGGCGTTGCGGGTCACCGTGTCGCACAACATGACCGCGGTGGAGCACATCGTGGCGTTCCGCGCATACCGGGCGATGTCGGCTGCGCTCTCCAGCGGCGACGCCGTTCCCGGCGGTGAAGAGGTTCGCGCGCTGCTGTCGGAGATCGAGGACCGGTACCTGACCCGGATGGCCGAGACCTACCGGGCGCTCAATGCGGCCTTCGCGCTCCGCATGCGTGCGGGGGTGGACGAACGCGATCTGGCCGTCGCCATCATGGCGATGGTCGACGGCATGAGCGACCACCGCCGCATCAACCCGGCGATGGTCGACGCGCCTCGGGTCGCCGCCCTCGGTCCCGAGGGTCCTCGCGAGTGGCATCTCGCCGGGATCGCCGTCTACGGCATCTACACCGCGTACACCGAGGAGGTCGAGGCGTAGCGCGCACCCGCCCGACGCGGTCAGGCGCTCGGCGCGCTCCAGCTGAGCGACTCGATGTAGCGCAGCAGCACGCCCTCGCGCAGCGCCCACGGCGAGACCTCGAGCTCGTCGACGTCCATCGCGCGCATCGCCTCGTGCAGCACGACGGCGCCCGCGACGATCTGGAACGTCCGGTCCGGCGTGATGCCGGGCAGCTCCTGGCGGGCGGACGCGGGAATGCGGGCCAGGCGCGGGATCCACGAGCCGAGGGAGGCGCGGGGGAGCAGCATCCGTTCGATTCCGGACCAACCCGGAACCGGATAGCCCACGAGCTTCGCGAGCGACCGGATCGCCTTCGACGAGCCCACCACGTGGTCGGGCGGCGGCAGCTTGCTGAACGACTTCGCCACAGGGGCGAGCGTCTTGCGTGCGTGGTCGCGCAGCTTCTCGACGGCCGCCTCGCCCGGCGGGTCGTCGGGAAGGAACTGCACCGTCATGCGCCCTGCGCCGAGGGGCACGGATGCTGCCTGCTCGGGCAGCTCGTCGGCTCCGGCGGCGATCTCGAGCGAGCCGCCCCCGATGTCGAACAGCAGGATCTGCCCCGCCGCCCACCCGAACCAGCGGCGCACGGCGAGGAACGTGTAACGCGCCTCGGTCTCGCCGCCCAGCACCTGGAGCGGCTGGCCGAGCGCCTCCTCGATGAGTGCGATCACGTCGGGACCGTTCTTCGCCTCGCGCACGGCGCTCGTGGCCGTCGCGAGCAGCTCGTCGACCCGCTCGGACACCGCGATCCTGCGTGCCTCGGTCACTGCGGCGACGAGCGACGTGACGCCCTCCTCGGTGATCGAGCCGTCGGGTGAGAGGTAACGCATGAGCCGCAGCACTGTGCGCTGACTCGTCGTGGCGAGAGGCCGGCCGCCGGGGCGGACGTCGGCGACCAGCAGGTGGACGGTGTTCGAGCCGATGTCGAGAACTCCGAGGCGCACGCCAAAAGAGTAGCGGTGCAGACGGGCTACGATGGGCGCGATGTCCGCCGACGAAGTGACCGCTGTCGCCCCCGCACTCTCGCTGTACCGCGAGATCGACCGCGCCGACTGGGCCCGCCTCGCGTCGGGCATGGCGCAGCCGCTCACCGAGACCGAGATCGTGCAGATCCGGGGGCTCGGCGACCGCCTCGACATCGCCGAGGTCGCACAGGTGTACGTGCCGCTGTCCCGCCTGCTGTCGCTCTACGCGGAGTCGACGAAGCGTCTCGGCGAGGAGGAGTCCGCGTTCCTCGGCGAGGCGGACTCGACCACCCCGTTCATCGTCGGCGTCGCTGGCTCGGTGGCCGTGGGCAAGTCGACGATCGCGCGCCTGCTGCGGGAGCTCACGTCGCGCTGGCCCGGAACCCCGCGCGTCGAGCTCGTCACGACCGACGGCTTCCTCTACCCGAACGCCGAGCTCGAGCGCCGGGGCCTCATGGAGCGCAAGGGCTTCCCCGAGTCGTACGACCGCCGCGCGCTCGTGTCGTTCCTCACGGAGGTGAAGAGCGGGGCGCCCGAGGTGAGGGCGCCGTTCTACTCCCACATGCGGTACGACATCGTGCCCGACGCGGTCGTCACCGTGCGCCGCCCCGACATCGTCATCGTCGAGGGCCTCAACGTGCTGCAGCCACCGCCCACCCCGAACGACGTCGCCGTCAGCGACCTGTTCGACTTCTCCATCTACGTCGACGCGGATGCTGCGCACATCGCGCAGTGGTACGTCGACCGCTTCCTCGCCCTGCGCCGAGCCGCGTTCAGCAACCCGAGCTCGTTCTTCAACGTCTTCGCGCAGCTGTCGGACGAGGAGGCCGTGGAGCGCGCCCTCGGGTTCTGGAACTCGATCAACCTCCCGAACCTCGAGGAGAACGTGCTCCCCACCCGCCACCGCGCGAACCTGGTGCTGCAGAAGGCGGCCGACCACACCGTGGAGACGGTCCTCCTCCGCAAGCTCTGACCAGCCGGTCGCGCGCTCACCCCTCCGTCCCGGCGCGCTCACCCGTCCGTCCTCGCGCGCTCACCCGTCCGTCCCGGCGCGGCCGCCCGCGGTCCTTTTGGCGAGTCGCCGAATTCCCGCGCGTTCAGCCGCACTTCTTGGCGACCCGCCAGAACCCCTGGCCCTCCGCGGCTCCTGGCGAGTCGCCAAGAACGCGGTGCGGTGGGTGCCCTTCCTGGCGAGTCGCCATAACGCCCGGTCGGTGGCCGGGGGCGCAGCATCCGATTTCTCCGGTGAACAGGGCCGGATTCGTAAGGGTGCCTAGCGAAACCGCCCGCCTACCATTGACCGCATGTGTGGAATCGTCGGATACGTCGGCCCGCGCCAGAGCCAGGCCGTCCTGATCTCGGGGCTTTCGCGCCTCGAGTACCGCGGGTACGACTCGGCCGGCATCGCCGTGATCGACGGCGACGGGGGACTGGGGATGCGCAAGCGCGCGGGCAAGCTCAAGGTGCTGCGCGACGACCTCGCCGCCCACCCGCTCGCCGACGGCACGACCGGCATCGGCCACACCCGCTGGGCCACGCACGGCGGGCCGACCGACGGCAACGCGCACCCGCACCTCGCCGACGACGACAAGCTCGCCGTGATCCACAACGGCATCATCGAGAACTTCTCCGAGCTCAAGGACGAGCTGATCGCGGACGGCTTCACCTTCCGCAGCGAGACCGACACCGAGGTCGCCGCCGTGCTCCTCGGCCGAGAATACCGCCGCGCCGGTGACCTCGAGCGGGCCTTCCGTGCCGTCGTCTCCCGTCTCGAGGGCGCCTTCACCCTTCTCGCGATGCACGAGGACCAGCCCGGGCTCGTCGTCGGCGCACGCCGCAACTCGCCGCTCGTCATCGGCCTGGGCGAGGGGGAGAACTTCCTCGGCTCGGACGTCGCCGCCTTCGTCGAGCACACCCGCAACGCCCTCGCGATCGGCCAGGACCAGATCGTCGCGATCACCCCCGACGCGGTGACCGTCACCGATTTCGCCGGCAACACGGTGGAGGTCGAGCCGTTCGAGGTCACGTGGGACGCCTCGGCCGCCGAGAAGGGCGGCTGGTCGTCGTTCATGGCGAAGGAGATCTCGGAGGAGCCCGAGGCGGTCGCGAACACGCTGCGCGGCCGCGTCCACGAGGGCGAGGTCGTGATCCCCGAGCTCGACGGACTCGACGAGCTGTTCGGCGACGTGTCGCGCATCATCGTGATCGCCTGCGGCACCGCGGCCTACGCAGGCCAGGTGGGCAAGTACGCGATCGAGCAGTGGACCCGCATCCCGGTCGACGTCGAGCTCGCCCACGAGTTCCGCTACCGCGACCCGGTGATCGGTCCTGACACCCTCGTCGTCTCGATCAGCCAGTCGGGCGAGACCATGGACACCCTCATGGCCGTCAAGTACGCCCGCGAGCACGGCGCGAAGACGCTGTCGGTCTGCAACACCCAGGGCGCCACGATCCCGCGCGAGTCCGACGCGATCGTGTACACCCACGCGGGCCCCGAGGTCGCGGTCGCCTCGACGAAGGCCTTCGTCGCGCAGATCACGGCGCTGTACCTGATGGCCCTGCACATCGGTCGCGCCCGCGGCGCGATCACGGCGGCGGACGCCGCCGACCACGTGCGTGAGCTCGAGGCCATCCCGGCAAAGATCGCGCAGATCCTCGAGCGCGAGCAGCCCCGCATCGAGCAGTTCGCCCACTGGATGGGCGACACCCGCTCGGTGCTCTTCCTCGGTCGCCACGTCGGCTACCCGATCGCGCTCGAGGGTGCGCTCAAGCTCAAGGAGCTCGCGTACATCCATGCCGAGGGCTTCGCGGCCGGCGAGCTCAAGCACGGCCCGATCGCGCTGATCGAGCCCGGCCAGCCCGTGTTCGTCATCGTCCCGTCTCCGCGCAAGTCGTCGGAGATGCACAAGAAGGTCATCTCCTCGATCGAGGAGGTCCGAGCGCGGGGGGCCCGCGTCATCGCGATCGCCGAAGAGGGCGACGCCGCGGTGCTGCCCAAGGCGGACGAAGTGCTCCGCATCCCCCTGGCCGGCCCGTTCTTCGAGCCGCTCCTGGCCGTCGTGCCGCTGCACATCTTCGCGATGGGCCTCGCCACGGCGAAGGGCCTCGACGTCGACCAGCCCCGCAACCTCGCGAAGTCCGTCACGGTCGAGTAGCAGCATCCGTCCCGGCGCCTGTCGTGTCTGGTGCCGCGGCGGCGGCCGCGCGGCCGCGCGATAGGGTGGCGGATGCTGCGGCTGCAGCGCGCAGGAGGACCACATGATCGTCGGTATCGGCGTCGACATCGTCGACATCCCGCGGTTCGAGCGCACGATCGAACGCACCCCGCAGCTGCTCCCGCGACTCTTCTCGGAGGCCGAGCAGCAGCTCAAGCCGCACTCGCTCGCGGCGCGATACGCCGCGAAGGAGGCCCTCATCAAGGCGCTGGGCGGCTCGGACGGCGTGCACTGGACCGAGATCGAGATCGCGTCCGAGGCGTCAGGGCGCCCCGTGTTCTCGCTCTGCGGCGAGACGGCGGCCGTCGTCGCAGAGCGGGGCATCACCGCGCTGCACCTGTCGCTCTCCCACGACGCGGGCCTCGCGACGGCGTACGTCATCGCCGAGGCCGTGCAGGGGCCGCCGAACCAGGCGATTCTTCGCGAGACCGAGGCTGGCATCCCCGATCTGGGCGCGAATCCCCTGACCCGCGAGACCCGCGAGACCCGCGAGACCCGCGAGACCCCCAGCGCTCTCGGTACCGAAGGATCCGGCGCCCTCGGTACCGAAGGAGCCGGCGCCCTCGGCACCGAAGGAGCCGGCGCATGAGCCGCCTTCCCCCCGGAGCCCTGCGCGAGGCAACGATCGACGTCGGAGCGATCGAGGACAACGTGCGGCACCTCCGCCGGCTCACCGAGTCGGAGGTCATCGCGGTCGTCAAGGCCGACGGGTACGGGCACGGCGCGGTGCGCTCGGCGCTCGCCGCCCTCGCGGGCGGGGCGTCGCGGCTCGGTGTGTCCGACGTCACCGAGGCGCTCGCGCTCCGCCGCGCGGGCATCGATGCCCCGATCGTGGCGTGGCTGCATGCACCCGGCGCGGACTTCGCCGAGGCGGCCGCGCTCGGCATCGAGCTCGGCGTCTCGAGCCTCGAGCAGCTGCAGAAGGCGGCGGCCGCAGCATCCGCCGATCGTCCCGTCGGTGTGCACCTGAAGCTGGAGACCGGGCTCTCACGTAACGGGATCGCGCCCGCGGACTACCGCGTGGTCTTCGCCGAGGCCGCGCGCCTCGAGCGGATCGGCCGGGTGCGCGTCATCGCGCTGTTCAGCCACCTCTCGAACGCCTCGACGGAGGACGACCGCGCCGCCCTGCGCGCGTTCGAAGACGGCGTGGCCGTCGCTGCCTCGCTCGGCCTCGCGCCGCCGCTGCGACACATCGCGGCGACCCACGCCGCGATCGACCTGCCGGAGGCGCGCCTGGGCTGCGTGCGCATCGGCATCGGCATCTACGGACTCTCGCCGTTCGACGACCGCACGTCGGCCGACCTCGGCCTGCGTCCCGCGATGACGCTGCGCGGCGCGGTCGCCGCGGTGCGCCGCGTGCCCGCGGGCAAGGGCGTGTCGTACGGCTACGACTACCGCGCCGAGCGCGACACCACGCTCGCGCTCGTGCCGCTCGGCTACGCCGACGGCGTGCCGCGCCAGGCATCGGGTGCCGGGCCCGTGATGATCGGCGGACGCCGCTTCACCGTCGCCGGCCGTATCGCGATGGACCAGTTCGTCGTCGACGTGGGCGACGCGCCCGTCGCCGTGGGCGAGACGGCGGTGCTGTTCGGCGACCCCACCCTGGGCGTGCCGTCGGCCACGGACTGGGCGGATGCCGCGGGCACCATCAACTACGAGATCGTCACGCGCGTCGGTCCCCGCGTGCCCCGCCGGCAGGTGTCGGAGTGAGCGGGAACGCAGACGACACGCCCGTTGTTGCACCGGGGGTGAAGACGACAGCACAGGGCTTGGATGCACTGGTCGGCACGCGCGAGATCACCTCGCCCGAGTCGATGGAGGCACTCGGCGAAGAGATGGGACGGATGCTGCGCCCCGGCGACATGGTGGTGCTCACCGGTCCGCTCGGCGCGGGGAAGACCACCCTCACCCGCGGCATCGGCAGGGGGCTCGACGTGCGCGGACCCATCCAGAGCCCGACGTTCGTGCTCGCCCGCACGCACCCGTCGCTCTCCGGCGGGGCGCCGCTCGTGCACGTGGACGCATACCGCCTCGGCTCGGCCGCCGAGCTCGACGACCTCGACATCGACTTCGACGGCTCCGTCGTCATCGTGGAGTGGGGCCGCGGACTCGTCGACGGCCTCCGCGAGCAGTGGTGGGAGGTCGAGCTCGAGCGCGAGTGGCACGGCCACGGCGTCGACAACGCCTGCGGCACCGTCGCCCACGAGGCCGACCTCGACGCCGACACCCCCCGCCTGGTGAAGATCACTCGGCACCCCTGAGCGTGCGGTGGCCGCGGCATCCATCGTCCGTCCGCGCTCGCGGTCCCGCGTCCTCAATTGAGGATCCCGGCCGAGATGAGGACGGAGACCGGAGAGACGCTCCTCACCTCGGCTCTGGTCCTCAAATGAGGAGCGGAAGCTCCAGAACCCCTCGGATCTCGGGGAGCGGGGCGCCGACTACCCTGGAAGGGTGATCCTCGGCATCGACACATCGCTCGGCTCCGCGGTGGCGGTGGTCGAGCCGGACGGCGTGATCCGCTCGCAGGTCGAGAGCACAGACCCTCGCGGCCACGCCGAGGTGATCGGCACGCTGATCGAGCGGGCGCTGGGCGAGGCATCCGTCTCTCCCTCCGAGATCACGCATGTCGCTGCGGGAATGGGGCCCGGTCCGTTCACCGGGCTGCGCGTCGGCATCGCCGCGGCGCGCGCCTTCGCCCTCGGGCGAGGCGTGCCGGTCGTGCCGGTCCCGAGCCACGACGCCGCCGCCCTCGAGCTGCTCATCCACGACGCCCTCACCGGCGGATACGAGGATGCCGGCGACGAGACGTTCGCCGTCGTGACCGACGCGCGCCGACGCGAGTTCGCGTACACGCTCTACCGCGGGCTCGACGATGACGGCCTCCCCGTGCGGGTCACGGAGCCCGCGCTCGCGCCCCGCGACGACCTCGACGGGGTGCTCGCGAGCGCCGTGGCCGCGCGCCGCGACGCCGACCGCATCCCCGCGGCCATGCTCGCGCTCGCCGCGGCCCGCGCACTCGCCGCCGGGCGCACGATCGGCCCCTCCGACGCGCTGTACCTCCGCTCGCCCGATGTGACGCTGCCGCACGCGCCGAAGCGGGTGAACCTGTGACGCTCCGCGGCGCGACCGCCGACGACCTCGCCGCGATCATGATGCTCGAGCGGACGTCGTTCCCGACCGATGCCTGGTCCGAGGCGATGATGCGCGAAGAGCTCGCGTCGCCGCACGGCTGGTACGTCGTCGACGACGTGGCCGGCCGCCTCGTCGGGTACGCGGGACTGCGGGCGGTCGCCGGGGCGAAGGATGCCGACATCCAGACGATCGCGATCGCCGAGGCGTCGCGCGGCCGCGGTCGTGGTCGTGCGATGCTGCGGGCGCTGCTCGAGGAGGCCGAGCGGCGCGGCGTCACGGACGTGTTCCTCGAGGTCCGCGCCGACAATCCGGTCGCCCAGACGCTGTACGTCTCGGAGGGCTTCGCCGAGATCGGTCGCAAGCCCCGGTACTACCAGCCCGACGACGTCGACGCCGTGGTGATGAAGCTCGACCTGCGTGGGTGGCACGGGGCGCAGCATCCGTCCTCGCCCTCCGCCGAGTCTCGGATCGGGCAGACGGCTGCCTGGGACGGAGGGGTGTGCACGTGAACGGCGCCGAACCGCTGGTGCTCGGCATCGAGACGAGCTGCGACGAGACCGGTATCGGGATCGTGCGCGGCCGCACGCTGCTGTCGAACACGATCGCGAGCTCGATGGACGAACACGCCCGCTACGGCGGCGTCGTGCCGGAGGTCGCCGCCCGCGCGCACCTCGAGGCGCTGCAGCCGTCGATCGAGGCGGCGCTCGCCGAGTCGGGGGTCGCTCTGGCAGACCTCGACGCCGTGGCCGTGACGTCCGGACCGGGACTGGCGGGCGCGCTCATGGTCGGCGTCGGTGCGGCGAAGGCGCTCTCGGTGTCGCTCGAGAAGCCCCTGTACGCCGTGAACCATCTCGTCGGCCACATCGCGGCCGACATCCTCGACGCCGACGCGCCGCCGCTCGAGTATCCGACGGTCGCTCTGCTCGTCTCGGGCGGGCACACGTCGCTGCTCCTCGTCCGGGACCTCACCACCGACGTCGAGCTGCTCGGCGAGACGATGGACGACGCCGCCGGCGAGGCCTTCGACAAGGTCGCGCGGCTGCTCGGGCTGCCGTACCCCGGGGGTCCGGAGATCGACCGGGCGGCAGCATCCGGTGATCCGAAGGCGATCCCGTTCCCGCGCGGGCTGTCGCGCGCGAGCGACATGGCGAAGCACCGCTACGACTTCTCGTTCTCGGGGCTGAAGACCGCGGTCGCCCGCTGGGTCGAGCAGCGCGAGGCTCTCGGGGAGACGGTGCCCGTCGCCGATGTCGCCGCGAGCTTCCGCGAGGCCGTCGTCGACGTGCTCGTCACCAAGGCCCTCGCCGCCTGCCGGGACCACGGCGTCCCCCGCCTGCTGCTCGGCGGCGGTGTCATCGCGAATCGCCGGCTGCGGGAGGTGGCCCTCGAGCGCGCCGCGGAGGAGGGCGTCACCGTGCGCATCCCGCCGTTGTCGCTCTGCACCGACAACGGCGCGATGATCGCGGCGCTGACGTCCGAGCTCATCATGTCGGGCCGCGCCCCGTCGAGCCTCGAGTTCGGCGCCGACTCGACGCTGCCCGTCACCGAGATCCAGGTCGCGGAGTCGGCATGACGGACGAACGGATGCCGCGCCCCGACGAGGACGGGACGCCCGGTGCTGAATCGGCCGATCTCGATCCGGCGCGTGCGGGTGCAGGAGGCGTTCCGACGGCGGGCGCGAGAGCGCCCTCCGTGGGGCGACCGGAGGATCCGGGGGGACCGACCGTGATATCGGTGTCGCCGGACGTCGACCCCGCGCAGGACGCCTCACCTCTGCCGGGGGCGCATCGCGGTGGGTTCCTGCGGCTGCCGACGGCACCGGTCGCCGTCACCGTGGAGACCGCGCCGGCCGAGCCGGGCGGCGATTTCACTCCCGACGACACGTCGTGGACGGCGACGGACTCGGGGTTCCACCGCGGGCTCGCGGGGTGGGCGCTGGCATTCGCGATCGTCGGGCTCATCGTGTCGATGTTCGTCGGCTGGGGGTTCCCGATCGGCCTGGTCGCTGTCGTGTCGGCCATCATCGCCCTCCGACGCCCGCTGGAGAGCCGCTCCATCGCCGTTTGGGCGATCGTGCTCGGAACGCTGTCGATCCTGTACAGCGCCGGCTGGCTCCTCTACGCCGCGGCACAGGCCCACATCATCGGCTGACCAGCCGGCGGGCCGGGGCTAGAGGCGGTCGGCGAGGATCGCGGTGCGGCGGCTGCCGATGCGTGTGAGGAGGAGCGTCGCCGAGGCCGAGCCACGCAGCTTCAGGCGCGTGCGCAAGGCGGCGGGGTCGACGTCCACGCCCCGCTTCTTGATCTCGAGGCGGCCGATGTCGCGCTCGCGCAACGCCCTCGCGAGGGCCTTCTCGTCGGCGGGCAGCACGTCGCGAACGCGGAAGGTCGAGACGAACGGCGACGTGAGGGCGGCGTCCGACGTGAGGTAGGCGATGTGCTCGTCGAGCATCCCCGCCTCGAGCGTCCGGGCGACGTCACCGATGAGGCGCGCGCGGATGACGGCGCCGTCGGGCTCGTGCAGGAAGGCGCCGAGCTCGCGGGCGGGCTGGTCCCGAGCATCCGTCTCGGCCGTCAGTTCGTGCGCCTGATCGCCGCGGATGACGAGGGCGGCGCGGCGGACACCCGTGCGCGCCAGGGCTCCTGACCACAGCGCGAGCTCGACGGTCGACCCGTCGGCGCTGACCCACTGCGCCTCGACGTCGTCGGGGATGAGGTCGCGGTCGAGCCCGGGGCCGAGCTTCACACCGACGGGCAGGCGCCGGGTGAGGTCGAAGACCCAGTCGAGCGACGGCGACCAGTCCTCGGGGCGCGTGCGGGCGGTCTCGGAGTGCCCGGCGGTGCGGCGGGCCGGGTCGAGCCACACGGCGTCGATGCCGTCGAGGTCGGCGTCTTCTGCGGCGCCTAGACGCACCTCGGCGTCGGTGCCGAACGGCGCGAGGTTGTAGGCCGCGATGCCGGCGGTCACCGCGTCGGCATCGACGGCCGTCACGCGCAGGCCGAGCCCCGCGAGGCCGAGGGCGTCACCGCCGATGCCGCAGCCGAGGTCGGCGACGTGCGTGAACCCGGCGTCGCGGAAACGTGCCGCGTGACGGGCCGCGATCGGCAGACGTGTGGCCTGTTCGAGGCCGGCGCGGGTGAACAGCATCCGTTGCGCCAGATCGCCGAACTTCGCGCGCCCGCGTGTGCGCAGCCGCGCCTGGCCGACGACCGCGGAGACGAGGTCGGGGGAGTGGCCGTCGCGGCGCAGTCGGGTCACGGCGCGCGCGACGTCGTCGGAAGAGTCCACAGGCGGCATCGCGTCGAGCAGACGCAGGCCCTCGGGCGTCAGGAGCGCTTCGAGTTCGGAGAGTTCCACCCGCCGAGCCTACGGCGCCGCCGCCCCGGGGGCAGCCCGGACCGCGTCCCGAAACCCCCAACCGGAACCCCCTCCTCCCCTAGGGAGGTTGCGGGATCACCCCGGATGTGACCGGGCGGCCCTGAGAACAGACTCTTACACGTACGCCACCAGGCTCCGCGAACAAAGGAATGATCATGGCTGACGAGAATGTGAATGTCCTCGGTGTTCAGACCAACATCGAAGACGTCCTCTCCAACAACGACATCGGCAACACCGACGTAGAGGTCGAGGACAACGTCGTCGGCAACGACGGCAACGTCGTCGGCAACGACACCGATGTCGAGGTCGAGGACAACAACGTCAACAGCGCGGTCGACAACGACGACAACAACGTCAACAGCGCCGTCGGCAACGACATCGCCTCCGACAACGAGATCGGCAACACCGACATCGAGGACTCGGGCAACGGCAACTTCAGCGGCAACACCGACAACTCGGACAACTCGGACAACTCCGACAACTCGGACAACTCCGTCGAGACCGACGTCGAGGTCGAGATCGAGGACTCCTTCAACGACAACTCGGACAACTCCACCGACGACAACTCGGAGACCGAGGACTCGTACAACGACAACTCGGACAACTACACGGACTCCTTCAACGAGACCACGCTCAACGACGACTCGGTGACGGTCGGCGTCCGCCAGTACAACACCGGTGTCGGCGGCGACCTGAACCTCGCCCTCGGCGGTGCCGGCGGCGCTGCTGCTGCGGCTGCTGCCGCGTCGGGCGCGCTGAACCTCGACATCGACAACCGCGCACAGGTCGTCGACCAGTCGGTCGCGCAGTCGTTCGGCTTCGTGAACGGCGACGTCGACCAGGAGTTCGAGCAGGAGGCCGTGGCGAACTCGGGCGACTGGGGTGCGGCTGCCGGCGACGACGCCGACGTCGACAACTCGCAGACGACGATCAGCGTCGGCGACGTGTCGATCGGCAACACGTGGATCGACACCCACATCCAGGACTCGTTCCAGGACAACTCGACCAACGAGTGGAACGAGTTCGAGGTCGAGATCGACGACTCGTTCAACGAGACCGACAACTCGACGGACGTCGACGTCGACATCGAGGACTCGTTCACGAGCGAGGTCGACAACTCGGTGGAGAACGAGCTCGAGTGGGAGAACAGCGGCAACTTCTTCAGCCCTGGCGGCGACGTCGCGGGCGACGACATCGTCGACTTCTGATCCGCTCACACAGACCTTGCCCGGCCGCCCTCCCGAGAGGGTGGCCGGGCAAGACCACGTCATGGACATGTATTTTTCGGTACCGCCCGCGCTTCTCGACCTTCGACTAGCGTGGTGCGGGGGAGTGCGTACAAGGGGGAGCATTCGTGGCTGAAAGCACAGCCGTCCAGAAAGCGGTCGCAGGGGACGCCGACAAGCCGACACCGCCGCCGGTCGCACCGGCGGCGAGCAAGGCCCTCGTCTCGATCGTCGACAACGTCGGTCAGCTCGCCACGACGACGGGCCGCGGCGACCTGGCCAAACGCCTCGAGAACACGCATGCCCGTCTGCAGGACCCGAATGTGCGGGTCATCGTGGTCGGTGAATTCAAGCAGGGCAAGAGCAAGCTCATCAACGCCCTCGTCAACGCGCCGGTCTGCCCGGTCGACGACGACGTGGCCACGAGTGTGCCGACGTCCGTCGGCTACGCCGCGGAACCCGACGCGTGGGTGACGATCCAGGGCGACGACGAGACGCCTCCGGTTCGCCAGCGCATCCCCCTCGAGAACCTGGCCCAGTACGTCTCGGAGAGCGGGAATCCCGCGAACGAGCGCAAGGTCATCACCGCCGAGGTGGTGCTTCCCCGCGAACTGCTCAAGGGCGGCCTGAGACTGGTGGACTCGCCCGGCGTCGGCGGCCTGGACTCGACGAACGCTCTTGCGACACTCGCCGCTCTGTCGTCGGCACACGCGGTCCTTCTCGTGTCGGACGCGTCGCAGGAGTACACCGAGCCCGAGGTGCAGTTCCTCAAGCATGCGATGCGCGTGTCCCCGAATGTGGCAGCCGTGCTCGCCAAGACCGACCTGTACCCGCAATGGCGCGACATCGAGCGGATCGACCGCTCGCACCTGGGCGACATCGGGGATGTGCCGATCTTCGCCGTTTCGAGCGACCTGCGCCTGATCGCGGCGGAAGAGCGCGACCGCGGGCTGAACGAGGAGTCGGGCTTCCCCGCGCTCGTGAGCCACCTGCGTCAGGAAGTCCTCGGACGCGCCGAGGTCATCCAAGCGCGCAGCGCGGTGCACGACCTCATCTCGGTCGTCGACCAGCTCAAGATGTCGCTGACTTCCGAACTCGAGGCGATCCTCCACCCCGAGGACACCCCCAAGCTCATCGCGCAGCTCGAGGACGCGAAGGCGCGCGCGGACGAGTTCCGCGGACGGTCGTCCAAATGGCAGGTGCAGTTGAACGACGGCGTCGCCGACCTCATCTCGGACATGGAGCACGACCTGCGCGACCGCCTTCGCAAGGTGCAGCGCGAGGCGGAGAACGCCATCGACGAGGGCGACCCCGGGCCGATCTGGGACCAGCTCACCGAGTGGCTCGATCAGCGCGTCTCGGCGGCCGTCTCGGAGACGTTCGTGTGGACCGACGAGCGGTCGCGATGGCTCTCTGAGGAGGTCGCCGAACTGTTCATCCAGGGTGAGACCGACCTTCCCGTGATCTATGTCGGCGACACCGAGGGCATCCTCGACGACGTGGAGAACATAGCCACGCTCGACCATCGTCAGATGGGTGCCGGCGAGAAGATCTTCATCGGCGTCCGCGGCTCATACGGCGGCGTGCTCATGGTCGGCCTCGCCACCGGCCTCATCGGCCTTTCGCTCATCAACCCGCTGTCGCTCCTCGCCGGCGTGCTGGTGGGGCGCAGGGCCTACCGGGAGGACATGAACTCGCGGCTTTCGCGCCGGCGCTTCGAGGCCAAGACCCTCGTGCGCCGCTATCTCGACGAGGTGCAGTTCCAGGTCGGCAAGCAGTTGAAGGACCGACTGCGCATCGTGCAGCGCGCCGCGCGCGACCAATTCGGCAGCATCGCCGACGAGCTCCACCGCTCGCTCTCGGACGCGGTGCTCGCCGCCAAGCAGGCGGCCGGCACGTACGCGGGGGAGCAGGACCAGCGAGTGAAGGAGCTTCAGCTGCGGGTGCAGCAGCTCGAGGCGCTGAAGGCCAAGATCCCTGCGCTGCCGGCGCTGCGGGCCGTGGAGGCAGCGAACCGGTGAGGGGGTCGATCCTCGAAGACGCGAGCGCGCTGGTCCGCGCCGCGCGCGAGCTGTACGCCGACGATCCAGAAGCCGGCGACCTGCTCGCCGACCTGGAACGGCGCCTCAGCGAGCCGATCCGTCTCGCCATCGCGGGCATGGTCAAGGCCGGCAAGTCCACGCTGCTGAACGCGATGCTCGGCGAACGCCTGGCGCCCACGGACGCGGGCGAATGCACGCGGGTGGTGACGTGGTACCGCTACTCGGCGACTCCGACGATCACCATGCACCCCTATGACGGAGAATCGCGCCCGATGCCCATCCGGCGCGAGGCGGGCCGACTCGTGCTCGATCTCGACGGCGTGGCGCCGGAAGACGTCGCCTGGATCGATGTCGGCTGGCCATCGACCGGTCTGCGCTCGCTCATCCTGATCGACACCCCGGGAATCGCTTCGCTCTCGCGGGATGTGTCCGCTCGCTCCACGGACTTCCTCGTGCCCGACACCGAGCCTTCGTCGGCCGACGCGATCGTCTACCTGATGCGTCACCTGCACGCATCGGACCTGAAGTTCCTGGAGTCGTTCCGCGACACGGCTGCCGGGGCGTCGCAGACGGTGAACGCCGTCGCCGTACTGTCGCGCGCCGACGAGATCGGATCCGGTCGCATCGATTCGCTCCTGTCGGCGGGGAAAGTGGCGCGTCGCTATGAGAAGGACGGCGACCTCGCATCGCTGTCACTCGGCGTGGTGCCCGTCGCAGGGCTCCTCGCGGAGAGCGCGCGGACGCTGCGCGAGGACGAGTTCGCCGCCTTCCGCGACATCGCAGGGATGGACCGCACCTCCCGCGAGGCTCTGATGGTGTCGGCTGACCGATTCGTGCGCCCGACGGAGGCGTCATCGTTGAGCGAGGACGTCCGCCGCGCGCTGCTCAACCGGTTCGGCATCTTCGGCGTGCGCCTCGCGAGCGCGCTGATCCGCGGCGGTGCCGCCGACTCCTCGCAGCTGTCGGAACAACTCGTTCAGCAGAGCGGGCTGAATGAACTGCAGCAGTTCATCCAGCTGCAATTCCGCACCCGCGCCGGGGCGCTGAAGGTGCGCGGCGTGCTCGATGCGCTGCAGACGCTCCTGCGCGAGAAGCCGCGCGACGGTGCGGATGCGGTCCTGGGTGGCGTCGAGCGCATCTACGCATCGGCGCACACGTTGCGCGAGCTCTCGCTCCTGTCGCGGGCGCGCTCCTCGGGACTGCCGCTGAGCCGACTGGATGCGGAGGAGGCGGAGCGCATCATCGGCGGAACCGGCCCCTCTGCCGGCGCCCGTCTGGGACTGGCGGAGACCGCAACCACCGCCGAGACCCGCGAGCGCGTCGACGAGCTGCTGGCGCGATGGCGCACGCTCAGCGAGTCGCCGCTGGCCGAACGGGCCACCGTGGAGGTGGCCCGCTCGGTGATCCGCAGTCTCGAGGAGGTCGCGTCAGAGCTCGCCGTCGTCGGAACCGGCGCGACGGACGTCGTACTTCCGGGCGGTCCACTGGAGGGCGCCGTGGAAGGTGCTGAAGAGGAGCGCGAGGAGCGCGAGAGCCCACTGGGCGAGGAGCACCTGCCGCAGCACGGGGGCGTGCTCGCCCGTGGTGAAGATCTCCGCTGACAGCAGGAAGAGCAGGATCTGCCCCGCCACGGTGGCCAGCTGCCACCACCGGACGTGCGGCTTGCGGTTGGTGAACGACACGAGAAGCACGATCTGCACCAGCAGCAGTGCGAGCGCCGTGCCGAACACGAGCCAGAAGATGATGTCGGCCGCCGCGGTGTAGGTCTCTTCGCTCCGGCCTTCTTCGACGGCGCGGGCGACGTCCGCGATGATGGGGAGCTGGTCCTCGCGGATGACGAACAGATAGACCACCGCCACGCCGCCGGTGAGCAGGCTCAACACCCACAGGAACTGGCTGAGCCTGACCGAGAACGGCGGGGGACGCTTGGTGAGTACGGGAGCCGCGTTCGCACTGGCGGTCGGCGGCCGCTCCGGAGCTTCTCGCCGCGGTGGCGGGGGCGGAGGCGTCGCTTGTCTGGGCACGGCGGTGGGCGCGGGCGGGCGCTGCACGCTCGAGGCCGCAATCTTGCGCACCGGCACACGGCCGATGGCTTCGCCCGGGGGCGGAGCCTCCTCGAATGTGGGCGGGGGCGGCTTGGGACGCGCGCTCGCGCGCCCTGGTCCTGCCAGGGCGCGCGAGCGATCGTCGTCTTCCCGTTCGGGCACGTCGGATCCTTAGTACTGGTCGTCGGGCTCCAGCTCGAGCGGAGGTTCCTCCGCGACGAACGTCGCCGCGTCGACGGCGTAATCGTCGGCGTCGTCGGCCACCGTCTGGATCTCGACCGGTGGCGCGACCTCTTCGACGGGAGCAGCTTCGACGGGGGCCGCATCGACAGCCACGACGGGCGCAGCATCGGGCGAGTTGTTGAACGAGTCGTCGGCCTCGGCATCCACATCGGTGTCGGTGTTCGTCGAGTTGTCGTTGAACGAACCGTCGATGTTGGTCGTCGTGTCTTCGTTGCCGATGGACACGTCACCCACCGTGGTGGTGTCTTCGGAGTTGTCGACCTCGGCGTCATCGCCGGCGGCAGCACCGTTGTCGCCGCTGTTGACGACGGCCTCCTGGTCGAAGATCTGGTTGACGTCGCCGTCCGCCCAGATGTTCTGGTTCACCGACTGGTCCACGATCGTCGCGCGGTTGTCGATCGCGAAGCTGTTCGTGATGTTGTAGATCTCGTTCTCGACCGACGGCGGCTTCGGCGGTGCCGGAGGCATCGGCGGCTTGGGGCTCACCTGGGGGTGGTCCACGATGACGGGGGCGACAGCGCGAACGTCTTCGACGCATGCGTCGCTCAGACCGTTGCGGGCCAGCGTGCCCTGCGGGTCCTCCTCGAACTCCGCGGCGGCGGCCGGGTCGCCCAGGAGACTGAGTATGAACTCGATCAATGCGTCGGCAATCGTTGCCAGAGGTGTTGTCATGACTCGGCTCCTGTCACTTCGAGAATCACTCTCGACATTAGGTGTTTCTCACAATCGGCGAATCGGGGGTTTTCCCGAATCGGTACGGGGGTTCTTGGGGGTTCTGGGGGCGTTGCGCACCCGTGTCCTCAGCCGTCCTCCGCGAGGGGTCGGGTCTGCGAGAGGGCGACGCGCAACTTGGCGATCAGATCGGAGCGCGAGGTCGCGCCGAGCCGCCGCCGGATGCTGGCGATGTGGTGCTCCGCGGTGCGCGGAGAGATGAAGATCGTCTCGCCGATCTCGGCGTACGTCTTGCCCTCCACGACGAGACGCGCGACATCCGTCTCGCGCTCGCTCAGCACTGATTCGGTGGCGTCCGAGGGCGTTTCGGCGTTCTCTCCGGGCTTCTCGGCGACTGCGGGCTTGTCCTGCGGGTACAGCTCCCGCGCCCGCGCGAGCAGGCGTGCCGACACCTTGCGGTCGTCGGAGCGTCCGGCTCCCTGACCGGCCAGCCGTGCGGCATCCCATCTCAGCCCTATCGCGGCGAGCGACTGGGCCGCCGCGTCGACCTCGTCGACGTCGACCGAGCCCGCGAGGACGGATGTCCACAGTCGCCCGGCCTTCGCCATGGTCTCGGCGACGCCGCTGTGCGGGGCAGCGTCCACCAGCGCGTGGGCGTGAGGGCTCAGCGACTCGGGGAGATTGCGGAGGATGCCGCGCTGGATGCCGGCCCACCGCAGATGCGCCGACCAGAGCGCCGGCCGACCTAGCGCGTCGACGAGCGCGAGCGCCCGCGTGAAGAGCGGCTCGGTGACCGTCTCGTCGCCCACCCGGGCACCGGCACTGACGAACTCGACCAGCGGAAGCAGCGCGTAGAGGTCGACGTCCGCGTCGAGGAGACCGTCGCGGCCGCGCTCCCACGCCGCCTCCAGGCCCGCGGCGTCCTCGTAACGCCGCGCCAGCCCGACACGGATCGCCTGAAGGAGCAGCTCATCGCGCGCGGCGGCCTTGGGCGTCAGCGCGACCGCGGCCTCGAGCGCTTCGCGGGACCGCGCACCTCTCGCCTGCTGCAGGGCGATCCACGACTTCCACAGCAGGAGCCGCGACATCACCCACGGGGTCCCCTGATGTCCCTCGATCGCCGCATCGACGACCGCCCGCGCTGTCGCGAGGTCGCCGGCGCTGATGGCGGCGACGGCGGCGATCACCGCGGGGTGCTCCGGCATGGGGGTGGACGAGCGCGACGCCGTGTACAGGTGCGACGCGCGCACGAGATCGGCGACCGCCGCATCGGCGTGATCGGTGCGCAGCGACGTCTGAAGGCCTCGCTGCAGGAGATTCATCGCCACGCCCAGCGTCGAGGGTGCCGCGCGCTGCACTGCAGGCGCGGATGCGTCTTCGGTCTCGGCCGAGCCCGTCTCGCCGATCCCGATGCGGGCGATCAGACGGCGGACGGATGCCTCGGCCGTCGTCGGGGGGAACACATCGTAGAACCCCGACCCGGTGTGGAGCATGCCCCGCATCGACCAGGTGGCGGCCGCGACATCGGCGATGCGCGCCGTGACGCTCTCGGAGCGGTCGGCGAAGGCCGTCGCTTCATCGAGGAGCTGGGCGGCCGAGTCGATGTCGCCGCATGACCACGCCGCCTGTGCGCGCTTCGCGGCGAGGTCAGCCGAGTTCACGCCCGCATCCGCCGCAGCGCAGTACAGCTCGCCCGCGCGCACGGGATCGGAATCGAGGAGCTGGTCGCCGTGTTCGACGAGGGCCGATGACAGGCGCGGGTCGCGGATGTCCGCGAGCCAGTCGCCGGTGCGGGATGCGAGAGGGTCCATGCCTCCGGGCATGCCCGCGATGAGGTCGACCAGCCGCCGAGCTGACAGGTTCGCCCGTACTGCGGAGCGCACCACCGGCACCGGACGCCCGTTGCGCAGCAGCAGCCCTTCCGCATAGCCCTGGGCGATGACGCTTTCGACATCGTCGAGAGGGTCGGTGAGCACCGGCGCGTCGTCCGACCACACGCTCATCGCCTCGATGATGCGCCGTACATCCTCCTCGACGACGCCCATCCGGTGGGCGACGCTCTGCTCGAGCACGTGGCCGAGCGCGGCGTGTGTGCCGTCGTCCACGCAGTCGCGATCGTCGTGGGCGGCGAGCGCGGCGGACACGAGCCACGCCACCCCGCCCGTCACCTCGAGCAGATGATCCAGACACTCCGGCTTCAGTGTGCGCTCGTTCGCCTCCAGGTAGTCGAGCACGTCCGCGCGAGTGAGGTGGCCCAGCACCACTGCGGGGCGGCTGCGCTCGAGGTGCCGCGCGATCGACGACAGTGCGTGAGAGTTCGACCAGGGCCGGCTCGTCGCGACCAGAGCCGCGTCGGGGTCGCTCGCCCGCACTCGCAGCCCCTCCATCTGTGCGGCCGGCAGCAGATGCAGGTCGTCGACGAGGAGGATGCTCGAGGCGGGGACGTCGAGCACATCGGTCTCAGGGCCGAGGACGGTGACCGTTGCGCTCTTCTGCGCGAGAAAGCGCTGGGCGCCGCGCAGCATCGTGGTCTTGCCGGAGCCCGCGTTCCCCGAGATCAGCACGCGCGGCGGCATGTCGTGAGCCGTGAGCGCGTCGATGAGCGGGCGTGCGTGGCGCGAACCGGTGAAGGTCGTCGCGTCGAAGAACGCTGCCACAGTCATTGTGGGTGAAGCCATGATGAATCGTCGTTCCCGGCGTCAGGCCACAGGGTCCATGGTGGGTGTGGGCGAGGGCTCCGGTGCGGGATCCGCGGGGGGCGGGTCCACCGGTGGGGTCTCCGTTCCCGGGTCGGTGCCGGGGTCGGTGCCGGGGTCCGTTCCGGGGTCGGTTCCGGGGTCGGTTCCGGGGTCCGTTCCCGGGTCTGTTCCCGGGTCGGTGCCGGGGTCCGTTCCGGGGTCGGTGCCGGGGTCCGTTCCGGGGTCGGTTCCGGGGTCGGTGCCGGGGTCGGTGCCGGGGTCCGTTCCCGGGTCTGTTCCCGGGTCGGTGCCGGGGTCCGTTCCCGGGTCGGTTCCGGGGTCGGTACCGGGGTCGGTTCCCGGGTCCGTGCCGGGGTCGGTGCCGGGGTCGGTGCCGCCCGTGCCGCCGCTGTCGCCGGTGCCTGCGCTCTGCGTGCCGGTACTGGGAGCGGGTGAAGCGCCCTTCGTGGGGCGAGGCGCCGGTGCGGCTTCGGTCGTCGTGGTCGTGGTGGTCGTCTTCTTCTGCGGGGTCGCACCCTTGCGCTGCGGGTTGGCCGCACGCGGCGCGGGCTGCTCGCCGACGGGGGCGGCGGTCTCGGGGGCCGCCTGCTGCGCCTCCGGTGCGGTCGCCTCGGAGGCGGCCTGCTCGTCGGTGGGCTCAGGCGTCGGCTCGGTCGAGACGGTGAAGAACCCGTTCAGTGCGCCCGTGCCCGCCGTGAGCGTGCTTCCGAAGACGATCGCGGCCGCGACGATGACCGCGCCGCCCGCGATCGCGACGATGTGTCGGGCGCTGGGCGCGGACGATGCTGCCGCGGCCGGTCCGACCGGAGCCGGGATGCCGCGCTCGATCGGGGACCCCGCGAGCTCGATCTCGGCGGCCGCCGCCCGCGTGCCGTCGAAGATGGCCAGCGCGCTGGACACGCCCAGCTGCACGTCGGTCGCGCGGATGAGAGCCGTGTGGGCGGCGCCGAGCGCGATCGAAGACTTCGGGTCGGCATCGATCGCGGTCGGTCGGCCGAACCGCTCGGAGAGACCCTGGGTGACCAGCGGGATCCGCGACGAACCGCCGATCAGCAGGATGGACTCGATCTGATCGGGGTCGATTCCCGCGTCCTCGAGCGCATCCTCGAGAGCGTCGATGGTCTTGGCGAGCGACTCGTCGATCATGCCCTCGAACTCCGCGCGCGTCAGCCGCACGCTCGAGCGACCCCCCGGCAGGAGCACCGGGATCACGGCATCGGAGTCGAACGACAGCGCCTCTTTGGCGTCGACGCACTCGCGCCGCAGCTGGGAGAGCGCGATGCGGGAGTCGGGGGAGGCGTCCTGCAGAGCTTCGGCGGGCACCTCGGCTGTGCGCAGCACGTGGCGAAGGACGGCGTCGTCGAAGTCCGCGCCACCGAGATTGTCGATGCCGACGGGCTCGCCCACGAGGTCGAAGGCGGCGTGGTCCTTGCGCAGGACCACGCAGTCGAATGTTCCTCCGCCGAGGTCGTACACGGCGAGGACGTGGCCGTCGTCGACGTTGCGGGACGCGTCGTAGTGGCGGGCGGCGGCCTCGGGCTCGGTGATGAAGGCGACCGCGCCTATGCCGATCGCCTCGAGCGCCGACCGCACCAGGCCGATGCGGTGCGGACCCCACATGGCGGGGTGCGTCAGGATCACGCCTTCCGGGCGTGCGCCCTCCCGCTCCGCGACCGTGTCGATCACATCGGCGACGGTCCGTGCGTACAGCTGTTCGGCCGGGATCGAGCGGCCGCCGACGACGATCGGGACCTCGTCGCCGATGCTCCGCTTGAACTCGCGGATCAATCGCTCGGGCTGCGTCACACCGCGGCGCTCTGCCGCATCGCCGAAGAGCAGTTCACCGTCTTCCGCGACGAAGACGACCGTTGCCACGCTGTCGGCGCGGCGGCCCAGCGGGAAAGAGGAGGTGACGATACTGCCGTCGGGAGCAAGCCTGGCTGTTGCCGCACCTACTCGGCTGGTCCCGACATCAACCGAGAGGAAATAGGATTCCACGCTGAAACGCCCCCACATCGTTTGCGTGCGAGCTCCCCCGACCTCGCATCGACCGCCCTCGTTCGTTCCCCACGAAAGAGCGGCCGACGTCTGCGATGATACATCCGCTTCGAAATGGCGTTCAAGGGGTTGGCTCATTATGCGAAGCGCGGAGGTCACGAAGCGAAACCCGCGTTCGAGCATGACGACTCATTGGCACTCACGTTGCATGAGTGCCAGCCGGTTGCCTAGACTGACGTAAGCACTCTCAATGTCAGAGTGCTAACGAGTCTTAGTCTCAAGAAAGAAGAGGTAGACCGTGTCGGTTTCCATCAAGCCGCTCGAGGACCGCATCGTCATCAAGCAGGTCGAGGCCGAGCAGACCACGTCCAGCGGTCTGGTCATCCCCGACACCGCCAAGGAGAAGCCCCAGGAGGGCGAGGTCGTGGCGGTGGGCCCGGGTCGTATCGACGACAACGGCAACCGCATCCCGCTCGACGTCGCCGTCGGCGACCGCGTGATCTACAGCAAGTACGGCGGGACCGAGGTCAAGTTCGGCGGCGACGAGTTCCTCGTCCTGTCGGCTCGCGACGTCCTCGCGGTCGTCGTTCGCTGAGTCCCGCGCACAGCGTACCGAGAGGGTCGGATGCTTCGGCATCCGGCCCTCTCGTCGTTCGCGGACGCGGTGGCAGGATTCCGGTCGAGGACGGCAGGAAACGGATGCTGCGAGCCCGGGGAAGCGGCCGTGCCCGCGGCGGGGCGGGCGTAGGCTGACTCGGTGAGTCACGAGCAGTCTTCCCTTCCCGATCGCGACGTGGTGGAAGCACTCGATGATTCGACGGCGCTCGACCTCGGTGTCACCACCGGGGCCCGCCGGATCGTGTCCGACGCCGCCGCGGTCCGGGAGGGCCGGCTGGGCGGGATCTTCGCGTTCTCGGCGTACCTGCTGTGGGGTTTCCTGCCGCTGTACTTCCTGCTCCTCGCGCCCACCGGGCCGTGGGAGATCGTGGCGTGGCGCATCCTGCTGTCGCTCGTCTTCTGCGCCCTGCTGCTCACCGTGACCCGCACGTGGCCGCGCCTGGCGGCGATCTTCCGGCAGCCGAGGGTGCTCGGGCTCACCGTCGTCGCGGGCCTGCTGATCTACGTCAACTGGCAGGTCTTCATCTACGGCGCGCTCAGCGGCCACGTCATCGAGACCAGCCTGGGCTACTTCATCAACCCGATCGCCACCGTGCTCCTGGCGGTGCTCGTGCTCCGCGAGCGCCTGCGCACGACGCAGTGGGTCGCCATCGGCATCGCCGCGGCGGCGGTGCTCGTCATCGTGATCGGCTACGGCGCCTTCCCCTGGATCGCGCTCACGCTCGCCGCATCCTTCGGCCTCTATGGCCTCGTGAAGAAGAAGGTCGGCCCCTCGGTGGACGCGGTCAGCGGACTCACCCTCGAGACGCTGTGGCTCTCGCCGATCGCCGTGGTCGTGCTCGTCATCGTCGGCGCGACCGGCGGCCTGACGATGGGTGCGTACGGATGGCAGCACACCGTGCTCCTCAGCCTCACCGGCGTCATCACGGCCGTGCCGCTGCTGCTGTTCGCGGCGGGTGCACGCCGGGTGTCGCTCACCACGATCGGGCTCATGCAGTTCGTCGCGCCGGTGCTGCAATTCCTGGTGGGCTGGCTCGTGCTCGGCGAGCCGATGCCCTTGGAACGCTGGATCGGCTTCGGCCTGGTGTGGGTCGCGCTCATCGTGCTGACGGTCGACTCGCTCATCCACGCCCGTCGCGCACGGGGTGCGGCATCCCTCGCCTCCTGACCCTCTGCGCCAAACCACCCCTTCTCGCCGATACCACCCGTCGTGGTCCGCCCATCACGCATGGATTCGGCGAGAAGGGGTGGTTTGGGTACAGAACAGGCGCGGGATGCCGCAGCCCGGGGCGCGCTCAGCGCACGAGGCGGGCGATGGCCTGCGTGGCCTCGGTGATCTTGGCGTCGGCCTCGGCACCGCCCAGGCGCGCGGCATCCACGACGCAGTGACGCAGGTGGTCGTCGAGCAGACCGACTGCGACGGCCTCGAGGGCGGAGGTCAGCGCGCTGATCTGCGTGAGGATGTCGATGCAGTACTTCTCGTCCTCGACCATCTTGTGGATGCCGCGGGCCTGACCCTCGATGCGCTTGAGGCGGTTCAGGTACTTGTCCTTGTCGGTGATGTAGCCGTGGTGGGCGTGCTCGCCGGCGTGGGCGGGGGAGTGCTCGAGAGCGGTGTCGGTCATGTCGGACTCCTTCAACGGTGAGTGGTCGAGAGGCTGCGGAACCGTCGCAGGCGCAGGCTGTTGCCCACCACGAAGACGCTCGAGAACGCCATCGCCGCTCCCGCGATCATAGGGTTCAACAGCCCCAGCGCTGCGAGCGGGATCGCGGCGACGTTGTAGGCGAAGGCCCAGAAGAGGTTGACCTTGATCGTGCCGAGGGTCGCGCGCGAGAGGCGGATCGCGTCGGCAGCGCTGCGCAGGTCGCCGCGCACCAGGGTGACGTCGGAGGCCTCGATCGCAGCATCCGTTCCCGTTCCCATCGCGAGACCCAGATCGGCCTGCGCGAGAGCGGCGGCGTCGTTCACGCCGTCGCCCACCATGGCGACGACGCGGCCTTCGCCTTGGAGCTCGGTGACGACGGCGACCTTGTCGTGCGGGAGCACCTCGGCGATCACGCGGTCGATCCCGACCTCGTCGGCGATCGCGCGCGCCGCGGCGGCGTTGTCGCCGGTGAGCAGCACCGGCGTGAGCCCGAGGGCCTTCAGCTGCCCGACGGCCTCGCGGCTCGAGGGCTTGACCTGGTCGGCGACGACCAGGAGTCCGCGCACCGCGCCGTCCCATGCCGCCAGCACCGGGGTTCGGCCGAGCGCCTCGGCCGCTGCCTTCGCAGCGGCGAGATCCTCGGGGAGCGTCAGCACCCAGTCCGCGAGCAGCGCCGCGCGGCCGACGAGCACGGCGTGCCCTTCGACGATGCCCGAGACGCCCTTGCCCGGCACGTTCTGGAACGACGCGACGTCGGGGAGGGGCCCCGTCTCCGCCGTGGCGGCGCGGGCGATCGCCTGCGCGATCGGATGCTCGGACGCGTGCTCCAGGGCTCCGGCGAGGCGCACCAGCTCGGCACGCGCGGCCGATGCCTCGTTCGTGTGCGGATCGAGCGACCCGGCCACGACGACGTCGACGAGCGACATGCGACCGCTCGTGACGGTCCCGGTCTTGTCGAGCACGACCGTGTCGACCGTGCGCGTGGACTCGAGCACCTCCGGACCCTTGATGAGGATGCCGAGCTGCGCGCCGCGACCCGTGCCGACGAGCAGCGCGGTCGGGGTCGCGAGTCCCAGCGCGCACGGGCACGCGATGATGAGCACTGCGACGGCCGCGGTGAACGCCATCGCGGCCGAGGCGCCCATCAGCAGCCAAGCCGCGAGCGTGCCGAGCGAGATCAGCAGCACGATGGGCACGAAGACGCCCGAGATGCGATCGGCCAGGCGCTGCACCTGGGCCTTGCCCGACTGGGCGTCCTCGACGAGTCGCGCCATCAGCGCGAGCTGCGTGTCGTCGCCGACGCGCGTCGCCCGCACGACCAGACGGCCGCCCGCGTTGACGGTGGCGCCGATGACCGCGTCACCGGGTGCGACCTCGACGGGCACGGATTCGCCCGTCACCATCGAGGCGTCGACCGCGGACGTGCCGGAGGTCACGACGCCGTCGGTGGCGATCTTCTCGCCGGGGCGCACGACGAACTCCTCGCCGACGCGGAGCGCGGCGACCGGCACGCGCACCTCGACCAGCGCGGGGGCGGAGGGGGAGCCGATCCCCGGCATCCCGAGTGAGACCTGCCCGGCGGGGGCGCCTGAGGGGCGCAGCACCGCGACGTCCTTCGCGCCGATCTCGAGCAGGGCGCGCAGCGCCGCGCCCGCACGGCGCTTCGAGCGCTGCTCGAAGTACCTGCCCGCGAGCACGAACGTCGTGACGCCGGCGGCGACCTCGAGGTAGATGTCGCCGGCGCCGTCCTGCGGCGTGACCGACCACTCGAACGTGTGCGTCATGCCCGGCATGCCCGCATGCCCGAGGAACAGCGCGTACAGCGACCACAGGAATGCCGCAGAGACACCGAGCGAGATCAGCGTGTCCATCGTGGCGGCGCCGTGGCGCAGGTTGATCCAGGCCGCGCGGTGGAACGGCCACGCGCCCCACACCACCACGGGCGCCGCGAGCGCCAGCGACGCCCACTGCCAGTACGTGAACTGCAGAGCCGGGATCATCGCCAGAAGGATCACCGGCACCGACAGCACGATCGACCCGATGAGCCGGTGGCGGAGGCTCGTGAGCTCCGGGTCGGCGGGCTCGTCGCCGGCATCCTCAGGCGCGGGCGGTGCGGGGAGGGCGGCCGTGTAGCCGGTCTTCTCGACCTCCTCGATGAGCGCCTGCGGGTCGGTTCCCGAGGGGACGGTGACGAACGCCTTCTCCGTGGCGTAGTTGACGGATGCCTCGACCCCGTCCATCCGGTTCAGCCGCTTCTCGATCCGCGCGGCGCACGACGCGCACGTCATCCCGCCGATCTCGAGTTCGAACCGGGCGGCGGGGATCGAGGCCTCGCTCATGCGCGGACCGCGCTGTAGCCGGCCTCGTCGACGGCCGCGATGACGGCGTCATGGGCGATCTCGGCGGCGGAGACGACCTTGAGCGTGCCGGCGGCGGCACTCACCTGGACGTCCTGCACGCCTGCGAGCTTCGACACCTCGCCGCGCACGGACGCCTCGCAGTGCCCGCAGCTCATTCCTGTCACCGTGTATTCGGCCTCAGCCATGACTTCTCCTCCATAGGTCGGGGACGGATACCCCTGCGGGGTACTGCATCGCTCCAGTGTATACCCGCGCGGGGTATGAGAGCCGTGCGTCGGATGTGGCCCCTGTGGCGGCGGCTCGGGCGCCGGCACGCGCGAGTTATCCACAGCGAGGGAGGTCTGCGGGCCGCCAGAATTACGGTCCGATCACGGTTTTCAAGCTGTTACAGATCGTTAACGAATGGCAACATTGACGACGCCTGACGGCGATTAGGTTTAGTGCATTGGGTCGGCGCCCGAGCCGTTCCCGTTGTAATCGCACAGCAAGGAGCAACATGAGCGTCTTCACCCGCTCGCGCACGTCCACCGTCCTCGGTGGCATCGCGCTCATCGGCGCCAGCGCCCTCGTCCTCGCCGGCTGCGCCGGTGGGGGCACCGGTGGTGGCGACGAGACCACCCCGCCCACCGAGGAGCGCGACCTCACGATCAAGATCGGCACGATCCTTCCCCAGACGGGAAGCCTTTCGTACCTCGGCCCGCCCGAGGAGGCCGGCGTCGGACTCGCCGCCGCCGACATCAATGAGGCCGCCAAGGGCATCACCATCGACGACATCGTGTGGGGCGACTCGGGCGACACCGACAACAAGGCCTACGCCACCACGATCCAGAAGCTCATCTCCGAGAAGGTGACGGCTGCCATCGGCGCCGCATCCTCGGGTGTGACCAAGCTCTTCCTCGACGACGCCGTCGCCGCGGGCATCATCACGTTCTCACCGGCCAACACGTCGCTCGACTTCACCAACTGGGACGACAACAACCTCTACTGGCGCACGGCTCCGGCCGACACACTTCAGGGCGAGGTGCTCGGCAACCTCGTCGCCGAGGACGGCCACGAGAACGTCGCGGTCCTCTACCAGAACGACGCCTACGGCACCGGCCTGAACCAGGTCTTCCAGGAGGTCTTCACGGGCTCGGGCGGTGAGATCGTCGCCGAGCAGTCCTACAACACCGGTGACACCAACTTCGACGCCCAGATCTCCGCGATCCTCGCCTCGAACCCGGACGCGATCGCGCTGATCACGTTCGATGAGATCTTCACGGTCGGTCCGGCGCTCATCGCCGCGGGCTACCCCGCCGAAGACCTCTACCTCGTCGACGGCAACCTGAAGAACTTCGGTGCCGACCCGAAGTGGCCTGCCGGCGTGAGCATGGAGGGTGCGAAGGGCACGACCCCTGCGGGTCCCGCGCCTGACGAGGAGTTCCAGGGGCGCCTGAACGACTGGTGGGTCGCCGACGGCAACAGCGAGCTGACCGACTTCTCGTACGGCAACGAGGCGTACGACGCCGTCGTGCTGCTCGCGCTCGCCTCGCTCGCCGCCAACTCCAGCGACTCGGCCGACATCGCCGCGAAGCTGCAGGAGGTCTCGGGCGGTTCGGGTGACGGCGAGAAGTGCGACAGCTTCGCCGACTGCGCCGACATCATCCTCGGCGGCGGCACGGCCGACTACGACGGCTACTCCGGTCCGATCACGTTCGACGAGCACGGCGACCCGACCGAGGCCACCATCGGTGTCTTCCAGTACGGCGCCGACAACACCTACACCCGCATCGACCTGTAAACCAGGCTGACGCAGCGCAGGGCCCCGGAGCGATCCGGGGCCCTGTCGCGTTCCCGGAGGCGGTCCGGGGCCGACCGCCCCTCGTCTCACCGGTGCGGAACCCGAGGTCGTCGCCCACGGCGGGGGAGGGGACGCAGATAAGAGGAGGGGACCGGATGCTGCAGCATCCGGTCCCCTCCTCTTATCTGCGTGTCGGTGTCAGACCCCGTCGGCGCCGAGGGAGCCGAGGTACAGGCCGATGACCTTGGGGTCGCTCAGCAGCTCGCGGCCGGTTCCCTCGTAGGCATCGCGGCCCTGGTCGAGGACGTAGCCGCGGTCGCAGATCTGCAGGCAGCGGCGGGCGTTCTGCTCGACCATGATCGTGGTCACGCCGGCCTTGTTGATGTCGGAGACGCGGATGAAGGCGTCGTCCTGGCGGACGGGCGACAGACCGGCCGACGGCTCATCGAGGAGCAGCACGGACGGGTTCATCATGAGGGCGCGCGACATCGCGACCATCTGTCGCTCGCCGCCGGAGAGCGACCCCGCGCGCTGCTTGAGGCGCTTGCCGAGCTCGGCGAAGATGCCGGTGACGAAGTCGAGCCGCTCTTCGTACGCCTTGGGGCGCTGGTAGAGCCCCATCTGCAGATTCTCCTCGATGGTGAGCGAGGGGAAGACGTTGTTCGTCTGCGGCACGAAGCCGACGCCTCGCTGCACGAGCTTGTCGGACTTGAGTCCGACCACGCTCGTGCCGTCTACCGTGATCTCGCCGCCGCGCACCTTGACCATGCCGAAGATCGACTTCAGGAGTGTCGACTTGCCGGCGCCGTTGGGGCCGATGATGCCGATCAGCTCGCCCTTGCGGGCGATGAGGTTGGCGCCGTTGATGATGTTGATGCCGGGCAGGTAGCCCGCCGTGAGGTCCTTGACCTCGACGACGATGCGATCGCTCTTGACGGCGGTCGCGCTGCCCGAGGTGAGTGCGTCCTCGGCCGTCGTGCCCGCCGGGTTCCCCGAGCCTGTCGAAGCGTCGGTCATTTGTTCTCCTCCTCGGCCTCGGCGATCGAGGCCTCCTCGGCCTCTTTGATCTCTTCGAGCAGCTCTTCGGCGGACGCGTCGAGCTCGCCGGCCACGCGACCGGTCACGACGCCGAGGTCGACGTCCTGGTGGCTGCCGAGGTAGGCGTCGACCACGGCCGGGTCCTGCATGACGGTGTCGGGCGGGCCTTCGGCCACGACCTTGCCCTCGGCCATGACGATGACCCAGTCGGCGATGTGCCGCACCATGTGCATGTCGTGCTCGACGAAGAGCACCGTCATGCCGAGGTCCTTGAGGTCGAGGATGTGGTCGAGCAGCGACTCGGTGAGCGCCGGGTTGACACCCGCCATCGGCTCGTCGAGCATCACCAGCGTCGGATCGCTCATGAGGGCGCGCGCCATCTCGAGGAGCTTGCGCTGACCGCCCGAGAGCGAGGCCGCGTAGTCGTCGGACTTGGAATCGAGCTTGAAGCGTGCGAGCAGCTCCATCGCCTTGTCTTCGATGTCGTTGTCCTGCTTGCGCCAGATCGTGGGCACGATGCTGGCCCAGAGGCTCTCGCCCTTCTGGGCGGTGGCGCCGAGCTTCATGTTCTCGAGCACGGTCAGAAGCGACAGCGCCTTGGTCAGCTGGAACGTGCGCACCTGGCCCATGCGGGCGACCTTGAACGACGGGATCCCCGACAGGTTCTTGCCGTCGAAACTCCAGGTTCCGCTGTTCGGCTTGTCGAAGCCGCACAGCAGGTTGAACAGCGTCGTCTTGCCGGCGCCGTTGGGGCCGATGAGGGCGGTGATCGCGTTCCGCGGGATCTCGAGGTGCTCGACGTCGACGGCGGTGAGGCCGCCGAAGCGACGCGTGACACCGTCGATGACGAGGATCGGGTCGTTCTTGGCGACGCCCGGGATCGCATCCCCCTTCGCGAGCCCGGCGGTCTTCGGACGACGGATGCTGCCGGTCGCGGTCGTGGCTGGCGCCGCCGGCGGGGCCGCCGACTCTGCGGGGACCACCGGCTCGTCAGCGGGCGGGTTGCTGGGCGGGTTACTTGACAAAGGTCAGCTCCCTCTTGTTTCCGAAGATGCCCTGCGGGCGGAAGATCACGATCAGCATGAGCGCGACGCCGACGAGGATGAACCGGAGGGTCGCGGCCTGCTGGCTCGTGATCGGAAGGATGTCGGACTGTGCCAGCAACGGGAGGACGTTGTCGAGGAAGCCCATGATGACCCAGAAGATCACCGAGCCGACGACGGGGCCGAACACGGTGGCCGCGCCGCCCAGGAGCAGGATCGTCCAGATGAAGAACGTGAGGCTCGTCGTGTAGGTCGCCGGGATCACGGCGGACGGAAGTGCGAACACCACGCCACCGAGGGCGCCGAAGACACCACCGATCATGAGCGCCTGCATCTTGTACGAGAAGACGTTCTTGCCGAGCGAGCGCACGGCGTCCTCGTCCTCGCGGATGCCCTTGAGCACGCGGCCCCACGGGCTGCGCATGATCGCCCACACGAGATACACCGCGATCGCGAGCAGGACGATGCCGAAGACACGGACCCACAGCTGGTCGGCGGTCCACTGCCACGGCCCGAAGCCGTAGATGATCGGCTCGCCGTCGGCGCCGGTCTTGGGGAACGGATTCGCCCCTCGGAACCCGGCATGGTAGCCGCCGAGTCCGTCGGCGGAGTTCGTCCACTCGTCGAACAGCTGAGTGGTCAGCAGCAGTCGTACGATCTCGGCCGCAGCGATGGTCACGATGGCGAGGTAGTCGGCACGCAGACGCAGCGTCGGGATACCGAGGATGAGCGCGAAGACCACGGCCGCGGCGCATCCGACGAGAATGCCGACCCACCAGGGCCAGCCGAAGCTCAGGATCGAGATCGCGTATCCGTAGGCGCCGAGAGCCATGAAGCCTGCCATACCGAAGTTCAGCAGGCCGCCGAACCCGAACTGCACGGCGAGACCGGTGGCCGCAAGGGCGTAGGCGATGGTCTCCGGGCTGAAGACCCAATAGGCCGTGTTGTTGAAGATCTGTCCCCAGTCCATGACTAACCGAGCCTCTCTTTCCGGCCCAAGATGCCCTGGGGTCTCACCAGCAGGATGATGATCAGCACGGCCAGCGCGCCGACGTACTTCATGTCCGGCGGAATCCACAGCGTCGAGATCTCGACGAGGATGCCGACGATCAGGGCGCCGATGAGGGCGCCGAACGCGGTGCCGAGGCCGCCGAGGGTCACGGCGGCGAAGATGAGCAGCAGCACCTGCACACCCATGTCCCACTTCACGCCCGGGCGGAAGTAGGCCCACAGCACACCGGCGATCGCGGCGAGGGCGGTCGCGAGGATCCATACGATTCGGATCACGCGGTCGACGTTGATGCCGGATGCTGCCGCCAGGCCCGGGTTGTCGCTGATCGCGCGTGTCGCCTTGCCGATTCGGGTGCGAAGCAGCCAGTACGCGACGGCGATGAGCAGCACGATGCTGATCGCCATCGACGCGACGTCGATCCACGACAGCGAGATCGGACCGATGTGGATGTCCTGCGGAGCTCCGGCTCCGGGGAGCTGATACGTGCCGCCGCCGATGAAGTACTGGAAGACATAGCGGCCGGCGAGCGACAGGCCGATGCTCACGATCATGAGCTGCACGAGGCCCAGCCCTCTGCGGCGCAGCGGTCGCCACAGTCCGGCATCGAGGACGTAGCCGAGTACCGCGCCGAGCACGATCACGATCGGGATCGTGAGCCACATGGGGATGTTCAGCCACACGCCGAAGATGAGTGCCATGACCGCGCCGTACGTCAGCATCTCGCCGTGGGCGAAGTTGCTGAGGCCGGTCGTGCCGAAGATCAGGGAGACGCCGACGGCCGCCAGCGCGAGCAGCAGACCGAAGTTGATGCCGTTCATGAACCGCTCGAGAAGCTGGTCCCAGAACGACGTCGTGACGCGCTCGCCCTCGCCGAGGAAGAGGTTGACGATCTTCGAGCCGGTGAGACCGAAGGTCACGTCGAAGGACGCCGTCGTCCCCTGTTTGGGCTGGATGCCCTCCGGCAGCTGCGCCGGATCGACGATCACGCCATCGGGCAGCGTGTCCTCGTCGACCGTCAGGACGTACTCCTCTTTCTCGGGCACGTACAGACGCCACTTGCCTTCCGCATCCGTCACGGTCTCAGCCTCGAAGCCGTTGCCTTCGATCGACATCGTCACGCCCTCGACGGGCTCGTCGTCGTACTTGATCACGCCGCCGAAGTAGAAGTCGGTCTGCTCCTGGTCGCCACCTGGGGTGTCGGGGGCGTCCGCGCGCGCACCGGTGGGTGCGGACAGGAACACCATTCCCGCGGCCAAGAGCACGCCGAAGATCACGAAGATCCAGCGGCGCCTGTTGATCACGGTCGCAGTCGTAGGACCCACAGAACCTCCAGTTCGGCACACCACGCGGACACCGAAGCTCGGGTCGCATCGGCCGTGATGACGACGCTACGACTGTAATGTGTCGTCGCTGTTTCGCCCAAGGTCCCTTGTGGATAAGTGATGCGATCGCAACCGGTCTGCACTCACCGGCTCGCGCGCGCCTGCGCGTGCCGTTATCCCGGGAACAAACGACGCCCGCCGACGCTTAGAATCGAGTACGGAGCGTCACGAGCGCACCGGCCGCCGCCGTCCAAACCCCGAGAGCACGCGCGCGCCCGCGCGAGGAGACCCCATGGAGCACAACGACCCCTTCGGCTTCGTCGGACTGACTTACGACGATGTGCTGCTGCTGCCCGGCCACACCGACGTGATCCCCAGCGAAGCCGACACCTCGTCCCGGGTGACGCGACGCATCACCGTCGCGACCCCGCTCATCTCGAGCGCGATGGACACGGTGACGGAGTCGCGCATGGCGATCGCGATCGCCCGCGAAGGCGGCCTCGGGATCATTCACCGCAACCTCTCGATCGAGGATCAGGCCGCGATGGTCGACCGCGTCAAGCGGAGTGAGTCGGGCATGATCACCGACCCGATCACGACCACCCCGGACGCGACGATCGAAGAGGTCGACTCCCTCTGCGCCCAGTACCGCATCTCGGGCCTTCCGGTCGTCGACGACGACAACCACCTCGTGGGCATCGTGACCAACCGAGACATGCGCTTCGTCTCGGGCTTCGAGCGTCAGACCACCAAGGTGCGCGACGTCATGACCACCGAGGGCCTCGTCACCGGCCGCGTCGGCATCAGCGCGGGCGAGGTCATCGCCCTCTTCGCTCAGCACCGCGTGGAGAAGCTGCCGCTCATCGACGAGAACGGCACGCTCGCGGGCCTCATCACCATCAAGGACTTCGACAAGAGCGAGAAGTACCCCCTCGCCACGAAGGACGAACAGGGCCGCCTGCGCGTCGGCGCCGCCATCGGCTTCTTCGGCGACGCGTGGCAGCGCGCCGAAGCGCTGCGCGACGCGGGCGTCGACGTCCTGGTCGTCGACACGGCCAACGGCCAGTCGGCCGGCGTCATCGACATCGTCCGCCGCCTCAAGGCCGACGCGAGCTTCGACCACATCGACGTCATCGGCGGCAACGTCGCGACCCGCGAGGGCGCACAGGCGCTCATCGACGCCGGCGTCGACGCCGTCAAGGTCGGCGTCGGACCCGGTTCGATCTGCACCACCCGCGTCGTCGCCGGTGTCGGCGTGCCGCAGGTCACCGCCGTGTACGAGGCGTACCTCGCCGCTCGTGAGTCCGGCATCCCGGTGATCGCCGACGGCGGCCTGCAGTACTCGGGCGACATCGCCAAGGCGCTCGTCGCCGGCGCCGACACCGTCATGCTCGGTTCTCTCCTCGCCGGCACCGACGAGTCGCCGGGCGAGATCGTCTTCCAGGGCGGGAAGCAGTTCAAGCAGTACCGCGGCATGGGTTCGCTGGGCGCGCTGCAGACCCGCGGCAAGAAGACCTCGTACTCGAAGGACCGCTACTTCCAGGCCGACGTCCCCAACGACGACAAGCTCATCCCCGAGGGCATCGAGGGCCAGGTCGCCTATCGCGGTCCGGTCTCGGCCGTCGCCTACCAGCTCGTCGGGGGCCTGCGCCAGTCGATGTTCTACGTCGGTGCGCGCACCATCGAGGAGCTCAAGGCCAAGGGCAAGTTCGTCCGCATCACCGCCGCCGGCCTCAAGGAATCGCACCCCCACGACGTGCAGATCGTCGTCGAGGCGCCCAACTACAAGAAGTAACCCCTTCGGGGAACGGATGCTGCGGCCCGGCGCACCGCGCCGGGCCGCAGCATCCGTCTATCCGGCCGAGACTCGTCGGGAAACCGGGATCCGGTCGATCGCATCGCGTGCGCTGCCGGGGGTGACGGAGTGTGACGGGCGCCCGAGTGCGCGGTGTCGCTACCCTGGGCGCCATGATCAGGCAGCGACGGCACCCCCTGGCGACGCAGCGGACCACGCGTCTCGAGGCGTTCACCGACGGGGTGTTCGCGATCGCGGCGACGCTGCTCGTGCTCGATCTCACGCAGCATTCACTCGGTGAGGTCGACTCCGACGCCGAGATGTGGGCGGCCCTCGGCGGCATGTACGAGCTGTTCCTCAACTTCGGGCTGAGCTTCGTGCTGCTGTGCCTGATGTGGATGGTGCACGTCCAGCAGTTCGAGCACCTCGCCCGCGTCGATTCGACGACGGTGTGGCTGAACAACGCGCGGCTGCTCTTCATCGTGCTCGTGCCGTTCGCGACGAACCTCACGACCGAGTACTCCGAGTGGCTCGCGGGCCGGCTCGCCATGCCCGTGACGTTCTTCCTCGCCATCCTGTTCAGCTGGCTGCAGTGGGGGTGGGCGGTGCGGCAGCGCGAAGCCCTGATGCCCGACATGAGCAGAGCGGATGCCGTGGCCTACGGACGCAGCTCGCTGAGCGCCCTGCTCATCTCGGCCGCGGTGGTGGTGCTCGCCCCGTGGATCGGGTCTCCCGCCTTCCTGCTCTTCCTGCTTGACGGACCTTTCACGCGTCTTCTGCGAGGGAAGGGCGACTGACCCGCTCGCGGCGCCATCGGGATGCCCCGGGCCGAGGCATCCGTCGACATCATGTGCTCTCGCCGAGAAGACACGCTGGCGGCGTACACGCCGCGTCATCTCGGCGAGAGCACACGCTCCCGACGCGCAGGCCTATGCAGCGGCTGCGAGCTCGGGCTCGGTGGCGTCGGTCTCGGACGGGCCGGAGGCGGCAGCATCCGTCGTCCCCTTCCCGGACGGGAGCCACAGCGCCGCGATCGTCGCCGCGAACAGCACGGCCGCGCCGGTGAAGACGGCGGGGCGCGCGGCGTCGACGTACATGTCGGGGAGGAGCTCGCCGCCGGCGCTGACGAAGATCGCCGTCATCACGGCGGTGCCGAGGGCGACGCCGAGCTCGCGGACCGTGGAGTTCACGCCCGACGCCTTGGCATGGTCGATGAGTCCGAGGGTCGCGAGCAGCGCCGTCGCCGAGGGGGCGAACACGAGCGCCATGCCGACACCCGCCATCACGAAGGGGGCGATCAGCGTCGGGTAGTCGAGGTCGATCGACATGACGGCGGCGATCCAGGTGAGCGCCGTGCCCTGCAGCGTGAGGCCGAGCACCAGGAGCACGCGCGTGCCGACGCGCGGGGCGAGGATGCCGGCGATCGGGGCGACGATCATGGGCGCGAGCGTCCACGGGGTGGTCTGCACGGCGGCCTCGAGCGGGGTGGACCCCTGCACGACCTGCAGGTACTGGATGAGGATGAACACCGCGCCGAACGTGCCGAAGCTGAACGCGAAGCCGACGATGTTGGTGATCGAGAACGAGCGGTCGCGGAACAGGCGCAGCGGCATCAGCGGGGCCTGCGCGCGCGTCTGCCACCACAGGAATGCGGCGAGGAGGAGGGCGCCGAGCACGATCTCGGCGATGACCCCGCCCGAGCCCCAGCCGTCGTCGTTGCCGCGGACGATCGCATGGACCAGGGCGAGCACGCCCGCCGCAGCGAGCACGGCTCCCGGCACGTCGATGCGCGCACGGGCGCCGAAGTCGTTGTCGAGCACGATGATCGCGAGCGGGATCGCGATGATGGCGACGGGCAGGTTGATCCAGAAGATCGCCTGCCAGTCCCAGCCCTCCATGATCGCACCGCCGATCAGCGGCCCGACGGCGACGCCGAGGCCCGAGACGCCGCCCCAGATGCCGATGGCGAGGGCGCGCCTGGCCGGGGCGACCGCGCCGCTGAGCAGCGCCAGCGACAGCGGCATGACGCCGGCGGCGCCGAGGCCCTGCACGGCGCGGGCGGCGATGAGCTGACCCGGGTCGGTGCTGAGGGCGGCCAGCACGGAGCCGGCGCCGAACACTGCGATGCCGACGACGAACAGCGTGCGCCGCCCGAAGCGGTCGCCGAGAGCGGAGGCGATGAGGATCGCGCCGGCGAACGCCAGCGTGTACGCGTTGACGAACCACTGCAGCTCTTCGACGCTCGCTCCCATGTCGCGGTGCAGCACCGGGAGCGCGTTAGTCATGACGAGGTTGTCGAGCGTGGCCATGAACATCGGGAGGGATGCCGCGGCCAGCACGAGCGCGAACGGACGGGTCCGCCGGGTGCCTGGGGCGAGGGAGAGGTCGGTCATGGAAGTCTCCGGTTGTAATTGGATGATTACCTGCTAGAGAGCAATGTAGTAATCGACTGATTACAAAGTCAAGTCATTCGCTGATAACCTTTCGCCATGACATCTGCAGGGCTGGGTGGCGGCGTCGCACTCGATGAACCGGCCGAGGCCGGCAAGCGCCTGTCGTCGGACGAGCGGCGTCGCCAGATCCTGGTGGCCGCGCTCGCCGTCTTCGGCACTCGGGGCTACGAAGGTGCGACGACCGACGAGGTGGCCCGCGCCGCCGGCGTCAGCCAGCCCTACGTGGTGCGGCTGTTCGGCTCCAAGGAGAATCTGTTCCTCGCGGCCATCGAGGATGCCCTGGCTCGGCTGCTCGCAGCCTTCCGGGCCGCGCTCGCCGAGGAGGACGACGGTGCAGGCATCACTGCCGGCAAGCGCATCGGACGCGCCTACGTCGACCTCATCGAAGTGCGGGGTCTGCACCAGACTCTGGCGCATGCCTACCTCCTCGGCAGCAACCCCGTGATCGGGGCTGCGGCCCGCCGCGGCTTCGCCTCGGTGTGGCGGTTCTTCCGCGACGAGATGGGGCTCGACACCGACGAGGCGCGCGCCTTCCTGGCCGAGGGCATGCTCATCAGCACGATGATCGGTCTGCGCATCGTCGACGACTACGGCTCCGACCCGCAGATCACCGAGCTGTTCCGCTCGTGCTTCCCGAGCGAGCTGCCGCACGTGCTCGAGGTCCTCCCGCGAGGCACTGACCGCTGGTAGCAGGTGGGCACTGACCGCTGGTAGCAGGTGGGCACTGACCGCTGGTAGCAGGTGGGCACTGACCGCTGGTAGCAGGTGGGCACTGACCGCTGGTAGACACACGGCGCGACGGCGTGGATGCCGCACCCTGGCCGCGCGTCGGGAGCGCGGCGTATCGTCGGGGGCATGTGCCGGAACATCCACACGCTCCACAACTTCGAGCCCGCCGCCTCGTCCGCAGAGGTCCACGCCGCCGCGCTCCAGTACGTGCGCAAGATCGCGGGCACCACGAAGCCGTCGAAGGCGAACCAGGAGGCGTTCGATCGCGCCGTGCACGAGATCGCGCACATCACGCAGCACCTGCTCGACGACCTCGTCGCGGTGACGCCGCCGAAGAACCGCGAAGTCGAGGCCGCCAAGGCGCGCGAGCGCGCGATCAAGTCCGGCCGCTACGCCGCGCCGGCCGCCTGAGCCCCGCCCCCGGTCGTTGAGCGGTGGGGTATTCTGGTCGGCTCCCCATCGGACGAACCCGTCCCGCGGAGCAGACAGGGAACACCGTGGGGTACATCGACATCGCCGCCGTCTCGTACGCGCTGCCGGACGGCCGCCCGCTGCTCGACGAGGTCTCGTTCCGCGTGGGCGAGGGGTCGACGACGGCGCTCATCGGGCAGAACGGTGCCGGCAAGACCACGCTGCTGCGGATCATCCGGGGGTGGACGCCCGCTCTCTCGGGTGCCGTCTCGATCGACGGCGGACTCGGCGTGATGGACCAGTTCGTCGGCCACGGCGAGGCCGGGCAGACCGTCCACGACCTCCTCATCTCCGTCTCGCCCGACCGTGTGCGCCGTGCCGCGCGCGAGCTCGAGGACTCCGAGGCGGCGATCATCGAGCAGGACGACCTCGACACGCAGATGCGCTACGCCGGGGCGCTCGCCGACTACGCCGAGGCCGGCGGCTACGAGTACGAGACCGTCTGGGACACCTGCACGACGACGGCTCTCGGCATCCCGTTCTCGCGGGCAAGGTTCCGCGAGCTCACCACGCTCTCGGGCGGCGAGCAGAAGAGACTGGCGCTCGAGGCGCTGCTGCGCGGCCCCGACCAGGTGCTGCTTCTCGACGAGCCCGACAACTACCTCGACGTGCCCGGCAAGCGCTGGCTCGAGGAGCGCCTGCGCGAGACGAACAAGACGGTGCTCCTCGTGTCGCACGACCGGGAGCTGCTGGCCCGGGCGGCCGACCGCATCGTGACGCTCGAGGCGGGCGGCGCAGGCAGCACGGCCTGGGTGCACGGCGGCGGCTTCGGCACGTATCACCGTGCGCGGGAGGACCGGATGCGGCGCCTCGACGAACTGCGCCGCCGCTGGGACGAGCAGCACGTCAAGCTGAGGGAGCTCGTGGCCACCCTCAAGGTGAAGGCCACCGCGAACGACACGTTCACCTCGCGGTACCGCGCCGCCCAGACGCGCCTGCGCAAGTTCGAGGAGGCGGGTCCGCCGCAGGAACGCCCCAGGGAGCACGACCTCGACGTGCGCCTGCGCGGTGCGCGCACCGGGCGGCGCGCGGTCGTGGCGGAGCAGCTCGAGCTGACCGGGCTCATGAAGCCGTTCGACCTCGAGGTGTGGTTCGGCGACCGGGTCGCGGTGCTCGGCTCGAACGGCTCGGGCAAATCGCACTTCCTGCGGCTGCTCGCCCGCGGCGGCACCGACCCCGACGGGCGCCTCGGGCACGTGACGACCACCGGCGCGGGGCTCGCGCCGGTGGCGCACACCGGCCGCGTCATGCTCGGCGCGCGCGTGCTGCCGGGATGGTTCGCGCAGACCCACCGCCATCCCGAGTTCGACGGAAAGACGCTGCTGGACATCCTGCATCGCGGGGAGGACGCCCGGCCCGGTCTGCCACGCGAGGCGGCCAGCAGCGCGCTCGACCGCTACGGACTGGTCGCGCAGGCTGAGCAGACCTTCGACAGCCTGTCGGGCGGACAGCAGGCGAGGTTCCAGATCCTGCTGCTCGAGCTCTCGGGCGCCACGCTGCTCCTGCTCGACGAGCCGACCGACAACCTCGACCTCGTCTCGGCCGAGGCGCTGCAGGACGCGCTCGCCCGCTTCGAGGGCACCGTGCTCGCGGTGACGCACGACCGCTGGCTCGCGAAGTCCTTCGACCGCTTCCTCGTCTTCGGTTCCGACGGCCGGGTCTTCGAATCCAGCGAGCCCGTGTGGGACGAGTCCCGCGTCGCCCGCGCACGCTGAGCCTCCCGGATGCCGCGTTCCGCAGCATCCGGCCCCGCTCACGCTGGTTGGTCGACCATGCCCTTCCCGACGCGACCATGCCCTTCCCGTCGCGACCATGCCCTTCCCGTCGCGACCATGTCCTTCCCGTCGCGACCATGTCCTTCCCGTCGCGACCATGCCCTTCCCGACGCGACCATGTCCTTCCCGACGCGACCATGCCCTGGCATGCTCGCGTGAAAAGGGGCATGGTCAGCGCAGATGGGGCAAGGTCGGCGGAAAAGGGGCATCGTCGGAGAGCGAAGGGCGGCCAGGGCCGCCGGGTAGGGTGGACGCGTGAGCATGGACATCGAACTCGGCCGGGCCAAGCGCGCGCGCCGTGCCTACTCGTTCGACGACATCGCCGTGGTGCCGTCGCGGCGCACCCGCAACCCCGAGGACGTCTCGACGACCTGGACGATCGACGCCTTCAGCTTCGACATCCCTGTGCTGGGCGCCCCGATGGACTCGGTCGTGAGCCCGCGCACCGCGATCATGCTGGGTCAGCTCGGCGGGCTCGGCGTCCTCGACCTCGAGGGTCTCTGGACTCGCTACGACGACCCCGAGCCGCTGCTCGCCGAGATCGCCGGCCTCGAGAAGGCCGCCGCGACCCGCCGCATGCAGGAGCTCTACGCCGAGCCCATCAAGCCCGAGCTCGTGCGCGATCGCCTCGCCGAGATCCGCGCCGGGGGCGTCACGGTCGCCGGTTCCCTGACCCCGCAGCGCACCCAGGAGCTGTACGAGACGGTCGTCGCCGCCGGCGTCGACCTCTTCGTGATCCGCGGCACCACGGTCTCCGCCGAGCACGTCTCGAGCGTCGACCAGCCGCTGAACCTCAAGAAGTTCATCTACGACCTCGACGTTCCCGTCATCGTCGGCGGTGCGTCGACGTACACCGCCGCGCTGCACCTGATGCGCACCGGCGCCGCCGGCGTGCTCGTCGGCTTCGGTGGGGGAGCGGCGTCCACGACGCGGGCCACCCTGGGCCTTCATGCCCCGATGGCCACCGCGGTCGCCGACGTCGCCGGCGCGCGCCGCGACTACCTCGACGAGTCGGGCGGGCGCTATGTGCACGTCATCGCCGACGGCGGCGTGGGCACATCGGGCGACATCGTCAAGGCGATCGCGATGGGCGCCGACGCCGTCATGCTCGGGGTCGCGCTTGCGCGGGCGACGGATGCTCCGGGCCAGGGCTTCCACTGGGGACCCGAGGCGCACCACGCCAAGCTGCCGCGCGGCCGCCGCGTGAAGGTCGACCAGGTCGCCTCGCTCGAGGAGGTGCTCTACGGCCCCGCCCCGGTCGCCGACGGCACCGCGAACCTCATCGGGGCTCTCCGCAAGTCGATGGCCACGACCGGATACTCCGACCTCAAGGAGTTCCAGCGAGTCGAGGTCGTCGTCGCGCCATACGCCGCGGGATGACGGATGCCATGACCGACCCCGACCCGGCGGGAGCGGCCGACCTCGCACCCGAGGCCTTCCCGCCGACCCTGCGCGAGGTGATGCTGCGGCCGCGATGGATCGGGATGCTGCTGCTCTGCCTCGTCGTCGCGGGTGTCTTCGCGTGGCTCGGGCAGTGGCAGCTGGGTCGTGCGGTGCAGACGAATCCGGTGCCCCCCGGGGCGACGGAGGAGGTGCAGCCCCTCGCGGACGTCGCGCTGCCGGGCCAGTACCTCCCCGAGCCGCTCGTGGGCCAGCGCGTTCAGACGCGCGGCAGCTGGGTGCCCGACGACTTCATCGTCGTCGAGTCGCGCTACAACGACGGCGTCGAGGGCTACTGGGTGACCGGGCAGCTGCGCATCGACCCCGACGTGAGCGCGACGGTCGGCCCGACCTCCGTCGCGGTGGCGCTCGGGTGGGCCGCGACCGAGGAGGACGCGCGCGCGGCCGTCGAGCAGCTCGAGGGCGCAGCATCCGTCGCCGAGACCGTCGAGGTGACCGGACGCCTGATCTCCGACGAAGGGCCGGTGCTTCCGCCCCGTGGCGAGGATCCGCAGACGCTGACGCGCATGTCGCCGGCCGCACTGCTCGGCCAGTGGCACGATGTCGACGCCCTGTTCGTCTACCGGCCCTACATCGTCTCGGTCGACGCCGTCGCGGGTCTCGACGCGATCTCATCGCCGGCGCCGGTCGAGGGTTCGGGCATCAACTGGCTCAACATCTTCTACGCCGTCGAGTGGGCGGTCTTCGCGGCCTTCGCGTTCTACCTCTGGTACCGCCTCGCGAAGGACGCGTGGGAGAAGGAGGTCGAGGACTTCGAGGACGACCGCGCGTCCGGCGACGACCCTGAGCCCGCAGCATCCTGAGCGGGAACCGCCCCGCAGCCCTGAGCCAGGAAATCCGGCACAATGCCGCGGGTAGACTGAGGGTCATGCCCCGCGCCCCGAAGCTCGCTTCCTTTCCGGCGATCCGCGGAGCCCTGAAGTTCTACCAGATCTGCTCGATCATCACGGGCACGATGCTGCTGCTGCTCGTTGCCGAGATGATCGTCAAGTACGCGGTCGGCTACGAGCTGTTCCTCGGTGGTTCCGGCGGGTTCCTGTGGTTCGCCCCCGTCGTCGAGACCGCCTCGGGCCTCGAGTCCACCGGTGACGGGTTCAACCTGTCGCTCGGCATCCTCGTCGCCCACGGCTGGTTCTACGTGGTCTACCTGATCTCGTGCTTCCGCGTGTGGAGCCTGATGCGCTGGAACCTCCTGCGTCTGGGCATGCTCGCCGCGGGCGGCATCGTGCCCCTCCTCTCGTTCTTCATGGAGGCGCGCGTCGGCCGCGACGTCAAGACCTATCTGGCCGAGCGTGAGGCGGCTGAGCTGCACTCGCGCGCCGAGCACTCGTCCCTCACTCACGCCATCCCGACGGAGAACAAGCGTTGACCCAGAGCCCTTCAGAAACAGCGACCGATACGTCCCAGCGCCCCGTTCTCGTCGTCGATTTCGGCGCCCAGTATGCGCAGCTGATCGCGCGCCGCGTGCGCGAGGCCGGCGTCTACAGCGAGATCGTGCCGCACACCGCGACCGCCGCCGACATCGCGGCGAAGAACCCGGTCGGCATCATCCTGTCGGGCGGGCCGTCGTCCGTGTACGAGGAGGGTGCTCCCGCGCTCGACACCGATGTCTTCGACCTGAACGTGCCGACGCTCGGCATCTGCTACGGCTTCCAGGTGATGGCGCAGGCGCTCGGCGGCGAGGTCGCGAACACCGGACTCCGTGAGTACGGAGCGACGGACGCCGTCGTCGCGAACGACGGCGGTGTGCTGCTGGGCGGGCAGCCCGTCGAGCAGAACGTCTGGATGAGCCACGGCGACCAGGTGTCGCGCGCACCGGAGGGCTTCGAGGTGCTCGCCGCGACGGCTGCCACCCCGGTCGCCGCGTTCGGCAGCGACGAGCGGCGCCTGTACGGCGTGCAGTGGCACCCCGAGGTCAAGCACTCCGATCACGGCCAGCAGGTCATCGAGAACTTCCTGCACAAGGCGGCGGGTCTTCCGGCCGACTGGAACAGCGGCAATGTCATCGCCGAGCAGGTCGCGAAGATCCAGGCGCAGGTCGGCACCGGCCGCGTCATCTGCGGTCTGTCGGGGGGCGTCGACTCCGCCGTCGCGGCGGCCCTCGTGCACAAGGCCGTCGGCGACCAGCTCGTCTGCATCTTCGTCGATCACGGGCTCCTGCGGAAGGACGAGCGCGAGCAGGTCGAGCAGGACTACGTCGCCTCGACCGGTGTGCGCCTGGTCACGGTCGACGCGCGCGAGCAGTTCCTGAACGCCCTCGCCGGTGTCAGCGACCCCGAGCAGAAGCGCAAGATCATCGGCCGCGAATTCATCCGCACGTTCGAGCAGGCCGAGGCCGCGCTCGTTGCGGAGGCGGAGGCCGACGGCGAGCCTATCCGCTTCCTCGTTCAGGGCACGCTCTACCCCGACGTCGTCGAGTCGGGCGGCGGCACGGGCACCGCGAACATCAAGTCGCACCACAACGTGGGCGGCCTCCCCGAGGACCTGCAGTTCGAGCTCGTCGAGCCGCTGCGCACCCTCTTCAAGGACGAGGTGCGTGCGATCGGACGCGAACTCGGCCTTCCCGAGGTGATCGTGGGCCGCCAGCCGTTTCCGGGCCCCGGCCTCGGCATCCGGATCGTGGGTGAGGTCACCGCTGACCGTCTCGAGATTCTGCGCGATGCGGACGCCATCGCCCGCGAGGAGCTGACGAAGGCGGGCCTCGACGGTGAGATCTGGCAGTGCCCGGTGGTGCTGCTCGCCGACGTGCGCTCGGTCGGCGTGCAGGGCGACGGCCGCACGTACGGCCACCCGATCGTGCTGCGCCCCGTCTCGAGCGAGGACGCGATGACCGCCGACTGGACGCGCCTGCCCTACGACGTGCTGTCGAAGATCTCGAACCGCATCACGAACGAGGTGCGCGAGGTCAACCGCGTGGTGCTCGACGTGACGTCGAAGCCCCCGGGGACCATCGAGTGGGAGTGAGTTCATGATGAACGCCTCGGCGATGCCGGGGCGTTCGTCGTTTTCCCGGGCGCCTCGGCGGGCCGGGTGGTCTGCTCATGGGTGAGGATGGACGAGTGACGACGGACTCCGCCCCCTCGCTGCCCGACGCCGACTATGTGCTGGTCGGCAGCCGCGTCGCCCTGGGACTGGACGGCGGGTTCGCGGTCGCTGTGCCGTCGCGGCTGCGCCTGCTCGCGTCGGCGGGGGCGCCCGACCCGCTGCAATTGAGCCTTGACGGCGCGTCGCCCCAGGTCCACGCCGCGCAGCGGCAGGCTTTCGTCGACGCCGGGCTGCTCGAGAGCACTGCATCGGCACGCAACCTCTTCGACGACATCGTCGCCGATCCGACGTGGCTTCTCGCAGCGGGCGATCCGATCGCGGACGGCACGTTCGAGGGGGAGCAGCGGACGATCACGGATGCCTCGGGCTCGGCGATCGTCACGCTGCCCGTGTTCCGCGACAACCCGACGTGGCACCTCGGCGACGCCCCGATCGTGGTGCACGCCCCCGACGGGGACCGCGTGCTGCGCGGCTTCCGAAGCCTGTACGCCGCGTGGCTCACGCACCTGGCCGACGAGCGTCGCGCGGCTGCGGGCGACCCCGACCGCGTGCTCGTGGTGATCTTCGAGTCGCGCCAGATCGGCGAGGCGATGGTCGACTGGGACGATCCCCGGGTGCGCCTCGTGCACACCGTGCACAACTCGCACCTGCCGGAGCCGTACGACGACCCCGATGCTCCGGTCACCGGGATGTGGGAGCGGTGGCTGTCGACCGTCGATCGCTATGACGCGGTGCTCTGGCCGACTGCGGCTCAGCGCGACGAGGTCGCCGCGCGCTTCGGCAACCCCGGCACGTTCCACGTCGTGCCCAACACCATCGAGCTCGGCACCGAGCCGCCGGGCGTGGAGTCGCGCGACCCGCACCTCGTGGTGATGCTCAACAGGCTCGCCCCCCAGAAGCGCGTCGACCTCGCGATCCGCGCGTGGGTGCGGGTGGTCGAGGCGGTACCCGAGGCGAGGCTCGATGTCTACGGCGACGGCCCGCTGCGCGAGGAGCTTCAGGGCCTGATCGACGAGCTCGGGGTGGCGGCATCCGTGTCTCTCCATGGCGCGACCGCCGACCGCGACGCGATCTTCGACCGTGCCGCTCTGTTCGTCACATCGACGGCGTTCGAGGGACAGGGGCTGTCGATCGCCGAGGCGCTCGCCCGCGGACTGCCCGTCGTCTCGTTCGACGCCCGGTACGGACCGCGGGAGACGACTGACGGTGCCGGCGTGCTCGTGCCGCCGGGTGACGCCGACGCGCTCGCCGCCGAGATCATCGACCTGCTGCGCGACGACGCCCGCCGTGCCGAGCTGGCGTCGCGCGCGAGGGCCGCCGCTGCGGCGTTCACGCCCGACGCGGTGCGTCCCGCGTTGGTCGCCGCGCTGCGGTCCGCGGTCGAGAACCCGTCGCGGCGCGCCTGAGCTCTCCCTGGCGGTTTTGGCGAGTCGCCACATCCGGGGCCGCCGTGGGTGGTTCTTGGCGAGCCGCCACATCCGGGGCCCCCCGTGGGTCGTTCTTGGCGAGTCGCCGCACTCTGGACCTCGTGGGTGGTTCTTGGCGAGTCGCCGCATCCGGGGCCCGCCGTGGGTGGTTCTTGGCGAGTCGCCGCACTCTGGACCCCGTGGGTCGTTGTTGGCGAGTCGCCATGTCGCGGCGATGCGGGCTCTGGTTCATGGCGAGTCGCCAGGATCGCTGCCGGCGGGCGTCCTTGTGGTCTTGGCGAGTCGCCGCATCCGGGGCCCGCCGTGGGTCGTTCTTGGCGAGTCGCAACATCCGGGGCCCGCCGTGGGTCGTTCTTGGCGAGTCGCAACATCCGGGGCCCGCCGTGGGTGGTTCTTGGCGAGTCGCCGCATCCGGGGCCCGCCGTGGGTGGTTCTTGGCGAGTCGCCGCACTCTGGACCCCGTGGGTCGTTGTTGGCGAGTCGCCGCATCCGGGGCCCGCCGTGGGTGGTTCATGGCGAGTCGCCAGGATCGCTGCCGGCGGGCGCCCTTGTGGTCTTGGCGAGTCGCCAGGCTCTCGTTCCGGCGTGGGTGGGTCTTGGCGAGTCGCCAAAATCGCAGGGCGAGAGGGATCCGCCGACGGCAGAGCCGCTGGGAGCGGAGACGGATGCCGCGCCCGCCACGGGCGCGCAGGCTGAGGGCATGGCAGACGAAGGCAAAATCCCCCAGTTCGGGGCCGAGGCGCGGCGCGAGCTGTTCCATCAGCGCGTGCTCGTGCTCGACGGCCCGCTCGACGACGACAACGGCACCCTGATCGCGACGCAGCTGCTGGCGCTCGCGGCGGAGGACGAGGCATCCGATATCGCCCTCTGGATCCACTCTCCCGGAGGATCGGTGCCCTCGATGCTCGCGATCCGCGACGTCATGAGCCTCATCCCGAACGATGTTGCGACCCTCGCGCTCGGCCTTGCATGCAGCGCGGGGCAGTTCCTGCTGTCGGCGGGTGCACGAGGCAAGCGGCGCGCGCTGCCCCACGCGCGGATCCTCATGCACCAGGGTTCCGCGGGCATCGGCGGCTCAGCGGTCGATGTCGAGGTGCAGGCCGGCGACCTGCGACACATGCGGGACACCGTGCTGGGCCTCATCGCCGCCGACACCGGGCAGAGCCTCGAGCGCATCTTCGAGGATTCGCTGCACGACCGCTGGTACACGGCCGCCGAGGCTCGGGACTACGGGTTCATCGACGGGATCGTCGAGTCGTTCGCACAGGTGGTTCCGCGACGGCGACGGCCCGCGGGGCTCGGACTCGGACCGGCTGAGGTGGCGGCATGAGCTCGTACACGATCCCGAACGTAGTGGCGCAGCATCCGCGCGGCGACCGCATCATGGACGTCTACTCGCACCTGCTCGCCGAGCGGGTCGTCTACCTCGGCACGGGCATCGACGCGGGCGTCGCCAACGCACTCATCGCGCAACTGCTGCACCTCGACGCCGACAGCCCGGACAGCGATATCCAGCTCTACATCAACTGCGAGGGCGGCGATCCCTCGGCGATGCTCGCGGTGTACGACACGATGCAGCACGTGCGGCCCGACGTCGCGACGACCGTCGTGGGACAGGCGATCGGCGTCGGCGCCGTGATGCTCGCGGCGGGCGCGGCCGGCAAGCGCTCGGTGCTGCCGCACGCGCGAATCGTGCTGCACCAGCCGGCGGGCCAAGGGAGGGGCGCCATCCCCGACCTCATCCTCCAGGCCGACGAACTGGTGCGCGTGCGCGGCGAGGTGGAGGAGATCCTCGCGAGGCACACGGGACAAGATGCCGCCAAGCTGCGGACCGACACCGACCGCGACCGCGTCTTCACCGCCGCCGACGCGGTGACCTACGGCCTCGCCGACCACGTGCTCGATCGGGCATCCGCCCCCGCGCGTTGAGCGGAGGGCGCTCCAGCTCGCTCAACGCGCGGGGGCGGGCGCGCCAGGAGCGCCCGGCCAGGTCTTGCCCTCCCAGGGGTCGTAGTCGGCGAGGAGCTCCTCCTGGGGCGGGCGCTCAGCCTCGGGCACGTGCTGCAAGTTGACGCGCACGCGGTACCAGAGCGAGCTCGACCCGCGCATGCCGTCGATGAGCACGTCGGCGGGGTGCAGCTGCGCCACCACGGACGCGTGGCTGCTCTTCCACGCCTCGAGGGCGTGGACCGCCTCGGGCTTGGTCTTCGTGCGGGCGATCTCGATGAGCGGCATCGTCGACTGGCGGCGTCCAGACCCGTCACCCCCGCGGGGCGGCTTATCGGCCGGGCCGAGTTCCTCGGCGAGGCGCAGGAGCCCGTCGAGCGTGCCGAGAGCGTCGTCGATGCCGGCGTGAGGGTCGCCGATGTCCGCGTACCGCCGGGGCACCGTGAGCGCGGTGAACTCGGCGGGGCGTCGCGCGCGCACCTCGTCCCAGTCGAGCGGGGTGGAGACGCGTGCGTCGGGCAGCGGGCGGATCGAGTAGGCCGACGCCACGGTGCGGTCCTTGGCGTTCTGGTTGAAGTCGACGAACACGCTCTCGCCCCGCTCCTCCTTCCACCACCGCGCGGTCGCGAGTCCGGGCGCGCGGTTCTCGACCTCGCGGGCGAGCGTCTCGGCGGCGAGGCGCACCTGCCTGTAGTCCCAGTCCGGCGCGATCCGCACCAGGATGTGCATTCCCCGCGAGCCGCTCGTCTTCGGCCAGCCCACGAGTCCGACGTCGTCGAGCACCTCGCGCGCGACGAAGGCGACGTCGACGATCTGCGACCAGTCGACCCCCGGCATGGGGTCGAGATCGATACGCAACTCGTCGGGACGGTCGAGGTCCTCGGCACGGACGGGATGCGGGTTCAGGTCGAGACAACCGAGGTTGACGACCCATGCGAGGCCCGCAGCATCCCGGATCACCGCCTCCTCGGCGGACGTGCCCCGCGCGTACTGCAGCGTCGCCGTGTCGATGAAGTCGGGATGGTTCTCGGGTACGCGCTTCTGGAAGAACGGCTCCTGGTCGATGCCCTTCGGGAAGCGCTTGAGGACCATCGGGCGACCGCCCGCGCCACGGAGCGCGCCGTCGGCGACGGCGAGGTAGTACCGGACGACGTCGAGCTTGGTGATCCCCGGCTCGGGGAACACGATCTTGCTCGGGCTCGAGATGCGCACCTCGTGCCCGTCGATCTCGAGGATCTCGGCTTCCGACTTCGCGGGCGTCACTCGGCCAGGCTAGCGACGGCCCGGGGCATCGACCAGAGGCACGTCCGGGCCGGTCACGCGGCGAGGGCGTAGGTGGCGCGGCATCCGACCACCGCACGCTCGGTGGCGCGCGAGCGGAGGTCGTCGACGACACCCGCCGTCAGTTCGATCAGCGTCACCTCGAGCGCACCCGCGACCGCCGCGATCATCTCGCTGGACGGCTCCTTGAGACCTCGTTCGATCTCGGAGAGGTACTGCGGAGAGACGCCGGCACGGTCGGCCGTGTCTGCGAGGCGCTCGCCCCGTTCATGGCGCAGGTTGCGCAGCCGCTCGCCCAGCGCGTCGCGCCAGAGCGGCTCGAGCTCACGAGAGGGGCGCGGGGCTTTCGCCGACAGCGGGATGATCTCGGCCATGCGCTCACGATAGGACGCGAAGGCACCCGAAGCCGAGACCGTTCCGCTCTGAGCAGAATGCGGTGGGACAACGCTCGCCGGCTGTGCGCGCTGCATCCACGGATGGGCGTGATGCATGAAACGCCGAATACCAAACCGGCTCGATTGAGCGGTTTGCTCAACCTGGGAGGTCTCTGTTGATCTTTTGAGAGTTCGCACATAGCGTGCGGCGTATCCCCTCGCGGTTCCGTGCACGAGAAAGCAGGCTCCCCCTTTGTTCCGACGTTCCCTAGCCGTCGTCAGCGCGCTCGCGCTCGCGATCGCCACTCCCACCGCGGCGATGGCCGCCACCCCTGACGATGATCCGTCGTCGCGATTCGAGAAGTCCGAGGTGTCCGGTCCGATCGGGACGGCCTTCCGCCCCTTGAGCGAGGACCGCGACACCTCGGTCACGGTCATCGTCGAGATGGCCGGTGACCCGGTCGCCGTCGCCGAGGCGAAGACGGGCGGCGAGCTGACGAAGGCCGAGCGCAAGGCCATAAGGGACTCGCTCAAGAAGAACCAGGACGCGATCGCCGGCCCGCTGAAGGCCAAGGGCGGGAAGATCCAGGCCGAGATGCAGTCGGCGTACAACGGCATCCAGGCGACCATCCCGGCCGACCAGGTCGACGCAGTAGCGGCACTGCCCAACGTCGTGGGCATCCACGCGGTCAGGACGTACGAACTCGACAACGCGGTGTCGGTTCCGTTCCTCGGTGTGCCGGAGGTGTGGCAGAACACCGGGTTCACCGGCGAGAACGTCAAGGTGGCGATCATCGACACCGGCGTCGACTACACGCACGCCAACTTCGGCGGGGTCGGCACGGTCGAGGCGTACGACGCGGCCCACGCCGCCGAGGCGGCTGCGGCGGACCCCGCCCAGTTCGGTCCTGATGCGCCGCGCGTGAAGGGCGGCTGGGACTTCGTCGGCGACTTGTACAACGCGGATCCCGATTCCCCTGACTACCAGCCCGAGGCGATGCCCGACGCCAACCCGCTCGACTGCAACGGGCACGGCAGTCACGTCGCCGGCAGCGCAGCGGGCAGCGGCGTCACGGCCGAGGGCCAGACATACACAGGACCCTACGACGAGTCGACGGCGTCGGCGGACTGGAAGATCGGCCCCGGTGTCGCACCGCAGGCCGACGTCTACGCCCTGCGGGTGTTCGGCTGCGGCGGCTCGACCGACATCGTCGTGCCGGCCATCGACTGGGCCGTCGAGCACGACATGGACGTCATCAACATGTCGCTCGGCTCGCCGTACAGCGGCAACGACCCCGAGGCCGTCGCCGCGTCGAACGCGATCGGCGCGGGCGTGGTGGTCGTGAAGTCCGCCGGCAACGACGGCCCGAGCCCGTACCTCGCCGGCGAAGGGGACGGTGTGGTCACCGTCGCGGCCGTCGACAGCACGGCCACGTTCCCGGGCGCCACGATCACGGTGAACGGGGTCGCCATCCCGGCGATCAACGCGAACGGCGCGGTGCTGACCGATCTCGACGAGATGACCGTGGCGGTGCTCACCGATGACCTGAGCACCCCTGGCGAGAACGAGGCGCTCGGCTGTTCGGTCGCGGCCTACAACCACGCGGGGGTGACAGCAGGCAGCAACATGCTCGCCGTCTCGACCCGTGGTGTCTGCGCCCGTGTCGCAAAGGCGATCTACGCGCAGCAGGCCGGGGCCGCAGCATCCGTCATGATCAACACCTCCGACGACTACCCGCCGTTCGAGGGCACGATCACCGAGAACCCCGACACGGGCGACGACTACACCGTCACGATCCCGTTCCTCGGCGTTCGCAAGTCGGATGGCCCGAAGCTCGTCGACGATGCGGCCGCGACCCTCGCCCCGGCGGACCTCGAGAACCCGGCGTTCCGCGGCTACGCGTCGTTCAGCTCGAGCGGTCCGCGCACGGGCGACAGCGCGCTCGCGGTCGATGTCGCGGCGCCGGGCGTCTCGATCGTCTCGACGGGCGTCGGCACCGGTGACGGACCCGCCACCATCTCGGGCACCTCGATGGCGGCACCGCACGTCGCCGGCGTCGCGGCGCTCGCCGTGGAGGCCCACCCGACCTGGTCGGCGGCCGAGGTGTCGTCGGTGCTGGTCTCGTCGGCCGACCCCGACAAGGTCGCCGGGCAGAACCTCGTTCGCGGCGGCGTCGGCCTCGTCGACGCCGCACAGGCGGTGGCGCAGCAGGCCACGGCCGTGGGCGACTCGTTCAAGACGACGAACGGATGGTTGCGGGAGGCCGGGCTCAGCTTCGGGTTCCAGGAGAGCTCCACGACCTTCACGGGCACGAAGAGGGTCAGGCTCACCAACAAGGGCACGAGCCCGGTGACGTACGACGTCAGCGCTGCCGCATCCGCCCAGTCGGCGGAGGCTTCCGTGACGGTCAGCCCGAGCACGGTGACGGTCGCACCCGGCGGGTCCGCCACGGTCACCGTGACCCTGAGCGCGCCGGCCGCCGAGGCCGGCACCTCCGAGGGCGGCGGGTTCCAGTTCGCGGAGTTCTCGGGCGACGTCGTCTTCACGTCGGCGGCCGACACCCTGCGGGTTCCGTACCTGCTGGTGCCGCGCGCGACGAGCGGCGTGTCGGCACAGGGCGACCTCAAGGTGACGAAGAAGAAGCAGCCCGTCGACGGGACGGTCACCGCGGCGCTGCGCGGCAAGGCGGGCGCGTTCGACGTCAACGCCGACTTCTACACGTGGGGCCTGGAAGACAAGAGGGATGTCTCGAAGGCCTTCACCGACACCGGATACGACCTGAGGGCCGCGGGCGTGCAGTCGTTCGACTACGGCACCGACCACCTGTTGGTCTTCGCCGTCAACACCCACCAGCGGTGGTCGAACGCGGCGACCAACGAGTTCGACGTGCTCATCGACACGAACCGTGACGGGGAGCCGGACTGGGCGGTCGTCGTGACCGACGGCGGCGTGGTCACCAGCGGCAGCGCCGACGGCGTTCCGACGGCGTTCGCGTTCAGCCTCACCGGCCCGGACGCGTTCGCGCTCGACCTGGCACCGATGGCGCCGACCGACAGCAGCACCGTCCTGATCCCGGTGTGGGCGGGCGCCGAACTCGGCATCACCGCCCAGTCGCCGACGTTCGACTACACGGTGCAGTCCTTCACGCTGCTCGACGACGCCAGCTTCGACGGCTTCGACGGGATGGCCACGTACAACCCGTGGGCCCGGGCGCTGGAGAACGGCCAGTATGTGACGGTGCCCGTCGGCGGTGGCGTCGACGTGCCGGTCGGCGTCGACGCTGCGGCGTTCACGGCGCAGAAGCCGCTCGGCGTCATGGCTGTCGTTCTCGACAACCCCGCCGGTGCGGGCGAGGCGATCCTCGTGAAGGCCAAGTAGTCGCACGACTCGAAGGAGGACGGATGCTGCAGCCGCAGCATCCGTCCTCCTTCAGCGTGTGCAGAGCTTCGGGGAGTCGGTCGTGCCGAAGCGGTAGTCGTAGGTCGTGCCGTCGACCGTGACGACGACGCGCATGCCGTCGACGAGCGCCTGCGTGTAGGAGACCCCCGGCGACGGGCAGCCCAGTGCCCCGTTGTTCCACGTGACGGCCTCGGCCGAGACGAGCTCGGGCGTGCCGGTGACGCCGCGGGTGGCGAGATCGACGACGATCGCGTCCCAGCGGGCCGGAGGCACCGCGACCGGGCTGCCGGTGGGTTCGAGCGGCCCCGGTGAGGCGGTCCGAAACGGCGGCCGGGTGGGCGAGGCGGCGCTCGTCGGCTGGCTGGGCTGGGCGGGCTGCGGCTCGGTCACGGGGCCTCCTGAGCAGGCGGTGAGGGCGGCGAGCAGCACCGCGACCGCGCCGAAGGCTGTACGACGTCGAGCCATGACACTCCTCGGATCGGCTTCAGCCTAAGCGTGGAGTGCACGGAACAGAACGGCCGCCCGGAGAACCGGGCGGCCGTTCGAAGCGGAGCGCGAGGCGTCAGCTGTTACCGCGCGCGATCGCGAGGATGCGCAGGATCTCGAGGTACAGCCACACGACCGTCACCATGATGCCGAATGCGCCCAGCCAGCCGAACTGACGTGGAGCGCCGTTGCGCACGCCCTGCTGGATGCTGTCGAAGTCGAGCACCAGCGAGTACGCCGCCATGATCACGACGAAGACGCCGATGAGCACGCCCCACGGGATGCCGAGGATGGGGCTCTGCTCGCTCAGCAGACCGAACGCGCCACCAGCGATCGGGACGTTGAAGAGCATCAGGAAGATGTTCACCAGCGAGAACACCAGGTAGCCGACCATCGCGATCATGAAGACCTTGGTCGCGCGCTTCGACGCCCGGATCTTGCCGCTCGCGAACAGGGCGAGGGTCACACCGACGACGGCGAAGGTCGCGAGCGTCGCCTGCACGACGATCCCCGCCCAGAGGAACTCGAAGAACGCCGAGATCGCACCCACGAAGAGGCCCTCGAAGGCGGCGTAGCCGAAGATGAGCGCCGGGCGGATCTTCTTGCGCGAGGTGAAGATCACGACGAGCGAGAGCACGAAGCCACCGAGCGCGCCGATCATCCAGGGGAGGATCGAGGGCTGGGGGTTCGTCGGCGTGACGCCCGCCATCGTCCACACCCAGCCGACGGCCGCGGTGACGAGGAGGACGGCGAAGAGGCCGACGGTCTTCCAGATGGTGTCCTCGTACGACATGCGGCCGGTCTCGGCGGCACCCGCGGACGGTGCCGCGTACATGCCTTCGAGATGCGCCTGGGCCGCGGCATCCGTTCCGGCGCGCTGCGTCGTCGCGAACTGCGTCTGCCCGCCCAGGTTCGCCGCCTGCGAACCGCCGGGGTAGGTCTGAACGGCCTTCGGGTCCTGGAAGGCCGGGTTGTTGAACGCGGGGTTGTTGAGGGCCACTGCTCTCACACTCCAATGTCAAGGGAATCCCAGCACGATGCTGTTGATCAACACTATCCGACGGGTGCCCGGGTGGCACGGGTGCGTGCTGTGAGTGGACTATGAACGGATGCCGCGGCCCCCGGTCCCCGAGGCGCTCGTGGCTACCCTTAAGCGGTGCCTCGTCGACATCCCCTCGTGATCGGACACCGCGGTGCCCCCGGGTACCGGCCAGAGCACTCGCGCTCCTCGTACGCCCTGGCCTTCGAGATGGGCGTCGATGCCGTCGAACCCGATGTCGTGGTGTCGAAGGACGGCGTGCTCGTGGTGCGGCACGAGAACGAGATCTCGGGCACCACCGATGTCGCAGACCGCCCGGAGTTCGCCGACCGGCACGCGACGAAGTACGTGGACGGGGCTGAGCTGACCGGCTGGTTCACCGAGGACTTCACGTGGGACGAGCTGTCGACGCTGCGCTGCCGCGAGCGGATCGCCGACGTCCGTCCGACGAGCGCGAGCTTCGACGATGAACAGCGCGTGCTGCGGCTGCGCGACGTTCTCGACGCGACGCGGGAGGCCTCGCTCGAGTTCGGGCGCGAGATCGGCGTCGTGCTCGAGATCAAGCACGCGACGTACTTCGCGTCGATCGGATGGGATATCGCTGAGCTCGTCGACGCCGAGCTGCGGGAGGCGGGCTGGGCGTCGGGGGAGCTGCCGCTCACGATCGAGTCGTTCGAGTCGACGGTGCTGTACGCGCTTCAGGAACGCGGCATCCGTGGGGCGTACGTGTACCTGCTGGAGGACGCGGGACGCCCCTTCGACCTGTTCAGCGCACACGGCAAGGCCTCGCTGACGTACCGGCAGACGGCGGCGCCCGCGGGGCTCGACGCACTTGTCGGGCGGGTGGACGGGATCAGCGTCGACAAGCGCACCATCCTCCGCCCCGACCGGCTCGGTCGCACCGCCGGGCCCTCGCCCGTCGTCGCCGACGCGCACGAGCGCGGCCTGCGTGTCTTCACCTGGACCTGCCGCCCCGAGAATAGATTCCTGATCGGCCAGTTCCGCACCCGCGGCGGTCCCGGGTCGTTCGGCGACTGGGAGTCCGAGTGGGCGGTGATCAGAGACGCGGGCGTCGACGGCGTCTTCGTCGATCACCCCGACCTCGGGGTCGCGTTCTTCCGTTCCTGACCTGGCGCCGGCCGGGGGGGCTCGGGGTGTCTTGACGCTCCTTCTCCACGCGGTCTGCCGACCCGGTGTCGCTAGGGTGGGGCGGGTGAGCACGCCGAGCCTGGCCCCTCGGGCCCCCGGAATCCCCGCCGAGCCCGGCATCGTCGTCCAGGGCGTGCGGCGCTCGTTCGGCGAGGTGCAGGCCGTCCGCAACGTGACGCTGCGGGCGCACGCCGGCCGGGTCACCGGCCTGGTCGGTCCGAACGGCTCGGGCAAGACGACGCTGCTCCTCATGCTCGCGTCGCTCCTGGCGCCCGACGCGGGCTCGATCCGCATCGACGGCGTCGACCCGGTGTCCGACCCGCAGGCGGCCAGGGCGCTCCTCGGCTGGATGCCCGACGCGCTCGGCGCCTGGAACTCGCTCAGCTCGCGCGAGACGCTGGCGGTGACGGCGCGGCTGTACGGGATGCCGCGGGCCGAGGCATCCGTCCGCGCCGACGCCCTCCTCGCCGAAGTGGGGCTGGTCGACCTCGCCGACGCGCCCGCCCGCGTGCTGTCGCGGGGGCAGAAGCAGCGCCTCGGCCTCGCGCGCGCCCTCGTGCACGACCCGCGGGTGCTGCTGCTCGACGAACCGGCGTCGGGTCTCGACCCGCAGGCGCGCATCGACCTGCGCCTGCTGCTGCGGCGGTTCGCCGCCGAGGGACGCACCGTGCTCGTGTCGAGTCACATCCTGTCCGAGCTCGAGGAGGTCGTCGACGACGCCGTCTTCCTGATGGCGGGCGCCACCGTCGACCCGGCCCGCGTCGAGGCCGCTGCGCGCCGCGCCCGCCCGTGGCGGGTCCGGATCGCCGGGGCCGAGGCATCCGTCGCCGTCCAGGCCGTTGCTGGCGCACTGGGGATCCCGGTGGAGGGCCTGGGCGTCGACCGCCGCGACGTCGTGGTGTCGTTCGACTCGGAGGATGCCGCGGCCGCCGCGCTGCGCGATCTCGTCGGCGCGGGGCTCGACGTGGTGGAGTTCGCCGCGGCGCAGGGCGCGCTCGAGCGCACGTTCCTCGATCTCGGCGACGGGCGTCCACCACTGGCGCCACCGCCATCCGAACCACCGCTGCCGGGTGCGGACGAGAGCGAGGCGACGTCGTGAACGGTCAGCGACTCAGCACCATCGTCGGCCTCGAGCTGACCCAGCGCACCCGCAGCATCGCCTGGTACGTGCTGCTCGGCGTCTTCGCGCTGCTGCTCGCGATCGTGACCGGCCTGTCATTCCTGGCTTGGGGCTCGACGCTCCAGCCGGGCGGCGCGATCTACTCCACGATCGTGTACATCACGCTCCTGCTGGTGGTGCTGGTGTCGCCCACGCTGAGCGGCAACGCGATCAACGGCGACCGGGATGCTGCGACCCTCGCGCCCGTGCAGGTGACGCTGGCGACGACCCTCGAGATCCTGATCGGGAAGTTCCTCGCCGCATGGGTCACGGGCCTGGCGTTCGTGGCGGTGGCCGTCCCGTTCCTCGTGCTCGCGACGCTCGGCGGCGGGGGAGCGCCGGCGACGATCACGGTGTCGCTGCTCGTGCTGGTGTTCGAGGTCGGCATCATCTCGGCGATCGGCGTCGCGCTGAGCGGCATCCTGTCGCGACCGCTGTTCTCGGTCGCGACCACGTATCTGGTGGTCGCGGCGCTCGTCGTCGGCACGCTCATCGCGTTCGCGCTCGTCGGCATGACGATGCGGTCCGAGGTGACGAACCACTACCGCTCGATCGAGTACGACCAGTACTCCGGCGACAGCTTCCCGTGCATGCCCGGCGAGACGCCGCGCGACGACTATCCGTGCGATGACGACGTCGAGATGCGCTGCGGCGAGTGGCAGACGTCGACCTACGAGATGCCGCGGTTCGACCATGTGTGGTGGCTGCTCGCGGCGAATCCGTTCGTGATCCTCGCGGACGCGACGCCGACGCAGTACGACGCATACGGCAACCCGAACGACCTCTTCGGCCAGATCAAGTTCGGTGTGCGGGCGGCTCAGCAGCCGCCCGAGCTCGAGCAGCGCTGGGACGACTGCGCGCCACCGCTCGAGGACGAACGGCCCACGCCCGCGGAGGTCATCGACCACTCCACGCCGAGCTGGTTCGTCGGCATGGCACTGCAGCTGCTGCTCGCGGTAGGCCTGATGTGGTGGGCATGGGCGCGCACGCGCACCCCCGCCGGGCGCCTGCCGACGGGGACGCGCATCGCCTAGCGGTCGAGCCTCAGCGCACGAGCGCGAGGCCGCCGGCCCAGCCGATCTGCTCGCCGACCGCGAGGGTCAGCTGGAGGAATCCGATCGACTCGAGCTCGTGGGCACGCGCGAGGGAGCCTGCGTCGACGGCGTCGAGTCCTCCGGCGGTGATCGCCGCGATGAGGCCCGCCTTGGCGTCGGTGTCGTCGCCCGCGACGAGCACGGTGGTCGGGACGTCGCCCTCGCGACCGCTCACCAGGGTGGCGGCGAAGTTCGTGTTGAACGCCTTCAGCACCTTCGACGCGGGCAGCTCAGCCTGCAGCTCCGCCGCCGCCGAGGTGCCGGCGGGCACGACGAGCGCGTCGAACGTCGAGAAGTCCAGGGGGTTGGTGATGTCGACGACCGTCTTGCCGGCGAGCTGCGCGCCGTAGGCGGCGGTGATCTGCGCGAGCGCCGGGTACGGGACGGCGAGCACGACGATGTCGCCGTTCACGGTGGCGCCCGTGTCGGCGCCGCCGATGTGCTGGACGTCGGCACCGCCGCGGGCGAGCACGCCGCTGATGGCCTGGCCCATGTTGCCGTTTCCGAAGATCGTGATCGTGGTCATGGCTGTTCTCCTGTCGCATGAATTGCTTGTAGCTTCAAGCATCTGTAGGAACCAACTCGCTTGTCGTCACAACTATTCCTAGAATCGGAGGATGAACAGGCCGCGGTTCTACACGGCGGACGAGCAGGACACCTGGGTGCCGTTCGCCGCGCTCCTCGAACTGCTCCCGCGCGAGCTCGACGCCCAGCTGCTGCGCGACGAGGACCTCACGCACTTCGACTACTTCGCGCTGTCGATGCTGTCGAACGCCGACGATCACCGCCTGCAGATGAAGGAGCTCGCGTCGATGACCAACGCGACGCTGCCGCGCCTGTCGCACGTGGTCTCGCGGCTCGAGGCGCGCGGCCTCGTGCGGCGGGAGCGCAACACCTCCGACGCCCGCGCCACCGACGCGGTCATCACCGCCGACGGCAGGCGCAAGGTTCTGCAGGCGACTCCCGGGCACGTGGAGACCGTGCGCAAGGTGCTGCTCGACGTCATCACACCCGAGCAGGCGGAGCAGCTGCGGGGGATCACCGCCACCGTGCTCACCCGGCTCGACCCCGATGGACGGATGGCCGCAAGCCGCCCGCGCTGACCCGGCGCGGCCGCCGCTCGCGCGCCGACATCGTGTGCTCTCGCCGAGCCGACACGTTCCGGACGCACGGATCGTGCCACCTCGGCGAGGTCACATGACCGCTGCGCCGGGGGAGTACACACGCGCCAGGGTCGATCTGCTCGACCGACTCGGGGACTGAAGCGGCGCAGGATCTGCGCCGCGCCCTCGGCGTCTCGTCTCCCTCGTCGCCTGCTCGCTCAGCGACCGCAGATCGGCGCTACGCGAGGCGTTCCCGCACCACCCGCGCCGTGGCGGCGGGGTCGGGGCGATGCATGATCGACTCCGGAACGACGACGAGCTCGGCGCCGTCGACCTCGTCGGCCAGGCGGTCGGCGGCGGTGATCAGCATCGGGAACGTCTGGGCTCCGCGCAGCACCGTGATCGGAGCGGCGACCGAGAGCATCTCCGGGCTCGGCGTCGACGCCTCACGCGTGAGGTTCGTGTCGTAGACGGTCGACTGTGCGAGCGCCACCAGGCCGGGGAACATCTCGCTGGCCCGGATCTGGTCCACCATCTCGCGGGGGAGTCCGACGCCCTCGAGCTGGAAAGTGACGATCGCCTCCTCGGGTCGCCCCTCGTCGACGAAGGCCTGCAGCCGCTCGGCCAGGTCGTCGGCGGGTTCGTCCTCGCCGAAGCGCACCGGTGGCTCCGACAGGAACAAGGCCCGGACCGGCACCCCTCGCGAGGCGGCGACGAGTCCGAGCACCGCACCGGACGAGTGACCGAGCACGGCCGCGTCGCCGCCGACGGCGTCGATCACGGCTGCCAGATCCTCGACTTCCCGGTCGGGCGTCGAGCCCCGCGCGTCACCACTGGAGCCGCGTGCACGGCGGTCCCATGTGACGGCTCGGAAGCCGACCTCGGCCAGGGCCGTCGCGAGTCCTGTCGCGTCGGCGGCGGTCGACATGGCACCGTTCACGATGACGACGACGGGGCCGTCGCCGGTCTCGTCGTAGGCGATGGGGGTGCCGTCGGCGGAGGTCGCGGTGTTCATTGCGCCAGCCAATCACGGGCGCCCGACATCCGACAGGGGCGCAGCCTCGGTCCCGGTCGGAAACTCATGCACGCATCGCGGGCGGTGTCGACTGCAGGGGAGGATCGCGACCGCCCGCTCGCAGCGGGCGCCGACGCGACTCCGCGTCCCGGATGCACGGCGTCCGCGCTCGGTCCGCTGCGGGACTAAGCCTCGGAAGCCGCGTCGACGGCCGCGCGCAGCGCGCCGGGCTCGAGCCCGAGAGCCCATTCGCTGACGTCGGCGACGACCTGACGGTGCGCGCGGTGCGTGGGCGGGGTCGCGGTGTTCACGTACGAGCCGCCGCCGTCGACGGCCATGAGGATCCGGATGCAGGCGGTCTCCGCATCGGTGATGGGGAAGACGCTCGAGGCGATGCCGTCCTCGATGATCGCGGTCAGTCGCTCGCGGTCGAGCTGATCCTGGTGTTGCAGCGCGGTGTCGAGCGCCGGGCTGAAGCGTGCGAGGTGCCGCGCGTTGAGCCACATGCGCGCGAGCGGCAGGGACGCGCCCCGTTCGATGTGCGCCGCGAAATGCGCCACCCGGTCCATGGGGGTGCCCGACGTGGTGAAGAACCTCTCGCGCTCCCGCACGGCGGCGCGCGTGAACGCCTCGATGACGAGGGCTTCGGCGGCGGGGAAGTAGTGCGTGATCAGGCCCGGGCGCACCCCGAGCCGGTCGGCGACGGCGCGCAGCGTGATGCGCTCGAGCCCCTCGTCGAGGGCGATCGCCGTCGCGTGCTCCAGGATCTCCTCGCGGCGCTCCTCGGGACGCTTGCGCGTCCGTACCGGAATCTCGCTTGACGTCACGCCACCAATGCTATTGAATGTGTGACCAATAGTCCATTGGGCATGTGACCAATAGCAATGAGGCTTTCCCGGAAGGAACACCGTGACCCATTCACAGACAGAACTCGATGACGAGTTCGTCGACACCGCATCGCGTCCCGAGACGCGCGGAATCGAGCTGGTCGGCGACGCCGAACGCCACGGCCGTGCACGGGACCTCTTCTTCATCTGGGCGGCGCCGAGCGTCAGCATCCTGAATCTGACCGTCGGCGCGACGCTCATCCTGCTCGGGCTCGAGCTGTGGCAGTCGATCGCGGTCGTCCTCGCCGCCTCGCTGCTGTGGGCCTTCCCCGGCCTCATCGCCGGCAGCGGACCCGCCTCGGGCACCTCGGGATCCGTCGTGACGCGGGCCATGTACGGCATCCTCGGCAATCGGCTCTTCGTGGCGTTCGTCGGCTGGTTCATCGGTGCGGTGTTCCTGTCGCTGACGTGGCTCGCCTCGTCGTTCATGGGGGCGGACCTGCTGCGCCGGATGGGCCTCGAGGATCCCGTCTGGGTTCCCATCGGCGTGACGGTGGTCGTGGCGACGATCACGATCCTGGTCGCGATCTTCGGCCACGGGCTGATCGTGCGCGCATACTCGTACATGGCCGCGGCACTGTTCCTCATCTTCCTCGGGGTCGCCGCCTTCATCCTGCCGACGGTCGACTGGCAGTACACCGCGCCGGTGCCGCTCGAGGGGGTCGGCCTCTGGTCGGCGATGGCCATCGGGTTCACGATCCTCGCGTCGACGCCACTGTCGTTCATCAACAGCCCCGACATCGCGCGCTACCTGCCGCGCTCCACGAAGCCGTCGCACATCGCGCTCGCGACGGGGCTGGGCGGCGGCATCCCGTTCATGGTCTTCACCATCGTCGGTGTGCTGCTTGCCACCGGTCTGAGCGGAGCGGCTTTCGACGCCGGCCTGGACGTGGCCCTGCTCGACCTGCTGCCCGGGTGGTTCGGTCCGATCCTCGTGATCGGAGTCGTCCTCAACACGATCGCCCTGAACGCGATGACGACCTACACCTCGAGCATGGCGCTCCAGGCGATCGGCTTCCGGCTTCGCCGCATCCCCGCCGCCATCATCGTGGGCGGGGTGGGTACGGCCCTGACGATCTACCTCGTGCTGTCGTCGAGCCTGCTCGAGGCCGCGAACCTCATGCTGCAGTTCCTCGTGATCGTCTCGGGGCCCGCGATGGCGATCTTCGTCGTGGACGTGCTGCTGCGCCGATACCGGTACGACGGCGTGGAGCTGTTCGACGACCACCCCGGCGGCCGCTTCTGGTACTCGGGCGGATGGGGACTGCCGGGCGTGATCGCCCTGCTGATCGGCGGGCTCGTCACTGCGCTGTGCCTCTCGACGAGCGTCTGGTCGGGACCGATCGCGGTGGCGACCGGGTACATCGACCTCTCGGTGCCGGTCGGCATGCTCGTCGCCGCGGCTCTCTACGCCGGCCTGCAGCGCACCCCGCTCGGAAAGAAGGGCCGTCCATGAGCACCAACTACGTGAACGGTCGCGTCTTCACCGCCGATCCCGACCCCGAGAACGCGTGGGCAGAGGCGTTCACCGTCCGCGACGACGTGATCGCGTTCGTCGGCGACAGTGCGCAGGCCCCCGAGGCCGACGACACCGTCGACCTGCAGGGCCGGCTGGTACTCCCCGGCGTCACCGACGCCCACACCCATCTGCTCATGATGGGCGCGGCGCTCGGGCAGGTGCACCTCACCGACGCCCGGTCGCTGGATGAGATCCAGTCCCGGCTGCGCGAGGCACGCGATCGGGATCCGGATGCTGTGGTCCTGCGCGGACGCGGATGGCTCTTCGATTCCGTCCCCGGCGGGGCACCCACCGCGGCGATGATCGACGCCGTGGTCTCCGACATCCCCGTCTATCTCGACGCCAACGACTACCACTCGTGCTGGGTCAACCGCGCGGCGCTCGCCGAGCTCGGCATCACGCGCGACACGCCGGACCCGCTCGGCGGCGAGATCGCCCGCGACGCCGACGGCGAGCCGACCGGGATGCTCTACGAGACGGCGGCGGTGCGGCTCGCGTGGGCACATCGCGACGTGAGCACGACCGACGCCGACCGCGACGAGGCTGCCGAGCGTGCGATCGACGCGTACCTCGCGACCGGCGTCACCGGGGTCGTCGACATGGCCTTCGACGAGTTCGGCCTCGCCGCCTTCGAGCGCGCCCGCGCCCGCCGCGGCGGCGAGCTGCCGATCCGGGTGGCCGCGCACTGGCTCATCGAGAACACCGGGGACGACGCGGCGAACGTCGCGCAGGTGGCCCGCGCCGCGGAGCTCGCCACCTCCCCGTCGTCGCCGTGGCTCCGGGTCGTCGGCATCAAGCTCATCCTCGACGGCGTCATCGATGCGTGCACCGCCGCGATGCGCCACCCGTACGCCGACGGAACCAACGCGGGTCCGATCTGGCCTCTGGAGCAGCTCAAGCCTGTGGTCGCGGCCGCCGACGCGGCCGGCCTGCAGATCGCGCAGCACGCGATCGGCGACCTGGCGAGCGACATCGCCCTCGATGCGATCGAGCACGCGATCGCGGTCAACGGCCCGCGCGACCGGCGTCACCGCATCGAGCACCTCGAGTACGCCGCTCCCGAGACCGCGGCGCGCCTGGCGTCACTCGGTGTCACGGCGTCGATGCAGCCAGTCCACTCCGACCCCGCGATCTTCGCGAACTGGGCCGAGATGCTCGGCGACGAACGTGTCGAGCGCGCCTTCGCATGGCCGGAGTACGAAGACGCCGGGGCGCTGCTGGCGTTCTCGACCGACGCGCCGACGGCACCGCACAGCTCGCTCGCGAACATGTACATCGCCGCGACGCGCGCCTCCGCGCTCGACCCGGCCGTGCCCGCGACCCACCCGCAGTACGCGCTGCCGCTCGAGCGCGCGGTCGGCCACGCGACGCGCGACGCCGCCGCCTCCGTCGGCGACGGCGAGTGGCGCGGACGCATCGCCTCCGGCTTCGCCGCCGATTTCGCGGTGCTCGACACCGACCCGTTCGCGGTCGGGGCGCAAGCGCTGCTGGATACTCAGGTCGTGGAGACGATTGTCGCCGGGCGCTCCCGCTTCGCCGCGTCCGTCCGGCCCGTTGACGCGCGCCGCGGGTGATGCGCCGAGCCGAGTCCCCTACCCCTCGCGGTGGGAGGAGGCGGTGAGGAAGGCGTGCGCGCGGGCGACCACGACGTCGGGCCGCTCCTCGGCCATGTAGTGCCCGGAGCCCGGTACGTGGTCGAGGGTGAAGTCGTCGGCATGCTCCCGGTACCCGTCGAGGATCTCGGGGTGTTCCCCTGGCGACGGGTTGTCGCCGTAGAGGACGGCTCCGTACAGCGAGAGCGTGGGAGTCGTGAGGCGGGTGCCGCGATAGGCGCGCGCACCCGAGCGCCGTGCCTCTGGAGGGGTGGCCCGTCGCCGGCCTCCGCGACATGCATGCGCAGGCCGGGCAGTTCGACGAACCGGTGGCGCACGCCCTCGACGTGCGGCAGTGACTCGGGTGTGGCGTCAGCGACCGCCGCGCCTCGGTGATCGGTGCCCGCTCGGGGCTTCCTCGCGCCCATACCGCGAGGATACTATGTCTCTAGTGTTGGATCTACTGCTCGGATCCGCGCAGTCAGCGGCCCTCGAGCCGCTCGCGCGTCTCCGGGGTGTCCGTCACTGCCAATTCGTCGTCGATGAACCGCGTGCGCATGCCGATGTACATCGCATCGAGGAGCATCGAGTGCTCGATGGCGGGGGCGTCTTCGATCCTCGCCGGCGCGGCGGGTCGAGTTCGACGGATTCGCCAGGAGCGCAACGGTCCCGGCGGCCGAGCGGAGCCGTCGTGCGTGTGCGGTCAGAGCCTGAGCACGCCGTCGGCGACCACCAAGCCGGTGCCCGACAGGTCGACGAGGTCGCCGTCCACGGCGACCTCGAGAACGCTGGGCCTTCCCATGGCATGGCCTTGGAGGATACGGATGCTGCCCGCCGGCGCCCGACCGTCGCGCGCGAGGAGTGCGGCGAGGGGTCCCGCGGCCGTGCCGGTGGCGGGGTCCTCGACGATGCCGACCGTGGGATTGAAGAACCGGGTGTACGCGTCGGCGCCGTCCGCGCCGCTCTCGGTCGAGTAGACGTAGCACCCTTCTGCGCCGACCCCGGCGAGGAGAGCCCGCAGTCGCGCCGGCTCCGGGTTGGCGGCGTCGACGTCGGCGCGCGTGCGGAACCCGAGCATGAGGTGCTCGGCGCCTGTCCAGACCACTTCGGCCGGCCGGTCGGCGAGAGCGGCGGCGGGAAGGCCGAGTGCCTCGGCGAAATCCGCGTGTTCGGTGGTCGAGTGCACGAATCGCGGTGCGGCCTGCCGCATCGTGATCCTCGACCGCTCGCGTTCGGTGCGGGTGATCCACACCGGCAGCACGTCGTCGCCGATCTGCTGCGTGAACTCCTCCCGATCCCGTGGCAGCTCGCCGGTGGCCGCGAGCCAGATCCATGCGCCCATCGCGTTGTGGCCCGCACCCAGCACCTCGACCCCGGCCGCCGTGAAAGACCGCAGGCGGTAGTCCGCGCCGGAGGCGGTCGGCGTGACGAGGAACGTCGTCTCGGACTGATTGAACTCTCGGGCGATGGCGCGCATCTCCCGCTCGCTCAGCCCGTCGGCGCCCGGCACCAGCGCGAGCGGATTGCCGGTGAGGGGCGTCTCAGCGAAGACGTCCACCCAGGAGAAGCGCAGCTCGACCATGTCTTTCGTCCCTCTCGAGGCGTGTCGGACATGATGAGCCTGGCAGAAGTCGATCGATTCGGCGCGCGATCCGCTGGGTAGGCTCCGGCCGTGAGCCTGCCCGCCCGGACCGCTCCGTTCGGGGTCGGCGTGCGCCGCCCCGAACGCGGCTCACATCTCGCGGCTCGACGCCTCTGCCAGCCTCTCGGCCATCTGGGCGAAGGTCTCCTGGGCGCCGCCCGGGCCCATCCGTGCCGCGAGCGAGGCGAACGCCACCGCACCCGTGATCTGCGCGGCCGCGACATCCCACGGCTCCGGCTGCGGGCCTTCGCCGCGCGGACCCGGGAGCGGAATGGGCAGCCTCCTCGGCCAGCCCGTGCCGCACCAGTCGTCCACGACCTCCGTCACCCAGCCCGGCCGGTCCTCACCCGCGAGGTCGGCGGCGAGCACCTCCTGGGCGATGTGGCCGGCCAGGTCGGAGGCCGCCAGCATCCACCGGGGCGGGAGTGGCTGCGGATTGAGCGCCACCGCCTCGACCCGGCTCAGCAATGCCGCTCGGTGGCCGTGCGGCGGGAAGACGTCGAAGATCTCCGGCTTGATGCGCCCCAGCAGCGAGAGCATGCGAACCGTGGGGCTGATCTCGTTCCAACTCATCGGTGACTCCTCTTCGGATCGGTGGATTGTTCCACGTACCCTCACACCGCGCCGATCACCGCTGGGCGTGCCCGATCGTGACCGCGACCGGGTCGCCGAGCGAGCCGTCGGGCAGCGTCGTCTGGTAGGTCATGGTCACGGTGGCGAACCCCAGGGTGATCTGACCGCGATGGCACCCGGATGCCGGTCGTCGACGATCGCTTCGGGGATCGACGAGATGGTGAGGAACTGCTCATCTGGCATCGCCCACGCTCCCGCCTGCACTCGCGATCCCCATACCGCGCGATCGCACGCGCGACCACCTCACAGATACTCCCGGCGGGATCCCCCCGCAAGGGGGTCGGCGGTCGCGGCGCCGAACCCCGCGAGCAGGTCGGCGGTCCCTGCGCCGATGGTCCCGAGATCGAGGCGGTGCTCCCCGCGGGTACCCCGCGGGAATGAGTCTTCGCGGCGGCGGTTGGAGGTCGCCGAAGTCGTACCTTCGCGCAATCCGAGTCGGCAGCACGGTCGGCGCAAGTCCGGGGCGGTGGAGGATGAAATCGCCTTTGTCCTTCCTCGTGATGCGCCAGCCGTGGTGGTGCAGGTTCATGTGGTGGAACGGGCACAGCAGGATGCCGCGGTCGATGTCGGTGCGGCCTCCGTGTGCAAAGGGATCGATGTGATGCGCCTCGCAGTACGATGCGGGTCGGTCGCACGCGGGGATGCGGCATCCGCCGTCGCGGATCGCGAGCGCGATCCGCTGCCTGGGGGCGAAGAGCCGCGCTTCTCGCCCCGGATCGAGGGGATTGCCCGCAGGGTCGAGCGTGACGGTCACCGTGCCGGTGGCGCAGGTGCGGGCGCCGATGAGCCAGCCGGGGAGCGTGGCGCCCGTGTCTTCGACCAGAGCGACCGCCGGTCGCCCGGACTGAGCGTCATCGTGAGTCGCTCGCGTGACGAGGATGCGGATGCCTGCCTGGCGCGCGCCGAACACGGCCGCCGCGTCGGCGAGCGCGCCGGCGCGGACCACCTCCATCATCAGGTCGTACGCGAGCTGGTCGTTGCTGCGCGGGTCATCCGGCTCGACCCACCATGAATGCGCCGTCCGCGCCGGCTCCTGGGGCGAGATGGGCTCAGTCCTGGCCGGGTTCTGACCAGGTCGCCTGCTGCGCCGCTTCGTACCGATCGATCAGGATCGGGATGCCCGTGTCGTGCCACCACGACGGCAGCACATTGCCCGCCGACATGCCGTGACCGGGATCGAACTCGGGCACATGGATCGGACCGTCGGTGTGCGCGAGGGGAACGCCGATGATCCCTTCCGCTGCCTTCTGGATCATCGAGCGGAGCTCGAACCACATGGGCGGCAGCGGCGTCGTCGCGAACTCGGCACGGAGAGCGAGCCAGAGGTACGCATCTCCCCGCATGCCCATCTGTACGGGCGCTCGCTCGAACAGTCGTCCGACCGACCCGGCTTCCGTGAGCGGAGGGAACCGGCGCTGCACCTGTGCCTGCAGCCGCCGGTGCGTGTCTTCGCTGAACGAGACCAGCGTGACCTCTTCGACGCGGGTCGGCGTCGTCGCGATCGTGGTGACCGCCGCCTCGATGGCGTCGTTCAGCGGCCACCCATACACCCCGGCGCTGATCAGGGGGAAGCTCACGCTGCGGGCGCCGATCTCATCGGCGACCTGCAGCGCGCGCCGGTAGCAGGACTCGAGGATCGCCCGGTCCCGTTCACCTGCCGCGAAGTTGGGGCCGACGGTGTGGATCACCCAGCTCGCCGGAAGGTCTCCGGCGGTGGTCCATCCGGCGTCGCCTGTGGCCAGCCCGTCGGGGAACCGCGCGATGCAGTCGTCGAGGATCGCCCGTCCGCCCGCACGGTGGATGGCGCCGTCGACTCCGCCCCCGCCCCGCATCCGGTTGTTGGCCGCGTTCACGATCGCATCGACCTGCTGCCGGGTGATGTCGCCGTGGACGGCGGTGACGGTGACCATGTGCCCAGTCTCGCGCACGGCCGCCGCAGCGCGCGCTTCAGGGTGGATTCAGGCGCGGAGGGCCAGACTGGAGCGGATGCGGATTCTGGTGGTGGATGACGAGGTGCGCCTGGCCGACGGCATCCGTCGCGGGCTGGAGGCCGAAGGCTTCGGGGTGGATGTCGCGCACAACGGTGTGGACGGACTGTGGCGAGCACGCGAGACGGCGTACGACGCGATCGTGCTCGACCTCATGATGCCCGGCATGAGCGGGTGGAAGGTCTGCGAGGCGCTGCGCGCGGAGGAGAACTGGACGCCGGTGCTCATGCTCACGGCGAAGGACGGCGAGTGGGACCAGGTCGAGGCGCTCGAGACCGGCGCCGACGACTACGTGACCAAGCCCTTCTCGTTCGCGGTGCTCGTCGCCCGTCTGCGTGCGCTGATCCGCCGCGGCGGGGTCGAGCGGCCGACCGTGCTCGAGGCGGGAGACCTGCGGCTGGACCCGGGGGCGCGAAGGGTCTGGCGCGGCGATGCCGAGCTCGACCTGACATCGCGGGAGTTCTCCGTGCTCGAGCACCTCATCCGCCATCGCGGGCAGGTGGTCTCCAAGCGCGACCTCATCGCCGGGGTGTGGAACGACGACTTCGAGGGCGACCCGAACATCGTCGAGGTGTATGTCGGGCACCTCCGGCGCAAGGTCGACCGGCCGTTCGCTCGCCAGGCGATCGAGACCATTCGCGGAGCGGGCTACCGACTGGCGGCGGACGGTGGCTGAGCCGCGGCGCCGCTCATTGCGGACGCGCATCACTGCGGCCGCGACGCTCGTCGTCGCCGCCGCGCTGGTGGTGGGGGCGCTGGCGTTCTACGGCATCCTGTCTGCCAGCATGCATGACGCGACGGTGCGCGCCGGGGAGACGCGCGCCGAGCAGCTCGCCGCGCGGATCGACGCCGAGGGTCCGTCGGCGGTGACCGAGCTCGACGACGACATCGCCCAGGTGCTCGACGACGAGGGGCGTGTCGTCGCCGCCTCCGAGGAGGCCGACAGCGGAGACCTGCCGGATTCCGGGGGGACCGTCACATACGACGACGAGCCGATGCTCGTCGTGCGGGAAGATCTCGACGACGGCACCCTGCTCCTCGCCGTGCCGGTGGAGGACGACCAGCAGACGCTTGCGACGGTGGCGATGCTGCTGGCGGTCGCCGTCGCCGGCGTCGTCGCGCTGGTCGCGGGGATCACGTGGTGGGTCGTCGGGCGGGCGCTGCGCCCGGTCTCGCGCATCCGTGCGGAGGTCGACGACATCACCGCCGATCGCCTCGACCGTCGAGTGGCCGTTCCGTCGTCGGGCGACGAGATCGCGGCCCTCGCGGGAACGATGAACCGCATGCTGGACCGATTGGATGCTGCCGCCACCGCGCAGCGCCGCTTCGTGTCCGACGCCTCGCACGAGCTGCGCTCACCCCTGGCGACGATTCGCCAGCACGCCGAGCTGGCGCAGCTGCACCCCGACGCGACCTCTGTCGACGACCTCGCCGGGGTGGTGCACGACGAGGGCCTCAGGATGCAGGAGCTCGTCGACGCCCTGCTGCTGCTGACCCGGCTCGACGAGAGGGCGGTCCTGCAGAGGGACGACGTCGACGTGGACGACCTCGCGCTCGCCGAGGCGAAGCGGCTCCGCGCAGCGGGCGCGGTGGTGGATGCGACCGGCGTCCGCGCGGCGCGGGTGCGCGGTGATGCGCGCTTGCTCGGTCAGCTGGTGCGCAATCTCGCCGACAACGCGGCCCGCCACGCGCGGACCGCCGTCGCGATCGGCGTGCTCGAGCGCGATGGGCAGGTGCTGCTGACGGTCGACGACGACGGTGAAGGCGTGCCGATCGAGGAGCGCGAGCGCATCTTCGAGCGCTTCGTGCGACTCGACGAGGCCCGCGCGCGCGACGCCGGGGGCAGCGGCCTGGGGCTCGCGATCGCGCGTGCCATCGCGGAGGCGGAGGGCGGCAGCATCCGTGTCGAGCACTCGCCACTCGGAGGCGCACGGTTCGCGGTCAGCCTGCCGGCGGCACGCTGAACGGCGCTTCAGGGTGCTTCAGGTCTGCTTCAGCGACCGCTCGGCACCATCGAAGCATGGATGACAAGAACAGCACCCCAGAGACTCCACCCGCCGCTCAGCCCGGCGATCGTGCCGAGACCGTCACGCCCATGCCGTCAGCCGCCCCCGTCCCGAAGCGCAGCCGCACGCGCGGCTGGCTGATCGGCGGCGGTGCGGTGCTGGCCGCGGCGCTTCTCGCCGGTGGCGGCATCGCCCTCGGCGCGGAGATCGTGGACGCAGCGGACGACGACGCGTCGGTGTCGGACGATCGCAGTCACGACGACTCGAGCGACGACGACGCGAGTGACGACAGCCCGAGCGGCGACGTGTCGAATCTGGGCACCGACTCCGCCGACGACCTCGTCGCGATGATCGATGCAGCCTCCGGCGCCGGTGAGGGCGAGCCCACATCGATCGACCTGAAGCGCGACGGCAGCGCCGAGGTGACGCTCGAGGCCGAGAACGGCGCCGAGACCGAGGTCCGCGTCGACGCCGGCGGCGAGGCATCCGTCGTCTCCACGGAGTCCGCCGACGACGACGGCGGCCCGCAGCACGTCCTCGCCGCAGAGACGATCGCGGCCATCGTGGACGCGGCGCTCGCGGAGGCCGACGGCCGCATCGTCGAGATCGAGGCCGATGACGACAGCACGTCACCGTGGGACGTCACGGTCCTGACCGGCGCCGGCGAGTTCGTCGAGCTCGACCTGGATGCCGAGTTCGCGGTGGTCGCGACGGGGACCGAGGGCGACGACTGAGGACGCCACCGAGGACGGCGACCGCGGCTCGTGCCCGGCGGTCGCCGCCTTCGCGTCGATGGGGACGCCGGCGTTCCGCAGACCCGCCCGGCGTCGTCCTCAGCGGGCGGCCGCGACGACCCGTGCGGGAGCCTGAGGAATTCCTCCGATCCTGCCCCGACCGCCGTGCACCAGGCGTAGCGTGCGGACATGACGCCTTCACCCGCGATCACCACCGTCGGTCAGCTCCGCGCATCGGGTCACACCTACCGCCCGGTGCGCATCGAGATGCGCGAGAACCTCCTCGCCGCCCTCGCGAACGCCGACGACCCGTGGCCCGGCATCCACGGCTTCGACACCACCGTCATCCCGCAGCTCGAACGGGCCATCCTCGCCGGGCACGACATCGTCCTGCTGGGCGAGCGCGGCCAGGGCAAGACCCGCCTGTTGCGCAGCCTCAACGGTCTGCTCGACGAGTACAGCCCGGTCATCGACGGGTCGGAGCTCGGCGAGCATCCGTTCCACCCCATCGCCCCGGCCTCCGTCCGTCGTGCGAGTGAACTCGGCGACGACCTCCCCGTGAAATGGCGCCACCGCAGCGAGCGGTACGCCGAGAAGCTCGCCACCCCCGACACATCGGTCGCCGACCTCATCGGCGACGTCGACCCGATCAAGGTGGCCGAGGGCCGCTCGCTCGGCGATCCCGAGACGATCCACTACGGACTCGTGCCGCGCAGCAACGGAGGCATCGTCGCGATCAACGAGCTGCCCGACCTCGCCGAGCGCATCCAGGTGTCGCTGCTGAACGTCATGGAGGAGCGCGACATCCAGATCCGCGGCTACGTGCTGCGCCTCGACCTCGACGTGCTCGTCGTCGCCACCGCGAATCCCGAGGATTACACCAACCGCGGCCGCATCATCACGCCGCTGCAGGACCGCTTCGGCGCCGAGATCCGTACGCACTACCCCCAGACGATCGATGAGGAAGTCGCCGTCATCCGCCAGGAGGCCGACCTGGTCGCCGAGGTGCCCGCTCACCTGCTGGAGATCCTCGCGCGCTTCACGCGCAATCTTCGGGAATCGGATGCTGTGGACCAGCGCGCGGGCGTATCCGCCAGGTTCGCGATCGCCGGCGCCGAGACGATCGCCGCCGCGGCCCTGCACCGCGCGACGCGCCAGCACGAATCGGTCGCGGTGGCGCGTCCTGTCGACCTCGAGACCGCCGTCGACGTGCTCGGCGGCAAGATCGAGTTCGAGACGGGGGAGGAGGGCCGCGAGCGCGCCATCCTCGAGCACCTGCTGCGGACCGCGGTGGCGGATACGGCTCGGGCGCACCTGCGGGGTCTTGATTCGCGCGCCCTCGCGGATGCGCTGCACACCGGTGCGACCGTGATGACGGGTGAGCAGGTGCCCGCGGCCGAGGTGCTGTCGGCGATGCCGGTGCTGGGCGAGTCGGACCTGTACGACCAGGTGGCCGAGCGCCTCGACGCGCGTACGCCGGGCGAGCGGGCTGGGGCTCTGGAGCTCCTCCTCGAGTCGCTGTACCTCGAGAAGAGGATCGGCAAGGACAGCACAGGCGGTGAGACGGTCTATGGCTGACGTCGCTCGTATGCTCAAGGCGTTTCGACTTCGGGCGCTGGAGCGCCCTCCGCTCGACGAACGGGGGCCAGGCCTTGTTTCTCGCTCGGTGAGCGAGCGAGGAACGAGCGAGTCGAAACGCCCCGAACGCGGTCGCAACCTCATCCCGAGGCATCCGTAATGCCCCGCTCCTTCCACCGCACCCCCGCGCACACCTCCCGCTACGGCCGCTACGCCGGCGGCGACCCCCTCGCGCCTCCCGTCTCCATCCAGTCGGCGCTCGAGGCGATCGGCCGCGAGGTCATGGAGGGAACCTCCGCCGAGCGCGCGATGCGCGAGTACCTCCGCCGCGGCGACCGGAACCGCGCCGGTCTCGACGAGCTCGCCCGCCGCGTGCGCGAGCGCCGAGCCCAACTCACCCAACGCCACCGCCTCGACGGCACCCTCGAAGAGGTCCGTCGCCTCCTCGACCACGCGGTGCTCGAAGAGCGAAAGCACCTCGTCCGCGACGTCGATCTCGACGACGACACAAGAGCCTTCTCCGAGATGCGGCTCGAGAACCTCCCCACGAGCACCGCGGCGGCCGTCAACGACCTCGCCGACTACGACTGGCGGAGCCCGACCGCGCGTGCCGACTACGACCGCATCCGCGAGCTGCTCGGCCGCGAGCTTCTGGATCAGCGCTTCGCCGGTATGAAGAACGCGCTCGAGAACGCGACGGATGCCGACCGCCAGGCGATCCGCGACATGCTCAACGATCTCAACGACCTGCTCGAGAAGCGCCGGCTCGGCGATGACACGCAGGAGGACTTCGACGAGTTCATGCGCACGCACGGGGATCAGTTCCCCGAGAATCCGCAGAACCTCGACGAGCTGCTCGACACTCTGGCCGAGCGCTCGGCGGCGGCGCAGCGCATGCTCAACTCCATGACCCCGCAGCAGCGCGACGAACTGCTGAGCCTTGCTGAGCAGGCATTCGGCTCGCCCGACCTCATGCAGTCGCTCTCGCGTCTCGACGACAATCTGCGCTCCCTCCGGCCCGGCGAGGACTGGTCGGGTTCGGCATCCTTCTCCGGCGATCAGCCGACGGGTCTCGGCGAGGCGACCGGCATCATGCAGGACCTCTCCGATCTCGACTCGCTGACCGATCAGCTCGGCCAGATGTACCCGGGCGCGCGCATGGACGACATCGACCTCGACGCACTCGAGCGGCTGATGGGCGAGGACGCCGCCGTCAGTGCCCGCACACTGCGCGAGCTGGAGCAGGAGCTGCGGGATACCGGGATGCTGCAGCGCGCGTCCGACGGACAGCTCAGGCTGACCCCGCGGGCGATGCGGCAGCTGGGGCGCGCGTTGCTGAGAGACATCGCGACGCGGCAGTCGGGTCGCTCGGGTCGTCGTGAGACCCGCAACGTGGGTGCCGCCGGCGATCCCACGGGTTCGACGCGCGAATGGGCCTTCGGCGACACCGAGCCGTGGGACATCCCGCGCACGGTGTCGAACGCGGTGCTGCGGACCGTGCTCGACGGGGGAGAGGTCTCAGGCGGCGTGCGGCTCGACACGCGCGATGTCGAGGTGGTCGAGACCGAGGAGCGCACGCAGGCCGCGGTCGCGCTGCTGGTGGACACGTCGTTCTCGATGGCGATGGACGGCCGCTGGGTGCCGATGAAGCGCACGGCGCTGGCGCTGCATCACCTGATCTCGACGCGGTTCCGCGGCGACAGGCTGCAGCTGATCGCGTTCGCCCGTCACGCCGAGGTGATCGACATCGAGCAGCTCACCGCGAAGGACGCGGTGTGGGACAAGGGCACGAACCTGCAGCACGCGCTTCTGCTCGCGCAGCGGCACTTCCGCAAGAACCCGACGGCGCAGCCGGTGCTGCTGATCGTGACGGACGGCGAGCCGACGTCGCACCTGCGCCCGGACGGGAGCGTGTTCTTCTCGTACCCGCCGGACCCGCGGACGGTCGCCGTGACGGTGCGCGAGCTCGACAACGTGCAGCGACTCGGCGCGCAGACGACGTTCTTCCGGCTGGGGGAGGATCCGGGTCTGGCCCGGTTCATCGACGCGCTCGCGCGGCGCGCCGGCGGGCACGTGGTGGCGCCGGAGCTGGACGACCTCGGGCGCGCGGTGGTCGACAGCTACCTCGGCGCGCGGCACACCGGGCGCGGGACGCCGGAGGACTTCGGCGACATGCTCCACGGGCGGTCGTGGTGGTGGTGAGCGGACAACAGGTCGGAGAACACGCAGGCCGTCATGGTCGGACGATGACTCCGCTCCTGGTCGAGCTCGGACCGGCCGCCGCGGTCTGAGCGCTCGTCGCGTCACGGCGCGGCGACCGAGCCCGCACGGCGACCTCCCACGACCCTCCCTGGCGCGGGAGTCTTGCGCTGACCTTGCGCTTCTTGTGGAAGCGCTCCCGGGCTCGCACGATCCTTCGCACGATCTTGCGGTACCGCTGACGTTCGCTCGGCGGGACGTTGCGGTGGGGCCCGAAGACTGGGGTCGTGCTCGAGGAGCGATCGGAGATCTCACCGACCGCCCACCCGCACCTTTCGCTCCTCACCTGAACAAGCGGGCGCCGCCCGCGAAAGGACACTCCCATGAAGAAGATCGTCAAGGCCTCCATCGCCACCACCGCCGGTGTCGTCCTGCTGCTCGGCGGCGCGGGCACCTTCGCCACCTGGAACTCGTCGGCGACGGCCGAGGGCGCATCCATCGTCTCGGGCAACCTGGTCGTCGAGGCGTCCCAGGAAGCCGGCACCTGGACGGCCAACGGGTCTGCCATCGACATCGCGGACTACGCCATCGTCCCGGGCGACGTGCTCACCTACACGAAGACGATGAACGTCGGCGCCGAGGGCGACAGCCTGAGCGCGACGCTCGCCCTGACCGACTCGTCGATCGCGCCCGCGGACGCGACGAAGCCCGCTGACGTCGCCCTCGCGAGCTACCTCACCGACTCGGCGGTCCTCACGGCCTCGGGTGCCGGCATCACCGGCACCGGCCCCACGTTCACCGTCACCCCGGCCGGCGACGTCGTCAGCCAGGACGTCACCGTCACGGTCACCATCGCCTTCCCGTACGGCGATGTCGTGGGCGGCAACAACGCCGCGATGAACGGTGCCGTCACGCTCGACGAGCTCACCGTCAGCCTCACGCAGAACACCAAGTAGGCCCCGGGGGCCCGTCTCTGCCCGAGAGGCGGGTCTCCGGTTCCACGTCCGTCAGACACCGGGAAGGAGCCGCGATGAGCCGCCGCACTCGCCGCCACGCCGCACGGCGCGACGCTCGCCGTGCGGCGGCGCCCCGGCGCCTGCTGCTCGGCGCACTCGGCACGGCGGGCGCGATCGCGTTCGGCATCCTCGCCGGCGGCGGCACCTTCGCACTCTGGACCGCGGCGGCACCCGCGGCTGCAGCGGTCACTCTGCAGGCGGGGTCGTCCGGCGTCACCGCCACGCCCCTCGACCTGTCGGCCACGGGCCTGTACCCGGGTCGCACGATCTACGCGGCGACCACGGTGCGCAACACCGGCACCACGCCGCTCGCTCTCACGATCGACCCGGTGACGAGTTCCACGGCGGCCACGCCGTTCACGAGCGCGGTGGCCGTCACCGTCGGCCAGGCCGCCTCGGCCGCAGACTGCACCGCGGGCCGCATCGCCGGCGGGGAGACCACCGGCGTCGGTGCCGCCGCGGCGTCGGACCTGCGCCTGACGCTCGCTCCCGGCGCATCGCAGCTGCTCTGCGTCGGCGTCGGCCTGCCGCTGACCGCGCCTGCCGCAGCGGCCGGGGGAGCGGCATCCGTTCTCACCATCACGATCTCGGGAACGCAGGTGCGCCCATGATCCGCCGCCTGCTCGGCCCCATCGCCGCCCTCGTCACCCTCGCAGTGCTCGGCGGCGCGGGCGGCGCGGCCGCCGTGTGGATGGCGAGCGCGTCTGTGGCGGCATCCGTCTCGTCCACCACCGTCGCCACCACGGTGCAGCTCACGGGCGGGCTCGCCACGACCTACCGGGCAGGCTCCGGCACCCCGCCGGTCGCGGCGGGCGAGCTGACGATCGCCAACACCGGTGGGGCGCCGCTGTCGTACACGCTCGCCACGCAGCTCGGCGCGGGCAGCAGCACCGCCCTCGCCGACAAGATCGCGCTGCGCCTGTGGACCGGCAGCGCCTGCGGCACCACCGCGCCGAGCACGGCGGAGAGCACCACACTGGCCAACGCCGCTCCGGCCCTGCCGGCCGCGGCGCGCACGCTCGCGTCAGGGGCATCCGTGGTGGTGTGCGTCGCCACGGAGATCGACGCGCAGAGCGTCTCGTCGATGGCGGGGCAGACCGTGGCGGCGACATTCGGTGTGACCGGTGTCGTCGGCACGAGCTGGACCGTCACCGCCACAACTGCCGCCTTCACCCAGTCGGTCTACGGTCTCGCCGCCGCCGGCGCCCCGACCTGCGTGCAGGCGCCGCCGCACGGGGTGCAACTGAGCTGGACCGCCCCCACGAACCGCGGCGCGGGCGCGACTCTGCAGTACCGCGTGGTCGACAAGGCGAACGTCGTCGTGAAGGAACTGACCTCCAGCGCCGCGACCCTCTCTGTGGTTCTGGGCGGTGTCGACATCGCGGCGGACGGCGTCCACGAGCTCCGCATCGTCGCCACCGAGATGACCGCGGCAGGCACCGTCTCGTCCGACAGCTCGACCCTCATGGTGCGGCGGACCGCCGTCGGCAACTCCAACATCAAGTACGAATGCGTGATGCCATGACCCTCTCCCCTCCCGTGTCGACGACCACCCTCCCGACGCGCGGCCCCGCCGGGCCGTCGTCGCGCAGAACCCGCCGCGCCGACGCCCGCCGTCGTGACGAGGGAAAGAGCCTGCTGCACTACCTCGCCGTCTCGCTCAGCGCGTCGATCCTGGTGCTGCTGCTCGCCGTGGCGGTCGCCGTGGTCGGCCTGCCCGTCGTCGTCGGCGGCAGCGCGATGACGGTGCTCACCCAGTCGATGGAGCCCGGCCTGCCGCACGGAACGCTCGTCGTCATCCGCCCGACGCCGGTGGACGAGATCCGGGTCGGGGACGTCGTCACGTATCAGATCAGCTCGGGCGAGGCGGCCGTCGTGAGTCACCGCGTGGTGTCGAAGACCTACGCGGACGGCGAGCTGACCTTCGTCACGAAGGGTGACAACAACGACTCGGTCGATCCTGCGCCGGTGAAGCCCGTGCAGATCCGGGGCACGCTCTGGTACAGCCTGCCGCTGCTCGGCTGGGTGAACAACGTGCTCAACGGCTCGAATCGCGCCGTCGTGCTGGCGGTCGTCGCCGGCTCGCTCTTCCTCTACGCCGCGGTGTCGGTCGGCGGGGCGGTTCGCGATCGACGGAAGAAGACGGATGCTGCCGCCGCCGTCGCCCTCCGCAAGCAGGTTCGCGGCAGCTGACGCAGGCTGTCGCTAGTCTGACCGCGTGAGCGCCAACGACGACAGCGGCATCGAGCAGGTGCGCGCGCTTCTCGGCTCGAAACCGCGGCCGGTGGGGTGGGCAGAGCGCCGGGCGCGGATCGTCGAGGTCGGGGGTGCCTGGCCCGTCGCCGACGACATCGTGTTCGAACAGACGGATGCCGGCGGCGTTCCCGCGGAGTGGTCCCGTGCTCCCGACGCTGACACGGCGCGTGCCCTCCTCTTCCTCCACGGCGGCGGGTACTGTTCCGGCTCGATCGCGAGTCACCGCACGATGGCGGCCGAGGCCGGCCGCGCGGCGGGCATCCGTGCACTCGCGCTGGAGTACCGGCTCGCGCCGGAGCATCCGTTCCCCGCCGCGCTCACCGACGCGCTCGCGGCGTGGGACTGGCTCACCGCGACGGGGATCGCACCGAACCACATCGTCGTCGGCGGCGACAGCGCCGGCGGAGGGCTCACCCTCGCGCTGTGGCAGGAACTGCGTCGCACCGGGCGGGAGGGTCCGGCGGGCCTGTGGCTGGTGTCGCCGTGGACCGACCTGACGATGTCGGGCGCTTCCGTCGACGACAACGACGCGATCGACCCGTTGCTGCACCGGTCGTACCTCGATGAGCTCGCCTCGGCGTATGTGGCGTCGGGGGTGACACGCGATGACCCCCGCGTGTCGCCGCTCTTCGCGGATCTGACCGGCCTGCCGCCGGCGCTCGTCCAGGTGGGAGCCGACGAGACCCTGCTCGACGACTCCGTGCGCCTGGTGCGCGCAGCCGCGCGCGCCGAGGCGGATGTGCGCCTGCACGTACTGCCGCACATGATCCATGCCTTCCCGCTGTGGAACGCCGTGCTCCCTGCGGCGCGCGCCGCGCTCGCCGAGTTCGGCGACTTCGCCCGCCAGCACCTGGGGTGAGGTGACGGCCGCGCTTGTCGGTCCGGCATCGGTGGACGGCCGCGCGTCGGGCTCTGCCGAGGAGGGGGTGGCACAAACGCCCTCGTCCTCCGATCATGGTGTCGATGGGCGCGACTGGGCGCGCTCCGGTTCTCGGTGCTCTCGCCGTTCGTCCGGCGGGTGCGGGTGAGTCGCCGCACGCGTGTCGGCCCACCTTTGCGGGAGAAAGGGTCACAGATGAACGAGAACAGGTGTCGCCTGCCCGGCTCCGTCGTGATCGCGGCGTCGCTCCTCGCGCTGTCGGGGTGCTCGCTCATGATCCCCGCCGGGCCTCAGGCCAGCGAGGAGCGAGAGATCGGCGAGGTGTCGCACGTGGTGCTCGACACCTCCGGCGATCTCGTCGTGTCGGAGGGGGAGCCGGCACTCACTGTGCACGCGCCAGAAGGCGTGCTGGACCGCCTCACATCGGAGGTTGACGGCGACACGCTCGTGCTCGCGACCACGCCGGGCTTCACGATGGGGTTTCGCGAGGTGCGCTATGACCTGACCGTGCCCAGCCTCGAGTTGATCGAGCTGAACGGCTCGGGTGATGTCGACGCGACGGTCTCCGCAGACGGCACCGTGCGGGTCGACATCGACGGCTCGGGAGACGTCGACTGGTCGGGGCTGTCGGCCGGTCGCGTCGAGGTGCGCCTCGCGGGTTCGGGCGATGTCACCCTGGCCGGCTCGGCCGGAGAGCTCTCCGTCGATCTGGAGGGCAGCGGCAGCGTCGACGCCGAACAACTCGTGGCCGAGGACGCCGTCGTCACGCTCTCCGGATCGGGCGAGGTGGATGTCTCGGCGAACGTCAGCCTGTCGGTCGATCTGTCGGGCAGCGGGCGGGTTACGTACTCCGGCGATCCGAGCACGGATGTGCGCGTGTCGGGATCGGGAGATGTCGTGCGGCGGTAGACCGGGGCCGAGTCGACGCGTCGGCGGGAGCCGAAACACGGGCGGGGATAATCAGCCATTCTCGCGGTTCGCAGTATTTGCGCGGAAGTGGGCGTGCAAGCCTGTGATCTCGCCTATTCGTGTGGCTTCGGTCGGTCCAGGCTCCGTCGGTCTCCATCAGGAGGGAAGTCCGCAGACGCCGGCGCTTATGTCCAAATCGTGTCCACGTTCAACCGCCGCCGACGGGCGGAATCGACCCAGTCTCGCAGGGCACTTTCACTGGTATCTAGCCTGCGGCATCCATGTTCTTGGTGACCACGTCGATGGTCTGCTGGAATTGCTCGGTGGGGCTGAACTCCACGACCTCGGTTCCGGCGTATAGCACCGGCGTGTGACCGGGTGCGACATAGTATGCATCGCCGGCGACGAACGTCTCCTCCCCGTCGGCGGTCTTGAACGTGACCTTGCCGGCAAGGACATAGCCCCAGTGGGCAGCCTGGCATCGGTTGTCTGGAAGGCCGGCAAAGTAGGGACTCAGGTCGGCGTCTGCGGTGTACTTCTCGAATGCGACGGTGTAGCCCCCGTCGAGGTGGTCGAGGTGGCCCTCGTAACCCTCGACCTCGACCGTTTCCGCTGCGCTGTTCTTCGATGACTTGGGCATTCTTCCTGTCCTTCCCTGTGATGGCGTGTGGCTATGCGGGCGCGGCCGTCGGCAATGCGCCGATCTGGTTCATGAGGGTGAAGAGGTCGCAGGCCTGCGTGATCTCCACGATGTGCCCGTCCCGCACCCGGAACAGATCCCAGGCCATGAACCTCACTCGACGCCCCGTGCCCGATACCCCCGCGTACGATCCCTGGTGGGCTCCCTCGTAGGTGACCCAGGTGCTGACGAGGTCGCCGTCTTGGAGGACGTGCCGGGGAGTCGCCCGCAGACCCGGGAAGGCTTCGAGCAGGCTCCCGATTGCCCGCTTCACCTCGGTGAGGTCTGCGCCGGCACCGGCATGGCCCTTGATGTCGGCGGCGCAGACCTCGTCGAGTCGCTCGAGCGCTCCCTCGTTGAGGATGTCGTAGAACCGCTGAGCGACCGTCTTCGGATCCGCGTTCACGACTTCGCCCCCTTCTCCTCGCTGTGCAGGGCGGTGTCCTGCGACTCGAGGATCTCCTTCGCCTTCTGGAACTGGGCGGCGTCGACCCGCCGTGCTTCCGCGGCGACCAGGGGCCACAGCATCCGCCGGATTCCCATCAGCCTCAGCTCGGTGTCGCAGGTGAAGCGGGTTCCCTCCGGGTCACGGCCGAAGGTGAAGTCGGCGATTGCGGGATACGGCGCACCGTATTCGAGAACCACGCGGTGCGGGCGTTCGTACGCCGTCACCGTCCATGGCCACGAGAACTCCGTCTTGCCTCGACGTCTGGTCTCCACGCCGGTGGCGCCGAGCCGCAGGTCGCCGTCGTAGGTGATGTCGACGAGCTCGGCGGCCCATTGCGTCGTATTCCTCAGATCGGTGATGTAGTCGAAGGTCGCCTCCTGGGTCCTCCGGATCACGATGGATGTCTTGATGTGCACCATGGCCCCTGCTCCTTCCGTCCTCTCATCGTGCGCCGGAAGGTGGGACGGAGGATGGGGAGACTTCCCTGTTTTCGAACTGACCGCCTCGGAGGTGGATCGCCGCGAACGCGGCAGCCTCGGTCCGGCTGCGCAGACCGAGCTTCGATAGCACGCTGCTCACGTGGTTGCCGGCGGTCTTGACGCTGATGAAGAGGCGCGACGCGATCTCGGCGTTCGACAGCCCGTTGGCCACGAGCCGGAGAACCTCGACTTCGCGCTTGCTGAGGAGCTCCAAGTTCTTCGGACCGGTCCGGCCCCTCACGCCCAGTTCGCGCAGGAATGCTGCGGCCGCATCGGCGTCGGGTGCCACGCCGAGCCGCTCGAAGGCCGCGAGCGCGGCACGTGCCTCCGTGATCGCCACCGGGCGGTCGCGATGAGCGAGCGCGCGCGACAGCGCCAGCCGTGCGCGGCACGCCTGGAGTGCGATGGATGCCTCGCTGAAGGCCCTCGCGGCCTCGCGGAGGAGTGGCACCGCCTCCTCGCGCTGCTCGAGCGCCGCAATCTTGCCCTGGGCGAAGAGCGCCTCGGCGCGGTGGCGCCGGCTGCGGGTGATGGCGGCGACGCCCACCATTCGCGAGAGCGAGTCGGCCGCGATCTCGGGATGGCCGAGGGAGAGGTGCGCATCGACGAGGACAGCGAGCAACGGAAACGCCATCACCGTGAGCCCGCCGAGCTCATCGATCCGCCGCTCCAGGCGTGCCGCCGCGGCTGCAGGCGACCCGACGGCGAGATCCAGCACGGCCAGCGGGCGCACGGCCTCGGGGAGATCCTCGTAGGAGCCGAGCAGGTCGCGCGCCTCTTCGAATCGCCCCTGGAGCACGCGCAGCTCGGCGAGTTGAGTGATCGGATGCACGCAGCGGAAGCCCATGTCGTGGGACTCGAGATCCCTGACCGCGCCGAGCAACTCACCCTCGGCCTCGTCCAGGCGCCCGGTGACGAGATACAGCCCGCCGCAGCACGCCCCGCAGAACGACGACAGCGCACCGTACCCGGCGTCGGCCCCGAACCCGTCGAGCGGACCGAACCCCTGCGTTCCCCCTATCTGGGTCAACGCCGCCGTCCACTCCGCGAATCTCGTATGGTCCCCGAGCAGTTCCGCCAGCTCCATGAGGGCGCAGAAGACCATGCCGACGCTGGCCAGATCCCGAGCTTCTCCGGCACTCACCGCCGCCATGGCCTCATCCAGCCGAGTGATGCCCTCCTCGACCTCGCCCGCGGCGACCTGCAGCACTCCGAGCCGTGCCAGAGCCTGGATCTCCAGGTCCGCATCGTCACGCTTGCGCGCGCGCTCCACCGCGAATCGACAGCATGCGACCGCATCCGTCACGTCGGACGCGGCTTCGGCGCGCGCAAGCGAGATCCATCCCGGTAGGGAGGCCTCGTCTGTCCTGGCGGTAAGCGTCTCCGCCCTCGCGAGCCATCCGTCGGCGGCCGCGTCGCTCCGCAGCAGCGGACGGAGCTCCCGCGAGAGCCACACCGCAACCAGCGCGGCCTCCCTGTACCGGCCATCGCGCTTGAAGGCGCTGTGCGCACGAGTCCGTGTTTCGATCGCGCCGCGGACATCCTTGAGCCACCACTCGGCTCGACCTAAGCCATCTAACGCCTCCGCCGAGCAAGACTGTGCCACAGCGTCGGTGAAGCACTCCCTTGCCGACGCCCAGTCCCCGACTGCGAGGGCGGCGTTCCCACGTCGCACGGGATCCTCCCCGGGCATGCCACCATCATGGCGCGACGCGCCAACTCGATCCAGGGTCCGGCCAGAACCCGGGCTTGACCCTCAGCGGTGGGCACGCGACCACTGACGGCCCGGACGCGACCGATGAGGTCTACGACAGACAGATGGACAACCGCGATGCTGTCCAGCGAGGCACGGCGTTGCGTGACGATCCTCTTGCCCGCTATAGGCGTTGCGCTCAGACTGCCCCTGTATCTGCTCGGATGGTCTCGACCGATTGAGTCCTCGACGATGCTGGTGTGGGCTGCGGCGAGGCAGTCCGCTCTTTCAGTGTGCGATGACAGGCTCCGCCTTCGCGTCCGCGCCAGTTGCGGGTTGCCGGTCGTGCGATAGCGAGATTCCGTCGCCGCGTCGACGGAACAACAGTGCCGACATGACCGCCCCCGCGGCGAAGAAGGCTGCACCCCACCAGTACGCCGTCGCGTAGCTTGCGAGCGCGGCATCCACACCGACTTCGGGTGTCAGGGGAGTGTGCGAAGCGAGATAGTCCGCCGCGGCGGTGGCCGCGAGCGTGTTCAGCAATGAGGTACCGATCGACCCGCCGACCTGCTGGCTCGTGTTGACCGTCGCCGAGGCCACACCAGCGAACTCGCGGTTCACACCCAGCGTCGCAGTCTGCATCGATGCCGGCATGATCGTGCCCATGGCGAAGCCGATCACCATGAGCGGCGGCATCACGTTCGCCGCATACGCGCTCGAAGCGTCGAGGAACGTGAGCCAGATCATCCCGATCACGCCCAGGATCATGCCCGACGGCACCAGCACCTTCGGGCCGAACCTCGGCACGAAGATGTTCGTGCCCAGCTGCGCGGCGAGCACCAGCATCCCGATCATGGGAAGGAAGGCGAGTCCCGCCTGGATCGGCGAGTAACCCAGGGTCAGCTGCATGTAGTAGGTGACGAAGAGGAAGATGCCGAACATCCCCGCGCCCGCGATCATCACCGAGAGAAAGGCTGCGCCGCGGTTGCGGTCGAGGACGATCGCGAGGGGAAGCAATGGATGCTTCGCCCGGCGCTGCCAGAGCACGAAGGCTCCCAGCAGGACCACGGCGGTTGCGAGCATGCCCCACGTCAGAGGTGAGTCCCAGCCGTCGGTCTCGGCGTTCGAGAAGCCGAAAACCAGGCCGAAGAGCCCGCCCGAGACGAGGAGGGTGCCCGGAACGTCGAGCTTCGGCCGGGGGCCGGTGCGCGCGATGAACGGGATGTAGATCAGGGCGCCGATCAGCGCTGCGGCGGCGATGAAGACGTTGATGTAGAGGTTCCAGCGCCAGTTGAAGGCCTCGGTGAGGATGCCGCCGAGCAGAAGCCCGATCGCGCCGCCCGCGCCGGCGATCGCGCCAAAGACACCGAATGCGCGGGCTCGCTCCTTGGGGATCACGAAGGTCGTGGTAAGCACGGCCAGCGCCGTGGGGGCGAGAAGAGCGGCGAACGCACCCTGTATGGCGCGCGCGGCAACCAGCAGTTCGAACGTGCCCGCTGCGCCGCCGAAGGCCGATGCAATGGCGAAACCGATCAGCCCGATGATGAACGTGCGCTTGCGGCCGATGAGGTCGGACAAGCGACCGCCGAGCAGCAGCAGGCTGCCGAACGCGAGGGAGTAGGCCGTGATGATCCATTGGCGCTGGCCGTCGGTGAAGCCGAGGTCGGCCTGCGCCGACGGGAGCGCGATGTTCACGACGGTGGCATCGAGCACGACCATGAGTTGGGCAAGCCCGACCACGGCGAGGGTGAGCCAGCGTCGTCCGCTGGTCGTGGTGACGGGGGTGGAAGTCATGGAGCGAGACTATACGGAACTATGGAGTTCCGGATCAACTCGGTTCAGGAATTTACCCGGCGGTAATGTTGAGTGCGGATCGGAACGCGAAGGAGGCGAACCGCGATGACGCAGGTCGACCTCGAGGCCAAGCCCCGCCTCGGACGCAAGCGGGATCACACGCGTGATGCCGAGATTCTGGATGCCACCATCGAGGTGCTGGCAGAGACCGGGTACGACGGCATGACGATCGACATGGTGGCAGCCCGTGCCAAAGCCGGCAAAGCGACGGTCTACCGACGGTGGGCGTCAAAGCCTGAGCTCGTGCTCGACGCGGTTGCCTGCATGAAGGCGAAGGATCTCGATCTCGAGTCGCTGCCCGACACCGGAACACTTCGCGGAGACCTCGTGGCGATGGTGCGCTCGCCGACCATCCAGGAGAGCCAGCGCAAACTCCAGGTCATGGCCGGGATCGTTTCGATGATCGCCCGCGACCCCGAACTCGCTGCCGCAGCGCGCGAGGCGATCATCGAGCCACGAGCCGCGGCTAATCGCATCCTTTTCCGCCGCGCCATCGACCGCGGTGAGATCGCTTCGGATGTGGACATCGAGGCGCTGTGCCTGATCGGCCCGGCGATGGTCGCCTACCGCACACTGATGCTGCGCGAGCCCGTCGACCGCGACTTCATGATCACGACCATCGACCGGGTCGTCCTCCCGGCCGCGTTCGCCCGCTGAGGCCGCCAAGGTGTCGGCACCGGCCGACCAGGCAAGCCCACGGCGTAACCGCGTTCCTTCACCCCCGACGAGTTTGCGTGATAGCGGTTCTCAGCGAACTGCTGTGGACCTCTCGGGCAGCTTGGCGCCCGGGTCGTTCGAAGTGGGCAGATTCTCGGACTACCGCCGCTACACGGCTGAGCTCGGTGATCTCGTCGGCGCTCAGCACGGCAGCCCGCGTCTGAATCCACCGTGGAAGTCGTGGGGCTGCGGTGGTCGGTGCGTTGACCGTTCACGAGCAGTCGCCGGGCTGCGACTCACACGTTCTTTTCGTCAGCCGGGCGGCAAGGCGAAACGCCGGGTCCCGTGACGCCTTCAGTGTGCACCTTCCGGCCCAGGAGTTGCTGGCCCGGGGAGTTCCTGTCCCTGCGGAACTAGCACGGTTGCTCGAGATCCAACGCCGGCGCTCGTGGCAGCGTGAACCGGCGGCTCCCGTCACCCCGCCGCCCGAACCGGCCGCGACACCTGCGCCGTCCGAGGACTGAGCCGGACAGGCCAATCTGTGAGCCACACAGAATGGGGGCGTAACGTCCGATCATGAATATACAGACACAGACCAACGGCAGCGACGTCGCGCTGCTGGGGCTCAGATCGGTACTCGTCGGCTCGTTGCCGGCGACGCTGCTCACGGATGACGCCCCGGACACATACACGGTCGAGGCGGTCTTCACACGACGCCCCGAGCCCGAAGAGATCAAGCAGATCCTCGATGGCGACACACGTCGGTTCCTGTCGGATGCAGGATACCCCGCGGTCGTGCTGACGGTCTCGGATCGCAGACTCGAGATCGCGAACACCAATCTGGAGGGACTGCGCGACGGCCTGGCCGGACTCCTCTCCGAGAGGCTCGCCGCCGTCAGCCACAACCTGCGCGCCCGACGGGACGCCGCTGCGGTCACGTTCGAGGCAGCGGCCGGACACGAGCACGAACGGGCGGCCGCCGTCGCGACGCTGGCCGAGTCGGTCGTCTTCGAGCCGTCGCATCCCGACGCCCCGAGCGAGTGAGGCGAGCCCGGCGAGCGCTCGGGTGAAGGTCGCGATGCTCGGTCCCATCGCCTGGCGGACGCCCCCGCTGGGCTATGGGCCATGGGAGCGCGTGACGAGCCTGCTCACGGAGGGTCTCGTGCGCCGTGGGGTGGACGTGACGCTGTTCGCGACCGGCGACTCGATCACCGGCGCCGAGCTCGATGCCGTGACGCCGCACGGTTACGCCGAAGACCCGTCGATGGACGGCCGCGTGTGGGAAGCGCTTCACGTCGCCCACGCCATCGAGCGCTCGGGCGAGTTCGACCTCGTGCACAACCAGCTCGACTGGCTCCCTCTCGCGTTCAGCGCCCAGTGGCGCGCGCCGATGATCACGACGATCCACGGCTTCTCGGGCCCGGCGATCCTGCCCGCGTACGTCTCCTCGACCTCGGCGTTCGTCTCGATCTCCGACTCCGATCGCTCCCCCGGTCTGGAGTATCTCGCGACGATCCACCACGGGATCGACGCCACAGAGCTTCCCTGCGTCACCGAACCGGACGACTACCTGGTGTCGTTCGGGCGGATCCACCCCGACAAAGGCACCGCGGCCGCGGTGGAGATCGCGCGGCGCGCCGGCCGGCGCCTCGTGATCTGCGGTCTCATCCACGACCCCGACTACTTCCGCCGCGAGGTGGAACCCCACATCGACGGGGAGCAAGTCGTGTTCCTCGGCGCTGTCGGGGCTGAGGAACGTGCGCGCGTCCTCGGGCAGGCGGTGGCGCTGCTTCATCCGATCGATTTCGACGAGCCGTTCGGACTCTCGGTGGTGGAGTCCATGATGTGCGGCACGCCCGTTCTCGCGTATCGCCGGGGGTCCATGGCAGAAGTCATCGACGAGGGCGCGACCGGCAGCACTGTGGCCTCGATCGAGGAGGCCGTCTCGGCGCTCCCCGCCGTCCTGTCGCTGAACCGTCGTCGCGTGCACGATCTCGCCGTCATGCGATTCGGCGTGGAGCGGATGGTCGACGAGTACCTGCGCGTGTACGAGACTGTGCGGCGTCGCTGATCCCCGGGCCGACGTCCAGGTCGGGCGTGTACCGTGACGACTACAGCGTCCGGGTCGTGACTCGGACGTGAACCGGACTGCGGCGATGAGGGCGCAGTTCCACGAGGGATGCCGTTGGCAGACGTCTCGCCAAAGCCCGGAGCGATTCCGCCCGGGCATCATCAGAGAGCGTCACCATGACCCACTACGGATTCCTCAGCACGTTTCCGCCGACCCGCTGCGGCCTGGCCACTTTCACCGAGTCCCTCTCCGACGCCCTCGTCCTCGACGGTGACGAGGACGGCACGATCGTGCGCGTTCTCGACCGCCCCGAGGATCGTGGCCGTCCGGACCCCCGCGCGCGGTCGCGGGTGCGCACCGATCTGATCGCGGACGACAGGCTCAGCATGATGCGGGCGACCATGGCGCTCAACGCGTGCGATGTCGTGATCGTGCAGCACGAGTACGGGATCTACGGCGGAGACGATGGCGATCAGATCGTCGAGGTGCTCGCCGCGACGCGGACACCGACCATCGTCGTGCTCCACACCGTCCTGGTCGCACCGACGCCGCACCAACGGGAAGTGCTCACGGAAGTCTGCCGCCTCGCCGCGGTCGTCGTCGTGATGACCGCCCACGCACGCGACAACCTCGCCGCGCACTACGCGGTCGATCTCGGTCGCGTCCACGTCATCCCGCACGGTGTGCAGCACGTGGCTCTCAGCGGGTCCGAGCCGCACAGCGGCCGCCGCGTCCTCACGTGGGGGCTGCTCTCACCGGGCAAGGGCATCGAATGGGGCATCCGCGCCATGGCACAGCTCACCGACCTCGACCCGCACGTCGAGTACATCGTCGCCGGGCAGACGCACCCCAAGGTGCTCACACATGCGGGCGAGAGCTACCGCACGATGCTCGCCGCACTCGCCGTCGAGCTGGGCATCGAGGCATCCGTCCGCATCGACGGTCGCTACCTCGACATGTCGCAGCTCGCCGCCCTCATCGCTTCGGCCGATGTCGTGCTTCTGCCGTACGACTCGGTCGACCAGGCGACCTCCGGCGTCCTTGCCGAGGCCGTGGCCGCCGGCGTTCCCGTGGTCGCCACCGGGTTCCCGCATGCGGTGGAGCTGTTGTCGAGCGGAGCCGGGACGGTCGTCGCCCATCAGGACCCTGACGCCATGGCCCGGGCGCTTCGCGAGATCATCACGGGGTCGTCCGTTGCCGATAGCATGCGCGAGGCCGCCCTCCGCGAGACGCACGAGACGACGTGGTCGGCGGTCGCCGATCGCTACCGTGCGCTCACTGCGAGGCTCGTCGCGGCGCGGGCAGCATGATGGACCCTTCTCCGCCGTACGAGCACCTGCGCGTGCTGACGGATCACAACGGCATCTTCGAGCACGCCCTCCTCGACGCGCCACGCCCGGACCACGGCTACTGCGTCGACGACGTGGCGCGAGCGCTGATCGTGGTCGCCCGTGAGCGGCAGCAGACCGCCGAACTCCGGAAGATGGCCTCGATCTATCTGCGCTTCCTCGAGTCGGCCGTGCGCTCGGACGGGCTCGCGCACAATCGCATGAGCGCCGCCGGGGAGTGGTCCGACGAGCCGGCCATGGGCGACTGGTGGGGACGGCTGCTGTGGGCGCTCGGCACGATCGCCGTCCAGCGAGGCGATCCTTGGACCCGAGCTCGCGCGTTGCGCACTTTCCGCATCGCAGCCCGCGAGCGGTCGACGAGCCTGCGGACTCTCGCCTTCGCGGCGCTGGGAGCTGCGGAGATCGTGCGCGTGCGTTCGGATGACCACATTGCCCGGACTCTCCTGCGGGAGTTCGTCGCCGCGGTGCCTGCGCCGACGGATCGCACCTGGCTCTGGCCCGAGCCGCGCCTCGCCTATGGGAACGCCTCCATCGCAGAAGCGCTGATCGCCGCCGGGCATGTTCTCGGTGATGCGGATGCCGCAGCGCGGGGTCTGCGGATGCTCGAGTTCCTGCTTTCCGTGGAGACGTCGGACGACCGATTGTCCGTAACCGGGACGGGAGGGCGCGGGCCCGGCGAGTCGGGACCGCTGTTCGATCAGCAGCCCATCGAGCTCGCCGCACTCGCGGACGCGTGTGCACGCGCGTACGCGGTTACCGCAGACACGGCGTGGCTGGCCCCGATCTCACTCGCGTGGCGCTGGTTCACCGGTCTCAATGACACCGGGACCGCCATGTTCGACGAGCTGACGGGAGCCGGCTTCGACGGCCTCGAACGCGACGGCCGGAACGAGAACCGCGGCGCCGAATCGACGTTGGCCGCGCTGAGCACCTACCAGCAGGCGTACCGCCACAGTGAAGTGAACACGGGATGACCGCCCGGATGCACGCGGCGGAACTCTTGGCACAGCCGGACCGGGTGATCGCGCAGCTGTTCCTTCCGGGCGAGGAATGGTCCGCCCACCATTCCCGCGCGGCCGAGATCATCGCGCGCGTGATGGCGATACCTGACGAGCGGGCCGACGTGCTCGCGGCGGCGCTCACCCGCGACTTCGGTTCGCGGCATCCCGACATCCGCGGTCTGTTCCGGGACAACGCCGACGTCGTGAGTTCTCGTCTTGCCGATCCGGTCGACATCAGCGACGCTCGACGCCTGGTGCTCGGCGCCAGCTTCACGTCGGAGTATGCGGTCGAGGGCGCGGCGCTGTGCAACCCCAGCGCCGTGGAGCACCCCGACCAGACGGGATTGGCGCCCGGACAGCTGCGCGTGGCCATCGCCCTCCGCTCCATCGGAGAGGGACATCGCTCCTCCATCGAATTCGCCGAGGCGATCATCGGCCCGGGCCTGTGCTGGACGTTCGCAGAGCGGCAGCTGCCGCTGTGGCGAGCGCGGATCGAAGAAGGGGACTGGAGCATCGTGCACTTCCGTGCTGCGCTGGAGGACGAGGGGATCATCAACGAGATCTCGCACAGCGTGCTGCAAGGGCTTCCCGAGCGGTTCACCGCGTCGGAGGTCGAGGCGTCGGTGGCCGCCCTGCCGAGCGCGCTGTCGAGGCGGGCGGACAGCGGTCGGCATATCGAGGCGTTGCGCGACCTGACGAATTCCGTCTATCGCGCGGTGTTCTCCCCAGAGACCGCCCTCAGCCAGCGGGTCCTCACCCCCGTGGCGGCAGAGGAACGGCATGGAATGGAGGACGCGCGTTTCGTGCGATTCACCGACCTCGCCGGTGCCACTCACTACCGCGGGACGTACACCGCGTACGACGGTCGCGACATCGCACCGCGTCTGATCGTCACCCAGGATCTGCGCGAGTTCGAGATCCACCGGCTGACCGGAGACGCCGCTCAGGACAAGGGGATGGCGCTGTTCCCGCGCCCCGTGGGCGGCAGGTACCTCGCGCTGAGCCGAACCGGAGGCGAGAGCATCTCGCTCGCAGAGTCCGGCGACGGCGTGATCTGGGACCACGTCGGAAACGTCCATACCCCCGGGGAGCCCTGGGAGATCGTCCAGACCGGCAACTGCGGCCCGCCGCTCGAGACCCCGCAGGGGTGGGTCGTCCTGGTGCACGGCGTGGGTCCGATGCGACGGTACTCCCTGGGAGCATTGCTGCTCGACCTCGAGGATCCGACCATCGTCCTCGGACGGACGGCGAATCCGATCCTGCAGCCGTTCGACGAACGCCGCGACGGCTACGTGCCGAACGTCGTGTACTCGTGCGGCGGGCTCATCGTGGACGACGTGGTCTGGATCCCGATCGGCATCGCGGACTCCCGCATCGGAGTGTGCTCCATCGAGGTCGATGAGCTCCTCGCGCACCTGGTTCCGTAGCCTTCCCACGCGGTGACCTGCCTGTGCGTTCGCCGTGCCCCCGGTGCGCGCGCGGGGTTACGGGGATACTCTGAGAGCAGATGGCCCGGACCCCGTCATTGATGCGACACGATCTGTGCGCGCTTCATGTGGCAGGGGGCATGAGATGGCCGTCATCCCTTCGGGATCGATCGCATCGTCGGTGCGATCCACGACGCCGAAGACGCCGAATCACTACACGGAGTTGTCGCAGCTGGTGACCGGAAGCGGTCTCATGCGTCGTCGTTACGGCTATTACTGGACGAAGCTCGTCGCGGCCCCGATCGTGATCGCGGGCGTGATCACCGGTTTCATCCTCATCGGCGACACCTGGTGGCAGCTGGTGACGGCGGCCGTGCTGGCCGTCGTTCTCACGCAGGTTGCCATGCTCGGTCATGACGCTGCCCACCGGCAGATCTTCCGCTCGGGTCGGTGGAACGACTGGACCACGCTGGTGATCGGTAATCTCCTCGTGGGAATGAGTTACGGCTGGTGGCAGCACAAACACACGCGGCATCATGCCAACCCGAACAAGATCGGCAGCGATCCCGACATCGAACTGCCCGTCATCGCGTTCACTCCGGAGCAGGCGGACCGTCGGCGCGCGAGTCGCAGTGGACCACTGCGTTGGCTGATCGCGCACCAGGGGGTGTTGTTCTTCCCGATCCTGCTGCTGGAGGGCCTCTCGCTGCACGCATCGAGCGTGCGTCGTGTGTTCTCGCGGGAACCGTTGCGTCGCCGTCCGATCGAGATCGCGTTCCTCGCGGCGCGGATCATCGGGTTCCTCGTGCTCGTGTTCCTGGTGCTGTCGCCGGGGATCGCGTTCGCGTTCCTCGGGGTTCAGCTCGGTGTGTTCGGCGTCTACATGGGCATGGCGTTCGCTCCGAACCACAAGGGGATGCCGCTTGTCCCGGCCGACGTGAAGGTGGATTTCCTCCGTCGGCAGGTGCTGATGAGCCGGAATATCCGTGGCAACCGGCTGCTGGACACGGCAATGGGAGGGCTCAACTACCAGATCGAGCATCACCTGTTCCCCTCGATGCCCCGACCGCACCTCCGGCAGGCGTCGGGGATGATCAGCGCATTTTGCCGGGAGCATGGCGTGCCTTATACCCAGACGGGTCTCTGGCAGTCCTACGGGATCGTCGTCCGCTACATCAACAGGGTGGGGCTCGGCGAGCGCGATCCCTTCGAGTGTCCGCTGCTCCAGCAGCGGCAGACCCTTTAGCCGGACCGGCAACCGGCGCAGCTCCGGCGTGGTCAGAGGACCAGTCGCCCGGCGATGACGTCGGCCGCGACGACACCGATGCGGGTCTGGGTGGAGCGGGCGCGGCTCCGGATCCGCGCGAACGCCTCGTCCATGTCGATGTTCTGTCGCTGGGCGAGGTATCCCTTGGCCTGCTCGATCACCACCCGGCTGTCGAGCGCGCGCTGGAGCTGAGCCTGGGTGAGCTCCGACTCCTCTGCCAGGCGCTGCTGCAGGATGCTGATGGTGGCGATGTCAGCCAGGGCCTGCGCCGCGGCGGCATCTGCTGCGTTGAGCGCTCCCGGTTCCTCCCGCAACAGGTTCAGCGATCCCAGCGTCGAGTCCCGCAGTCGCAGCGGAATGGCGTGAATCGACAGGAACCCGGAGGCGCGGGCATCGGCCGCGAACGCCGGCCAACGGTCCGCGATCTGGTCGATGTCGTCCACCGAGACGACTTCGCCGGTCGTCGCCGCCTCCACGCAGGGGCCGGCACCGACTCTCAGCTGCATCAGCTCGACGAGTTCGCTTCGCTCGCTGGTGGAGACGATCACCTCGAGCTGATTCGACGGGCTCAGCAGAAGGATGCCGGCCGCGGACGCGTCGAACAGCGAGATGCAGTCGTCGACGAGTCGCTGGAGAAGGTCGACGACATCGAAGTCGTCGACGAGAGAGTCCGCCAGCGTGACGAAGGTTCCCAGCAGCTGATGCTCACGGGTCGGCACCGTCATGCCGTCATCCTAGGCGGTGTCCTGTCACGGGCCGAGGTCCAGGCTGCGGGCGATCACCGCGGCGGCGACGTCGCGCACGGGGCGGCCCGTCGCGTAGGCGTGCCCGCGCAGGAGCATGAGGGCGTCGTCCACGTCGATTCCGTTCCTGGCCGCGACCATGCCCGTCGCCTGGTGCACCTCCCGCCGCGAGTACGGCTCGTCGGCCGTTTCATCATCGGTCACATCGAGGCGGCCCAACGCTCGGCGCAGGAGCGTGCCGGAGACGATCACCGCGAGCTTGCTCAGCCCGGTGATGTCGGCGACGGACAACTCGCGGGCGGCGGTCGAATAGAGAGCGATCGACCCGATGCCCACCGTCCCGACGAACAGCGGGAAGGCGTAGAGCGACCCCAGATCGAGCTCTCGGAGGGCCGCCCACGCGCCCGGCCACAGCGCTCCGCCGTCGACCTGGAGATCGGCTGCCGCGACCGGGCGCCGGGTACGCAGGGCCTCCCACGACGGACCCTCACCCAAGTCGATCTGGATCTCGTCGATCCGGGCTCCGAGCGTGGTGCTGGCACACACCGTCTGCGATCCCATCGGCGAACCGAGGGTGGAGATCACCGCGCCCGCCATCGCGACGGCCGCTCGCAGCGGCGAGCACAGATCATCGCTTCCCACCGCGGTGAGCGCGGCGGCGGCGAGCGAGAACGCATCGCCTTCTGGCTCCTTGCCGGCTGTCATCGACATCGCTCCCCGCCGTTCGCATCGGAATGAGCGGGCGCTGGGTCCGGGTGCCCTTGCCGCGATCGTACACCGCTGCCTACAAGGCCCCGGGTGGTGATCTGTTCTTCGTCGGCAATGGCGCGTACCGTGACGAACATGTGGACAGTTCTTCTCATCTTGCTGGTGATATGGGTCGTGCTGTCGATCGTAGGGTTCGCGTTCGAGGGCTTGTTCTGGCTGGCCATCATCGGAATCGTGCTTTTCGTCGGCACCCTCATCTTCGGGATCATCCGCCAGCGGGCCCGGCGCACCAAGGCGTAGTGCGCAACGCCCGGTTGGCGGGCGAGGATCAGATCACGGGGCGACGCTTCGGACCCGCAGCGCGCCCGGCCGGACGGTGATCCGCACCCGAGTGACGTGACGGAAGCTGTCGCCATCGAGTTCGACGACGTGGGGAGCTTCGAAGTGCCCTTCCAATGGTCGGCCTCGGACATAGGCGAGCGCGTGAAGATCAGGGGCTCGTGAGAGCCGCCGCCGCGTCAGCGGGGAGCGGCGAGCAGCGTATTGAAGCGTGAGGCGGGTCCCGATCTGCGCCCAACCGAAACTGCCGCTCGGACGCATGATGACGACGTCCAAGCACTCGTCGTCGATCACCGCGGCAGGGATCAGAAACAGGTCGGCGCCAGGCGCCGAGGGCACTCGTTCGGGGGTCCGCCAGCTAGACATGTTGCGAAGCTCGCGCTCGACCGAGCCTGTATGCGGGTGACCAAGGCGATCCGCCCGCTAGTCGCGCGGTTCGCCCCCGCGGCGGTGCTACTCGCGGGCGCTATCGCTTACGAGACGCCCCGCGTAGTCGTTTCTGGCTAGATGCGCGTATCGCTCGTCGAGCTGCTCGATGAGGGCCACACACGTGCTGATTGAAACTGCCAGCATTTGAGTGCTGGGCGTGATCTCGAACGACGCAACTCCGTCGGTGAAATCGTTCATCTGGCGAACATCGCTCAGCGCCCGCATCACCTGCTCACTGCCATGGAGGAACGCACTGCTCGCCTTCCAAACGACCAGTGGCGACGGCAACTCGTTGGTACCGGGCTCGCGAGACTTGGATGGCGCGAACGCCGAGCTCCATTTGCTCGTCTGTCTCCTGCCTGTCGTGTTTGCCGATCACTCCTGGATCTTATGGTTCGTGTTCACGGCTCACCGCGCGCGAGTCCGCAAGCCGGTCCTTCGGCGAGCGGTCGCGCTGCTACTCGGCGATGCCCGCGACTGCCTCGATCTCTACGAGCTGGTTCTCGAAGCCGAGTGCGGCGACGCCGAACAATGTGCTCGGCACTTCATGGCCGGCGAAGGCATCTCGCACGACGGCCCACACCATCCCGAGATCGTCGTTCTTAGAGGATGCGACGAGCACGCGAGTGTACGCAATGTCGGAGATCGTGGCGCCCGCGGCGTCCAATGCGACCAACATGTTCTCGATGCACTTCGTCGCCTGACCGGCGAAGTCGCCGACCGGCACGATCGTGCCGTCAGCGTCAAGCGGGCATGCGCCCGCGAGGTGAACGACGCTGGCCCGAGCCGGGATGACGGAGGCGTATGCATAGCCGGGAGTCGCAGCCAAGTCATTCGATCGGATCAATGTCACGTTGGGCACGAAATGACCTTACTCAGTGCGCGACGTGGGGTGCGCTATCGGGCGGCGGAGAGACTCTCGCGGACTCGCGCGATTGCGGTCGTCCAGTCGTCGGATCCGCCGTCACTCCACAGCGCAGCGAGCTCGCCTTGCGGCGATGCAGCGATGTCGAGTGCGCTCAGGGCGACCGACACGATGCCGTGTGGCGGATCCGGAAGGCGCTTCACGAACGCGGTGACGCTCTCCGTATAGACGTCGGACTGAGTGGGGCTGCCGCTGGCGTGCGCGACGACCTCGGCCGCTGCGATCGCGATACTCGCTACATCCGCGTCGATCGTTGCCGGTTCCTCTTCGAGGACACCAGTGAACGCGTCAAGGACAAGATCCCAATTCTCTGCCTCGTCCAGTTCCCAGGCCCAGTCGGCCGCGGTGTCGTTGCCGAACGGCTCTGCACTCCATGCACCCATGGGGGCACAGTAGCGCCCCGCAGGCGGCGCGCGATGACTGCTGTGGACAACGTCATGAACCGCTCACTCAAGAGCCATGAACCGCTAACTCAAGTGCGGAGAACGGTCCTACCGGGGATGTGCGAGCCCGGTCGGCTCTGGCCGTTCCCTTGACATGATCGGCGGGTGGAGGAAACGGGATCGCCCTGGGCAGCACTCGTTGTAGGACTGGTGTTCTGCGCTGTCGGTGTCACTGGACTCGTCTTCATCCATCCGATCACGCGCGTCATGCATAACGCCGGAGCGGGACTCTTCGGCCCCCGGATCGCGGATTCCATGTACACCGGGCGCAATATGCGTTGGGCATTCGTGCCGGCAGTAGTTGTCGGCGTGATCATGGTCGTGGTCCAAGTTGCCCGCCTGGCGAGTGGGTAAGTCTCCGGTTCCCGCCGACGAGTCGGCCGATCGCGGTGTCCGCGAGCCGGTCCGCCTGCGCGCGCGTCGAGCCGGAATGCGTTCGGTAAGCCGCTGGGTGTTATGCGATACCTTCGGCAACCTTGCCGGAGTTAACCATGTCATTCACGGCAGCGTCGAGCGCGTCAGTTTGCACGACGTCGTAGAACGAGAAGCGGGAGTCGAGTCCCGGTCTCAGCAAGAAGTCCAACCCTGTGTTGACGAACAACTCGCTACTGACCTTGCCGTAGGAGCGAGGGTCGTCCGACGTGAACTTGAGGGTGCGGTGTTTTCGCCTTCCGATGACCTGTACGCGCGGGTTCTTGTCGGCGAGGTTGCTCGTCGTCGATGATTCCACTCGCGGCCGCGGCTTGATCTGGCTGGTCGGGGGCGACTACAACTCGCCGCCGCACTCGCCTCGCGAGTGGCAAATGCGCGCGGAGATGCAAGACCGCCTGCTCGCACACCGAAGCCGCAGGAGACTGCCGCTTACCCTCCCGGACGGACGGCGGGTCATCCGTCTCTTTCCGGATTGGGGGCGGGAGTGGCCGTTCTGGGAATCCTTCAGTGAGGAATACGCACTCGACGCTGACGACCTGCCGCTGAGCAATGACCTAATCGGCGATCTCTATGCCTGGAACGCCGCTTGGCAGGCGAGAGCGGAAACCGATCCTGTGCCAGATGGGTGGATCGATCACGGACGACACCTCCACGCGCGGATGCAGGCAGAGCTCGACGCAATCGCCGAAGTGCGACCGGACTTCGAATCACCCTGAGGCGACCGCCCCAGCAGGGAGCGGATGCCGGTCCTCCTGAGCGCGTCGAACGTGTGCGGGACCGCCGAGGTGCGTCCAGCGTCGATGCGGCGCTCCGCGACATCGACCACCGGAGGGTCCACTTGCTCGGGCAATGCGAACGCTCGCTCGATTACGCGCCCTGGCCGGGCAGGTTGCTAGCGTCACTTCAGTTTCGATGTCACGAGTACGCCGGTTGCGACAGCGCACCGCGGCGCGGCGCCTAAGGGTGCGCGCAGTCTTGCTGTCGGGGTGATCCTCTGCAGCGGAGTGGTCGCGCTCTTCCTCGGTTCCACGGCGCTCTGGCTCGTTCGTGAGCTACTACACATCAGGTGCAGCATGGGACAGCCCGGCTCGGAGGGCGCCGACACCTGTACATGCATCGACAGTGTGGGTTATCTCGGTGTCGCGGTCGTGCTCGGCGCGATGTGGCTTCTCGCGGTCCTCCTCGGGTCCCTGACCGCCGGCCTGGTCCGTCGCGAGCGAGCGGCACGCCTCGTTCTCATAGTTCTGGCGGCCCTGTCGGCCGGATGGATCCTCAGCTTCAGTCGCTACGGGTCCGCTGAGTTCGTCGACGACATCTACGCGACCGATGCCGGGCGAGCAGTACTGGCTGCACGCGGTCGGACCGGCCGCCGTCGCCATCGGCGTCAGCCTCACGGTCGCCATGGTCGCCCTCTTCCTCCGCGGCCGTCTCGCAGCGATCCTTTCATTCGCCGCTGCGTTCGGACTCGTCCTCGCGACCCTCCTGCAGCCAGGGCTAAGCATCAACACATTGCCCGCCGCCGGACTACTCGCCGCAGCGGCCATCCGCGCGGGGGCATCAGCACTGCCACGGCAGCCTTGATCGACGTCCGTGCGCCGGTCCTTCTGCGCACGCGTTACGGCTCTTCGGCGTTCCCGACAGCTTCGATCCAGTCCACGGCCTCGTCGGAGAGGAAGAAGCCGTCGGGTCCTTCTTCGCCGACCCACCAAGCGTTCGACGTTACGATCCCGCCGGCTGCAACAACCCGGCTGAGCACCTCGGTGGGCAGCGCCTCGCCGTTGTGCGTGATCAGCCAGTCCCTGGTCGCCGCGTCCAACGACGGCCACCATTCGATGCTCTCCACAGACGTAGGGTCTCATCCCGACACTGCCGACATAAGGGGGTCCGCTAGCGACCGGGTACCGGGTTTGCTAGCTGAGTACGAGCACGAAGGTGACGATCAGCAGCGTGGCAGCGATCAGCCCCCAGATCATGAATGAGCGCCAGGACTTGCGCACAGCGGCCCACGTGGCCGTGAGGGCAGAGGCGAGGCCAGCGCAGATAACCACCACGAGAGTGCACGTGACTGCCACGCCGTGGACGTCTCGCGAGCCGGACAGCGCGCTGAAGAAGGTTACAAACAACGCCGCCAGGATCGCGAAGACGACGAGCATCCACACCACTGGAAGTGCATACTCGAGGAACCCTTCACCGCCGGTCTTTCCATCAAGCGCGTCTCTTGTCTGGGGTGAGATCGAGGTTCCTTCGGGAAGTCGGCTCAGCACTCGCATGCGGTCGTCGTCGGCGCCTATGCCGCGAAGCATGGCGCCGTACGCGCGAAGCTCGCTCACTGTGGGGAGCCCGTCAATGGCGATGCCGTAGCGTCCGGCCTGATCGAGGTGACGACGCGCACGATAGTTCTCGACCAGTTCACGCCGCGCTTCCTCGTCGTCGGGATCTTCGGTCAGACGCGCCTTCAGCTCCGTGATCCGCGAACGATCGTCAGCCTCGTTCGAGGGCCCGCCGAGTTGTGTCACGCGAAGATTCTTCCCTACGCCCCGGCAACCGATCTGCCTCGGTGACTGGCCAAAGCGTTTGACGGTCGGCCAACGCGCGCCGTATACCCCCTCGGATCACTCTTCACCTTCATCCAGGTAGACCGTTGCGTAAATGTCGACACCGAGCGCCGAGATACTGTCGGCCAAGTCCGCTGGGAGAAAGAACCCGCCTTGCGTCGAGTCTGAATCGAGCGACCACCAGATCCGGGCATCGCAGTCCGTCGGCAAGTCCGTGACCCGCCCGAACGCCGGATCGCTGCGCATGAGAAGCGCTCTTAGGGCTCGCGTACCGGTTTGGTCGTCGCCGGTGTTGTCGAGTGAGTCGACGTCGAGCGACCAGACGTGGTTCTCGCGGACGCGACCGGAGCGGGCCACCGTGCCCTTGTGCTCGACCCTGGTCGGCGTGAGCGCAAGCATCTCCGATATGACAGCGGGATCCGTCTCGCTGGAAACCACAACCAGCGACGCTCGGCCGGACTGAATCATGAGCCGAGCATAGAAGCCGCCGCTGTCCCTTCATGGCACATAGACCGGTCCTTGAACGGCCCTTGGTCTCCGCGTTCCAGCGATCACCCAATCGCGAGTGCCAAGCGTTCACGCGCCCTCGGACTCGTGCGAAAGGGCGAGAGCTGTGGTGACGGTTGTGTTCTCATTCAGCGCGGCGACAGCAATGTACGCCATCTGCTTGATGTCGCCGTCGCGGACGGTGACGGTCGGCACCTGGGTCATGTGAGGACGGTACCCGGCACGCCAGTAATCGGGGTCGGTTGCGACAAAACCGGGCATGACTTCCAGGACATCGGCGAGGCGCTCATGCATCTCGGGTAGGTCGGCGGAGTCCACGAGCTGCAGGGACAGTCTCATCGCGACCGAACATGGTACGGCTGCGAAGCGAACCGATAGCGGTCTGTAGGCAGCACATGCTTCACTCACCGCGCGGGCGAGTCTGTCGCCGTGCTCCGTGACTACGAAGTTTGACGCGAGCGTGACGTGCGCCGGCCACTGGCGACGGTCAAAGCTCGTTCCGATGCCGACCGGGCGAAAGAGCGCGACCACAACGAAGAGTTGCGGGGGAGTGAGCTCTTTCACGTACCCAGTGTTCCCGACCGGCTCCGGCCTGCGCGCAAACGCCGTCGCACTGCGTGCGCGGTCCCACTCTGCGCTGCGGTCTGCCAAGTTTCCACGCTTGCCCGCCACGCTTCGTGCGCGGGTGCGCGATTGTCGTCGCGCCGTCCTCGCGTCGGCGAGACTCACGAGCAACTGACCCCGGAGGCTCTCAATGATCACTGTTCATCTCCGCTACGAGATCGATCCCGACAAGCTCGACGACTTCATCGAGTACGGCCGCGCGTGGATCCGACTTGTCAAGAAACTCGGTGGCCAGCACCACGGCTACTTCATGCCGAGCGAGGGCGACAGCGACGAGGCGTTTGCGCTGTTCACATTTCCGTCGCTGGCCGACTACGAGGTCTACCGGATTGCCTCGAAGACGGATCCCCAATGTCAGGAGGCGTTCGAGCTCGCGCGCACGACCGGGTGCATCCGTCGCTACGAACGTCGGTTCCTATCTCCCGTGTTCTCTTAGCGGTCCCTCAACGCGACGTCGGCGTGACCCGCGCCGACTGCGGGCGGCTGGTTGAGCCGCAGTTGAGATGATCAGGCGGTCTAGCGTGGGCTGCCGACGAGGAGCGTGTCGCCGATCAGCTCGGCGTTGCTCTCTGACAGCTGGTCCGGGTAGTCCGCGAGCTCTACCCTCAGCCCGCTTTCTATTGTCAGCGCAATCGGTGGGCCACCGCAGCCCGACCAGGGCGCGTCAGTGTCGACGTCAACGAGGATGATGCACGTCCCGTTCAGCTCGGCGGTCTGCACCACCCAGAAGCGATTGCCCGCCGAATCCTCACCGACGTACCGGCTCGTGTCCGCGTTCACCTCGGCGGTGAGGCCTGCCGGAAGCTCATCTTCGGCGGTCCGGTCTCGGTCGAAGATGGCAGGCGAGGTCGCTGGGGAGCATCCCACTAACGCCGCCCCGACGACGAGCAGGGCGAGAAGGAAAGCGGAGATGCGGCGCATGGCGCGAGCGTAGGGGCTGGGTTGCGCGCAGAGCAAGCAGGAGGGCTTTGCTGGGGTTCTTGTTCCTGTGCGGATCTGTGGAGTGCCCGGCCTGGTCTCAAGCCGCCGGACCCTGGCCGTGCGATTGCCGGTGGCTCAGCGCGCGGCTCGCCCACTCGACTGAGCGCGGTGACCAGGTGTGCGTTGCGCTTGGCGATGAGTCGACGCAGGTACGGAACGAGCACGAGTCGCTCGGCGAGCGAACCAAAGATCGGCGACGCGACCGTGATGAGATCGGTCATACGGGACCGATCGTCGAGCTGTTCGAATCTGTGTTCGTGAATGAACGACTTGAAGGGTCCGCGTACCTGCTGATCCACGAAGTGCGTCGGCCGATCAAGGACGGTGATCTTCGAGGTCAGCGTCCACCAGATCCCAAAGTGTCTCGCTCGCCAGGTGACCGTGTCCCCAAGACCGATCCGTCCGGTCGTCACGCCGGCCACCGCACGCTCGCCCGTCTGAGACATCGACGACAGGTGCGCGTCGATATCGAGCGACAAGTCGAACAGAGCCGGTGCCGGGATCGCCGTTTCCGTTACAAGGGTGAAGGACGACGGCACCCACCCATCTTGCCGCCCGCACGTTGGTCCTTCAGCGCTCGCGAATCGTCCTCGCATGGATCGACGTCGGCGGTGAACTCGAACCTGCGCCGCTACGGCGTCGGACCTGACCGTTCCACGACGACGTCGCGCTGCGGCCCGTAGGCAAGGGGAGACGCGACGAACGCGATGACGGCGATGACGGTGAGCGCCGACACAGCAATGCATAGGCGTGACATCACGACCGGCGCGCGTTCACCCGCTGCGCGGCGCACGGCGACGAATATGGCCCAGCCGATGAGGCCGCCGGCGGTGTTGACGATGAGGTCGGTGGTGTCGAAGCTGCCCGTCGAGATGAGATGCTGCATCGTTTCCAGCGCGAGGCTGGTGGTCAGCGCGGCGGCGCCGGTCTTCCACCAGGGCCAGGTCGGTGCGAGCGCGCCGACGAACAGCCCGAAGGGCACGAAGAGGATGAGGTTGATCAGCATCTCGACGGGCGTGCTCGCGCCGGCGTCTCCGCTCGGCACGAACGGGACAAGCTTGAACGGCCTGGCCATGCCTGCGGCATCGCCGATCCATGGCACCTCGAGCTTCCACAGCACCACCCAGGCGAGGAGCGCGAGATACACCGTGAAGGCGAGGATCAGGATGCCGCGGCCGCGGTGCGATGGCTGCCGGGTCGACGATGTCACCGGGACATCTTCTCCCGAAACTCTCTAGAACTTCCGGGCCCCGCACTCGGCCCGACACGCAGTGACCGCGATCGAGAGGGGATCCCTCGTAGCTACGCTTGCCGCGGGTGCCTTGTCCTTGTCGACCTCTGGGGGACGAGTCAGTCCGAGTCGATGTTCTCGACCGCCAGCTGTTGATGTTGGAGGTCCAACGCCCAGTCGCTGGTTGCCCAGATAGCGACGAGGCGCTGGTCTTCGATGGCGGCTACGCCGACGCCCGGTACCCCCCAATTGACGATCAGCAGCTCGCGTCCATCACCGTCGCCCTGGCTGAGTACAGCTCCGACCGCAGGAACGGTCAGGCTCGGCGTACTGCCATCGGCAGTTGGCTGGCCAACAGCGAAGTTCAACGTGTCGTCGGCGAACGTCAGCGAGGTCCCGGTGAGGTCGCAGCCGGGCTCGCCGACATTGGACAGTTCACCGATCGGAATCTGAGTGACCGGGCAGGGTGGGAGGTCTTCTGACCCGGGCGGAATCGAGACTCCCCGAGGTTGCCCCTCACATCCAGTGAGTATGAGAGTCGCGGCGGCTGATGCGACTAACAGTCGGCCTGCGCTGTGAAATCTCACGTTGCTCAGCATATTGACGGCGCGGACGCCCGCTGCGCCGTTGGCGCACTTACGGCGGTCCTTCAACGGTTCACCCAACGACGCGGCGGGCGGAGTCTGAGCACGCTCCGCCGGGTGCGCAGCGGGGCATGTTCAGGTGCTCGTCATGTCGCGGCCGCGTTCAGTGGCGATGCTGAGACTATGCGCGGCACGGTTCGGTTCGCGGTGGCAGTCGCTGCTGCAGCACTCGTAGGCAGTACTCCAACTCGAACCCCGTCGGACCGGCCTCGTAAACCACGTTCTGAGGGCCGGGCAGGTCCTTCACCCACGCGATCGCCTCGGCAGGGTCGTACCCGAACCGGCGATGCACAATCTCGCCGGTCTGCTCATCGATCGCGCAGCCAACAATGCTCCGCGCGTGCACATCGAGCCCGACGCTCGTACGCTCAATCAACAACTGGGGCCTCCACATTCGCTTGTCGGAAAGGCCAGTCGACCGGCTGGCAACCCACGTCTACGCGAATCGAGGCCCCAGCCTCAAGAGCGAGCCCAACCCATATCGTCTAAACCCCAGTCAACTGGTTCGTGAATGCCGCCGCCGGCATGAGCCGCAGCTACCTCGAGAACGCCCGGGCCCAGGCGGAGCTCGAGGTCAACGCTGCACCCACCGGGGTGGCGGTGTTCAAGGACGACTTCCAGACGATCAAGGTGTTCGCCGAGCGCGACAACTCGAACATCGTGCACTGGAGCAGCTTCGAGGAGGGCGGTCACTACGCGGCACTGGAGGTGCCCTCGGTGCGGGCCGGCGACATGCAGGTGTTCTTCGCAGCGCTGCGCCGCTGACGGCGAAGCCGGGATCGAGCGGATGCCGCGGGCGGGGGCTCGCGGCATCTCAGCCGCCGCCGATGGCGCCGTCCCGCTCGTTCCCGCCGGTCGCCTTGACCCACTCGGCCCACTCGGCGAGCGCCGAGTAGAGCCGCACTCCGGCTTCGAGCGTCACCCGCACTGACCGCCCGGGGCCGTCGGCGCTGAGCCCGGCGGCATCCTTCGCGCTCGCCATGCGGGCATAGGCGTCGCGCACCCCGCGGTAGTACTCGGCCTCGGCCGTCGCGACGCCGAGCAGCTCGGGCGGCGTGAGCTGCCAGAAGAAGAACGAGCGCAGGAGGGGCTCGGAACGCAGGGTGTGGTCGGGCTCCGAGAGGAGCCAGCGGTGCAGCTCCGCGGTGCCGGCATCGGTGATGCGATAGACCTTTCGCGAGCGCGCTCCCTCACTGTCGATGGCGATGAGCTCGTCGGCATGCAGTCGGCCGAGCTCGAGGTAGATCTGCGGATGCTTCGCCGGCCAGACCGCGCTGAGCAGCTCCTCGAATCGCTTCGTCAGGTCGTAGCCGCTCGCGGGCGCCTCGCTGAGCAGTCCGAGCAACCCGTGCTTCAACGACATCCTGCGCCCTTCTCCCCATCATCCTCACCCTACAACTTGACAATCACGACATGATGAGCGTTACATGTCATTAACAACAGGTGAGGAGTGATCATGGCAAAGAACGGTGGAGCGGTCTTCATCACGGGCGCGGCGGGCGGCATCGGCAGCGCGGCGGCACGGCGGTTGGCGGGGCTCGGGCGCACGGTCTTCGCAGGCGTGCGGAAGGCAGCGGATGCGCGGGCGTTCGACGGCGTGAGCGGGGTTGTGCCGATCGTCGTCGATGTGCTCGACGAGGAGTCGATCACCCGCGCCGCCGCCGAGGTGGAACGTCGGCTCGGCGGCGCGAAGCTCGGTGCAGTCGTGAACAACGCGGGGATCATCGTGCAGGGGCCGGTCGAGCTCGTGCCGCCGAGCGAGCTCGAGCGGCAGTTCCGCGTGAACGTCTACGGGCCGGCATCCGTCATCCGCGCGTTCGGCCCGCGCATCAGGAAGGATGCTGCCCGCGTCGTGAACGTGAGCGCGCCGACCGCGCGCCGCGCGGTGCCGCACCTCGGCCCGATCTCGGCGAGTAAGGCCGCGCTCGAGTCGCTCTCGACCGCGCTGCGCGTCGAGCTCGCGCCATGGGGCTGCGACGTCGTGATCGTCGAGCCGACCGCCGCGTCGACCGCGGTCTTCAGCAAGGCGGATGCCGCGGCGGCCGACGCGCTCGGCACCCTCCCGGCGCCGGTGATCCGGGCGTATCAGGGGCAGCTGACGGCGGTCGCCGAAGCATCCGCCGGCCAGAAGCTCGCCGACCCCGACGACGTCGCGAAGGTGCTCGTCGAGGCGATCACTGCTCGCCGCCCGAAGACCGTGTACTACGCCGGCCGCGGCGCGAACGTGCTGCCGATGCTCTCGCGCCTGCCCGACCGGCTCGGCGATCGCGTGATCGCCGGCAATTTCGGTCTCTCGGCGCGCGTCGCGCGATGAGCGGGACGCTTGCCGTCATAGGCGGGACCAGCGGCATCGGCCGTCAGGTCGTGCTCGAGTCGGCGTCGAAGTCCGACCGGATCATCGCGGTCGGCCGCGACGCACGTCGCGGCGAACGCCTCGAACGGGAGGCGTCGGGCGCGTCGTTCGTCGCCGGTGACCTCTCGACGGTCGAAGGGACCATTCGTATCACCGCCGAGCTGGCACGCCGGGGGCCGATCGAAACCCTGGTCCTCGCGGCAGGCGTCATGCCGCGTCGACGAGTTCTTACGCCCGACGGCTTCGAACTGAACTTCGCAGTCCACCATGTCGCGCAGTACGTGCTCCTCGCGCACGTGCGGAGTTTCCTTGCGCCGGACGCGACGATCGTGTCTGTCAACTCCGCCGGCCACCACGCGCCGCTCATGGGCTCGGGTCCCGTGCGGCTCGAATGGTCCGACCTCGAAGCGGCCGGAGGCTACGACCCGTTCATGGCGTACAGCCGCGGCAAGCTCGCCGCGCTGATGACGGTATTCGCGTTCGACCGCCGCTCCGGGTCCGAGTTCACCATCAACGCCCTGCACCCGGGCATGGTGCGGACCCGGATCGGTCGTGACTTCCCGAGAGCGCAGGTGGCTCTCGCGAACGCGATGTCGATCTCAGTCGCGAAGGGTGCCGCACCCGTGCTCCACCTGATGGATGCCGGTCGTAGTGCAGGATGCGGGAGCTACTTCGACCGTTTCACGCGGGCCGCGCCGTCGGCAGCATCTCTCGACCGCGACGACCAGGAGCGGCTCATCGCGATCACGGCCGAGCGCACCGGCATCAGCTTCGACTAGGACGTGTTGTTAGAGCTGCTGGTGAGCCAGTAGAGGGTGGCGGCGAGGCAGAGCCCGGCGTGGTAGTTGCGTGCGGTCTTGTCTGAGCGCATGGCGATCCCTCGCCATTGCTTGAGCTTGTTGAAGCATCGCTCGACGACGTTGCGGTCGCGGTAGCGTTCGCGCTGCTGGTCGCCGAAGTCGATCGGCCGGCCGTTCCGCTTGCGGCGGTGTCGATCTGGTCGTCACGTTCGGGGATCGTCGCCGCGATCCCTCGCTCGCGCAGCCAGGCGCGGTTCGCCCTGGACGGGTATCCCTTGTCTGCGATCACCCGCTCCGGCCGGGACCGTGGCCGACCGGCCGCGCCGGGCACGCGGATCTGCCCATGGCGGAGTGAGCACCCGGGTCGCGAGCCTGGCGCCGACGACCTGCATCACATCGACACGCTCGCCTGGGCGCAAGGGAGACCGGGCAAGCCCGCCCACCTCGACGAGGCGGAGTGGAAGGAGCGGGTGCGCGCCGAACTCGGCGTCATCGACCCGTTCTTGCTGTGGCATCGCAATCCGGCGCGCCTTGAGTCGACGTCGATCGCTGACCTTGACCGTGATTTGCTCGCGCAGATGGCGCTCGTGGATGCCGACGCACGATCGGTCTCGAGCAGTGGACGGTTCTCGCCGTGGGACGTCCGTGCAGGAGCGCTCCGAGCGCTCGCGCGCAGCGGGGTGGTCGCCGATCGCACAGTGCTCGATGAACTCATCGACGACGTGGTCGAGCGGGCGGTCCTCGACACCATCGACCTCGTGCCCGACGACACCAGCAAGCCGCGGCACATCAAGGCGCTCATGGCCTCGGAGACGGTCCTGCTGAAGCTCCGCGTCGGCAACCGCTACGCGGCCCTCGCCGCGCCCGGTGAGCTGCCGAACCAAGAGCAGATGCGCGAGCTTGCGCGTCGGCACGCGGGGGAGCACGGCGTACTCGACGATGCGCAACTGGCCGCGGCATCCGCCATCGCCGGATCGAGTCGCCTCGTCTCGATCACTGGCCCCGCCGGGTCGGGGAAGACAACCCGGCTCCGTGTCGCGCGCGACGCGCTGCGCCTTCAACGCAGGGCCGTGTTCTGGTGGCGCCCACCAAGAAGGCGGCGGTCGTCGCCGAGCGCGAGGTCGGAGTCACGGCATCGAGTCTGCATGCGCTCCTCGCGGACTACGGATGGCGCTGGGAGAACGATGCGGCCGGCGGCCATCGATGGTCGCGCCTGGGGATCGGGAAGATCGACGTGGCGACAGGGCAGCGCTACTTCGGGCCTCAGCGCTTCGCACTGCGCAGGGGCGACAGGGTTGTCGTCGACGAGCCGGGGATGGTCGATCTGCGCAGCGCGGATGCTCTCGCAAGTGTCCTCGATCAGACTGGCGCGGGGATCGCGATGATCGGCGACCCGCCGCAAGCCGCGCCGGTCGGCCATGTCGGCGCGATGGCGCTGCTCACGCGCAGCGCCGACCATGTCGTCGAACTTCGCGCTGTGCATCGCTTCGCAGATCCGCAATACGGGGAGCTCACGCTGCGGCTGCGGAACGTCTCCGGCGCAGCCGATGCGAGGGCGGTTGCAACGGAGCTTGACGTCGGCGGTCACATCAGGCGGGTCTCCACAGTTGACCCATACCCTGGACGTGTAAAGAATAGAGCGAACTTTTTACATGTTAAGCGAACGTGGCAATACGCTTGTCACGTGACCTGGCGGCCAGACGACCCATACAACGAGCTACCACCACTCCCACCGGGGACCGACATGGAGACAGTGGCAGTGCTCAAGCGCGCGATCGAAGCGCGTTCGGTGGTTGCCGCGCTCGATCAGGCCGCGAGGCGGATGCCGAACCCGGCAGTGCTCCTGAACGCAATCCCGATCCTGGAGGCGCAGGCGAGCTCCGAGATCGAGAACATCGTAACGACCACCGACGAACTGTTCCGGTTCGCTCAAGACGAGTCCGACCTTGCGGCGCCGGAGACGAAGGAGACCCTCCGCTATCGCACCGCGCTGTTCGCGGGGCTCGACAGCGTCCGTTCCCGACCACTGTCGGTGACCACTGCTGTTGAGATCTGCTCAATTGTGCAGGGCCGCGAAATGGACGTGCGCAAGCTCCCGGGCACGATCATCGCGAGCCCAACTACCCGCCGCGCGATCTACACACCCCCGCAAGGCGAGTCGATTGTGCGGGAGAAGCTCGCTAATTGGGCGGACTTCATCCACAACTCCGACGAGGTCGACCCCCTCGTCCGCATGGCGATCGCACATTACCAATTCGAAGCGATCCACCCGTTCGACGATGGAAATGGTCGCACCGGGCGCATTCTAAACATCCTGATGCTGGTGGATGCCGGCCTGCTTGCGTCGCCGATTCTCTACTTGTCGCGCTTCATCATCGCCCACAAGGACGACTACTACCGCTTGCTGCTCGACGTGACCACGGATGCCGCGTGGGAGCAGTGGGTGCTCTTCATGCTGGCCGCAGTCGAGGCGACTGCGATCACGACTCTTGCGAAAATCGACGCGATCCAAGCGCTGCAGGCGGCGGTCCGTGAGCAGCTACGCGGGACGAGCGCAGGCGCGAACTCGGACCTGCTCGATGTCCTCTTCGAGCAGCCATACTCGCGCATTGCGGACGTGATCAAGCAGTGCGCGGTGTCGCGACCAACGGCCACAAAGTGGCTCAACGAACTCGTTGCTCTTGGCGTCTTGCGCGATGTGAAGGCGGGCCGGGACCGGCTTTTCATCAATCAACGCTTCCTCGACATCCTCATGCGGGAGGAGGAAGGGTAGCCGGCACATCCTCGCCGAGTCGGCTGCGGCAAGTGCGCGTACTCAGAATCTGAAGCCGTCGAGCTACCGAGCGATCGACGACGCCTGGCGCGTCTACGTCGTGCCTCGCTGGGGTACCACCCAGGTGTCCGCGATCTCACACAGCGACGTACGCACATGGGTGTCGCAGCTGGCCGCCGGGACGGCGAAGACGAACCGGCGGGATCACATCCGCACGCGCGGGCAGGCCGCGCGGCCGAAGAGCGCCACGGTCGTCATCCGAGCACACGGGGTGCTGGCATCCGTCCTCGATATCGCGGTCAAGGACCGCCGCATCCCGCATAACCCGGCGCGCGGCGTCGACAACCTGCCCCGCAAGCACCCCAAAGCTCACCGCTACCTCAGCCACGAGGAGATCGAGCGACTCGCGAGCGCATCGGGCGAGTACTCGACGCTGGTGTATCTCGCCTCATACACGGGACTGCGCTGGGGAGCGATCATGATGACGACGGCGCCGATGGCGAGCGCCGCGTGACGATGGAGCCGGCGGTGTTCATGCGGGCGTGCTCTCGCGTGAAGAGTGTGCGACAGTACGGAATCCGCCGTTACCCATCGACGAGTCCGGCGTGTTCTGGGAGCGGGCGGAGTTGCGGTAGCAGTTGCAGTAGGAGGTGTGGCAGAGGTAGCTGCCGCCGCGCATGACACGTCGGGTGCCGTGCGCGGGTCCCCGGGGGTTCATGATCGGGGAGGAGGCGTAGTAGCCGGGGTCGAACCAGTCCGAGCACCATTCCCAGACGTTTCCGACGGCCTGCCAGAGGCCGAAGCCGTTCGGCTCGAACGTGCGCGTGGGCGCGGTCGTGAGCCACCCGTCCTCGATGGTGTTGTGGGTGGGGAATCTGCCCTGGAAGATGTTGGCGCGCCATCCGCCTTCATCAACTCCCTCATCTCCCCACGGGTACTTTGCCCCCTGGACTCCACCGCGGGCGGCGCGTTCCCACTCGGCTTCGGTCGGCAGACGGCGGCCCGCCCAAGCGCAGTACGCCACCGAATCGTTCCAGCTGATGTGCACGACCGGGTGATCGCCGAGTCCGTCGATCGAGCTGTCCCGCCCGCCCGGATGCGCCCAGTCGGCGCCCTCCACCCCGTACCAGCCATCGGTCTCCGCTGCGACTCACGACGGTGCCAGGCCGCCAACAGACTGGTCTTTCCGAACCCGGCGGGGCACGCCACGAGGGTCAGGCCCATTCCTGCGCCAGAGTTCAGGCGATCCACCAACCGGTCACGGACAAGGACTTGGTCTCGGACGGGAGGCACCTGCAGCTTCGTCTCCACCAGCACCCGCTCGGTGAAGACAGCGGCCTCCTCATGTGCGAACCCGGAAGGTTGACGCACGCCGATCTCCGTTCGCGAGGCGACAACGCCCAATGGGACGTCGTGGGACCGCTCCCCTTAGGGCGGTCAACGGAAGGATATCCCCCCAAAGCGCGGGCCGACACGGGTCGAGCCGGAAGAAATGCTCCCGCCCCAGGCCCCGGGCCGCGAATGGAACTTCACCTAGGTGTGATGTCCAGGCAGGTTGTTGAGCCTGCTGATCGGCGGCCCGCCGATTGCGGAGTGTCGCCTGTGGTGATTGTAGAAGTGCAGCCATCCGGGCAGGGCGGCTCGGCGTTCGGTTTCTGAGCTGTAGAACCTCGCGTATGCCCAGCCGTCGGCGAGGGTGCGATGGAAACGCTCGATTTTGCCGTTTGTCTGAGGCCGGTAGGGCCGGGTGCGCTTGTGCACGATCCCGAGCTCGACGCAGGCGTCCCGCCAGGCGAATGACTTGTAGGCCGAGCCGTTGTCCGAGAGCACTCGCTCGACCGTGACGCCCTGGTCGGCGAACCAGGCGACCGCCCGTTGCAGGACGCCGACCGCTGTGTCCTTGCGTTCATCGGTGTGCATCTCGACGTAGGCGACGCGGGAATGGTCATCGACGACGGTGTGCAGATACCCGATTCCAAGGTGTGGTTGGTAGCGGGCGTTGCGGGTGCCTTCACGGTCGGAGGTGACAGCGCGGTGCTTCAGTCCTTGCTGACGGCCGACGAAGCGATGCCCGCCACCGTCTGGGATCCGGCCGAACTTCGTCACATCGACGTGGATCAGCGCGCCGGGATGGTCGTGCTCGTAGCGGCGGATCGGTTCCCCGGTGACACGGTCGATTCGGGAGAGCCGGTTGATCCGACACCGTGTCAAGACAGCGTGCACGGTTGACGCAGGCATACCCAGCTCGCCGGCGATCTGCGCCGGTCCCAGCCGACGCCGCCACCGCACCCGGACGATCCGTTTCACCACTTCCCGCGGTGTCTTGGTCGGCATGGAGCGGGGTCGGCTGGAGCGGTCGATCATTCCGGGCGCGCCTTCGGCGCGGTATCTGGCCGCCCATTTCCGAGCCGTGACCGGCGACACCATGAACATCATCGCGGCCGGCTGGACCGGCCACCCATCATCAACGATCAACCGCGCCATCCTCAGTCGTGCGCGCGGAGTCAGAGCAGCGTTAACGTGAGACACGAAGGCCTCCCTTGGCTCGTGAAGCGGTTCCTTGAACAGCTCCACTTCACACCGGGGAGGCCTTCGCCGTCAGCACCTCAGAGACGCGTCCCCGGAACAACGTCCCTGGACATCACACCTAGGGGGTTCTCGGGGAAGGGGATGCAGACCCCTGAGGCCACTGGCAACGTCATACCAACCCCACATCCCCCGTGCCGGGGGAGCGACGTGAACGACGTCGTACCCAAGTGGATGATCAGAATCGAGAACGCCGTGATCGCACTGCTACTCGTGGCCGTCGTGCTGATCCTGTACAGCGCCGTCTCGCGGCCCCTTGACAAACGCGGCGCCACGTCGGCCATGGCTTTTGTTGTGGCCGGACTCGTCGTCGGCGTGCTCGGCCCGGGAGTGCTGCTGCCCGACCTCGACACCGGGGTTGTGGAACGGGTCACCGAGGTCGCCCTGGTCTTCCTCCTCTTCACGGATGCCGCGCGGATCGACCTGCGGCAACTGCGCCGAAGCCTCGGATGGCCGAGCAGGCTTCTGCTGATCGGCCTGCCGTTGACGCTGATCGCGGGACTTGGTGTGGGAATCCTCCTGTTCCCCGGTCTTTCGATAGCCAGCGCATTCCTCCTTTCCACGATGCTGTGCTCGACCGACGCTGCCCTGGGTCAACGGGTGGTGGACGACCCCGCTGTGCCCGATCGCGTTCGGCAAGCCCTTGACGTGGAGAGCGGCCTGAACGACGGCGTCGCCGTTCCGTTCTTCTTGGTGGCAGTCGACGTGTCGATGGCCACCCTTGCCGGCGGGGTACCCTCCGCGGTGATCGCCAACATCGCCGCGCAGATCGGCTGGGGACTGCTGGCGGGCATCGGCATGGGGGCGATCGGCGGGTTCCTGCTCCGCTTCACCGGGGACCGTGGTTGGCTCCAGCCGCAATGGCGGCAGATCTTCACCCTCGCCATCGCACTGGGCGCCTACGCGATCGCCGTTACCCTCGGCGGCAGCGGATTCATCGCCGCCTTCGTCGGCGGCATGGCGTTCGGGTGGTTCTCACGTGAGCGCGGTGTCGGCGCCACGTACTTCACGTCCGAAGCCGGCAGCATTCTCGCGGCAGCCACGTGGATGGCATTCGGTGCGCTCGCCGTCATCATGGTCTTCCCGCAGATCACCTGGCAAGTGGTCATCTACGCCCTGCTCAGCCTGACGGTGGTTCGGATGCTTCCAGTCGCCGTGGCCATGATCCGAACCGGCGCCCGTTGGCCGACCGTGGCATTCATCGGATGGTTCGGCCCCCGGGGGCTGGCCTCCATCGTCTTCGCACTTCTTGCCCTCGAACGGGGGGTGCCCGACGCGACGGTCCTGTTGACCACGGTGGTCGTGACGGTCGGGATCAGCGTGTTCGTTCACGGCCTGACGGCGCAGCCGCTCGTAGCCGTGTACCACCGCTGGTACTCCCGTCAGACTCCCGACGGGGCCGAAGCAAAGCGGACTCCGCTGGCTCGGCGCCGGCCCAGTTCGTCCGCCGCGGAGAATCTCGCTCATGTCGACTGATTACGACTCGAGCGTCCGGAGCGTCGCTGCCCGAGGGGCGCGACTCGCGCTCGAGGTCATGCGGGTTGGTCGCCGTGTGGCAGATCAAGGCAGTGATGGAATCTCCGCATCCGGCCGTGCGCGCGATCGAGTCTCTTGCGGGGTTCGGTGCGCTGTTCCTGAGTCTGTTCGCCGCCTCCTATTACGTCGTGGCCGGGGCCGATCCCCGCAGCTTCAGCGATCCGCTCACGCGGACGGACGCGCTTCACTTCACCCTCACTGTCGTCAGCACCGTCGGATTCGGCGACATCGCGGCGGTCAGCCAGGTCGCGCTTATCGCGGTGATGGCACAGATGATCCTCAACATCATCCTTCTCGGGCTCGGGGTTCGCGTTCTCACGAGGGCGGTGCACCTGGGGGTGGCCAAGCGCCAGCAAGAGCGACCTTCACCCGACGGAACGGCGTCGGCGCCCCCTGCACAGAATGGAGACAGTGATGGCTGAGCCGACCTCACCCGGAGGAGAATCTCCTCGAACGAAGCTGACCGACGACGCGGGGTCGGACGCTGTGATGATGCGTGCGCACACGCCGCCGATCGGCTATCGGCTGATTCTGCGGGGCGAACTGGGTGACCAGTACGCGAGCCTCTTCGATGGGATGCACATCACACGTGAATCGGGGACTACGGTCCTATCCGGGCGGGTGCGCGACCAATCGCACCTGGCAGGGATTCTCGAGAGCGCGCAGGAACTGGGGCTGGAGATCATCTCGCTGAGTCAATGGGACGCGGAGCCCTAGACGCAGATGCGGGAGCACTCGGCCTCGGCTTGGATCTGACGGGCGGTGTTGTGGCGCCCTGCCCACACCACGCGGAAACGGACTGACCGAGCGCTGCTCAGACCCTCATCGGCGCCATGCAGACCAGCGCGCGGAGCGCTTCAGTCCACATCAGGTGATCTTGCCGTCGATTCCGATGACGTCCATCAGCCGCCGACCAAGAGTCATATCGACCTTCCGCTCCGAAGCTCCATGTGTCAGAAGATTGTGGCGAAGTCGTTCTTCATGCTGACCACGGTCCAGCCGTTCTCGGATGCCGTGTTGAGCGCGCGTTCGGCGCCGCTGGTGTACGCGAACTCCCGGTCGGCATCGTCGTGCTGCAGGAGAATCCGCAGCGACGGCCGACCGGCGTGCGGCCTGTACTGCAGCATTGGGATGTCGCCATTCGAGTTGCCGCCGGCTACGAGAGGGCGCCGCCCGAATCGGTTCCAGATCTGGATGGGCTTCTGCGGGCCGTCGTCGAGGAAGCCGAATTGAGTCTTCCGGGCGACCCGACCGCCGTCTGCGTCCGTGTACGTCAGTGGCGAGAGCGTGCCGACGACACGCCCGGACGGGATGCCGAATGCCTCGGAGCTGATCGGGCGCATGAAGTCAGACCCGCTGCCGGACACAATAAGGGTCTCGAAGCCGTTGGCCTCGAGGTAGCGCAGCAGTTCGAGCATGGGCACGTAGGTGAGGCTGCTGAGCGCTCGGTTCAGGGTGGGGTGTGTGGTGCCCCGCAGGAACGTGCCCGACCGGGACTGGAACTCCTCGACGTCCATACCCGCGAACGCGTCGCCGATGCCGCCGAGCAGGATCTTCGCCCCGGTGTCGTCGCCGGCGTAGTGATCGGTGATGACCCTGCCGAGCCACGCGTTGTCGTGCTCATACGCCGCCTTCCACGGCTGGCGATCGCGCAGGGTGGCGTCGGACTCGGCCATCTCGGCCAGCCGGGAAAGGATGAACTCGGCCTCAGCAGGTACCGGCTGCTCGCACCAAAGGGTGCCGTCGGCGTCGAAGACGGCGACACGCTCCTCTGCGGGCACGTTGGAAGAGACGACCTCCTCGACGAAGGCGACGATGGCCGCCTTGCTCGCCCCCTCTTTCCAGTGGGCCAGATACTCGCTCATGTCTCATGCCTTTCTCGGTGACGCTCAGCCGTGGATCGGGCGTCAGGGCCTGTCCTCATCAGATCGCATTCCGGGCACGGCCGAACCCCCTATCCGCGGATCTCGCCTAGGGGATTGCACCGTGCGGCGATTGGGCAGCGGGCCACCGCTGTGGTGAGCGAAGTCCCACGTCTTCTTCCAGGACGTCGTTGATCTATGGCCAGCGGCGAGAACAGGTGCCAGAGGGGTGTGGGCAAAATGTGGGCAAGACCACTTTCGCGCTACACGTGAAGGGCCGCGATCCCTTGTGAACACTGGGATCGCGGCCCTTCGAAGTGGACGCGACGGCGGGAGTCGAACCCGCAACGCTACCGGGTATGAACCGGAGCCCGGGACCGCCCGGATCGCCGCGATGACTCCACGCTAGACGCCGCCCGCACGGGTCGCCTGGGAATGTCGGAGCGTGTCGCGCGATGACAGAATGCGACGCGGCCCGAGCCGCTCGGCGAGCGGTGGCCGAGGCATCCGTCAGTGTCCGTCGTGGGTGATGACGGGGAGCACGGTGCCGTCGGCGTCGAGGAGCGCGGCGCTCTGGCAGACGCCGAGCGCGGGCACCACGGCGATCGTGACCATCGCCGCTGCGCCGACCAAGCCCCACAGACTCGGCCGAGGAGACGGATGCCGCGTGCCGTGCACGATCCCGCACGCCACGGTGACGCCGAGCCCCAGCAGCAGTGCCACCGCCAGGATGCTCGCGCGCCCCGGCGCGGTCGCGAGCAGCGCTACTGCAGCGCCTATCGCGAGGAACATGCCGGCGACGGCAGCGCGCGGGGTCGGCGTCCGGTTGAGGGAGAGACTCGCGGTACCCCACCCCAGCACCCCCAATCCGATCGCCACCAACAGCCCCCCGATAACCCGCGAGAGCGTGTCGGCCTGCACGGCGACGATCGCCGCGGCGCCGAGCGCGACGGCGACGAGCCCGAAGCCCCACGAGGCGACCGGCACCCACGACGGGGCGCGGCGGACACGCCCCGTCGTGGACTCCTGAACCATGGTCACGCCGTCGCGACCTGCGAGGAGCGCTCGGCGGCCAGTCCGACGCCGAGCAGCACGATGGCGCTCGCGAGGTGGAGGAAGTGGTCGGGTGCGTTGAGCGCGAGGATGTTCGCCGGCGTGCCGACGAGGAAGAAGCCGACGACACCCAGCAGAAGGTACGCGGCGCCGACCGTGATGTTCACGATCTTGGCCGGACGCGCACCGGCGATGCCGGCGATCAGCAGCGCCGCCCCGATGAGCAGGTGCGCGACGTTGTGCAGCGGGTTGACCTCGAAGACGCCCAGGAGCAGCCCGCCCTCGGTGGCGATGAAGCTGATGGGGCCGGTGACGAAGAACCCGAGGAGGCCGACGAGGAGGTAGACGGCGCCGAAGACCGTGGCGACGATGCGATTCGGTGACGAGCCCATGAGAGACCTCTCTTTCCCAGCGGCGATCTGCCGTGCTGTGAGGGTTGTTCGGGGCAGGTGGGGAAACGGATGGGTTGTCGCAGGACGAGGTTGCTCGGAGGTTGGGGGCGTTTCGACTCGCTCGTTACTCCCTCGCTCGACGACGCGAAGAAGGACGGTATGGAAAACAGAGCGTATGATTAGGTAAACCGAGTCATGCAATGGTGAAAGGTGGGTGACATGACGACGATCAGTACTGCCGTGCGATCGGCTCGCCGCTCCCGCAAGCTCACTCAGCGTGATCTCGCCGCGCGTGCGGGCCTCTCGCAGAGTCGCGTTGCGCTCGCCGAGCGCGGACACGAAGATCCGCGTTTCGGCACCGCGAGTCGGCTCCTGAGCAGCGCCGGCTATCGCCTGTATGCGGCACCGACGACGCGTGACGATGTTGCGACGATCGCGGCCGCCATCGGTGATGCCCTTGAGCAGGATCAGCTGCAGCTTGCGTTCCGCTACTTCGTGCAGCTCAACGACAACCTCGTTGCCGAGCGGGGGCTTCTTCGCGGTGTTCTCGCGGTCGCGACGCCGGAGCTCACCGGCTCACGCACCTGGGATGCGGCGATTGCCGCGCTCGTGGCCTACCGACTCAACGAACAGCGTGTACCGCTTCCCGAGTGGGTCGCGGAGCCGGAGCGCCGCCTCGCGCGTGCGCGGCCGCTGGTCGTCGACGAAGCAGACCCAGTGCCGACGCGGGCGGACGCGCCACCCGAGTTTCTTGACCACGGCGTCCTCGTCTGGGCCGACAGCCTGGAGAGCGTGTGATTCTGCTCGACCGGGCCGGCCTCATTGCCGGCCTTCGGGACCTGGTTGCCGAACTCTACGCCGCAGGGCAGCCGGTCGGGCTTCGGGTGGTCGGCGGGGGAGCGCTCGTTCTGCGGCACTTCGACCGTCGCACGACGGCCGATCTCGACGCCGTGGATGTTCGACCCGGCGATGAGGCTTCGGTGCTCGCAGCGGCTGAGCGCGTCGCTGGGCGCCGCGGCTGGCAGCAGGACTGGCTCAATTTCAAGGCGAGCGGGCTCGTGCCCTGGTTCGGCCGTGAGATCCGATGGGAGACGATCTACTCGGACGACCTCGTGACGATCGAGGTCGCGCCCGTGGACGCCCTGCTTGCGATGAAGCTCAAGGCGAGCCGGCCGGGTAGAGACACCGACGACATTCGTCAACTCCTGGCGGCGTGCGGTATCGGCACCGTCGGAGAGGCTGAGACGCTCTTCGAGGAGTTCTTCCCTGGAGACACGCTTTCGGATCGTGCGTACGCGATGGTCGAGCGCATCCTCGCGTCGGGCCTGCCCGAGGCGCCCGACGCGCAGCCTCCCATCGCTCTGTGAGCTGCATCCGCGGGTTGCGCGTCGGCTCGAGGCGTTTCGACTCGCTCGCTCCTCGCTCGCTCAACGAGCGGGGGTGGGATGTTTCGACCCGCTCGCTCCTCGCTCGCTCAACGAACGAACATCGGGCAGGGGTGTCCGCCCGCACCGGTACGCTGGCCCGGACATGGGGGAGCACGTGAAGCCGGCGGGGGAGCCTCGACGGCTGTCGAACTATGGCGAGGGTGCCGACCTGCTGGTGGCGCTGACCGGTGCCATCGCCGGCGCCCGCACTCGCGTGTGGGTCAAGGTGCCGTGGTGGGATGCTTCGCCCGTGGCGAGGGGCCTGCTCGACGCGCTGCTCGCGGCCCACCGGCGGGGCGTCGACGTCAAAGTTCTCCTGAGACCCGAGGGGTCGAACGACGCTGTGGTCCGCGAACTCCGAAGCGCCGACGTCGCTCTCATCCCGGTCCGGTACATCCACGAGAAGGAGGTCCTCTCCGACGACGTCGCGATCACGCACTCCATGAACTTCACGGCCGCCGAGATCGCCCGCAACCAGAACTCCGGGTTCCTGCACACCGATCCCGCGATGGTCGACGCCGTCGAGGCCGGCTTCACCTCGCTCATCGACAATGCGAACGCGGTCGCACACGGCGACGAGGCCTGGAGCGCAGCATCCACTCTCATCCCACCCGCCCTGCAGAAGTACCTCGACAGGTTCGATCGGCTGAACCCGCTGCAATCGAAGGCGGTGCCGGCGGTGCTGTCGACGAGCGGGCACGTGATGGTCGTCGCGCCGACGAGCTCCGGCAAGACGCTGATCGGCGAGGTCGCGGCGCTGCGGTCCATCGTGTCGGACGGCAAGCCGGCGGTGTGGCTGCTGCCCGCCCGGGCGCTCGCCGCCGAAGTCGCTGAGATCGCGCGGCGGTGGAACGCGCACGGCATCCGCACCATCGAACTGACCGGCGAGACGAACATGTCGAGCGACGCGGTGCGGCAGGCGCAGCTGTGGGTGGCGACCACTGAGAAGTTCGAGGCGCTGTACCGGCGGGCGTCGCTGAAGGACGTCATCGGACGCATCGGATGCCTCATCATCGACGAAGTCCACCTCGTAGGGGACCCGACCCGGGGCGCGACGCTCGAGTCGCTCATCGCACGGCTGCGGGTCGCCGAGGGGCGCACCCGGATCGTCGCGCTGTCGGCGACGGTGTCGAACGCGGAAGAACTGGCGGCGTGGTTCCACGCCGACCTCGTGCGCTCGGCCTGGAGGCCGACAGTGCTGACGACGCAGCTGGTGCCGTACGACGCGCCGACCCACGGCAAGCGGGAGCAGTACGAATCCGCGAAGGACGAGATGGTCGTGCCGCTCCTGCGGAGCCTGGTCGGCGGCGGCCTCGGCACCGCGCCAGGCGACGAGGGTGCAGCATCCAGTGCCGTCGTGTTCTGCGGGAGCAAGGCGGCCGTCCTGCGCACCGCGGCGCGCGCCGCCGGGGTGCCGTTTCACGGCGTCGAGCTCGACGCGCTCGTGGAGGCGTGCTTTCGCCGGGGTGTCGGCATCCATTTCCGTGATGCACCCCGCGCGAATCGTGCGCTGGACGCGTTTCGCTCACGGCAGCTGCGCGTGCTCGTCGCCACGTCGGGGCTGTCGACGGGGGTGAACACGCCCGCGAAGTTCGTGATCATCCGCGACCTCGAACTCGGGATGACGCCGCTCGAGGTGAGCCAGGCCCAGCAGATGTTCGGGCGCGCCGGGCGGGCGGGGCAAGAGCCCGAGGGCTTCGGATTCATGCTGGTGCCGCGCGCCGAAGAGGGCGTGTGGAAGCTGAAACTCAGCGACGGGTACGCGGCAGACAGTCGCATCACTGCGGCGTTGGGCGACGCGGTGCTCGCGGAGCTGCTGCTCGGCTCGGTGGTCGACCGCGAGACCGCGAAGTCGTGGTTCGAGCAGACGCTCGCGTTCGGGCAGAACCGCTCGGCCGTCGATCTGGATGCAGTGGTCGACGAGTTGCTGCGCCGCGGGTTCGCGACCGAGGTCGACGGCCGGCTTGCTCCGACCGCGATCGGCGTACTGACCTCCCGGCTGATGATCGATGTCGAGTCGGCGGGCGCGTTGCTGTTCGCCCTGAAGTCGCTGCCGGTGCCGGCCACCGCCGACGAAGCCGAGGAGCTGGTGCTGCAGACGGTCGCGACCGCCGTCGCGTCGCTGCGCGAGCGCCCCGTCAACGAGCGCACCTACACCGACTACGTCGACCAGCTGCTGTCGCGGGGCTGGTCGCCGCGCGTCGTCGCCCGCGCCGGCGAGTGGTTCGGCGCGCGCGTCTGCATGGCGGCCGCGCAGCTCGTGCTGCGCGCCCCCGCCCGCACCCGCGAGAACCCGCCGGTGGGCGTGTCGATGGCTGAGCTCCGCCGCGCGGCGGAGGACATGCCTCGATACCTTGCGTGGGTGGCCGCACTCGGCTATGCGGACGCCTCCACCTGGGCCCCCGCCGTCGCCGGCGACCTCGCCCGCCGGCTGACGTGGTGGCACCTCTCGCCGCACCCGGAACGCGGGTCGGGTCGCTTGCTCTGGATGCTGGAACGGATGCTGCAACCCCAGCACCGCCGCGAGCACCTGCCTCCGCTCTGGCGGCGGGCGCGGGCGGCGGGGTTCTCGTCACCCGACGGGATCAACGCACGGCCACGCGGCGTGGACGTGTCGGCCGAGGGCTTCGCCGAGATCGTGGGGGCGCGAGCGGATTTCTCCCTCGCGCCGCTCGTGGATCTCGAGCTGACGTACCGCACGCCGAACACGCAGGCGCGAGTGACCGCGCTGAGCAACACCGGGGTGGGTCGGGCAGTCGCCACGACGCGGCCGGCGGCCGGGCCGATCGACCTCGTGCTGCCGGCGCGGTCGGCCGGCAAGATCGCGGCGGACGTTTTTCTCTACACGCGGGACGGGGACTTCGGGTACGCGAATCTCGTGGCGGACGTTGCGGAGGGCGCGGGGGCGGGCACACCCGTCGAGGAGGCTGCCCGGCTGTTGGGCGACTTGCCTGAGGTTCATTCGGTGCTGAGCCACGCACGCGGAGTGCGGCGACTGTTTCAGGGTGAGCGGAAACGGCTGCTGAGCAGCATCCTTCCGCTCATCGCAGCCGACCCGCGACTGTGGCCGATCGCTCTGGCGTTGTCGGAGCAGCACAGTGAGCCCGACGCGGCGGTGGTCGCGCTGCGCACGAACCTCCGGTCGCTGCTACGGCGGTCGGACCGCACCGACCTGCGGTCGCCGCACGCGGTGCTGCGCTCGCGCGAGGCGTCGGAGGCGGAGGTGCAAGTGACCCTCGCCGCGCTGCTTGCTTCGCTGGGACACGAGGCCGGCGTCGCGACGGCGGACGGGCATCCGCTCGCGGTGGTGCAGGTGGGAGAGCGGTGGGCGCTCGCCGGGCCGCTGCACGCGCAGCCGGGCCGGATCGAACCGCTGATTCCGGGCGTGCTGCCGCGGCAGATCGAGACCGTGGCGGTGCCCGTTGCGCCGGAGGCGGCGGTGGCAGAGCCGAGGTGCGCGTGGATGGCGGAGTTCGCGCTCTGACGCGGTGGTTCAGAGGGGCGAGCGCGACGGATGCCATGCGCATCCGTGAAGGCCTCTTCGTTTTGCGCGCACTGGGTCTTGCGCACACCGGGTCTTGCGCACAGTGGGTCTTGCGCACAGTGGGTCTTGCACACAGTGGCTAACTCGCGTTAGCATCGCTCTCACCACCAACTCACGCGCGTTAGTTGCTTCGCGCGTCCAACGAAGGACACGACATGTCAGAGACGACCAGGCGCGCGGTGACCATGGCGGACGTCGCCCGTCACGCCGGCGTCTCGCGCTCTGCCGTCTCGTTCGTGCTCAACGACCGGCGCTCGGTCAGCATCGCCGAAGACACGCGTGATCGTGTGCTCGCCGCCGCGGCCGAGCTGGGCTACCGCCCCAACGCGGGCGCCCGCGCGCTCGCGAAGAAGCAGAGCGACTGGTACGGCCTCGTGACCGAGATCGTCACCGCCCCCTTCGCCGTCGACATTATCAAGGGGGCACAGGATCGCGCCCTCGTCGACGAGAAGTATCTGCTCATCGCGTCGACCGAGTCCGATCCGGCCGTCGAGACGGCGGCGATCGAGCGGCTGCTCGAGCAGCGGGTCGAGGGCCTCATCTACGCGGCCACCTGGCACCGCGCGGTCGAGCTGCCCGAGGTCGCGCGCGAGGTGCCGACCGTTCTCGTCAACTGTTTCGACGCGGAAGGCCGCTATCCCGCCGTGGTCCCGGACGAGCGCACCGGTGGGCGCCGCGCGACCGAGCGACTGCTTGCCGCAGGGCACCGGCGCATCGGGTTCATCAATCTGGATCCCGATATCCCCGCCGCCGTCGGCCGGCTCAGCGGCTATCACGAGGTGCTGCAGGAAGCCGGCATCGCCGCCGACGCGAACCTCGAGATCTCGGGACACGCGACCGCTGACGGCGGATATGACGCAGCATCCGCTCTTCTCGATCTCACCGACCCGCCCACCGCCATCTTCTGCGCGAACGACCGCATGGCGATGGGAGCGTACGACGCGATCAAGGAACGCGGTCTGCGCATCCCCCATGATGTCGCCGTCGTCGGATTCGACAACCAGGAGCTCATCGCGGGCTACCTGCGGCCGGGTCTGACGACGGTTGCACTGCCCTTCGAGACGATGGGCGCCCTCGGCGTGGAACTCCTCGCCGGCATGATCGCGGGTCAGTCGACCGGCACGGGAACCGTGACGGTCGACTGCCCGCTCCTCGAACGCGCATCGGTGTGACTGGACATCTCGTCCGACGCGCAGCCCCCTTCGGCTTCAACGAAGAAGAAAGGAACACCCTCATCATGACAGTTCACCGCACAGCGGTGCTGATCGCCGCCGCCCTGGCGGCCACAGCAGCACTCGCCCTCTCCGGCTGCAGCGCCGGCGGAGGCGAACCCGCCGACTCGCTCGATGGCTCGCAGCTGTTGACCATCCCCCGTGAGGACATGGGGACGTTCGACCGAAACTTCAACCCGTTCGCGAACCCCGACTTCCCGATGACCCAGGTGGCCATCTACGAATCGATGCTCGTCTACAACCCCGCCGACGGCTCGACCACCCCGTGGCTGGCGACCGAGTGGGAGGTTGCGCCCGACAGCATGGGCATCACCTACCACCTGCGCGAGGGAGTGAAGTGGTCCGACGGCGAGCCTCTCGTCGCCGATGACGTCGTGGTCTCGTTCGACCTGCAGCGCGAGGTGCGCGGCGGGTTCGACTACATCGAGTCCGTGACGGCGGTCGACCCGCTCACGGTGCAGTTCGACTTCACCGAGCCGTTCTCGCCCGCGCTGCTCGACATCGGTCAGCAGGTCATCGCTCCCGCGCACATCTGGAACGACGTCGACGACCCGACCAAGTTCGCCAACGAAGAGCCCGTGGGCACCGGGCCGTACACCGAGATCACCAACTTCCAGGCGCAGTCGTTCGACCTGGGCAAGAACCCGAACTACTGGCAGCCCGAGAAGCAGCAGATCGAGGGCATCCGCATGCTGGCCTTCGCCGGCAACGACGGCGCGAACCTCGCCGCCGCCAACGGCGACGTCGACTGGGCTCCTCAGTTCATCCCGAACATCGACGAGGCGTACGTCGCGAAGGACCCCGAACACCGGTTCTACTGGTTCCCGACGACCGGATCGATGATCAACTGGCAGTTCAACACCACCAAGGCGCCGTTCGATGACGCGAACGTTCGGAAGGCGCTTTCGATGGCCGTCGACCGCGAGCAGGTCACCGAGATCGGCATGCAGGGCTACACGCACCCCGCCGACTGCACCGGTCTGTCGGGTTCGTACGATGCGTGGCGAGACGAGGCCGTCGTCGATTCGTGCACGTGGACCGAGCGCGACCTCGAGGGTGCCGGTGAGCTGCTGGATGCCGCAGGCATCACGCTCGGTGCCGATGGCAAGCGCGTTCTGCCCGATGGGTCGCCGTTCGTCTTCGATTTCTCGGTCGGCTCGACCTCGAGCGACTGGGTGTCGGTCGGCAACGTCATCTCGCAGAACCTCGCCGAGCTGGGCGTGACCGTGACGGTCGCGGCGAAGGACTGGGGTGACGTCGTCGCCTCGTACGAGAACGGCACCTTCGACTCCGGGATCGTGTGGAGCGCCAACGCCCCCACGCCGTACCAGTTCTACCGCGGCGTGATGTCGACCGAGACGGTCAAGCCGGTCGGTGAGCAGTCGTTCGACAACTACCACCGCTACGGCACCCCGGAGGCCGACGCGCTGCTCGCGCAGTTCGCCGCGAGCTCCGACGAGGCCCAGCAGCAGTCGATCATGAACGATCTTCAGGCTCTGTTCGCCGAAGTGGCCCCGGTGGCGACGCTGTTCCCCGGACCGGAGTTCGGCGCCGCCAGCACCCTGCGCTTCACGGGCTGGCCGACGGAGGACGACCCGTACGCACCCCTGGGGGGCGTGCGTTCGCGCACCGCCGTGCTGATCCTGACCAGCCTCGAACCGGTCGTCGCCGACTGACACATCGCGTCGTCCTGCTGCGCCGCCGGTGCGGCGCAGCAGGACGACCGTGGAGACGCATCATGGGCTACATACTGCGACGGCTCGGGTTCTACCTCGTCGCGTTCTGGGTGTCGATCACCCTCAACTTCTTCCTTCCGCGGTTCATGCCGGGAGACCCGGTGTCGCGCATGGTCGCCCGGCTGCAGGGGCAGATCCGCCCCGACCAGATCGAAGCGCTGCGCGAGTCGTTCGGCCTGAGCGACGCCCCGCTGTGGGAGCAGTACCTGCGCTACCTCGGGCAGATCTTCTCCGGAGACCTGGGATTCTCGATCTCGCGGTTCCCGACACCGGTGGTCGACGTGATCTCGAGCGTGCTCGGCTGGACACTGCTGCTCGGCTTCGTGTCGCTGATCGTCGCCGTCGTCATCGGCAACGTGCTCGGCATCCTGGCGGCCTGGCGCCGTGGCGGCATCCTCGACTCCGTCGTGCCGCCCGTGCTGATCTTCATCGGCTCGTTCCCCTACTTCTGGCTCGCGATGGGGCTGCTGTACCTCTTCGGGGTCACGCTCCAGGCCTTCCCGCTGCGGCACGCGTACGCGGTGGGCACCGTGCCCGAGTTCTCGCTCGCCTTCGTCGGCGACGTCGCCTATCACCTGATCCTGCCCGCGACGTCGATCGTGCTCGTCTCGATCGGCGGCTGGATGCTCGGCATGCGCAACACGATGATCGCCACGAACGCCGAGGACTACATCGTCATGGCCGAGGCGAAGGGTCTGCGCCCGAACCGCGTCATGATGCAGTACGCGGCCCGCAACGCGCTGCTGCCGTCGGTGACGGCATTCGGCATGTCGCTCGGCTTCGTGGTCGGAGGCGCGCTGCTCACCGAGGTCGTCTTCGCCTACCCGGGCGTCGGCTACACGCTGCTCGCCGCAGTGCAGAACCTCGACTACCCCCTCATGCAGGGGCTCTTCCTCACGATCACCACGGCCGTGCTGATCGCGAACTTCCTGGTCGACATCGTGTACGTGCGCCTCGATCCGCGCGTGCGCGTGAGCTGAACGGAGGGTGCGACATGTCACTCGCGCAAGATCCTCGCGTCATGGCCGAGCTCGATCTCGGCTCGCCTCCCGCCCCCGACGGTCAGGTCGTCGCGGCACCGCCCCCTCGCCGCCGACGCGGCGGGGGAGGGCTCCTGCGAGGACTCCTCGGCAACGGGAAGTCCCTCTCGGGCGTCGTCATCCTGGTGCTCTTCGCGCTCATGGCGATCTTCGCCCCGGTCATCGCGCCGGGCGACCCGACTCTGATCCAGGGCATCGGCTCTCAGCCGCCGTCCGTCGAGCACTGGCTCGGCACGACCGCGAAGGGACAGGACGTCTTCGCGCTGAACGTGTGGGGCGCGCGCTCGTCGCTGTTCGTCGGCTTCACGGTCGGAATCGCCGCCACCTTCGTCGGCCTCCTCGTCGGTCTCGCGTCGGCCTACCTCGGCCGCACGATCGACAACCTCCTGTCGCTGGTGACCAACGTGTTCCTGCTGCTTCCCGGGCTGCCGCTGCTGGTCATCCTCGCCGCGTTCCTGCCGCAGGGCCTCGGCACCGTCATCCTGGTGCTCGTCATCACAGGCTGGGCCGGATCCGCCCGCGTGCTGCGCTCGCAGGCGATGTCGATCCGCGGCAAGGATTTCGTCTCCGCCGCCCAGGTCACCGGTGAGGGCGGGGTGCGGATCATGTTCCGCGAGATGCTGCCCAACATGGCGTCGATCGTCATGAGCACGTTCCTCGCGTGCGTCATCTTCGGCATCGGCGCCCAGGCGGGTCTGGAGTTCCTCGGGCTCGGCGACATCAGCACCGTCAGCTGGGGCACCAACCTCTACTGGGCGAGCAATGACGGCGCCCTCTTGACGGGCGCCTGGTGGGTCTTCGTGCCTCCCGGCGTATGCATCGCGCTCGTCGCCTTCGCGCTGGCGCTGGTCAACTACGGCGTCGACGAGACGACGAATCCGCGTCTGCGTCGGCCGCGCCGCCGGACCACCCCCGACGCGCCGACGCGTGTCGCCGCGCGCACGCGGAAGGAGGTGGCACGATGACCGCTCCGCTCCTCGAGGTCCACGACCTGTCGGTCGAGTACGTCACCGAAGCCCGGACGGTGCGCGCTGTCGATCGCGTGTCGTTCTCGATCGCCGAACGCGAGGTGTTCGGTCTGGCCGGCGAGTCCGGCTGCGGCAAGTCCACGATCGCCAACGCGATCCTGCGGCTGCTGCGCGACCCCGCGCTCATCTCGGGCGGCTCGATCCGCTTCGCCGGCACCGATGTCCTGGCGCTCAGCGCCGAACAGCTGCGGGACTTCCGCTGGCGCCAGGTGGCGATGGTGTTCCAGAGCGCGATGAACTCCCTCAACCCCGTGATGACCATCGGGGACCAGATCGCCGACATCTTCACCACGCACGAAGGCGCGTCGCGCAAGAGCGCACTGGCACGCGCGGGCGAGCTGCTCGATCTCGTCGGCATCCCCCGCGAGCGGCTGAAATCGTACCCGCACCAGCTGTCGGGCGGGATGCGGCAGCGCGTGGTCATCGCGATGGCGACGGCGCTGCGACCGCCGCTGCTCATCATGGACGAGCCGACCACGGCGCTCGACGTGGTGGTGCAGCAGGAGATCATGGCGCAGATCAAGGACCTGCAGCGCGAGCTGGGGTTCGCGATCCTCTTCATCACCCACGACATGTCGCTCATGGTCGAGCTGTCGGACCGCATGGCCGTGATGTACGCGGGACGCTTCGTCGAGACCGCGCGAGCCGGAGAGATCTTCGCCGCGCCGCAGCATCCGTACACCCGCGCTCTGATGAACGCCTTCCCGCCCATGTCGGGTCCCCGGGCACGACTGCAGGGGCTGGGCGAAGGCGTGCGGTTCCGCGACATCCCCGACCTCGAACAGGTCGGCCCCACGCACTGGGTCGCACCGAGCGACGGCGCATCCCTCATGACGGAGACGATCTCATGACCGCACACGACACCCCCGTGCTCTCGGCGCGCGGACTCGAGAAGACCTTCACCATCGGCGGGACGCTCTCCCGCAAGCGGGTGCGCGCCCTCGGCGGCGTCGACCTCGACATCGCGCACGGCGAGATCGTCGCGCTGGTCGGCGAGTCCGGGAGCGGCAAGTCCACCCTCGCCCGGTGCCTGGCGCGTCTGGAGCAGCCGTCGGCGGGCACGTTCCTCTTCGAGGGCGAAGACATCATGGCGACCTCGAAGCGACGGGCGACCCGGGAGTACCGCTCGGCGGTGCAGATGATCTTCCAAGACCCCTTCGGCTCGCTGAACCCGGTGCACCGGGTCGGCCACTTCCTCGAGCGTCCGCTGCGCATCCACGGCGCCGCGTCCGGGCGCGCCGCCATGGACGAGGCCAAGCGGCGACTGATGCAGAAGGTCGGCCTTCCCGCCGAGATGCTCGAACGCTATCCGCACGAGCTCTCCGGCGGTCAGCGCCAGCGCATCGCCATCGCCCGCGCGCTCGCCGTGAACCCGCGGCTGATCCTGGCCGATGAGCCCACGTCGATGCTCGACGTGTCGGTACGGATCGGGGTGCTCAACCTCATGCGCACGCTCTGCGAGGAGCAGGGCATCTCGATGCTCTACATCACGCACGATCTCGCCTCGGCGCGCTACCTCGCCGACCGCATCGTCGTCATGTTCGCGGGCGAGTTCGTCGAGGGCGGTGACGCGATGGAGCTCCTGGCGAACCCGCAGCACCCGTACACGCGACTGCTGATCTCGGCAGTCCCCGACCCCCGGCGCACCGAGCCGTTCGACCCGGTCGAACGCGCTCGCCTCCGCCGTCAGGTGCTGACGCCGACTCGGTGCGCGCTGGCCCACACCGCCGCCGAGCCGTGCTCCGACGCGAGACCGGTCTTCCATCACGTCAGCGAACAGCCCGAGCACTGGGTGCGGTGCGGGCTCTACGCTCCACCCTCCGACGCGCCCGGCACCGCCCTGGAACTGTCCGACGACCTCGAAGAGAGCCCCGCCGCATGACCGCGACATCCACGTCCACGCTCGTCCCGGCCGAGCTGATCGCGCGCGCCGCCGCTGATCCGCACCGCCCGGCCTACCATTTCACCGCGCCGGCGGGATGGCTGAACGATCCCAACGGCCTGACCCAGCGAGACGGCGAGTACCACCTCTTCTACCAGTTCAATCCGTACGCGCCGCTGCACCACCGCATCCACTGGGGGCACGCCGTCAGCACCGACCTCGTGCACTGGCGCGATCTGCCGATCGCGCTGACCCCGAGCGACGGCCCCGACGTCGACGGATGCTGGTCCGGCGTGATCGTGTACGACGGCGACACCCCCACGATCGTGTACTCCGGTCGACACGGTGAGAAAGAACTGCCGTGCGTGGCGACTGGTTCCCCAGATCTGGTCGAGTGGACGAAGGTCGCCGAGAATCCCGTGATCGCGGCGCCCCCGGCGGCTGTCGAGGTCACTGCCTTCCGCGACCACTGCGTGTGGCGCGAAGGCGAGACCTGGCGTCAGCTGATCGGCTCCGGCATCCGGGGCCGCGGAGGAACGGCGTTCCTGTACGAGTCCACGGACCTGCGCGAGTGGGCCTATGTCGGGCCCCTGGTGGTCGGCGACAGCACGGTGGGCGATGCGGGCGACCCCGACTGGACCGGCACCATGTGGGAGTGCGTCGACCTGTTCCGGATCGGCATGGAGGATGCCGCGCACCGCGACATCCTCGTCTTCTCGGCGTGGGACGACGGCGTCACCCACCACCCGCTCTACTGGTCCGGCCGGTACGAGGGCGACCGCTTCACGCCGGCCGCGCTGCATCGGCTCGATCTGGGCGGACGCTACTTCTACGCGCCGCAGTCGATGCGCGACGAGTCGGGCAGGCGCCTCCTGTTCGGCTGGCTGCAGGAGGGGCGACCCGACAGCGCCGCCGTCGCGGCGGGGTGGTCGGGCGTCATGTCGCTGCCGCGCGTGGTGACGGCGGCGCCGGACGGATCCCTCCGTCAGGCGCCGGCTCCCGAGGTCGACGCGCTGCGCAACGAGCAGATGGTGGCGTTCTCGTCGGTGCTCAGCGCCGAGCCGCTGGAGGTCGTCCGCGGGGACGAGCTCGATCTCGAGCTGCGGCTCACGATTCCCGACTCCGGCGCCGTCACGATCGCGCTGCGCGCCACCGACGACGACGCCGAGCGTACGGTGCTGCACCTGAGGCGGCACGGCGATCGCGCTGAGCTGGCGCTCGACCGCACGCGGTCGAGCCTGGATCCGGTGGTCGACACTAGTCCGCGCGCGGGAGAGGTGCCCGTGGACGCCGACGGGGCCGTCGACGTGCGGATCCTCGTGGACCATTCGGCGCTCGAGGTGTTCGCGGGCGGAGTCCCGCTGACCGCGCGCGTGTACCCGACCCGTCCGGACGCCCTCGGCATCCGCCTGTCCGGGGACGGCGTCCCGGCGCGGCTGCGTGCCTGGTCCATGCACTCGGTCGCACGCGACGCGGCAGGCAGCGCGTGACCGTCGTCCCGGGGCTGCCGACGGGGCGGACCATGCGGCCCGAGTTTCATTTCAGCGTGCCCGACAATTGGAAGAACGACCCGCAGCGGCCGATCTTCGTCGACGGCGAGTACCACTACTACTACCTGTACAACGCGGACTACCTCGCCGGCGGCATCGGCACGTCGTGGCGCCGGGCCACCACCCGGGACCATGTGAGCTTCGTCGATCACGGTGTCGCGATCGAGAAGTTCACCGATGGAAACGGTGACTGCTGGTCGGGATCGCTTGTCATCGACACGGACGACACCGCCGGGTTCGGACGCGGAGCGGTGATCGCCGTGGTCACCCAGGCCCGGGTCGACCAGGTGCCCGAGGGCGGCCAGGCACAGTTCATCTGGTACTCCACCGACGGCGGCCGATCCTTTCGGCCCGGCGGGAACGACCCGGTGCTGGCCGACCCGGACCGCAACGAGTTCCGCGACCCGAAGGTGATCTGGGACGGCCGCCGCGACCGGTGGTTCATGGCCCTCGCCGAGGGCCACCGCCTCGGCTTCTACGCCTCGCCCGACCTCGCGACCTGGACGCAGGTCGGCCAGTTCGCCCGCGGCGACCTGGGGCTGCTGGAGTGTCCCGACATCTTCGAGATGACCGCCGACGACGGATCGTCGCAGTGGGTTCTGGGGGTCAGCGCCAACGCGAAGCACCGCGGCCTTCCTGCCACCTACGCCTACTGGACGGGCGCCTTCGACGGCAGCCGGTTCCTTCCCGATGCGCCGGAGCCCCGCTGGCTCGACTGGGGCTTCGACTTCTACGGCGCCGTCACCTACCCGCACCACGACCGCTCCGGTGCGCAAGACCCGTCCCTTCGCCACGCGATCGGCTGGGCGAACTTCTGGGACTACCCGCACAACACCCCCACCCTCGTGACCGACGGCTACAACGGCGACGACATGATCGTCCGGGACCTCCGGCTGGTGCGCGAGCAGGACGGATACGCCCTCGCCGCCACTCCCACCGCCGCGTTGACGGAGTACACCACTCGCACGCACCGCCTCGGCGACGTCGACGTCGCCGGTGACCTCGATCTCGACGTCCGCGCGCCCGCGTACGACCTGAGCTGTGAGATCCAGTGGGATTCCGAGGCTGTCGATCACACCGGCGACATCGGCTTCGAGGTGTGCCGCGCCCGCGGCGGGTCGCGCTTCGTCGCCGCCGGGCTCAACCTGTCCGGTCCGCACGCCTATCTGGACCGGACGCTGACCGTCAACCCCACGCGAGGCCGCACGCAAGCCCCGCTCGACCCGTCAGGCGGACGCGTGGGGATCCGCCTCCTGGTCGATCGCACGAGCGTCGAGCTGTTCGTGGACAACGGCCGGAGCGTGCAGTCGCACCGCGTCTTCCCGGCCGCCGGAGATGACGGCATCCGACTCTTCGCGCGCGGCGCGAGGGCGGTGTTCCGTGATGTGACGATCAGCGAACTCTCCGTCCCGACGCACACGCGCGTGTGAGGGAGGCGAGAACGCCACCGTCGTCTCTCCGCTGCCCGTCGCGGAGGATCAGCCGGAGCCGCGCCGCAGGCGCCCGGGCGGACGGATGCTGTCGCCCTGGCGGCGAGCATCGCCGCTGTGCTCGCGGTCGACCTGGTGAGCCTGGGCGCGCTCGACGGGAAGAGGGGGACGTTCGTCGTTCCGGCAGACGTCGATCTGCGCGACGACGTGCTCGTCGACGTCTCGCAGGAGCCCTCGACGGCGATCCCGCCCACTCCGGCGACTCGATCGTGCGCGGCGAGCTCGACGTCAGCTGAGCCGCGGAGTTTCCTGGATATCCTCTCCTTGTGTCGCTTCGTGAGGATCTCGTACCCGAGCGGACCAGCATGGGCCGAGGGATCGACGTGCTTTCCCGCGTCGCTCAGCTGTCGGCGTCGAGTGCGCACGGTGCATCCGTCCAGGACATCGCCCGGGAGCTGCAGCGCGACCGCTCGCAGATCTCGCGCACGCTCGCCGCGCTGGCAGCCGAGCGGCTCGTGACGCGAGGACCGGACGGTCTCTACCGCCTGGCGTGGGGCTGGTATGCGACGGCCGAGCAGCTGGTCGACCGGCGCCTGCGCAGCGAGGGCCTCACGATCCTCGACGACCTCTCCGCGGCCGTCGAGGAGGCGTGCTTCCTCGGCGTTCTCGAGGGTGACGCCACGGTCACCATCGTCGAGAGCGTGCCCGCCGGCGCCCGCATGATCGGTTCCTGGATCGGCCGCGGGTACCCGGCGTTCTGCAGCGATGCAGGCCAAGCGGTGCTGTGGGATGCGTCGGACGACGAGATCCGCGGAGTGTTCAGCCGCACCGAGTTCCGAAGCACCGGCCCGAACGCGGCCACGTCCGTCGAGGAGTTCCTCGCGCGGCTGGCACAGGCGCGGACCCGGGGCTATGCGATCGTGGCGGAGGAGGCCGAGCCGGGCCTGTACTCGGTGTCGGCGCCCGTCTGGGACTTCCGGGGCGAGGTCATCGCGGGCGTCCAGATCGTGGGAGAGCGCCACCGGCTGGAGCCGAGGTCGTCGGCCCTGGGGGCCGCGTGCGTCGACGCGGCGCACCGGCTCTCTGTGGCGCTCGGCGCCGCTGCCGCGCCGACGAGCTGAGTCCGCCCGGCGTCACGGTTCCCGGACCAGTCGGGTCAGACGCGTGTGGGCATCGCGGAGCGCGCCCTGCGCCTCACGCACACGGCGCGGCGAGAGCGCGCCGCCGCTGACGCCGATGGATGCCACGATGCCCCGGTCATCGCGGATCGGCAGTGCGTACTCCTGCACGCCTTCGACGTACTCCTCGCGCGCGTTCACCATCCCCAGGTCCCGGTCGCGCTCGAGGAGCTGGAGGAGCTCATCGACCGACCGCGCTGCACCGGGACCGCCGACGCCGACGAACTGGACGTCGTCGAGGAGGGCGTGGAGCTCCTCACGGGTGTGGTCCCAGAGCAGTGCCCTGCCCGCACCGGTGCACCAGATAGGGGTGACGATGCCAGGGCGAAGGTAGTCGGCCGCCACTCCGGGACCTTTCTCGGAGCGCAGCAGGATCGCGCCCGGTCCCTCGGCCGCCATCAGCTGGGCCGAGACTCCCAGCCGGGAGGTGAGAACGCGCAGGTCCTCGCGGGCCGCGCGCAGCCACGGTCGGCTCAATGCGCCGGCGGCGCGGAAGTACTCGTCGCCTGCGCTGAAGACCGCCGTGTCGTCGCGGTCCAGGTAGCCCAGGTCGCGCAGTTCCCGGGTAAGGCGCGAGACTCGGCTCCGTTCGATCCCGGTCACCTCGGAGAGGCGGGAGGCATTGTGGCCCTGGCGCCCGGATCGCTCCTGCGCGACAGCCGCATCGAGCAGCGCGATCCCCTGCAGCAGTGAGGAAGGGGCGGTCATGGTTCGATGCTTTCTGGCCGTCGGGGTCACTGTTGCGTCACGGAGTGGGAGTCGGCTCGCAGACCGGCACGTTCACGACGACGCGTGGGTTCAGCCGACCCCACGCGGTATAGGCGGCGGCGGCGATGGTGCCGCTTGCCCGCTCGATGTCGGCCGAGAGGATCTGTGCCGATCCCTGCCGTCCGTAAAGTACCACTTCGTCTCCGACGCCGGCCGAGGGCACATGGGTGACGTCGACGATCAGGCTGTTCATCGCGAGCCGGTCGACCACCCGCGCGAAGGTGCCGCGAACGAGCACGCTCGCGCTGCCGCCGAGCACGCGCGGATAGCCGTCGGCGTACCCGACAGGCACGACGGCCAGCCGGCCGGGGCCGTCGAGCCGTCCGGCTCGGTCGTACCCGATGGTGCTGCCCGCGGGGTACGGGTTGATCGCCGCGACACGGGACACGAGGCGCATGGCGGGGCGCAGCCCGGGGACGGCCGCCGAGGTGTCCCCGTAGAGCGCCGCACCGATCCGCACCATGTCCATGCGTGACTCGGGGACGCTCAGCGCCGCGTACGAGGTGGCGCAGTGCTTCTCGAGGAGCCCGCGAGGAGCGCCCAGCAGCCGCTCGGCGGCGCCGGCCTGATTCCGGAACGCGTGGGCGCCGGCGATCACATCGTCAGCGTCCTCGCACGGGAAGTGCGAGCAGATTCCGACGACGGTGAGCTCACGGCTCGCAGCGATGCGACGGAGGTACGGCTGCGACCTCGGGTCGTTCCAGTCCACTCCGTCTCGACTGAGCCCGGTGGAATTGAGGGAGAGGTGGGTGCGGACAGGGCGCCCGAGCGAGCGGGCGGCGGCGGTCAGGACGCGCGCGTGATCGTCGCCACCCACCCACTCTTCGATATCGAACCGGCCACCGTCCTCGACCTCTTCGCGCAGCGCGGCGCGGAGCCGGAGGATGCGCCCGGAGAAGCCCCGTCGGCGCGCCTCCTCCGCCTCGGTGTTGGAGGTGATCCCGATGACATCGACGCCGGCCGCCATCAGGATCGGGAGCACGACCGAGATGCCGTGTCCATAGGCATCCGCCTTCACCACCCCGCACAGCCGCGTCGTGGTCCCGAGTTCGCCGCGCACGAGATCGAGGTTGTGGGCGATTGCACCGGCGTCGATCTCGACCCAGGCGGGTGTCGTGCTCATGGGCAGCGGTGGTCGGTGTCCGCGACTAGCCGCGGGGCCGCCGGTGGGGCTCTTCGGCGACGGGGTCGTCCGCCTCGTCGACCGGGGCCTCCTCCGACACCGCGACGACCCGGCGCGCGCCGCGGCGTCCGTAGCGCCACCAGAAGTACAGGTAGCAGAGGCCGACGAAGGGCACCCCGAAGTACAGCGCCGCGACCTGGTTCGGGTCGAACGCGATGGCCACGAGCGAGATCGACAGGAGCACGAAGGCGACGATGGGCAGCGCAGGGTAGAGCGGTGTGCGGTAAGGCAGCGCCGAGACGTCGCCCCCCTCGCGCACGAACCTGCGGCGGTGGAAGAACTGCGACGCGACGATCGACATCCACACGGCGACGACGGCGAATCCCGCGATCGACACCAGCACCAGGTAGACGGTCTGGGGCGCGATCACGCTGGAGATCAGTGAGACGAGGCCCAGTGCCAGGCTGACGGTGAGGGCGACCAGGGGGATGCCCCGGCGGGTGAGGCGCTGCAGCACGCGCGGCGCGTGCCCCTCCTCGGCGAGGGAGAAGAGCATGCGAGCGCAGGAGAACAGGCCGCTGTTGCCGGCGGAGAGCAGCGCCGTGATGATGACGAAGTTCATGATGTCGGCGGCGTACGGGATGCCGACGTACTCGAACACGTCCACGAACGGGCTGCTGGTCAGGCCCGCGTCCTCGTACGGGAGGAGTGCGGCGATGACGGTGATCGACCCGACGAACAGGACCAGCAGTCGGAGGACCGTCGACCGGATGGCCTTGGGGATGTTCTTGCCGGGATCCTTGGTCTCACCGGCGGCGACGCCGATCAGCTCCGAACCGCTGAACGCGTAGAACACGGCGAGGGCGGTGACGACGACGCCCGCGACGCCGTTCGGGAACAGGCCTTCCGGGGTGACGAAGTTGCTGAACAGGGGAGCCGCGGGATGCTCGCTCGAGAGAGGGGTGAAGCCGAAGATCGCCATGCCGCCGAACACGATGAGCGCGACGATGGCGACCACCTTGATCAGCGAGAACCAGAACTCCGTCTCACCGAAGACGCGCGCCGAGATCGCGTTGACGCCGAAGAGACCCAGGGCGAAGATCAGGCACCATACCCACACGTCGACGCCGGGGAACCACCGCTGCATCAGGATGCCGGACGCCGTGAACTCTGAGCCGAGCGCCACGACCCAGCACAGCCAGTAGAGCCACGCGGTGGTGAAGCCCGTGGCGGGGCCGATGGAGCGCGCCGCGTAGATGTGGAACGCGCCCGAGACCGGATAGGCCAGCGCCAGTTCGCCGAGGCAGGCCATGACCAGCCAGACCACGAACGCGCCGATGAGGTAGGCGATGATCGCGCCCAGCGGGCCGGCCTGGCTGATGGTGTAGCCCGAGCTCAGGAAGAGCCCGGACCCGATCACGCCGCCGAGGGCGATCATGATCAGGTGGCGCGCGTCCATGGAGCGCTGCAGTCGTCGCAGCGGCACCTGTGTCGCGGTGGTGTGGGGGAGAGCGTTCGGAAGCTCACTCTGTTCGGGCAACGGGCTCATGACTTCTCGCATTCGAGTCGGGAGTCGGGTGTGGGATGTCGCCGTGCTACATGATCACAACAATGTGTCTATGGTGCACAACGCATATGTCGGGCAGATTACGGGGCGCGAGGGCCCGTGCACAAGGCATCCGCGGGAATTCGCGGCGAACGGGGGCTGTTCGGGCAGTTCTTTCGGACGGTGGTCAGTCTGACATCCTGTGCGAGCGATCCGGCAGGCGCGAGCTGACGCGCCGGCTGGGGATGCTGGGTCGAACCTCTTCCCGAATCTCTTGAAGGAGCTCGACGTGGACCGTCATGACATCGCGCTGATCGGCTTCGGCGGCGTCAACCGTGCGCTGGCGCAGATCATCCTCGACCGCGGCGACGAACTCGCCACCGACCTCGGCTTCACGCTCCGCGTCGTGGCCATCACCGACCTCCGCCTGGGCTCCCTGATGCAGGCAGACGGCATCGACCTGGCGGAGGTGTTCGCGATGTCCGACGGCGAGACCTTCGCGGGCAAGCCGGGTGGCACGGCGGCGCCGCAGAACGATTACGTCATCCGCAACAGCACGGCCGACATCGTGGTCGAGGCCACCTTCACCAACCCGATCGACGGTGAGCCGGGGATCTCACATGTGCGGGCCGCGCTGGAAAGCGGCAAGAGCGTGACCACGACGAACAAGGGGCCGGTCGCGCTGGGCGGGCTCGAGCTCAATCGTCTCGCGGCCGCGAACGGCGTCACCTTCCAGTACGAGGGGTCGGTCGTCAGCGGGACGCCCATCCTGCGATTCGCGTCCGAGACGCTCAAGGGTCTGCGGATCGACGCGGTCGAGGGCATCCTCAACGGCACGAGCAACTACGTGCTGGGTCAGATGGAGTCGGGAATGACGCTGGACGACGCTGTCGCGGAGGCGCAGGCGCTCGGTTACGCCGAGGCGGACCCGACGGCGGACATCGAAGGCTCAGACGTCCAGCTGAAGGTCGTGATCCTGGCCAACGAGCTCCTCGGTGCCGACATCACCACGGCCGACGTGACCCGTCGGGGGATCTCCGAGGTCTCGGCCGCCGACATCATCGAGGCCGCCGCGCAGGGCAGGCGCTACAAGCTGATCGGGTCGGCGTTCCGCAACGCCGCCGGAACGGTCACCGCGAAGGTCGAGCCGGTGGCGCTTGCGCTGACCCACCCGCTCGCCAGCGTCAGCGGCCCGACGAACGCGGTCTCCTTCGACACCGATCTCCTCGGCACGGTGACCGTCTCGGGCCCCGGCGCCGGGCGCATCGAGACCGCCTACGCGCTGCTGTCGGACATCATCGCGATCGACGCGCACCAGCGTGCTCGCGCCGAGACCGTCCGGTGAGCGTCATGGCGAACACGCAGACCATCTCCGGCTACCCCGATCTGGTCGTCACGAGTCCGTTCGACGGAGAGCCGATCGGGGCCGTCCCGCAGAACGGACCCGCCCAGCTCGACCAGATCCTCGAACGCGCCCGCACCGGGCTCCAGCTGTCGCGGTCGCTGTCGCGATTCTCGCGGCACAAGGTCCTCGCGCGTGCGTCCATGCTGCTGGGCGAGCGCGCGGAGACCGCAGCCGACCTGATCGTGCGGGAGGCGGGGAAGACGATCCGCCAGGCGCGGAAGGAGGTCGCCCGTGCGGTCATGACGCTTTCGCTCTCTGCCGACGCGGCCCGCTCCGATGCGGGGGAGGTGGTCCCGTTCGATGCGTTCGAAGGCTCGGAGAACCGGCGCGGGTGGTTCACCCGCGAGCCGCTGGGCATCATCGTCGCCATCACTCCCTACAACGATGCGCTGAACCTCGTCGCGCACAAGCTGGGTCCGGCCATCGCCGGCGGCAACTCGGTCGTGCTCAAGCCGTCCCAGCTGACCCCGCTGACCGCGCGGTTCCTGGTCGACCTGCTGATCGACGCGGGCCTGCCCGACGAGATCATCACGGTCGTGCACGGCGACCGTGAACTGGCACAGGCGCTCATCTCGGCCCGTGAGGTGCGCATGGTGTCCTTCACCGGAGGGTTCGCCACAGGTGAAGCGATCGCCCGCAACGCAGGTCTCAAGAAGCTCGCGATGGAACTGGGCGGCAACGCCCCGGTCATCGTGTTCTCCGACGCGGACATTCCCGCCGCGGTCGAGGCGTGCGTGTCCGGCGCATTCTGGGCGGCCGGGCAGAACTGCGTGGGGGCGCAGCGCATCCTCGTGCAGAGCGCAGTGTACGAAGAGTTCCGTGACCGGTTCGCGGCGCAGACGATCGTCCTCAGCGCCGGCGACCCCCGCGACGAGACCACCGACGTCGGCCCGATGATCTCCGTCGCGTCCGCGGAAGCCGCCGAGCGTCTCGTGGACGACGCGGTGGCCGCGGGAGGCCGCGTGCTGGCGGGGCACCGCCGGGAAGGCGCCGTCTACTGGCCGACCGTCGTCGAAGGGGTGCCGTTCTCGTGCGAGCTGTGGGCCGACGAGGCGTTCGCACCCGTGGTCGTCCTCTCGCCCTTCGAGACCGAGGACCAGGCGATCGCGCAGGCGAACGAGATCGACTACGCGCTGCACGCGGCGACCTTCACCCGCGACATCACGCGGGCGCTGCGGGTGGCGGAGCAGCTGGAGGCCGGGGGTGTGATGATCAACGACTCCTCCGACTACCGGGTCGACAGCATGCCCTTCGGTGGGGCGAAGTACGGCAGCATGGGCCGCGAGGGCGTGCGATTCGCATACGAGGAGATGACCCAGCCCAAGGTCGTCTGCATCAACGCATGAGCACACTCGCCACCCGACTCGAGCGCGATTCGCTCGGCGAGCTGGCGGTGCCGGCCGAGGCCTATTGGGGCGTGCACACGGCCCGCGCCCAGGAGAACTTCACGATCAGCGGCACGCCGATCTCGCGGCATCCCGATCTCGTCGACGCCCTTGTCACCGTGAAGGATGCTGCTGCCGCCGCCAACCACGAGCTCGGGCTGCTGCCGGCGGGCGTGGCGGAGGCCATCGCCGTCGCGTGCCGGAGGGTGCGCGCCGGTGAGCTGCACGACCAGTTCTGCGTCGACGTCCTGCAGGGCGGTGCGGGGACCAGCACGAACATGAACGCCAACGAGGTGATCGCCAACGCCGCCCTGGAGCACCTGGGGCTGCCGCGCGGCCGCTACGACGTCGTGCACCCGATCAACGACGTGAACCGGAGCCAATCGACCAACGACGTCTACCCGACCGCGGTCAAGATCGCCGTGGCGAAGGGCCTCTTGCGGCTGGTGCCGGAGCTGGAGGACCTGGCCGAGGCGTTCGAAGAGCGAAGCGCCGCGTTCGGCGCCATCGTCAAGATCGGCCGGACCCAGCTCCAGGACGCCGTGCCGATGACCCTCGGCGACGAGTTCGCCGCGTTCGCGGTCGCCATCCGCGAAGACGTGGTGCGCATCGGCGACACAGTGCCGCTGCTGCTGGAATGCAGCCTCGGCGGCACCGCCGTGGGCACCGGCGTGACCGCTCCGGCAGGCTATCGGGATGTCGCCCTCGAGCGACTCCGCGAGGGTTCCGGGCTTCCGCTGACTCCGGCGGCGCACCTGTTCGAAGCCAGCTGGGATGTCAGCGCCTTCCTGCAGTCCTCCGCGGTGCTGCGCCGCACGGCGATCAAGCTGTCGAAGATCAGCAACGACCTCCGGCTGCTCGCCAGTGGTCCGCAGGCGGGTCTCGGCGAGATCCGCCTCCCCGCCCGCCAAGCCGGGTCGTCGATCATGCCGGGGAAGGTCAACCCGGTCATTCCCGAAGTGATGAACCAGATCGCCTTCGCGGTCATGGGGGCCGACGTCACGATCGGCGTCGCCGCCGAGGGCGGCCAGCTGCAGCTGAACGCCTTCGAGCCGATCATCGCGCACTCGCTCCTGCAATCGCTGAGCTGGGTGACCAACGGCGTCTCGGCGCTGCGCCGGTTCTGCGTGGAGGGCATCGAAGCGAACGACACCGTGCTCGCGCGCTACGTGGCGTCGTCTGTCGGCAGCGTGACCGCCCTGGTGCCGTCCATCGGCTACGAGGCGGCCGCCCGGGCGGCTCAGTACGCGCTTCGCACCGGCATCCCGATCGCCGATGCGGTGTCGCAGCACACCGGACTGTCGCGGGAAGAGGCGGCTGCGCTCTTGGCGCACTGAGGTGCGCTGCCGCCCGGACTCCCGGGCGGCAGCGTCACCGCCGGTCGATCGCCCGCGACAGCGAGATCGCGGTCACGGTGTCGGCCACGCCCGGCAGGGCGGCGATCTGCTCCCAGATCTGGCCCACGCGATCCATCGAGTCCGCTTCCAGCGTCACGAAGAGGTCGTACGCCCCCGACAGCACGTCGCAGCGGGTGACCTCCGGGATGCCGCGCAACGCAGCGATCACCCGATCGTCTCGCATGCGGTCGACGCGGTAGACCATGACCATCGCGGTCACGCGTGGCCGCGACGCGGCGCCCCGGAGGACGGTGTAGCCGGCGATGACGCCGTCGCGCTCCATGCGTTCGATGCGCTGCCGCACCGCGTTGCGCGACAGGTGCACCTGGGCTGCCAGGGTGACCATGGGCAGCCTCGCATCCGCGGTCAACGCTGCGAGCAGCTGCTGGTCGATGTCGTCCAGGTGCGATGCGGCCACGATGTCTCCGTGCACGATTGGCAATTGCAAGTGTTAATCGCACACACTACCGTAGAACAGGGGCGCCGTGTCGAGCGGCGACCCCGGTATCCCGTCTCTTCGCTGGAAGTTAGGAACGCAATGCCGCAACGGCCGGACCGCCGACGGGCCGACACCCTGTCGGACCTCACCCTCGCTGTGCACGGCGGCAATCGCCTCGACTCCACGAAGGCGCTGCGCACGCCGCTGGTGATGGCGAACTCCTACGAGCTTCCCGACGATCCGAGCGACATCAGCTGGTCGGCCTCCGCGCCGGGGCTGTACACCCGCAACACGGGCGTCAACCAGGCCGGCTTGCAGGACAAGCTCGCCGCCCTCGACGGAGGCGAAGACGCTGTGGCGCTCGCATCCGGGGTCGCGGCCCTCCACGCCGTCTTCTTCACGCACGTCCGCGTCGGCGACCACGTCATCGTCAGCGATGTCACGTACGAGGCGACCTGGCGACTGTGGACCGAACTTCTGCCACAGCGGTACGGCATCGAGGCGACGTTCGTCGACGTGGGCGATCTGGATGCGCTGCGCGCGGCCTTCCGTCCCCACACACGGCTCGTCTGCATCGAGGCCATCGCGAACCCCACCACGAAGGTGGCGGACGTCGCAGCCATCGCGGAGATCACCCGCGCCGCCGGTGCGATCCTGATGGTGGACTCGACCTTCACGCCGCCGCCGCTCTACCGCCCGCTCGCCGACGGCGCGGATCTCGTCGTCCACTCGCTGACCAAGTACATCAACGGTCACGGCGACGCCATGGGGGGCGCCGTGATCGGCTCGCGCGAGCTCATCGAGCCGATCAAGGCCGACGCCATGGTCGATGTCGGTGGGGTGATCTCCCCCTTCAACGCCTGGCAGATCCACCGCGGCTCGGTGACCCTCCCGCTGCGTCTCCGGCAGCACATGGCGTCGGCGCTCGCCGTTGCCGAGTTCCTCGAAGACGACTCGCGAGTCGAGTACGTCTACTATCCCGGTCTGCCTTCACACCCTGAGCATGCTCTGGCGACGCGGCAGTTCGGCGGTCGCGGATACGGCGGCATGATCGCCTTCGCCGTCGCGGGCGACCCCGACACCCAGAACCGGTTCGTCGCCAACCTCCGGCTCATCACGTCGGGCTTCTCCCTCGGGCACGACGACTCGCTGATCGTGCACACCGGGACCGAAGGCGGTCGCGTCGCCACCTACCCGCTGCCGTTCCGCACCTTCGGCCACCTGCGCCTCTCGGTGGGCATCGAGGAGACCTCCGATCTGCTCGCCGATCTCGAAGCCGCCCTCGACGCGACGTTTCCGTCGCGAGCGCGCCGCTCACACGCCCTCGAGTCGGAGAGGATGGGCGGGTGATGACGTCGCGGACACCGCCGGTGGTCGTGCTCGATGGCGGGCTCTCCAACGCCCTCGCCGAGCGCGGACACGACCTCACCGACGGCCTCTGGACCGCGCGCCTGCTGCGCGACGCGCCTGGTGAGGTGGCTGCGGTGCACCGCGCGTATTTCGACGCGGGTGCGCGGGTCGCCACCACCGCCAGCTATCAAGCGAGCTTCGCCGGGTTCGAGCGCGCCGGAATGACCCGCCACGAGGCGAAGGATCTCATCACCCGAAGTGTGACGATCGCCCGAGAGGTGCGCGACGACGTCGCGGCGTCCGCCGGTGACGACGCGGTCCGACTGGTCGCGGCGTCCGTGGGCCCGTACGGAGCGGTGCTCGCCGACGGATCGGAGTATCGCGGCCGCTACGGCCTGAGTCGCACCGCGCTGCGCGACTTCCACGCCCCGCGGATGGAGCTGCTGGCAAGCGCGGGCCCCGACATGTTCGCGCTCGAGACGATCCCGGATCTCGACGAGGTCTCGGTACTCCTCGATCTCGCCGACGAACTCGCGACGCCCGCGTGGCTGTCGTGCACCGTCGCTGGGGACCGGTTGCGCGACGGCCGGCCGGCAGCCGAGGCATTCGCGCTGGCCGCCGACCGTGATGGCATCGTGGCCGTGGGCGTCAACTGCTGCGCGCCGGGCGACGTGCTGCCTGCCGTGTGGTCCGCGATCGAGGCGAGCGGCAAGCCCGCCATCGCCTACCCCAACTCGGGCGAGACCTGGGATGGCGCGGCTCGTCGATGGGTCGGTGAGCCCGAGTTCGACACGGCGCTCACCACCTCCTGGGCTGAGGCGGGCGCGCGCTTCATCGGCGGATGCTGTCGTGTCGGCCCGGCGGCCATCGCCGCCATCGCGGGGGCGCTTGTGTAGCCTGAGGCCCACCGCGGAGAGGGGGACGGATGCCTTCGACCATCGCTTCGTTCCCCGTGCTGGGCATCGTCCTGGCCGTCGCCTCGGCAGCCATGCTGGCCCTCGGCAACATGATGCAGGCGCGGGGAGTGCGAAGCGGCGAGGCCGGAGCCTTCGGCGCCAAGCAGTTCTTCGCGCTCCTTCGCAACAGGCCCTGGGTGATCGGCGCGCTGCTGATCGCGGCGGCGATCCTGCTTCAGCTGGCGAGTCTCACGTTCGCACCGCTCATCGTGGTGCAACCCGTCGGGGTCGTCGCGCTCGTCTTCGCTTCGCTGCTCACCGCTCGTGCGACACACCGGAAGCCCTCCCGGAGAGAGATGCGCGCCATCGCGACGAGCGTCATCGGAGTGGGTGCTTTCGTCACCGTCGCCGCGCTCGTGAGCACCCAGCGCACCATCCAGGACCGCCAGCTCGTCGCCATCCTGCTGACGCTCGCCGTCGTGCTCTGCGTCGCGATCGTGTTGGCCGTCGTCGGGCGCGGACATCGCATGCCCGCCGTCCTGATCGTCATCGCTGCCGGCGTGTTCTCGGGGTTCGTCGCGACGCTCGGCAAGACCGTCATCCTGCGGGTGCAGACGGTCCTCACCGCCCAGGACTACCGGTTCGACTCCTCGAACCTGCTGACGCTGGCGTGCCTCATCGGGATCGCGATCTCGGGTGGTCTGTCGATCTACCTCATCCAGCGGGCGCACACCGTCAACTCGCCCGAAGTCGTCGTCGGCGGACTCACGGTCATCGATCCCTTCGTGGCCGTCGTGCTCGGCATCACGATCCTCGGCGAGGCGACGGGTGCGCCGGTCTGGTCGCTCCTCGTGCTGGCGGCCGCCGGCGCGGTGGCGGTGTGGGGTGTGTTCGATCTCGCCCGGGCTCAGCAGGCGAGCGTGAGCAACGCATCGCTCGAGAACTGATCCGAACGGATGCTGCGAGAGCGGAGTCGCTCCGTGGCTCGGGCGTTTCGACTCGCTTCGCTCGCAGAGGACCGTGCCGTTGCTCGGGACGGTCCGTGCATCGGGGCAGCCGGCGTCGGCGAAGCCGGCGACGATATCGGCGGTCGAAGGATGGCCGCGCTGGCGCTGGTCGACGTTCCGCATGAAGGCGGCGCAGCGCATACGCCGAGCGTCGGGGAGCGCTCCGACCGCGAAGGGGCAGGGGGTCGCGGGTCGAGATTCGTCTGCTCACGCTTCGGTGGAGGGAGGGCGGCGGCGCACGGGGCGTGAAGGACGGGTCGGGGGAGGGGTCGGTTGGTCGATCGGAGCGGTCGACGCGTTTCGCCTGACTCGTTCATCGCTCCGCGACCGAGAGGGACGGAGGGGTTCGACCGTCTCGTGGGTGCGCGGGCTCGGAACGGTTGCCGACGGCGGATGAGCGGCCTCAGGAGCAGGCGCCAGCTGCGCGGGAACGGTCGCGGCCGGCTGCTTCTTGATCAGTTCCGCCACGGCGATCGGGATGCTTCCGACCGCGGCCGTCACCAGCGCAGTGAGCGCGATCGTCTGCGGTGATTCGACTCCCAGGGCGTAGGCGAGCACGGAAGGGAGGATCGCGGTGAGAATCGCGGCCATAGCCAAGGCGAGGAACCTGTTGAACTGCGTGAAGAGCCAGAAGCCGAACAGCACGGCCAGCGAAAGCCCGAAGGGGAGGAGAACCGTGCCCAGCAGCATCCCACCGCTCCACGATGCGAGGCGTTCCGCGGGCCATTCCGAGAACGCGAGACTGCCTGCCCACTGGAGCAGCAGGAGCGGCACGCAGATCAGTGCGGCCGTCAGAACGATGACGAACGTCAGCTGCATGACCAGAGTTCGGACGCTGGAGATGTAGGTCGGACGGATTTCGACGGTCGGCAGGAAGACCCGTCCCGCGTGGCGCTTGAGCGCCGTGTACGCTTCCGTCCCGCGCATGCCCTCACGGATCTCGGTCATCTTCGCCCGAGCCTCATCCGAGATGACCATGACCTCGCTTTGCGTGATGACCTCCTCATCCGGGTCGAGCACCGTCACCTGGCGGAGCATCACGGTCATCTGCGCGAAGGACAGTCCCGACACCATCAAGCCGCCGACCAGTACCGCCTGCAGGAGGATGAGAGGGTCGCCGCGGACGACAGCATCTGAAAGCAGCAGGAACGACAGCGAGAAGTAGAGCAGCGCCGGCACGACCAGCATGTCGTTGAGGGTGCGCCTCTTGAGGCTGACGATGCCGACCAGTCCGGACTGCATGGCGGCGGCGAATGTCGTCCCGCCGACCGACGCGTTGCGAATCTGCTCCCAGGCATCGGGCCACCCTTCGTCGCCGTACTTGGCGACGTACCCGCTCTTCAGGGTGTCGTGGAAGTACCGCTCGTCGGTGGAGGCGATCGCGCGCATCAGCGCCTGCCCCTCGGCGTCGAAGGTGAACTTGAGTCCACCGATGCACCGCAGCAGGAACTTGAACTCCGACAGCGGCATGAGCTCGAGGTCTTTGAAAGCGGGCCGACCGCCGAGCCTCTCCAGCACGCTCGGCCGGCGCGCCACCATCTGCATCATCGAGCGCAAGACCTCGATCAGCACCACGGTCACCACGACGAAGATCGCCTCGAGCCAGAATGGCTTGCCCGCACGCAGAGCGGTCGTCAGAGCGATGCCCAAGGCGACCTCGCTGGCCACGTTCCAGAAGATGCGAGCCAACGGAGAGAGGAACAGCACATAGACGATGCCCGCGGCATACCTCGTGACGTTCAGTGCCGTCCAAGGGTCGTTCAGCCGGAGGTCGGGGGGAGTCGCTGACGTCACAGCATCCCCCTTCGCGCCGCAGGATTCCGGCGGTGCACGACTCGGGCGACACCGCCGAATAGCCGCATGATATGGCGCAATCCGCCGGGCTGCCAGGGGCACGCGCACAGCGGGTGAGGACGCGCGTCGCGCACGCGATCTCAGCGGCCGGCGGCGATCTCCTGCGTGCCGATCACCGAGAGCAGCTGCAGCCGCTCGTAGCTCGGGGTACCGGGCGTCGCGGTGAGTACGAGAAGAGTCTGCCCCTGCTCGGGGTCGATGAGGAATTGGCATTGCATGTCCATCACGCCCACCTCGGGGTGCTGCAGGCGCTTCTCGCGGGCATGCGTCGAGCGCACCTCGTGCTCGGCCCACAGTTCGGCGAACTCCGGGCTCTCGCGCAGCAACGCAGACACCATCGCGCCGGCACGCGAGTCGGCGCCGAACTTCGCGTAGGCGGTGCGGATGTCGGCGGTGAACGCGCGCGAGTGCATCGGGTGGTCCTCGGTCGGGTAGACGTTGCGCGCCGACGGATCGACGAACCAGCGGTAGCCGACGCTGCGCAGGAAGCCCTCGAAGCGCGTCTCGTCGCCGAACAGGGCGCGGGCGGCGGGCGTCTGGGCGAGCGTCTCGCCGAGCTCGGTCATGACCTGCGCGGGAGTGTCGGCGAGGCGGTCGAGAATGCGCATGAGGCCCGGCGACACGTGCTCGCCGCGCAGCGCCCGCGCCGGCGCCGTGTGACCGGCGAGCCGGAACAGGTGGTCGCGCTCGTCGAGCGTCAGCCGCAGGCCGCGGGCGATCGCGGCGAGCATCTGCTCGGACGGCTGCGGACCGCGGGCCTGCTCCAGCTTGCTGTAATAGTCGGTCGACATGTCGCACAGCACCGCGACCTCCTCGCGCCGAAGTCCCGCCGTGCGGCGGCGCGACCCGCGCCGCAGCCCGACGTCTTCGGGCTGCAGCGCCTCGCGGCGGCGACGCAGGAAGTCGGCCAGCTGTGCTCTGTCCATCCCCTGAGTCTGCGGCATCCGTCATTCCTCATCCAGGGACTGGGGATCCCACCATTCGCGTTTCGACTCGCTGCGCTCGCTCAACGACCGAGTGGTGCGACCCGCACGCCGGTGAGCTGCTCGGACAGGTCCCACACGCGGCCACCGTCGTTCTCGCTCTCGAGGCGGGAGTACATCGGCTGTTCCGCCGGCAGGCCGCTCAGGTGGCGGAAGCCCTTCGGTCCGTAGAGGTGGCCGCCACGGGCGTCGGGGCTCGTCGCGGCGTAGACCGGTGCCAGCGCCGCCGACGAAGGAGTGCCGAACAGGATACCGCGGCGCGACATCGCCCGGATGAACTTCACCGCCGTCGTATCCGTGGACCGGCCCATGCCCGGCTGCGCGGCGAGCAGGTTCGTCGGCGTGATGCCGGGATGCGACAGGTTGCTCCGGATGCCCCAGCCCGCAGCATCCGATCTCCGCTGCAGCTCCCTCGCGAACAGGCCGAACGCGATCTTCGACGAGCTGTACGCCTTCATCGGGTCGTAGCCGTGCTCCCAATTCGGGTCGTCCCAGTTCACGGCGCCCTGATCGGCGGCGACGCTCACCTGGCTGGTGACGTGCGCCTTCGCCTTGACGAGCAGCGGGAGCAGCTGCGCCACGAGCGCGAAATGGCCGAGGTGATTCGTCGCCAGCTGCAGCTCGAACCCGTCGGCCGTGACCTGGCGGGTCGGCGGGTTCATCACGCCGGCGTTCGCGATGAGGAGGTCGATGGGGCGGCCTTCGTCGTTCAGCCGCGCGGTGAGGGTGGCGATCGAATCGAGCGACGCGAGGTCGAGGGGGAGGACACGGATGCTGCTCTCCGGCGTTCGCCCGCGGATCTGAGTTGCCGCGGCCTCGCCCTTCTGCGGGTTGCGGGCGGGCATGAGGATGTCGGCGCCGGCGCGGGCGAGACGCGCGGCGACCTCGAGGCCGACGCCGTCGCTCGCGCCGGTGACGAGGGCGAGCTTGCCGGTGAGGTCGGGAACGGGGATGTCGAGTGGCTTGGGCATGAGGGCTCCTGTGTCGGTGGGTGCCTCTCATGCTGCGCGCATGGGCGGCGGGGATTCAGGGCGCGGTTATCCGGGGATCGGGGATCCGCGGCTGAGGCTGTGGGAGTCGGGGCGTTGCGGCCGTGGGGCCTCTCGCCTACGGCGCCGGCGCGTCGAGGGCGCGCAGCATCCGTTCCAGCGTCTCGCGCAGCTCCTCCCGGGCCGGCGAGGCGAGATCCGTCGTGTACTCGACTCCCGAGGGGATCCACGACAGGCCGTACATCGTCTCGCGGAAGTCCGCGCCACCTACCGGCCACCGCGTGCGCTCGTCGTCCTCCGCCGACGCCCCCTGGCCCCACTGGCCGAAGTATTCGCGCATCTGCTCCAGGGGCAGCTCCATCACCGCATCCGCCTCGACCGCCTGCCGCGCCCATGAGCGCGCCACGAAGATGAACTCCTCGACCTCCTCCGACGTGAGCGGCTTGGGGGTGAAGAGCACGCGCGTCTGCGCGACATCCGCCAGTCGATCCACGCGAAAAGTGCGCCAGTCGTCCTTGTCGAGGTCCCAGCAGAGCAGGTACCAGTGCCGGTCGGCGGGTGCGAGGGCGTGCGGCTCGACGCGGCGGTGCGTGATCTCGCCCGACGCCGCGGTGTACGTGAAGCGCACGCGCTCGTGGTCGCGGGTGGCCAGTGCCAGCTCGCCGAGCACCTCGCCCGAGACGGCCGCGCCGGCATTGAGTCCCGCGGGCTGTACGGCCTCGGCCAGCGCGGCCACGCGGCGGCGCAGGGGAGCGGGCAGAACCTGCTCGAGCTTCGCGAGCGCGGTGATGGTCGTCTCGGGGCCGCTCACGAGCCGCTGGGATGCTGCCACCCGCAGCCCGATGGCCATCGCCACGGCCTCCTCATCGGTGAGCAGCAACGGCGGCACGGCGCTGCCGGCCTCGAGGCGATAGCCGCCCGCAGCCCCCGGGATGGACTCGATGCGGTAGCCCAGGTCGCGCAGTCGCTCGACATCGCGCCGCACCGTGCGCTCGGTGACGCCCAGCCGGTCGGCCAGCTCAGAACCCGGCCAGTGCCGGTGCGTCTGGAGCAGGTTGAGCAGCGAGAGGGCTCGGGTGGTCGTGTCGGACATGAGAAGAGAATCTCATGCATCGCGGACAGGATCTGTCCGCATCCGCTTCTAGCTTGGGGGCATGGCGAACGAATCGATCATCCAAGCGCAGGGGCTCACCAAGCGCTTCACCGTGAAAGGCAAGACCGTCGAGGCCGTCACCGACCTCGCATTCGAGGTGGCGCGCGGCGAGCTCGTCGCATTCCTCGGACCCAACGGCGCCGGCAAATCGACCAGCCTGCGCATGCTCACGACTCTCATCCCGCCGACGTCGGGCACGGCCCGGGTCGTCGGGTTCGACATCCTCACGCAGCCCGCCGGCGTCCGCGCCCGCATCGGCTACGTCGGCCAGCTCACGAGCGGCAGCTTCTCGCAGCGCGCCCGCGACGAGCTGCTGAGCCAGGGCGCGTTCTATGGCATGTCGAAGGCCGCCGCCCGCACGCGGGCAGACGAGCTCATCGAGTCGCTCGACCTCGCGGGCTTCGCGACCCGCACGGTGCAGCAGCTGTCGGGCGGGCAGAAGCGCCGGCTCGACATCGCGCTCGGGCTCATGCACGCACCGCCGCTGCTGTTCCTCGACGAGCCGTCCACCGGGCTCGACCCGCAGAGCCGCGCCAACCTCTGGCAGCACATCATCGACCTGCGGGCGCAGTACGGCACGACCGTCTTCCTCACGACGCACTACCTCGAGGAGGCCGACCGCTATGCCGAACGCGTCATGGTCATGGATCGCGGGCGGGTCATCGCGGACGACACCGCCGCGCGGCTGAAGGCGGAGCTCGCCGGCGACGTGCTCACCTTCGGCTTCGCAGACGCGACGGATGCCGCCGCCGCCGTCGCCGTGGTGCAGAGGCTCACCGAGCGCGAGGTGCGTAGGGAAGCAGCATCCGTCGTCCTCACGGTCCCGGAGGGCGATGCGCTGCTGCCCGCCGCGGTGCGAGCGCTCGACGCGGCCGGGCTCACGGTGCGGACCGCGACCGGCGTGCCGCCGACGCTCGACGACGTGTTCCTGGTGCTCACCGGACGCACGCTGCGCGAGGCCGGCGAGGGTGAGGGCGAACCGGAGGAGAACACGGATGCTGCCGCCGAGGCATCCGTCGCAGAACAGGTGAACGAGACGACAGGAGCGAAGCGATGAGCGCGCAGATCGAGACCCGGCCCGACACCGCGGTGCGGGCGGACTCCGTCGTGGGAAGGGCAACGCGGGATACCTGGAACGTGCTGACCCGCGAACTGAAGCCGGTGGTGCGCGACCCGTTCACGCTGATCTTCAGCCTTGTGCAGCCCCTGGTGTTCCTCGGGCTCTTCGCGCCGCTGCTGGTCGGGTCGTCCGGTGCGCCTGTGGGGGAGACCCTGCAGTGGTTCGTGCCGGGCGTGCTCGTGATGATCGTGCTGTTCGGCACCGGCGCGACGGGGTCGAACCTGCAGTACGAGATGATGACCGGCTCGCACGAGCGCACGCTGGTCGCGCCGCTGGCGCGGTCGTCGCTGCTGGTCGGCCGTGCGCTCAAGGAGATCGCGCCGATCGTCGTGCAGGCGCTCATCATCGTGCTGATCGCGTGGCCCTTCGGGTTCACGATCAACGTGCCGGGGCTCGTGATCGGGCTCGCCCTGCTCGCGGTCTTCGGTGTCGGTCTCGGCTCGCTGTCCTACACGCTCGCCCTCAAGACGAAGGACCGTGAATGGCTCTTCTGGGGCGTGCAGCAGACGCTGATCTTCCCGCTGCTGATCCTGTCGGGCATGCTCCTGCCGCTGGACGAGGGGCCGGCGTGGATGCGCGCCGTGTCGGCGGTGAACCCGGTGAACTGGGTCGTGCAGGCCGAGCGAGCGCTGTTCGCCGGCGACCTCGGCGCGATCGAGGTGCTGTGGGGCTGGGTGGCGGCGATCGTGCTCGCGGTGGTCGGGCTGACCGTCGGAGTTCGGGCGATGCGAAAGAGCAGCTGACACTCCTCACCGCTCGTTGAGCGGAGGGCGCTCTGGCGCCCGAAGTCGAAACGCCTCGGACCCGGCTGCCTGCGCCGGGCCCGGGGCGTTTCGACTCGCAAGCCCGCTCAACGAGCGGGGATGGCGGGTGTCGCGGGGATGAAGGCGTGGTGGGCGACGGCGACGCGGTCTCCGCCGGCCATCTTCGCCTCGTACATGGCGTGGTCGGCGGCGCGGATGAGCTGGTCCATGACCGGGGCGCTGTCGTTGCCGACGGTGACCACGCCGACGCTCGCCGTGATGGTCAGCGCAGCGGGCAGTCCGTCGTACGGCTCCGCGATCGCCGCGCGGATCCGGTCGGCGAGCGCCGCGGCGTCGATGCTGTCCACTGCGGCGACCGCGATGAATTCGTCGCCGCCGAATCGTCCCAGCACATCCGTTTCACGCATCACTCCGCGCAGCCGCTCGCCGATCTCGCGCAGGAGCGCGTCTCCGGCGGCATGACCGAGCAGGTCGTTCACGGCCTTGAAGCCGTCGAGATCGATGAAGATCACGGTCAGCGCCGAGTAGTCCTGGAAAAGGGTGCGCGTGGCGTCTTCCTCGATCAATCGCCGGTTCGGCAGTCCGGTCACCTCGTCGTGCATGGCCGCGCGCCGCAGCGTGTCTTCGAGACGGATGCGCGCGATCGCCTGGGCGGCCTGATTGGACAGTGCCTCGGCGAGCGGAACGGCCTCTTCGTCGAACTCCCGCGGGTGGTCGAAGAAGCAGACCATCGCACCGACGGCATCACCGTGGGATCTCATCGGCGAGGCGATCGCCGCGTGCACCCCGCCGGCCCGATAGATATCGCTCATGCCGACTCCGGGTGCAGAGGAGTCCGCCTCCTCGGGGGAGCGCACGATCAGCACCTTGCCGCCGTGGAAGGTCGTCGTTCCCGCGGGGCGGAGGCCCTCCGGCCAATGGGCGGCGAGCGGGTTCACCCCGGCGACCTGGATCAGCCCATCGGGCCCGCCGGTATGCACGCTCACCGCGCTCGCGGCGAATGCCCGTTGGGCGACATCCACCAGCAGCTCAGCCGCGTCGACCTCGTTCCTGACGTTGCCGAAGCCGACCGCGGCGTTGAGCAGGATCTGCAGACGCTGCCGGCCGCGCTCGGTCTTGGCCTCGGCGCCCTGGAATCCGAGATTGAAAGAGGACCGCGTCGACACGTCGTAGACGGCGATGCGCTCCACACCGCGCGCGTCCTCACCGAGGGAGCCGACGACCACGGGACGAACAACCCCTGAGACGCCGTGGAGCGTGGCGTCGGTCGGGCGTTCGCCGTCTCTGTCCGCCAACGGCATGCGCAGCGTGAGGCGGGCTTCGAGCGGCTTTCCGATGACGTCCTCGCGGTCGCAGCCCAGCCACTCCAGCACCTGCGAGTTCGCGTCGAGGATCGTCGACGCGTGGTCGACGGCGATCACGCCGCAGGTGGCGAGGCCTAGCATGGGGTGTCCGTGGCGTGCGCGGTGGTCACGACGCGGCATACGATCGGTGCATTGCCGTTGGTCACGATGCCTCCTAGCTTCTGCACGAGGCGGTCGGTGGTGGCGAGACGGCGTGCGACGTCACGTCGGCGGGTGACACAATCCTAGGTGATACTTCGCAAACTTAGTTAGTTTTCTTAAAGATCTGCCCACGAACTATTCAGCTCGCAAGGCGGCTGAGGGAGAATGGCGGCATGGCGAACGAGACCCCGGCGCTGACCCTCGGGCAGGCGCTGCGCCAGTACCTCGACGCGCGCAATGCCGCACTGGTCACGGCGCGCGCCAGCCTCGGGATCACCGACATCGACGCCCGCGCCCTCTTGTTCGTGGTGGGCAACCCCGGAACCCGGCCGACGGCGCTGCGTGAATACCTCGGGATCACGTCGGCCGGAGTGACGACGCTGATCGATCGGCTCGTCAACCGCTCGCTCGTGCGACGTGACGTTGACCCTTCCGACCGGCGCGTCAACCGCATCACGGCGACGATCGACATCGCCGTCGATCCCTGGTCGGTGCTCAACCGGTTCGACGACGACTTCGACGTCGCGGTCGGCGCTGCAGATCAGACGAAGGTCAGCGACTCCGCCGCCCTGCTCGAGGCGTTGACCGCCGCCACGGTCGGCGCGCGGCACTGACCCGTCGCTCAGGCGACGTCGGTGCCCTGATACTCCTGCGACTTCGCCTCGAGGAACGCGCAGAGCTCGGAGACCGCAGCCAACTCGGCGGACAGCTCGAGCAGTCCTGCCGGGTCCAGCACGAGGCTCTCTTCGCGCGGCTCCATCGTCGCGACCCACCGGGAGGCGCCCTGCGTGGCCGGTTGGATGAAGACGCCGGTAGGAGCGTGACCGAGCCGGAAGGCCACTAGGCCGGTGTTCGCCCCGCCCTCGCCGTCCTGCACCATCACGCGTGCGGCGTCGGCCAGAGGCTTCCCTTGCGCACGGTATTCGGCGAGCCAAGACTCCAACGTCTCCAGACTCCGAAACGGCATCGCGATCCTCCTGCTGCCTCTGCGACGACAAAAGTATAGGGATCGGGGGATCTGTCCTCGAAGACCACCCACGCTCGTCGAAGTGCCGGACTTTACCCGATCGTCGTCCCTCGCGCGTCGGCTTGCGAGGGGGCGCTCCGCAGGGCTGACTTGAGGGATGCCCAGCACTGGAGACCTCGCGGATGATCTGGCGGCCGCTGTCGGCGGTTCCGACGTCTTCGCCGTCTATCAGCCCCAGGTGTCACTCGAGAGCGGGTCGATCGTGGCCGCCGAGGCGCTGTGCCGTTGGCGGCATCCGCGGCTCGGTGACATCGACCCCGTGACGATGATCGGCGTCGCCGAGCGCAGCGGATCCATCCACGCGCTCGGCCGGCGAATGCTCGACGAGTGCGTGGACACGCTCGCCGGGTGGCGCGAGACCGGTCGGGACTGGGCAGTCGCCGTCAATGTCTCGCCCGTCCAGTTCGAGGACGAGGCGTTCGCCCGTCACGTGGCCGGTGAGATCTCGCGACGCGAGCTCGCTCCCGGGTCGCTCGTCTTCGAGCTTCCGAACGACCTGCCGCCGGTCGACGGTGGCGCGGTGCTGTCGCAGCTGCACCTGCTGCGCGAGATCGGCGTGGAGTTCTCGATGGCCGGGTTCGGCGCCGGTCCCTCTTCGCGCGGGCTGCTCCCGCGGCTGCCGCTCACCGAGGTGAAGCTGCCGGGATCCCTCGTGCGGGCGGCGGACGGCGACACGCTGTCCGCGCTGCGCGACGAGGTCCGGATCGCACGGGAGCACGGGCTGCGCGTGGTGGCCGAGGGCATCGAGACCCTGACCCACCTCGACGTCGCGGTGGCACTCGGATGCGATCGTGCGCAGGGCTTCCTGATCCGGCAACCGGACTCCGAGATCGTCTTCCCGTGAACCGCTCCGCCCCTCGGCAACATGTCGGCAACGGTTCGGTGCACCGGTCGAAGGGGGCCTCCGCGGCGGATCTAGGATCAGAGGATGACGACGGCGCGACGGCGAGGCATCCTCGCTGTCGTCACCGCGATCATCCTGCTGGCGCTCGGCGCCGGGGTCGCCGTCGCCGTCGGCGACGCGCTCGGCATCCGCACCGAGCCCTCGGCCCAGATGGAGCCGGCCGCCCCGGTCGTGCCCGCGGTCGCCGAGGCGGTTCTGCCGCCGTCCTTCACCTTCGATGCTCCCGACACCGAGCGCGTGTCGGTCGCACTGGAGGAACTGACGGATGCTGCGGCCGCAGCATCCGCAACCTCCGGCGAAGCCGTGCTCACGGTGCGGATCGACCCGACCCTCGTCGCGACCGATGACGCGTACACGCTCGAAGGGGATGCCGCGTCGCTGCTCGTCCGCGCCGGCAGCGAAGCCGGCGTCACGCGCGGCATCTACGACCTCAGCAACCAGGTGCGCGCCGCCGCGCCGCTCACCGAGCTCATCGGCGAACACGAGGCCTCGCGCCTGGCGGTGCGCATGACCGATCTCGGCGCGGTCGGCGTGATCCCCGACCCGGCGCAGTGGAAGGCGGGCGACGACTACTCGCACGCGTCGAAGGCGTTCGCGGCGGTGGTGCAGGCCGAGCCGCCGTACGTCGACCAGACCGCCCTCGCCGCGGCGTTCGAGGACTTCGACGGGTTCCTGCGACACTCGCTCGCGAACGGGTTCAACGCCGTCGCGTTCCCCGGATTCGTCGAGTACGTGACGTTCGACGACGCTCCCGACGGCCCGGTCTACGCGGACGGCGACGATCACCGAGACAAGGCGCTGGCGCTCCGCGACGCGTACGCACCGTTCTGGGAGCGCGCCGACGAGCTCGGCATGAAGGTGTTCCTGCGCACCGACATGCTCGCCTTGACCGGGCCGCTCGAGCAGTACCTCGCTGAGGAGTTCGGCTCGCTCGACACCGAGAACCCCGAGCTGTGGAGCGTCTACACCGCCGGCCTCGACGAGCTCTACGACGCCGTGCCCGCGCTCGACGGGGTGCTCATCCGCATCGGCGAGGCGGGTCCGGTCTACGACGTGGGCGGTTGGGACTACTACTCCGCGCTCGAGGTGACCTCGGTCGACGCCGTGCGCACGATGCTCGAGGCGTTCACGGGGCAGGCCGAGGCATCCGATCGGGAAGTGATCTTCCGCACGTGGTCGGTGGGGGTCGGCGCCGTCGGCGACATGCACACCAACAGCGCGTCATATCAGGCGGTGCTGGGCGGTATCGATTCGCCCGCGCTGATCGTGTCGACGAAGTACACGCTCGGCGACTTCTACACGTGGCTGCCCCTGAACGACACGCTCGAACAGGGGGCCCAGCGGCGCATCGTCGAGTTCCAGAGCCGGCGTGAGTTCGAGAACTTCGGCGCGTTCCCCAACGACCTCGGCCCGCAGTACCAGGGGGCGTTGCAGCAGCTGCTCGCCGCGAACGACCAGGTCGAGGGTGTCTGGGTCTGGACTCAGGACGGCGGACCGTGGCGAGCCGGACCCATGTCGCTGTACCTGAAGTCCGGGTTCTGGCAGCTGTACGAGCTGAACACGCAGCTCGCAGCATCCCTCGCGCAGGATCCCGAGGCCGACGTCGCCGGCATCACCGCCGCGTGGGCGCGCGAGTACTTCTCCGAAGACCCCGCCACCGTCGAAGCGATCGTCGCGGCGATGACGCACTCCCGCGACGCGATCGCCGAGGGCATGTACGTTCCGCAGTTCGCCGAGCAGCGGGTGTTCGCCATCGGGCTCGAGCCGCCGCCCATGATGTGGATCTTCGAGTGGGACATTCTCACCGGCGACTCCGCGGTGCTCGATGTGCTGTACTCGATCGTCCGCGACAGCGGCCCCGACGGCGTCGAGGCGGCGATCGCCTCCGGAGCGGACGCGGTGGCCGCGGTCGAGCAGATGCGCGATCTGGTCTCGGAGACGGATGCTGCCACCTGGCACTCCGCCGACATCCGGGCCGCGTACCTGAACACGCTCGACTACGAGCTCGACACCCTGCGGCTCCTCGAGGCGTATCGCGCGATGATCCTGCACCAGGGGCAGTGGCACGACACGCTCTCGCCCGAGGCGCATGCCCGGTGGGACGCGGACCGTGCCGTCTACGAGGAGCGTGCGGCAGAGCACCTCGAGGCGTACGAGGGGAACATCGACTACCCGGCGTTCAACCTCACCGCCGCGCAGCTGGGCGTGGACCGCGGGCAGCGCGACGAGACGATGGCGTGGTTCGCGCGCGTGCTGCTCGTGCTCGCCGCCGCCTGGGTCGTGATCGGCATGCTCGCCGCCCGCACGCGCCTGGTGGCGAAGCCCGGCGCCGCGGCGGCGCGCGCGACGTGGATCGCCTCGACCCGGCCGTGGCGGGCCCGCGAGTCGACTCTCGGCATGCTCGAGCTCGACCGATGGCTGCTGCTGGTCGTGCCCGCCGGGCTGCTGATCGCGACGCGCGCCGTGCAGACGTCGTTCCTGTCGTGGACGCACCTCGCCGTCGTCATCGGCGCCTGGGTCGTGTTCGCCCTCGCGCTGCGCCTGTTCGTCTGGGAGCGCTCGCCGTGGCCCGTCATCGCCGCCGTCGGCGGTGTCGTGATGCTGCGCTGCATCGTGACGCTGTTCGCCCTGTCGTTCACCGGACCGGGCGGCTACTGGTTCGCGTTCTGGACCGACCCCGTGCTGCGGACCGTGTACATCACCGTCGCGTTCGCGCTGTTCGTCTGGGTGTTCGTCGCTGCCGGCTGGGCGCTCGCGGCGCAGGTGCGCGCACGGCGCGCGACCGGGTACGTGCTCGCCGCTGCGGGCGCGGGGCTGCTCGTGCCGGCGGTCGTCGTCGGGTTCGTCGGCCTCGAGACCGCGCTGAGCCTGTGGAACGACGAGTTGGGCCTGCTCCCGTGGGGCCTCGCGCGCATCCTCGGCATCACCACGTACCTCGAGATCCCCGATGCCACCCCCTGGGCCGCGTCCGCGTTCGGTGGTGCGCTGGTCATCGTCGGACTGCTGCTCGCGGTGCCATGGCGACGGCGGCGGGGCGCAGCATCCGTTCCCTCCTGAAGGGGAGTCCGAGACCGGGTGTTCACCATGCGCTCACGAAGGCGCGAACGCGTTTCCGGCGTCAGCCGTCGGCGCCGAGCACGATCTCGTGGGAGAGGGCGTCGCTCGTGTCCACGTGGCGGAGCGCCACGTCGGCAGCCGCCTCGGCGTCTCGACCCGCAAGGGCGTTGACCAGATCCCGGTGCTCGGCGAGCAGGATCTCGGGGGAGCGGCTCTGACGCAGCTGCCAGTGCCGAGGAACGAGCCGACACCCGAGGGGGTGTGTCGACGAGGGTTCGGCCGGACGCGTACCGATTGCTCGCGCCGCTGGCTCTCGTTGCGGCGCCTCTCTAGGCTCGGGGGATGGGCAGGCAGCGCGAGGATCCCACCGTCGGAGACGTGCTCGGAGAGATCCTGCGCCGCACGGCGGCCGAGGTCGAGGACACCGCCGCTGCCGCCCTGGCGGACGAGCCGGACGGCGTGCATCAGCACCGCGTGCGGGTGCGGCGGCTGCGGAGCGTGCTCGGCGGTTTCCGCCAGGCCCTCGACACGCGCGCGGCGGAGCGGCTGCGGGTGGCGTACGCCGAGTGGGGGCGCGAGCTCGGCGTCGTGCGCGACATCGAGGTGCGGGCCGACGTCGCGGAAGAGATGCTGGAGCGCGCCGAGATCGACGACCCCGCGGTGCGGCGCCGGCTGGTCGAGAGCGAGCGCGACCTCTACCCGGCCGCGCACGAGCGGCTCGTGGAGCTCGCGCGTTCGCCGCGATCGGAGGAGCGCGCCCGACTGCTGCGCGAGTTCGTCGATCCCGCGGTCGTCGACGACCCGGATCAGCCTGCAGCCGACGTGTTCGCGGCCGTGCTGGCGAAGCAGGCGCAGCGCGTGGCGAAGGCCGAGGCCCGCCTCGACGGCTCGGACGATGCTCACCACGAGCTGCGCAAGGCCGCGCGCCGCACGCGGTACGTCGCCGAGGCGATCGCCGACGTCGCTCCCGATCTGTTCCCCCAGGAGGTCGAGGCCATCGCGGAGGCCGGCGACGACCTGCACGACGCGCTCGGTGGGCACCGCGACGCGATGCTGCTCGCACACCGGGTCGCGCACGAAGGTGCCCTCGCCGGCCGAGCGGGCGAGCTGTCCGACGCCTACGACACGATCGCCGGGCTGCTGCGCGACGAGGCGGAGAAACGGCTCGCCGAGGTGTCGCCGGCGCTGCGGAAGCTGAAGGCGGCTGCCTCGCGGCTGCCGTGAGTCACAGCATCCGCCGCGCGTGAACGGCACGACGCCGGCGGCATGGGTGTCGGCGCACGCGCCTAGACTTGACGGGCAATGACGGACGCCAGCACCCCCATCATCGTCGGCAGAGACATCGGTCCCCAGGGCCCCGCCGCACGCCTCGACGACGACCTCCTCGAAGGGCTCAACCCGCAGCAGCGGGAGGCCGTGACGTACCGAGGGCAGGCGCTGCTCATCGTAGCCGGCGCGGGCTCCGGCAAGACGAGCGTGCTGACACGGCGCATCGCGTCGCTGCTGCGAGGCCGCGAGGCGTGGCCGAGCCAGATCCTCGCGATCACGTTCACCAACAAGGCCGCGGGCGAGATGCGCGAGCGCGTCGAGCACCTCGTGGGCGACTCGTCGCGCGGCATGTGGATCTCGACGTTCCACTCCGCGTGCGTGCGGATCCTCCGGCGCGAGGCGGAGCAGTTCGGCTTCACCAAGTCGTTCACGATCTACGACTCCGGCGACTCGCGAGCCCTCATCAAGCGCCTGGTCAAGGAGCACGAGGCCGACGCGTTCGGGCTCACGCCGGCGGCCACGCAGTCGAAGATCTCCCGTCTGAAGAACGAGCTGGCGGATGCCGAGTCCTACGCCCGCTCAGCCAACATGAGCGACCCTGCCGAGCGCGTCTTCGTCGAACTGTTCGGCGCATACCAGCGCGAGCTGCAGAAGGCGAACGCGTTCGACTTCGACGACCTCATCGGCCAGACGGTCTTCCTGTTCCGCGCGTTCCCGCAGGTCGCCGACGTCTACCGACGGCGCTTCCGGCATGTCCTGGTCGACGAGTACCAGGACACCAACCACGCGCAGTACGCGCTGATCCACGAGCTCACGCGTCCGCCCGGATCGGATGCTGCGCCCCTCGCCGCGTCGGGCGGCATGATGATCTTCGAGCCCGAACCGGCCGCAGAAGACGGTGCCTCGCTGACAGTGGTCGGCGACTCCGATCAGTCGATCTACGCGTTCCGCGGCGCCGACATCCGCAACATCAGCGAGTTCGAGAAGGACTACCCGGGCGCCAAGGTCGTGCTGCTCGAGCAGAACTACCGGTCGACGCAGAACATCCTGTCGGCGGCGAACGCGGTCATCGGCCACAACTTCGACCGCAAAGACAAGAAGCTCTGGACCGACGTCGGGGAGGGCGAGCAGATCGTCGGCTTCACCGGCTACTCGCAGCACGACGAGGCGCAGTTCGTCGCCGACGAGATCGAGGCGCTGCGCCGCGCCGGCGTCGACTACTCGCAGATCGCGGTGTTCTACCGCACGAACTCGCAGTCGCGCGCGCTGGAAGAGATCTTCATCCGCTCGGCGCTGCCCTACAAGATCATGGGTGGCACGAAGTTCTACGAGCGCGCCGAGATCAAGGACGCCCTCGCGTACCTCGTCGCGGTCGCGAACCCCGCCGACGAGATGGCCATGCGCCGCATCATCAACCGGCCGCGACGCGGCATCGGCGACGTGACGATCGAGACGATCTCGCGGTACGCGGCCGATCAGCAGATCACGTTCCGGGACGCGCTCGCGAACTCGTCGGCCCTGGGGGTCGGGCCCAAGATCCAGGCGGCCGTCGCGCATCTCGACGCAGTGCTGGCCGAGGCCTCCGAGATCATGCTCCCGTCCTCGGGCGAGCTCGCTCCGCCCACCGCCGTCGCTGAGGGCCTCACCCTGCTGCTCAACAAGAGCGGCTATTACGACGCGCTGCGGGCCAGTAAGGACGCGCAGGACGAGGCGCGCATCGAGAACCTCGACGAGATGGTGGCCGTCGCCCGCGAGTTCGCGCGCAACAACCCCGAGGGAACTCTGCTGGACTTCCTCACCGAGGTCGCTCTGGTGTCGGATGCCGACGACCTCGAGGATGCATCAGGCTCGGTGTCGCTCATGACGATGCACACGGCGAAGGGCCTCGAGTACGACGCCGTCTTCGTGACGGGAGTCGAAGAGGACCTCATCCCGCACCGGATCTCGGCGGGGGAGCCCGGCGGTCCGCAGGAGGAGCGTCGGCTGTTCTATGTCGGCATCACGCGCGCTCGCAAGCGCCTGTACCTCTCGCTCGCGATGACCCGAGCTCAGTTCGGCGAGGTCACGGTCGCGATGCCAAGTCGTTTCCTTCAGGAGATCCCCGCCGAGCTGCTGCACTGGCGCCAATCGCCGGGCGACGTGAACTCGCGGGGCGGCACGCAGTCACGCGCGCTCAACGCACGACGCGGCTCGGGGTCGGGCTCCGGGTTCGGCGGTTCAGGCAGCCGGCGCTACGGCGATGATCTGGTGCCGCTGGCGCGCCGCGAGCCGTCGGGCAACCTCGAGCGCTTCGCGAACAAGATCCCCGCCAAGGTGCGCGACAACGGGGACCTCGAGCTGGCGCCCGGTGACCGCATCCGTCACGACGACTTCGGTGAGGGCCGCGTCGACGCCATCACCGGCGAGGGCGCCAAGCGCGTCGCGCACGTGCGGTTCGACTCGGCCGGCCCGAAGAAGCTGCTGATCAAGATCGCCCCGATCACGAAGCTCTGACGAGCGGCGGCTCACTCCCGGCGAGAACCTCCCTCGATCAGCAGGTGGTGGTGGGCCAGGCGGCGGAGCACGGCCGGGGCGGCATTCCATCCCGCCGCCTCCAAGGCTCCCCGCCGTCGCGGCGTCGGCGCCCTCGCGAGATTCCGGGGACGCCGTGCAGCCTCTCTCAGCGATCCTGAGAACGGCACGCGATCGGGCAGAGCACGGCGGGTTAGGCTCGCACAATGGCCTTGTTCTCGCGCCGTCCGAAGAAGCCCGCCGCGCAGCCGCCGACCTTCCCCGAGCCCTCGCCGGCCGACGAGGTCACGGCCGAGAGGGCGGCCGCTGCCCCGGCTGGGGCGCCGTCACCCGACGAGGCGACCGGCGCCGCTGTCGGCGATGCGCCTTCCGCCGCCGTCAGCGACGCACTCTCTGCGGGAACGGATGCTGCCGCCCGACCTGCGCTTGAAGACCCCACGCGCGACGTGCCTGCTGAAGATGCGGCGACGAATGCTGCAGCATCCGTGTCCATCTCCGTCTCGTCGTTCGGCGGGCTCGGGGTGTCGCCGGCGACCTCTCAGCCGGCGGAGCCGCGCGAGCCCCAGGCCGGTGAGACCGTGCCGCCGGGGCCGAAGCCCCGCCTCGGCGCCCGCGAGTGGATGCGCACGGCGCCCGAACAGACCGAGACTGTCCCGGGGCTGCGCGACAACGTGCTGCTGCGCGCCGCGCTCGGGCGCATCGGCGACGCTCCGGCCTCGCAGGCGCTGCTCGACGTCACGCGGCAGCTGCTGCAGGGGCACGTGTTCCTGCGGGTCAAGGGCGACGCGCGTGCGCTCCTCGCCGAGGGGAAGGGGCTGCCGCTCGCGATCGCGAACTCGGGAGAGCGGACCTTCGCGCTCGTCTACTCGAGCGGCGCCGCGCTGCAGGCGAGCGTCAAGGCCGACGGCGACGCCGAGACTTCGGCGATGGGCCAGCCTGTGCTCACGGTGCTGCGGCACGTGTTCGCGAGCTCGTACGACGGGATCATCATCGACCCCGCGTCGTCGCCGTCGCGCGCGGTGCTGCCGAAGGCGCTGCTGCAGCGTGCCGTCGAGCAGGCCGACCCCCAGCTGACGGTCAAGACGCTCCTCGCTGCGGAACGCACGCCCGAGACCAACGCCGAGCTCGCCGAGGCGCTCACACGCGTTCCGCTCTGGGTCGCTGTCGGGGTCTCGGACAGCGGCTCACCCGGGATCGCCGAAGCGCGCGATGCCGAGGGGCGCCGCTTCCTCGAGGTCTACTCGCACCCGCTCGAGGTCGCGGTCATGGGTCGTGGCGACAACGCCGGCCCCATCACTCCCGCCCAGCTCGCGAAGGCGCTGGGCACCGACGAGGGACTCGCGGGCCTCTTGGTCGACCCCGCGGGGCCTTGGATCCGCCTCAGTCGTGGGGACCTCGCACCCCTCCTCGCCCTCGCGGACTGAGAGGCACGAGCAGGGGGGTTGACACCGCTCCGATCGCGCGTACTCTATTCAACATAAGCGTTGATAAAGGGATGCGTTGAGCAATGGACGATGACCGGCTCGATCGAGCTTTCGTGGCGCTGGGCGATCCGGTCCGCCGCGCGATCATCGCGCGGCTGAGCCGCGGGCCGGCGACGGTGGGCGAGCTCGCCGAGCCGTTCCCCATCACCATGCAGGCGGTCTCGCGCCACATCAAGGTGCTCGAAGACGCCGGGCTCGTCACGCGCTCGCGCGATGCGCAGCGGCGACCCGTCCACCTCGACGCCGCGGCGCTCGAGGATCTCACCGCATGGATCGACCGCTACCGGCTCGACGCCGAGCGCGCCTACCGGCGGCTCGACGCGGTGCTCGCGGCGGCAGCATCCGTCCCCACAGCAGCAGCCCCTCGCAGGACCGACACGAAGGAGAAGGAATCATGAGCAACCCGCTCATCATCGAAGCCGTTCCGGGCACGTCGTATGCCGACATCACGCGGGAGTTCGATGCTCCCGTCGAGGCGCTGTTCCGGGCGCATGCCGATCCGGAGCTCTTCCAGCAGTGGATCGGACCCGGCGAGGAGCGCACCGAGATCACGCACTGGGACTTCCGCACCGGCGGCGGCTACCGCTTCGTGCAACGCGACGGGAGCGGCGAGTATGCGTTCCGCGGCGTGTTCCACACGGTGCGCGAGAACGCGCTGATCATCCAGACCTTCGAGTTCGAGGGCTGGCCCGACGAGGTCAGTATCGACTGCATCCGCTTCGAGGCGCTCGAGGGCGGTCGCTCGCGGATCGTCGACCACAGCGTGTTCTCGACCGTCGAGGTGCTCGCGAACATGCAGTCCGAGGGCATGGAGCGCGGCATGCGCGAGGGCTACGACAAGCTCGACGGGCTGCTCGCGGCGGAGGGCTGACCCATGGGCAAGGTCGTGACGTCGGCGTCGATGTCGTTGGACGGCTTCGTCGCGCACGAGAACAACGATCCGGGGCGCCTCTTCGACTGGTACGAGGCCGGTGAGGTCGAGGTCCTCACCGCGAGCGAGCCGGCGTCGTTCCATCTCACCCCGACCAGTGCGGATCACTGGCGCAGCTTCATCGGGGAACTCGGATGCCTCGTGGTCGGCCGCCTGCTGTTCGACATCACCGACGGCTGGAGCGGCGTGCACCCGCTGGGCGTGCCGTTCGTCGTGCTCACGCACGAGGCCCCGCAGGGCTGGGCCCATGCCCACACCGGGAATGCGCATTTCGTGACCGACGGGATCGAGGAGGCAGTGGCGAAGGCCCAGGAGCTCGCCGGCGATCGCACGGTCGCGGTGGCCGCCGGTACCGTCGCCGGCCAGGCGCTCGCCGCGGGGCTCGTCGACGAGGTCGCGGTCGACCTCGTGCCGGTCGTGCTGGGGGAGGGGCATCGGTACTTCGCCGAGGTCGATCCCGCGGCGGTGCGACTGGGCGATCCGACGGTGGTCATCCCGAGCGCCCGCGTGACGCACATGGTGTTCCCGGTCGAGCGGTGAGCGGGGTGACGGATGTCGCGACCGGCCGCTAGCGTCTGATCCATGGCGTCCCCGCGGATCACCCTCACCGTGCCCGGCCCCGACGGCGATCGCGAGGTGGGGATCTCGAATCCCGACCGGGTGATCTGGCCAGAGGCCGGCATCACCAAGCGCGATCTCGCGGAGTACCTCATCGCGGTCTCCGGGCCGTTCCTGGCGGCGAACGGCGACCGCCCCGTGTCGCTCGAGCGGTTCCCCGAGGGTGTCGACGGCGAACGGTTCTACTCGAAGAACCCGCCGAAGGGGGCGCCAGCCTTCGTCGAAGCCCAGACCGTGACGTACAACAGCGGGCGGCGGCATCCGCAGATCATCCTCACCGAGATCGCCGCGGCGGTCTGGGCCGTGCAGATGAACACCATCGTCTTCCACCCGTGGGCGTCGCTGACGGCGAACACCGACAATCCCGTCGAGCTGCGCATCGACCTCGACCCGCAGCCGGGGACGGATTTCACGGATGCCGCGGCCGTCGCCCCTGCGATGCGCGACGTGCTCGCCGAGGCGGGGTTGACCGCGTTTCTGAAGACCAGCGGCAACCGCGGCATCCACGTGTTCTGTCCGATCGAGCCGGAGTGGGAGTTCCTCGACGTGCGCCATGCGGTCATCGCGGCGGGCCGCGAGCTGGAACGGCGCCTCCCCGACAAAGTCACGATGAACTGGTGGAAGGAGGAGCGCGGCGAGCGCATCTTCATCGACTTCAACCAGGCCAACCGCGACCGCACGATGGCCGGCGCCTACAGTCCGCGCGCGCTGCCGACCGCGACGGTGTCGACGCCGCTCGCCTGGGAAGAGCTGGAGGCCGGGGTCGACCCGGCGGACTTCACCGTGCGGACCGTTCCGCGGCGCCTCGCCGACGTCGGCGACCCGTGGGCCGACCTGCTCGCGAAGCCGGGGCGCATCGACACGCTGCTGGAGTGGTGGCACCGCGACCTCGACGACGGGCTCGGCGAGCTGCCGTTCCCGCCGGACTTCCCCAAGATGCCGGGCGAGCCGCCGCGCGTGCAGCCGAGCCGCAAGAACGAGGCGAACTGGCCCAAGGACGAGGCCTGACGGGGCAGCCGCGAGGCGGCCGCGCGATCGGCCGGTCTCACTCGGAGTCGTCCGAGAGGTCGGCGAGGAGCAGGACAGCGAGTCCCACTGCCGTCGCACTCGCGTAGCCGTGATTGCCGCGCTCGTCGTCGATCGTGACCTCGGAGGCGATCACGGCGACGGCATCCCTGACCGGGTCGATGACGACCGCCGTTCCGCCCTCGCCCTGGGCGTAGAACACGCCGCGCTGCGGGTCGACCCACCACTGGTAGCCGTAGGCGATCGTTCCGTAACCGACGGTGGCGACGACGGGACTGGTGGCCTGGACGGCCCACGTGGCCGACACCACCTGCTCGTCGTCCCAGGCGCCCTCGTCGAGCATGAGCTGGCCGATGCTCAGAAGATCCGATGGGCGCAGCCGCAGGTGCGTATAGCCGAGATTCACCCCTTGCGGGTCGGCGGGCCAGGCCACGTCGGCTTCCTGGTACTCCCGGAGAAGTTCCTGGGGGTCGCGACCGGCCGCGAACCGCTCTTCCCACAGGGGCGCGGTGTCGATGTCGAGCGGCTCGAACAGCACCTCGTCCGCGAACCGGAACGGCGACATCCCCGTGGCCTCGGCGACGATGGCGGCGAGGATGTGCGTGCCCGGGTCGGAGAAGAGGAACCGCCCGTCGCCCGGCCCGCGGGATGCGCGATCCGCGAGGATCGCGGCGACCCAGTCCGGCTGCGCATAAAGGTCGGCCGGCGTTCCGCGGATGTCGCGCTCTTCGGACATCGGCGCGAAGTTGGCCGTATGGGTGAGCACGGCCTTCAGCTGGATGGCCGCCGTCTCGGCGGTGAGAACGGCCGCGTAGGCGGGGAGCAGCTGACCGAGTGTGGCGTCGACGCCTGAGATGAGTCCGCGGTCGATCGCGATGCCGATGAGGGTCGAGGTCACCGCGCGTGTGACGCCTCGCACGTCCCAGGTGTCGTCCGCGGTCGACTCCTGATACTGCTCGTAGACGAGTTCCCCGTGCTGCTGCACGAGGACTGCGCGCACGGCATCCTCGCCGTACAGCGTGCCGAAGATGGATTCGATGTCTTCGCGGATGGCATCGGTGGGCTGCGGCTTCTCGGGCAGAGAAAGGGCTGACGAGCAGCCGGAGACGAGCAGCGCCCCGAGCACAGCGCACATCAGCGAGATCCGCGTGCCGGCACGACCGCGGGAATCCTGGTGGTCTCGGCGGGCCATGGATGCCTCCATCAGCAGTGACCCTGACCGCAAGGTACACCCGCGCCGGGCCGGCGAACAGGTCACTGCCGCGGCATCCGCTCGCCGCCGGAGGCGTCAGACCAGCACGTCGGCCAGGTCGTACGCTGCGACCACCTCGAGCTGCTCGTACGTGCAGGAGCGCGGGTCCCGATCGGGGCGCCAGCGCTCGAACTGCACGGTGTGGCGGAAGCGCCAGCCTTCGAGCTGGTCGTACCGCACCTCGAGCACGCGCTCGGGTCGCAGCCGCACGAACGACGAATCGGCTCGCCCCGCCTGGAATCGGGAGTTCTCGCCCTCGCCGCGCAACGCCTCGCCGTCGGCGTCGCGCTCGACGAGCGGGGCGAGCTCGTCGATGAGCTCGAGCCGGCGCGCGTTGCTCCAGGCGGCGACACCTCCGACGGGGTAGAGCGTGCCGTCTTCGCCGTACAGCCCGACGAGCAGCGAGCCCACGCCCTCACCCGACTTGTGGATGCGATACCCCAGCGCCACGACATCGGCCGTGCGCGCGTGCTTGATCTTGAACATCGTGCGCTTGCCGGGCGCGTACGGCTGGTCGAGCGGCTTCGCGACCACGCCGTCGAGACCGGCGCCCTCGAACTCGGCGAGCCACCTGCGTGCGAGCTCGGGATCGTCGGTGGTGCGCGTGACGTGGACCGGGCCGGGCACGTCACGCAACAGGTCGACGAGCGTCTGCCGGCGCGTCGCGAACGGCTCGTTCCGCAGATCCCGGTCGCCGACGGCGAGCAGATCGAACGCGATGAACATCGCCGGCGTCTGCTCGGCGAGCATGTTCACACGCGATGCGGCGGGGTGGATGCGCTGCGACAGCGACTCCCAGTCGAGCCGGCGCCGGCCGTCGCGGTCGATCGGCACGACGATCTCGCCGTCGAGGAGGCACGGCTCGGGCAGCAGCCGGCCGAACGCCTCGACGAGCTCGGGGAAGTACCGCGTCAGCGGCTTCGCGCCGCGAGACCCGATCTCGACATTCTCGCCGTCCCACGAGATGAGGGCGCGGAACCCGTCCCACTTCGGCTCGTAGCTCAGCCCACCGGAAACCTTCGCTCGATCGGGAACGTCGGGCACGGACTTCGCGAGCATCGGCGCGGGGATCTCGTACGGCATGCGTCTCATCCTGCCGCTCCCCGACGACACCGGGAACCCGATCCCGCGAAGCGGAGGGGGCGAGGCCGGTGCCGGCCTCGCCCCCTCCCGGCGAACATCTGTCGGCAGATGTTCAGGGTGCGCGCTCGCGGTCGCGAAATGGAGGTCAGTGGCCCGCGATGGCCGCGGCACCCCCGCCGTGGTGGAGGATTCCGCGGAACCAGGCCGACAGCGGCCGGCCCGCGGGGCGCGCGGGCGCCTGGCCGCGCTCGGCGTGAGAGCGCATGAGCTCGAGTTCGCGGACGAGCTCGCCCACGCGCTGCTGGTAGATGATGTGGCCCGCGTAGCTGGTGTCGTACATGAGTGTCTCCTGTCTGCGGCGGAGCCGGGTCTCGGTTCCGGTTGTGCTGACGGGTACGACTTTCCTCGCTAAGGCGGGTGGCCCTCATCGGGCGTTACCCCTGTCTTGGCGCCCGCGGGTACCTTAGCCCCGCCCAGGCGTGCCCTACGCGCGCGCGGCGGAGCCTCAGGCGCCGCATCACCGGGCGATCGGACGTTTCGGTCGCGCCCAGCGGGCGGGGAGGTCCTCGCCGTCCCACACCTGCACCGCACCCCAGGCCGCGGCGGCGATCGGCACGGCGAGCACCGCCCCGACGATGCCGCCCAGAACGGTGCCGATCGTCAGGGCTACGAGGATCACGAACGCGTGCAGCTTCATCGAGCGGCCCATGAGGAACGGCTGCAGGAAGTTGCCCTCGAGCTGGTTCACGAGCACGACGACACCCACGACCAGCAGGGCATTGACCCAGCCGTTGGCCACGAGCGCGACCAGCGCGGCGATGATGCCGGCAACCGTGGCGCCGACGATCGGGATGAACGCCAGCAGGAAGGTCAGCACCGCGAGAGGGATCGCCAGCGGCACGTTCAGGATGAGCAGGCCGATGAAGATGCCGACGGCGTCCACGAGGGCGACGGTCGCGGTGCCCCGCATGTACGAGCCGAGGACGCCGACCGTCTTGTCGCCGATCCGCCGCGCCCGCACGTAGTTTCCGCCGCGGAACGGGCGGAGCACGAACTCCCACATCTGCGGGCCGTCCTTCAGGAAGAAGAAGAGGATCGTGACCATCAGCACGAACCCCGTGACGAAGTTCACGACGGCGTTGACGCCGCGGAGAGCGCCCGACCCGAACTGGGCGCTGGTGACGAAGTCGATCACGGTCGCGAGCCACTCGTCGAGCTGATTCTGCGACGGCGCGAAGGGCAACGTCTGCACCCACGCGATCAGCTCTTGGCTGCCGTCCACCGCCTGCGCGGAGAGCTCGTCCCACTGGTCGCGGACCGCCCAGACGATGAGCCAGCCCACACCGGCCAGCAGGACCGTGATGGCGAACAGTGTGATGAGGGTGGCGGGCAGCGACGGAACGCCGCGGCGCCGCATCCATCTCAGCACCGGCGCGAACGCGCACGCGAGGATCAGCGCGATCGTCAGGGGGATGGTCACCAGCGTCAGGTACTGGATCGCGAAGATGACGCCGGTGAGCACGGTGACGACGACCAGGATCTGGACGGCACGGATGCTGAGCCTGCCGAAGCCGTCGGCCCACAGACTCCACGGTGCGCGGGTCGCCCGCGGCTCGACATCGTGCGATTCGAGGACGACGCGCTGAGGGTCGTTGCGGAACAGTCCCATGCGCCGAGCGTATGCGGTGCGGCGGACGAACCGGGCGGCTTGCGCCGAACCGGGGGGAGGGGTTACGCGAAGGCGCTCATCCCGGTGATGTCGCGGCCGATCAGCAGCGCCTGCACGCTCTCGGTGCCTTCGTACGTGTGGATCGCCTCGATGTCGGCCATGTGCTGCATGACGCCGTTCTCCAGCAGGATGCCGTTGCCGCCGAGCATGTCGCGGGCGGTCGATGCGATACGGCGGGCCGCGCGGGTGTTGTGATACTTCGCGAGCGAGGCCTGCGTCGGGCGCAGTTCGCCGCGCTCCTCGAGATCGGCCATCCACCGGCAGTACAGCTGCATCGCGGTGAGCTCCTCGAGCATGTTCGCGAGGCGCTCCTGCACCATCTGGAACTTCGCGAGGGGCTTGCCGAACTGGATGCGCTGCTGCGAGTACGCGAGAGCGGCCTCGTAGCAGGCGGTCGCGTGTCCGAGCGCCGACCACGCGACGCCCGAGCGCGTCGAGTACAGCACGGTCGAGGCATCCTTGAAGCTCTTCGTTCCCGGCAGGACGGCACCGGCGGGCACGCGCACGCCATCGAGGGTGATGAGGGCCTGATGGATGCCGCGCAGCGACGCCTTGCCCGTGATCACGGTGCCCGTGTAGCCCGGGGTGTCCTGCTCGACGAGGAAGCAGCGCACCGCGCCGTGGAACTCGTCGTCGTCGGCTTCGACGCGCGCCCACACGAACGTGATGCCGCCCGAGGCTCCGTTGCCGATCCATTTCTTCGCGCCGTCGATCACCCACTCCTGCGTGGCGGCGTCCCACTGGGCGACGGTCTCGAGGGAGACCGAGTCGGATCCGTGGTCGGGTTCGGTGAGAGCGAAGGATGCTGCGACCTCACCCCGCGCGACGGGCACGAGCCACCGCGTCTGCTGGTCGTCGCTGCCGAAGAGCGCGAGCGTGCGCAGGGCCAGGCCGCCCTGCACGGCGAGCACGGTGCCGAGGGACCCGTCGCCGCGTGAGATCTCCATGTTCACGAGCCCTGCCCCGAGCGGCGAGATCCGCGTGAGCGCCGGGTGCACGATGCCGTCGTTGAAGAGGTCGAGCTCGCCGCCGCGCATCGCGATGTCGAGGGGGTACTCGCCGGTGTCCCACGCGTCCTGCATGCGCGTGCCGACCTCGTCGACGTAGGCCTGGGCTCGTTCCCACACCTCGCGGTCGGCCGCAGGGATGTCGGCGAACACGGCGTAGTAGTCGGTGCCGCGGCGGCGGGTGACGTCGTAGCCCTCGACGCGCTGGCCGGGGCGGGGCTGGAAGTCGGGCACGGTCGGACTCCTGGCGTGTGGATGCGGGTAAGGCGGATCCGATTCTCGTGGAACTGAATCCCACGAGCAATAGTACTCAGTACCAACGGCGGACCGGGGGTCGATGAATGGCCATGGCGGTGCGACGGGCATTCACGGCGCGAGACCGGCGGCCGCCATGGATCGGTGCGCGGTGCCGCGCGCTCGCGCCGACCCGGCGTCACGTGAACGTGGCCGAGTTCGCCATGTACCGGGTGAGGGGCGGACGCATCACCGAGTTCTCGGGGTCGGTCAGCCGGTTCGCGATCCTCGACCAGCTGACCGGATCGTCGGCCTCCGGCTGATCGGCCCCTGTCCCGCGTCGGTGCACGCGGCCATAATGGCGGCGTGAGCGAGATCAAGACGCAGGCCAGCGATGCCGACGTGACGGCCTTCCTCGAGGCGGCGACACCGCAGCGGCGACGGGAGGACGGCCTGGCGCTCGCGGAGATCTTCCGCGAGGTGACCGGAGCCGAGCCCGTGATGTGGGGCCCGTCGATGGTCGGGTACGGCAGCTATCGGTACGTGTCCCCATCCGATCCCCGGCGCCGGGGCGAATGGCCGAAGACCGCGTTCTCGCCGCGCAAAGCGCAGCTCTCCCTCTACGGGTTGAAGGATCTTCCCGCAGGGGCCGAGCTGCTACCGGAGCTCGGGAAGTTCACCGAAGGAGCGGGCTGCGTCTACGTGAAGAAGCTCGACGACATCGACCTCGACGTGCTGCGCCGGCTGATCGCCATCGCGTGGGGGCGCGGCGACGACCCGCTGCCCTAACCCGCGTCGTCGAGCGCGCGCCGCAGATACTTCGGGGCCTGCACGCGCCACGCCTCGGTCACCAGTTCGGCGAGGTGCTCTCGGTCGATGCCGGCCATGCGGAACGCGACCTTCGGCTCGCCCCACGGCGTCGTCGTGCGCAGGAACACGTCGGGTTCCATCTCGATCAGGGCCAGCGCGTCGATCGGGTCGGCGACCTTCACACCGACGACGAGCTCGGACGCGATGATCGCCCGCATGTCGTCGGGGACGCTCGGCCAGGGGTGACACTCCCACCCGTAGAGCTTGCTGCGCACGAACCAGGCGGCACCGCCCGTCGTCGCGCGCTCCTCCGTGCCCGCAAGCCCGGCCGCCGTGCGGCGCAGATCGTCGAGGGTGGCCACGCCGAGAGCCTACGGCGAACCTCCGACGCCGCGGCGGTCCGGCGTCGTTCGGTGCGGGCCTCGGCGGTGAGCACCAGTGCAGACGCGCTCGCGCCCGGCGTCGGCCGCCTCTACGACGACCGGCACACGGATGCCGCGGTCCACCGCCTCCGCGGGAGTCAGCGCGTATCTCAGGCCTGTGCGCCACGGCGGCGGATCCGCGCGCGGCGGATCCACTTCTCGAGCTCGATCAGCACGGGCACGAGAAGTGCCAGGCCGAGCGCCGTGAGCCACTCGTTGCCCGAGAGACTCGTCGTGCCGACGAGGCGCTGCATGAACGGCACCTCGACCGCGACGACCGTGAGAGCGAGCGGGATCGACAGCCACTTCACCGCGTCGATGATCGGGGCGGCGAGACCCGACTCGGGGTCGCGGCGCATGACGAGGCCACCGAAGATCGAGCCGAGCGCGCAGACCACGAACGCCATCGTGACCGGCACGTTGGGTTCGGTGGAGCTGAGCAGGTCGGGGGAGAGCAGCAGCGGCACGAGCGTCGTGATGAAGATCAGACCGCCGTAGACGAACCAGAGCGTGACCGCGGCCGGGTTGGCGATCGTCTTCTTCGGGTCGCGCGGCGGCTTCAGCATGATGCCGTCGGGCACCGGGTCGAGGAGGATCACGATGACCGGGAAGATGGCGATGAAGAAGTTCAGGAACAGCACCATGATCGGCGTCAACGGCACGCCGTCGTTGATGTCGAAGATGCTCGCCACGAGGAACAGCAGCACGAGCGAGAACAGCTGAGACATCTGGAACCGGACGTAGCTGACGATCTTCTCGTAGATCGAGCGGCCGAGGCGTACCGCGGTCACGAGGGTGCCGAAGTTGTCGTCGACGAGGATCATCTTCCCCGCCTGCTTCGTGACGTCGCTGCCGGAGCCCATCGCGACGCCGATGTCGGCCTGCTTGAGCGCGGCGGCGTCGTTCACGGCGTCGCCGGTCATCGCGACGACCGCACCCTGCTCCTGCATGAGACGGGCCAGACGCAGCTTGTCCTCCGGGGTGACACGGCCGAACATGTGCAGGCGCGGCAGCGCCGCCTTCAGCTCGTCGTCGCTCATCGCCTGGATCTCGGCTCCGCTCGCGGCGCCCTCGCCGAGGCCGAGCTTCGCGCCGATCGCCGCGGCGGTGATCGCGTGGTCGCCCGTGATCATGCGGACCTCGATGCCGGCCTCGCGCGCGATGCGCACGGCCTCCTTCGAGGACGGCCGCAGCGGGTCGATGATGCCGACGAGGCCGACGAAGGTGAGATCGGAGACCGCCGCCATGGGGTCGTCCGCGACGAGGGCGTCGGGGGCGAAGCGGCGGAACGCGAACGCGAGGACGCGCAGGCCCTGCTCCGACAGCGAGCGGTTCGCCTCGAGGATCGCGTCGCGGCGGTCCGCGATGGGAACGACGCCCTCCATCGTCGCGACCGAGCTGCAACGGTCGAGCACGACGTCGGGCCCGCCCTTGACGTAGCCCACGAGGGTCTCGACGCCCTCCACCGGGATCTCGTGGAACGTGCCCATGAACTTGTACGCCGAGTCGAACGGCACCTCGGCGACGCGCGGGAACTTCGCCCTCGTGAGCTGGGCGTCGGCGCCCAGCTTGGCGGCGAGCACGACGAGGGCGGCCTCGGTGGGGTCGCCGATCACGGCGCCGTCGTCGGAGACCGTCGCGTCGCTGCAGAGGGTGAGCCCGAGCGCGAGCTGGTTGAACTGCGGCACCGGCAGGCCGGCCACGTGGCGCACCTCGCCCGACTTCTCGTAGCCCGAGCCCGCGACCGTGAACCACTCGCCGCGGTAGTACAGCGACTCCACCGTCATCTCGTTCATCGTGAGCGTGCCGGTCTTGTCGGAGTTGATGGCGCTCGTGGCGCCGAGCGTCTCGACATCCGTCAGGTTCTTGACGACGGCCTTGTGCTCGGCGAGCTGCCGCGAGCCGTACGAGAGCATCGCCTGCACGAACGAGGGCATGCCGGTCGGGATCGCCGAGATCGCCATCGAGATGCCCAGGAGGATCACGGACGTGATCTCCTGGCCGCGCAGCAGACCCGTGATGATGATGATCGCGACAGCGCCCCACGCGATCCAGCCGAGCACGCCGGTGAGCGAGTCGAGCTCGCGCTGCAGCGGGGACTTGGCCGGCTTGACCGCGGACAGCATCGACGCGATCTGGCCCATCTGGGTCTGCATGCCGGTGTCGGTGATGACCACCGTCGCCGTTCCGCGCGTCACCTGGGTGTTCTGGAACACCATGTCGGTGCGGTCGCCGAGGGTCGTCTCGGTGTCGGCGAGGGTGCCGGCGTCCTTCGGGATCGGCGCGCTCTCACCCGTGAGCGCCGCCTCCTGCGTCTCGAGCGTCGCCGAGCGCACGATGCGCCCGTCGGCGGGAACGATGTCGCCGGCCTCGAGGGCGACGATGTCGCCCGGGACGAGGGTCGTGGCGTCGACCTGCACGAGCGACCCGTCGCGGACGACCTTGGCCTGCGGGATCTGCATCTTGGCGAGGGCGTCGACGGACGCCTTCGCCTTGAGCTCCTGCCGGGTGCCGAGCACGATGTTCAGCACGACGAGCGCGCCCACCAGGATGCCGACGCTCACCTGGTTGATGAAGAGGCTGATGATCGCGACGGCGACCAGCATGACGTTCATCGGGTCGGCGAGCTGCTGCAGCGCGACCTGCCACGTCGAGGGCGGCTTCTCGGCCGCGATCGAGTTCGGGCCGTGCTCGGCGAGGCGCTTCGCGGCGTCGGCAGCGGTCAGGCCGCGGTCGCGGTCGCTGCGAAGCGCGGCGACGACGGCATCCGGATCCTGGGTGTACCAGGGGGCGTTCCCTGCCGTTTCCGGCGAGGTGTCCACGGTGCTCATGGCACGAACATACCGCCGTGCCGAGACCGTGCGACGACGAATATTCGCGACGCGCCGCGGCGGTCAGTCGTCCAGTCGCTCGCGCAGGCGGCGGGCCACCTCGGCCGTCGGCATCGCCCGCGGGAACACGGCGACGACGACCTGGTCGGCCGCAGGATCCGCCTCGCTCTCGGGCAGCACACCGAACCGCCGACGGGCGTCGTCGAGCGCGGCACGCAGCACCGAGACAGGCACCTTCTTCGGTCCGCGGATGAGCCGTCGCAGCACGTGGTTGTGGATCGCGGTGATGAGGGCCGAGAACCCGACGGCATCCAGCGGGTCGAGGCCGGGCAGTGACGCGCGGAGGTACTCGTCGAACAGCCGCTCGTACCGGAACACCGTCACGATCTCGCGATCGCGCAGCGCCGGCACGCCTCGGACGACCGCGTAGCGCCGCCGGGCGAGCTCGGGGTCCGCCGCGAAGTGCGCGTACACGAAAACGGATGCCTCGCACACGGCCGCCCACGGATCGCGATGCGGCTGCGCCAGGAACTCGCGCAGGCGCTCGAGCAGCAGCTCGTGGTCGGTGAACACGACGTCGTCCTTACCGCCGAACTGCCGGAAGAACGTCGAGCGCGATACGCCGGCCGCCTGGGCGATCTGCTCCACCGAGGTCTGGTCGAACCCCTGCTCGGCGAACAGTTCGAGCGCGGCGGCGACCACGGCCGCGCGGGAGGCGGCCTGGGTGGCGGAGGCGGCAGCGGTGTCGGACATCTCGGGGAGAGCCTAATGCGCGTGCTGCGGCCAGCGCGGCACGCTCGCGCGCGCCGCGTGCCCGGTTCGGCCAGGGGCGGCTCGGTCGGCCGCTGTCAACCCCGTCGCCGTGTGTGCGGCTACCGGGCTTCACTGTGGTCATGACGCCGATCTGGAAGAGAGACGCCCCCGAGGTCGTGGGCACCCCGTTCGCGTCCGGCCGCCGACGCGACGTCGTGGTCGTCGGCGCCGGCCTGACGGGCCTGTCGACCGCGCTGCTCCTCACCCGCCGAGGACTGGACGTCGCCGTGGTGGAGGCGGGGGAGGTGGGAGGGCTCGCCTCGGGAGGCAACACGGGCAAGCTGTCGCTGCTGCAGGGTGCGGTGCTCTCGGGCTTGCGCCGGCACCACTCGGCGCGGCTGGTGCGCGCGTACGTCGAGTCCAACCAGGACGGTGCGCACTGGCTCACGGGAATCGCCGACGAGCTCGGCGTGCCTTACTCGCACCGCGCGGCGTACTCGTACGCGCAGACGCCGGAAGGTGTCGGGTGCATCGAAGCCGAGCTGCACGCGGCCGTCGAAGCCGGGCTCCCGGTGCGGCGGGTCGAGCCCGACCAGCTCGCGCAGTCTCCGTTCGACATGGTGGACGCGGTGGCGCTCGACCGCCAGGTCGCGATCGATCCGCAGCGCCTCCTGATCGCCCTCGCCCAGGCGCTGCTGCGCGAGGGAGGCACGCTCCACACGGGCGTGCGCGTCACGCGCGTGCACGCCGTGCCGTGGTGCGGGATCGAGACGACAGCAGGATTCCTCGCGGCGAACCACGTCGTGCTCGCCACAGCCACCCCCATCACCGACCGCGGTCTCTACTTCGCCAAGGTGCGCGGGCTGCGCTCGTCGTGCGTGGCGTTCGCGACCGACGGACCCCTCCCCGAAGGGCTCTACATCTCTGTCGACGGCGAGACCAAGTCGGTGCGCTCGATCACTCCCGAGGACGGCCCCGCCGAGGCCGCGCAGCTGATCGTGGGCGGCAACGGCTTCCCTGTCGGCCGCGCGTCCTCCCCGCTCGCGAGCGTCGCGGGCCTCGTGTCGTGGGCGCAGTACCACTTCCCGGGCGCCGAACCCGTCGCCTCGTGGTCGGCGCAGGACTACGCGTCGCACGACCTCATCCCCTTCGTCGGTGCGATGCCGCGCGCGCTCGGTCGCATCCGGTTCGCCACCGGCTACGCGAAGTGGGGGCTGTCGAACGCGCCGGCCGCGGCGCTGCGGCTGACGGCCGAGATCTGCCGGGTGCCACGCCGCGCCCGCCCGGAGTGGATGAACGTCATCTCCACGCGGTTCACGGTGCCCGCCGATCTCGCCCGCGGCGGCGTGGAGAATCTGCGGGTCGGGTGGGAGGCGGCATCGGGATGGATCGGCGCGCAGGGTGTGCCCACCCCGGTGCCGCGCCCCGCCGAGGGGGAGGGTGTCGTCGCCAACCGGGCCGGTCAGCCGGTGGGGATCTCGACGGTCGACGGGCGCACGTGCGCGGTGAGCGCCGTCTGCACCCACCTCGGCGGTGTGCTGCGGTGGAACGACGCCGAACTCACGTGGGACTGCCCGCTGCACGCATCGCGGTTCACGGCGGAGGGGTCCCGTATCGAAGGGCCGGCCCTCCGAGACCTCCCGCGCCTGCCCCGCGTCCCGGGCGAGGAGCTCGAGGATGAGCGCGCCGATGTCCGGACGACGGAGCCCACGACCGCACGGTGACTGCGAGCGCGTGATCGCAGCATCCGGTCCGCTCTTCGGAACGCCGCGGCGCGTCGCTGCGGTCAGGACCGGACGATGACCGGTAGTAGGCTGGGGGATTGGTCGATATCTCGACGTCGAGACGCTTTCCGCGTCATCCCCACCCCCATTCGCCACCTGCGAAGGAAATCACTGTGGATCTGTACGAGTACCAGGCACGAGACCTTTTCGAGAAGTACGAGGTGCCGGTGCTCGCCGGCATCGTCGCGGACACGCCGGAGGAGGTGCGTGCCGCAGCCGAGAAGATCGGAGGTGTCGTCGTCGTCAAGGCCCAGGTCAAGACCGGCGGTCGCGGCAAGGCCGGCGGCGTGAAGGTCGCCAAGACGCCCGATGAGGCCTATGAGGCCGCGAAGGCCATCCTCGGCCTCGACATCAAGGGTCACGTCGTCAAGCGCGTCATGGTCGCCCAGGGTGCCCGCATCGACAAGGAGTACTACTTCTCGGTGCTGCTCGACCGTGCGAACCGCTCGTACCTGTCGCTGTGCAGTGTCGAGGGCGGCATGGAGATCGAGGAGCTCGCCGTCGAGCGCCCCGAGGCCCTCGCGCGCATCGATGTCAACCCGGGAACGGGCATCGACAAGGCGAAGGCCGTCGAGATCGCCGAGGCCGCGGGCTTCTCGGCCGACCTGGTCGACAAGGTGAGCGACGTCTTCGTCAAGCTCTACAACGTCTACAAGGGCGAGGACGCGACGCTCGTCGAGGTCAACCCGCTCGTGCTCACCGAGGAGGGCGAGATCATCGCCCTCGACGGCAAGGTCTCGCTCGACGAGAACGCCGACTTCCGTCACGCCGGTCACGCGCTGCTCGAAGACAAGGACGCCGCCGACCCGCTCGAGGCGAAGGCCAAGGCCAACGACCTCAATTACGTCAAGCTCGACGGCGAGGTCGGCGTCATCGGCAACGGCGCGGGCCTCGTGATGTCGACGCTCGACGTCGTCGCGTACGCCGGTGAGAACCACGGCGGCGTGAAGCCGGCCAACTTCCTCGACATCGGCGGCGGCGCGTCGGCCGAGGTCATGGCCGCGGGCCTGGACGTCATCCTCGGCGACCCGCAGGTCAAGAGCGTGTTCGTCAACGTGTTCGGCGGCATCACCGCGTGCGACGCGGTCGCCAAGGGCATCGTGGGCGCGCTCGCCGAGCTCGGCTCGTCGGCCTCGAAGCCGCTGGTCGTGCGCCTCGACGGCAACAAGGTCGAGGAGGGCCGTGCGATCCTCCGCGACGCCAACCACCCGCTCGTGACCCTGGCCGAGACGATGGACGAGGGCGCCGACAAGGCCGCCGAGCTCGCCAACGCCTGATCTGAGAATCCGAGAGAACGAGGAACAGAGAAATGTCGATCTTCCTGAACAAGGATTCCAAGGTCATCGTCCAGGGCATCACCGGCGGCGAGGGCACCAAGCACACCGCGCTCATGCTCAAGGCCGGCACCCAGGTCGTCGGCGGCGTGAACGCCCGCAAGGCCGGCACCACGGTGCTGCACGCCGACGCCGACGGCAACCCGGTCGAGCTCCCCGTCTTCGCCTCGGTGCAGGAGGCCATCGACGCCACCGGCGCTGACGTCTCGATCGCCTTCGTGCCGCCCGCGTTCACCAAGAGCGCCATGGTCGAGGCCATCGACGCCGAGATCCCGCTCCTTGTCGTGATCACCGAGGGCGTGCCCGTCGGCGACACCGCCGAGGCGTGGGCCTACGCGCAGTCGAAGGGGAACAAGACCCGCATCATCGGCCCGAACTGCCCCGGCATCATCACACCCGGCGAGTCGCTGGTCGGCATCACGCCCGCCAACATCACCGGCAAGGGCCCGATCGGCCTGGTGTCGAAGTCGGGCACCCTGACGTACCAGATGATGTACGAGCTGCGCGAGATCGGCTTCTCGACCGCCATCGGCATCGGCGGCGACCCGATCATCGGCACCACGCACATCGACGCGCTGGCAGCGTTCGAGGCCGACCCCGAGACCAAGGCGATCGTCATGATCGGCGAGATCGGCGGCGACGCCGAGGAGCGCGCCGCCGACTTCATCCAGGCGAACGTGACCAAGCCGGTCGTCGGCTACGTCGCGGGCTTCACTGCGCCCGAGGGCAAGACCATGGGTCACGCCGGTGCCATCGTGTCGGGCTCCGCGGGCACCGCACAGGCCAAGAAGGAGGCCCTCGAGGCCGCCGGCGTCAAGGTCGGCAAGACGCCGTCCGAGACGGCTTCGCTCATGCGCGAGATCATCGAGAGTCTCTGACCCGCACCAGCTCGAGAAGGGGGACGGATGCTGCAGCCCAGGGCTGCAGCATCCGTCCCCCTCCTTTCGTCCGCTGACGGAGGTCGACGCGTCGGCCGGAGCCTGCGGCATCGCCAGACGACGAGTCGACCCCGACCCGAACGGGGTTTCCGCCGCCTTACGCTGGTGGCATGCCGCTGACCGGAGAGTACAAGCCGTCCACGTCCGATTGGGCCCGCAAACAGGCCGAGGCGTTCGAGGCGTCGAACGGCGAGAAGGCGAACACCATGCGCGGCGTGCCGATCATCGTGCTGACCACCGTCGGCGCCAAGTCCGGAGCCCTGCGCAAGACGGCGCTCATGCGCGTCGAGCACGACGGGCGCTACGCCGTCGTCGCGTCGAAGGGCGGCGCCCCCGACGAGCCCAAGTGGGCAGAGAACATGCGGCGGCATCCCCACGTCGAGCTGCAGGATGCCGATGCGAAGCGGGGCTACACCGCGCGCGAGCTGTCGGGCGACGAGCGTGTCGAGTGGTGGGCGCGGGCCGCGGAGGTCTGGCCCGACTACGACGACTACCAGCAGCGGACCGACCGGCGGATCGCGATCTTCGTGCTCGAGCCGCGCGAGGACTGATCTCGGGAAACTCAGGCGTTCCTGAGCGATCCGCGTGCGTCCCGCTCCTAGACTCGGCCCCGTCAGGGGGTGTCCGTGTCGGGGGGCGAACGCGTCGGAACCACCGCACGGCGGTGGGAGATCGCGCTCGCCTGCACGGCAGCTGCCGTCGTCCTCGCGGCAGTCACCGTCGCCGCGATCGTGGCCGTTCCGCCGACGATCGCGAATCTCTCGAGCGAAGTGGCGGACGGCAGCGCTCCGACCGACCTCGGGGACGCCTCGGTCGTCGTGCCCGCCGACTGGGTCGTTACGCGCGACTCGGATGAGGCGATCACGGTGCGGACGCCCGACGGCGCGCTGCGCGCGAGGCTCGAGTCGGTCGACGAGAGCCCGGGCGATGTCGTCGCCGACGCCGGGGTGGGCGCTTCGCGGTCAGAACTGCTCGCGTCCGGCCTGACCGCGGTCCATGTCGATCTCGACGATGGGCGAGTCGTCGCAGGGGTGGGGGAGCCGGATGCCGCGCCCAGCGTGCGCGTCGTCGTGCAGGTGCACCCGACCGCGGGCGATGAGCCGGCGGCGTACCGCACCGCCATCGGCGATCTGCTGGAAGGCATCGGCCGATGAGGGCCCGGTGGGCGACGGCCGCGCTGGCCTCGGCGGTCCTTGCACTGTCGGCGTGCGCGCCGGCGTCCCGCGGGGGATGGGAGCCCCCCGCGTGGGCGCCCGAGGTCGTGCACGCGACCGAACCGGTCCCCGAGATCTCGGCGACCGCGGACGGGCCGCTCGGGGCGGGTATCGTGCCGTTGCGCGTGCGCAACGACGCGGTCGGCATCCAGGCACGCGTCGCGCTGCTGCCGGCCGGCTCTGCCACCGACCCGTTCAACGCCCAGGTGGAGCAGTTCGTCCGCGGGGCGATCGCAGACCGCGTGGTGGCGTCGGGGATGGCGTTCGTACCCACTCCGTCGCCCGTCGGGTCCGGGCTCGGGGACCGCCGTTGCGCTGCCGGCAGCACGCGGCTCCCGGCCGCCGAGCTCCTGGCCGATCCCGCTTTCGGCCCGGCGGGCGGCGCGGGGACCGCCGTGGTGTGCGGCATCGTCGCTGCGGGCGGGTCGATCGTGGGCGAGCGCATCCGTGTGGTCACCGGCGACCCGGCCGGCGTCCACTCCGACGCCACGACGACGCTCTACACGGACGTCGCGACCGGCGAGACGGTGACGGCCGACGGCCTGTGGGCTGACGGCGCGGCGGCCGCGCTCGGCGCTCACATCGTCGAGGCGCTGCGCCGCGATGCGGGAGCGCTCAGTCAGCGCCCGGTGGTGGTCGGCGATGAGGCACAGCTCGCGGCGATCCGCGCCGCGCTGGCGACGACCGTCCCCTCGGAGCAGGGGTTCGTCCTCACCCTGGCGCCGGGTTTCACGACGCCCGACCTCGCCGGGCTCGGCGCGCCGCCGACCACCGAGCCTCTCGAGATCGTCGTTCCCCCCGACATCGCCGCCGGTCTGGCGTCGACGCTCGGCACACGCGTGCTGGCCTCCCCCGGACAGCCCTACAGCGGACCCGTCGCGGCGCCGGCGGGAGCGCGCGTCGTGGACTGCGCGTTCGTGCCGTGCGTCGCGCTGACCTACGACGACGGTCCGTCCGCCTACACGGCCGGCATCCTCGACGAGCTTGCGTCGCGCGACGCAGCCGCGACGTTCTTCGCGATGGGCCAGAACGCGCAGGGGTACGCCGAGACCCTTGCCCGCATGACCCGGGACGGCCACGAGCTCGAGGGCCACACGTGGAACCACCCGCATCTTCCGCAGCTGACCGACGCCCAGATCACCGCCCAGATCGTCGACTCCACCCAGGCGCTCGAGGCTGTCTCGGGCCAGGACATCACCGCGTTCCGTCCGCCGTACGGCGAGTTCAGTCCGCGCGTGCTCGCCGCTGCCGCCATGCCCGCGATCCTGTGGGACATCGACACCCTCGACTGGCAGGGACCCGCCGACGACGTGCTCATCGCACGGGCCGTCGAGCAGCCGAGCGCCGGGTCGATCATCCTCCAGCACGACACCCAGGCACCCACCGCCCGCACGGCCGGAGCCGTCCTCGACGGGCTCCTCGACCGGGGGTTCCAGCTCGTCACCGTGCGACAGCTGTTCGGCGGAGAGCTGCCCGCCTCCGGTTCCTGGCGTCGCGCTCCCTGATCGGCCCCACCCTCCCGGGCCGTGGGGTAGTACTCCCGCGGTGACCGACATCGAGCTCACGCGCATCGCCGGCTCGACCCGCCCTCACTACAGAACCAACTTCTCGAGGCCGGGGTCACTACGACGCGCTCGCCGAGGTCGCCTGGACGAGTGCGACGGCATGACGGCTCCGCAGAACGTCGGCGGCAAGCTGCCCGACCTCAACGGCCTTCTCGACCCGCTCGGCAACGCGGGGGAGTGGACGTGGGACGTAATCGACCCCGCCCGCTACGCCGACTACCGCGTCTTCCCGCGGCGGCGGGTTCGCCGAGGACGCCTGGAGCGTCCGCGCATCGACGCGCCGCGGCGGCGGCCGGCGCATGCACCACGACGACGTCGGCTTCCGCGTCGCGCACGGCGGCTTCGACACGGTCGACGCGGCCCAGGGCTGGTCGGCCCGCACCGACGCCGAGCGCGCCGCGTACGACGGCGCGACGCCGCCGGCTGGACGCCGCGCCGCTGAACCCGCCCCAGCTCCCGGTTCGGGGCGTGTTCCGTTCGTTTGGGGCGCGTTCCGTGCGCCCCGAACGTGTTCCGTGCGCCCCGAACGTGCGCCGTGCGCCCCGAACCCGGGCGACCCCGTTCCGGGAGACGTGGGAGGGGACGGAGGGGACGAGTCCGGTGGGGCTGCGGCATCCGTCCGGTCGACGCGTGATTCGCCGCCTTCTCCGGGTTTGGGGCGTGTCTTGTTTGTTTGGGGCGCGTTCCGTGCGCCCCGAACGTGCGCCGTGCGCCCCGAACGTGCGCCGTGCGCCCCGAACCCGTGCGACCCCGTTCCGGGAGACGTGGGAGGGGAGGGATGCGGTGGGCTGCGGCATCCGTTCGGTCGACGCGTGATTCGCCGCCTTCTCCGGGTTTGGGGCGTGTTTCGTTCGTTTGGGGCGCGTTCCGTGCGCCCCGAACGTGCGCCGTGCGCCCCGAACCCCTGCGACCCCGTTCCGGGCGACGTGGGAGGGGACGGATGCGGCGGGCTGCGGCATCCGTTCGGTCGACGCGTGATTCGCCGCTCTCTCCCGGGTTTGGGGCGTGTTTCGTTCGTTTGCGGCGCGTTCCGTGCGCCCCGAACGTGCGCCGTGCGCCCCGAACCCGTGCGACCCCGTTCCGGGCGACGTGGGAGGGGACGGATGCGGCGGGCTGCGGCATCCGTCCGGTCGACGCGTGATTCGCCGCCATCTCCGGGTTTGGGGCGTGTTTCGTTCGTTTGGGGCGCGTTCCGTGCGCCCCGAACGTGCGCCGTGCGCCCCGAACATGCGCCGTGCGCCCCGAACCCGTGCGCCGTGCGCCCCGAACAGGGTCCGTGCGCCCCGACTCGAGCGACCACGCTCCGGGAGACGCCGGAGGGGACGAGTCCGGTGGGGCTGCGGCATCCGTCCGGTCGACGCGTGACTCGCCGAGCAGGGTCGCGAGCGGTCCGCGCGTGAAGTTGAGCACGAAGCCGGCGGCGACGACCCACAGCAGCGGGCTGATCTCGCGCGCTTGCCCGAGAGCGAGCGCACGACCCACGCGATGAACCCCGCGCCGCTGCCGTTCGCGATCGAATACGTCAGCGGCATCACGGTGATGGCGAGGAACACCGGCAGCAGGATCGAGAAGTCCGAGAAGTCGATGCACCGGATCTGCGACATCATGAGCGCGCCGACGATGACGAGGGCAGATGCCGCGACCTCGGTGGGCACGATCGGCACGAGCCGCGTGAAGAACATCGCGACGAGGAACAGCGCGCCGGTCACCACGTTCGCGAACCCGGTGCGGGCACCCTCGCCGATGCCCGCTCCCGACTCGATGAACACGGTGTTCGACGGGCTCGACGTGAATCCACCGGCGACCGCGCCGACGCGACGATGAGCGCGGACCTGATGCGCGGGAAGTCGCCCTTCTCCTTCGCGAGGCCGGCCTCCTTCGACAGGCCCGTCATGGTGCCCATGACGTCGAAGAAGTTCGTGAACACGAGCGTGAGGACGAGCATGAGCGCGGCGAGCACGCCGATGCGCTCGAACGAGCCGAACGACACCCGGCCGACCAGCGACAGGTCGGGCACGCTGACGAACGACGCCGGGAGGTCCGGGACCGTGGGGCCCCAGCCTCCGGGGTTTGACTTCGTCGCCGTCGGACTTCGGGCCGATGAACAGGCCGGTACCCACCGTGAGGGCGAGCTTCAACCGGATGGGCACCGCGTCGAAGATCATGCGGCGCAGGCCCGTCGCGGCCGACAGCACGATGATCATCAGACCGTTGATGACGACGAGGCCCATCGCCCGCGGGCAAGGTGACCGCCCGACAACCGGCACCGCGAGGAACGAATTGATGCCGAGGCCCGCCGCGAAGGCGAAGGGCAAGCGGGTCACGAGACCGAACAGCAGCGTCATCACCCCGGCGGTCAGCGCCGTGGTCGCGGCGACCTGCGTGAACCCGAGCGTGTCACCCGCGACATCCGTGCCACTGGACAGGATGACGGGGTTCAGGATGACGATCTCCGCCATCGTTACGAAGGTGCCGACACCGCAGCGGATCTCGGCGGGGTGGTCGATCCCGCTTGGTGACCTCCGGAGTGAAACGTTGGTCGCTCCCGCTCCAACCTGAGGATCCGCTGGACGGATGCCTCGACCGCGCGCGCGGGCGCCCCGCCCGAGGGGGTGCGTCGAAGTAGGGTCGATGGCGCATGCATCGCCTCATCGTCGCCCTTCTCGCCTCCACCGACGCCGTCATCGCGACGGCCGTCGGCCTTGCCGTGACCCTTGCTCCGCTCACCCTGCTGTGGGTGTTCGGATTCGGCGGCGGAGCGGACTGGGGTGTGCTGTGGCCGTCGGCGGTGTCGGTCTGGCAGCTCGGCAATCTCGTGCCGCTCGCGATCACGCTGCCGCCCGACTACCTCGCTGCGACGGGGATCGATGCGGGCGCCGCATCCTTCGTCCTGTCCCTCGCCCCGCTCGCGTTCGCCGGATTCACGGTCGTCTTCGCCGCCCGCTCGGGGACCCGCGCCTCGCACGCCGATGCGTGGCTCACCGGCGTGCTCACCTCGAGTGCCGTGTTCGCCGTGCTGACCACCGGCGCCGCGCTGACCGGCGCGAACGACGTCGCGCGCGCCGAGCACTGGCAGGCGATCCTCGTGCCGACGCTGCTGTTCGCCGTTCCCGCCGTCGTCGCCGCCGTGGTCACGGAGTGGTGCGAGGCCGGCTCGGGCGCGATCGCACGCCTGCGCGACCGCGTCGAAGCCGCACCGCACGGCTGGGGGGAGGTGCCCGCGCTCGTCGCGCGCGGGACGGCCGTGGTCGTGGTGGGGCTCGTCGGCATCGGCGCCGCAATGGCCGCCGTCGCCCTGTTCGCTCGCGCGGGGCAGATCGTCGCGCTGTTCCAGGCCGGGGACGTCGACCCGCTCGGCGCCACCGTCATCACGCTCGCGCAGCTCGCCTACGTGCCGACGCTCGCGGTGTGGGGGATGAGCTTCGCCGCCGGACCCGGCTTCGCCGTCGGCACCGGGACCTCGGTCTCGCCCGCCGGCACCCAGGTCGGTCCCATCCCGGGCCTGCCGGTGCTGGGCGCCGTGCCCGAATCGACGACCTCGTGGCTGCTTCTGCTCGCCCTGCTGCCGATCGCCCTCGGCGCGCTCGCCGGGTGGATCGCGCGCTCGCGGCTCCTGCACGCCGGGGGAGGGTCCCGCGAAAGGATGCCGCATCCCGCGCCGTCGGCAGGTCCGGCCTCGTCGCGGTTCGATGCGGGAAAGACGGCCACCCTCAGCGGGCTGCTCTCGGGGTCGGCTCCGGCGGAGCCCGCCGCGGATGCGCGTCTCGAGCGCGACGTCGATGCGCCCGAGGATCCGATCGCGGCACGTCTCGTCGTGACCGCGGGCATCGCGCTGCTCTCGGGTGCCGCGGCGGCGCTCCTCGCATGGGCGGCATCCGGGTCGCTCGGACCCGGGCGGCTCGCCGAGTTCGGACCCGACGCCGGGCCTGTCGCGCTGGCGGTCGGCCTCGAGGTGCTGCTCGGCGCCGCGATCCTGCTGCTGTCGCCGCGATCGGCCGGCGGGCGATCGGCCACGGAGCACTCCGTGCCGGCGCCCGCCGCGGCCGAGCCGGCCCGGCAGGACGAGGACCCGCACCCCGAGCCCCCGGAGGCCGCCGCGTTCGCCGCGTTCGCCGCGGTCGCCGCGTTCACCGCGCGGAGAGGCGGCGCGGTGCCCGAGGGCGACGCGGGGGCGCAGCATCCGCCCCCTCCTGTCACATCGGACGCGATGACCGAGCCGATCGACCTGCCCCTGCCCGCGCCGCCCGGGGAGAGCGGCGGGTCGGAGTGACGCCGCCCGGTGCGAGGGGTGGTTCCGATTAGACTGGGCCGGTGCTGACGGTCGCTGTTCTCATCTCGGGCACAGGATCGAACCTGCGCGCTCTGCTCGACGCGGCGGCCGATCCCGAGTTCCCCGCCCGCATCGTCGTCGTCGGCGCCGATCGCGAGGCCGACGGGTTCGCGCACGCCGAGGAGTACGGCATCCCCACGTTCATGGTGCCGTTCGCGCAGTTTGCGAGCCGCGAGGAGTGGGGCGCCGAAGTCGCCACCCAGCTCGAGGTGTGGCGGCCCGACCTCGTCGTGCTGAGCGGGCTCATGCGCCTGCTGCCGGCGGACCTCGTCGACGCGTGGTCGCCGCACATCATCAACACCCACCCGGCGTACCTGCCGGAGTTCCCCGGTGCGCACGGCGTGCGCGACGCACTCGCCGCAGACGTGGCGCAGACCGGGGCCAGCGTCATCATCGTCGACAACGGGGTCGACTCGGGGCCGATCCTCGCTCAGGAGCGCGTGCCCGTGCTCCCCGGCGACGACGAGCACGCCCTGCACGAGCGCATCAAGCCCGTCGAGCGCCGCCTCCTGATCGACGTGGTGCGCCGCGTCGCGACCGGCGACCTCGACCTCGCGGCGGTGTCCGCGAGCGCCCAGCTCTGACCCCCACCCCCACCGAGGAGATCCGCCATGGCCGGACCGAGCCACGACCCCGCCCTCTACCGCCCCCGCGACGTCGTCGCGGTGCGACGCGCACTCGTGTCGGTGAGCGACAAGACCGACCTGCTGGCGCTCGGCGAGGCGCTGGCCGCCGCGGGTGTCGAGATCGTGTCGACGGGCGGCTCCGCGACGCTCCTGCGTGAGGCCGGCCTCACCGTCACCGACGTGTCGAGCGTCACCGGGTTCCCCGAGTCCCTCGACGGGCGCGTCAAGACCCTCCACCCGAGCGTGCACGCGGGACTCCTCGCCGACCTCCGCCTCGAGGATCACGAGCGCCAGCTCGCCGAGCTCGGCATCGCGCCGTTCGAGCTCGTCGTGGTGAATCTGTATCCGTTCGTCGAGACCGTGCGCTCCGGCGCGCAGGGCGACGACGTCGTCGAGCAGATCGACATCGGCGGCCCCGCAATGGTGCGGGCGTCGGCGAAGAATTACGCCAACGTCGCGATCGTCGTCTCCCCGTCTTCCTACCCCGCGGTCATCGACGCCGTCCGCGCCGGCGGTACGACTCTCGTGCAGCGCCGCGAGCTCGCCGCCCGCGCCTTCGCACACACGGCCGAGTACGACCGCGCCGTCGCCACCTGGTTCACCGAGGGCACGCTCCTCGAAGAGGATCTACCGGCGCACCTCACGATCAAGGCCGAGCGCCTCGCGACGCTCCGCTACGGCGAGAACTCGCACCAGCGTGCCGCGATCTACACCCGCAACGGCGGCCACGGCATCGCCCAGGCGATCCAGCTCCAGGGCAAGGAGATGTCGTACAACAACTACGTCGACGCCGACGCGGCCCTGCGCGCCGCCTTCGACATGGTCAAGCCCGCCGTCGCGATCATCAAGCACGCGAACCCCTGCGGCATCGCGGTGACCGCGCCGAATGCGCTCGACCCCATCGCGAGCGCGCACCTGCGCGCGCACGAGTGCGACCCGGTGTCGGCGTACGGCGGCGTGATCGCCGCCAACGGCACGGTGACCCTGAAGATGGCCGAGAACCTCAAGGACATCTTCACCGAGGTCATCGTCGCGCCCGCGTTCGAACCGGCCGCGCTTGAGGTCTTCAAGGCGAAGAAGAACCTGCGCGTGCTGCAGCTGCCCGCCGACTGGCAGCAGGAGCGCATGGACGTGCGCCTCGTCTCGGGCGGACTGCTGCTGCAGGACGCCGACCGCTTCCCCGACGACATCGAGTCCGTCGCGAAGGACTGGCAGCTGGTGTCGGGCGAGCGTCCCGCCGACGAGGAGATGACCAACCTCATCTTCGCCTGGAAGGCCTGCCGCGCCGTCAAGTCGAACGCCATCGTCCTCGCCAAGAACTCGGCGACCGTCGGCATCGGCATGGGTCAGGTGAACCGTGTCGACTCGTGCCGCCTCGCGGTCGAGCGGGCCGGTGACCGCGCCGCGGGTTCGGTCGCCGCATCCGACGCCTTCTTCCCCTTCGCGGACGGCCCGCAGATCCTGCTCGACGCAGGCATCTCGGCGATCATCCAGCCGGGCGGCTCGGTCCGCGACGAGGAGGTCATCGCCGCGGCGAAGGCCGCGAACGTGACGATGTTCTTCACGAACGAGCGCCACTTCTTCCACTGACGCCGGCCACCCCGGAGGCGCCGTCCGGCCGATCGACCAGGACATGGGGCTCTTTCCCCATGTCCTGGTTCTCGTCGGGAGGGCACGATCGTCCGGATAGGGTCGATGCGGAGCGTTCGCCAGGAGGACCGGTGATTTGGGAGATCGACGACTCGACGCGTGCCGTCGAGGGGCTCGATGGGCGCGGCCGGCCGAGGCCGGAGTACGCCGCGACACTCGGGCTGCGCACGGCGCCGTTCGGGCGGCGCGTGCTCTCGACATCGATCGAGCTTGGCATCCTGCTGGTGCTCCAGCTCCCGGTCCTCCTCGTCACCCTTCCTGCGCTCCTGAGCACGACGGCGTCGCCGGACGCCGGCAACCTCGGTCTCGTCATCGCCTGCGGGGCGGCGTCGGCGGTGCTGACGAGCGCGTTCGTCGTGGTGCAGCTCGTGCTGCACGGGCGCAAAGGCGTCACCGTCGGCAAGGCCGCGACCGGGATCCGATCGGTCAACGTTCGCACGCTCGAGCGCCCGGGCTTCTGGCGGGGCGCGATGGTGCGCTCCCTCGTGCTGTACGGCAGCTTCCTCGTGCCGCTGGTGGGTCCGGTGCTCGTCATCGCGTGCTCGCCGCTGTTCGACCCCGAGCGACGGGGCCGCGGCTGGGCAGACCTCGCCGGGGCGACGTGGTTCGTCGACGCGCGTGACGGGCTCAACCCCTACGACGTCAAGCGCATGCGCATCGCCCGCAAGACCGCCGCCACGGACCTCGCGGACGAGCGCAGCGAGCTGCGCTCCCTCGCCACCTCGGCGACGGCCCCCGGCACCGGCGCCTACATCCCGGTCACCCGCAGCAGCGGGGGAGTCGTGGGTGCGCCGCGTACCGACGCGTACGCGTCGACCGCCGAGGCGAGCGGGACGGATGCCGCGTCCCCCGCGTCCGCTCCGGCGCCCGCGCTCGCACCTGCCGCCGTGGCGCCGGCCGGTGCCGCGCCGGCCGCCATCGCGCCCACGGGGCCCTCCTCCGGCCCGGGGATCCCGTGGACGCCGCCCCGGCTGCTGCCCGACGCGAGCCCCGCGCCCACGCCTGCCCCAGCAGCCCCGCAGGCCGCGCCCGGAGCCCCGGCGCGTCGATCGCCGTCGCCGGCCGACCCTGCGACGCCGGGCGTCGTCCTCGAGTTCGACACCGGCGCCCGCATCGCGCTCGACGGGTCCGGCATCCTGATCGGCCGCGATCCGGCGGCCGGGCCAGGGGACGCCGGTCTCGCGCTCGTTCGGCTGGACGACCCGTCGAAATCCATCTCGAAGACCCATCTGGCGCTCCTGCGCACGGGTGGCAGCATCATCGCGATCGACCGTGCATCGACCAACGGGAGCGCGGTGATCCGCGACGGCGTCGAGCACGCCCTTCCGCCCGGCCAGGGCATCGCGGTCCGCTCCGGAGACACCCTGCTGCTCGGCGAACGGCGCGCCCGCGTCCGCATCGGCTGAGGCAGCACAGCGAGGAACCCATGAGACTCAGACTCACCCTGCAGCGCCGGAACGCCCAGCACATCGACATCGTGGTCACCTCCGACACGACGGCGACCGTGCAGGATGTCGCGAGGCACATCGTCGAGACCGATCCGGCGCGCGAGACCGTCGCGTCACCGCGTGACGTGCTGACGCTCAAGGTGGCGCCTCCGACGTCGTCGACGTTCACGATGCTCTCGCCCGAGACGCTCATCAGCGACGCAGCCGTGGGCTCGGGCTTCGTCGCCTCCATCGTCAACCTCGGCGAGGACTACATCTCCACCCGCGCAGCCGGCGGCCCGCCGGCCGCGATCCTCTCGATCGTCGGCGGCCCGCTCGTCGGGCGCGAGTTCCCGCTGCCGCGCGGTCACTTCACCCTCGGCCGCGTGGCGGGCAACGACATCGTCCTGGCGGACCCGCTGATCTCCAAGTCGCACGCACGCATCGAAGTCGGTGCGTCGGTCGAGCTGGTCGATTTGAACTCGGCGAACGGCATCGTGGTGGACGGCGGCCTCGTGCAGCGCCTTCGCGTCATCCCCGGGCAGCGGTTCTCCCTCGGCGACACGGACATCGTGGTCCGCATGGTGCAGGACTTCGCGCCGGTGGAACAGGATCCCGTGCTCGAGCGGGGCGGCTCGCTCCTGTTCAACCGCAGCCCGCGCGTGGAGCCGCGGTACGTGGGCGAGGAGCTGCCCGAGCCGCGGATGCCGAAGGACCCGGTCTCGCGGCTGTTCCCGTGGCCGATGCTGGTCGCGCCTCTCATCCTCGGCATGGCACTGTTCGCGATGAACGGCAACCCTCGCTCGCTCCTGGTCGTGGTGATGTCGCCGCTCATGCTCCTCGGCAACTTCATCTCGCAGCGCACCCAGGTCGGCCAGCGCGCCCGCAAAGAGACCGAGATCTTCGAGCGCACGTTCGAAGAGCTGGAAGAGAGCCTCTATCGCGAACGGCCGCGCGAGCGCGAGATCCGCAACGCGGAGGTGCCGCCGGTGGCCGTCGTCTTCGACGAGGCGATGCGGCTCGGCCCGATGCTGTGGACCCGGCGACCCGAGCACTGGAACTTCCTGTCGGTGCGACTGGGCACCGCCGAGGCCCCGTCGCGCACGACGGTGAAGAGGTCCGAATCGCCCGAGGCGCTCCAGGAGTTCGTCGACCGCGTCGACCGGCTGCGGGATCGCTACCGCATGATCGACGGCGTGCCGGTGCTCGAGTCGCTGCAGAGCGTCGGGGTGATCGGCGTCGCGGGAGGCGAGCGGGAAGCCGCCGACGCCTTGCGCGGCCTGTGCGTCCAGCTGTTCGGCCTCCACTCGCCCAACGAATTGGTCGCGATCGCGCTCACCGAACCCCGATGGGCGACGCACCTCGAGTGGCTCAAGTGGCTTCCGCACACCTCCAGCGAGCGCAGTCCCTTCCGCGAGATGCCGCTGTCGGATTCGGCGTCGACCGGCGCAGCGCTGCTGTCGGGCCTCGAGGAGCTCGTCATGCAGCGCTCCAAGGCCGCCTCGTCGCCGCGCCTGCCGCTGGACGACGAGTGGGACCCGATGCGCTACGGCACCGATGTGCGCCGCGCCGCGGAGGAGGCCACCTTCCCCGGCCAGACCGCGGTGCTCGTCATCGTCACCGCCGACGCCCCGGTCGATCGCGCGCGCCTCACGCAGGTGCTCGAGCGCGGCGCCGACGTGGGTGTCTACGGCCTGTTCGTGGCGCCGGTCGTCGAGGCGCTGCCCGCCGTCTGCCGCAGTTTCATCGACGTGTCCCAGGGCCTCGAGCACGCCCACGCCGGCACGGTCCGCAGCGGCGTGGACTATCCGGAGACCGCGGTCGAGGGCGTGTCGAACGAGCTCATGACCGTGCTGGCCAAGCGGCTCGCCCCGGTCGTGGACTCGAGCACGGTCGTGGAGGACTCGTCCGACATCCCGAACTCGGTCATGTTCCTCTCGCTCGTCGGCAGCGAGCTCGCCGTGGATCCCGGCTCCGCCGTGGAGCGCTGGCGCGAGAACAACACGATCATCGACCGCTCGGGTGCGGTGCTGCCGCGCTTGAAGAAGGCCGGGACCCTCCGCGCGATCGTCGGACAGGGGGCCACGGACGCGATGGCCCTCGATCTGCGGACGCAGGGACCGCACGCCCTCGTGGGCGGCACCACCGGCGCGGGCAAGTCCGAGTTCCTCCAGGCCTGGGTGCTCGGGATGGCCGCCGCCCACAGCCCCGACCGCGTCACGTTCCTGTTCGTCGACTACAAGGGCGGCTCCGCCTTCGCAGACTGTGTCGAGCTTCCGCACACGGTGGGCCTCGTCACCGACCTGAGCCCGCACCTCGTGCGACGCGCGCTCACCAGCCTGCGCGCTGAGCTGCACCACCGCGAGCACCTCTTCAACCGAAAGAAGGCGAAGGACCTGCTCGAGCTGGAGAAGCGGCGCGACCCCGACACCCCGCCCGCCCTCGTGCTCGTCATCGACGAGTTCGCCGCGCTCGCGGGGGAGGTGCCCGAGTTCGTGGACGGTGTCGTCGACATCGCGCAGCGCGGGCGCTCGCTGGGGATCCACCTGATCATGGCCACGCAGCGGCCGGCGGGCGTCATCAAGGACAACCTGCGCGCCAACACCAACCTCCGCGTCGCGCTGCGCATGGCCGACGAGTCGGACTCGAAGGACGTCGTCGACGATCCCGTGGCCGCGCGCTTCGACCCGGGCATCCCCGGCCGCGGCATCGCCAAGACCGGCCCAGGCAGGCTCGTGCCGTTCCAGTCCGCCTACGCCGGTGGCTGGAGCACCGACGAGGCGCCTGCCGCCGACGTGGGCGTCGCGCAGCTGCGGTTCGGGTCCGTGCAACGGTGGGAGCTGCCGGACTCGGGCGAATCCGAATCGCATGACATCGATCCCGGGCCGAACGACCAGAAGCGCATCGTCGCGACCCTGGTCGCCGCCGCCCGGGCGGCGCGGATCCCCGCCCCTCGGCGCCCGTGGCTCGACGACCTCGAGACCACCGTCGACCTCCGCCAGCTGCGGGCGGGACGACCCGGCTTCATCCTGCTCGGCAAGCGCGACGTGCCCGAGCGGCAGCTGCAGGAGCCGGTGTATTTCGAGCCCGACCGCGACGGCTCTCTTCTGGTGTACGGCACCAGCGGCTCGGGCAAGTCCACCGTGCTGCGCACGGTCGCGATCGCCGCGGCGATGGGGCGCCGCGCCGAGAACATCGCGGTGTACGGTCTGGACTTCGGCGCCGGCGCGCTCAAGAGCCTCGAGGTGCTGCCGCACGTCGGCTCGATCATCCCCGGCGACGACGCCGAGCGCGTGCAGCGCATCATGCGCTCGCTGGCCGGCATCCTCGACGACCGCGCCAAGCGGTTCAGCGCGGCAAACGCCTCGAGCATCGCGGAATACCGCGAGCTGACCGGGCGCGACGAGTCGCGCATCATCGTTCTCCTGGACGGCCTTCCGCAGTTCCGCGCCGAGTGGGAGTCGACGACCGCGCGGATGCCGTTCTATCAGGCGTTCATGCGCATCCTCGGCGAGGGTCGCCCCCTCGGTGTGCACGTCGTCGCGACGGCGGACCGCTCCGGGTCGGTCCCCACCGCCATCAGCTCGAACGTGTCGCGCCGGGTGGTGCTGCGGCTCTCCGACGAGAACGCGTACGCCCTGCTCAACGCACCCAAGGACGTGCTCGACGAGCGCTCGGCACCGGGCCGTGCCATCGTCGACGGCTTCGAGACGCAGATCGCGGTGCTCGGCGGCACGCCGAACGTGGCGGAGCAGACCAAGCTCCTCGGCCAGTGGGCCGACGAGCTGCGGGCGCTCGGCGCACACGAGGTGGACGAGATCGGCTCGCTGCCGACACGGCTCGCCTGGCAGGCGCTGCCGGATCGCCTCGGCGAGTTCCCGGTGCTCGGCATCGCCGAAGACACGCTCGCGGCCCGCGAGTTCGATCCCGTCGGCACGTTCGTCGTCGCAGGGCCGCCGTCGGCCGGCAAGACCAACGCGATGAAGGCGCTGGTCACGTCGATGGTGCGCTTCGATCCGACGGTGCGGCTCTTCCATTTCGGGGGCCGGCGCTCGCAGCTCAAGGAGTTCGCCCCCTGGATGCGCAGCGCCACGACGCCCGACGAGGCGAAGGAGCTGGCGACCGAGCTCGGCGAGCTCGTCGCCGACGAGTCGATCGACGCGCGGCTGATGATCGTGATCGAAGACGTGCCGCAGTTCGCCGACTCGCCGGCGGAGCGCCCTCTCAAGGCGCTGTTCCAGGCGGTCAACCGCAGCGAGCATCTGCTCATCGGCGACGCCGACGTCACGCAGGTCACCAGTGGCTTCGGCTTGGTGGGCGACTTCAAGGGCGGCCGTAAGGGCATCATCATCAAGCCCGACGCCTTCGACGGCGACGCGGTGTTCAAGGTGCCGTTCCCGAAGGTCAAGCGGTCCGACTTCCCCGATGGCCGCGGCATCTTCGTGCAGGCGGGGCGCCAGGTCACGGTCCAGCTGCCGCTGGTCGAGGCATCCGTCCTCCCCGTTCCGCAGGCGGCGCCGCAGCACTGACGCGGCCTGAGGCGCCGGGCGCGAGGACATGGGGAATGGTCCCCATCGCGTCTCGTCGACGCGCTCCGTTAGGTTGCTGAGTGTCCCGCCCGACGGGGGTCGGGAATCTGAGTGAGGGAGTTGACGATGGCTGATTTCGGTGCTTCGTATGCGGAGATGGAGCAGGTGGCGTCGTCGCTGTCGCAGGCTCGTGATGACATCCAGGGTCAGTTGGACGCGCTGAAGGGCCAGGTGGACACGCTGCTGGGTGAGGACTTCAAGACGCAGCACGCGTCGGGCAAGTTCGGTGAGGGGTACACCGAGCTGACGACGGGTCTGAAGGGTGCTGTGGACGGCATCAACGACATGTCGGAGTCGCTGCTGGGCATGATGCGTGCCATCCAGGACCTCGACCAGCAGCTCGCCGGCGGCTGAACCGCCGGAACGCCGGGGCGGTGAGGGCCATGCGCCCTCCCGCCTTCGGCGTCGCTGATGACGGTGGACGACGCAGGGAGGAACGGACGTGGGAGTCAAGGTCAGCTACGACGAGCTGGGCGAGCTGAGCACGCAGCTCAAGCACATCGTCGACGAGTTCGAGAACGCGGGCAGCCGCCGTCGCGATCTCGAGGACGCCGTCGACCGGCCGTACGACAAGAGCGAGCTGAAGGACGCCGCCCACGACTTCGAAGGCCGGTGGGACGACCGCCGCAAACGCCTGATGGAGAACTGCAAGGGCGTGGCCGAGCACGTCGACAGCGTGATCGAGGGCTTCAAGGACTTCGACGTCCGGGCCGCCAGCAAGTCCGAGAGCGAATGAGCGAGAGATGACCGTCACCCCCTACATGCCCTCGCACACCCCGACGGGCGGCAATCTGATCGACAACCTGCGCGGCGACGCCGACGACGTGACGCAGCGCGGCCAGCAGATCGTCGACCTCGGCGCCGACATGGCCGATGCGTGGTCGCTCATCTCGCGGCTCGCCGACAACGGCGCCGAGATGGAGGGGCGGTCGATCGACAAGCTCCGCGAACTGTGCGAGAAGGTCAGCAGCGACCTCTCCGAGGCCTCCGAACTCTACGCCGCCGTCGGTCCGCACATCCGCACCTACGGCGGTGCGCTCGCGACGTCGCAGGCGGTCATCGACCCTCTCGTGTCGAAGCTGCAGGACCTGTGGAAGGAGTACTACCAGCTCTCCCGCGACGCCGACACGGCCGAGGGCGCCGTGCCGCGCGAGCCCGACGACGACGCCGACGCCGACGAGCAGTCTGCGTACGACACGGCCTCCGCGAACGCCGACGGCAAGCGCGGTCTCGCAACGGCCAAGAAGGGCGAGTGGGATGACGCCGCCGGCGACTACGACACCGCCTGGGACGACTGGTTCGATGCGTTCGACCTCGCCGCCAAGAACATCAAGGAAGGCGTCAGCGGCAAGATCGAGGACTCGTGGAAGGACGACCTGCGCGGCGCGCTGGACTTCCTCGCGAACGTCCTTGCCGTCGCGGGCATCGTCCTCGCCGTGCTCGCGATCGTCATCGGCGGCCCGATCATCGCGGCGCTCGCCGCGATCGTCGCCATCGCGACGCTCGTCGTCGCCCTGACACGCAAGATCGCCTTCGATGACGGCAGCTGGTGGGACGTGGCCTTCGGCGTCCTCGGCGTCATCCCGTTCCTCGGGCCGGCCGCGCGGACGATCCGCGGGCTCGGCACCACGTCCGGGTGGCGCGCGCTGGGCACCTCGTTCGGCGACGACGCGGTGCGACTGCTCGGTCTGCGCGCGACCTCGATGGACGACTGGGCGTCGGGGTTGAACGCGCTGCGCGGCACGACCTTCGCCGACAGGGCCGCCGACTTCTCAGCCGCCCTGTTCTCGGGCAAGAACATCGACGACTGGGCGCGGATGGGTTCCTCCACCCGCGACGCCCTCACCACCGTCAGCACCGTGTGGGTGGCCCAGTTCCAGATCGTGGGGCAGATCAAGGACATGGCCGGCGGTGCGCTGCCCGGGTCGTTCGACCCCGACCAGAACCCGTTCTCGTGATCGGCCCCGCTGCGGCGGCTTCGGCACGGGGCACCCTCGGCCGGATGGGAGACTGGTCGGGTGAGTGATCTGCGCAGCGAGCTGAGAGGCCGCGTGGCACCGGCGCTGCCGGCTTACCGGATGCTCCTTCCCCTCGGCTGGCAGGCGTACGACCTCAGCGACCAGACCGAGCGCGAGCTCGTCGGGGCTGCACGCAGCCGCCTGTCCGGCGCCGGGCGTGCGGACCTCGCGGCAGGCCTGACCGGCCAGGTGGAAGACGCGTTCCGCAGTCTGCGTGGCCAGGACGCCTTCGCCATCGCTTTCGCCGGGGAGTCGGCGCCCAGCTGGGCCTTGGGCGCCGCGAGCCTCGTGGGCCTCCGGCGCTCGGCGACCCCGGAGTCTCCGCTGGACGCCGTCGTCGAGGACGCGGTCCGCAACCGCGGCGGCGTCGCCGTCGGCGAAGGGCACCGCATCGTGCGCTGGACGGATCGACGGCCCGTCACCATCGACGCGGTGTCGGCCGTCTCGCTGCTGATCAACTATCTGATCCCGATCCCGGGCACTCGGCGGACGCAGGCGGTGCAATGGACCGCGACGGTCGCCCACGCGGCCGACCTCGCCGAGGACGAGCCCGTCCTCCTGGCGTGGGTCGCCCTCTTCGACCACCACATCGCCAGCTTCACGTGGAGCACTCGCTGACATGCAGATCACCCTCCGGCACGACCCCGAGCGGACCATCGCCGTTCCGCACGCCGAGCGATCGGCAGCCGAGCGCACCGTCTGGGCCCGGGAGGCCGCCTACGCCTTCGCCGCGCGCAACGACGTCGAAGAAGCGGTCGCCGACCGCCTCTCGCTCGCCCTCGAAGACATCGCGAGCGCCACGGGCGACGACCGCAGGAACCTGCTCATCGTCGGAGCGGAGGGACGCGTGCTGGCGCCGCTGACGGTGTTCGCCGCCGCGGAACCCCTCGCCGAGGCCGAGCAGGCCGCCTTCCTGTGGTCGCCGTCCGCGCTGCTGCCCGCGACGACCGAGGTCGTCGAGTCCGAGCAGTTCGGGCCGGGCTTCACCGCGACCCTGCTCGAGCGTCACGGTGACCACGACTTCGGCTTCCGCCGGTGGCTGTTCGTCGGCCGGAACGCGACAGTCGGCGCCATCCTCGGTCCCGTCGCACCCTACGGTCTGGCGTTCGTCGAAGAGATCGCGGCAGAGGTGCTGCGCGAGTCCGCACTCGAGGGGTTCGTGCCGACATCGGACCGGACCCGCGTCGATCAGCTCGATTCGGCGGTGGTGCGGGTGGGGGAGGAATGGCAGCTATGACCTCGCGCACGCTGAAGGCTCTCGTCGACGAGGCCCAGGAATGGGGCCCGCTCGAGTGGTGGCGGCTGGAGCTTCGCTCGTTCGTCGGCGCGCCGCGCGCGCAGCACACCCTCGTCGTTCTCGCCCCCAAGGAGGCGGTGCGCGGGGAGCATCCCGGCCTCTCGTTCGGGAGCGTCGTGCAGTCGTTGGCGTACCTGTTCCTGCTGATCGCGCCGCTCATCGGCGCCGCCGCCATGCTGCGCTGGCTCGTGGCCGGGAGCGTGTACGACTTCCCGTTGGCGCTCGCCGGCGTCCTGACGCTCATCTCGCTGCCGATCACGGGCTGGAGCGAGCTGCAGCGTCGGCGCTACCCGCGCGCGGCCGCGAAGTCGGCGGTGCGCTCGAACTCGCTCATGCACGTGCTGCCGGGCCTCGCGTCAGTGATCATCGCCCTCACCGCGGGTCGTGACCTCCTCGACGGCGGCGCCTGGGCGTGGATCGTCGTGATCCTCGCGGATGTCGTCATCTACGCCGCGATGTTCGTGCGCGGCAACACGATCAAGGACGGGCCGCAGAATCCCCACGACAACGTCGATCAGAGCGTGAAGGAGATCCCCGCGGATCAGCTCCGCGGGATCATCGCCGACCGCGATGCGGCCATCGACCTGCTCGTCGAGAGAGGACTGATCGGCGCCGCGACCGGCGACGACGCACGGGCCACGGCGCCCGGCCATCTCGCGCTGACGCTCGCCCCCGAGGCCGGCTCCGCGTACTACCGCCCCGATCAGGTCTGACCGTCCGGCATTCATCCACATGGGGAATGGTCCCCATGGGCTCCCCCGGGCGTCCCGGTTAGCGTGGAGTCATCGGCCCGACGGGGGTCGGGTATCTGAGTGAGGGAGTTGACGATGGCTGATTTCGGTGCTTCGTATGCGGAGATGGAGCAGGTGGCGTCGTCGCTGTCGCAGGCTCGTGATGACATCCAGGGTCAGTTGGACGCGCTGAAGAGCCAGGTGGACACGCTGCTGGGTGAGGACTTCAAGACGCAGCACGCGTCGGGCAAGTTCGGTGAGGGGTACACCGAGCTGACGACGGGTCTGAAGGGTGCTGTGGACGGCATCAACGACATGTCGGAGTCGCTGCTGGGCATGATGCGTGCCATCCAGGACCTCGACCAGCAGCTCGCCGGCGGCTGAACCGCACCCGCAAAGCAAAGCTCGACTTTCTGACCGGAGCGCCGCTCCCGCGGCCTCCGGTCAGTCGTCTCCGGAGGGACTGCCATGACCGATGTGCGGATCGACTACGACGCGATGAACGCGAGCCGGCACGCGTACGCCAACATGCGGACACTGCTGGACGACGCCACGGGCGCGCTCTCGAACGTGTGCGGCTCGGCGGTGCCGCAGGACGAGCTCCGCCGGCGCCTCGAAGACCTGCACGGGTCATGGGGCGGCGGCATGGACAAGCTCGCGCGCTACGCCGAGGATGCCGGCACCGGCCTGCAGGGCATCCTCGAGGCGTTCCAAGGTCTCGACAGCGAGCTCGGAGCGAGCATGGTGCCGCAGGAAGGCAGTGCGGCGTGACCGACTTCAGCGCGCTCGGGTTCGACCCCGCACCGGGCGACCTCGCGACGCTCGACAGCTACGTCGACGCGCTGTCGAGCGGCTGCGACGGCGTCGACGACGCGCTGTCGATGCTCGACGGCGGCGACGACGCCGACTGGGTGGGGCTCTCCGCCGCAGCCTTCCGCGCCTCGATGAGTGAAGACTTCCGCCCGCAGCTCGCCGACACCGGCGAAGCGCTGCGCACCTCGCGGAATGCCCTGCGCACCTGGAGCACACAGCTCGCCTCCTTCCAGCAGCGGGCGCGGGTGCTCGCCGAGGAGGCGGATGCCGCAGCCGCGCGGGTCGCCGCGTGCGAGTCCGCGCACACGTCGGCGGTGAAGCACGAGGACGACGACGACGCGGACCCCGATGCCGTCTCGGACGCGGCGCTGGCGCTCGGGACGGCCGGCGACGAGCTCGAGCAGATCCGCGCCTCCGCCCGCAGCCTCAAGGCGGAGGTCGACGACGAGGCGGCGACCGCCGCGCGCTCGCTCAACGACGCCGGCGGCATCCTCGACGACTACGCGGGCAACGCGTTCTCGAACTTCCTGGGCGACGCGGGCGAATGGCTCGCCGACGCCGGCACCTGGCTCATGGACAACGTGGTGCCGATCCTGGAGGACATCCTCCGTGCGGCGCTGCCGATCATCGCGATCCTGTCGCTGTTCGTCCCGGTCCTCGGCACCGTGGCGCTCATCATGTCGATAGCCCTCGTGGCCATCGACGGTCTCCAGGCCCTCACCGGGCGGGGGGACTGGACGGACTTCGCGGTCGGGGCCCTGGGCCTCCTGGCCGGCGGTGCCCTCGGCATGGCGGCGAAATCGCTCATCGGTCCCGGTGGTCAGGTGCTCATCCCGTCGATCCAGCGGATGACCCCGGCGCTGGCCGGCGGCGGCACCGCGGCGGGATCGCTCGCGGTGGCCCTGAACGTCAACCTGCCGAACCTGGTCTCGAACACGTACTGGACCATGTCGCAGGCGAAGGACGCGCATGACAACGGCGAGAGCTTCGTCGACAGCCTGAGCGGCCCGTGGCAGAACCTCGCGGAGCGCGTCGACAACACCATCGAGGGCAACGGTCCGCGGACGGATGAGGAGCTCTGAAATGGCGACACCGAGGACGAGCGGCGATCGTGTGTGGCAGCGGATGCCGCAAGGGTGGATCGAGTTCCGCTCGTTCGGCGATCGCACGCCCCAGGAGTGGCTGGATTGGTATCTGGCCGGCGGCGACGGCTGGCTTCCCGACGATGCACGTGCGGCGATCGTGGCGGGCTTCCACGCCGGGGTCGCCGCTTTCGAGGGTACGGACTTCGACTCGGCAGGGGTCTCCCTCACGCTCGGCGAGCGCCCGGCCGTCAGCTTCCTCTGCACGAACGTGGTGAGGGTCGCGGCGGGGACGGATGCCCCGTCCCTGGAGTTCCACCGTCTCTTCCCGCTCGCGCGGTTCGGTGTGGATTCCGCGGCCGAGACCTTCACCGCGCCCGACGGGCGTGTGGGCACGGTCGCCTCGGGCACGCTGGAGCTCGGTGGCAGGGCGGTCGTCACGACGGTCGGCGAGATCCGCCTGCCCGCCGCCGACGGGACGATCCTCGTCATGGGGATGTGCACAGACGCCGGCCAGCGCACCGAGCTGGCTGTCCTCACCGCTTTCACGCTGTCGACCACGCAGGTGCTGCCCGATGGCGTCGAGCCGGCTCCCCTGGAGGCGGCCGCGCGCGGGGGCGACCTGCCGCACGTCGTAGCCTGACGGTATGGCTTTCGCACTCATCCTTCCGGCTTCGCGTGCCTGGATCGACGTCCCGAGCGGGGAGAAGGCGGTGGCAGAGGCGGATCGCGTGGCGGTGCTCCTGCGCGGCGACTATGAACGCTGGTCGCGCTGGGCGCTCGGGCTCGTGTGCTTCGTGGCGTCGGTGCTGGGCGCGTTCGTCATCGGCGGGATGCTCGACGCGATCGCGGCGCTCGGCGGCGCGGTCGCCCTGGTCGATGTCATCGTCATCGTGCTCGCCGCGGTCATCGCCGTCGCCGGCGCGACGGGACTCGTGCGGCTGTGGCTGACCGGCCGGGCCCTGACGAGGGCCGCGACCGACTGGCTCCGCCTGCCGTACCGTCAGGGCGGTCGCGCTCGGCGCGGCGGCGGGTGGGTGCTCGCCCGCACGACGAACTTCGACCCGCCCATCTTCGCCCGGCTCACGACGGCCACGCTCGCCTTCCTCCTCGCGATCGGTGGAGTGGCGCTCGCGCTGCGCGATCTGGCCGCCGACTCGTTCGCCGGCCTTTCCGCGACGGCAGGCCTCGTCGGCATCACCGCCCTCGCGTGTGCTCTGGGCCAGGCCGGCGGCGTCGCCCGGATCGTCTCCGGTGTGAGCGAGGGCGATCCGCTCTGGCATCGTCTGCGCTCGGCGTTCGTCCGCACCGACCGGTAGGCGCCGGCGCGTCCCCAGCGGCCGACGGCGACGCGACAGTCGTGTCCGATTTCCGCGAGCCGACGTCGGGGGAGCGTGTCAGGCTAGGGGCATGAGCCTGGCCATGACGTTCGAGGAGCGCTACCGCGCGATCGATTCGCGCGACGCCCGCTTCGACGGGCAGTTCGTCACCGCGGTGCGCTCGACCGGGATCTACTGCCGTCCGAGCTGCCCCGCCCGCACTCCCAAGGCCTCGAACGTCACGTTCTACCCCACAAGTGCCGCCGCGCACGAGGCGGGCTACCGTGCCTGCAAGCGCTGCCTGCCCGAGGCGGCGCCCGGCTCGCCGCAGTGGAACCTGCGTGGCGACACCGCAGGACGCGCCATGCGGCTCATCGCCGACGGCGTCGTCGAGCGCGAGGGCGTCCCCGGCCTCGCACTGCGCCTCGGCTACTCACCGCGCCACCTGACGCGGCTGCTCACCGCCGAGCTCGGCGCCGGCCCGCTGGCCCTCAGCCGCGCACACCGCGCGCAGACCGCCCGGATGCTGCTCGTCGGCACCGAACTCTCGGCCGCCGATGTCGCGTTCTCCAGCGGGTTCGCGAGCGTGCGCCAGTTCAACGACACCATCCGTGAGGTGTTCGGGATGCCGCCGCTCGAGCTGCGCGCGCGGCGTCGCGTCTCGCGCCACGAAGGGCCGGGTGCGCCTGCGCCCGGAGTCACGATCGACCTCGCCCTCCCGCACCGCGGCGCGATGGATGCACAAGGACTCTTCTCATGGATGGCGGCCCGCGCCGTCTCGGGCGCCGAGGCGGCGACCGCCTCCACGTTCGCCCGCACGATCCGCCTTCCGCACGGCCCCGCCTGGTTCGAGCTGCGCCTCGACGACCTGGGGCAGGTGCGGCTGCGGGCCGCGCTCACGAATCTCGCCGACCTGTCGATGCTCGTCACCCGGGCGCGGCGCCTCTTCGATCTCGACGCCGACCCGGACGCGGTGGACGACTCGCTGGCGCGGCATCCGGAGCTCGCTCCTCTCGTGGCTGCGTTGCCGGGCATCCGGGTTCCGGGTGCCGCCGATCCGCACGAGATGCTGATCCGCGCGATGGTCGGCCAGCAGATCACGGTGGTCGCGGCTCGCACCGCGCTGACGGCGCTCACCGCCGCGCTCGGCGAGGAGGTCCCGGCATTCGCGGGGATGATGTCGCTCGGCGCCGGCGCCGACGACAACCCCGCTCCTGCCCGTCTGTTCCCGACGATGGCCGCCATCGCAGAGCGCGGCCACGAGGCGCTCCGCGGTCCGGCCGCGCGCATCCGCGCCATCACCGGAGCCGCCTCGGCTCTCGCCGAAGGGTCGCTCATCCTCACCGCCGGCGACGACGCCGCCGAGCAGCGCGCCGCTCTCCTCGCGATGCCCGGCATCGGACCCTGGACCGCCGACTACGTGCGCATGCGAGTGCTCGCCGACCCCGACGTCTTCCTTCCGGGCGATGTGGCCGTGCGGGCGGGCGCCGCGGCAGCGGGGCTCCCCGCCGAGGCCCGCGCGCTCGACGCCTGGGCCGCCCGCACCGCTCCCTGGCGCAGTTACCTCACCGCTCACCTGTGGCGCGCCGTCCCGCCGAGGCCTGCCGCGCCGCGCCGGGTCGCGGCATCCGTCATCTCTTCATCGCTCATCACGACCGGAGGCATGTCATGACCACCGCCACCATCCAGACCCTCGACACCCCCGACGGCGCGTTCACGATCCTCGCCGACGACGGCGGACGCGTGCTCGCCTCAGGGTGGACCGCCGACGCCGGCACGATCCTCGCGCGCCTCGCGGACCGCGTGCGTCCGTCGTCGGTCGAGGAGGGCGAGACGGATGCCGCCGCCGCCGTCGCCGCCTACTACGGCGGAGACCTTGCCGCGATCGACGAGGTCGCGGTGTCGCAGCACGGCACCGCGATGCAGCTCGCAGGGTGGGCTGCGCTGCGGCGCATCGCCCCGGGGCGCCCGCTCACGTACAGCGAGTTCGCCGTCGAGCTCGGGTCTCCGAGCGCGGTGCGTGCCGCAGCATCCATCTGCGCCCGCAACGCGCCCGCGCTGTTCGTGCCGTGCCATCGGGTGCTGCGCACGGACGGCACGCTGGGCGGGTTCGCCTGGGGGCTCCCCGTCAAGCAGCGCCTGCTCGAGCGAGAAGCGGCGGTGCCCGCGCTGATCTGAACCACTCGCCTCAACCGCTTTCCGGAGACCGGAAAGCGGTTGTTGCATTCAGGCAACACTCAGATATAGGCTGGAGGGCTGTCGCGCCGCTGGGTCACCGAGCGGCGTGCACAGCCCGATTCCGCTCAGCCCAAGGAGGACGAAATGTATCAGGCCGCCATCGCCGCGAAGACCGCATTCGTCCTTCGTCTCGCGGGACGCCGCACCGCCTCCCGGCTGCCGCGTCCCCGCGTCCAGGGGTAGTCCGCTCCTCGCATCCGCCGGTCCTGCCGGATTCGGCATACTGCCGTCCTCCGGAGCGTTCCTCCACCCAGGAAGCTCCTCTCTCATGACAGCGCTCCCACGCGTCGCTGTCGCCACGCGACCCGACGACGGGTCATCGTCACACCCACAAGGATCATGACCACTACCGCCCTCGCTGAACGATCAGAACAGCCGCAACGGTCCGAACCGTCCACCTTCCAAGCCCTCGCCCGACTCCTTCCCTTCGCGAAGCCGGTGCTTCCGCGTCTGGTGATGGGCGCCGCCAGCGCGCTCGTCGCGAGCCTGCTCGCACTGACCATCCCGCTCGTGCTCGAGCAGGTCGTCGCCGGCCCGATCGCCTCCGGCGACATCGCCATGATCGGGTGGGGCGCCGCCGCGATCCTCGCGCTGGGACTCGCCGAGGCGCTCATGGTCTGGCTCCGTCGCTGGTTCGTGCTCGGCCCCGCGACCATGGTCGAGTACGAGCTGCGACAGACGTTCTACTCCCGCCTGCAGCGCCTGCCGGTCGCGTTCCACGATCGGTGGCAGTCGGGGCAGCTGCTGAGCCGCATGATGCAGGACATCAGCATGCTGCGCCGCTGGCTCGCCTTCGGCCTCGTGCTGCTCGTCGTCAACGTCATCACCATCGCCGTCGGCACGGCGCTGCTGTTCCGCTGGCACTGGGCGCTCGGCACGATCTTCCTCGTGACGTCGGCACCGCTCTGGTACGCGGGATACCGGTTCGAGAAGTCGTACGGCACGCTCGCGCGCCAGTCGCAGGACCAGGCGGGCGACCTCGCCACCTCGGTCGAGGAGAGCGTGCACGGAATCCGCGTGCTCAAGGCGTTCGGCCGCGGCAAGCACGCGCTGCAGAAGTTCACGCGCCAGGCCGAGACGCTGCGCGAGACCGAGCTCAGCAAGGCGCGCGCCGTCGGCTGGATCTGGTTCTGGCTCGTGCTGCTGCCCGATATCGCGTTCGCGCTGTGCCTCGGCGCGGGCATCTACCTCACGGCGATCGGCCAGCTCCAGGGCCCCGAGCTCATCGCGTTCTTCGCCATGGCGACGGTGCTGCGCTGGCCGATGGAGTCGATCGGATTCCTGTTCTCGTTCCTCCTCGACGCGCGCACGGCGACCGACCGCATCTTCGAGGTGTTCGACGAGCAGAACACGATCGTCGAACCCGAGGAGCCGAAGACCATCGCGAAGCCGCGCGGCGAGCTCGCGTTCGAGGGCGTGCATTTCCGGTATCAGGATGCTGCGGACCGCGAGCGCGATCTTCTCAACGGTGTCGACCTCGTGCTGCGGCCCGGAGAGACGATGGCGCTCGTGGGCCTCACCGGCTCGGGCAAGACGACCCTCACGACGCTGCCCACGCGCCTGTACGACGTGACCGGAGGCCGCGTCACGCTCGACGGCGTCGACGTGCGCGACCTGACGCTCGCCGAGCTGCGCCGGCACATCGGCATGGCGTTCGAGGACGCGACACTCTTCTCCCAGACCGTGCGCGACAACGTGCTGCTGGGTCGCGAGGACCTCGTGCCCGGCAGCCCCGAGGCCGAACGCGTGATGCGCGAGGCGCTCGACGTGGCGCAGGCGTCGTTCGTCGACGAGCTGCCCGACGGCGTCGACACGATCATCGGTGAAGAGGGACTGTCCCTCTCGGGTGGCCAGCGTCAGCGTCTGGCGCTGGCTCGTGCCGTGGCCGCGCGGCCCGCAGTGCTCGTGCTCGACGACCCGCTGTCGGCGCTCGACGTCGACACCGAGGCGCTCGTCGAGGACGCGCTCCGCGAGGTCCTGCACGAGACGACGGCGCTCGTGGTCGCGCACCGTCCGTCGACGGTCACGCTCGCCGACCGTGTCGCCCTTCTCGAGGCGGGACGAGTGACGGCCGTCGGAACCCATTCCGAGCTGCTGCGCAGCAGTGAGCACTACCGGCACGTGATCTCGAGTCTCGAGATCGAGCAGGCCCGCATCCGGGCGAGACAGGAAGGCCAGGATTGGGAGGTGACCCTGTGAGCACGACGGTGACCGGAACGAGCGGCGAAGACCGCTCCGACTACACGCGCGCCGAGAGCACGGCGATCCGCAAGCGCTCGCTGCGCCTGCTCGGCTCGCTCATCACCCCGGTGCGGGGGCAGCTGATCCTCGCGGGCGTCGTGCTCGTGGTCTCGACCGCACTGCGCGTCGCGGGGCCGTGGCTCATCGGCGTGGGCATCAACAACGCGCTGCCCGCCGCGGTGGAGCGCATGGATTGGGCGCCGACGATCCTCGTGGTGCTCGTGTACCTCGTGACCGCGCTCGGCGGCGCCGCCCTCATCGGGTGGTACGTCGTCGTCGCGGCGCGCCTCACCCAGGCGATCATGTTGGACCTGCGCAAGCGCATCTTCCTGCACACGCAGCGGCTGAGCCTGGAGTTCCACGAGTCGTACACGTCGGGCCGCATCATCTCGCGGCAGACGAGCGACCTCGACACCATCCGCGAACTCCTCGACGGCGGACTCAACGAGCTGGTCTCGGGCATCCTGTACGGCGCGTTCACGCTGATCGCGCTGTTCATCGTGGACTGGCAGTCGGGCCTGATCCTCACGTTCATGGGCATCCCGCTCTTCCTCCTGATGCGCTGGTTCTACACCCGCTCGCAGCTCGTGTACCGGGAGTCGCGCGTCATCAGCGCGAAGGTGATCGTGAAGTTCGTCGAGACGATGACGGGCATCCGCGCCGTGAAGGCCTTCCGCAAGGAGGGCCGCAACGACGAGGAGTTCGGCGGTCTGGCGATGGACTACCGCGACGTCAACATGCGCTCGATCCGCCTGTTCGGCACGTTCGAGCCGGGGCTCATGGCCGTGGCGTCGTTCACCCTCGCGATCGTCATCGCGTGGGGCGGCATCCGTGTCGTCGACGGCGCGATGGAGATCGGCTTCCTGCTGTCGGCCGTGCTGTACGTCCGCAACTTCTTCTCGCCGCTCCAGGAGGTCGCGTTCTTCCTGAACTCGTACCAGTCCGCGACGGCGGCGCTCGAGAAGGTGTCGGGCGTCCTGGAGGAGGAGCCCACGGTTCCGGACCCCAAGACCCCGGTCGACCTGTGGGAGGCGAAAGGGCACATCCGGTTCGACGACGTGCTGTTCGGGTACTCCCAGGACCGCGTCATCCTTCCGGATTTCTCGCTCGACATCCCGGCCGGTCAGACGATCGCACTCGTCGGCACGACGGGTGCCGGCAAGTCGACGCTCGCCAAGCTCGTGTCGCGGTTCTACGACCCGACACGCGGCGCGGTGACGCTCGACGGTGTGGATCTGCGCAACCTGCACCCGAAGGATCTCCGCCGCGCGATCGTCATGGTCACCCAGGAGGCCTACCTGTTCAGCGGAACAGTCGCCGACAACATCGCGTTGGGCAAGCCCGACGCGACGATGGACGAGATCCAGGCTGCGGCGCGCGCGGTGGGAGCGGATGCCTTCATCCAGGCCCTTCCCGACGGCTACGCGACCGACGTCAACAAGCGCGGCGGTCGCGTGTCGGCGGGTCAGCGTCAGCTGATCTCGTTCGCGCGGGCGTTCCTCGCGAACCCGGCGGTGCTGATCCTCGACGAGGCGACGGCGTCGCTCGACATCCCGTCGGAGCGTCAGATCCAGGACGCGCTGCAGACGCTGCTCGCCGACCGCACCGCGATCATCATCGCGCACCGCCTCTCGACGGTCGCGATCGCGGACCGCGTGCTGGTCATGGAGCATGGCGAGATCATCGAGGACGACACCCCCGAGCAGCTCATCGGCGGCACCGGCAAGTTCGCCCAGCTCCACGCCGCGTGGCAGGAGTCGCTCGTCTAGCCCGGTCCGACGTCGACCCCGGATGCCCCGGCCCCCTGTCCACACACTCAGGGCCGGGGCATCCGCCGTCTCGGCGAAGCCGGCCGATCACGGACATCCGGTGTCCCGCGGCTCGCCTGTCACAAAGCGTCGCGAGATGCGGCACATTGTGACAGGTGAGCACATCCCGGGGCGGCTCACCTGTCACAAGGTGCCGCGCGGGGCGACCCTTCGTGACAGGTGAGCGATTGCTGGCCGGGGAGTGAGAAACCTCAGACGTACGCGATCGAGACCGCGTGGGCGAGCGGATGCTGCGGTGCGAGGTCCGCGAGTGCCGCGGCGCCGTCGATGCCGTGGCCGAGGGGCTCGACGAGCGTGACGTCGAACTCGCTCGCGGCGATGTGCGACGCGAACGCCTCGCGCAGCTGCGGGGAGCGGAAGACGCCGCCGATCGCGCAGGCGGCGAACTGCTCGCCAGGCTCGTCGGAGCGCACGTGGCGCAGCGCCGTCTCGACGCTGTGCGCGAGCTCACCGCCGGCTCGCACCGTGATGTCCTGCGACACCGCGTCGCCCTCCGTCGCGAGGCGCGAGACGTGCGCCGCGAAGGACGCGATCACGCTCACCCGCTCGGGGTCGGACTGCAGCTGGATGTACGCCTGGCTGAGGTCGGGCCAGCGCTCCTCGGCCACCGTGCGCAGCGCCGTCGCCGGCCCGCGACCGTCGTACTCGCGCATCACGGCGTCGAGGGACTCGCGCCCGATCCAGTAGCCGCTGCCCGCGTCACCCATCAGATAGCCCCACCCGTCGACCCGCGCCACCCGCGACGCGCCCACGGCGAGTGTCACGACGCCGGTGCCCGCCGCGACGACGGCGCCCCGCGTGTCGCCGAGCGCGCCGAGGAACGAGGTCGTCGAATCGTGCGCCAGGATCACCTCGCGCACCGCGGGGTCGTCGATGCGGGCGAGGAGGGCCGCAGCATCCGATTCCCGCGTGGTGAGGCCCGAGACACCGGCGCTCACGACGGAGACCTCGGCGCCCGTCCGCTCGATCGCGGCGCGGGTGACGGCGGCGAGCTGGGGGATGAGCGGCTCGCCGGTGCGGATGCCCGGGAACACGAAGTCGTGCTCGCGCACGCGCACTTTGATGCCGGTCTGGCCCGCGTCGATCGCGATCACCGCGGCGGTCACGCGACCCCCGCCGGGAGGGCCGTGCGCTCCGCGCGGAGATGCTCGTCCGCGGGCTTGCCGCATGCGCAGTCGTCGTTCGCGCGAGGTTCCTCCACGGAGTACGCCCGCGCGGGAATGTCCCACGACATCAATCCCCCCCTCACGCGCGCTGTTCGCGCGCCTCGAACATGATCCTGTCGTACCGCAGTTGCTCGTCGCCCGAAACCTCACAGGGCAAGGACCAGCTGTTCGGCCGGTCTGGGAAGAGGCCATGGGGCGGCTGCTGCCGTGATGCCCTGGCAGATCCAGCGCCGAGGCGCGGCTGCTAGAGCAGGTCGCCGAAGAAGCGGGCTTGCTTCGGGAACTGGAACGCCTGGCCGCCCTCGTGACCGTTGTGCGTGTAGACCTCGATCTGCTTCGTCGCGGTCGAGTGGCGGTTGAACGCCGCGTACACGGTGGACGGCGGGCAGATGGTGTCCATGAGCGCGACGGAGTAGAGGGCCGCAGCATCCGCTCGCTTCGCCATGTTCACGCCGTCGAAGTACGACAGCGTCTCGAACACGCGCTCGTCGCGACCGCGGTGGACCGCGAGATAGCGCACGACCTCCTGGTACGGGTCATCGCCCGTGAGGCCGACGGCGCGCTCGAAGTGGCAGAGGAACGGCACGTCGGGCATGACGGCGACGATGTCGTCCGACAGGCCTGCCGCTGCGATCGCGATGCCGCCGCCCTGGCTCGCGCCGCACAGTGCGATGCGGCCGGCATCGATCTGCGGCAGCGTGCGCACCGCGTCGACAGCGCGCACGGCATCCGTGAAGACGCGGCGGTAGTAGTACGTCTCAGGGTCCTCGATGCCGCGCGTCATGAAGCCCGACGAGGAGGGTCCGGTGCCGTGCGGGTCGAGGGTGTCGCCGCCGGAGCCCCACATCGATCCCTGGCCGCGAGTGTCCATGAAGAGGTGCGCGTAACCCGCGGCTGCCCAGCCGAGGCGCTCGCCGGCGAGACCGCGTCCGCCGCCGTAGCCCTGGTACTCGACGACCGCGGGGAGCGGGCCCCCGGCGCCGGTGGGGAGCGTCAGCCACGCCTTGATCGGGTCGCCGCCGAAGCCGGGGAACGTCACGTCGAAGATGTCGACCAGTGCGTACGGCGTCTCGAGGCGCACGAGGTCGGGGGACGCATCCCACTGCCGCGACTGCGCGAGGGTCTCGGCCCAGAAGGCGTCGAAGTCGGCGGGTTCGCGAACGTCGGGGGCGTAGTCCGCGAGTTCCGCGGGGGACAGATCGAATCTCGGCACGCGCTCACCCTAGCGCGTCGCGCGGAAGCGTTTCGACGCCGCAGGCCGAGAAGGCGACGGGGTCTCGATGGGGGAGGGGTATTCGAGGCCCCGCCGCCGGTCTCTGAGCGCCCGGCGGGCGCTGTGTGGGGAAGTCTTCGGGTCGATCGTGCGGCTTTGCGTCAGAGGCGGATCTCTGCGATGACTTCACCGTACTCGGTCTCGCCGACCGGTGTGAAGCCCACGCGCTCGAAGAATGCCTGCGGACCGCCTTCGCCGGCCTCGTAGATGACGTTCACGTGGTCCATTCCGCGGTTCCGGGCCTCTTCGAGGAGCCCGGCCACCGCGAAGCGGCCGACGCCGCGGCCCTGGTCGTCGGCGTCGACGTTGATGCGCCAGAGCACCGAGCGGAAGTGCTCCTGCGGATCGTCGGGGTCGAAGTTGCCGCTGACGAAGGCGACGACCTCCTCGCCGTCGAGGACCACGCGCTGCCAGGTCGTCTGCGGGTTCACGACCGTCGCGGCGATGCCGTAGCTCACCGGCGACAGGTACTCCTCCTGGCCGGGCTTGAGCGACATATTGTTGACCGCCACGATGGTCGCGGCGGACAGTTCGACGAGTCGCAGTTCACCCATGGACCACAGGCTAGCCCCCATGGCGAGATCCGGCATCGTCGGAGTCTCGGATTAACACGGAGTTCATACGGAGAAGTATCTTGACGTCGAGATATCTCGGCCGCTTGCGATAGGCTGAACGCCGACCCGCAAGAAGGACGTGACTGGTGACCGACTCGACCATCATCTACACCTACACCGACGAGGCGCCGGCCCTCGCGACCGCCTCATTCCTGCCGATCGTGCAGGCCGTGACCCGCCAGGCGGGAGTGGACGTCGAGACGCGCGACATCTCGCTCGCGGGCCGCATCCTCGCGGCGTTCCCGCAGAGCCTGACGCCCGAGCAGCAGGTCGGCGACGCGCTGGCCGAGCTCGGCGGTCTCGCGACGCTCCCCGAGGCCAACATCATCAAGCTGCCGAACATCTCGGCCTCCATCCCGCAGCTCAAGGCCGCGATCGCCGAGCTGCAGGCGCAGGGCTACGACATCCCGGACTACCCGGACGAGGCGCAGTCCCTCGAAGACAAGGACGTGCGCGCGCGCTACGACCGCATCAAGGGCTCGGCCGTGAACCCCGTGCTCCGCGAGGGCAACAGCGACCGCCGTGCGCCGCTGTCGGTGAAGAGCTACGCGCGCAAGCACCCGCACCGCAACAAGGCGTTCGGCGAGGGCTCGAAGACCCGCGTCGCGACGCTCGGCCACGACGACTTCAAGTCGAACGAGAAGACCACCGTCATCCCCGCCGACGACGTGCTCTCGATCCGCTTCGTCGCCGCCGACGGCACCACGACGGAGCTGAAGACCGGCATCAAGGTGCTCCCCGGCGAGATCGTCGACGGCACATTCCTCTCGGCGGCCGCGCTCGACGCGTTCCTCGCCGAGACGCTCGAGACGGCCAAGAGCGAGGATGTGCTCTACTCGGTGCACCTCAAGGCCACGATGATGAAGGTCAGCGACCCGATTATCTTCGGTCACGTCGTGAAGGCGTACTACGCCGACGTGTTCGACACCTTCGGCGACAAGATCGCCGAGGCGGGCCTCACCCCCAACGACGGACTGGGCGCGATCCTCGCAGGCCTGGCGGACGTCGAGGGCGGTGGCGAGATCGCCGCCGCGTTCGCCGCCGCGACCGACACCCCGCGCCTGTCGTACGTGAACTCCGACAAGGGCATCACCAACCTCCACGTGCCGTCCGACGTCATCGTCGACGCGTCCATGCCCGCGCTCGTCCGCAACGGCGGCAAGCTGTGGGGCGCCGACGGCGGCGAGGCCGACACCCTGGCCGTCATCCCCGACTCGTCGTACGCGGGCGTCTACCAGACCGTGATCGACGACGTCATCGCGCACGGCCCGCTCGACCCCGCGACCATCGGCACCGTCCCGAACGTCGGTCTCATGGCGCAGGCCGCCGAGGAGTACGGCAGCCACGACAAGACCTTCGAGCTCGCCGCTGCCGGCACCGTCCAGGTCGTGAACCATGCCGGCGACGTGCTCCTCGAGCATGCCGTGCAGCAGGGCGACATCTGGCGCGCGACCCAGACCAAGGACGTCGCGATCCGCGACTGGGTGAAGCTGGCGGTCGCGCGCGCTCGCGCCACCGGCGCCCCCGCGGTGTTCTGGCTCGATGAGAACCGCTCGCACGACGCGGCGCTCATCGCCAAGGTCAAGACGTACCTCGCCGACCACGACACCGACGGGCTCACGATCGAGATCCTCGCCCCCGCCGCGGCGACCCAGTACTCGCTGGACCGCCTGCGCAAGGGCGAAGACACCATCTCGGTGACCGGCAACGTGCTGCGCGACTACCTCACCGACCTGTTCCCGATCCTCGAGGTCGGCACGAGCGCCAAGATGCTGTCCATCGTCCCGCTCCTCGCGGGGGGCGGCCTCTTCGAGACCGGCGCGGGCGGCTCGGCCCCCAAGCACGTGCAGCAGCTCCTCGCCGAGGACTACCTGCGCTGGGACTCGCTCGGCGAGTTCTTCGCGCTCGCCGCGTCGCTGGAGCACCTGGCCGACTTCACCGGCAACGTGAAGGCGCGGGTGCTGGCCGACACGTTGGATGCCGCCACGGGCACGTTCCTCGAGAACGACAAGTCGCCCGGCCGCGCGCTCGGCACGATCGACAACCGCGGCAGCCACTTCTATCTCGCGCTCTACTGGACGCAGGAGCTCGCGAAGCAGCAGGCCGACCCCGAGCTCGCGGCGGCCTTCGGTCCCGTGGCCGAGGCGCTCGCGGCGAACGAGCAGAAGATCGTCGAAGAGCTCCTCGCGGTTCAGGGCTCGGCCGTCGAGATCGGCGGCTATTATCGCCCGGACGCCGACCTGGTCGCGGGTGTCATGCGGCCGTCGCAGACCTTCAACGAGGTCATCGACGCGCTCTGACGACGAACACGCGAGAGGGCCGGATGCTGCAGCATCCGGCCCTCTCGCGTGTGAAGCGTCCGAGGGGCGTCGTCGAGACGCGACACCTGTCAGGCGTGGACCCACACCTCGGTGCCGCGCGCCGTCCAGTCGTAGACGAACTTGGCGTCGTCGTTCCACATGTTGACGCAGCCATGGCTCTGCGGCACTCCGAGACGGCTGCGGAACGCCGAGGCGCCGTGGAACGCGATGTCCGGCGCGAACCACGTGATCCAGGGCACGTCCTTCGTGCAATAGCTGTTCACGGCGGCCGGGTTGTAGCACAGCGCGCCCATGTCCTGGACGCGGGTGTAGGCGTTCACGGTGAAATGGCCGGTGGGCGTCGGCGTGCCGGACAGCCCCGAAGAGATCGGGTACGAGCGGATCGCGCTGCCGTTCTCGAAGAGGGTCGCTGTCTGGCTGGACAGGTCTACCTCGATCGTGCGGGCGAGCGTCGCGACGACGGGCGCGACCTCGGTCACGGGCGTCTGGAACACCGCGTCGCCCGTCGCCAGCTGGGCGGCGAAGTCTGAGGCCAGTCCGGAGGTGTCGCCGACCTCGCGTCCCGAGATCCCGGGCGCCTCCTCGCGGAGCACCTTGCCCGCCGAGTTGGTGATGACCGCGCCGTTCTCGGCCGGCCGGTCGACGGCCGCCGGAAGCCCGTCGACCACGGCCTGGATGGCCGCCTCGTCGGCGGTGATCTCGTAGGCGGCGTTCTCCGGATCGGGCGTGACGGTCAGCCAGGCGGCCAGCGTCGCCCGATCGATCGGGACGGTGCGCTCTTCGCCCACGTAGAAGCCGGCGGTGTCGAGCATGCCGTTCAGCTGCGCGGCGGTCGCATCGGCGGTCTCGGTCGAGATGGCGGCAGGGACGTCGGCGGAGACCGGGTCGAGCTGCACGCGGGTCTCGCCGGCCTCGAATGCCGCCTGGATCGCGCCCTGGACGGCGGCCACGTCGATCCCGGTGCCGGCGACCGCGGGCGTTGAGACGTACGACGCGGTTGCCGCGTCGTACGCGAGCGTCGCTTCGGTGGCGTCGGTGTAGAGCTGCGGCGCGGCCTCGCGCAGTGCTTCGGTGGCCGCCGCGGGGTCGAGCTCGATCTCCGCGTCGGTCGTGGCGAACCACGCCGTCGGGTTCCACATCGGATGCTGTGCGAACGCGGCGTCGGCGAGCGCCTGGGCATCGACTGCAGCGCCGAGCTCGGCACCGGTGACCTCGGCGTCCTCGCCGGCGCCTGTGAGCACGACGGTCGTCTCGCCGAGGCGCTGCTCGATGGCCGCCGCAGCCGCGCCGGGTGTGAGCCAGCCGACCGGCACGCCGGCGACCGCGGTGCCGGGCGCGATGAGCACGAGCGACGAGACCACGAGCCCGACCACGGCCACGCCGGCCGCCGCGCTGATCCAGAGCGCCGTGTGCTTCTTCTTCGGCTGGGGCTCGGCGGGCGCCCACGCGAAGGCGGGCGAGCCGTCCGCGGGAGCGGTAGCGGTGCCGACGGCGGTCGCCGTCTCGGCGGAGAGATCCGCAGTGGGCGCGAGAGCGGTCGCGGCTGCCGGCGTCAGCACGGCGGTCGCGACGGCGACGGTCTCTGCGTCGGTGTCGGTGTCGGTGGTGACGGATGCCTCGACCTGGGTGTCCTCGCCCTCGGGCTCGACCTTCGCGTCGTGTTCCGCCTCCGGCTCGGGGTCCGGGTGCGCTTCGGGGTCGGCGTCGTCCGCAGGCTCGGCCTCGCCCTCGGGCTCGACCTTCGCGTCGTGTTCCGCCTCCGGCTCGGGGTCCGGGTGCGCTTCGGGGTCGGCGTCGTCCGCAGGCTCGGCCTCGCCCTCGGGCTCGACCTTCGCGTCGTGTTCCGCCTCCGGCTCGGGGTCGTCGGGTTGCGCCGGCGCGTCCGCGCTGTCGGCTGCGGGGGAGTCATCCGCGACCGCGGGCGCGGCGGGCTCTGCCGTTTCGGCGTCCGCCGGGGGCTCCGCATCCGTCTCGTCCACCGCCTCAGGTGCCGCAGTGTCCGCCGCTGCGGTCTGCTCGTCCTCGACGGCCTGCTCGGCCTGGACGGCGTCGCCGACGGACGCCTTTCCGGCCTGCGACTCGGTCGCCAGATTCGTCACGCCACACCCCCGACTGTGATCCACGCTTCCCCCCATGGTAGGCGACTCGCCCGGGTGCTGAGGTCACGTCCTGGTCACGCACGAACCGCCGGTCACGACCGGAAACGCGCGCCCAACCCCGTAACGATCGCGACACGGCGGATCACGGTTTTGTAAAGCATCCGCTCAAATACCCCTGAAGGGCTTGCGGAAAGATGGTTCGTAAGGTCTACTAACAAACATGTCCCACACGGAAGCGCGACGCGGGCCCTCCCATTTCGACGCGTCGCAGAGCCCCGCCACGAGCACCCGCGCCTTCATGCCCGGGCGTTCGCTCCGCCAGGGCGCGAAGGTCCTGCCCGAGCACGCTCGCGGCCACAACCGCTCGCTCGTGCTGCAGACCCTGTTCCACCAGGGCGCCATGAGCCGCGCAGATCTGTCCCGCGAGACGGGGCTCACCCGGGTCACGATCTCCGATCTCGTCGCCGAGCTCATCGCGGACGGGTTCGTCGCCGAGATCGGCGTACGCGAAGCCTCGGGGCCCGGCAAGCCGGCGATCCTCGTCGACCTCGACCACGCCGGGCACCGGATCGTCGGGCTCGACCTCTCCGGGAGCGACACCTTCATCGGCGCCGTCCTCACGCTCGACGGCGGCATCGTCGCGCGTCGCGAGGTCGCGGTGCCCGACGCCGATGCCCTCGTCGACACCGTCGTGGAGCTCGCCCGCGCCCTCGTCGCCGACTCCCACGCACCCGTGCTCGGCATCGGCGTCGGCACCCCCGGTGTCGTCGACGACCGCGGCGTCATCCTCACGGCGCCGAACTTCGGCTGGGCCGGGTTCGACCTCGAAGGTGCGCTGCGCGGCGCGCTCGGAGTCCCCGTCCTCGTCGCGAACGACGCCAACGCCGCCGTCCTGGCCGAGTACACGTTCGGCGGCGCGCCCGACGACGTGCTCCTCGTCAAGGTCGGCCGGGGTGTCGGCTCGGGTCTTCTGCTCGCCGGTCAGCCCATGCGCGGCAGCCGCTTCGCCGCGGGCGAGATCGGCCATGTCACGGTCGGCACGGATGGCGGCCCGCAGTGCGCGTGCGGCAAGGTCGGATGCCTCGAGGCTTGGCTCTCGGTGCCCTCGCTGACCTCGCGGCTGAGCGCGGCGGCCGATCCCGCCGACCACGAGGGCATCCTCCGCGACGCGGGGGAGCGGCTCGGCATCGCGCTCGCCCCCGTGGTCGGCGCCCTCGACGTGTCGGAGATCGTCCTCTCCGGCCCCCCCGAACTCCTCGGCGGCTCCCTCGCGGAGCAGACCGTCGAGACACTCCGTGCGCGCACGCTCGCGCCGTCCGTCGACGAAGGCGTGCGAGTGCGGATGACGGAGCAAGGCCAGGACATCGTCCTGCGCGGCGCCGCCGTCATGGTCCTGTCCGGACAACTCGGGGTGTCCTGACACTGCGCGACTCCCCGACGGATCCCCCCGGATCCCACAACAACACGGAAGCTCCCCGCGGAGCCTCCTCACCCGCGGGTGGGTCACCCGGCCCATCCGAGACACCAAGAGAACACCGAAGATGAAGGAAGACACCATGAAGAAGACGCTTGGAGCTGTGGCGCTCATCGGCGCCTCGGCACTGGTGCTCGCCGGCTGCGCCGGCGGCAACGGCGGCGGCTCGGGGTCCGAAGAGGGAGCCGAGATCCGCGTGTGGCTGGTCGGCACCGACACGCCGCAGGACGCTCGCGACTACCTGAAGAAGACCTTCGAGGACGAGAACCCCGGGTCGACGCTGGTCATCGAGGAGCAGCAGTGGACCGGCCTCGTCGACAAGCTCACCACGAGCCTGTCCTCGAACGACAGCCCCGACATCGTCGAGATGGGCAACACGCAGGCTCCCGCGTTCACCTCGAGCGGCGCTCTCCTGAGCCTCGCCGACATCGAGGGCGAGCTCGGCGGCGACGACCTGCTCCCCGGGTTCGTCGAGGCCGGCAGCTGGGACGGCACCCTGTACGCGGCCCCGTACTACTCGGGCGCCCGCGTCGTCTTCTACAACACGGCGATGTACGAGCAGGCGGGCGTGGCAGTGCCCACGACGCTCGACGAGTACGTGTCGAACGGCGTGGCCCTCGCGGGCGCGCTGCCAGGTGTCTCGGGCGTCTACTTCCCGGGTAAGGACTGGTACAACGGCCTGCCGTTCATCTGGGAGAACGGCGGCGAGATCGCCGTCCAGGACGGCGACGAGTGGGACGCTCAGCTGTCGAGCGACGAGTCGCTCGCCGGCCTCGCGCAGGTCCAGGAGCTCATGACCAAGGCGTCGCTGGCACCGAAGGACGGCGACGAGGCCGACGGCTGGGTGCCCTTCCGCACCGAGCAGTCCGCCACGTACTCGGCTCCGAGCTGGGCCTACTGGTCGATCGTCGCCGACGAGGACAAGCAGCCGACGGCCGTCGCCGACATCACGGGCTACTATGCCCTTCCGGGCATGGATGGCGGCGCGGCCCAGGTCTTCGCGGGCGGCTCGAACGTCGGCATCGCCGCGAAGTCGAAGAACCCCGACCTCGCCAAGAGCGCGCTCGAGATCATGCTGAGCGACGAGTACCAGACGATCCTCGCCGAGAACGGCCTGGTCCCCGCCCTCGTCTCGCTCGGTGACAAGGTCGCCGCGGCCACGCCCGAGCTCGCGACCGTCATCGCCGAAGCCGCCGCCGACTCCAAGCTGACCCCCGCTTCGCCGAACTGGGCGGACGTCGAGGCGCAGGGCATCATGCAGGACCTGTTCGTCAACATCGCGAACGGCGGCGACATCAAGGAGCTCGCCACCGCAGCCGACGAGCAGATCGAATCGATCCTGAACGGCTGACGTCACTGAACGGGGTGCTCCGTGCCGCGGGGCGCCCCGTTCCATGCCCGCTCAGGGCTCGACACAATTCTTGAGAGGAGGTTTGCCATGACGACAATCCCCGCAGAGGCGTCGGCTCCGCCGGCTTCGTCACCCGAGTCACGGCCAGACCCCGAACGCCCGAAGAAGCGCCGCTTCCCGTGGGCGCCGCTCGCGCTCCTGACGCCGGCCCTCATCATGCTCGTCGTCTTCATCGGCTGGCCGCTCGTGCAGCTGGTGATCATGTCGTTCCAGGAGTTCGGCCGGGCGCAGATCTTCGGCGCCGCGCCCGAGTTCATCGGGATCGACAACTACGTCGCCGTGCTGACGGACCCCGAGTTCTGGGCGGTCCTGGGGCGCAGCGTCGCACTGTGCGTGGTGAGCGTCATCGCCACGATGCTCCTCGGCGTCGCGATCGCCGTCATGATGACCAAGCTCGGCACGGTGATGCGCACGGCGGTATCCGTCTCGCTCCTGCTCGCCTGGGCGATGCCCGCGCTCACCGCGACGATCGTGTGGGGCTGGATCTTCGACACCCAGTACGGTCTGGTCAACTGGGTGCTCACCCAGATCACCGGCGATAACTGGATCGGCCACAGCTGGCTCATCGACCCGACGAGCTTCTACGCCGTCGCAGCCATCATCATCACGTGGGGCGCCATCCCGTTCGTCGCCTTCAGCACGTACGCGGCGCTCTCGCAGGTGCCCGACGAGGTGCTCGAGGCCGCCTCGCTCGACGGCGCGGGAGGACTCGCGCGGTTCCGCCTCATCGTGTTCCCCTACGTGCGCTCGATCCTCCTCGTGCTCCTCGTCCTGCAGATCATCTGGGACCTCCGGGTCTTCGCGCAGATCTACGCGCTGCAGTCCATCGGCGGCGTGCGCGCCGAGACCAACACGATCGGCGTCTACATCTACAGCGTCTCCATGGCATCGGGCGACCTCGGCGCCGGCGGCGCGATCTCGGTGATCCTCGTCGTCATCCTCCTGGCCATCTCCGGGTACTGGATCCGCACCATGCTCAAGGAGGAATCATGACCGCCCGTCGCCGCGTGATCCCGCGCGTGTTCCTGAACGTCGCGGCGGTCGTCGTCATCGTCGCCTCGCTGTTCCCCGTCTACTGGATGGTGAACACCTCACTGCTGCCGGCATCCGCGGTGCGCTCGACGACCCCTCACTGGTGGCCGGACGAGTTCACGCTCAGCAACTATCAGGAAGCGCTCACCGACGACAGCCTGTTGAACGCGCTGTTCAATTCGGTCGCCGTCACCGGGATCACCTTGGTGGCCGCGCTCGGGTTCGCCTTCCTCGGCGCGATCGCCGTGTCGCGCTACCGCTTCCGCACGCGCACATCGTTCATCATCGCGATCCTGGTGATCCAGATGATCCCGGCTGAGGCGATGATCGTCTCGGTGTTCCGGGTGCTCGACGGCTGGTACCTGCTCAACTCGATCATCGGTCTGAGCTTCGTCTACATCGCCTTCGTGCTGCCGTTCACCATCTGGACACTCCGCGGTTTCGTCAACGGCGTGCCTGCCGACCTCGAGGAGGCGGCGATGATCGATGGATGCAGCCGATCGGGCGCGTTCTGGCGCATCACGTTCCCGCTGCTGGCCCCCGGCCTCATCGCGACGGGTGTGTTCGCCTTCATCCAGGCATGGAACGAATTCGTCTTCGCCCTCGTCATCATGACGCGACCGGAGTCCCTCACCCTGCCCATCTGGCTGCGCGCCTTCGTGCAGGTGACGAAGGCCACCGACTGGGCGGTCGTCATGGCTGCCTCCACGATCATGGCCATCCCGGTGATCGTGTTCTTCCTCATCGTCCAGCACCGCATGACCAGCGGCCTCGTCTCGGGGGCGGTCAAGGGCTGATGCGCACCAAGGACCACGCCGCCTCCCCCGGGGAGGTCGGTCGATGAAGGTCGGGCTCGACGTCGGCGGGACGAAGACGGACGCCGTGGCGGTCGACGCCGAGGGCGCGATCGCGGGTCGCCTCCGCATCCCCACGGGTTGGGGACCGGATGCGGTGGCCCAGACCGTCCTCGACGCCGTGCGTGCGCTCGGCTCCGAGGCCGGCGTCGACCTCTCGGCCGTGCGATCGGTCGGAGTCGGCATTCCGGGTCAGATCGAGCCGGGCACCGGCCGGGTCGTGCACGCCGTGAACCTCGGCGTGGACGAGCTGGACCTCGCCGCCGTGGTCGCGCCCGCGCTGGGCGTGCCGGTGCAGGTCGAGAACGACGTGAAGGCGGCCGCGCTCGGCGCGCATGCGCTCCACACGCGGGGCGGCGCACCGGCGGCGGGCTCGATGGCGTACCTCAACCTCGGCACCGGCATCGCCGCGGGCATCGTGTCCGACGGGGTGCTGTGGCGCGGCGCGCGGGGCGCGGCCGGCGAAGTCGGCCACATCTCGGTCGACCCGAACGGACCCCTGTGCCGTTGCGGTCAGCGCGGCTGCATCGAGGCCTTCGCGGGCGGCGGTGCGATCGCCGAGCGCTGGGCCCAGCGGTCCGCGCTGCCGGTGCGCGACGTCTTCGACGCGGCCGATGCGGGCGACCCCTCGGGGCGCCGGCTGCGCGCCGGGCTCGTCCGCGGCGTGGCTGCTGCGATCCGGGTGCTGGTGCTGACGGTCGACGTCGATATCGTGGTCCTCGGAGGGGGTGTGACGGCGTTGGGAGACCGACTGATGACGGATGTCGCGGCCGAGCTCGCGGCCGGTGCCGAGGCATCCTCGTTCATGCGCTCTCTGCACCTCGCCGACCGGGTCGAGCTGCTGCCGCCGGGTTCACCGGCCGCCGCACTCGGAGCCGCGCTGGTGGGCGCGGAGGGCGACGCCACACACGACGCAGAGGAAGCAGTGGTCCATGGCTGAAATCGTCATCGTCGAAGACAAGGCCGCCGCGGGGGCGCTCGTCGCCGATCACATAGCGGAACTCGTCCGCTCGAACCCGGAGACGGTCCTGGGTCTCGCCACCGGGTCCACGCCGCTGCCGGTGTACGAGGCGCTGCGCTCACGCCTGGAGGGCGTCGACGTCTCGCGTGTGCGCGGCTTCGCGCTCGACGAGTACGTCGGGATCGACCCGGCCCATCCCGAGAGCTACCGCTCGGTGATCACGCGCGAGTTCGTCGAGCCGCTGGGCTTCAACCCCGAGCTCATCCGTACGCCGGACGGCACACCGGAGGGCATCGAGCACCATGGCGAGGAGTACGACGACGCCATCCGCGATGCGGGCGGCATCGACCTGCAGATCCTCGGCATCGGCACGGACGGCCACATCGGATTCAACGAGCCGGGTTCGTCGTTCTCTTCGATCACGCGCGTGAAGACGCTCACCGAGCAGACCCGCCGCGACAACGCCCGCTTCTTCGACTCGATCGACGACGTGCCCATGCACTGCATCACACAGGGCCTCGGCACCATCCTGCGCGCTCGCCATCTCGTGCTGCTCGCGTTCGGCGAGGGCAAGGCGGCCGCGGTCGCCGGGGCCGTCGAAGGCCCGCTCTCGGCGTCGCTGCCCGGCTCGGCGATCCAGCTCCACGCGCACGCGACGGTGGTGGTCGACGAGGCGGCGGCATCGCAGCTCGCCCGCGCCGACTACTACCGCTACGCCTACGACAACAAGCCCGACTGGCAGGGCATCTGACGGGGGGAAGGATGCCGCGGCTCAGCGCGCGAACACCTTGCCGGGGTTGAGGATGCCCTGCGGATCGAAGACGCGGGTGATCTGCCGCTGAAGCTCCCACTGGTCGTCGCCGAGCTCGTCGGCGAGCCATCGGCGCTTGAGCACGCCCACACCGTGCTCGCCGGTCAGGGTTCCCCCGAGGCGGAGCGCGGCGCGGAAGAGGTCGTCGGCTGCCGCCCAGATGCGGTCCGGCGCCTCGACCACGCCGAACTCGTCGGGCTCGGCGTCGAAGATGAAGTTGGGGTGCAGGTTGCCATCGCCGGCGTGTGCGACCGTGGGGATCGCGACGCCATGCTCGCGCTCGACGCGGGCGATCTCGTCGAACATCGCCGGGAGAGCGCTGCGGGGCACCGAGACGTCCTCGATGAGCGCGGTGCCGAGAGTCTCCATCGCGGGATGCATCGCCCGGCGGATCGTCAGCAGCCGCTCGCCCTCGTCCCGGTCGTGCGAGACGGCGACTGTCCCGCCCACCCCGCGGAGCACCCGCGCGATCGCCTCGGCCTCGGCGATCGCGGCCGGGCCGTCGGTCTGAATGGTGAGCTGCGCCGCCCCGGGAGTCGGTGCCGAGAGTCCCAGGAGCGCGTGGACGGCGGCGAGGGACGCAGCATCCATCAACTCCATGATCGCGGGCTGTGCACCGGACGCGGTGACGGCCGCGGATGCCTCGGCCGCCGTGCGCACGTCGCGGAAGGTGGCGGCGACCGTGCACACCTCGCCGGGGACCAGGCGGCGCAGCTTCAGCGTCGCTCCGACGACGACGCCCAGGGTGCCCTCCGACCCGATGACCAAGGACGTCAGGTCGAGACCGGTCACGCCCTTGACGGTGCGGTGGCCGAGATGGAGCAGGCGGCCGTCCGCGAGGACGAGATCCACACCGAGCACCGCGTCGCGCACGACGCCGTACTTGGCGCACAGCAGTCCGCCCGCGCCGGTAGCGATATTGCCGCCGACCGTCGAGATGGCGCGGCTCGCCGGGTCGGGCGCCCACCAGAGGCCGTGCGGGGCGAGCGCGGCGTTCAGGTCGGCGTTGAGGATGCCGGGCTCGACGACGGCCAGGAGGTCGTCGGGGCGGATCTCGAGGATGCGGTCCATGCCGCGCACCGACAGGGCGATCTCGCCCACTCCCGCGTTGGCGCCGCCCGCGAGGCCCGTGCCGGCGCCGCGGGTGACCACGGGCGTGCCCGTGCCGGCGGCGATGCGGAGCGTCTGCTGCACGTCGTCGACGCTGCGGGCGTGCACGACGACGAGAGGGAGACCGGATGCCGCGTGCCCGGACTTGTCGGCGCGCGCGGCGGCCAGTGAAGCCGGGGAGGTGTCGACGCGATCGCCGAGCGCCGCGCGGAGGAGAGCCAGCGCGTCGGCGCCGGAGGTCACGACAGGCGCCGCCGGCCGGCGACGACCCCGGCGGTCACGGCGACGACGCCGAAAGCAAGGCCGATCCAGGCGTTGCCCATCGACCACCACGCCGCGGTCGCGGACACGTAGACGAGCAGCTCGACGACGGCGCGCACGAAGGGGTGCACCGCGAACACTGCGCGCGGCGATACGAAGAGCGCCCAGAGAAGGATCGCGATCACGGGAGCCCCGACGCCGGCGACGACGTTCCACGGGAACGGCCACATGGTGAAGCCCCACAGTGCGAGCGTGCCGAAGGCGAAGATCTCGCAGATGAACGCGATGATGTCGATTGCCGCCAGCGGCGCAGCCTTGCCTTCGGTCAGTGGTGCGCGTGTTCCGGGTGCCGGTTCGGCAGGGCGCGCGGGAGTGACGTTCGGCGTGTCGGACATGGCTTCCAGTCTACGGCGGCGCTCAGTCCGCGTCCGCCCGGGGTGCGGGGTCGCGTCAGTCCCCGCCGTCGCTGGGGACGGTCTCCGGGGGGACGGTGTCGGTCACTTCGGGCGCTTCGGCGTCCGCCGGCGCGTCGTCGGTGAGGGGCGGAGCCTCCTGACGGTCCGCGAGACCACGGCCTAGTCCGCGCGGAACCGTCGCGCTTCCCTTCGTCATGCCGCTGCCGGCGCCGGCGCCGGTGTCGCCCCCGTTGCCGTTGCCGTTGCCGTTCGTCGGCGTGCCGCTGCCGGTCGAACCGTCGTTGCCGCTGCCCGTGCCGTTGGTCGGCGTTCCGGTGCTGGAGCCGCCGTTGCCCCTCCCGTTGTCGCCCGACACGTCTGCGTCGTCGTCGCCGGTGGAGTTCCCGTTGTTGCCGGACGCCTTGCCGTTGTTGTCCTGCGCGTGCCCGTTGTTGCTCGTCGGGGTGCCGTTGTTGCTCGTCGGGTTGCCGTTGTTGCTCGTCGGGTTGCCGTTGTTGCCCGACCCGCCGCTGTTCGCGCCATGAGCGCTACCGGTCTCTCCGTCGGCCTCGCCACCGCCGGAGTCCGAGGCGCCCCCGTCTTGCGCGTCCTCGGCGCCGGCGGATGCGTCGAGGACCACGGGGATGTCCGCCGGACCGGGACCGGCCTCGGCCGGAAGCTGAAGTGCGGAGTCATCGCCGTCGTCCGCGAGGAGCGCCGGTGCGTCCACGTTCTCGGCCGCGACCTCGGTCGTCGGTGCGGGAGTCGGCGCCGGTCCGGGACCGGCCGTGGCCGGCAGCATCACCGCCGCGGCGACCACGCCGCTGACGACCACGAGGCCGGCCGCGGCGAGTCCGGAGGCCGTCCCGATGCCGACGACCGCCGACGTGCCGAAGACCGCCGCCGACGAGGCGACGGCGGTCGCCGCCCCTGCTGCGCCGACCGCCCCCGCCGATCCGACCGCCCCCGCCGATCCGACCCCGGCCGATGTCGCCGCCGCACCGGCACCCGCACCCGCACTCGCACCCGCGCCCACGACTCCCGCCGGTGCGACGGTCACGGTGCCGTGCACGACGCTCGAGGGCATCGAGGCCAGCGCCACCAGCGATGTGCCGCCGCCCTGGACGGTCGCGAGGTAACCGGCTGTGCCCACCGCGCCGAGGGCGATGGGCAGCAGGACGAGCGCGAGACGGCTCGAGACCTCCTTGGCCTCGCTCGCGACGATCGAGCACCGCACGCAGCCGGCGAGGTGTCGCTCGAGCTTCGCGTGGTCGCGTCGGCCGAGATTGAGTCGGGCGTACGCGCCGAGGCGCTCGATGGTCCACTCGCAGTCCGAGCCGTCGGCCACCGACCGCAGGTGCGCCTGGATCCACGCCTCACGCAGTCCCTCGCGCGCGCGGAACGTCAACTGCGCGACCGCCGTCGGCTTCATGCCCAAGAGCGGCGCGATCTCGGCGGGCTTCATGCGCTCGATCTCGGAGTACCAGAGGACCTCCTGCCACCGCGTCGGAAGACTGCGGAAAGCCTGATGCGTGAGACCGCGGTCGAGTGCTGCCTCGCTCTCGTGCTCGACGCCCGAGGGGTCCTCGACGCCGTCGAGCTCCTCGTAGGCGGTCTCGCGCCGCGCGCGTCCCCACGCGGCGGCGGTGTTGCGGATGCTGGTGAAGAGGTAGGCGCGAAAGGACCCGGTCGGTCCGCCGCCGTGGACGATCGAGTGGTAGATGCGCGTGTACGCCTCCTGCACGAGGTCGTCGGCATCGAGGCTCGATGTCATGTTGCGGGCGACGGTGACCCCCGCGCGGTAGTGGCGCCGCCAGAGTTCTGCGAACGCGTCGTTGTCGCCCGATCTCGTCCGCAGGACGAGGTCGGCGTCGGCGTCGGTGACGACGTCGGTCTCGCCCTGCTGCACGTCTTCGTGGTCCATCGGTCCCCCAGTTCCGCGGCGCACATCGACAACGTCGATCCCGGGTGGCGACCGCGGCAGGTTCCATTGTCGTCGCCGCCTCCGGATTTGGCCAGGGCTGAACTCGAAGGCGCAGCATCCGTTACGAGCGAATTCTCAGAACTCGCGTAATAGATCGAGGGTCCCGCCGTCTCTTTCGTCAGAGTGGCTGGCCGCCCTTGTGTGGGGCACGACGGCGGCCGCCCCCCGCGGGACTCCCGCGGATAAGGCGGGGCTCGGAGGTATCTCGGGGGAGGGACCATCGGCCCCGCCTTTCACGTGCGCGCGAGAGCGCTCAGGCGGCCTGGCCGCCGATCCAGACGCGGTGCACTGCGAGGGCGTCGTCCAGCAGCACCGCGTCGGCGAGCGCGCCCACGTCGAGGCTGCCGAGGTCGTCGCGGTGGATCGCGTGCGCGGGCTGCCGGCTGAGGGCGTGCGACGCGACCTCGAGCGCCACGCCCGCGCCCACCACGTGGCGCAGCGCGGCATCCTGCGTGAGCGTCGAGCCGGCGATCGCACCGCCCTCTTCGAGCCGTGCCACCCCGTCGGTCACGCGCACCGCGAGGCCGCCCAGTTCGTACCGGCCGTCCTGCGCGCCGGCCGCGGCCATCGCGTCGGTGATGAGCGCGATCCGATCGCCGGCGACCGCGAAGAGCGTTGCGATCAGTCCGAGGTCGACGTGCACGCCGTCGGCGATGACCTCGAGAGTCACGCGCTCGTCGCGCAGAGCCGAGACGACGGGACCGGGGGCGCGGTGGTGGATGCCGGGCATCGCGTTGAACGCATGCGTGATGAGCGTCGCACCGGCGTCGAAGGCGCGTCGCGTCGTGTCGGCGTCGGCATTCGTGTGGCCCACCGCGACCGCGACGCCCGCCTCGACGAACCGCCGGATCGCGTCGAAGGCGCCCTGGCGCTCCGGCGCGAGCGTGATCTGGCGGATCGTCCCGCGTCCGGCCTCGAGAAGACGGTCGACGGATGCCGCGTCCGGGGCCCGCAGCAGCGACGCGGTGTGCGCACCTTTGTGGCCCGGGTCGAGGAACGGGCCCTCGAGGTGCGAGCCGAGGACAGTGGAATCGGCGTCGCAGAGGTCCGCGACCATCGCCACACGCGCCGCGAGGTCGTCGATCGGTGCGGTGATGAGCGACAGCACCGCCCGCGTCGTCCCGTGGGCACGGTGGACGGCGCGTGCCGCGGCGATGGCCTCGGGCCCGTCGTCGAAGCTCGCGCCGGCGCCGCCGTGCCCGTGGATGTCGACGAAGCCGGGGACGAGGCATCCGTTCCCGCCGTCCACGACCTCGTCGGCGTGCGGGAGTTCGCCGCCGACGCCGGCCGCCGCGACGCGATCACCTTCGAAGAGCGCCCATGCATCGGCGCGGTCGCTGTCGACCGACACGGAGCCCAGCAGGCGGACGGAGTGGACGAGGGTGCTCATGCGGTGCTCCGTATCAGTCGGCGGCGGTCACTCGGTGGCCCACGGGATCTCGTCGGACGGGTGGAAGCCGATGCCCATGCTCGTCCACAGCGGCCCGAGGGCGCCGACGCGCTGGCGGAACGACGCCCAGGTGCGCAGCTCGCTCTTCCCCGTTGCCGGAGACCAGGCGGCCTCCGCGGCCGCCGCGGCGCGCGGGAAGGCCATGGTGTCGATGTCGGCGGCGGTGCGGATCGTCTCGGTCCACAGCGGCGCCTCGACGCCGAGGATTCCGGCGTCGTCGACGCCGGGCACGACGTCCGACGGCTCCCACGAGTACGCGCGCTCGACGCTCGTCGGTCCGTTCGCCCATGTGAGCCCGCGCCCCGGCAGGTCGGGGTGCTGCATGTCGAGGTAGATGGCGTCAGCGGGCGAGAGGATCAGCTGCGCGCCGTTGTCGACGAACGCGGCCGCCTTCTCGGCGGCGCCCTCCTGCGGCGTGAGGAATCCCCAGTACTGGCCCACCGTGGTGTCCGCGATGCCGGGGGCGGCGCCTGCTTCGTGCCAGGCGACCGGCGTCTTGCCGAGGTCGGCGATGATCCCGCTCGCGCGTGCGACGAACGCCGCGAAGTCGTCGTCGGTCGTGGAGAGCGACTCGTCGCCGCCGAAGTGCAAGTAAGGGCCGGGGGTCATCGCGGCGAGCTCGCCGAACACGTCGGCCACGAAGTCGTAGGTCGCCTCGTCGTGGATCTTCAGCGATGAGAACCCGACGGCCATGCCGTCGTAGGGCGCGCCCACGCGCGGCTCCTCGCCGCCGTCGTCGCGGATGGTCTGGCGCATGTGGTCGCTGATGCTCGGATCTTCGGCGAGTTCGGGGTACGCGAGGCCGACCGCGTGCGTGTGGCCAGGCATGTCGATCTCGGGCACGACGATCATGTGACGGGATGCCGCGTACTCGACGATCTCGCGGTAGTCGGCCTTCGTGTAGAAGCCGCCACCCTCGCCCTGACCGACGACACTGCCGCCGCCGACCGACGTGCCCGACGCCTTCTCGGTGAGCTCGGGACGCGAGTCGAGCTGGATGCGCCAGCCCTGGTCGTCGGTGAGGTGCAGGTGCAGAGCGTTGAACTTGAGCGAGGCCCCGCGGTCGACGTAGGCCTTGACGGTGTCGACCGGGTGGAAGTGGCGGGCGACGTCGAGCATCAGGCCGCGGTAGGCGAAGCGCGGGGCGTCCTCGATCGTCACGGCAGGCAAGACCCACCCGTTGCCGTCGCGGGCGATGAGCTGACCGAGCGTCTGCACGCCGTAGAACAGTCCTGCCGCGTCGGCGCCGGTGACGACGACGGATGCCTCGTCCGCGGCGATCCGGTACGACTCCGGCGCGCCCGAACCCGCGTCGACCCTCAGCTCGATCACCGAGCCGTGGCCGGTCGCGAGGCTCAGGCCCGTGCGGGTCTCGATGATCGCGGACAGGGCGGCGGCAGCATCCGTGTCTCCGTTCACCACCGCGGTGGTCGCGAGCCGGAAGGGCGCGCCGGAGCCCGCCTCGATCGAGACGGGAGCGGGGACGACGGCGGGAAGCGACACGGTGTCTCCATTCTGTGCGACCGGGGTGCAGCCGGCCAGCAGCGCGGAGGTGAGGGCGGCTGCCGCGACAACCCGTCCACGCCGACGATTCATGTAAAGAGTCCTAACAAAAGGGGTGGGAATCAGCCTAGCCGTTCGTGTTCCGTTATGCTCGGTGTGTCGCGACTGGCGTTGAGGTGGGCCACCACCGGGGAGCGACCGACTACGGCATTCGACCGCACGCCTGGGCCGATGTGGAACACCCCTATCCGAAAGCCGTGAGTCTGGAGATCGCATGACCGATCAGTTCTTCAACGCCCCGCTCGCCGAGGTCGATCCCGAGATCGCCCAGGTGCTCGACCGCGAGCTCGACCGTCAGCGCGGTTATCTCGAGATGATCGCCTCCGAGAACTTCGTTCCCGTCTCCGTGCTGCAGTCGCAGGGCTCGGTGCTCACCAACAAGTACGCCGAGGGCTACCCGGGACGCCGCTACTACGGCGGCTGCGAAGAGGTCGACGTCGCGGAGGAGCTCGCCATCCACCGCGCCAAGGCGCTGTTCGGGGCCGAGTTCGCGAACGTCCAGCCGCACTCGGGCGCCACCGCCAACGCCGCCGTGCTGCACGCCATCGCGCGCCCCGGCGACACGCTGCTCGGCCTCTCGCTCGACCAGGGCGGCCACCTGACGCACGGCATGAAGATCAACTTCTCGGGCCGCCTCTACAACATCGTCGCGTACGGCGTCGACCCCGAGACCTCGACCATCGACATGGACGAGGTGCGCCGACTCGCCCTCGAGCACAAGCCCAAGGTCATCATCGCCGGCTGGTCGGCCTACCCGCGCCAGCTCGACTTCGCCGCCTTCCGCGCGATCGCCGACGAGGTCGGCGCGACTCTGTGGGTCGACATGGCGCACTTCGCCGGTCTCGTCGCGGCCGGCCTGCACCCGAACCCGGTGCCGCACGCCCATGTCGTGTCGTCGACCGTGCACAAGACGATCGGCGGCCCCCGCTCGGGCTTCATCCTCACCAACGACGCCGACATCGCGAAGAAGATCAACACCGCCGTCTTCCCCGGGCAGCAGGGCGGCCCCCTCATGCACGTGATCGCAGCCAAGGCGACGGCGTTCAAGCTCGCGGCGACCCCCGAGTTCAAGGAACGCCAGGAGCGCGTGCTGCGCGGCGCCCACATCATCGCCGAACGCCTGTCGCAGCCCGACGTCGCCGGCGCGGGGATCACGGTCCGCTCGGGCGGCACCGACGTGCACCTCGTGCTGGTCGACCTCCGCAACGCCGAGATCGACGGCAAGCAGGCCGAGGACCTTCTGCACGAGATCCACATCACGGTGAACCGCAACGCGGTCCCCAACGACCCGCGCCCGCCGATGGTGACGTCGGGCTTGCGGATCGGCACGCCGGCGCTCGCGACCCGCGGCTTCGGCGACGCCGAGTTCACGGAGGTCGCCGACATCATCGCGCTTGCGCTGCTGCCCGGTGCCGACGTCGAAGAGCTGCGCCTGCGCGTCTCGGCCCTGACCGCCCAGTTCCCGCTGTACCCCGACTTCCGCCACTGAGCGGGAGAGCCGCCGCATCGCGGGGGCGTCGTCTGGTACGACTGTCGACACGGATGCCGCGGCCGGAGGGTCGCGGCATCCACCCCTCCGTCCGCGGTCCGCGAGACTGCAACCGGGACCCGAGACTGCGGGTGTGCAACCGCTGTCTCGGGGCCCCGATGCAGTTTCGCGGGCGCCGGCGGTGCACGAACGCCAAACGAAAGGGCGGACATGACCGCACAGAAGCTCGACGGGCGCGCGGCCGCGGCCCAGATCAAGGACGAACTGCGCGAGCGGGTCGCGGCGCTCAAGGAGCGGGGCATCACCCCCGGCATCGCCACCGTGCTCGTCGGCGCCGACCCGGCTTCGCAGCTGTACGTGGGGATGAAGCACCGCGAATCCGAGGCGATCGGCATGAACTCGATCCAGCGGGAGCTGCCGGCCGACGCCACGCAGGCCGAGGTCGAGGCGCTCATCGACGATCTGAACGCGGATCCGACGTGCCACGGCTACATCGTGCAGCTGCCGCTGCCGAAGCACCTCGACACCGACGCGATCCTCGAGCGCATCGACCCTGCGAAGGACGCCGACGGCCTGCACCCGACGAATCTCGGACGGCTCGTGCTCAACGTCAACTCGCCGATCACCACGCCGCTGCCATGCACCCCCCGCGGTGTCATCGAGCTGCTGCTGCGCAACGACTACGACCTCAAGGGCAAGGACGTGGTCGTCGTCGGTCGCGGCGTGACCATCGGTCGCTCGATCGGCCTGCTGCTCACGCGCCGCGAGATCAACGCGACCGTGACCCTCACCCACACCGGCACCGCCGACCTGTCGCACCACCTGCGCCAGGCGGACGTCATCGTGGCTGCGGCGGGCGTCAAGCACATCGTCCGCGCCGAGGACGTCAAGCCCGGCGCCGCGGTACTCGACGTCGGCGTCACCCGTGAGGACGACCCCGAGACCGGCAGGTCCCGCGTGCATGGCGATGTCGACCCCGACGTCGCCGAGGTCGCCGGCTACCTCTCGCCGAACCCCGGCGGGGTGGGCCCGATGACGGTCGCGCTCCTCATGACGAACGTCGTCGAGGCCGCGGAGCGCTCGCTCGCCTGACGTCAGGCCGCGACGAGCTCGTCGCGTGCGCGCGGGGCGACGGACTCGGCATCCGTCGCTCCGAACGACGCCATCCCGCGGACCCAGCGCTCGCGGTCGGCTTCGGAGCTGTGCCGCACCTCCGCGAGGCGCGTCACGCCGCGGACCTTGATGCCGCAGTATTCGAGCGTCGCGGTGCGCAGGGACCGGATCGGCGCATCGCGGTAGACCCACGCGTTCCAGAAGGCGGGGGAGTCCATCGTCATGACGATGCGCGCGCTGCGACCGGTCAGCAGCTTGTCCCACAGTCGACCGGTCGGACGGTAGCGGTACGCGAAGCCGCGTACGAACACGCGGTCGATCCACGTCTTGAGGGCACCAGGGAGCGCGCCCCACCACTGGGGGAAGAAGAAGACGAGGTGGTCGGCCCAGTCCACGTCGGCGACGTAGGCGGCGACCTCGGGCGGGAGCTGCACGTCCGCCTCGGTACGGGGAAGCCGCACGTCGTCGCGCTGCGACGGATGCTGCGGCACGGCGTCCTTCGCGAGGTCGACGACGCGCACCTCGGCGCCGCCGGTGCGTGCGGCGTCGGCGTACGACTGGGCGAGGGCGTGGTTGAGACTGCCGGCGAAGGGCGTGCCGACGATCACGAGGATGCGGGGAGCGTTCATGCGAGGGTCTCCTGAGGGTGGTGGGCGGCACCCGGGCCGGGCGCCGGCTGTTGCTGGATGAAGGCGGTGAGGGCGACGAGCTGGGCGTTCAGCCGCGGCGCGTCGATGGGGTCGCCGGCGAGCGAGGGGTGGGTCAGCATCGCGGCGAACTCGCGCTCGAGCACCTCGCCGGCGTCGCGCACGAGGGCGGTGCCCTTGTCGGTGAGCGAGAGCAGGATGCTGCGGCCCGCGCCGGGCTGGGACACGGCGGTGATCCAGCCGTCCTCGACGAGCGCGGGCACCCGCTTGCTCACGGCGGCCTTGGTGACGCCGAGGCAGCGGGCGAGCGTCGTCATGTCTACGGGCTCGTGGTCGTAGAGCACGGCCAGGAACTGGAAGTGGTTGAACGTGACGCCCCACCCCGTCTGCAGGGCGGCGTCGGCGAACGCGTCGAGCTCGGCGATGAGCTCGTGGAGGGTGAAGGTCAGGCGGTCGGACACATCACTGAGTAAACCAGTTGACTCACCCTAAGTCAACAGGTTGACTCACTGACCCGCCGTGAATACCGGGGATGCGGGGGTCACGCGGTGAAGCGGGCGAGGAACTCCCGGGTGCGGGCTTCCTGCGGGGCCGCGAGGACCTCGGAAGGCGGCCCCTGCTCGACGATCGTGCCGGCGTCGAGGAAGACCACTCGGTGCGCGACGTCGCGCGCGAAGGCCATCTCGTGCGTCGCCATCAGGATGGTCGCGCCGTCGGCGGCGAGCTGCCGCACCAGCTCGAGCACCTCGCCCACCAGCTCGGGGTCGAGCGCTGAGGTGATCTCGTCGAGGAACAGCACCTCGGGGTCGGTCGCGATGGCCCGCACGATCGCAGCGCGCTGCTGCTGGCCCCCCGAGAGGCGGTCGGGGTGCTCGAGGGCGAGGTCGGCGAGGCCGATGCGGCCGAGCAGCTCGATGGCTCGAGCCTCGGCCTCACGGCGGGGTCTCCGGTTCACCACCCGCGAAGCAAGGGTGACGTTGTCGAGCACCGAGAGGTGCGGGAAGAGGTTGTAGCTCTGGAACACGGCGCCGAAGCGTGCTCGCACGCGGTTGGCGTCGACGCGCGGATCGGAGATGTCCTCGTCATCGAGGAAGATCTGCCCGTCGTCGATCGGCTCGAGGAGGTTGAGGCACCGCAGCAGTGTCGACTTGCCCGACCCGCTCGCGCCGATGAGCGCGACGACTTCGTGCGACGCGAGGTCGACGTCGACGCCGCGGAGCACCTCGCGCTCGCCGAACGACTTGTGGATGCCGGTCGCGCGCAGCAGGGCGGTCACAGGATCGCCCCCGCCTGCTCGCGCTCCCGCAGCCTCGCGGTGTACCAGTCGGTCAGGCGGATCGTCGGGATCGCGAGGAGGATGAACAGGACGCCGGCTACGACGTACGGCGTGAAGTTGTACGTGAGCGAGGCCACCGATCGGGCGGCGGCGATCGCATCGACCGCGCCCAGGATGGAGATCAGTCCGACATCCTTCTGCATCGAGATGAAGTCGTTCATGAGGGGCGGGGTGATCTTGCGCAGGGCCTGGGGCAGCACGACACGACGCAGCGACTGCACGTACCCGAGCCCGAGCGCGCGCGCAGCGAGGCGCTGCGAGGGATGGACGGCCTCGATCCCGGCGCGGATCACCTCGGCGACGTATGCGGAGTACGTGAGTGTCACCGCGATGACCCCGAGCAGCACTACCGGCATGCGCGTGTTCGTGATGGTCGGCAGTCCGAAGCCGATGAGGTACAGCACGATGATGAACGGCAGGCCGCGGAAGAGATCTGTGTAGCCGGCGGCGAGCACGCGCGCGGGAAAGAAGACGGGCCCGCGCAGCGTGCGCAGCACGGCGATCACGAGAGCGACCGCTGCGACGGTGACGACCGAGTAGGCCAGGACCTGCAGGTTGATCAGGAAGCCGTCCCACACCTTCGGCAGCGCCTGGATCGCGACGTCGAGATTGAAGAAGGACTGCTGAACCTTCGACCAGCCCTCGGTGTTGATCACCGTCACCCAGACGATCACCGCGAACGCGAGCGTTGAGGAGATCGCGATGAGCACCGACCGCCGCGAGCGGCGGCGCCGGTAGGCGCGACGGTCGAGCTCGAGCGCGCTGGGCTGGTGCAGGGTCACCGAACGAACGTAGCCGACGCGGTCACTTCAGCTGCGGTACGCCTTCGCTGAGCACCGAGAGCCACTCCTCCTCGAGCTCATCGAGCGTGCCGTTCTCGCGGAGGGTGTCGACAGCCGCGGTGACGTCCGCGGTCAGAGGGGAGTCCTTCGCAAGGAGCAGGCCCCATTGATCGGGGACTCCCGCCGCCGGCAGCTCGCCCACGGTGAAGGAGTCGTCGATGTAGAAGTTCACCGCGGTGTACGCGGTCGGGGTGTCGAGCACGATGGCGTCGATCTGGCCGGCCTTCAGGGCGGCGACGGCGTCCTCGTTGGAGCCGTAGAGCTGAGGCGCAGTGGTCGGGGCGATGGCCTGCTCGATCGTCGTCGCGCTCGTGGATCCCGACATCGCGCCCAGCACCAGACCCTTGAGTCCCGCGATGTCGGTCACTCCCTCGGCCGCGCCGCCCTTCAGCGCGACCACCGACTGGCTCGCCTCGTAGTACGGCGACGAGAAGTCGACGGCCTGCTTGCGCTCGTCGGTGATCGTGTACTGCTGGATGTTGAAATCGAAACTCTTCGGTCCCGGCGCGATCGCGGCCTCGAAGCTCGTCCGCACCCACTCGACATCCTCGGGGGCGAAGCCCAGCTCCTCGGCGACGGCGTAGGCGATGGCCGCCTCGAACCCCTCGCCCGACTCGGGGTCGTCGTCGATCACGTAAGGCTCATAGGCCGTCTCGCCGGTCGCGATGGTGAGCTTGCCGGGCGTGAGGTAGCCCCCCTCGGCGGCCGGCGACTCGCTGCTCGCGGGCGCGGACCCCGAGGCGCAGCCGCTCAGGGCGAGCGCGGCGGCGGCGAGGCCGGCGGCGATGCGGACGAGACGGATGCGGCGCGACATGGTGCCTCCATGAGTCGGGGTGCCCGCGCATGCGTGCTGTCGCTGCGGGGATCCCTCCATCTTGGTCACGGGTTCGGCCCCGCGGCCCGTTGCGGGTCGGTTTGTTACAGGTCCGATGCCTCCGGGGCCGCGGCGAGCCGTCCTTCGGCCGCCGCCAGGGCTCGTCGCGCACCATCGGTCGGTGCGATCGCGACGAGCCCTCGGTAGAGCTTCGCGAGGGTCTCGACGTCGAGGACGCCGCTGCGCGCGCGGTCGCAGTGCACCGCCTGGATCGCCGCCTCGAGCTGGAAGCGCCCGAGCGGCCGCCCGAGTGCCGAGGCACGGCGCAGCAGGGCGGCGCCCTCCCCGATCAGCCCGCGATCCCACTGCGCCGGGTCCTGCTCGTCGAGCGGGGGCCAGGGCAGCTCGGCGCGGGCCGGCGCACGCGACTGCGCGTAGGTGAGCAGCGCGGCCAGCCCCCAGGCCTCGGGCTCGTCGTCGAGGAGCGTGGCCGCGAGCACCGCGAGCCACCGGGCCTCGTCGGCGAGCGACTCGCGCGGCTCGTCGCCCTGGTCGAGCCAGCCGATGGCGTAGGCGCCGTAGATCGCCTCGAGCACCGCCGGAAGCCGGGCCGGCATGTCGGCGCGCGTGGGCACACGGAATGGGATGCCGGCACCCCGGATCCGCCGCTTGGCGCGCACCAGCCGCTGGGCCATCGCCGAAGGCTCGATGCCGAACGCCCGCGCGATGTCAGCGGCCTCGAACCCCAGCACCGTCTGCAGCATGAGCGGTGTGCGAATGGCCGGGTCGATCGCCGGGTGCGCGCACGCGAAGAGCAGCTCGAGCCGGCGGTCGGGGATCACCTCGGCGCGCTCCAGTGCCGTGAGGGCATCGACCTCGTGCTCATCCGCGCGCACCGCGGCGATCCCCTCGTCCAGCGGCACGCCGGTCCGGCGGGCCGCCGACGAGAGGGCGTCGCGCAGTCGATTGCGAGCCACGGTGACCAGCCACCCTTCGGGATTGGCGGGGATGCCGGCGTCCGGCCAGGTCCGCAGCGCCCGCTCGAAGGCGTCGGCGAGCGCGTCCTCGGCGAGGGCGACATCGCGCGTCGAAGCGGCGACGACGGCCAGGATGCGGCCGTACGACTCCCGCGCGGTGCGCGCGGCGACCGCGCGGGAATCGTCGACGCTCGGCATCAGCCGGCGAACGGGGTCCAGGCGCCGTTCTCGAAGCGGGTCGCGCTGGGCCGCACCTCGACGGTGCCCCAGCTGATCGACGGAGCCTTGCCGGCCCAGCCGATGGCGGCGTCGAGGTCGGCGACGTCGATCACGAACGTGCCGCCGAGCTGCTCCTTGGTGTCGGCGAAGGGGCCGTCCTGCACGCGCAGCGTGCCGTCGGGAGCCGTCACCGTCGTGGTCACGGCGGAGGGCTGCAGCACCTCGGCCGAGATCAGCACACCCGCCTCGTCGAGCGCCTTCGCGTACTCGTCGAACTCGCGCATGCCCTCGGCCCAGGCGTCGTCGCCCATGTCTTCGGGGGTCATCTCGGGGTAGTGGAGGAGGAGTGCGTACCGCATGGTGTCGTCCTTTCTGGAGGGGGCGCTACACCCCTCTGACGATGCGAGCGCGTCCCGATCGACAGATCGGGCGAGATCAGCCGTTGCCGAGTTCGTCGAGCATGCGTCGCTGCTCGTCGGTGAGCCCATCGTTCAGTTCCCTGCGGCCGGCGGATGCCTCGGGGCTCGGGATCGGTGGGGCCGCAGCATCCGTCGATCCGACTTTCGAACCGGTGGCCTTGTCATAGAGCGTGCCGGCGTGGGACTCGACCCTGTCGTCGATGGCGCCGTAGATCGCCCAGCCGATGAGCAGGATCACCGGCGGGATGACCCAACCCCAGAACGCTCCGAAGATGCCGCCGCCGATGGAGACGCCGGTGAAGACGACGGTGACGATCCAGACGAGGAATGCGACGGCGAACGCGAGCAGGAACTCGACGAGCTTCTCGCCGGCCTTGGTGCGCTGGTTCGCGGACTTCGCGGCCATCGAGCGGAACCACTTCTCGACGAGCGGCTTGATCCAGATGACGAGGGCCGTCAGCACGATGCCCGCCCAGAGGGCGGCCCAGCCGACGCGCGCGGGCGTCAGCCAGCCGACGATCAGCAGCACGACGATGTTGAACACCAGCAGCGACGCGAACCGCACGACCCACTTCTTCATGGATTCACTGTGCCACGTCGCGACGACGCAGCGGAACGGATGCTGCGCCGCGGCGCCGCACTGCGCTCAGGCGATGGAGACCAGCTGCGTCAGGTCGTCGTCGGGGAGCGCGTCGGCGGTGGCGGTGACGGCCATGTCGACGAGGTCGGCGCGACCGGAGACAACGGTGAGGAACGCCGTGTCGGCGGCATCCCTTCCCGTCGCGATGCGGACCAGGCTCGATCGCGGGGCGAGCGTGGTCGCGTCGACCACCCGCCAGGCGTCATCGATCCAGGCCTCGACGACCGCGTGGAAGTCCATCGGGGTGAGCCCCGGCGCGTACACGGAAACCATGCGCGCCGGGATGCCGAGCCCGCGCAGCACCGCGATCGACAGGTGCGCATAGTCCCGGCAGACGCCCTTGCGGGCGAGCAGGGTGCGGACGGCCCCGTCGGTCGGCAGCGAGGAACCGGGCACGTAGGACAGCCGCGTGCCGACCCACGACGACACTGCCGCGAGCAGCTCGGCGGCCCCGTCGATGCCCCGGAACTCCGCTGCCGCGGTCGGGGCCAAGGCGTCGGACTCGGCGTAGCGGCTCTGGCGGAGGTAGACGAGCCGCTCGACGTCGTCGGCTCGGGCGGTCTCGCCGCCGGTGACGGTTGCCTTGTATGTGATCACGAACTCGCCGGCCGGCGCCAGGACGCGGTGCAGGCGAGTCTCGTGCGCGTCGGCGAGCTCCTCGATCGGCAGAGGCGTGCCGTTCGTCGTCGCGGTGATGCTCTCGGCTTCAGGGATGTAGTGGCCGGAGGCCGCGACGGCGAAGACGAGTTCCGCGGGCTCGGCGACCTTCAGGGCGATGCGGCTGGTGACGTCGCGCTTCATGGCCCCAGCGTGACATGCAAGCGGCGCCCGCAGGTGGTCTTGACACGCCGCCCGGCTTGCTTCAGTGCCCAGACCACCTCTTCTCGCCGAAACCACCCACGGGGGTGGCCCGGGTTCGGGTGGACTCGGCGAGAAGAGGTGGTCTGGGGGAAAGGAACGAGAGCGTGGGGTCAGTAAGAGGCGCGATCCTCGGCGGCGCCGGACGGGATGAAGCGGGCGGCGAGGGCTTCGGAGCCGCGGGCGAGGAGTGCGACGTCGGCGCCCACGAGGACGAACGACGCGCCGGCCCCGAGGTAGGCGTCGGCGGCGGCCGGGTCGAAGGCGTTGACGCCGACGGGCTTGCCGGCGGCGCGCACCGCCTCGAACGCGCGATGCACCGCGCCCATGACGTCGGGGTGGGTCTGCCGTCCGAGCACGCCCATCGACGCGGCGAGGTCGGAGGGGCCGACGAAGACGCCGTCGACGCCGTCGACCGCGGCGATCTCGGCGGCGGCCTCGACACCGGCCGACGTCTCGATCTGCACGAAGAGCGACACATGGTCGTCGGCGTGCTGCAGGTAGTCGTCGACACGGTTCCAGCGCGCCGACCGCGCGAGCGCGGAGCCTACGCCACGGGTGCCCCGCGGCGGATAGCGCACGGCCGCGACGGCGGCTTCGGCATCCGTTCTCGAAGACACCATGGGCACGAGCAGGTTCTGGGCTCCGAGATCGAGCACCTGCTTGATCGTCACGGCGTCGCCGATCGGCACCCGGACGAGCGGGGTGACGGGGTACGCGGCGACGGCCTGCAGCTGGGCCAGCACCGATTCGAGGCCGTTGGGGGAGTGCTCCATGTCGATGAGCAGCCAGTCCAGGCCAGAGCCGGCGCAGATCTCGGCCACGAGCGGCGAGCCCGTGCACACCCACATCCCCGCGAGCGGGCGATCGGCGTGCGCGAGGACGACGCTGAGAGTCGGGCTCAGACGAAGCGGCATTCGATCACTCCCATGGGTCCGTAGTCGCACCTGACGGTATCGCCCCGCGACACCCACATGGGGCGGGTGAACGAGCCCGCGAGGATGATCTCGCCCGCCTCGAGCCGTGCGCCGTGCTGGTGGAATTTGTTCGCGAGCCACGCGACGCCGGCGGCGGGATGGCCGAGAACGCCGGCGGCGACGCCCGTCTCCTCGATCTCGCCATTGCGGGCGAGAACCCCCGGCACCCAGCGGAGGTCGATCTCGTCGGGACGCTTGCGCACCGTCCCGAGCACCATCGCACCGTACGCGGCGTTGTCGCTGATCGTATCGACGATCGTGCGGCCCTCGAGCTCGATGTGCGAGTTCAGCACCTCGAGGGCCGGCACCGCGTAGTCGATCGCGGCGAGGGCGTCCTCGAGTGTGCAGTCGGGACCCTCGAGCGGCGTCTTCAGCACGAACGCGAGCTCGACCTCGATGCGCACGTTCGAGAACTTCTCGACCGGGATCTCGGCGCCCGACTCGTAGACGGTGTCGTCGAACATCACGCCGTAGTCGGGTTCGGTGATGCCCGTCGCCTGCTGCATCGCCTTGGACGTGAGCCCGATCTTGCGGCCCACCAGCGTGCGTCCCGCGGCGATGTTCTGGTCGCGCCACACGCCCTGGATCGCGTACGAGTCCTCGACCGTCGCGTCCGGGTAGCGCGCCGTGATCCGCGGGATCACACCGTGCGTGCGATCGGCCTCGGCCAGCTCGGCCGCGACCTGGGCGATGTCGTCGGGGTGAAGCATCCGTCTCTCCTCCTGGGGTCAACGTACCTTCCGCTCACCTGTCACAACCGGTCGCCCGAGGGTGCGTTTCGTGACAGGCGAGCGGTTGGTGGGTGGGGTGTCTCCTGCTCACCTGTCGCAGACTGCTGGCAGGGGGTGCGTTTCGTGACAGGCGAGCGGTTGGTGGGTGGGGTGTCTCCTGCTCACCTGTCGCAAATTGCTGGCAGGGGAGGCGCTTTGCGACAGGCGAGCAGACGGTTGGGGGGCGACGGATGCCTCGGCTACAGCTGGTGGCCGAGCTTGTACTCGCCCTGCTTCCAGCTGGGCATCTCCTCGCCCTCGTCGTCGGGGCGCGTGTAGGAGAAGCCGTCGGCGCCGATCGTGACCGCCATCTCGGACGAGTCGGTGCGGGCGACCACGGGCTGCGGATTGCCGTCGAGGTCGAGCACGAGCGAAGCCTCGGTGTACCACGACGGCACGACGGGGTTGCCCCACCAGTCGCGGCGCTGGTTGTCGTGCACGTCCCAGGTGACGACCGGGTTGTCGGGGTCGCCGGTGTAGTAGTCCTGGGTGTAGATCTCGACGCGGTGGCCGTCGGGGTCGCGCAGGTACAGGTAGAACGCGTTCGAGACGCCGTGGCGGCCGGGGCCGCGCTCGATGGCGTCGGAGCGGCGAAGCGCTCCGAGCTTGTCGCAGATCGCGAGGATGTTGTGCTTCTCGTGGGTGGCGAACGCGACGTGGTGCATGCGCGGGCCGTCGCCGCCGGTCATGGCGGTGTCGTGCACCGTGGGCTTGCGGCGCATCCAGGCCGCGTAGACGGTGCCCTCCTCGTCCTGGATGTCTTCGGTGACGCGGAACCCGAGCGACTGCATGAAGTTGACGGCGCGGGGCACGTCGGGGGTGACCTGGTTGAAGTGGTCCAGACGCACGAGCTCACCGGGGGTGTGCAGGTCATACCGCCAGGAGAGCCGTTCGACGTGCTCGGTGGCGTAGAAGAACTCGTACGGGAAGCCGAGCGGATCGGTCACCCGCACCGAGTCGCCGATGCCCTTCGTGAAGCCCTCGGGGCGGCGCTCGATGCGGCAGCCGAGCTCGTCGTAGAACGCCACGGCCCGCTCGAGGTCCTCCGCGGACCGGACTCGGTACGAGAACGCGGCGACCGCGGCCACCGGTCCCTGGCGGAGCACCAGGTTGTGGTGGATGAACTCCTCCGTCGAGCGGAGGTAGATCGTGGAATCGTCCTCCTCGGTCACGTACAGGCCGAGCACGTCGACGTAGAACTCGCGCGACGCCAGCAGGTCGGTGACGACGAGCTCCATGTACGCGCAGCGGAGGATGTCGGGCGCCGGGGCGCTGGGCGCGGGGATCGGGTTGTCGGAGAGGATCGGAGCCTCCTGGCTCACGTAGAAGCCGGAGGAGGTGCGGGTCATCTGGTCACGGTGGGTCATGTCGCGTCCTTGCGTGGTTTCGAGGAGAACGGTGAGAACGGATGCTGCGGCCCTCAGTGGCCGGCGGCGTCCGCCCTTCCGAAGGTGGGGTTGTGAGCGGGGCCGAGCGTGATGTGCACGGCCTGCTGGTCGGTGTAGAAGTCGATCGAGCGGTAGCCGCCCTCGTGGCCGAGGCCGGAGGCCTTGACGCCCCCGAACGGGGTGCGGAGATCGCGCACGTTGTTCGAATTGAGCCACACCATGCCCGCCTCGATCGCCTGCGAGAAGTTGTGGGCGCGCTTGAGGTCGTTGGTCCACACGTACGCCGCGAGGCCGTAGCGCACGCCGTTGGCGAGTTCGAGCGCCTCCTCGTCGGTGTCGAACGGGGTGATCGCCACGACCGGGCCGAAGATCTCCTCCTGGAAGATCCGGGCGTCGGGGGCGACGTCGGCGAACACGGTCGGACGGACGAAGTTGCCGGTCTCGAAGCCCTCTGGACGGTCGCCGCCGGCGACGAGGCGCGCCTCGTCCTTGCCGATCTCGATGTAGCTGACGACCTTGTCGTAGTGCTCCGGGTGCACCAGCGCGCCCACCTCGGTCTTCGGGTCGTGCGGGTAGCCCACCACGACGCGGTCGGCCTGCGCCGCGTAGCGCTTCACGAACTCGTCGTAGACCGGGCGCTCGACGAGGATGCGCGAGCCGGCGGTGCAACGCTCGCCGTTCAGCGAGAACACACCGAAGATCGTCGCGTCGATGGCCGCCTCCAGGTCGGCGTCGGCGAACACGACGGCGGGGCTCTTGCCGCCCAGCTCCATCGACAGGCCCTTCAGGAACGGTGCGGCGTTGCCGAAGATGATCTGCCCGGTGCGGCTCTCGCCCGTGAACGAGATGAGGGGGACGTCGGGATGCTTCACCAGCGCGTCGCCGGCGTCCTCGCCCAGTCCGTTGACGAGGTTGAAGACGCCCTTCGGAAGGCCTGCCTCCTCGAAGATGCCGGCCCACAGCGACGCCGACAGCGGCGTGAACTCCGCAGGCTTGAGCACCACCGTGTTGCCGGTCGCGAGCGCCGGGCCGAGCTTCCACGACTCGAGCATGAACGGCGTGTTCCATGGCGTGATGAGCCCTGCGACGCCGATCGGCTTGCGGTTGACGTAGTTCATCTGCCGGCCGGGCACCTTGTAGGCGTCGTCGGCCTGCGCCACGATCAGGTCGGCGAAGAACCGGAAGTTCTCGGCCGCGCGACGGGCCTGACCGAGCGCCTGCGTGATCGGCAGCCCCGAGTCGAACGACTCCAGCTCCGCCAGACGCGCGTCGCGGGACTCCACGATGTCCGCGATCCGGTGCAGCACGCGGGAACGCTCACGCGGCAGCATCCGCGGCCACGGCCCCTCGGTGAACGCGCGCCGGGCGGCGGCGACGGCGCGGTCGATATCGGCCTTCTTGCCGGCCGCGGCCTGCACGTACGTCTCGTTCGTCACCGGGTCGAGCACGTCGAACGTGTCGCCGTCGGCCGAGTCGACGAACTCACCGTCGATGTAGTGCTGGATGCGGGTCGGCAGGCCCTCGGGCACGTGCCGCGTCGCGAGAAGTGTCTGGGTGTCGGTCATTGCTGCTCCTTCGTCGGAGGTTGTGGAGACGGATGCTGCGGCCCGCGGCATCCGTGATTCAGAACGCGGGAAGCCCGAGGGCCTCGTCGGGGTGCTCGTGGATCATGTAGGCGTCGAGGGTCGCCGACCGGTGCCGGCGGGCCGCCTTCTCGATCTCGCCCAGCGGGGCGCCGGTCTCGATGAGCACGAGGATGTTCTCGTGCTCCCGTACGGACTCCTGGGCCCGGCCCGGCACGAAGCTGAAGGTCGAGTCGCGCAGATGGCCGAGGCGGGCCCACTCGGCGTGCACGAGGTCGAGCATGCGCGGGTTGGCGCACTTCTCGTACAGAGCCGCGTGGAACTCCTGGTTGAGCGCGGTGAACGCTCGCGGGTCGAAGTGCTCGAGCGTCTCGATCATGAGCTCGTTGATGCGACGTGCGTTGCGGATGTCGTCGGCCGTGAGCCGGCGCGCGGCCAGCGCGGTGGCGGTGCCCTCGAGGATGGACAGCGCCTGCATGCTGTAGCGGTAGTGCGAGTCGTCGACCATCGACACGCGGGCACCGACATTGCGCTCGAACGTGACGAGCCCTTCGGCCTCGAGCTGGCGGATCGCCTCGCGAACGGGCACGACGCTCATGTCGAGCTCGCCGGCGATGCTGCCCAGCACCAGGCGGTAACCCGGCGTGAACTCCTGGTTCGCGATGCGCTCCTTGACCCAGCGGTACGCCTGCTGGGACTTGCTGAGCGTGTCGGCTTCGGCCGGGCTCATGCGCGGCCTCCTTCTCGGGCGTCGTACTCGGCGCGCCATTCGGCGTTCATCGGGAAGAGTCCGTCGACCGGATGCCCCTCCGCGACGCGGTCGGCGATCCAGCCGTCCTCGTCTTCCTGGGCGAGGGCCGCGTCCGCGATCTCCTCCGCGATCGCGGGAGGGATCACCACGACCCCGTCCGCGTCCCCGACGATGACGTCGCCGGGCTGGACGGTGGCACCGCCGCACGCGATCGTGACGTCGCCGTCCCAGGGCACGTGCTTGCGGCCGAGCACCGCGGGGTGGGCGCCGCAGGAGTACACCGGGATGCCGACCGCGGCGACGGCCGCCGCATCCCGCACCCCTCCGTCGGTGACGATGCCGGCGGCGCCGCGAGCGTGTGCGCGGATCGCGAGGATGTCGCCGAGCGTGCCCGAGCCGGCCTCTCCGCGCGCCTCGATCACCACGACCTCGCCGTCGCCGACGGCGTCGAACACGCGCTTCTGCGCGTTGTAGCCGCCGCCGTGCGACGCGAAGAGGTCTTCGCGGTTGGGCACGAACCGCAGCGTGCGGGCGGTGCCGACGAGCTTCGCTTCGGGATGCAGCGGCCGGACGCCGTCGATGTGCACGTTGTCGAGCCCGCGCTTGCGCAGCTGTGCCGACAGGCCTGCGACGGGCACCGCCTCGAGCTTGGCGCGCAGTCGGGGGGAGAGTGGCGGGTTCGCGGCCTCCGCCGGCGGAAGTCCGGCCGCCTCCCGAGAGCCCCACGCCTCGCTGCGCTGCAGGTCGTCGACGGCGGGCAGTGACCCGAGCTCCGCGTCGAACGCGGCGGCTCCCTGCACCACCGTGGTGACCAGTCGACCCGAAGACGGGCCGCCGGGCACATCGACCTCGACCTCGACCACGTCGCCGGGCTGCGCCACCGACGACCCCGCCGGCGTGCCCGTGAGAATCACGTCGCCCGTCTCGAGCGTGAAGTGCTGCGACAGGTCGGCGACCAGCTGTGCGAAGGGGAAGATCATGCCCGCAGCGGTGTCGTCCTGCACGAGGCTGCCGTTGAGCCACGTTCGCACGCGGAGTGTGCTCGGGTCGATCTCGCGGGCGTCGATGAGAGACGGACCGACCGGGGTGCAGCCGTCGCCGCCCTTGGACCGCACGTTCGAGCCCTTGTCGTTCGCGCGCAGGTCGTACAGCCCGAAGTCGTTGGACGCGGTGACCCACGCGACGTGCGACCAGGCGTCGTCGAGCGCGACGCGTCGCGCGGGAGCGCCGATGACCAGCGCGATCTCGCCCTCGAAGGCGAGGAGCTCAGTGCCCGCAGGACGTTCGATCGTGTCGCCGGAGGAGGCGACCGAGCTGGACGGCTTGAAGAAGTACGACGGATGCTGCGGCCGCCGCCCGCGCTGATCCGCACGCGACGCGTAGCTGAGGTGGACGGCGACGATCTTGCCGGGGCGGCCGGGGAGGGCTGCGAAACGGCGGTCTGCGGCATCCGTGATCTCGTCCATGAGCTCCCTCACTCGAAGCGACCTGTTGCGTCGTATCCGAAATCGTATATGATCGTCCAGCATCCGGCAAGCTTCCCAGAAGTTCGCCGGCGACGACGCCGTCAGCCCCGACACAGGAGTCACATGAGCACCTCACGATCCCCTCAGGGATTCACCCCCACCGGAACCATCGCGTCGACCCCCGACCGCCGTCGCGTCGTGTTCGCGACCGTCGTCGGCACCACCGTCGAGTGGTACGACTTCTTCATCTATGCGACCGCGGTCGGGCTGGTCTTCGGCCAGCTGTTCTTCGCGCCGCTCGGCGCGAACAGCGCGATCGTGGCCTTCGCGACCGTCGGCGTGAGCTTCCTCTTCCGCCCGCTCGGCGCGTTCCTCGCCGGCCACTTCGGCGACAAGTACGGCCGCAAAGTCGTGCTCATGTGGACGCTCATCCTCATGGGTGCGGCGACCGCGCTCATCGGCGTACTGCCGACGTACGAGGCGATCGGGATCGCGGCCCCGATCCTCCTCGTGCTGCTGCGCATCATCCAGGGCATCTCCGCGGGCGGCGAGTGGGGTGGCGCCGTGCTCATGGCCGTCGAGCACGCGCCGAAGAAGCGTCGCGGTGCCTTCGGCGCCTCGCCGCAGATCGGCGTGCCGCTCGGCCTGCTGCTCGCCTCGGGTGTCATGGCGCTCATGGCGATGATCGCCCCCGGCGACGCGTTTCTCGTATGGGGCTGGCGCGTCCCGTTCCTCCTCAGCGTGGTGCTGATCCTCGTGGGCTACTACGTCCGCCGCCGCGTCGAGGAGAGCCCGGTCTTCGCCGAGCTCGCCGAGCGCAAGGAGAAGGCGCGGATGCCGATCGTCACGCTCTTCCGCAAGCACCTGCTCCTCGTGATCATCGCCGCGCTGGTCTTCGCGGGCAACAACGCCGTCGGCTACATGACCACAGGCGGGTACATCCAGGGCTACTCGACGAACCCCGAGGGACCGCTCGGCCTCGAGCGCGGACCGGTGCTGTGGGCGGTCGCGGGATCGGCCGTCACCTGGCTGCTGTCGACGCTGGCTGCCGGCTTCATCTCCGACCGCATCGGGCGCCGCACGACGTACATCATCGGCTGGATCCTGCAGCTCGTGGGCGTCTTCCTGCTGTTCCCGCTCGTGAACACGGGTGATATCTGGCTGCTGTTCCTCGGACTCGCGATCCTCACGATCGGCCTCGGCTTCACGTACGGCCCCCAGGCCGCGCTGTACTCCGAGCTGTTCCCGGCATCCATCCGCTTCTCGGGCGTCTCGATCTCGTACGCGATCGGCGCGATCCTCGGCGGTGCGTTCGCCCCCACCATCGCGACGGCGCTCGTGCAGGCGACCGGCTCGACCCTGTCGGTCACGTGGTACCTCGCCGCCATGACGGTGATCGGACTCATCGCGACACTGCTGCTGCGCGACCGCTCCGGCATCCCGCTCGGCCCCGATCACGAGGCCGAGCAGTCGGCCAGCCCGATCTACGGCTTCTCCAAGGCCTGACCTTTCGTGAGACGGATGCTGCGCCCCTGAGCCGCTGTGCAGGCTCGGGGCGCAGCATCCGTCGTTCCGTCGTTCCGTCGTTCCGTCGCCCCGTCGCTCCGCCGCCCCGCGCCCTGGTGCCGCGACCATGCCCCTGGTGCCGCGACCATGCCCCTGGTGCCGCGACCATGCCGGGCATGCTCGGCGCGGGAGGGGCACGCTCGGCGCGGGAGGGGAAGGGAGGGGCGGGGCTCAGCGGGTGCGCATGCCGTCGAGGGCCACCGCGACGACGTCGTGGGCAAGCCGCTCGCGATCGACGGCGCCGCCGGGGCGATACCACTCGACGATCGAGTTGACCATGCCGAACACCAGGCGCGTGGCCACGGCGCCGTCGACATCCGCGCGCACCTGACCGGCGCGCTGCGCCGCGGCCACGAGCGCCGTCACGCGGTGGTCGAAGCTGCGTCGGCGTTCGAGGGCGGCGCGCTCGACCTCGCTGTTGCCCCGGACGCGCAGCAGGAGCGTGACATAGGGGAGCTTGTCGACGAGCACCCCCACGGCTCCGCGCAGCACGGCGCCGAGTCGCTCGACGGGGTCGCCCACGGAGGCGCCCGGCTCGTCGAGCACGCCCTCGAGCCCATCGAGCGCCTCGTCGAGAGCGAGCGCGAGCAGTTGCTCCTTCGAGTCGAAGTGGTGGTACAGGGCCGACTTCGTGAGGCCCAGGCGCGAGGCGAGATCGGCGACGGACGTCGCGTCGTATCCCTGCTCGTTGAAGAGTGCCACCGCGACCGCCAGCACCTGGTCGCGGTCGTAGCCGGGCCGTCCGCGTCGCGCGGGGGAGGCGTCGGTGCTCGCGGACATGTGCTCAGTCTCGCACCCGTCGCCGTGGACGCCGGGCGACACGGTGACATTACTGAACGATCGATCAGATATTATGGGCGCGAGACCGTGACGGAGCGGATCGAGAGGATGCCGATGCCTGAGCCGCTCAAGATCCAGCGGGGCGAGGACCGCGTCGTCGCGACGCTGTCGCGGCCGGAGGTGCGCAACGCGATCGATCAGGACACCATCGACCGTCTGCACGAGCTGTGCGGCGAGCTCGAGCGCGAGCCCCGCACGCTCATCCTCACGGGCTCCGACGGTGTGTTCGCCTCGGGCGCCGACATCGCCCAGCTGCGCCAACGCCGCGCCGCCGACGCGCGCCGGGGCATCAACACCCGCGCCTTCACTCGGGTACGCAACCTGCCGATGCCCGTCATCGCGGCGATCGACGGCTACGCGCTGGGAGGCGGGGCCGAGCTCGCGTACGCGGCCGACATCCGCATCGGAACGCCGAGCCTCGAGATCGGCAACCCCGAGACCGGTCTCGGCATCATCGCGGCGGCGGGTGCGACGTGGCGCCTGCCCGAGATCGTCGGCGAGGCCCGGGCCGCCGAGATGCTGCTGACAGGGCGCATCCTGGATGCCGACACCGCCGTCGACTGGGGGCTCGTGTCCTCGCTGTACGAGCCCGCCGACCTGCTCGCCGCGGCCCACGCGATCGCCGACCGCATCGCGCGCAACGACCCGTTGGCGACGCGCCACACGAAGACGGCGCTGCTCGCCCCGCGCGCCGCGCACCCCGAGATCGAGCTGGAGCTGCAGGCGCAGCTCTTCGAGAGCCCCGAGAAGGAGCGGCGCATGACCGCGTTCCTCGAGAGGAAGAAGCGATGAGCGTTCCTGATCGCGTCGGCGTGATCGGCGGCGGGCGCATGGGCACGGGCATCGCGCACGCGTTCGTGCTCGCCGGCGCTGAGGTGGTCGTCGTCGAGCGCGACGACCCGGCGGCGGTGGCAGCATCCGCTCGGCTCCTCGAAACCGTGCGCCGCAGCGTCGAGCGCGGCACCACCGACATCGGATACGAGGCGCTCGCCGCAGCGATCAGGACGGCGACGGATGCTGCGGCCCTGGCCGGCTGCGGCCTCGTCGTGGAGGCGGTCCCGGAGGATCGGGAGCTGAAGCTCGAGGCCCTCGGCCGCGCCGAGCGCGTGCTCGCACCGGAGGCGGTGCTCGCGACGAACACCTCGTCCATCTCGATCGACGACCTCGCCTCCGGCCTCGCACGCCCGGAGCGCTTCCTGGGTCTGCACTTCTTCAACCCCGTGCCCGCGTCGCAGCTCGTCGAGGTCGTCGCCGGCACGGCGGTCGACCCGGCGCTCGTCGACGACGCCAAGAGCTGGATCGCCGCGCTCGGCAAGACGCCGATCATCGTGCGCGACAGTCCGGGCTTCGCATCGAGCAGGCTCGGAGTCGCGCTCGGGCTCGAGGCGATCCGCATGCTCGAGGAGGGCGTCGCCTCGGCCGCCGACATCGACGCGGCGATGGAGCTCGGGTACCGGCATCCGGTCGGTCCGCTCCGCACGACGGACCTCGTCGGGCTCGATGTGCGACTCGGCATCGCCGAGGAGCTGCATCGCGAGCTGGGGGAGCGCTTCGCGCCCCCGGAGCTGCTCAGGCGCCTCGTCGCCGACGGACATCTCGGCCGCAAGACCGGCCGCGGCTTCTACGAATGGAGTGAACAGTGATGATGGAGCGGACAGGGACCGGCATCCTCCCCAGTTACCTGCGCGACGCATGGTGGACGCCCGTATCCGACGCGGGCGCGACGGAGGTGCGCGACGCCTCGACCGGCGAGGTCGTGACGCTCGTCGGCACCGGGGGCATCGACCTGGTCGGCGCGATCGCCCACGCGCGCACCGTCGGGCAGGCGAGCCTCGGCGCTCTGACCTTCCACCAGCGCGCGCTGCTGCTGAAGGAGTTCGGCCTCGCCCTCACGGCGCGCAAGGAGGAGCTGTACGAGCTGTCGAAGCGCGCCGGCGCGACCACGCGCGACTCGCTGAGCGACGTCGACGGCGGGATCGGCGTGCTCTTCACCTATTCGTCCAAGGGTCGGCGCGAGCTCCCGAACGCGCAGGTGTACCTCGACGGCCCCGTCGAGCCGCTGTCGAAGGACGGCACGTTCCTCGGGCGCCACGTGTACACGCGGCTGCCCGGTGTGGCGGTGCAGATCAACGCCTTCAACTTCCCCATGTGGGGCGCGCTCGAGAAGTTCGCCCCTGCGTTCCTCGCGGGGGTTCCGACGATCGTGAAGCCCGCGACGCCGACGGCGTACGTGGCCGAGGCATGGGTGCGGATGCTCGTCGAGACCGGACGCCTGCCCGCCGGCTCGCTGCAGCTGGTGAGCGGCGCCGTACCCGGGCTGTTCGACCACCTCGGGCTCGGCGACCTCGTGGGCTTCACCGGCAGCGCCTCGACCGCTTCCCGACTTCGCGAGCAGGCGGCGCCCGGCGTCAGGTTCACCAGCGAGACCGACTCGATCAACGCGTCCGTGCTCGGCCCCGACGCCGTGCCCGGCACCCCCGAATTCGACGCGTACGTCAAGCAGCTCATGGTCGAGCTCACGACGAAGGCGGGGCAGAAGTGCACCGCGATCCGGCGCGCCATCGTGCCGGTCGACGCGGTCGAGCCGCTCATCGAGGCACTGCGGGCCAAGATCGACGAGCGGGTCGTGATCGGGGACCCGCATGCCGAGGGCGTCACGATGGGTCCGCTCGTCTCGCTCGCGCAGCGCGACGAGGTGCTGCGGGCCGTCGGCGAGCTCGAAGCCGCGGGAGGCCGGCTGCTCATCGGCACGACGGATGCCCCGGACGTCACCCGTGCCGACGGCTCGACCGGCCCCGCGCCCGACGGCGCGTTCGTCGGACCCATCGTCGTCGGGTTCGACGGCGACGCGGATGCCCTTCCCGACGCCGTCCACGACGTCGAGGCGTTCGGCCCGGTCGCGAGCGTGATCGCCTATCGGACGGTGGACGAAGCCGCCGACCTCGTCGGCCGCGGGGGCGGGTCGCTGGTGACGAGCGTGGCGACGTCCGACCCTGCGGTCGCCGCGACTCTGCTCGCCCGCACCGCCGCCTACAACGGGCGCCTGCTCTTCCTCGACCGCGACGACGCGCGCACCTCGACGGGCCACGGCGCCCCGGTCCCTCACCTGGTGCACGGCGGACCCGGCCGTGCGGGCGGCGGCGAGGAGCTCGGCGGCATCCGCGCTGTGCTGCACCACATGCAGCGCACCGGGGTGCAGGGCTCGCCCGCGATGCTCACCGCCTTGACCGGCGTGTGGCATCAGGGCGCGGCATCCCGTTCCGATCGTCACCCGTTCCGCAAGTCGCTCGCCGAACTCGCGATCGGCGACCAGGTGGCGTCGCCGCTGCGCCCGGTGACGCTCGACGACATCGAGACGTTCGCGAACTTCACGGGCGACCTGTTCTACGCCCACATGGATGAGGCGGCCGCCGCCGCCAACCCGTTCTTCCCCGGTCGGGTCGCTCACGGCTACCTGCTGGTGTCGTGGGCGGCGGGCCTGTTCGTGGACCCCGAGCCGGGCCCCGTGCTCGCCAACTACGGCCTCGAGAACCTGCGGTTCATGACGCCGGTGTCGCCCGGAGACGAGATCCGCGTGGTGCTCACGGCGAAGCAGATCACTCCGCGCGAGAACGACGCATACGGCGAGGTGCGGTGGGACGCCGTCATCCTCAACCAGCGCGAGGAGACCGTCGCGACCTACGACGTGCTCACGCTGGTCGCCAAGACGTCTGCCGACACGGATGCCGCCACCGCCGCGGCATCCGTCTCTCCCGAGTCCGCTGGAGCGCGCGCATGAGCGACCCCGCAGCGCACTTCGTCGGGCAGCGCCGCATGCTGCGGCGCGACCACGCTTCGGCCGCGCTCGGCATGGTCGTCGAGCGCGACGAACCGGGCGAGGCCATCGTGTCGATGCGGGTGCGCGACGACATGACGAACGGTTTCGCGATCACGCACGGCGGGATGGTGTTCGCGCTCGCCGACACCGCGTTCGCAATGGCCTGCAACGAGGACGACGACGTCACGGTGGCTGCCGGCGCCGACATCACGTTCCTCAAGGCCACCCATGCGGGCCAGACGCTCACCGCGCACGCGCGGCGCCGCATCCTCTCGGGCCGCAACGGGCTGTACGACGTCACGGTCACCGACGAGACCGGCGACGTGGTCGCCGAGCTCCGCGGCCGGTCGCTGACGACGCGGCGCACTCACCCCACCGACTGACTTCCACAGCCGGTCGCCGAAACACGGGTCGGTGGCGCGACGCCCCGGGGCGCGGCATTCGTTCCCGGTGTGTCGACGTGACCAACCCGTGTTTCCGCACGGTGGAGAAGTCCGTTGTAGACTTTACTGAACGAACGGTCTGTAAATAAGGAGTCGATGATGACGACCGAGACACTGATCGACACGGCGCCGATCGACGAGGCCGGCGAGCAGGCGGCGTTCGACGCGATCATCGAGGCCGACTCGCGCATCGAGCCGCGGGACTGGATGCCGGCGGCGTACCGCAAGACGCTGATCCGGCAGATCTCGCAGCACGCGCATTCCGAGATCATCGGGATGCAGCCCGAGGGCAACTGGATCTCTCGCGCGCCGAGCCTCAAGCGCAAGGCGATCCTGATGGCCAAGGTGCAGGACGAGGCGGGCCACGGCCTGTACCTGTACTCGGCGGCCCAGACCCTCGGCATCACCCGTGACGAGATGACCGGGCAGTTGATCGAGGGGCGGGCCCGGTACTCGTCGATCTTCAACTACCCGACGCCGACGTGGGCAGACATGGGTGCGATCGGCTGGCTGGTGGACGGCGCCGCGATCTGCAATCAGGTGCCGCTGTGCCGTGCGTCGTACGGTCCGTACGGCCGGGCGATGGTGCGCATCTGCAAGGAGGAGTCGTTCCACCAGCGGCAGGGGTTCGAGATCCTGCTGACGCTGATGCAGGGTTCGCCCGCGCAGCGGGAGATGGCGCAGGAGGCCGTGGACCGCTGGTACTGGCCGTCGCTGATGATGTTCGGGCCTCCCGACGACGAGTCGCCGAACTCGGCGCAGTCGATGCGGTGGAAGATCAAGCGGTTCTCGAACGACGACCTGCGGCAGCGGTTCATCGGGATGCTGGTGCCCCAGGCCGAGGTACTGGGTGTGAGGCTGCCCGACCCGGAGCTGCGGTGGGACGAGCGGGCGGAGCGGTGGCACACGAGCGAGATCGACTGGACGGAGTTCCACGAGGTGCTCGCCGGCCGCGGCCCGATGAACGTCGAGCGGATCCGCAACCGGCGCAACGCCCACGAGGACGGTGCGTGGGTCCGCGAGGCCGCGGCTGAGTACGCCCGCAAGCAGCAGCTCGAGCTCGCCTCTCGGTCGTTGAGCGAGCGAAGCGAGTCGAAACGCCCTGAGCCGACGACGGAGGTCCGATCATGACCACTCCAGGTGCGTCGCCGCGCGAGTCGTGGCCGCTGTGGGAGGTGTTCGTCCGCGCGAACCGCGGCCTCAGCCATGTGCACGCGGGGTCGCTGCACGCGCCAGATGCGGAGCTCGCGCTGCGCAACGCCCGCGATCTCTACACACGCCGGGGGGAGGGCACGTCGATCTGGGTCGTGCCCGCCGACGCCATCACGACGAGCGATCCCGATTCGAAGGGGGCGTTCTTCGAGAGCCCCGCGGGCAAGAACTATCGCCACGCCACGTACTACACGGCGTCCGAGGGGGTGCCGCACCTGTGATCGAGGAGCTTCCGCATGGCGACGTGACCGTCGAGCACGTCGAGCTGTCGGCCGAGCTGGCCGGCGCCGAGGGCCACGCCGCGACGGCGGACGTCGCGGAGTACGCGCGGTGGCTCGGCGACGATGCGCTCATCCTGTCGCAACAGCTCGGCGCGTGGATCGCACGGGCTCCCGAACTCGAGGAGGATGTCGCGCTCGCCAACATCGCGCTCGACCTTCTCGGTCACGCGCGTTCGCTCCTGCGGTACGCCGGCACCTACGACGATCGCACCGAGGACGACCTCGCCTACTGGCGCGACGAGCCGGAGTTCCGGTGCGCGTGGCTCTTCCAGCAGCCCAACGGGGACTTCGCGCAGACGATCGCGCGTCAGCTCGCAGCATCCGTCTACCTCTTCGAGCTGTACACAGCCCTGCAGCGATCGTCCGACGAGACCCTCGCCGCGATCGCCGCGAAGGCGGTCAAAGAGGTCGAGTACCACCGTGACCACGCCGTGCAGTGGACGCTGCGCCTCGCGGGCGGCACCGACGAGTCCCGCCGGCGCATGCTCCGCGCGATCGGCGATGTGTGGCCGTACGTGGGCGAGCTGTTCCGCGACGAGCCGCTGACCCAGCGTCTCGACGGCATCGCCGTGCCGCCCTCGACACTTCAAGGGCCGTTCGACACCGTGATCGCGGCGGTCTTCGCCGAGGCCGAGCTCGAGGTGCCCGCCATCCCGATGTCGGCGGCCGGCGGGCGGCGCGGGTCGCACTTCCCGACGCTGGGCTCCCTGCTCGCCGAGATGCAAGTGCTGGCCAGGCAGCACCCGGGGGCGACATGGTGACGGGTACGGCGACGGCCGCGCGCGCGTGGGAGGTCGCGGCATCCGTCCTCGATCCCGAGGTTCCCGTCCTCACGATCGAGGATCTCGGCGTGCTGCGCGACGTCGCCGTCGACGAGGGACGCGTGACCGTCACGATCACGCCGACGTATTCGGGCTGCCCGGCGATCGACGCGATCGGCGACGACGTCGTGCTCGCGCTCACGTCGGCCGGCTTCGACGACGTCGACGTGCGACTCGCGCTCGCCCCCGCGTGGACCACGGACTGGATGACGGATGCCGGCAAGCGCAAGCTCCTCGAGTACGGCATCGCCCCGCCCACCGGACGTGCGGCGGAGAGCGGGCCGATCCGCCTTCAGCTGTCGGTGCGGTGCCCGCGCTGCGGTTCGCTCGACACGCGCGAGCTCGCGCGGTTCGGTTCGACGTCGTGCAAGGCGCTGTACGAGTGCCGCGCGTGCCTCGAGCCCTTCGACCACTTCAAGGTGCACTGATGCGGCCCGGCGAGGTGGCGGCGAGCGAGAACGAACGCATCGCCGAGACGCTGCTGACGACCGCCGTCGGCGGTCCGCGCGGCGCCAAGCACCGCGCGCGCTTCCACACGTTGCGGGTCGCCGCGGTGCGCCCGTTGACGGACGCCTCGGTGGAGGTGACGTTCGCGATCCCCGAGCAGGCACGCGACGAGTTCGACTACCTCGCAGGGCAGCATGTCGCCCTGCGAAAGGTGGTCGACGGGCACGAGGTACGCCGCTCGTATTCGCTGTGCCGCGCGGAGGACTCCGGCGGCGGGGGCGACGGGCCGCGCACGATCAGCGTCGCGATCAAGCGCGATCTCGGCGGTCGGTTCTCGACCTGGGCGCAGACCGAGCTGAAGGTGGGTGACGAGATCGACGTGATGAGCCCGCAGGGCACCTTCACCTCGAAACTCGCCGACCTCGACGACACGCACGTGGCGGGGATCGCCGCGGGATCCGGCATCACGCCGCTCATGGCGCTCGCCGCGACCGTGCTCGCCCGGTCGCGCACGTCGCGGTTCACCCTCGTCTACACGAACCGGTCGAGCCTCGACGTGATGTTCCTCGACGAGCTCTCCGACCTCAAGGACCGCTATCCGACCCGGCTCGCGCTGCACCACGTGCTCTCGCGCGAGCAGCGCACGGCGCCACTGCTCTCGGGCCGCATCGACGAGCCTCGGCTGCGGCGGATCCTCGATGAGCTGGTGCTCCCCGACACGGTCGACGAGTGGTTCCTGTGCGGGCCGTTCGGACTCGTGCAGCTCTGCCGCGACACCCTCGCCGACATCGGCGTCGCCCCCGCGCACGTGCGGTACGAGCTGTTCACGACGGGGGAGGGGGATCGCGCCGAGCCGTCGGCGGGGCGCCCGGTGGTCGTCGCGAAGGACGAGCCGGTGCGGCGCATCGAGTTCACGCTCGACGGGCAGTCGCAGGCGGTCGACAGCCCGGTCGCCGCGCACGAGTCGATCCTCAACGCCGCGTTGCGAGTACGACCCGACGTGCCGTTCGCCTGCGCCGGGGGCGTGTGCGGCACGTGCCGTGCCCGCCTGGTGCAGGGATCGGTCACGATGACGGAGAACTACGCGCTCGAGCCCGATGAACTCGAGCGCGGGTATGTGCTCACGTGCCAGTCGCACCCCACGACCGATACCGTCGTCGTCGACTACGACGTCTAGGGAGGAACGAATGATCGAACTGTCCATCACCGGCGACGTCGCCGAAGTCGTCCTCAACGCGCCGGAGAAGCTCAACGCGCTGTCGCTGCGCGAGCTGGGGGAGATGGATGCCGCGTACCGCAGCGCCGAGGAGTCCGGCGTGCGTGCGCTCGTGCTGCGCGCCGAGGGGCGGGCGTTCTGCGCCGGCCGCGACATCGCGGGCGTGGACCCGGTGACCGACGACGTGCCCGAGTACCTCGCCGGCGTCGAGACGTTGATGAGGCGGATCGCCGCGTTCCCCGCGCCCACCTTCGCGGCCGTGCACGGTGCGTGCCTCGGCGTCGGACTCGGACTCGCGATCGCCACCGATGTCGTCTACGTCGCGGACGACGCCAAGGTCGGCTCGCCGTTCGCCAGCCTCGGAGCGATGCTGGACTCGGGCGGTCACGCCCTCCTCTACGAGCGGCTCGGTGCGCACCGAGCGCTCGACCTCATCTACACCGGCGCGATGATGTCGGGCGCCGAGGCGGTGGCGGCGGGGCTGTTCAGCCGAGCGATGCCCGTCGAGGAGGTGTTCGACTTCACCCTGCAACGGGCGACGCTCGCGGCGTCGGGACCGACGGCCGCGTTCGTCGCCTCGAAGCGCCTGATCGCGCGCCTGCGTGGCGAGCGGCTGTGGGACGCCGTCGCCGAGGAGGCCCGCGGCCAGGAGGCGCTGCGCAGCACAGCCGACTACCGCGAGGGCTTCGCCGCCTTCCAGCAGAAGCGCAAGCCCGACTTCACCGGCGAGTGACGGCGTGTGCTCGCCTCCTGCCGCCCCCTCCTGGCGTTTGGCGACTCGCCAGAATTCGCGGGCCGCGGCCGGCGTTTCGGCGACTCGCCAGAATTCGACCACTGCCGTCGCGTCACCGCATCAGGGCGACTCGCCAAGATCACACCCTGTGACCGACGTGTTTTGGCGAGTCGCCAAAACCGTCAGGAGTTCACGCGGATGATCTCGCGCTGGTACGGCGCGATCACCGATCCCGAGATGCGACAGTCGAGCACGAGGAATCGACGGGATGCTGCGGGCTCGGCCGTCCACGTTGCGAGCCGGTCGAGGTCGGCCAGGGTGCGCACGACGACGCCCTCGGCTCCGACGCCGGCCGCGAGAGCGGCGAAGTCGACCTCGGGGATGAGCATGGGCTCCTCCGCGAGCCCCTTGAGGCCGTAGAGGTTGATCTCAGCACCGTACGCCGCGTCGTTCCACACCACCGCGACGCCCCGGCCGCCGGCGACGCGGACGGCGGTCTCGAGGTCGGCGAGCGCCATGAGCCCACCGCCGTCGCCCGTCGTCAGCACGACCGTCGCCGAGGGCTTCGCGAGAGCGGCGCCGGGCACCGACGGCCAGCCGAGCCCGATGGACTGGAACGCCGTGCCGACCATCATCATGCGGTCGGGGCATCCGACGGGCCAGTACATGTTCGCCCAGCCGATGAAGTGGCCGCCGTCCGAGACGACGACGCGGTCCTCCGGCAGGAGTTCGCCGACGCGTGCCGCGACCGCGCGAGGGTCGAGCCGACCATCGGGGGCGATGTCGTCGCCGGGCTCGTATGCCCGCAGCGGCATGAGGTCGACGGATTCCCGCCAGCCGCTGGACCGGCCGGCCCGGGCGGCCAGCCCGTCGGCGACTGCGCGGGCCACCACGGCGGCGTCGCCGCGCACGTAGCCGCCCACGTGGGGATGGGTCGCGGCGGGCGCGACGTCGACCTGGAACACCCGGGTGCCGGGCGCGAAAAGGTCCCCGAACCGCATCGTGAACTGATTCAGCGACGCTCCGAACACGACGGCGACATCCGCCTCGCGCACGAGCTCCATCGCCCCTTCGGCGCCGAAGCCGCCGGTCACGCCCAGGTCGAACTCGCCGCGGGGGAAGATGCCACGGCCGAGGGCGGTGGACGCCGTGACGGCGCCGACCGCATCGGCCACGTCACCGAGGGCCTCGCGGGCACCCGAGACCCAGGCTCCGCGGCCGGCGAGCAGGAACGGCCGCTCCGCCGAGGCGAGCGCCTCGACGAGGCCCTCGACCGCGCCTTCGGCGAACGCTCCGGCGGGCACGAGGGGCGCGGGCAGGCGCGGCTCCGGGGGCTCGGAGACGGCGCCTGCGTCGCGCGCGGCGACGTCGTAGGGGATCGCGAGCACCGTCGGCACCCGGTAGGTGAGGGCGTGCTCGATGGCGATGATCGTCGTGGCCGCGGCATCCGCTCGCCCGACCGTATAGGTGCGCGCGCCGACAGCAGATGCGAGGGCGATCTGGTCGACGTCCCACGGGCGCGGCCCGGAGGTCGGCTCGTCGCCTACGACGAGCACGAGGGGCGCGTGAGCCTGCACCGCCTCGGCGAGGGCGGTGAGCGTGTTGGTGAAGCCGGCGCCGTACGTGGCGGTCGCAGCGGCCAGACGCCCGGAGGCGCGGTGGTACGCGTCGGCCGCGACGACCCCGCCGGCCTCGTGGCGGACGGCGGTGAAGTGCACATCGGTGGAGCGCTCGAGCGCGTCGAGGAAGTACGCGTTGCCGTTGCCCATCACGCCGAAGACGTGGTCGATGTGGCGGGCGAGAGTGAGGGCGACGTGCGCCGAGACGGCGCTCATGGCGGGAGACATGGCGATGCCTTTCGAGACGGGACGGATCAAGAGCCGTATGTGTCTCGCGCGTGCGCGCTGCGTGCCCATTTTTCGAGCACCGGCGGGCGACGGTGCCCCCGGACGTGACGAGTATAGGTCTTCGGGCAGGATGGAGTCATGAAGACGACTCAGCTCCGCCGGTACACGCTCGTCGCAGGGGAGTACGACGCCTTCGTCGCGTGGTGGAACGAGTGGATGCCGCGGGTGCGGCCCGCTGCCGGCTTCACGATCGAGTTCGCGTACGGCCTTCCCGAGACCAGCGAGTTCGTCTGGGCGGTGAGCGCCGAGGGCGACGAAGGGGCCTTCCTGGCCCTCGAGAGGGAGTACCTCGCGTCCGACGCCCGCGCCGAGGCGTTCGCGGGCGTGCCCCAGCGCATCGCCGAGTACAACATCCGCCTCGTGACCGAGTACCCCACGACGGCCTGATCCCGTCGCCCCACCGGCGGAACTCCACGGAATCCGCCGCCCGCGGGCGTGCAACCACCCCGGCCAGCTCCCCGCGATGGGTTCGTGGAGTTCTGCGGGGCACGTCTGTCCGCCCAGCCCGGGACGGCGCGGCGACCGGGCGCTTCGACAGCAGCGATCTGAGCAGCGTCGCGTCCACAGGCTCAGCGCCCGGCTCGGGCGCCTCAGCCGCCGAGCGCGTCGCGGATGGCGGCCGCCGAGCGCCTGAGCCGCGCGGCGATCTCCTCGTCCGAGTGCGCGCTCGCAACGAACACGACGGCGATCGCCGCGGGCCCGCGCCCACGCACGGCGAGCGGCACCGCCACGGCGCGCAGGCTCGGGATGACCTCGTCGTGGCTGGTCGCGAAGCCGCGGGTCGTGGCATCCGTCACCTCTGCGGCCAGGTCCCCCGAGATGCCGCTCGGCCAGGAGGCCTTCGGCACGAGCGACAGGATCGCCTTGCCCGGCGCGCCGCGAGTGACCGGATGCCGCGTCCCCGGCCGCTGCGCGACCGGATTCACCGCGTGGCGGGGCTCGACGCTCGAGAGCGTCACGCACTCGTCGTGGTCGAGCACCGCGAGGAAGCACGTCACTCCGAGATCGCCCGCCACCGCCGTCAGCTCGGGGAGCGCCTCGGCCTGCAGGTCGTGCGCGACGCCCGCCGCGAGGGCCGCCATGCGCGCGCCGAGCTCGACGAGGCCCGCCGCGTCCCGCTCGACGAGCCCGTGGTCTTCGAGCGTGCGCAGCAGCCGATAGGCGACCGACCGGTGCACCTCGAGCCGCCGTGCGATCTCGTCGATCGACAGCGGTCCGCGCGCGTCGGCGAGCACCTCGAGGATCCGGATGCCGCGGCTCAGCGTCTGCGAGGCCGGCGCCGCCTTCGCACCCGCCGCCTCGACGCGAGACGTCACATCTGTCACGTTCGACGGTCCTTTCGCAGACATGTCTGAAGTCTCGCGCTCGGGTGAGGAGCGCCAGGTGTTGTGGGAGGCAACGCGGTCATATACGATCTGTTCAATAGTAGAACGTCGTGCTCGAATATAGAACACGCCACCTCTCCGAACAAGACCCAGGCCACAAGCCCTCGACACCGTCGTCCGAGGAGGACACCGATGCAGTTCCACCACCACGGCTACGTCTCCGGCGACCCGCGCATTCAGGACGCGGCCGGCACCGGCGTCGACCGGCCCGCCGAGCTGCCCGACGAGATGGACGTGCTGATCGTCGGATCGGGCCCCGCGGGCATGCTCCTCGCAGCGCAGATGTCGCAGTTCCCGGGCGTCACGACCCGAATGATCGAGCGCCGCGACGGGCGCCTCGTGCTCGGCCAGGCCGACGGCATCCAGCCGCGCAGCGTCGAGACGTTCCAGGCGTTCGGGTTCGCGGAGCGCATCATCGCCGAGGCCTACAACATCGCCTGGATGAACTTCTGGGGTCCCGACCCCGACAACCCCCGCAACATCGTCCGCACCGCGCGCACCGAGGACTACGCGTTCAAGATCAGCGAGTTCCCGCACCTCATCGTGAACCAGGCGCGCGTGCTGGACTACTTCGCCGAGGCCGCCGCGCACGGCCCGGGGCGGATCGTGCCGGACTACGGCATCGAGTTCCTCGGTCTCACCGTGCACGAGGACGGGGAGTACCCCGTCGAGGTGCGTGTGCGGCACGTTGCGGGCGAGCGCGCGGGCGAGGAGCGCACCGTGCGCGCCACGTACGTCGTCGGCTGCGACGGCGCGCGCAGCGGAGTGCGCGAGGCGATCGGCCGCAAGCACGTCGGGCAGTTCGCCGCGCACGCCTGGGGCGTGATGGACGTCCTCGTGAACACGGACTTCCCGGACTGGCGCATCAAGTGCGCGATCAACTCCGAGGCCGGCAACATCCTCCACATCCCGCGCGAGGGCGGCTACCTCAGTCGCATGTACATCGACCTCGGCGAGGTCGCGGCCGATGACAACCACCACGTGCGCCAGACGCCGATCGAGGAGATCATCCGCAGGGCGAACGAGATCCTGCACCCGTACACCCTCGACGTGAAGCAGGTCGCCTGGCACAGCGTCTACGAGGTCGGCCACCGCGTCACCGACAAGTTCGACGATGTCGACGTCGACCAGGGCCATGACCCGCGCGTCTTCCTCACCGGCGACGCCTGCCACACGCACAGCGCGAAGGCCGGCCAGGGGATGAACGTCTCGATGCAGGACGGCTTCAACCTCGGCTGGAAGCTCGGTCACGTGCTCGCCGGCCTCAGCCCCGCATCGCTGCTGTCGACGTACTCGGCCGAGCGTCAGCCGGTCGCGCAGCAGCTCATCGACTTCGATCGCGAGTGGTCGGCCCTCATGGCCCGAAAGCCCGAGGAGATCTCCGACCCCCAGGAACTCGCCACGTTCTACCTCGGCACCGCCGAGTTCCCGTCGGGCTTCATGACGCAGTACGGCCAGTCGATGATCGTGACGGATGCTGCGCACCAGGCGCTCGCCGAGGGGTTCCCGCTCGGCAAGCGCTTCAAGTCGGTCGAGGTGGTCCGTGTGTGCGACGGCAACGCCGTGCACCTCGGACACCACGCCAAGGCCGACGGTCGCTGGCGGATCTACGCCTTCGCCGACTCGCCCGCCGCGGGCGAGGCATCCGTCCTCTCCGACTGGGTCGCGTTCATGGCCGCGCCCGAGTCGCCCGTGCGGCGCTTCACGCCGGAAGGCGCCGACGTCGACGCGGTCTTCGACGTCAAGGTCGTCTACCAGCAGGCGCACGAGGACGTGGACATCACCCGCGTGCCCGACCTGTTCCTGCCCAAGACCGGACCCCTCGGGCTCACCGACTGGGAGAAGGTCTACGCGGCCGCGCCGAGCGCCTGGACCGCCGGCGACATCTTCGAGGAGCGCGGCCTCTCGCGCGACGGCGTGGTCGTCGTCGTGCGTCCCGACCAGTACGTGGCGGCCGTGCTCCCGCTCACCGCGACCGACGAGCTCGAGGCATTCCTCGCCGGCGCATTCGTCGACCAGCACGCTCCGGCATTCGCGGACGTCCTCAAATGAGGTGCAGAGCCGAGATGAGGAGTCGCGGCGCGAGGTCGCTCCTCATCTCGGCCCTCGACCTCAACTGAGGTAGCAGGTGATGACGCGACCGCTGTGCGGACGGGCGAATCATGACAGTGAACTGTACGACATGTACATCGGCCGCGATGGCGGCCGCGGGCAGAATAGCCCCAGACCAACGAACGAAGGGGATGCCGCGGCATCCGTCCACCGACAAGGGAGTCCTCGTGACGACGACGATCACCGAAACCCGTGAGTCCGAGCTGCTGGCGTCCGTCCCTGACGGGCTGTTCATCGGCGGACAGTGGCGCGCGGCGTCCGGTGCCAAGACACTGAAGGTCTACGACCCCTCGAACGGCGGTGTCGTCAAAGAGATCGCGAACGCCTCGCCTGAGGACGGCACCGCCGCCCTGGACGCGGCCGTCGAGGCGTTCCCCGCGTGGGCGGCGACGCCGGCCCGCGAGCGGGCCGAGATCCTGCGGCGCGCCTTCGATCTGCTGCAGGAGCGCAAAGAGGACTTCGCCCTGCTGATGACGATCGAGATGGGCAAGCCGCTCGCCGAGGCGCGCGGCGAGGTCGCGTACGGCGGCGAGTTCCTGCGCTGGTTCAGCGAGGAGACGGCCCGAGTGCAGGGTCGCTACGGTGCGAACCCCGAGGGCACCGGCCGCATGATCGTGTCGCAGCACCCGGTCGGGCCGTGCTTCCTCATCACTCCGTGGAACTTTCCGCTCGCGATGGCGACCCGCAAGATCGCGCCCGCGCTCGCCGCCGGCTGCACCGTGGTGATCAAGCCCGCAGACCTGACCCCGCTCACGACGCTCGCGTTCGCGAAGCTACTCGAAGACGCGGGCCTCCCGGCCGGTGTGGTCAACGTGTTCACGACCTCGACGTCGGGCGCCGTGTCGGAGCCGATCATCCGCGACCCGCGCCTGCGGAAGCTGTCGTTCACGGGCTCGACGCAGGTCGGCCAGCGCCTCCTCGAGCAGGCGGCACAGGGTGTGCTGCGCACGTCGATGGAGCTCGGCGGCAACGCGCCGTTCGTGGTGTTCGACGACGCCGATCTCGACAAGGCGGTCGACGGCGCGATCGCCGCGAAGTTCCGCAACATCGGACAGGCCTGCACCGCCGCCAACCGGTTCATCGTGCACCGCTCGGTCGCCGACGAGTTCGCGAAGCGCGTCACGGAGCGCGTGAACGGCTTCACGATCGGTCGCGGCACCGAGGACGGCGTCACGATCGGCCCGCTGATCGACGACCGCGCCGTCGCGAAGGCGGCGCAGCTCGTGCAGGATGCCGTCGCCCGCGGCGCGCAGGTGCGCACCGGCGGCAACGCGGTCGACGGCCCGGGAACGTTCTACGAGCCGACCGTCATCACCGGCGTTCAGCCCGGATCGGAGATCCTCCATGAGGAGATCTTCGGGCCGGTGCTCGCGATCATCCCGTTCGACACCGAGGACGACGCGGTGCGCATCGCCAACGACACCGAGTACGGCCTGGTCTCGTACGTGTTCACCGAGAATCTCGCCCGCGGCCAGCGCATGATCGAGCGCCTCGAAACCGGGATGATGGGGCTCAACATGGGTGTCGTCTCCAACGCCGCCGCCCCGTTCGGCGGCTGGAAGATGTCGGGCCTCGGCCGCGAGGGGGGCGCCGAGGGCATCCACGAGTACCTGCAGACCAAGTACACGCTCACGCCGAACCCGTTCTGAGGCACGCCTGAATCGATGACACCAGGAGAGCGGATGCCCCGGGCGGGGGCATCCGCTCTCCTGCTGTTCCCGGTCGCAGTGCACCCCTTCCATACGGGCGCGGCCGGGATCACTATGGGATCTGTCCGCATCGAGCGATGAGGGGTCAGCGATGAGTGTTTACCGAGTGATCGACGTCATTGGCACGAGTGCCTCGTCCTGGGAGGAGGCGGCCCGAGAAGCCATCAGCACTGCCGCGGGATCGCTGCACGATCTGCGCATCGCCGAGGTGACGAAGCAGGACGTCGTCGTCGGCGACGACGGGACGCTGCTGTTCCGTGCCCGGATCCAGCTCTCGTTCAAGTACGCGCCCGAGTAGCCGGTCGCCTTCCGATGCGCGGGTCCCGCAGGATCCGCGCATCGACTCGGACGCCCCAGTGGGCGAGGACGGCGGCGCAGAAGTCGTCGTTCGTCCCCGTCGGGCCGAAGATCTGCTCCTCATTGACGACCGTGTCCGTCGCGATGTCGATGGTGAAGAGCAGCCGGACCTGCCCGTCGTTCTTGGCGATGGCCTTGCCGTCGCTGCCGACGGTCCGGCCGCTGCCGGTGAGCGAGCAGGGCGGTGACGCTCAGGGTCCCGTCGCCGTTGTCGAAGAGATCCGGCTCTGACCCGCTCGCCGACTCACCACGGGACCTCCTACACCGGCTCGGTGGTGCGGATCAGGCCGCAGTTCAGGCACGACCAGGCGACGAGGAACCGCTCGTCGTCGAGGATCTCGAAGGTCAGCGCGTCCCCGCACGTGGGGCAGATTCGCGCATCTGGGGCAGGCGCCATCATGTCGTCAGCCTAGGCACCCGGCTCGGGGGCCGGGAGTCCGTCGCGGACACCGCACGTCCGCGGCCTGCGCCATGATGGGCGGGTGGATGCCTCGACCCTCCGGAACGAGCGGCTCCGGTCTCACCGGCTGAGCGCGCCCGCGGCGACCGTCGCCGACGCGGCACGACACATGCTCGCGACCCAGAGCCAGGAGTTCTGGGGCGGGCGCTGGGCGCTCGCGACGCGCGTACGGGGCCGCACGACGGTGCGGGATGTCGACGCCGCCTACGGCCGCGGCGAGATCGTGCGCACGTGGACGATGCGAGGGACCATCCACACCATCCCCACCGCCGACGTGGAGTGGGTGCTGTCGCTCACCGCCGAGCGCCAGCGCCGCCAGGCGGCGGCCGTGCACCGCAACGAGGGGATCGACGCCGACGAGGCCGATCGCGCCGAGCGCCTCGCCCGGGCAGCGCTCGGCGGCGGCAACCGTCTCACCCGCAAGGAGCTGTTCGAGGTCTGGGAGAAGGGTGGCGTCTCGACCGTGCGCCAGCGCGGATACCACCTGCTCGTCGCGCTGTCGCTGCGCGCCGTGCTGTGCCAGGGGCCGGTCGTGCCACGGGATAAGGGGCCGACGCGCGAGCAGTTCTTCGTGCTCGCCGACGAGTGGATCACGGATGCTGCGACCCCGGCGGATCCGATGGCAGAGCTCTTCGTCCGCTACATCGCCTCGCACGGGCCCGCCGGTGCGCGGGACTTCGCGTGGTGGACCGGGCTTGCGCTCGGGGTCTCGCGCGCGGCGGCGGAGGCGGCGTCGGATCGCGTCCGGGTCGTCGCCGACGTACCCGAGCCGCAGTACGTCGCCGTGGGTCCGGCTCCGCGCCGCAGCGCCGCGGCCCCGGAGGTCGTCGCGCTGCCGCCGTTCGAGGAGTACTACCTGTCGTACGTCGACCGCACCGTGCCGTGTGCGCCGGAATTCCTGCGCGCCATCGGACCGAGCATGAACGGCATCGTGCGGCCCATCCTCGTCGCGCGCGGTGAAGCCGTCGGCGTGTGGACGCATTCCCTGGCGGTCGGACGCCATGCCGAATCCCCGGTGCCTGAGCTGTTCACGCCCGGCGCCGCGACGGACGACGAGGTCGCGGCCGCGCTCGACCGCTACCGCGACTTCATCACGGCATAAGAGACACGGATGCCTCAGCCTGCGGCATCCGTCCGTGCTGCCTTCCTCAGGCGTGACGGTCGAGGAAGTCGTAGACCTCGTTGTCGTCGACACCGGGGAACGCGCCGCGGGGGAGCGGCGAGAACATCTGCATGTGCACGCGCGCGCTCGGCCAGGCCTTGCCCGCCCAGCGGTCGGAGACGTCGGAGGCGACGCGGCGGCAGCACGACTCGTCGGGGCACGTCGAGGTCGCGCGCTTCTGCGTCTCACGCCCGCGGAACCACCGAGCGTCGTCGAAGGGCACGCCGACGGTGATCGAGAACTCGCCCTCCGCGGTGGTGCCGGTCTGCGTCGAGCACCAGTACGTGCCGGCGGGCGTGTCGGTGTACTGATAGTGCTCGGTCGTGCGGTTCTGCTCCGAGAAGGCGGCGCGGGCCGAGAATTTGCGGCACGCGATCTGACCGTCCACGGCGCCTGTGACGTCCATCGGAAGCGGCAGGTCGTCGTTCTCGTACACGCGCGAGATCGCACCCGAGCCGTCGACGCGCAGGAAGTGCAGCTTGATCCCGAGGTGGCGCGTCACGAGGTTGGTGAGGCGCATGCCGGCGGCCTCATGCGTGACGCCGAATGCGTCCCGGAAGTCCTCGACGGCGAGGTTGCGGTCCTTCTTCGCCTGCTGCAGGAATGCCACGGAGGCTGTCTCGGGCATGAGGCAGCACGCGGCGTAGTAGTTGATCTCGAGCCGCTGCTGCAGGAAGTCGGCGTAGTCCGTCGGCCTCTCGTGGCCGAGCAGGCGATGCGCCATCGCCTGCAGCGCCATCGACCGGAGGCCGTGCCCGCCGGGGATGGACGCCGGCGGCAGATAGATGCGGCCGTGCTCGAGGTCGGTCACCGAGCGCGTCGAGTGCGGGAGGTCGTTCACGTAGATCAGCTCGAAGCCGAGCTTCTCGGCCATGATGCTCACGGTTCGGTGCGTGAGGGCGCCCGACACGTGACCCGCCGCCTTGAGCTGCTTCTCAGCGAGCTTCTCGATGTCGGGGAGGTAGTTGTCGCGCTCGCGCATCATGAGCCGGAGCTCGGTGTTCGCCCGGCGCGCCTCTTCGGGCGTGGCGATGGCCTCGCGCTCGCGCCGCTGCAGCTCGCGATGCAGACCCAGGATCGATTCGATCGTGTCGTCGGACATGCCCTTCGTCACCTTGATCGGCGTGACGCCGAGCTGGCGGAACACAGACCCCGACTGCGCGCGCTCCAGCTCGATCTCGAGCGCCGCGCGGCGGTTCGGCGGCTCGGCCGAGAGGAGGTCGCCCACCTCGACGCCGGTCGTCGAGGCGATCGCCTGGAGCAGCGACAGCTTCGGCTCGCGCTTGCCGTTCTCGATGAGGCTGAGCTGGCTTCCGGCGACCCCGACCAGCGCTCCGAGCTCGTCGAGCGTGTAGCCGTGGGCGAGGCGCTGATGACGGATGCGGTGGCCCAGGGTCGACAGTTCGAGTGACGTGGGGGGCATTCCTTGATGCTAGCGAAAGAATTACAACTCTTGACACCAGATTTCGCGGGAAGAGCTTCCCGTTACACCCGAAAGTAGAGGAAGAGCACGAATCTGCATCAATGAGGAGCGACATCATGGCCCTTGCCGACATCTTCACCCGAACCGAAGGCTCCACTTCCGCCAGTCCCACCCTCCCCCGGACGTACGGCGAGGCGCCGACCGTTCAGGGCGAAGGCATGGCCGCGTTGCGCGCATGGGTCGACGGGATCGCGGCGTTGACGCAGCCTGCGCGTATCCATTGGGTGGGTGGGTCGCGGGCCGAGAACGATGCGTTGCTGCGGGAGATGGTCGATGAGGGCAAGCTCATCAAGCTCAACCCGGAGTGGCGTCCCGGCTCGTACCTGGCCCGGTCGCACCCCAGCGATGTGGCGCGTACCGAGGGCCGCACGTTCATCGCGTCCGAGCGCGAGGAGGACGCCGGCCCCACGAACAACTGGGTCGCTCCCGACGAGATCCGCGCGACCATCACGCCGCTGTTCGAGGGGTCGATGAGGGGCCGCACGATGTACGTCGTGCCGTTCTCGATGGGGCCGGTCGGCGGCCCGCTGTCGCACATCGGCGTGCAGGTCACCGACAGCGCCTACGCGGTCACCTCGATCGGCATCATGACGCGCGTGGGCACCGAGGTGCTGCGTGAGATCGCCGGCGGCGCGCCGTGGGTCAAGACGGTGCACTCGGTGGGAGCCCCGCTGCAGCCGGGTCAGGCCGACGTGGCGTGGCCGTGCAACGATACGAAGTACATCGTGCACTTCCCCGACACGCTGGAGGTCTGGTCGTACGGCTCCGGCTACGGCGGCAACGCGATCCTGGCGAAGAAGTGCTTCGCGCTGCGCATCGCGTCGGTCATCGCTCGCGACGAGGGCTGGCTCGCCGAGCACATGCTGCTCATCCGCGTCATCGACCCGGCCGGTCGGGCATACCACATCGCGGCGGCGTTCCCGTCGGCGTGCGGCAAGACGAACCTCGCCATGCTGCGCCCCACGATCCCGGGCTGGCGCGTGGAGACTCTCGGCGACGACATCGCGTGGCTGCGTCCCGGCGAGGACGGGCGCCTGTGGGCGATCAACCCCGAGGCCGGGTTCTTCGGCGTCGCACCCGGAACGGGCGAGTCGACCAACGTCACCGCGGTCGAGACGCTGTGGGGCAACACCATCTTCACGAACGTGGCACTGCGCGCCGACGGCGACGTGTGGTGGGAGGGCCTCACTGACGAGCCGCCGGCACAGCTCACCGACTGGGAGGGCAAGCCGTGGACCCCGGCATCCGGTCGTCCCGCCGCCCACCCGAACTCGCGCTTCACCGTCGCCGCGGCCCAGTGCCCGCAGATCGCCGAGGACTGGGACGCCCCGCAGGGCGTGCCGCTGGACGCCATCCTGTTCGGCGGTCGCCGCGCCACCAACGTCCCGCTCGTGGTCGAGGCCACCGACTGGACGCACGGCGTCTTCATGGGCTCGAACATCTCGTCCGAGCGCACCGCGGCTGCGGAGGGCACGGTCGGCGAGCTGCGCCGCGACCCGTTCGCGATGCTCCCGTTCTGCGGCTACAACATGGCCGACTACTTCGGGCACTGGCTCAGCATCGGCCAGAAGCTGCGCTTCGACCGCGCACCGCGCGTGTTCCAGGTCAACTGGTTCCGCAAAGGCACCGACGGCCGGTTCCTGTGGCCCGGGTTCGGCGACAACTCCCGCGTCATCGACTGGATCATCCGTCGCATCGAGGGCGTGGTCGGCGCCATCGAGAGCCCGATCGGCCGCCTGCCCCGCACGGAAGACCTCGACCTCGACGGCATCGAGGTGCCCCAGGCCGACCTCGACGAGCTGTTCGCCATCGACCCGCAGTCGTGGCTGCGCGAAGCCGACCTCACCGAAGAGTTCTACCGCATCTTCGACGGCCGCGTCCCCGCCCCGCTGTGGGCCGAACTCGCCGCACTCCGGTACCGCCTCCAGCGCGCCTGACCAAGACCAGCGCCCGGCCCTCTTCTTGGCAGAGGGGCCGGGCGCCTGAGCGACCTGCGGTCTTCGGACCGTGCCGGTCGACGCGGATGCCCCGGCCCCATCTGTGCGGGGGGCCGGGGCATCCTTCTGCCTCAGACCAGCAGCTGATGCTTCGCGAGGTCGCGGTAGAGCGGAGTCGAGGCGACGAGCTCGGAGTGCGTGCCCTGGCCGACGACTCGGCCGTGCTCCATGACCACGATGTGGTCGCTGTCGACGACGGTCGACAGGCGGTGCGCGATCACGACGAGCGTGCGCCCGGCCGCGACCGCGTCGATCGCCTCGCGCATGCGCTGCTCGTTCAGTCCGTCGAGCGACGACGTCGACTCGTCGAGCAGCAGGATTGGGGGAGCGGCCAGCAGCGCCCGCGCGATCGCGAGACGCTGACGCTCGCCGCCCGAGAGCATCACGCCCGACTCGCCGACGGGCGCGTCGACGCCGAGCGGGTTGCGGTCGAGTACTTCACCCAGGTTGACCGCCCGGAGCACGGCCTCGCACGCCTCATCGGATGCCTCGGGCGAGGCCAGCCGCAGGTTGTCACCGATGGTTCCGGCCAGGGTCGGGGCGTCCTGTTCGACGTACCCGAGGTGCGCGCGCAGGTCATCGCGATCGAGCGCTCTCACGTCCGTGCCGTCGAGCAGGATCGCCCCGTCGGTCGGGTCGTAGAAGCGCTCGATGAGGGCGAGGGTGGTGCTCTTGCCCGCGCCCGACGGGCCGACCAGCGCGACGCGCGCCCCGCGCGGGACGGAGAACGACACGCCCCGCAGCACCTCGAGATCGGCCGAGACGGATGCTGCGACACCGGCCGCTCGGTCGAGGCCGGTCTCGCCCACCCCGTCGCCGAGCACGATCGTCGACGTGTCGACATGCGCGCTCTCGAGCACGGCCAGCGCCTCGGACTCGGCCTTGCGCCGCGCCGCCACGACGTTCTGGGGGTAGCGGAACCGCACGTCGCGGAACTCGATCGCCGCGGGTTCAGTTTGCTCACCTGTCGCGATCTGCCCCTCCGGGTGGCCACTCGTGACAGGTGAGCGAGGGGAGTCGGCGGCGCGCACGGCGATCACGGCGTCGTCCTGCGATTCGGTCGGCAGGTCGAGCACCTCCTGGATGCGGCCCAGCGCGCCGAGCGCTTGATTCACCGACGTGATCGCGCCGAAGAACGAGCCGAGCGGTGCGATCAGCATGAAGAGGAACATGATGAAGGTCACGAGGCTCGCGATCGACAGCGCGCCCGTCGCGACGCGGAAGCCACCGAGTCCGATGACCACCAGCAGCGATACCTGCAGCGCGATGCCGGCGATCGGCACCACGAGTGCCGAGACCTTCGCAATGCGCACGCCGACGGTGTAGGCCTCGGTCGCCTGCGCTGTCACCGAGTCGACCTCGCGGGCGGTCGCCCCGGAGGCGCGGACCGTGCGGATCGAGCCGATGGCGCGCTCGACGCCCGAGGCGAGGGCGCCCACCTTCTCCTGCTGCTCGGTCGAGGCGGTGCGGATGCGACCGCTCAGCGCGACCACGCCGAGCACCGAGACGCCGATCACGAGCACGATGATCGCGAGCAGCAGTGGGTCGATGATCGCCATGGCGACGAGTGCTCCGACGAACAGCAGCGCGTTGCCGACCGAGTCCGCGAGTCCCTGCGTGAGAGCCGCATAGAGCAGGGTCGTGTCGCTGCCGACGCGCGAGACGAGATCGCCGGTGCGTCGTGCGTCGAATTCGCTGATCGGCAGGTGCAGGATGCGCGCGATGAGCCGACGGCGGCTCGAGTACACGACGGCGGTGCCGGTGCGCTGCAGCAGGTAGTGCTGCCAGCCCGAGATGAGCGAGGCCAGCACGACGAACCCGACGAGCGCCCAGACGAGCAGGCCGAGGTCGAGCCCTGCCTGCACGCGCGTGATGACCTGGCCGACGAGCAGCGGCTGGATGAGCGACGCGCCCGCGCTGAGGATGCTCAGCACCACGACGACGGCGAGTGTGCGCTTGTGCTCGAAGAGGTAGGGCAGCAGTTGCGAGAAGGTCGCGCGCGGCCCCTCTTCGGCCTTGCCGCGCCGGCCTCGTCCGCGGCGGGGGCGCGGGGATGCCTCGGTGGGTGCGGCGGGGGCTTCGTCGAGATCGGCGGAGGGCATGGGAGTACCTCGTTCGTGAAGGGGCTTACCGTCGACCGTACTTCTTGTGGACCGCCTGTCGGCTCACACCGAGGGCACTCGCGATCGCCTGCCACGAGAAGCCGAGGTTGCGCGCCTTGCGCACCTGCGCCTCTTCGGCGCGGGCGAGTTCGCGCCGCACTTCGGCGAGACGGTGCAGCTCCGCGATCGGCTCGCGACCGCCTGCAGCCCCGATCAGGGTGGTCAGTTCGTCGCCGCTCATCGGGCAGCCTCTCGCTTTTCGGTGACGGATGCTGCGGGCCGCGGCATCCGTGTCAACCGTAGTTGACGGTAGGAAGGGTGTCAACTCACGTTGACGGGCTGGCGCTCCTCCCCCCCACCGGGTGGTGTCGGAGCGGGGCGTTAGGGTAGTCCGGTGCCCGCCCCCGTGATCACCGCTGAGAACCTCGTCAAGGCCTACAAGGTCAAAGGGAAGCCGGACTTCCTCGCCGTCGACGGCCTGTCGTTCGAGGTGGCGCCGGGAGAATCGTTCGGCCTGCTGGGCCCGAACGGTGCGGGCAAGTCCACCACGATGAAGATGGTGGGTGCGGTCTCCGCGCGGACGTCTGGTCGGCTCGAGATCCTCGGGCTCGACCCCGATCGCTATGGCCCCGAGATCCGGTCGCGGCTCGGCGTCGTGCCCCAGCAGGACAACCTCGACGGCGAGCTCAACGCGCGCGAGAACCTCTACATCTACGGCCGCTACTTCGGCCTGCCCGGCAAGGTGTGCCACCAGAAGGCCGATGAGCTGCTCGCGTTCGCCCAGCTCGAAGACAAGGCCAAGAGCAAGGTCGAGCAGCTCTCGGGCGGCATGAAACGGCGGCTCACGATCGCGCGCGGCCTCATCAACGATCCCCGCATCCTGCTGCTCGACGAGCCGACCACCGGCCTCGACCCGCAGGCCCGCCATGTGCTGTGGGACCGCCTGTTCCGTCTCAAGGAGCGTGGCACGACGCTCGTGCTCACCACGCACTACATGGACGAGGCCGAGCAGCTCTGCGATCGGCTCATCGTCGTCGACAAGGGCCGCATCATGGCGGAGGGCACGCCCGCCTCGCTCATCCGCGAGCACTCCAGCCGGGAGGTGCTCGAGGTGCGCTTCGGCTCGGACCGCAACGAGCAGATCGCCCCGCAGCTCGAGGGCATTGGCGACCGCGTAGAGGTGCTGCCCGACCGCATCCTCGTCTACGCGAGCGACGGCGAAGCAGCACTCGAGACCGTGACGCATCGTGGACTCACGCCGCTGACCTCGCTCGTGCGCCGCTCGAGCCTCGAGGACGTCTTCCTCCGGCTCACGGGAAGGTCGCTGATCGAATGAGCCTTCCCTCCGAGGGCGCCCCGACACGCGTGCAGCCGACGCTCGACGAGCTGCGCGAAGAGGCGATGCAATGGGGCCGCAAGCCCCGCGCCCTGGGCACCTGGTACGTCACCGAGCACATGGTGCGCGCGATGCGCGCGTACGGCTGGACCATCATCGTCGGAGCGCTCGGCCAGCCGATCCTCTATCTCCTCGGGCTCGCCGTCGGGCTCGCCGCCCTCATCGACGCCCCGATCACGCAGAACGGCGTCGAGGTCTCATACCTCGTGTTCGTGGCGCCGGCGCTCCTGATGACGGCCGCGATCTCCGTCGCGTCGGAGGAGTTCTCGTACCCGGTCATGGCGGGGTTCAAGTGGCGGCGGTACTTCTTCGGGTTCAGCGCGACCGGGCTGTCGCCGGGGCAGATCGCCGGCGGCGTCATCGTCGGCGCGTCGGCGCGGATCATGGTCGTCACGGTCGCGTACTACCTGTTCCTGTGGCTGTTCCAGGCGGTTCCCGACCCGCAGACGGGATGGCTCACCATCCCGATCGGCCTGCTCGCGGGCCTCGCCTTCGGCATCCCCTACATGGCCTACGCCGCGTCGATCACCGACGACAAGGGGCAGGTCGCCCTCGTGCAGCGCTTCATCTTCATGCCGATGTTCCTGTTCTCCGGTACGTTCTACCCGCTCGACACGCTGCCGCTGTGGCTGCAGTGGATCGGCTGGGTGTCGCCTCTGTGGCACGCGACGGAGCTCGGCCGCGTCGCCACCTACGGCCTGCCGATGGATCCGTTCGCGCTCGTCGTGCACGTCGGCTACCTCCTCGTGCTCTCGATCGGCGGGTACATGATCGGCCGCCGCATCTTCCAGAGGCGGCTCGGCGCATGACCGTCGCGACCGGAACCGAGGCCGCCGCGATCCGCGCCGGTGGCGTGCGCGCGCTGTGGGCGGGCAACCCGCAGTCGGTCGTGCAGCGCGGCCTCATCGCCGCGCGCTCGTCGAGCTGGGCCGTCGTACTGTCGGGCTTCTTCGAGCCCGTGTTCTATCTCGCCTCGATGGGCATCGGCCTCGGCGCCCTCATCGGCGACGTGCAGACCTCCAGCGGCGTCGAGGTGCCCTATGCGGCGTTCATCGCCCCGGCGCTCCTCGCTGTCTCGGCGATGAACGGCGCGATCTACGACTCGACGTGGAACGTCTTCTTCAAGCTCAACTACGGCAAGCTCTACGAGGGCATGCTCGCGACCTCGCTCGGCCCGCTCGACGTCGCGCTGGGCGAGATCCTCTACGCGCTGCTGCGCGGACTGCTGTACGCGACCGGCTTCATGATCATCATGCAGATCCTCGGCCTCAACCTGGCGTGGACCGCGATCCTGGCGCTTCCGGCGGTCCTGCTCATCGCCTTCGGGTTCGCGAGCCTCGGCATGGCGGTCACGAGCTACATGAAGACATTCCAGCAGATGGACTGGATCAACTTCGTGCTGCTGCCGATGTTCCTATTCTCGGCGACGCTGTACCCGATCACGATCTACCCCGAATGGATCCAGCACGTCATCATGGCGTTCCCGCTGTGGCACGGCGTCGAGCTCGTCCGCGGACTCACCACCGGCATCCTCACCCCCGAGATGTGGTGGCACGTCCTCTACTACGTCGTGATGATCGCGATAGGTCTGGTCTTCACCACGAAGCGCCTGCGCGCGCTGTTCCTGGATTGATCCCGTGCTGGTCGGCGACCTCGTCGTCTGCGCGATCGGCATCGCGTCGGCCGTGGTGGTCTCGATCGGGTTCGGCAGCCTGCCGTGGGATGACAGCCTGGGTGAGATCGTGGGCGCCTTTCGGCGTGCTCATGGTGCTCGTCGCCGTCTCCATCCGGATCTGGTGGGCAGGACCGGGGGGGGGGGGGGGGGGCATCCTGCGTCTGGCGCGCTGCGCGACAGTCCCGACCCGTCCTGACCCCCGCCTTCCGCCGCCTCGTCCGCGATGGTCCTCATCGAGACAGCCTTCGCAGTATTGAACATGTTCAGAAACGAGCGTATGTTTCTGAACATGTCCAGTTCCATCGCCTCCGCCACCAAGAGCGAGCGCACACGAGCGCTCATCCGCGACGTCGCCCTGCGCTCGTTCCGGGAGCGCGGGTACGACCAGACGACCGTCAGATTCATCGCCGCCGAAGCGGGCGTCTCAGTGGGCACGACCAATTACCACTTCGCGTCGAAGAACGACCTCGTCCAAGAGCTCTACCTCGACGTCCAGCAGCAGCACCGGGCCGCCGCGGTGCCCCTGCTCGCGACGAGCGACGATCTCATCGAACGGCTCGGCATCGTCTTCCGCACGGGTCTCGCGCAGCTCGAGCCCTACCACCGCTTCGCGCCGGAGTTCCTCTCGGCGGCGGTCTCGCCACGCTCGTCGATCAATCCGCTCTCGAGCGACTCCTCGGAATCGCGCAAGATCGTGATCGGGCTCTTCCGCGAGGCGATCACCGGCGCCGCAGACAAGCTCCCGCCGGAGTTCGATGAGGACCTGCCGTCGGCGCTGATGCTCGGCCACCTGCTGCTCGCCCTGTTCTGGGTCTACGACACCTCCGACGGTCGCGAACGCACCAGCAGGCTGCTCGACCGGGGACTGCGGCTCCTCAAGGTCTCGCTGCCGCTGGTCCGCTTGCGCCTGCTCCGAAAGCCGCTGCGCGAACTGTTGGACCTCGTCGCCGAGGTGCAGGCGTGATGGTGCAGCGTGCCATCTACGTCAGCATCCGCATCTCCGCGCCAATGGAGAGGGTGTGGCAGCTCACCCAGGATCCGGCGCTTCATGCACGCTGGGACGTCCGCTTCAGCCGCATCACTCCGACCACTCCACTGGCCGGCGGCGGCACCCGCTTCGTGTACGAACGACGCCTGCCCGGCTGCACCATCACCGGCACCGGCACCACGATCGGCGAACGCGAGCGTCCCGACGGAACGCGCACTTCCGCCCTGCGTTTCGACAGCGACAGTCGGCTCTCGCCGCTCGGTGCCGGTCGCGGTTACTGGCGCTATCGCCCCGACGGCGATTCCGTCGTGTTCTCCACTGGCTACGACTACACATCGAACTGGGATCGCGCACTCGATCTCATCGTGCGGCCGCTGATCGGCTGGGCGACCGCGTGGAGCTTCGATCGGCTGCGGATCTGGGCCGAGACCGGCACGCCGCCCGAGCGATGGCCGTTGAGATCGGTGCTGCGGTTCTGGTGCGCGCAGCGTCCGAGGGCCGCACGGTGCGGGGGTCGTCCTGCGAACCGCCGGGTCATGGAGGATGCTCCGAACACCCTTCACGAGCTGGTGCAACCGTGAGCGCCGCGACCGCGGTGGTGACGTCGATCTTCGCGCGCGCGATGGGAGACGACTTCTCTCGCCTGCACCCCATGCTGCGGCGGCGCTTCGGCGTCGGCCTGACGACCGGCTACGCCTGCGTCGGTCGCGGCACCATGACCCGCATTCGCCGCGGCCCGTGGTGGACGATCCCGTTCCTGCAGATCGGGCGGTTCCGCAACATCCTCATCCCCGAGGTGGGACGCGACATCCCCTTCACGATCGAGAACTATCCGTACCGCGATCCCTTCGGACGCGAGACGGTCACCTTCGTGCGTCATTTCCGGATGCCCCGTGCCGTGCGCCGCTTCGACGCCACGATGATCCTCGGCGACGATGGCCGGGTCGTCGACTACCTCGGCAGCCATCAGCACCTCGCGGTCGACCTCCAGCTCACAGCGGAGCCCGACGGCAGCCTCCTGCTGAGATCGGGCCGGCAGCGCTTCTACGAAGGGCTGCTCGGCTTCCGCTTCCCGATGCTCTTCAGCGGCCGCGCCGAACTGCGCGAGAGCTACGACGATCGCGCGCAGGTCTTCCGCATCCGTCTCGAGGTGCGCAACCGCATCTTCGGGTTCCTCTTCGGGTACGAGGGCGAATTCCGGTGCGAGTTCTCCGAGGCGACCGACGCCCCCTCCCACACCAAGCCGATCCGGCACCAGCGACGCACGTGAGTGCGAACGACGGATGCTGCAGCCCGCGCGGGGCTGCAGCATCCGTCGTCCTGCGAAGCCGCGGTCAGAGCGAGCCGGTGGCTCCGACGCCGAGGTCGGCGTCGTAGTCGACGTCCTTCGTCTCAGGCGAGAGGAGGAGGGCGATGAAGGTCAGCACGCCCATCGCCGAGAGGTAGACGCCGACGAGCCAGGGGCTTCCGTCGGCGCCGGCCCACAGCGCGACCGCGACGATGGGGGCGAGCGCGGCGCCGAGGATCGACGACACGTTGTACGAGATGGCCGAGCCCGAGTAGCGGACGTTCGTCGGGAAGAGCTCCGGCAGCACCGCGCCCATCGGGCCGAACGTCGAGCCCATCAGCACGAACCCGAAGATGAGGAACGCCTGCGTCAGCGCACCGGTGAACTTCGGGTCGAGCTGCGGCGACAGGAACAGGTTGAACGTGAGGCCGAACACGATGATGAGCCCCGTCACCCACAGGAGCAGGCGGCGGCGGCCGATCGCGTCGGCGATCGGGCCGGACAGCAGCGTGAAGACGCCGAAGAACACCACGCCGATGATCTGCATCAGCACGAAGTCGGTATAGCCGAACCCGAGACCCGGGTAGAACTGCGCGGCGAACGCTGCCGGGTCGAACGTGGTGCCCGCGGCCTCTGCCGCCTTCTGCGCCGCCGCGGACGCGGCCTCGAGGTCCGCCGCCTTCGTGCCGTACGACAGCGTGAAGTTCGTCATCAGGTAGAACAGCACGTAGGTCGCCAGCATGATGAACGTGCCGAGGATCAGGTGCCACCAGTGGTGACGGATGACCGTGCCGAGCGGGAACTTGCGGATCGCGCCCTTCTCCTCGGCCTTCACGAACGTCTGGGACTCGACGAGGCGCAGGCGCACCCACAGGCCGATGATCACCATGACCGCCGAGAACAGGAACGGCACGCGCCAGCCCCACGCGAGGAAGTCCGCCGAGCGCTGACCGGCGCCATCGGGGTGGGGGAGAAGGTAGTTGATCGCGAGGAACACCGAGTTCGCGATGATGAAGCCGAGCGGGGCGCCGAGCTGCGGGAACGTGCCGTACCAGGCGCGCTTGCCCTTGGGTGCGTTCTCGGTGGCGACGAGCGCCGCGCCCGACCATTCGCCCCCGAGCGCGAAGCCCTGGAACAGGCGCAGGATCAGCAGAAGCACCGCGGCCCACACGCCGATCTCGTTGAACGTCGGCAGGCATCCGATGAGGAACGTCGCGATACCCATCGTGAGCAGCGACGCGACGAGCGTCGCCTTGCGGCCGAAGCGGTCGCCGAAGTGGCCGAACACGATCGCGCCGAGAGGGCGGGCGATCATCGCGGCGCCGAAGACGCTGAACGACAGCAGCAGCGACGTGGTGTCGTTGCCCGTCGGGAAGAAGAGGATCGGGAAGACGAGGACGGCGGCGGTCGCGTAGACGTAGAAGTCGTAGAACTCGATCGTGGTGCCGACGAGGCTCGCGAGGATGACGCGGGAGCGGGGGTTTGCGGGCGCCGCGGGGGTCGCGACGGTCGTGCTGGGGGAGGACATATTCACCTGGGGCGTGCGCGGAGCGGGGCATCCGGATGGGATGCGGCGGTGGGCGGCTGCCGGGCGCAGGGGTGACGCGTCAGGCGGCACTGCACTGGATCACCGTGGGTGCGGGCGTTGTCGCCCAGCACAAGACACCAGCCTAGTCCCGTGATTCCGCAGCGGCTCCCGAATACGGAGAACGGATGCTGCGGCCCAGGGCCGCGGCATCCGTCTCACGTGTCCGTGGATCAGCGCCAGAGCACCGCGATCGCGGCGTTCGCGAAGGTGAGCACGCCGATCGACCAGAAGACGGCGCCCGGCACCGAGCCCGTCTTGCGCTGGCGGCCCGCGCCGATGCCGAGGAGGGCGCCGATGATGACGAGGATGACCAGCTTCACGCCGATCTTGGCGTAGTTGAGGTCATAGTCGATGCCCCACGGGGCGGCGAGGATGAGGCCGGCGAGACCGGCGATCGCGAGGCCCCAGTTCATGAGGCGCGTGATCTGGTGCTTGCCGTTCACCGCTTCGACGACCCAGGCGCCGAAGAGGATGGCGAAGCCCACGAGGTGGACGAGCACGACGATGTGGCGGAGGATTTCCATGCCATCAGCCTAGCTGAAGGTTACCTCGCCGCCAGGCCGGGATCCCCGGGTCAGGCGCGCAGGTCGCGCAGCACCACCGCGGTGCGGATGGCCGCGTCCGCCGCCTCGAAGCCCTTGTCTTCGACCGAGCCCTCCAGGCCCGCGCGGGCGATGCCCTGGGCCTCGTCGTCGAGGGTCAGCACTCCGAATCCGACGGGCTTGCCCGTGTCGAGCGCGACGCGGGTCAGACCGTCGGTCGCCGCGTTCGAGACGAACTCGAAGTGGGGAGTGCCCCCGCGGATGATGACGCCCAGCGCCACGACCGCGTCGGCTCCGGCCTCCAGCGCCGCCTTCGCCACCACGGGAAGCTCGAACGAACCGGGCACGCGCACCAGGCGGTGCGAGGCGCCGGCGGCATCGGCGGCACGTGCGGCGCCGGAGATGAGGCCGTCGGTGATCGTCTCGTGCCAGGTGCCCGCGACGACGACCACGTCGAGTCCCGTGCCGTCGACGGGTGCAGTCGCCTCGGGTGCGCCCTTGCCGCTCATCGTTCTGCTCCTTCGTGCATCTGGGCCAGTGCATCGGCCAGGTCTTCTTCCGCGATGAGGTGCCCCATGCGGTCGCGCTTCGTCTCCAGGTACTGATGGTTGTTCGGGCCGACGCCGACCAGCAGCGGCACCTGCTCGACGATGTCCAGGCCGAGCTCGCGCAGCTGCTTCACCTTGTCGGTGTTGTTGGTCAGCAGGCGCACCTTCTCGATGCCCAGGTCTGCGAGGATGCCGGCGGCCGCCGCGTAGTCGCGCGCGTCGGCGGGGAGGCCCAGTGCGAGGTTGGCATCGACGGTGTCGAGACCGCGCTCCTGCAGCGAATAGGCACGCAGCTTGTTGATGAGGCCGATTCCGCGGCCCTCGTGACCGCGCATGTAGACGACGACGCCGCCGTCCTGTTCGATCGTGTCCAGCGCGGCCTCGAGCTGCGGGCCGCACTCGCACTTGAGCGAGCCGAACGCCTCGCCCGTCAGGCACTCCGAGTGCACGCGCACGAGCGGCGCGTCGCCGAGATCACCGGACACGACCGCGATGTGGTCGGTGCCGGTGACGCGGTCCTTGTACGCGAGGAAGCGGAACTCGCCGTGCGCGGTGGGCACGTGCGCCTCGGCGCGAAGGCTCACGCGACGCTTGTGGGCGTTTCGGACCGCGGGATCACACGGGACATTCTCGTCGAGGTAGGCCGCGAGCTGCTCGATCGTGATGACCGGGATGCCGTATTCGGCGCCCAGCTCCTGCAGCCCGGGCAGACGCATCATGCTGCCGTCCTCGGCGACGACCTCGCCGATGACGCCGACCGGCGCGAGGCCGGCGAGCTTCATGAGTTCGACGGCTGCCTCGGTGTGGCCGGCGCGCTCGCGCACGCCGCCGTCGACGGCGCGCAGCGGCAGGATGTGGCCGGGGCGGATCACGCTGGTGGGTGTCGACTCCGGGTTCGCGAGCACGTTGAGCGTGTGGGCGCGGTCGGCGGCGCTGATGCCCGTCGAGACACGGTCGGCGGCATCCACGCTCACCGTGTACGCCGTGCCGCGCGCGTCCTCGTTGTTCTCCACCATGGGCGGCAGGTCGAGGCGGTCGGCCCAATCGGCGGGCATCGGCGCGCACAGGAAGCCGCTCGTCCAGCGGACGGTCCACGCGACCCACTCGGGGGTGGCGAGCTCGGCCGACAGGATGACGTCGCCCTCGTTCTCGCGGTTCTCATCGTCGGCGACGATGACGGGCCGGCCGGCGCGCAGTGCCTCCAGGGCCTCGGGGATGGTGGCAAGGCTCATTTCGAGCCTCCTTCCGTGGATGCGGACGCGTCCGCGGGGAGTTCGGGGTTCGCTCCGGTCACGGTGGCCTCGCGGAGCGCGGGTGCGGCCGGTGCCGCGGATGCGGCCGGAGCCGCGGACGAAAAGGAGAGCAGTCGCTGCACGTGGCGCGCCAGGATGTCTGTCTCGAGGTTGACGCGGTCGCCCGGCGCGCGGGCACCGAGCGTCGTGGCGGCGAGCGTCTCGGGGATGAGCGAGACCTCGAACCAGCCGTCGCCCGGGGCGGCAGCGCTCGCACCGCTCACGGTGAGCGATACTCCGTCGACGGCGATCGAGCCCTTGTCGACGACGAGCGGGGCGAGCTCGCCGGGGACTGAGATGCGCAGCACCTGCCACTCGGCGCCCGGGCGGACCTCGAGCACCTCGCCCGTGCCGTCGATGTGGCCCTGCACGATGTGCCCGCCGAGGCGGCCGTGCGCGGCCGTCGCGCGCTCGAGGTTGACCACGCGACCGGCAGCGACGCCGTCGAGCGTCGACATGTCGAGCGTCTGCTTCATGACGTCGGCGGTGAACCAGTCGGGGCCCTGCTCGACGACGGTGAGGCACACGCCGCTGACGGAGATGGAGTCGCCGTGCGCGGCATCCGACACGGCCTTCGGTCCGCGCACCGTCACGCGCACGCCGTCTCCCGACGGCTCGACAGCGGTGACCTCGCCGATCTCCTCGATGATTCCGGTGAACATCAGGCGTCTCCTTCCGAGGCGGGCTGGGCGACGAACAGGAGATCGTCGCCGAGGGTGATGACGGATGCCACAGCCAGGCGTCGCGCCTCACCGATGGTGGTCACCCCGATGTCTTGCACCGCGAGCCGGTCGCCGCCGAGCAGCACAGGTGCGACGTACACGAGCAGTTCGTCGGCAAGGCGCTCGCGCAGGAACGATGCGGCGACGGCAGGGCCGCCCTCGACGAACACGCGCTGGACGCCGCGGTGGCGCAGATCCTCCAGCATGGCGGAGAGCCCGCCCGAGGCCTCGTCGCCGGGGTACTGGAGGAAGTCGCGGGGATGCTGACGCACGGCCGCCGCATCGGGCACGGTGCGTGCGCCGACGACGACGGGAACGGGCTGGTGAGGCAGCAGCGAGCCGTCCTCGGCGCGGGCGGTCAGCGCCGGGTCGTCGGCGAGCACCGTGCCGGTGCCGGCGACGATCGCGTCTGCCTCGGCGCGGCGGCGGTGGACATCGGCGCGGGCCTGCGCGCCGGTGATCCACTTGCTGCTGCCGTCGGAGGCGGCGGCGCGGCCGTCGAGGCTCTGGGCCCACTTGAGCGTCACGTGCGGGCGGCCGAGGCGCTGGACCGTCAGCCACGAGTCGAGCAGGGCGGTCGCCTCGTCGGCGAGCAGGCCCGCCTCGACCTCGACGCCTGCCGCGCGCAGCCGGGTGCCGCCACCGGAGGAGTTGTCGCCGGGATCCGCGATCGCGTAGACCACGCGCGTGACGCCGGCGGCGATGAGCGCCTCGGAGCAGGGGCCGGTGCGACCGGTGTGGTTGCACGGCTCGAGGGTCACGATCGCGGTCGCACCGCGCGCGGCCCCTGGCTCGAGCCTCGACAGGGCATCGACCTCGGCGTGCGGGGTGCCGGCGCCACGGTGCCAGCCCTCGGCGAGGACCTCGCCGTCGGGGGAGAGGAGCAGGGCGCCGACCTGGGGGTTCACGCCGCGGGGGCCGCGTCGGGCGATCGCCAGCGCCCGACGCATCGCGTCGTGTTCTGCTGTGCTCGCCATCCTGCCCCTCGTCTCGTCGTTCTCGACGCCCCGGGGCATTGGCAAGCGGAGGCGCGCATGGTGACGCCTTGGTGCTGCCTCCCATCCGGACTCGCGACCGGCCTCCCTCAAGAAACCTGTCGCATCACCGTCGGTTCCGGAATTCCACCGGATCGGCCGTGGCGGCATCCGAACGGATGCTGATGCCTTGGCTCGCGGACTGTCACCGCCGGTTCGGATTCACACCGACCCCGGAGCACGTTGCTGCTCTCGAGTGTACTCAACGCGGCATCCGTCCATTCATTCCATGTCTTCGAATGAAGCGGCGCGCGCACCCGCGTTGCCCGGACCTCAATCGAGGAGCGCTCGCGCGGTGGCCTCGTCGACGATCAGGTCCGTTGCGATGCGCGCCGCGAGAGCGCCCTTGAGGCTCGCCAGCTTCGACACCCCCGACACGATGCAGAGGCGCCGGGGGATGCTGCGCAGCAGGTCGAGGCTGGGTCCGGTGGCGCGGTCGTTCAGGGCGATGCCGTCGCTCGAGCCGTTTGCCCGGTAGAACACCGTGGCCACGTCGCCGACGACGCCCTCCTCGGCGAGCTGATCGAGCTCGGCGGGCTCGAGGTAGCCGCCGCTGTAGACGTGGCTCGGCACACGCGACCCCGCGGAGCCGGTGCTGAACAGCACGAGATCCATGGTGGGCAGCAGGTCGAGGATGCGCCGCGTGCTGCGCTCGCGCCACATCGCGTCCTTCGTGGCGGGGTCGTCGAAGAACGCCGGAACGGGGAACTGCTGGGCGCTTGCGTCGTAGGCGGCGGCGAACCGGCTGAGGATCTCACTCGCGTAGAGCAGGCCCGTCGAATGGGTGTTGCCGGAGCCGTTCAGCTGCACGAACGTCGCTCCGTGCACCGGCTTCGGAACGAGGTGACGGCTCACGGCGGCCGTCGTGGATCCCCATGCGACGCCCACCGTCATGTCGTCCTGGACGAGGTCGAGGAGCGCATGCGCGGCCGCGACGGCGACGCGCTGAAGCCGGTCGACCTCGGTGGCGTCGTCAGGGGCGGGAACCACCTGGGCGAGGATGCCGAAGCGCTCGGCCAGCCGCTCCTCGAGGCGCTGCGGAGCAGCGAACGGAGATCGGATGCGGATGTCGACGATCCCCGTCGCGCGTGCGTGCGTGAGCAGCCGCGACACCGTCGATCGCGACGTGCCGAGCTCACGGGCGATCGCATCCATCGTGCGGTCCTGCACGTAGTAGAGATGCGCCGCCGTGAGCGCCCGCTGCATCGTGTGGGCCTCGCCGATCTGATCCATCGCTCCATCGTGCACGTATGTGCATATAGCCTGCAAGGACGTCCAGCGATGCCATGATGGATCGGAGGAGAGCACGACGATGGGGGATGCGATGACGGCGCGGGCTGCGGAACGAGGATGGGCGGCGCTCGCGGAGCGGCCCTACGCCGACGTGCTCATCATCGGCGGCGGGATCAACGGTCTGGCGACGTTCCGCGACCTGGCGCTGCAGGGAGTGGACGTGGCTCTCGTCGAGCGCGACGACTTCGTGAGCGGCGCGTCGGCGTCGTCGTCGCACATGATCCACGGCGGCATCCGCTATCTCGAGAACGGCGAGTTCCGGCTCGTGCACGAGGCCGTGACCGAGCGCAACGCGCTGCTGCGCACAGCCCCGCACTTCGTGAGGCCGCTGCAGACCACCATCCCGATCTTCTCGACGTTCTCGGGCGTGCTGTCGGCGCCGCTGCGGTTCCTGCGGCACGGCGGCGGAAGGCACCATGAGCGCGGGGCCGCGCTCATCAAGATCGGGCTCGTCATCTACGACTCGTTCTCGCGCGGCGGCGGCGTGTTCGGCAAGAGCACGGTACCGCGACATACCTTCCACGGGCGCAAGCGCTCGCTCGCGCAACTGCCGCGCCTCAACCCCGACGTGAAGTACACCGCGACGTACTGGGACGCATCCCTCCACGACCCCGAGCGTCTCGCAATCGATGTCCTGCGCGACGGCCGCGCGGCCGGCGGCGATCGAGCACGGGCGGCGAACTACACCGCCGCTGTCGGCGTCGACGGCGGCCGGGTGGTACTGCGCGACACCCTGACGGGCGAGGAAGCGCGGTTCTCAGCATCCGTCGTCGTGAACGCCAGTGGCCCGTGGACCGACTTCACCAACCTCGCCCTCGGCGACCCGACCCGGTACATGGGCGGCACCAAAGGCTCGCACGTGGTACTCGATCACCCCGAGCTGCTCGCCGCGACCGGCGGGCGGGAGCTGTTCTTCGAGAACGAGGACGGGCGCATCGTCCTCATCTACCCGCTGAAGGGACGCGTCCTCGTCGGCACGACCGACCTCGAACACGACATGGCCGACCCGATCGTATGCACCGAGGCGGAGGTCGACTACTTCATCGAGCTCATCCGGCAGGTGCTCCCGAACATCCCGGTCGAGCGGTCTCAGATCGTCTACCGGTTCGCCGGCGTGCGGCCGCTCCCCGGGCATGACGACGTCTCGCCGGGGTTCGTCTCGCGTGATTACCGCGTCGAGTCCGCGCCGCTGGTCGGTGGGGATGCCGCCGTCCTGAGCCTCATCGGCGGCAAATGGACCACCTTCCGCGCCTCCGCCGAACACCTCGCCGACCGCGCCCTCGAGCTGCTCGCCCGGCCGCGCCGCAGCTCGACCCGGGGAGTGCCGATCGGCGGCGGACGCGGCTACCCCATGACAGAGCGCTCGCGCCGGCAATGGATCTCGGCGCATGCCGCAACGGTGCAGGCCCCTCGCGTCGCGACGCTGCTCGACCGCTATGGCACGGTCGCCGCGGCCGTCGTCGATGCGATCGCGGCGGACGCGGACGACGCGCTGCTCGAGCACCTGCCGGGCTACAGCTCCGCCGAGCTGCGTCATCTCGCGGCCACGGAGGACGTCGCGCATCTCGACGACCTCCTGCTGCGGCGCACCAGCATCGCGTTCATCGGCGCGGCGACGCCGGAGGCGGTCGCCGAGGCGGCCGACGCGGTCGCGCCCGTGCTCGACTGGGACCCCGCACGCACCGCGCTCGAGGTGGTGCGCGCGCTGGACCGGATCCACGCGGCCGACCCGTCCTGGATCCCCGCCGCCGCGCGATAGCCTGACCGCACGCGCGCTCGGCGCGCGGCCGACCCGTGCGGGCGATGTCGCCCGCCGAGCAAGGAGACTTTCGTTGCCCGACCACGTGCTGTCCATCGACCAGGGCACGACCTCGACGCGGGCCATCGTCTTCGACGCCGCCGGTGCCGTGGTCGCCGTGTCCCAGCGGGAGCACGAGCAGATCTTCCCCCGGGCCGGCCGCGTGGAGCACGACCCCGTCGAGATCTGGACCAACACCGAGTGGGTCATCGCCTCGTGCCTCTCGCGCGCCGGGCTCGCAGCATCCGAAGTATCCGCGATCGGCGTGACGAACCAGCGCGAGACGGCGATCGTCTGGGAGAAGCGCACCGGGCGCCCCGTGCACAACGCGCTCGTCTGGCAGGACACCCGCACACAGCCGCGTATCGACGAGCTGGCCAGCGAGGGCGGGGCCGACCGGTTCGCCGAGGCGACCGGGCTGCCGCTGGCGACGTACTTCTCGGCCTCGAAGGTCGCGTGGATCCTCGACAACGTGGCGGGCGCGCGCGCCGCCGCCGAGGCCGGCGAGCTGCTGTTCGGCACCCCCGACGCGTGGGTCGTGTGGAACCTCACGGGCGGCGCGCGCGGCGGGATCCACGTCACCGACGTCACGAATGCGTCGCGCACGCTGCTCATGGATCTGCGTACCCTGGACTGGTCGGACGACCTGCTCGCGGTGTGGGGCATCCCGCGCGCGATGATGCCCGAGATCCGCTCCTCGTCGGAGGTGGTGGGACACTCCTCGCTCCCGTCGGTGCTCGACGGCGTGCCGATCGCCGGGATCCTCGGTGATCAGCAGGCGGCGACCTTCGGCCAGGCGGCCTTCGAGGCGGGGGAGTCGAAGAACACCTATGGCACCGGCAACTTCCTCCTCGTGAACACCGGCACCGAGATCGTGCGCTCGGGCAGCGGTCTCATCACCACCGTCGGCTACCGGATCGGGAATGAGCCCGCGCGCTACGCGCTCGAGGGCTCGATCGCGGTGACCGGATCGCTCGTGCAGTGGTTGCGCGACAACCTCGGCATCATCCAGCGCTCCGAAGACGTCGAGACCCTCGCCGCCACCGTCGACGACAACGGCGGCGCGTACTTCGTGCCGGCGTTCTCGGGACTGTTCGCGCCCTACTGGCGTCCCGACGCGCGCGGCGCGCTCGTCGGTCTCACCCGCTACGTCAACAAGGCGCACATCGCGCGCGCAGCGCTCGAGTCGACGGCATTCCAGACGCGCGACGTCATCGACGCCGTCGTCGCCGACACCGGCCGCACGCTCGACGAGCTGCGTGTCGACGGCGGCATGACCCGCGATGACCTGCTGATGCAGTTCCAGGCCGACATCCTCGGCATCCCGGTCGTGCGACCGAAGGTCGTGGAGACGACAGCGCTCGGCGCCGCCTACGCCGCCGGTCTCGCGACGGGCGTGTGGAATGACCTCGACGAGCTGCGAGCGCACTGGCGGGAGGACGTCCGCTTCGAGCCGCGGATGCCCGAGGACGAGCGCGAACGCCGCTACCGGCAATGGCGCAAGGCGGTGTCGAAGTCGCTGGACTGGGTGGACGACGACGCCCGGCTGCTCATGGGCACCACCGGCGACTGACCGCGGTTACTTCAGCAGCCGCGAGAGGCGGCGGTCGGCGAGGATCTTGCCCCCGGTCTGACACGTCGGGCAGTACTCGAGCGAGTTGTCGGCGAAGAAGACACTGCGCACCTCGTCGCCGCAGACGGGGCATTTCTCGCCCCGGCGCCCGTGGACCTGCATGCCTCGGCGTTTGGCGTCTTTGAGCTCGGCCGGCGGCTTGCCGGATGCCTCGGCGACAGCATCCGTCAGCGTCACCGTCATCGCGTCGAACAGGCGCGTGATGTCGTCATCGGAGAGCGATGAGGCCAGCGCGTACGGCGACATCTTCGCCGCGTGGAGGATCTCGTCGGAGTAGGCGTTGCCGACCCCCGCGATGATCATCTGGTCGCGCAGCACTCCCTTGATCTGGGTGCGACGGCCCGCGAGCAGCTCGGCGAGGGTGTCGCGAGTGAAGGAGGCGTCGAGAGGGTCGGGGCCGAGCCGTGCGATGCCGGGCACATCGGCGGGCTCGCGCACGACGTAGACCGCGAGAGACTTCTTCGTGCCGGCCTCGGTGAGGTCGAAACCGGCGCCGTCCGACAGGGCGACGCGCAGGGCGATGGGCGTCTTGCCGGGACGGATGATCGTCTTCGGCAGCTCGTCGTACCAGCGCAGCCACCCGGCCTTGGCGAGGTGGAACACCAGGTGGGGGCCGGTGGTGGAGAGCTCGATGAACTTTCCGTGGCGCGCCGCCCCGGTGATCTCCCGGCCGTGGAGGGCGTCGATCGGCGGATCATACGTCTTCAGTGCGGCGATGTTCGCGACGGTCGCCCGTGTGATCTGCACGCCGGTGAGCCGCTCGCGGAGAAAACCGACGAGTCCCTGCACCTCGGGCATCTCGGGCATGCGCTCATCCTGCCATGCCACGGCGACACGCGGGCAGGACGTCAGTCCGCGAGGACGGGCCAGGGATGCGGCATCCGTTCGTCCGTCTTCAGTAGGCCCGCGATCCAGCCGTCGTCGCGGCGCCTGGAGTTCACCAGCGCCTGTCGCAGGGTGCCCTCGAAGCGGAAGCCCAGTCCGCGGGCGACGCGCGCCGACGCCTCGTTGCCGACGACGGCTCGCCACTCGATGCGGGTGAGGCCCGCGCCCTCGGGTGAGAAGCCCCAGTCGATCACGGCGGTCGCCGCTTCGCGGAGGCGCCCGCCGCTGCGCTGGTCCGGCGCGATCCAGTACCCGATCTCGCCGTTGCCCTGCCCGTCGAGCCGGTAGAAGCCGATGGTCCCGACGAGTGTCGTGCCCTCGCGGATCACCCACGTGCGGTGCAGCTCACCGGCCCACTGCTCCGCGACCGTGACGACGAACTTCTCGGCGTCCTCGCGCGCGTACGGCGAGGCCACCCGCGTGTACCGCTGGATGTCGGGGTCCTGGCACGCCTCGTGGATGGCGTCGATGTCCTCGATGCGCGGCACCGACAGCTCGAGTCGCGCAGTGCGCAGGGTCACGGGCTCCATCGCCCCACCCTACGGTTCGCGGGGGCGCATGACTCAGGCAGAACACGACTGCCGTCGGCGGAATGCGCTCTTGTGACGGGAACGGCCTGAGTTGCGCTCGGCCGGACGCCGTCGACTCCTCCACACGAGGCGCTTGCGATGGGCTCTCCACGACCGGCCTGAGGTGACGCCGGAAGGATGCGGGCGGCCGCAAGCCTAGGTGGATGCAAGCCGTCGAGGCACGGCACGACCAGGTGCTCACCCGAGCCGACCTGATCGGCGCCGGCATCCGTCCGAAGCAGATCACGCGCGCCGTGCGCGATGGTCGGCTGCTCCGCGTGCGCCGCGACCGGTACATGGTCGCCGCATCCGCGAGCGGCGTCGATCGCGCCGTGCGCATCGGCGGTCGCCTCGCCTGCGTCTCGGCTCTTGTGCTGCTCGGCGTCTTCGTGCTCGACGGATCCCTTCTCCACGTGCACCTCGAGCGGACGATGTCACGCCTGCGCTCGCCTGACGACCCGCGCCGACCGCTGCACTTGGGTTCCCGCACGAGCCTGGTGCTGCATTGGTGGCCGCTCCGTGAGACCCCTGCGACTCTCGGATGCGTCTCGCTATTCGACGCGGTCGCGCAGGCGGTGCGCTGCCAGCCCGTGCGGGCCGCGGTCGCCACGGTCGACAGCCTCATCCACCTCGGTCTCATGTCGCGGGCCGAGTTGCTGGACGTGTTCGACGTCCTGCCCGAGCGATACCGCGTGATCCTCCGGCTGTCCGATGGCATCGCGGAGTCGGGGCCGGAGACCTTCGTGAGGCTCATGCTCAGGCAAGCCGGCCTCCGGTACGAGGCGCAGGTGAAGATCCGCGGCGTCGGTCGCGTCGACTTCGTGGTGGAGGGCCGGCTCATCATCGAGTGCGACAGCCGGGCCCACCACGAAGGATGGGATAAGCAGCGACGAGACCGCAAGCGGGATCTCGCAGCGGCTGCGCACGGCTATGCCACTCTGCGACCTCTCGCGGAAGACATCATGTACAGCCCCGAAGAGGTTCGGGCGGCCGTGTGCGGGCTCTTGCGGACCCTCCCTCGCCGCGTGCGTTGACGACCCGGCCCGACCGTCGATGTCGGGTGCGGCGCACAACTCAGGCAGACTCCGCGCGCACAGCGGATCTGCTGCTGCGGATGGCGCCTGCGCCTGAGTTATGCGCCTGGCGGACACGACAGACTGGCGCGTCGGTCGCACCGCGTCGCGGGCCACCCCCTCCCGCAGAGCGCCCGTCGCCGTGTGAGTTGACGACCCGACCTCGTCCTCGATGTCGGGTGCGGCGCACAACTCAGGCAGACTCCGCACGCACAGCCGATCTGCTGCTGCGGATGGCGCCTGCGCCTGAGTTATGCGCCTGGGGCCGACGCCGGGGCCGCAGCACCGTCGAGTGTCAGCGGGAGCGGCGGAGGAGGCCGACCTTGTCGTAGACGTCCGCGAGGGTGCGCTCGGCGACCTCGGACGCCTTCTCGGCGTTGACGGCGAGGACGCGGTCGAGCTCGGCGGGGTCGGCGAGCAGCTCGAGCGCGCGCGAGCGTACCGGGCCGAACTCGTTCACCACGACCTCCGCGAGGCCCTTCTTGAAGTCGCCGTAGCCGCGGCCGGCGTACTCGTCCTCGATGGACGGGATCTGGCGGCCGGTCAGCGCCGCGTAGATCACGAGCAGGTTCGACACGCCGGGCTTGGCCTCGCGGTCGTACCGCACCGATCCCTCGGAGTCGGTCACGGCGCGCATGACCTTCTTCGCCGAGACAGCCGGGTCGTCGAGCAGCCACAGCACGCCCGCCTCCGACTCCGCCGACTTCGACATCTTCGCGGTGGGGTTCTGCAGGTCGTAGATGCGGGCGGTCTCCTGCTGGATGACCGGCATCGGCACGCGGAACACCTCGCCGAAGCGGCTGTTGAAGCGCTCTGCGAGGTCGCGGGTCAGCTCGACGTGTTGCTTCTGGTCGTCACCGACCGGCACGATGTCGGTCTGATACAGCAGGATGTCGGCGGCCATCAGCACCGGATACGTGAAGAGCCCGACGGACGTGGCCTCCGAGCCGTAGCGCTGCGACTTGTCCTTGAACTGCGTCATGCGCCCGGCCTCACCGAAGCCCGTGATCGTCGACAGGATCCACGCCAGCTCGGCGTGCGCCGGCACGTGCGACTGCACATACAGCGTCGACTTGGACGGCTCGATGCCGGCGGCGATGTACTGCGCGGCCGTGCGGCGCGTCTTCTCGCGCAGGTGCTCGGGGTCCTGTGCGACCGTGATCGCGTGCAGATCGACCACCGAGAAGAACGCGTCGTACGACTCCTGCAGGTCGCGCCACTGCATGAGAGCCCCGATGTAGTTGCCGATCTGAAGCGAGTCGGCGGAGGGCTGCATGCCGGAGTACAGGCGCGATCTACTCATCCGACAAGTCTATAAAGCGGATGCTGCGCCTCAGCGCCCGATCGAGTAGTCGGCGACGACGGGGGAGTGGTCGCTCCAGCGCGTGTCCCACGAGGGCGCGCGCACCACGCGGTAGTCCGCCACACGGGCGCCGAGCTCGGGCGTCGCGAGGTGGTAGTCGATGCGCCACCCGGTGTCGTTGTCGAACGCGCGACCGCGCATCGACCACCACGTGTAGGGTCCGTCGACGTCACCGTGGTAGCGACGGCCGATGTCGACCCAGCCGAGTCCGAGTCCGGTCGAGCCGTCGACACCGGCGACTTCCGCGCCCTCCACGCCGAAGAAGCGGTCGAAGTACGCGCGCTCGCGAGGGAGGAAGCCCGCCTTCTTGACGTTGCCCTTCCAGTTTCGGATGTCGAACTCGCGGTGCCCGACGTTGAGGTCGCCCATGACGAGCGCGAGCGGGGATGCGGCCTTGAGCTGCGGCATCCGTGCCTCCATCGCGTCGAGGAAGGCCCATTTCGCGTCCTGCTTGGGAGTGTCGGCCTCGCCGGTGTGGACGTAGGCGCTCACGACGATCAGGCGTTCGCCGTCGATGTCGAATTCGGCCTCGATCCAGCGGCCGGCGCTGTCGAGCACCTCGGCCGCGTCGTCGGCCGCAGGGCCGAGCACGCGGCGCACCTCGACCGAGGGGATGCGGCTGGCGACGGCGACGCCGGCCCGCCCCTTGGCCAGGGCCTCGTCGTTCACGATCTCCCAGCCGGGCAGAGCCGCACGCAGCTCCTCCTCGGTCGCCCGCACCTCCTGCAGGGCCATCACGTCGATGTCGGCGGCGTCGAGCCACTCGAGCATGCCCTTGCGCGTCGCCGCGCGGATTCCGTTGACGTTGACAGAGGCGATGCGAACACGGCGAGACACGACGGCAAGACTATCCGGGGCCACCGACACTCGAGGGCGCGTCAACTGTGGTCGGTGCCGTTGCGGGGCGTATCCTTCGGAGCGCGCGAACGCTTGGCCTTCGGCGAGGGACCCTGGGGTGCGACCGGCGCAGCGGGTGAGGCCGCCAGGTCGGTTGTCGACCGGCGCACCGGGGTCGTGGGCGTCGCCGCCTCGACCTGGCGCAGCTCCTCCTCGGCCTCTCGCACCGCCCGGTCCGCGACCCACGCCCGGTACCAGGGCGCCTGGTCGCGCGCGTCTTGCGCGGTCCGCAGTCGCACCCGGGCAGCCAGCAGCAGCGCCGCATGCTCCTCGGCGACGCGCTCGGCCTCCGTCGGCGGCAGCATGACGACGTCGTGGTCCTTGGCCGACACGGCGATCCATGCGGCCGCGACGAGCATGACGATCCCGAGCAGCCGGAACCACAGCAGCATCCCGATGAAGATCGCGAAGGTCGCGAGCAGCGGGTTGGAGGGCGTGTAGCTCAGCAGCAGGCCGGCGCCGAGTTGGAGGATCGAGATGCCGAGCCCGCCGAGCATGGCGCCGGGCCAGATGCGGCGCCAGGGCAGCTTCGTGCCCGTGAGGAAGCGGAAGAGGCCTACCAGGGCGGTCGAGGTCACCACGAAGCCGATGAGGACCGAGCCGACGCTCACGGTGATGTCGGTGAGGGCGCTGGTGCTCTTGAGCCCGAGCAGCGAGAAGACCCAATCGATGGCGTAGGCGCCGACGGTGCTCAGCGCGGCGCCCAGGATGAGCGCGGCACCGAAGATGAGGGCCGCCACGAAGTCGCGGGCCTTCAGCAGGAAGTAACTGCGCCGGTCCGGCGGGATGGCGAACAGCTCGCGCACCGCACGGCGCGAGTAGGTGACCCAGTCGATCGCGGTCCAGATGAGCGTGCCGAGCGCGATGATGCCGGTCCAGCCGAGCACGCCGCTGTTCTCCGACGCGATGGCCTGCACCTGCTCCGGGGTGGCGAGGCCGCCCGAATCCGCGATGAGCCCCGGGATGTACACGTTGATGAGGTCGATCAGGCGGTCGACAGCCTCGGTGCTGCCGCCCAGCCAGATCCCCACGATCGCGAACACGAGGTAGATCGCCGCGAAGCACGCGAACAGCGCGACGTAGCTGACCCCTGCTGCCAGTAGGAACCCGTTCTCGATGAGAAAGTGCCGCCACACGCGCACCGGGAACCAGGCCATGGTGGCCTGCGTGAGCTGCGTCGCCCGACTGATCGGTGCGTCGAACCGCTGCCGGAGACTGTGCTCAGTCGCCTCCCAGCGCTCGCGGAGCGACTCCTCCTCGCGCTGCGCTGCGTCCGCCGCCGCGCGGGCGTCGGGCGGGGGCGTGTGCGTCACGGTGTTCAGATTAGCGACAGACGGATGCCGCAACGCTCAGCGATGCGGCATCCGTCTGCCGGAAAGAGGACTGGGGTTACGAACGCCCGCGCAGCACCGCCTGCTTGACCTCGGCGATCGCCTTGGTGACCTCGATGCCCCGAGGGCACGCCTCGGTGCAGTTGAAGGTGGTGCGGCAGCGCCACACGCCTTCCTTGTCGTTGAGGATGTCGAGGCGCACGTCGCCCGCGTCGTCGCGCGAGTCGAAGATGAAGCGGTGCGCGTTCACGATCGCGGCCGGGCCGAAGTACTGGCCGTCGGTCCAGAAGACCGGGCACGACGACGTGCACGCGGCGCAGAGGATGCACTTGGTCGTGTCGTCGAAGATCTCGCGGTCGACGATCGACTGGATGCGCTCCTTGCCCTTCTCGGGCGTCGAGTTCGCGATGAGGAACGGCTGCACCTCGCGGTACGACGCGAAGAAGGGCTCCATGTCGACGACGAGGTCCTTCTCGAGCGGCAGACCCTTGATCGCCTCGACGTAGATCGGCTGCGAGATGTCGAGGTCCTTGATGAGCGTCTTGCACGCGAGCCGGTTGCGGCCGTTGATGCGCATCGCGTCGGAGCCGCAGATGCCGTGGGCGCACGAGCGGCGGAACGTCAGCGAGCCGTCGACCTCCCACTTGATCTTGTGCAGGGCGTCGAGCACGCGGTCCGTCGAATAGAGCTCGACGTCGTAGTCGACCCAGCGCGGCTCCTCGTCGACCTCGGGGTCGAAGCGGCGGATGATGAACGTGACGAGGAACGACTGGATGCCTGTGTCGTTCGCGGCCTCTTCCGCCTTCGCGGGAGCGTCGGCGTCGGTGCGCTCGATGACGTCGGTGACCGAAGTCGCCATCAGTACTTCCTCTCCATCGGCGGGTAGTTCAACTCGCCCTTCTCGTTCTTCGTGAAGACGACCGGCTTCCAGCCGAGGCGGATGTGGTCCTCGGCGTTCGACGAGTGCGGGTCCCCCGACAGGTACGCCATGGTGTGCTGCATGTAGTTGTCGTCGTCGCGCTTCGGGAAGTCGTCGCGCATGTGGCCGCCGCGGCTCTCCTGGCGGTTCTTCGCGGTGACGACGACGACCTCGGCGATGTCCAGGAGGAAGCCGAGCTCGACCGCCTCGAGCAGGTCGGTGTTGAACCGCCTGCCCTTGTCGTCGACGTGGATGTTCTTGTACCGCTCGCGCAGCTCCTCGATCGTGAGGAGCACCTCGCTCAGCGACTCGTCGGTGCGGAACACCTGGGCCTTGCGGTCCATCTCGTCCTGAAGCGTCTTTCGGAGGACGGCGATGCGCTCGGTTCCCTGGTTGTTGCGGAGGCCTTCGATGAGGCTGCGCACCTCGGCCGCGGGGTCCTCGGGGAGCGGAACGAAGTCGGCGGTCTGGACGTACGCGACCGCGTTGCGGCCCGCGCGCTTGCCGAAGACGTTGATGTCGAGCAGCGAGTTCGTGCCGAGGCGGTTCGAGCCGTGCACAGAGACGCACGCGCACTCGCCGGCGGCATACAGCCCGGGGACGACCGTCGTGTTGTCGCTCAGCACCTGCGCGTCGTTGTTGGTCGGGATGCCGCCCATCGCGTAGTGCGCGGTCGGCATGACGGGCACCGGCTCGACGACCGGGTCGACGCCCAGATACGTGCGGGCGAACTCGGTGATGTCGGGGAGCTTCGTCTCGAGCACCTCGGCGCCCAGGTGGGTGCAGTCGAGAAGCACATAGTCGCGGTGCGGACCGGCGCCGCGGCCCTCCGCGACCTCCTGCACCATGCAGCGGCTGACGATGTCTCGGGGAGCGAGGTCCTTGATGGTCGGCGCGTAGCGCTCCATGAACCGCTCGCCGCTCACGTTGCGCAGGATCGCGCCCTCACCGCGGGCGCCTTCGGTGAGAAGGATGCCGAGCCCGGCCAGGCCGGTCGGGTGGAACTGGAAGAACTCCATGTCCTCCAGCGGCAGGCCCTTGCGCCAGATGATGCCGACGCCGTCACCGGTGAGCGTGTGCGCGTTCGAGGTCGTCTTGAAGATCTTGCCGAAGCCGCCGGTCGCGAAGATGACGGCCTTCGACTGGAAGACGTGCAGGTCGCCCGTGGCGAGCTCGTAGGCGACGACGCCCGCGATCTGCTTGTCTTTCCCGTCGCCGACGGTGATCAGGTCGAGCACGTAGAACTCGTTGAAGAAGTTGATGCCGAGCTTGACGCAGTTCTGGAACAGCGTCTGCAGGATCATGTGGCCGGTGCGATCGGCGGCGTAGCACGCGCGACGCACGGGGGTCTTGCCGTGGTCGGCCGTGTGACCGCCGAAGCGGCGCTGGTCGATCTTGCCCTCGGGGGTGCGGTTGAACGGCAGGCCCATGTTCTCGAGGTCGATGACCGCGTCGATGGCCTCCTTGGCGAGGATCTCGGCCGCGTCCTGGTCGACGAGGTAGTCGCCGCCCTTGACGGTGTCGAAGGTGTGCCACTCCCACGAGTCCTCTTCGACGTTGGCGAGGGCCGCCGCCATGCCGCCCTGCGCTGCGCCGGTGTGCGAGCGGGTGGGGTACAGCTTCGAGATGACGGCCGTCTTCGCCCCGGGGCCCGCCTCGATGGCGGCGCGCATGCCGGCGCCGCCGGCGCCCACGATGACGATGTCGAACTGGTGGTAGTGGACGCCGTCCTTGACGTAGCTGTCGGTGGTCTCAGTGCTCACGCTGTGTGCTTTCGATGGTCGATGCTCGGGGGGTCGCCCGAACGCTTAGGCGCAGATTCCGATGATGACGTCGGATGCGGTGTCGGGGTCGAAGCCGATGCACGGGTCGAACGTGAAGACGACGAGCGTGCCGAGCACGATGAGGAACGCGGCCGCGAGGCCGAGCGCCCAGACCAGCACACGGCGGGTGCCCGCGTGGGTCACGTAGTCGTTGACGATCGTGCGCATGCCGTTCGCGCCGTGGATCAGCGCGAGCCACAGCATCAGGACGTCCCACCACTGCCAGAACGGCGTGGTGTACTTGCCGGCGACGAACGCGAAGTCGATGCCGTGGATGCCCTCGCCGACCATCAGGTTCACGAAGAGGTGCCCGAAGATGAGGACCACGAGGAGCACGCCCGAGGCGCGCATGTAGACCCAGCCCCACTTCTCGAGGTTGGCGCCCCGGCGGCGGGCGGCGGCGCGCGGTGCGCGCGGATCGGCGATGGCGGTCATCAGTGGCCCCCTCCCGGAGCGAAGGCGAGCATGAGGTGGCGCGGGACGAAGCCGAGCATCGTCACCGCCCACAGGCCGAGCACACCCCACCACAGCTGACGCTGGTGGCGCGTGGCCCACGACCACATGTCGACCAGGATGATGCGCAGGCCGTTGTACGCGTGGTACGCGATGGCGCCGACCAGGGCGACCTCGCCCAGGGCCATCACCGGGTTCTTGTATGTGCCGATCACTGCGTCGTACGCCTCGGGCGACACCCGGATGAGCGCCGTGTCGAGGATGTGGACGAGCAGGAAGAAGAAGATGGCGACGCCGGTGATGCGGTGCAGCACCCACGACCACATGCCTTCGTTTCCGCGGTACAGCGTGCCGCGGGGAACTCGGGAGGTGGTCTCGGATACCGACGGTGTGACGCGTGCTGGTGCAGACACGTCCGTCCTCCTTGGATCGAAACACGATGGGGCTGGCCTCGGACTGCGAGGACGGCCCCCGAAGAGAGCCCGTAACCGTGGCTTCGGGCCGTCGGCGTCACGCGGGCGCTGCGTCCATCCTATTCCCGCAATTCGCGGGCAGGCGACGAAGGCCACCCTGACGACCCCTCCATCCGGAGGGATCTTCGCGTCCGTAAAGAATCGGCCTTCTTGCGCCTCAGGCTTCGCGCGGAACCGGAAGGCTGGCGCTGACAGCCGCCCTCGCCGGCACGGGCGGATCGTGGAAAACCCCTCGAAACTCGTTGCCCCCCTCGACCCGCGCGCCTAGCTTTTGTCGGGCAACGAAACATATGTCTCGCCGATGGGCGGCATATGCACGACGACGATGATGTCAGGAGTACTCCATGCGCCGATCGATCCGATCGCTCTTGGTGGCCACCGCCGCCGCAGCCCTGGTTCTGCCGCTCTGCGCGGCTACCGCGGCGAACGCCGCGCCCCCGGGATTCAGCAACGCCGACAAGGACGCCCTGAGAAATCAGGCCCCACGCGACCTCGCCATCGGCAGCGCGGTCTGGGGTGAGCGTGATCTCCTCGTCTACGACCCCGCGTCGCCCACCGAACTGCAGCGGGTTCTGGGCGCCCAGTTCTCATCCGTGACGCCCGAGAACGACATGAAGTGGGACGCCGTCCACCCCGCTGCGGGCGTCTACGACTTCTCGTCCGCCGACGCGCTGGTCGCCTTCGCCGAGGCGAATCACCAGCAGGTCCGCGGCCACACGCTGCTCTGGCACAGCCAGAACCCGGCGTGGGTGAGGGACGCGAGCCAGACGTGGACCTGCGACGAGGCGCGCACCGTTCTCGAGGACCATATCCGCACCGTGGTCGGTCACTTCAAGGGCAAGATCTACGAGTGGGATGTCGCGAACGAGATCTTCCAGGACACGTGGGACGCCGGCGGCGTCCGCCTGCGCACCGAAGCCAATCCGTTCCTCAAGGCCTGCTCTGCCGACCCGGTCGCGCTCCTCGAGGACGCCTTCCGGTGGGCGCACGAGGCCGACCCTGACGCCACCCTGTTCCTGAACGACTACAACGCGGAGGGGATCAACCAGAAGACCGACGCGTACTACGGGCTGGCGCAGCGCATGCTCGCCGACGGCGTTCCCCTCGGGGGATTCGGTGCGCAGGGCCACCTCAGCCTGCTGTACGGCTTCGACACCTCCATCCAGGAGAACTTCGAGCGCTTCGCCGCGCTGGGACTGAAGGTGGCGGTGACGGAGGCGGACGTGCGCATCCCGCTGCAGCCGGGCGAGACGGGACCGACGCCCGAACAGGTCGCCGTGCAGGCTGAACGCTACGACGCGATGCTCGAGGCGTGCCTCAACGTGCCCGCCTGCTCCTCTTTCACCGTGTGGGGCTTCCCGGATTCGAACTCGTGGGTTCCGGACGTCTTCCCCGGCGAGGGCTGGGCGACGATCTTCGAAGACGACTTCTCGCCCAAGCCCGCCTTCGACGCCATGCTCGAATCGCTGCGCGACGCGACGCCGGGCACCTCGCCGCGACGAGGCTGAGCGCGACCGCGACGGCGGCGGGCCGAAAAGCCCGCCGCCGTCGTCACGTCCCGGCCACACGTTCGCCATCTCTTCGAAAACCCGCCCGATAGCCTGGTGCCATGTCCGGACCCATCGACGACTTCTACGCCGTGATCCCCGCCGGCGGCATCGGCAGCCGGCTGTGGCCGCTGTCGCGTGCCGACGCACCGAAGTTCCTCCACGACCTCACCGGTTCGGGGCGCACCCTGCTGCGCGATACGTGGGACCGCCTCGAGCCGCTCGCGGGGCCAGACCGCATCGCCGTGGTGACCGGGCGGGCGCACCGTGCCGCGGTGGAGAGGGAACTCCCCGGCATCGCCGACATGAACGTGTTCCTCGAGTCCGAGCCTCGCGATTCGACGGCGGCCATCGGACTGGCGGCGGCCATCCTGTCCCGGCGTGAGCCCGACGTCATCATCGGCTCGTTCGCCGCCGACCACGTCATCCGCGTGCCGCAGCTGTTCGAGTGGGCCGTGAACCAGGCCGTCGCCACCGCCCGCGAGGGCTACATCTGCACCATCGGCATCCAGCCGTCCGAGCCGTCGGTCGGGTTCGGCTACATCAAGAAGAGCGACGCGCTGAAGGTCGAGGGGGCGCCGGAGGCCGCGCTCGTCCAGAGCTTCGTCGAGAAGCCCGACCTGGAGACGGCGAAGGAGTACTTCGCCGACCGCAACTACCTGTGGAACGCGGGCATGTTCATCTCGCGCGCCGACGTGCTGCTCGGCGAGATCGCCGAGAACGAGCCTCAGCTCTATGCGGGACTGATGGACCTCGCCGAGGCATGGGACGACCGCGACCAGCGCGGACCGGTCGTCGACCGGGTCTGGCCCACGCTCAAGAAGATCGCGATCGACTACACAGTGGCCGAGCCGGCCGCCGCGAAGGGGCGCCTCGCCGTCATCCCGGGGCACTTCGACTGGGACGACGTGGGGGACTTCGCGAGCCTCGCCAAGCTCAACTCTCATGGCCGCAAGAACGACCTCGCCATCCTCGGCGAGAACGCCCGCATCCTCTCCGACGCCGCCAGCGGCATCGTCGTGAGCCAGACGCGACGCGTGATCAGCCTCATCGGCGTGCGCGACATCGTCGTGGTCGACACCGAGGACGCGCTCCTGGTCACCACGAGCGAGCACGCGCAGCGCGTGAAGGGCGTCGTCGACGCTCTCAAGCTCAGCGGGCGCGGCGAGGTTCTGTGAAACGGATGCTGCGGCTCGCGGCATCCGTTCTCCCCGATCCTCTGCTCATCTGAGCGGGATATTGCGTCTTTGTAACCTTTCGCGAACGGGGCCACGGGAAGCATGCAACTGCGCCGTCACAATGGGTAACTTTGTGCAGTCCCCGTGAAGGACGCGGGGGAACGTAGTGGAGGCTGAGTTGACCATCTCACGCACCAAGAAGCTCGTCGGCGTCACCGTCGCTGCGGGCATGCTGATCGCCCTCGCCGGCTGCGGCTCCGCCCCCGAGGAGACGGAATCCACCGGAGACGCCGGAAACGTCGTCGAGGGCTTCACCCCCTGCCTCGTGTCGGACGACGGCGGCTTCAACGACAAGTCGTTCAACCAGTCCGCGCTCGAGGGCATGGAGCGCGCCGCCGACGAGCTCGGTGTCGAGGCCATCGAGGTCGAGTCCAGCTCGGCCAACGACTACGCCCCGAACCTCGAGAACCTCATCGCAGAGGGCTGCACCTTCATCGTCTCGGTCGGCTTCAAGCTCTCGGCCGACACCGTCACCTCCGCGCTCGCGAACCCCGACGTGAACTACGCCATCATCGATGACCGGGCCGACAACAGCGGCGCGACGGGCGACGACGGCAAGGAGACCGGCGACGGCACCACCGACGCGCCCAACATCAAGCCTCTCCTGTTCGACACGGTCCAGGCCGCGTACCTCGGCGGCTACGCCGCCGCCGCGTGGTCGGCACAGGCCGGTGTCAACAAGGTCGGCACGTTCGGCGGCATCCCGATCCCCCCCGTGACGATCTTCATGGACGGCTTCATCGACGGCGTCGAGAAGTACAACGAAGACAAGGGCGCCTCGGTCGAGACCTACGGCTGGGACGTCGAGGCGCAGGAGGGCTCGATGACGGGCGGCTTCGCCGCCAACGACACCGCGAAGCAGACCGCGCAGGGCATCCTCGACCAGGGCGTCGACGTGATCCTCCCGGTCGGCGGCCCGATCTACCAGAGCGCGCGCGACGCGATCACCGACGCGGGCAGCGGCACCGTCATGCTGGGCGTCGACTCCGACCTCGCCGCCGCCGACCCCTCGGTCGCCGACATGGTGCTGGTCTCGATCATGAAGCGCATCGACGAGGCCGTCTACGCGGCGACGATGGAGGCGTCGACGGGTGACTTCGACGTCAGCACGTACATCGGAACGCTCGAGAACGAGGGCGTCGGCCTCTCGGGCTTCGGCTCGTTCGAGTCGGAGCTGCCCGAGGGTCTGCTCGACGAGCTCGCCGCACTGCAGGAGCAGATCATCTCGGGCGAGCTCGAGGTCACCTCTCCCAGCTCGCCGTAAGGCAGCAGAATCAGCGAACGCGGCCGGGTGGACGACTCCACCCGGCCGCGTTCTTCCCCGTCGCCATCAGATGGATGGCGCCGCTGCCGACCGCATATATAGGGTGCACATATGAAGCTCGAGCTCCGTGGGATCACGAAGCGTTTCGGGTCCCTCGTCGCGAACGACCACATCGATCTCGTGGTCCAGCCCGGTGAGATCCACGCTCTTCTCGGCGAGAACGGCGCCGGCAAATCCACACTCATGAACGTGCTCTACGGCCTCTATCAGGCCGACGAGGGCGACATCCTCCTGGACGACGCCGTCCAGCACTTCCGGGGCCCGGGCGACGCGATGAACGCGGGCATCGGCATGGTGCACCAGCACTTCATGCTCATCCCGGTCTTCACCGTCGCGGAGAACGTGATGCTCGGGCACGAGAACACGAAGGCGCTCGGCGCCCTCGATCTTGCCCAGGCTCGTCAGCACGTGCGCGCCGTCGCCGACCGCTTCGGGTTCGAAGTCGACCCCGACGCCATCGTCGGCGATCTTCCCGTGGGTGTGCAGCAGCGGGTCGAGATCATCAAGGCCCTGTCGCGCGACGCGAAGGTGCTCGTGTTCGACGAGCCCACTGCGGTGCTCACGCCGCAGGAGACCGACGAGCTGATGACGATCATGAGGCAACTGCGCGACGAGGGCACGTCGATCGTCTTCATCACCCACAAGCTGCGCGAGGTGCGCGCCGTCGCCGATCGCATCACGGTCATCCGACTCGGCAAGGTCGTCGGCGAGGCATCGCCGACCGCGTCCAACGCGGAGCTCGCCTCTCTCATGGTCGGCCGCGCGGTCGAGCTCACCGTCCACAAGGATCCGCCCAAGCGCGGCGAGGGCGGCCTCGAGGTGCGCGACCTCCGCGTCGTCACCGCGAATGGCACCGTCGTCGTGGACGACGTGAGCTTCGACGTGCGCCCCGGGGAGATCCTCGCTGTGGCGGGCGTCCAGGGCAACGGTCAGACCGAGCTCATCGAGGCCATGGTGGGGCTGGGAGAGCGGGTGAGCGGCTCGATCGAGCTCGACGGCGTGGAGCTCGTGGGCAAGAGCGTGCGCGGCATCCTCGACGAGGGCGTCGGCTTCGTGCCCGAGGACCGCACCGAGGACGGCCTCGTCGGCACCTTCACCGTCGCCGAGAACCTCATCCTCGATCGCTCCGGCGACAAGGCCTTCGTCTCCGGCGGGACGATCCGTCGAGGCGTGCTCGACGACTTCGCCAAGGCGCGCATCACGGAGTACGACATCCGCACGCAGGGCGCCGACGTACCGGCCGGCACGCTCTCCGGCGGAAACCAGCAGAAGGTCGTGATCGCGCGCGAGATGAGCCGCGAACTGAAGCTTCTCGTGGCGGCGCAGCCGACGCGCGGCGTCGACGTCGGCTCGATCGAGTTCATCCACAAACGCATCGTCGAGACGAGGGACGCGGGTATCCCGGTCGTCGTCGTCTCCACCGAGCTCGACGAGGTCGCGGCACTCGCCGACCGCATCGCGGTGATGTACCGCGGCGCGATCGTCGGCATCGTCCCCGGCGACACCCCCCGTGACGTTCTCGGCCTCATGATGGCCGGCGAGAAGTCAGAGGAGGCCGTCGCGTGAACAACCAGAACCCCGCCGCGGGCGCGGACCCGCTCGGGGGCCTGCCCGCGGAACAGCTCCCGCCCGTCTCGGGCCCGCTCACGGGCTCACCCGACCTCCCGGCACCCACACCCGAGGCACCTGGTGCCGTCGACGGCGGGGTGCCTCCGCCTCCGCGCCAGAACGTCTTCATCAAGGAGCTGCTGCGGAGCAACTGGGTGACGACGGTGCTCGCGATCGTCGTCGCGATGGTCGTCGGCGGCGTCCTCATGGCGCTGACCGACGAGGACGTCCAAGCGGCATCCGGCTACTTCTTCGCGCGCCCGGGCGACACCATCGGCGCCGTCTGGAACGCGGTCTACGGCGGCTACGAGGCACTGTTCCGCGGGGCGATCTACAACCCCCGCGCGAACGACTTCGCGACGCAGATCCGGCCGCTCACCAACACGCTCGGATTCGCCGCCCCGCTCATCGCCGCGGGCCTCGGTGTGGCGCTGGCGTTCCGCGTGGGTCTGTTCAACATCGGTGGACGCGGCCAGATCCTCATCGCCTGCGCGACGGCGGCGCTGTTCACGTTCAACCTGAACCTTCCGATGTTCCTCCAGCTGCCCCTCACGCTGGCGGCCGGTATCGCAGGCGGTGCGATCTGGGGCGGCATCGTCGGTGTGCTGAAGGCGCGCACCGGCGCCCACGAGGTCATCCTCACGATCATGCTCAACTACGTCGCGTTCTACCTCGTGACGTGGATGGTCCGCACTCCCGGCATCCTGCAGCGCCCCGCGGGCGACCAGCCGATCTCGTCGGCGACGCCGGCGAACGCGCAGTTCCCCGACCTGCTCGGTCCCCGCTTCCCGCTGCTCGACTGGGGCTTCGTGCTCGTCATCGCGGCCACCGTCTTCGTGTGGTGGCTCGTCGAGCGCTCGAGCCTCGGCTTCCGCCTCCGCGCCGTCGGTGAGAACCCGCACGCGGCCCGGGCGTCGGGCATCTCTGTGCAGCGGATGTACATCTACGCGATGCTGTTCGCCGGTGGCCTCGCCGGTCTTGCCGGCATGAACCAGATCCAGGGCTCTGTGACCACCGGCTTCGACGGATTCATCGACGCGGGCATCGGCTTCGACGCCATCACCGTCGCCCTCCTCGGCCGCAGCCGCGCCTGGGGCGTGTTCGCCGCCGGCATCCTGTTCGGGGCGCTGAAGGCCGGCTCCTTCACCATGCAGGCCTCGCAGGGCATCCCCGTCGACATCGTGCTCGTCGTGCAGTCGCTCATCGTCCTGTTCATCGCGGCCCCGCCGCTCATCCGCACGATCTTCTTCCTGCCGAAGACCGATGCCGAGAAGGCCGCCAAGGCGAGAGCCAAGGCAGCGAAGAAGGCGGTGTCCGCATGACCGCGCTCGCTCCTGCTCCCGACGGGACGATCCAGCTCGCCACGGTGAAGGTGCGCCACCTCAAGCTCCCCGTGACCCTCGCCATCGCGACGGTGCTGCTGGCGCTCCTCTTCCTGTTCGTGCCGCGCAACGGCGTAAGCACCTTCCGGCTGAGCGACCCGAGCTCGACGATCGCGCTGCCGAATGTGAGCGTCCCGACCGCCGTGACCTGCTGGATCCTGGTCGGTTCCCTGGTGCTCCTGACGCTCTGGGCGTTCTGGGATTCCGCCAGCTATCGTCGCACCGGGCTCTGGCTGCCGATCGTGTTCAGCCTCCTCGCCGTGTTCGCGTTCCTGGTGTGGGCCTCCGCCGGCGGGCTGGTCCCCGTCACCGGGCTCCTGTTCGGTGCACTGTCGCTGTCGGTCCCGCTCATCTTCGGTGCGCTGGGCGGCGTCATCGGCGAGCGGGTCGGCGTCGTCAACGTCGCGATCGAGGGTCAGTTCCTCTTCGGTGCGTTCAGCGCGGCGCTGCTTGCGAGTATCACGCACAACCCGTTCGTCGGCCTCGTGGGCGCAATGGTGGGCGGCGTGCTCGTCGCGTTCGTGCTCGCCGCGTTCTCGATCAAGTACCTCGTCGACCAGGTCATCGTCGGCGTCGTGCTGAACGTCCTCGTGACCGGCCTGACCGGCTTCCTCTACGGCGCGCTGCTCGTACCGAACGAGTCGGAACTCAACCGCCCGGTCCGCTTCACGCGCTGGGAGATCCCGCTGCTCAGCGACATCCCGATCATCGGGCCCGTCCTGTTCAACCAGACGTTCATCGTCTACCTCATGTACATCACGGTCGCCCTCGTCGCCTGGGGCCTCTACCGCACTCGCTGGGGCCTGCGGCTCCGCGCCGTCGGCGAGCACCCGCAGGCGGCGGACACCGTCGGCATCAAGGTGAACACCAGCCGGTTCTGGAACGTGTCGCTCGCCGGTGCGATCGCCGGCATCGGTGGCGCGTACTTCACGTTGGTCTCGGTCGGCCAGTTCACCAAGGAGATGACGGCGGGCCTCGGCTTCATCGCCCTGGCGGCGGTCATCTTCGGCCGCTGGGACCCGATCCGCGCGACTCTCGCGGCGTTGCTGTTCGGCTTCGCGACCAACCTGCAGAACCTCCTCACCGTGCTGCGGACGCCGATCCCGAGCGAGTTCATGCTCATGCTGCCCTACGTCGTGACGATCATCGCGGTCGCCGGGTTCGCCGGGCAGATCCGCGGTCCCGCGGCGGCGGGCAAGCCGTACGTCAAGGGATGACGCCGTGCCTGCTGTGCCGATGAAGGCCGACGACTGCCGGGGAGCGGCATCCGTAGACCCTCCTGATGCCCGAACCCCCGCGAACGGAGCGCGCTCATGACCGATATCGACTGGGATGAGCTGCGCGCCGCGGCGACGGACGCGATGCAGCGGGCGTACGCTCCGTACTCGCGCTACAAGGTCGGCGCCGCGGCACTCGTGACCGACGGGCGCATCGTCACCGGGTGCAACGTCGAGAACGCGTCGTACGGCATCAGCCTCTGCGCGGAGTGCGGTCTCGTGAGCGAACTCGCGAACTCGGGCGGCGGAAGCCTCGTGGCGTTCGTGTGCGTCAACGGGCACGGCGACACGATCATGCCGTGCGGCCGCTGCCGGCAGCTGCTGTACGAGTTCGCGATCCCCGGCATGCTGCTCGAGACGGTGTCAGGCATCCGCACCATCGACGAGGTGCTGCCCGACGCGTTCGGGCCGCGCGACCTCGAGGAGGCGGCGCGATGACCGCTGTCGAGGCGTTCGACGCGGTCGACGTCATCCGCGCGAAGCGCGACGGCGGGGCAGTCCCCGAGCCTGCGCTCCGCTGGATGGTCGACGCCTACACGCGCGGCTACGTCGCCGACACGCAGATGGCCGCCTTCGCGATGGCGGTGCTCCTCAACGGGATGACGCGCGACGAGATCCGCGTCATGACCGACGCGATGATCGCATCGGGGGAGCGGATGAGCTTCGCGGGCCTCGGCAAGCCGACCGTCGACAAGCACTCCACGGGCGGCGTCGGCGACAAGATCACGCTTCCTCTTGCGCCACTCGTGGCGAGCTTCGGCGTCGCCGTGCCGCAGCTGTCGGGCCGCGGGCTCGGCCACACCGGCGGCACGCTCGACAAGCTCGAGGCGATCCCCGGCTGGCGTGCGGCACTCTCGAACGACGAGATGTTCGCGCAGCTGCGCGATGTGGGCGCCGTCATCTGCGCCGCGGGCTCCGGCCTCGCGCCCGCCGACAAGAAGTTGTACGCGTTGCGCGACGTCACCGGCACGGTCGAGGCGATCCCGCTCATCGCCTCGAGCATCATGTCGAAGAAGATCGCCGAGGGCACCGGCGCGCTCGTGCTCGACGTGAAGTTCGGCTCCGGCGCCTTCATGAGCGATGTCGACCGCGCGCGCGAGCTCGCCCGCACGATGGTCGCCCTCGGCACCGATTCGGGAGTCTCGACGACGGCACTGCTCACCGACATGAACACCCCGCTCGGCCTCGCCATCGGCAACGCCAACGAGGTGCGCGAGTCGGTCGAGGTGCTCGCCGGCGGTGGCCCTGCCGACGTGGTCGAACTGACGGTGGCGCTCGCCCGCGAGATGCTGGCGCTCGCGGGTCAGCCCGATGCCGATGTCGAGGCCGCCCTGCAGGACGGCCGCGCGATGGACGCCTGGCGGGCGATGATCGTCGCGCAGGACGGGGACCCGGATGCCGCCCTCCCGACCCCGAACGAGACCCACACGGTCACGGCGACCGAAGGCGGCTTCGTCACCGGCATCGAGGCCCTCCCGTTCGGCATCGCCGCGTGGCGCTTGGGTGCTGGGCGCGCGCGAGCGCAGGACCCCGTGCTGCACGCCGCGGGCATCGACCTTCACGTGAAGCCCGGCGATCAGGTGACCGCCGGTCAGCCCCTGTTCACCTTGCTCGGCGAGGATGCCTCCCGGTTCGACCGGGCCCTCGAGGCCCTCGAGGGCGCGTGGGAGATCGGCCCGGACGCACCGGAGCGCACTCCTCTCGTCCTGGAACGCATCACGGCCTAGGCTGGGGCAGTCCCGCGCCGGAACCCGACGCGACGCCCGGGCCGCAGCATCCGTCCACATCCCCCACTCGCGATCGCAATCGAGGAGACCCCCATGCCCATCGACCAGCACGGCGACGCCATCCTCGACGGAGTGTCCCTTCGCGGCCTGCCCAAGGTCTCGCTGCACGACCACCTCGACGGCGGACTGCGCCCCGCGACGATCATCGAGCTGGCCGACGAGATCGGGCTCGAGGTTCCCGAGTCCGACCCCGACGACCTCGCGGACTGGTTCGCCGAGAAGAGCGACTCGGGCTCGCTCGTCGAGTACCTGAAGACGTTCGACCTCACGACCGCGGTCATGCAGACCCGCGAGGGACTCACGCGCGTCGCGCGCGAGTTCGTCGAAGACCTGGCTGCCGACGGCGTGATCTACGGCGAGGTGCGCTGGGCGCCCGAGCAGCACCTCGCCCGCGGGCTGTCGCTCGACGAGGTCGTCGCCGCCGTGCAGGAGGGCATCGAGGAGGGCGAGGACGCGGCCGAGCGCCGGGGTCAGGACATCCGCGTCGGGCAGCTCATCACCGCGATGCGCCACGCCGACCGCTCGCTCGAGATCGCGCGGCTGGCCGTGCAATGGCGCAATCGTGGCGCCGTCGGCTTCGACATCGCAGGCGCCGAGGACGGCTTCCCGGCCTCGAACCACCGCACCGCGTTCGACTACCTCGCCTCGGAGTTCTTCCCGGTCACCGTGCACGCCGGCGAGGCGGCGGGCCTCGACTCGATCCGCTCGGCCCTCATCGACGGCCGCGCCCTGCGCCTCGGCCACGGCGTGCGCCTCGCCGAGGACCTCGAGGTCGTCTCGCGCGCCGGCGAAGAGGTGCTCGTGCAGTTCGGCGACCTGGCGCGCTGGGTGCGCGACCGCGAGATCCCGCTCGAGCTGTCGCCCTCGTCGAACCTCCAGACCGGCGCGATCGAGCGCTGGGGCACCACTCTCGAGGACCACCCCTTCGACTTGCTCTACCAGCTCGGGTTCTCGGTCACGGTGAACGTCGACAACCGCACGATGAGCCGCACCTCGCTCACGCGCGAGCTGGCTCTCCTCGCCGAGACCTTCGAGTACGGCCTCGACGACCTCGAGGCCTTCCAGCTCAACGCCGCCGCCGGCGCCTTCCTCCCGGTGGAGGAGCGCGAGGAGCTGATCGACCTCATCGCCGACGGCTTCGACGCGTAGTCCCTTCGGTTCAGGAGACCGATGCCGCGTCTGGCGCGAGCCCGGTGAACGTCGATCGCGGCCCGGCGTCGAGGAGGCCAGTCTGAGCCACGGCCCGATGATGACGACGGTGACCCCGTCCCCGACGAGACCCGACACCTTGTACGCGGAGGCCGAAGGATCGACTTTGGCGCCCGGGCGCCGGGTTTGGGGCGCGTCCCGGGCGTTCGGGGCGCACACGATGCGCCCCGAACGCACGCGGTGCGCCCCAAACCCCGAGGATCCGGGTGCTCAGACCCCGAGCTCGGCCTGCCGGGCGGCGACGACGGCCTCCACCTTCGGGAACAGCGGATGCTGCGGCTCGAGGCCCGTGACCGACGCGGTGAACGACGCGGCATCCTGTTCCCGCAGCATCCGCTGCAGGTCCACCGACTGGGTGTCCTCGGTGTCGTCGAAAGCGAGGGCCGCGCCCATCGCGGCGACCAGCGCGTCGACTCCGAGGCCGCGCTCTGCCGCCTCGGCCGCGGGGCCGACGAACCGCTCGTGCCGCGAGAGCTTGCGCAACGGCTGGCGGCCGACGCGCCACACCGTGTCGGGCAGGGCCTTGTTGCGGAAGCGACCGAGGATCGTCGCGCGGTAGTCCGCCAGCGACGAGGCGTCGAGCCCGTGCTTGGCCTCCAGCAGCGCCGAGGTCTCCTCGAGAGCGGCCTCGACACGTGACGCAATCTCGGGATCGGCGAGCGCCCCGGCGATGCCCTCGACCCCGGCTTGAGCGCCGAAGTACGCGGTGGCCGCGTGCCCGGTGTTGACGGTGAAGAGCTTGCGCTCGATGTACGGCGCGAGATCGTCGACGAAGTGTGCGCCGGGGATGTTCGGCGGGTCGTCGCCGAAGGGCGGCCGCTCGATCGCCCACTCGAAGAACGGCTCGACGGTGACGTCGACGCCTGCGCCCTCCGGTTGGGCCGGCACGATCCGGTCGACGGCGGTGTTGGCGAACACCGCGCGCGCCGCGAGTGCGTCCCATGCGTCCCCGGCGAGCGCCTTGATCTCGTCACGGAGGAGGTCGGTCGCGTTGATCGCGTTCTCGCACGCCATGATCTGCAGCGGCGGGCTCGACGGGTCGCGCAGCGCGAGCCCGGCCAGGATATGAGGGGCGACGAACTTCAGGATCGTCGGTCCCACCGCCGTCGTGACGACGTTCGCCCCGGCGATCTCGTCGATGACCTTGTCGGGGTGCTCGGCGCTGTTGATGGCCGTGAAGCCCGTGACCAGCGTGTCGCGACCGCCCTCGCCCACCTCGTGCACCGTGTAGCGGGACACGTGGTTGATCGCGTCGACGAGCGGTGCGGCGACGTCCGAGAAGACGAGTTCGTACCCGCCCTCGTGCAGGAGCAGCCCGACGAACCCCCGCCCGATGTTGCCGGCCCCGAAGTGGACGGCCTTCATCAGACGCCCGCCGCCGACACCAGGCCGAACAGCTCCTCCGGCGTCTGGGCGGTCTTGAGACGTTCGACCTCGTCCTCGTCCGAGAACAGGATCGCGATCTGCGACAGGATCTCGAGGTGTTCGTCGCCCTTGCCGGCGATGCCGATCACGAAGGTCACGGGGTTGCCGTCCCAGTCCACACCGCCGTCGTAGCGCACCACCGACAGGGCCGATTCGAGGATCTCGCCCTTGGTCTCGTTGGTGCCGTGGGGGATCGCGAGCTCGTTGCCCATGTACGTCGACACGGTCTGCTCGCGCTGGAGCATCGCGTCGTAGTAGGCACCGGTGACGGCGCCCGCCGACTGCAGGATGTCCGCCGCCTCCCGCATCGCCTCGTCGCGCGACGCGCTCCCGGAGTGGATCCGCACCTGGCCGATGCTCAGAACCTCGCGTGCCATGTTCTCGCCTTTCTCGTCGTTCGTCTCTTGTGTCGCCGGGAGATACGGATGCCGCGACCCGCCGCCTGTTCCGAACAGCGGGGCGCGGCCGTGCCGAGGGCGGTGGGACCGGGGGCGTTGACGGCCCGCCCGGCCCCACCGCGGTCTCAGCTATGCAGTTCCATCCTCGTGCTGGGTGCGGACAAGGTCCACGACCTCGTCGTACCGCGGCGAGTTCATGAAGTTGTCGACCGACACGTGCACCGAGTTCGGCGTCTTCTGCCGTGCGCGATCCGTGAGCTGGTTCTGCGTGATCACCAGGTCGGCCGACGCGTCCAGGGCCGCGATCGCCTTGTTGGTGACCGTGACGTCCTCGATGCCCGCCTTCTTGATCTTGTTGCGCAGGACGCTCGCGCCCATGGCCGACGAACCCATGCCCGCGTCGCACGCGAACACGATGTTCTTGATCTCGCGCTCGGTCATCGTGGCCGGCTCGATGCCGCCGTCGGCGCTCGTGGCGGCGCCGCTGCGCAGGCCGTCCAGTGCCGCCGACGACTTGCCCTTGGCCGCCGCGGTCTGCGTGATCGCCGCGCCGAAGGCGTCGTCGGTGGCGGCCATCGCCTCGAGGTCGCGCTTGCGGGATGCCCGCAGGATGACCCACGAGATGAGGAATGTCACGGTGGCGGCCAGCACCACCGAGAGCAGGACCGCGACATAGGAGTTGTTCGCGACTTGGGCGATCACCGCGAAGATGCTGCCCGGTGCGGCCGGGGCTCGGAGAGCGCCGCCCAGGAGCATGTTCGTCGTGACGCCGGTCATGCCGCCCGCGATCAGCGCGAGGATCAGCATCGGCTTCATCAGCGCGTAGGGGAAGTACACCTCGTGGATGCCGCCGAAGAACTGGATCACCGCGGCGCCCGGGGCGGACGCGCGTGCGGCGCCGATGCCGAAGAACGTGAACGCGAGGAGCAGCCCCACACCGGGGCCGGGGTTGGCTTCGAGCAGGAACAGGATCGACGATCCGGTCTCGGCGGACTGTTGGATGCCGAGCGGCGTGAGCACGCCGTGGTTGATGGCGTTGTTCAGGAAGAACACCTTCGCGGGCTCGATGATGATGCTCGTGAGCGGCAGCAGGTTCATCGAGACGAGCCAGTCCACCGCATTGCTCAGCACCTGCATGATGCCGTTGACGAGCCATGCGATCGGGTAGAACCCGATGATCGCGAGCACGAAGCCCCAGATGCCCGCCGAGAACATGTTCACGAGCATCTCGAAGCCGGCCCGGATCTTGCCCTCCCACAGGCTGTCCAGCCACCGCATCGTGTAGGCGCAGATCGGGGCCATGATCATCGCGCCGATGAACATGTGCACCTGGCCGAGCTGGTTGTCGGCCGGCAGGTCGGCGTTGATCTGCGCGATCAGGTAGTCCGACCCGGCGATGGCGCCGAACGTCCCGATCGAGGCGACCACGCCGCCGCGCACGCCGTAGATGATGCTGCCGCCGGTATACGCGATGAGGATCGGCAGGAGGTAGTGGATGAAGGGACCCACCAGCGTCGCGAGCGCCGGGACCGGGGTCCAGCCGACCGCGATGAAGAACGCGGTGAAGATGCCCCACGCGATGAGCGCGGGGATGTTCGGCATGATCATGCCGGACAGGAACGTGCCGAAGCGCTGAACTCCGACTCGCGCCCTGCTGGTGCCCGAGGCGGGCACTGACGCCGTTGTCATTTTGCTGTCTCCCTTGTGTGTGTGGGTGTCCAGGCCGTCACGACGGCCTATCGTGTGGCCGCCCGCTGGGCTGCGGACCGGGCGGATGCCGCGTCGTTCGCGGCGAGTGCGGCCGAGGCGATGTCGCGTGCCTGGGCGATGGTGTGCTGCAGGAGTGTGGCGCGCACGTCGGCGAGCGCCGTGGGTGCCATGGACAGGCTCGTCGCACCCAGGCCGACGAGCACGACGGCGAGCAGGGGATCTGCCGCCGCCTCACCGCAGATGCCGACCGGCTTGCCGTTCGCGACGCCGGCTTCGCCGACCTCGCGGATCAGGCGCAGCACCGCCGGGTGCCACGGGTCCTGGAACGACGCGACCGACCCGAGGAGTCGGTCTGCGGCGAGCGTGTACTGCGTGAGGTCGTTGGTGCCGATGGAGGCGAAGTCCGCGCCCACCAGGATGCGGTCGGCGAGCAGTGCCGAGGACGGCACCTCCACCATGACGCCGGCGGTCTTGATGCCGTAGTCGCGCGCGAGATCGACGAAGTAGTCCGTCTCCTCGACCGTGGCGATCATCGGCGCCATGACCCAGAGGTCGGCGTCGGTGGCGGCATCCGCTTCGGCAAGGGCCGTGAGCTGCTCGCGCAGGATGTCCTCGCTGGCGCGGAGGGCACGGATGCCGCGGAGCCCGAGCGCGGGGTTCTCCTCGTGCGCGTCGTTGAGGAACGCGAGCGGCTTGTCGGCGCCGGCGTCGAGCACCCGGACGACGACCTTCTTGCCCGGGAACGCGGCGAGCAGCTTCGTGTACGCCTCGCGCTGCTGCTCGACGGTGGGTGCCTGGTTCGAGCTCAGGAACAGGAACTCGGTGCGGAACAGGCCCACGCCCTCGGCGCCCAGCGCGACCGCGTCGGCGGCGCCCTCCGGGTTGCCGAGGTTCGCCAGCAGCGGGACCGGGGTGCCGTCCGCGAGGGCGCCGTCGGTGATCGGCGCCGATGCCTGCGCGGCGCGGGCGTCGGCGCGGTTCTGCGCCCGCTCGAGCTCGGCGGCAGTCGGTTCGGTCGTCACGACGCCGGCGGCGGCATCCACGATCACGGTCTCGCCGTCGCGCAGCCCGGTCGCCGAGGTGGCGCCGACGATCGCGACGATCGACTTCTCCCGCGCGAGGATCGCGGTGTGGGAGGTCGGCCCGCCCTCCGTGGTCACCAGGGCGAGCACCTTGTCGAGGTCGAGGAGTGCCGTGTCGGCCGGCGCGAGATCTTTCGCCACGAGGACGAACGGATGCCCCGGATCGGGCACACCCGGAGCCGGGACGCCGCGGAGCCGGGCGATCACGCGCTGGGCGACGTCGTCGAGGTCGGCCGCGCGCTCGCCGAGGTAGCCGCCCATCGCGGTGAGCTGGTCGCGGAACGACGCGAACGCGTCGAACACGGCGAACTCGCCTGTCTTGCCCTGGCCGAGGCGGGCGCCGATCTCGTCGTCGAGGGTCGGGTCCTCGGCCATCATCGCCTGCGCCTCGAGCACCTCCTGCGCGGCGCCTCCGGCTTGCGCGCCGCGGGCCTCGAGCTCGCGTGCGACGGCGGCGACGGCATCCGCCACACGCGCCTTCTCCTCGTCGGCGCTGAGCGTGCTCGGCGCGTCGGACGGCGCCGCCGCGGGCTCGGCCATGCGTGCGACGGGTCCCTGAGCGACGCCCAGTCCGATGCCGACACCTCGCAGTTCGGTCATGTTCAGCCCTCCGCGTCGTGGTCGGTGGTGAGCAGTTCCGCGAGCGTGTCGAGCGTCGACTCGGCGCCGTCGCCGTCCGCGATGAGGGTCACGTAGTCGCCCTGCTCGACGCCCAGCGCGATCACGCCGAGGATGCTCGCCGCGTTGACCGGGCTTCCCGCATCCTTCGCGATGGTGATCGGGATGCCGGCATCCTTCGCCGCCTGTGCGAACAGCTTCGCCGGACGCGCGTGCAGACCGTGCGCCGATCCGATCCGGACGGTGCGGGAGATGGGTGGCATGTCGTGACCTCTCTGTCTGTTCCTGGTTCGTCGCGGGGGAGTTCATTCGTGGAGGGGAGGCGGCGCCGCATCCGCGGCCGGGAGCGGCCCCCCGGCGCTCCCGATCGCGGCGCGGACCAGCGCGAGCGTCCGCGTGCCGTCCCGGTCTCCGAAGATGTCGGGCGGCAGCAGCACCACTGTCGTACCTCGCGCGGCGGCATCCCGTTCTATGCGCTCGAGCGCATGGAGCAGGTGCGGACCCACGAGGACGACGTCGGCGGCATCGAGATCGATCGGAAGCGACTGCTCGGTGCCGGCGAAGGCGGAATAGTCGAGTCCCTCTGCATGGGCTGCGTGACGGACGCGCTGAGCGACGAAGGTGCTCGAGGCACCCGCTCCGCAGACCACCAGGATCCTCATCGATCCGCCTCCTCTTTTGCCATTCTTGTGAGAACGCTGGGAGGGGACAACCACTCCTTCTTCCGCAGGGGCGGAAACGATGGGGCGTCGGCGGCCGCCGACCCGGGCGCGTCCCCCGGTCGTTGAGCGAGCGAGGAACGAGCGAGTCGGAACGCGCTGGGTGTCCGGGCGGCCTCGGGCACCGCCGCGCGTGGTTGACTGGGCGTGTGACCCGAGCCCGGCAAGATCGTGTGCTCGGACTGCTCCTGCGCGACGGCGACTGGGTCACGGCATCCGCTCTCGCCGACGCGCTGGGCGTGACTCCGCGCAGCATCCGGTCCTACGTGAACGCCGTGAACGCCCGCGTGGCGCCGGGCGTGGCGGTCGAGTCCGGCCCGCAGGGCTACCGCGCCGGATCAGACGCCGGTGCGGCGCTCCGGGCCGGCGGCGACACCGGCACACCGCGCGACCGGCTGCACACACTGGTGCGGGCACTCCTCGATGCCCCCGACGGCATCGACGTGTTCGAGACCGCCGACGCGCTGCACGTCTCGCCCGCCACCCTCGACGCCGACCTGGCCCGCGTCCGCGGGCTGCTGGGCGGCACCGAGCTGACGCTCGAGCGCTCCGCGTCCCGTGCGCGGCTGCGCGGCACCGAGGGCGCGCAGCGGCGGCTGCTCAGCAAGCTCGCCCACGACGAGATGGATGCCGGATCCTTCGATCTGACTGCGCTCCGCCGCACGCTCGGCGAGGGGTCGGTCGGCGCGCAGGCGTTCGGCCCGTTCAAGACCGAGCTCGTGGCACGCCTCGGCGAGCTGGGCTGGTTCGTCAACGAATTCGGCATCGCCGACGTCGTGATGCACATCGCGATCGCTGCCGACCGCACCTCGCGCGACCGCCCGCTCGACGCCGTCGGCGACGCCGTGGGGCAGCGACCGACCCACAGCCAGGTCGCCGAGATCATCGCGGAGCTGTCCGAGCGCCACCTCGGCGTGCGGCTCGGCAGCGCCGATCTGCAGCACCTCGCGACGCTGGTGCTGACGCGCGTGGTCGCGCCCGACGGGCACGAGGATGGAGCATCCGCGGCGGCATCGTCGTCCCTCGATCCCGAGGTCGAGGCCGTCGTGCGGGAGGTCGTGACGGCTGCCGCCGAAGAGTTCCTCGTCGACATCGCGCACGACGACTTCGTCGCACGGCTCGCACTCCACGTGCAGAACCTGCTGCACCGCGCGCGCGAGCAGGCGTGGTCGCGCAACCCGCTGACGCGGTCGCTGAAGTCGACGTACCCCATGATCTTCGAGGTCGCGGTGTTCATCGCGAGCCGGCTGCAGCAGCGGCTCGGCATTCCCCTGCCGGACGACGAGATCGCGTACATCGCGATGCACGTCGGGGGCCGGCTCGAGCGCAGCCGACGGGCGGACCAGCTCCTCACCGCGACCATCGTGTGCCCCGGCTACTACGACCTGCACGAGCTGCTGCGCTCGAGCGTCGACCGCTCGCTCGGGCAGGCGATCGAGGTCGTCGGCGTCGAGACACGCGTCGACCCCGACTGGGCTTCGATCGACACCGACCTCGTCCTGACCACGATCGACCCGCCGACCGCCACGACCGACCGGATCGTGCGGATCCAGCCGTTCCTCACCGACGCCGACGTCGAGCGGGTGCAGTCCGCGGCCGGCCGCATCCGCCGCTCACGCCGCCTCGCCCGGCTGCGCGCCGAGCTGGAACGCTATTTCGAGCCCTCGGCGTTCGTTCGCGGGTTCGACGAGGCGGTGGGGGAGGAGGGAGTGATCCGCGGGCTCGGCGCGCTGCTCCAGGCCCGCGGCGTCATCGACGCCGAGTACATCGAGCGCACCATCGAGCGCGAGCGCCTGTCGTCGACCGCGTTCACCGACGCCCTGGCCGTGCCGCACGCCCTCGAGATGACGGCGTCCCGCACCGCCATCGCCATCGGTATCGCCGACCCCTCGATCCCGTGGGGCGACGGGCGCGTGCAGGTCGTGGCACTGGTGGCGTTCTCCGAGAGCGACCGCGAGGCGTTCCAGACCGTGTTCGAGCAGTTCGTCGAGGTGTTCAGCGAGCGCGACAGCGTGCAGCGCATCGTGCGCCGCGGCACCGACTTCAACGCCTTCCTCGACGAGCTCGTCGCCGTCATCGACGGCTGAGCCGCAGCATCCGTCCGGGTTCCCTTGCGTCGCCGCTGAGTTCGGGGCGGGCGTTCCCGCGGAGTTCGGGGCGTGCGCGGTGCGCCCCGAGCGACCGCGGTGCGCCCCGAACGACCGCGGTGCGCCCCGACTCCGGACGGGACGGATGCTGCGCGCCGGTGTCGTGTGGGGGTGCGGGGAGCGGGTCGCCGAGGTTCGGGGCGTGCGGCGAACGTTCGGGGCGTGCGCGGTGCGCCCCGAGCGACCGCGGTGCGCCCCGAACGACCGCGGTGCGCCCCGAACCGGGAAGAACTCAGCGACGCGGCCGGATGCTGAAGGCCTCGAGCCGCGTTCGCAGATCGACGACCGTCGCGAGGTGGGGCCATCCCCATCGGGCATAGCTGCGCTGGGTGGTCCCGCGGATCCAGTCCTCCCGTTGCTTCTCCTCGTCGAAGACCTGCGACGACGTTCGGCCGTCGAGGAGCTTCCCGTCGACGTACTTGATCGCTCCGTCGAACTCGCCGAAGGCGTTGGCCTCGTCCAGGCCGAAATCGACGAAGTACGGATGGATGCCTCGCCCAGGCACCGCAACCTGCAGCCCGATGACGCGGAATCCGATCTCGCGGAGCCGGATTCGACTGATGCTCTCGCCCGGCAGTTGTGCACGTCCGTCGGCGAATTCGAGTACGCGGCGAGCGCGTGTGAGCCCATGAGCCGATCGGCCCGCGATCACGAGCACCTCCCGCCGGAACCGCTCCGCCCCGTCGAAGTCGTACTCATGCGGACCGGCGACGAACTGCCGACGGAGCGCGGCGTCGGCGACCGTGACCGCCTGCTCGAACGAGGCCGTGCGGGCGACGTCTGAGATCGTGCGTGCGAGCGAGGTGATCCGCAGTCCGTCGATCTCGACCACGTCATCGTCTCGAAGCTCGCCGCGGTGGCGGATCACGCCACCGGCAGCACCCGGTCGCGAATGCGGCGCGATGACGTGGACCCGCCGTCGATCCGCGCGGTAGAGCGGGAGCCCGTGGGCGGCCGCGGCCGTCTCGTGGGAGACCACCGGAGCGGTCGGCGAGGTCAGCGCCAACGCGTGAGCGCGGGCGATCGCGCGATCTTCGGGCGTTGCGGCATTCCATGCCGCCGTGTCGACGTAGACACCGATTCGGAGCCGCGTGAGCTCCCCGCCGGCGACCGAAGCGGTCAATCGGCGGGATGTCGTCGTTGCCAGGAGCCTGTCGCGTCTGAGAAGGGTGAGGGTCGCCATGACCGCGAGTCTCCGACGTATCGAGCGCACGTGCGGCGTCGGAACCCCGCGTCTGTGGACAAGGCCATCCTGTGGAGGAGGGTCCGCCCCGTGCTCGCAGCATCCGCTCTCCCGTGCTTTTCTGGTTCGGGGCGAGCCGCGAACACTTGGGGCGTGCGACGAGCGCCCCGAACGCTCTGGGCGCGCCCCAAACCCGGAAGACGTCAGCGACTGTCGCCGTGAGGCCGCGCCGGCCCGGCCTTTGCTCCGGGCATTCGAGTCGCGCATCCTACGTTTGGGGCGCGTCGTGATCGTTCGGGGCGCGCGCGGTGCGCCCCGAACGATCACGACGCGCCCCGAACTGGGAGGTCGCCCCGATGCCGGGCCAGGGACCACACGATGAGCGGAACGGATGCTGCCGCCCGAGGTCAGCCGCGGGCGAGGCGCTCCGTGAGGTCGAGGCGCACGGCCGGCCACTCGGTCGGGAGGATCGAGAAGACCACCGTGTCGCGGAGGGTGCCGTCGGGGCCGAGGCGGTGGTTGCGGAGCACGCCGTCCTGTTTGGCGCCGAGGCGCGCGATCGCGGCACGGGACTGGCGGTTGTGCCAGTGCGTGCGGAACTCGACCGCGATGGCTTCGCATTGCTCGAACGCATGGGCGAGCAGCAGCAGCTTCGACGCCGTGTTCACGAAGGTGCGCTGCGCCTCGATCCCGATCCAGGTGTGCCCGATCTCGACGTGCCGGTTCGCCTGGTCGATGTTGCAGAAAGTGGTCTCGCCGACGACCTTCCCCGTGTCGAGCCGGCGCACCGCCCACGGGTTCATGTGACCCTCGTCGCGCCATGTCAGGCGTCGTGCGATGTCGGCCGCGATGCTCTCCGCGCGCGGCACGGACGTATACCAGGTGTGCTCCAGGCCCACCGCCGCTGCGGCCAGGTCGGCCTCGTGCGCGGGGGACAGGGGTTCGAGGCGGACGTGCGCGTTCTCGAGGGTGACCGGCGAGGTGAGGAGCATGCTTCGAGCGTAGAGCTGCAGGCCCGCCGCCCGCGGTGCGGCATGGTGCTCAGCTCGGGGGACGACGGATGCCGCAGGCCGAAGCATCCGTCATCCTCACCTCATCGCCGCCGACCTGACCTTGGTTCGGGGCGCGCGGCGCACACTCGGGGCGCACACCGCGCGCCCCGGACGGACGCGGCCCGCCCCGGACGGACGCGGTGCGCCCCGGACGGACGCGGTGCGCCCCGGACGCACGCCGCGCGCCCCGGACGGACGCGGCCCGCCCCGGACGGACGCGGTGCTCCCCGGACGGACGCGGTGCGCCCCGGACGGACGCGGCGCGCCCCGGACGCCACGGAGGGACGAGCGTCAGCCGCCGTACTCGGCGAGCAGCGCGCGGGCGCCGTCGGCGAGGGCTCCGATGCGCGCGGCGGCGTCGTCGCGGGACTCGCCCCGCACGTCGAGGTAAAGCTTGAGCTTGGGCTCGGTGCCGCTCGGCCGAACGATGACGCGCGAGCCGTCGGCGAGCCACAGGCGCAGCACATCGCCGGGCGGCAGGTCGTCTACGCCGTCGAGAAGATCGTCGATGCGTTCGACGGCGACCTGCCCGACGGATGCCGGATGCCGCTCGCGCAGCGCCGCCATGATGCGGGCGATCTGCGACACGTCCTCGACGCGGATCGACACCTGGTCGCTCGCGAACGCGCCGAACTGCTCGTCGAACTCGGTCAGCAGGTCGCCGACGCCCTCCCCCCGGCCGCGCGCCTCGCTCACCATGCCGAGGATGGCGACGGCGGCCGAGATGCCGTCCTTGTCGCGGACCGTCCCGGGGTTCACGAGGTAGCCGAGGGCCTCCTCGAAGCCGTACACGATGCCCGGCGCACGCGAGATCCACTTGAAGCCGGTGAGCGTCGCATGGAAGTCGAGGCCGTAGTGCTCTGCGACCGCCGCGAGGCCCGGCGACGACACCAGCGAGCATGCGAGCGAGGCTCCCTCGGCGGGTCCGTCGGCGGTGGCGAGCCGGCCGGCGCGCCAGCCGAGCAGGAGGCCGATCTCGTTGCCCGTGAGGCGGCGCCAGCCGCCCTCGGCGGAGTCGTCGGGGATGGCGACCGCGAGGCGGTCTGCGTCGGGGTCGTTGGCGATGACGAGCCCGGCCCCGGCCTCGCGCGCGGCCTCGAAGGCGAGGTCCATCGCCCCCGGCTCCTCCGGGTTCGGGAACGCCACGGTCGGGAATGCGCCGTCGGGCTCGAGCTGTGCCGACACCGGTACCGGCGCCGGGTAGCCTGCGGTCTCGAGGATGCGCGACAGCGTCTCCCAGCCGACCCCGTGCATCGCCGTGTACACCCACGTGAGGCCCTCGGCCCCGGCAGGTGCGGGCGCGACCGCGGCGGTCGCGGCGATGTACTCGTCGATGACGCTCTCGGTGGCGAGCTCGAACCCGAGCGAGCGCGGAATCGTGCTGATGTCGCCGGCCTCCGCCACGCGCTCGATGTGCGCGGCGATCTCGGCGTCGGCGGGCGACACGATCTGCGAGCCGTCGTCGGCCCCGCCGAGGTACACCTTGTAGCCGTTGTCGTCGGGCGGGTTGTGGCTCGCCGTGACCATGACGCCGGCGGCGGCTCCGAAGTGCCGCACCGCGAACGCCAGCACGGGCGTCGGGAGCAGACGCGGCATCAGGATCGCGCGCAGTCCGGCGCCCGCGAAGATCTCGGCGGAGTCGCGCGCGAACACATCGGAGTTGCGACGCCCGTCGTACCCGATCACGACGATCGGAGCATCGTCCAGGATCCCGGGCACCTCCGGCCCCTCGGCCTCGAGCGCGTCGGCCGAGGGCGTTTCGGTGAGCTCGGGCGCCGACGGCTCCGCGAGTTCTTCGGGAACGGATGCTGCGCCCGCATCGTCCGGCGCGGGGGCAGACCCGTCGCCGGCGCCGGCGTCGCGATCTCCCGCTTCTGCTGCGGAGGCAGCATCGGCATCGGCGTGCGCCGGTGCCTCGGCGTCCGCTCTCGCGGGCCCGTCGACCGACTCCACGTCGACGACTTCGCCCGGCGTCTCCTCGCCGGACCCCGCGGGTGCAACCACGAGGTCGTCCGCGGCGTCGTGCGCTGCGGCCGCGGCATCCGTGTCGCCGTCAGGTGTGCGCGACGAGGCCTCGACACCGACCGGCGGGAGCCCCGCCTGCTCGCGCACGTACGCGGCGAGCCCCGCGGCGGCCTGCGCCACGAGCACGCGGTTCATGCGGTTGCTGCCGGCGCCCAGGGCGCCGCGCAGTCCCGCGGTGCCGAACGCGAGGCGCGCCGAGAACCGGTCGGTGAGATCCTCGAGCGCCGCCGGGTTGCCCGACTCGGCGGCCTCGATCAGCGCGCGCAGTTCCGCGCGGGTCTCACCATCGGGGTCCTGTGCGAGCCACCCGTGCGCGTGCGCGAGGACGTCGGCGACGGCATCCGTGCCCGTCGGGACCTCGTCGGGGGCGGGCTCCTGCACGACCCCGATGTTCACAGCGCCCCGATCACGCGGGCCAGCAGCGACGAGATGACCGGCTCGGCCTCGCGGCCGGCGTCGAGCACCTCCTGATGGCTGAGCGGCGTCTTCTGGATGCCCGCGGCCATGTTGGTGATCAGCGAGAGACCGAGGATCTCCATGCCGGCCTGACGCGCGGCGATCGCCTCGAGCGCGGTCGACATGCCCACGATGTGCCCGCCGAACGACTTGACCATCTGGACCTCGGCCGGAGTCTCGTACTGAGGCCCGCGGAACTGCGTGTACACGCCCTCGTCGAGGCTCGGGTCGATGGAGCGCGCGAGGTCGCGGAGCCGCAGCGAGTAGAGGTCGGTGAGGTCGATGAAGGTCGCGCCCTCGAGAGGGGTGTCGCCGGTCATGTTGATGTGGTCGCTGATGAGCACCGGGCGACCGGGGGTCCAGGTGTGCTTGATCCCGCCGGCGCCGTTCGTGAGCACCATCGTGCGCACGCCCGCGGCCGCCGCGGTGCGCACGCTGTGGACGACGCGGCGGACGCCGTAGCCCTCGTAGTAGTGGGTGCGGGCACCGATCACCAGCACGCGACGGCCCTTGGGGGTGACGATGCTGCGCAGGGTCCCCGCGTGGCCGGTGAGGGCCGGCGCGCTGAAGCCGGTCACCTGGGTGGCGGGGAAGGTGGAGGTGGTCTCACCCAGGAGCTCCGCGGCCTTGCCCCAGCCGCTGCCGAGCGTGAGCGCGATGTCGTGACGCTCGACGCCGGTGATGCGGGCGATGTCCTCCGCGGCGGCGGCGGCCACCGCGAAGGGGTCGGCCGTGGGGTCGTCGAGAGGATTGCCGGTGGTGTCTGACATGGGACCACTTTAGGAACGGACGGCGACGAGGGCCAGCGGAGCGGCATCCGCACGCGCCCGGGAGTGTCGCGGTGTCGATGCGGGGTCGCTCGGCAGGGGAGAATGGAATTCATGTCGATCAGCTTCGAGACCACCCAGAGCGTCGCCATCCTCGGCGGCGGACCCGGAGGCTACGAAGCGGCGCTGGCCGCCGCCCAGCTCGGAGCCGAGGTGACGGTGGTCGAACGCGCCGGCATCGGCGGCTCGGCCGTCATCACCGACGTGGTGCCGTCGAAGTCGCTCATCGCGACCGCCGACGCGGCCGTCGCGATCGCCGGTGCGGGCGACCTCGGCGTGCAGCTGTTCGCGAAGGGCAAGGACGGCAAGCCGCTCAAGCCCGAGATCGCCATCAACCTCACGGCCGTCAACAAGCGCCTCCTGACCCTGGCCCGCCAGCAGTCCGACGACATGCGCGCCTCGCTCGCCGAGGCGGGCGTGCGCATCATCTCGGGCCACGGCCGCCTCGAGGGCGACAACGCCGTCGTGGTGTCGACCGGGCCCGGCGGCACCGACTTCGACCGCATCGAGGCTGACACGCTCGTCGTCTCGGTCGGCGCGTCGCCCCGCGAGCTCGCCAGCGCGAAGCCCGACGGCGAGCGGATCCTCACGTGGACTCAGCTCTACAACATGACGGCGCTGCCCGAGCACCTCATCGTCGTCGGCTCGGGCGTCACCGGCGCCGAGTTCGCCGGCGCGTACATGAACCTCGGCGCGAAGGTCACACTGATCTCGAGCCGCGATCAGGTGCTCCCCGGAGAAGACAAGGATGCCGCCGCCGTCCTGGAGCGCGTCTTCAAGCGCGGCGGCATGAAGCTGTTGTCGAAGTCGCGGGCCGACAAGGTCGAGAACACCGGCGACGGTGTCGTCGTGACCCTGTCGGACGGCCGCACCGTCGAGGGCAGCCACTGCCTCATGGCGGTCGGCTCGATCCCGAACACCGCCGGGATCGGGCTGGAGCAGGCCGGCATCCAGATGACCGAGTCGGGCCACATCCAGGTCAACCGGGTCGCGCGCACCTCGGTGCCGAACATCTACGCCGCAGGCGACTGCACCACGTTCGTGCCGCTCGCCTCGGTCGCCTCGATGCAGGGACGCACCGCCGTCTTCCACGCGCTCGGCGACGTCGTCATCCCGCTCGAGCGCCGCCGCATCACCTCGAACATCTTCACCGCCCCCGAGATCGCGACCGTCGGCTGGCAGGAGAACGACATCGAGGACGGCCACATCAACGGCGTCGTGCACAAGCTGCCCCTCGCGGCAAACCCGCGCGCCAAGATGATGGGCATCAAGGACGGCTTCGTCAAGATCATCGCCCGCGAGGGCAGTGGCACCGTCATCGGCGGCGTCATCGTCGGTCCCCGCGCCTCCGAGCTCATCTACCCGATCGCGATCGCCGTCGAGCGCCGCCTCACGGTCGACCAGGTCTCCCGGGTCTTCGCGGTCTACCCGTCGCTGTCGGGCAGCATCACGGACGCCGCGCGCGCAATGCACGTCGTCGACCACAACGTCTACGGCGGCTGACCTCCCCGGGCTCGGTCCCGTCGCGACCATGCCCGTCCGGTCGCGACCATGCCCGTCCGGTCGCGACCATGCCCGTCCGGTCGCGACCATGCCCGTCCGGTCGCGACCATGCCCGTCCCGTCGCGACCATGCCCGTCCCGTCGCGACCATGCCCGTCCCGTCGCGACCATGCCCTGGCATGCTCGGCGCGGGAGGGGCGTGCTCGGCGCGGGAGGGGCGTGCTCGGCGCGGGAGGGGCGTGCTCGGCGCGGGAGGGGTGTGCTCGGCGCGGGAGGGGCGTGCTCGGCGCGAGGGACGGATGCTGCGGCCCGCAGCATCCGTCATCGCCGGCGTCAGTGGAGGCCGGTGTTGGCGCGCCAGAGGTCCGCGGCGCGGTTCGCCGCCGCGTCGACAAGAGCCCGCAGCTCCGGACGGTCGGGCATCGCGAACGACACGTACGCGCCGCGGCCGCCGGCCAACGGACGGCCGTACGCCTTGGCCGCTAGGGAGTGATCGGGCAGCAGCTGCACCGTGAGCGACTGCAGCGCGAACTCCTCACCGCGGCGCACGTCCGTCCAGCGCAGCTCCGGCGGAATCACCACGTTGATCGCCAGCGCCGACACCTCGGGCGCACTGGAGTCAGGCGAGACGTCCATGCCGCCATCCTGTCACCCTCGCCGAGCCGCCGGCCGAGGCATCCGTCTCCGGGGTCTTCCCGTGCCGGAACACGGGTCGGTACGGCGACACGCCGGTGACGGATGCCTCGTCCCGGCGTGTCACGCGACCGACCCGTGTTTTCGCACGCTCACGCCGCGAGAGCGGGCGTATGGATCAGGAAATGGTGAGGAGCTGGTGACCCGCCGAGACGGTCGTGCCGGGGTCGGCGTTGATGGCGCCGATGACGCCGTCCTTGTGGGCCTGGATGGGCTGCTCCATCTTCATCGCCTCGAGGACGATGACGAGGTCGCCCTTGACGACCTGCTGGCCCTCTTCGACGGCGACCTTCACGACCGTGGCCTGCATCGGCGACTTGACCGCGTCGCCCGAGGCGCCCGCGACGACCGAGGGGGAGTGCGAGCGGCGCGACGGAGGCACGGCCGCCGGGCGTCCGGCGACACCGACGGGCGCGACGACGCGGTCGGGCAGGCTCACCTCGAGGCGCCTGCCGGCGACCTCGACGACGACCGTGTGGCGCGCCTCGGCGGGAGTCGGCTCGCTGAGCTCGCCGTCCCACGGGGCGATGTCGTTGACGAACTCGGTCTCGATCCACCGCGTGAAGACGCCGAAGCGACCGTCCTCCGCGGTGAACGCGGGATCGCGCACGACGGCGCGGTGGAACGGCAGCACCGTGGGCAGGCCCGAGACCTCGAACTCGTCGAGCGCGCGGCGCGAGCGCTCGAGCGCCTCTGCGCGGTCGCGGCCGGTGACGATGATCTTCGCGAGCAGCGAGTCGAACGCGCCCGACACGCTGTCACCGGCGGTGACGCCGGAGTCGAGACGGATGCCGGGACCGCCGAACGTCTTGAACACGTGGATCGGTCCGGGCTGAGGGAGGAAGCCGCGGCCCGGGTCCTCGCCGTTGATGCGGAACTCGATCGAGTGGCCCTCGGGCTTCGGGTCGTCGTAGCCCAACTCCTCGCCCTCGGCGAGGCGGAACTGCTCGCGCACGAGGTCGATGCCCGTGACCTCTTCCGAGACCGGGTGCTCGACCTGCAGGCGCGTGTTCACCTCGAGGAACGAGATGGTGCCGTCGGCGCCGATGAGGAACTCGCAGGTCCCCGCGCCGACGTAGCCGACTTCCTGGAGGATGGCCTTCGACGCGTCGTACAGGGTCTTGTTCTGCTCGTCGCTCAGGAACGGCGCGGGAGCCTCTTCGACGAGCTTCTGGTGGCGGCGCTGCAGCGAGCAGTCGCGCGTCGAGATGACGACGACGTTGCCCGCGGCGTCCGCGAGGCACTGCGTCTCGACGTGACGCGGCTTGTCGAGGTACTTCTCGACGAAGCACTCGCCGCGGCCGAAGGCGGTGATCGCCTCACGCGTCGCGGACTCGAAGAGCTCGGGCACCTCGTCGATGGTGCGGGCGACCTTGAGGCCGCGCCCGCCGCCGCCGTACGCGGCTTTGATCGCGATCGGCAGACCGACCTCTTCGGCGAACGCGACGACCTCGTCGGCGCCGGCCACGGGACCGGGGGTGCCGGGGGCGAGCGGTGCGCCCACCTTCTCGGCGACCGCGCGGGCGGTCACCTTGTCGCCGAGGGCCTCGATCGCCTCGGGCGACGGGCCGATCCAGACGAGCCCGGCGCCGATCACGGCGCGGGCGAAGTCGGCGTTCTCGGCGAGGAAGCCGTACCCGGGATGCACGGCGTCGGCGCCGGCGCGGCGCGCGACGGAGAGGATCTTCTCGATCGAGAGGTACGTCTCGGCGCTCGTGGCGCCCTCGAGGGCGTACGCCTCGTCCGCCAGGCGCGCGTGCATCGCGTCGCGGTCCTGGTCGGCGTAGACGGCGACGGATGACTTCCCGGCATCGCGGGCGGCGCGGATGACGCGGACGGCGATCTCGCCGCGGTTGGCAACGAGAACCTTGGCGATACGAGACATGGATGCCAGCCTACAGACGGCACCCCGAGGGCTTTTGACCGGTTCGTACAAGAACCGACCAGAAACGTGGGATTCCTACTACAACGGGAACGCCCTCACGGCGCCCCGTCCTCCGCGGATGACGTGTCGCCGATCTCACCGCGCTCGAGTGAGGGATCGGACGTGTTCCACAGCGCGGTCCAGTCCACATCCACCTCGCGCACGAGGCGGCGCAGGGTCGACACCGACATGCCCACGACCGTCGAAGGATCCCCGTCGACGCGGTCGATGAAGGCGCCGCCCAGGCTGTCGACCGTGAACGCGCCGGCGACGTGCAGGGGTTCGCCGGTCGCGACGTACGCGTCGATCTCCGCATCCGTCACGTCCGCGACGAAGGAGACGGATGCTGCAGCCGTCGCATGCACCTCGCGCGGCGGTTCACCCGGCTCGATGCGAACCACGGCGTGGCCGGAGTGCAGCACACCGGTGCGGCCGCGCATCGCACGCCAGCGCGCGGCCGCGTTCGGGGGCGTATAGGGCTTGCCGAGCACTTCGCCGTCCAGCTCGAACATCGAGTCGCCGCCGATGACGATGCCGTCGAAGTCCGGGATGTCGTCGTGCAGGCGCACCGCCACGTCCGCCGCCTTGCGCCGTGCCAGCAGGAGCACGTGCTCGTCGGGAGCGAGCGTGCGCCCCTCGGCTGCCTCGACCGCCGCGATCACCGCTTCTTCGTCGACGTCGGGAGCGACGGTGAGCGGGCGGATGCCGAACTGCCCGAGCAGCATGAGCCGGGCGGGCGAGGTCGAGGCGAGGCAGACGCGCATGACCCCACCGTATCGACGCCCGCCCATCTGCCGTCTGCAGGATTGGTGGGCGGCGCAGCGGGGCCGACCCCGCGTTGTTCGGCGCCCTGGCAGGCCCCTCGAGTGGAGTCGGCCCTGCGAACGGTACTCCTCGCCGAGCGTAGGCTCGTCGGGTGAGTGAAACCGGCGACCTCCTCGACCTCGACATCACGGGCGTCGCCCACGGCGGCGTGTTCGTCGCGCGCCACGAGGGGCGCGTCGTGTTCGTGCCCGACACGATCCCGGGCGAGCGCGTGCGCGTGCGGCTCACCGACACCGTGAAGAAGTCGTTCTGGCGCGGCGAGACCGTCGAGGTGCTCGAGGCGTCGCCGCACCGGCAGCTGCACGTGTGGCGGCAGGCCGACGTCGACGTTCCGCCGGAGCAGCGGCCAGGCGGTGCCGACTTCGGCCACATCGGGCTGGAGCACCAGCGCGCACTCAAGCTCGAGGTGCTCCTCGATGCGCTCCAGCGCTTCGGCGGCATCGCCGAGCCCGTCGCCACGATGAGCGGCGTCGCACCGGTACCCGCACCGGACGGCGCGGAGGCCGACGGCGAGTCCGTCGACGGCACCGGGTGGCGCACTCGCGTGAGCCTGCACGTCGACGCGGACGGCAACGTCGGTCAGTACGCCGCACGCAGCCACCGCGTGGTCCCCCTCGAGGACCTGCCCCTCGCGACCTCGGCGGTGGAGTCCGCCGCGCTCGCGCTCCACGGCGGCGACCCGGGCCGGATCGATCTGGTCCAGCCCGCGGACGGTCGGGTTCGAATCCTCCCACGGCCGGAGCGGACGAGGGATTCGGCGCCCCGACGCGGCCGCGGCGCTCGACCGTCCTCCGCCAAGTCGCGCAAGGCTCACGCAGCCGAGGTCGTCTTCGAGCGCGTCGGCGACCGGGATTTCCGCGTGGATGCAGGCGGGTTCTGGCAGGTGCACCGCCTGGCAGCTCACACCCTCACCACGACCGTCTCCGCCGCGCTCCGCGCCCTGCCCGGCGAATACCCCGCCGTGGACCCGGATGCCTGGAACCTCGACCTCTACGGCGGCGTCGGCCTCTTCGCGGCGACGCTCGGCGAGCTCGGCGGCTCCTCGACCAGGGTGACGAGCGTCGAGTCCGATGGCCGTGCCACCGAGCATGCGGGGGAGAACCTCGCCGACTGGGTCGGCGCGCGCGCCGAGACCGGGCGGGTCGACCGGTGGCTTGCGCGGCTCGCGGCCGAGGCATCCGCTCCCGAACGCGAGCGGCTGTCGCGCGGGGTGGCGCTGCTCGATCCTCCCCGTTCGGGAGCCGGCCGTGACGTCGTCGATCACCTCACCGCACTCGCGCCCTCCACGATCGTCTACGTCGCGTGCGACCCGGTCGCGCTCGCGCGCGACATCGCGACCTTCAGTGCCGGCGGGTACGAGGTCGCAAGTATCGATGGCCTGGACCTTTTTCCGAATTCGCATCACGTCGAAGCCGTGGCGGTTCTCACCCGCGGGTGAGTCTCGTCGCTAGGCTGGCGGAATGACGCGTGTGGCCTTCATCGACGATCACGAGTCGGTCCGGCTCGGCCTCGAGGCGGCGTGCGCCCGCGCCGAGACCATGAGCGTCTCGTTCTCCGGCAACACCGTCACCGAGTACGTCGACTGGCGGGCGAGGTCGCGACAGGCCCCCGCCGACGTGGTCGTACTCGACCTGACGCTGGGCGACGGCACCACGGTCACCGAGAACGTGCGGCGTCTCGTGCTCGACGGCTCGAGCGTCATCATCCACAGCGTGGCCGACCGGCCCGCAGCCGTGCGAGAGGCGCTCGCCGCCGGTGCGGCCGGCGTCGTCAGCAAGTCCTCGCCCATCGGCGACGTGATGGCGGCGGTGCGCACGGTCGCGCGCGGCGAGCCGCTCAACAACGTCGAGTGGGCCAGTGCTGTCGAAGGCGACCGCGCCTTCGCCGACGCACAGCTGTCGGCGCGCGAGCGCGACGTGCTCCGCCTCTACGCCGCCGGTCTGCCGCTCAAGGTCGTCGCTGATCGCCTCGGGGTGGCGTACTCGACGGCGAAGGAGAACATCACGCGCATCCGCGTCAAGTACGTCGAGGTCGGCAGGCCCGCGCCGACGAAGATCGATCTGCTGCACCGAGCCGTCGAGGACGGGATCCTCGTCGAGCCTTCGGCGGACCCGGGAGACGCCACGCGTGGCCGCTGACGCACCGACCGGCGTGCTCGACACGGCGTGGGGGCAGATCCCGCACTCGCAACAGACGACTGCCGGGATCGGATCGTTCACGCGCTCCCGCGTCGAGCGCATCATCTCCCTCGTCGCGGGCGGCTTCGGATCACTGATCCTCGGGCTCCAATCGCTCCTGAACGCTCTGGGGCCGGCCCCCGAGCGCCCGGGGTGGCATATCCCGCTGATGGTCGTCGTCTTCGCTGCGCTGGGCGTGATGGTGCTGGCGTGCGTGATCGGCCGTGCGGTGCGCCCAGCGGCCGGCGTGTTCGCCATCGTCTACGTCCTCGTCCTCATGGTGTGGCCGATCGCGACGGCCGGCGTGGCGCCGCCGAGCACGGACGAGCCGTGGATCTGGTACCTGCTGAACCTCGCGACTCTGGCGGCGGTGCTGGCGTTCCCCTTCCCCCTGCAGATCGCCTTCACGATCGCGCTGCCGCTGCTGTTCGGTGTCGTGCGGATGATCCAGGTCGGGTTCGAGCCCCGGTACTGGCAGGTGGTGATCCTGGACGTGACCTTCGCGCTCCTCCTGGGCGGGGTCATCCTGACGCTGGGATGGCTGTTCCGGTCGGTGGCGGTGAACGTCGACAAGACCCGCGCACAGGCGGTCTCCTCGTATGCGCAGGCCGCCGCGGCCGATGCCGCCGAGCAGGAGCGCGTCGCGGTGGCGGCGCTGATGCACGACAGCGTCCTCGCGGCGCTGATCGCCGCCGAGCGGGCCACCACTCCTCGCGAACGCACACTGGCGGCGACCATGGCCCGCGAGGCCCTGACCCGGCTGGCCAACACCGAGCAGGACGAGCACGAGGGACCCGACGAGCCTTGGCTGCCCGTCGCCCTGGCAGAGGAGATCGCCCAGGCCGCGCGCGAGCTGGGAGTCGACGTCGACGTGCAGCGCGAGATCGACCCCGATGCCCCGCCGATTCCCGGGCGCGCGGCTCGCGCCATCGCGCTCGCCGCGACGCAGGCCGTAGCGAACGCGCTGCAGCACGCCGGCGGCGCGGGGCTCGGCGTCGCGCTGCGGGCCGCGTACGGGACGGTCCGCGTGGAGGTCCACGACGCGGGCGAGGGATTCGACCTGGACGCCGTGCCGGACGACCGCCTCGGCATCCGGGCCTCGATCATCGCGCGGGTCGCGGCGGTGGGCGGACGTGCCGATCTGGAATCGGGATCCCACGGCACGGTCGTGCGGCTCACCTGGCAGGAGCCGTCGTCATGATCAGCGTCAAGAACGTCCTCACCGTGCTCGGCGTCGCATTCACCGCCTACTTCGCCGCGCGAGGTCTGCTGTGGGCGGGGCAGCTGATCCCTCATCCGCTGATCATCGTGATCGTGGTCGGCATGTACCTCGCCACGACGTGGCTCTGCATCTTCTGGCAGCCGGCATCGCATCACTCCGAGTCCGACCCGCGCGCCGCCGGTTCGTCGAACGCGGAATCGCTCGAGAGTCTCGAGGCGCAGGCGGCGCCGCATCCGGCCGGCGGAGGCATCCGCGGCCCACTCCCGCTGCCGATCACCGCCCAGGTACTCGCGCTCGCCTGCGCGGTCGTCGTGCCGAACGCGATCCCGATCGCGGTCGGAGAGACCGCGCGCCAGGCGTCGTTCGCGACGTGGTACCTCGGGGGGATCGGCGCGCTCATGACCATCGTGATGGTGCGGCGCCGTCCGTGGACGGCGTGGGCGGGAATCGTTCTGCTCTCGATCGCGTCGTTCTCGTGGATGGGCCCGCTCAACGCCCTGGGGCTCGGACTCGTCGGCTCGATCGTGTGGGTGACCTGCGCCCAGCTGCTGGTGTTCTCGATGGACAGGGCGGCCCGCGACACCTCGCGCCTCACGCGGTTGCAGCGCGCCGCCACCGGCTGGCAGACGTCGCAGGTGGTGCGCCAGCGGGAGCGGCGCGTGCAGGTGCAGCGCGCCCTCGCCGTCGCCGGGCCGGTGCTCACGCGCACGGTCGCGCACGCGGGCGTGCTCACCGATGCGGACCGCCTCGAGGCGCGGATCGCCGAGGGCCGGTTGCGCGACGAGATGCGCGGACCCCGCCTCCTCGACGACGAGGTGCGCACCGAGCTCGAACGCGCGCGGCGCCGCGGCGCCAACGTCACGGTCCTCGACGAGGGCGGACTCGACGACGTCGACGACGAGACCCTCGGCATCATCCGCGCCCAGCTGGCCGAGGCGCTGCGCTCGGCGAGCTCGGACCGCCTCTACATCCGCACATCGCCGGATGAGCGGATCGCGGTCACGGTGGTGGGTCGCTCGCCCTCGGTGGGCGGACCCAGCGACGAGGACTCCGTCGACCTCTGGCGCGAGATCCCCCACCCCGGCAGGGCCTGACCTTCACGTCGGCATCGAGACGGATGCTGCGGCCCGGCGTCCTCAGGGACGCCGGGCCGCATCCGGCCGGAGGCAGACTCGCTCTCCGCCGGAAAGGGGGAGGGGATTCTGGCGGAGAGCGGGAGATGAAGGAGGCGAGGGGCGGCGAAGCCGCCCGCCCCTCGCCTGAGCGGACGGTTACCCGAAAACCATCCGCATGGCCGGACCCGGGGCATCCGCTAAGCGGTGTCGGATCGACCGAACGCAGAAGCGTTCCAGCGAGTCAAGTATCTCGGGGTTGCAAGCGGTGTGTCTGTAGGTATTTCGGGGGACAAACCCGCCGGTCGTGGACCGGGGCCATGAATCCCGCCGACACTCGCCGTCAGGCGTTCCCGAATCGGCCCCAGCCCAGATCGCGGTTCAGCGGCTGCCGGAGGGCGCGCTGCGACAGCTGCCACCCGGTGCGGGTCTCGCGGTCGTCGGCGACGGCCTCGGCCGCCTCGCCGGTGTACGCCTCGCTCACGACGGCGATCAGCGCGGCGAGTTCTTCCTCGGTGGGCGCACCGCGGCGGACCTCGATGGTCGGGCCCTGGGGCGCAGCATCCGTCGCCCGGCCGTCTTCGAGGCTCACAGCGGGATGTTCCCGTGCTTCTTGGGCGGGAGGCTCGCCCGCTTGCCGCGGAGAGCGCGCAGGGCCTTCGCGATCGAGACGCGGGTCGCGGCCGGCTCGATGATGCCGTCCAGCTCGCCGCGCTCGGCGGCGAGGAAGGGCGAGGCGACGTTGTAGGTGTACTCGTTCGCGAGGCGCGTGCGGACGGCGGCGACGTCTTCGCCGGCCTCCTCGGCCTTCTTGATCTCGCCGCGGTACAGGATGTTGACGGCGCCCTGGCCGCCCATCACCGCGATCTCGGCCGTCGGCCACGCGAGGTTGACGTCGGCGCCGAGCTGCTTCGAGCCCATCACGATGTACGCGCCGCCGTAGGCCTTGCGGAGGATCACGGTCACGAGGGGCACCGTGGCCTCGGCATACGCGTACAGGAGCTTGGCGCCGCGGCGGATGACGCCGGTCCACTCCTGGTCGGTGCCGGGAAGGTAGCCGGGCACGTCGACGAGCGTGACGATCGGGATCGAGAACGCGTCGCAGAACCGCACGAAGCGGCTGGCCTTCTCGCCGGCCTCGATGTTCAGGGTGCCCGCCATCTGGGACGGCTGGTTGGCGATGATGCCCACCGAGCGGCCCTCGATACGGCCGAAGCCGATGACGATGTTGGGGGCGAACAGCGGCTGCACCTCGAGGAAGTCCTCGGCGTCGACGATGCCGCGGATCACCTGGTGGATGTCGTACGGCTGGTTCGGCGAGTCGGGGATGATCGCGTTCAGCGCACGGTCGGCATCCGTCGTCTCGAACTCGAAGCCGCTCTCGTAGACCGGCAGCTCCGCCATGTTGTTGTCGGGGAGGAAGCCCAGCATCGAGCGCACGTAGTCGATCGCGTCGTCCTCGTCTTCGGCGAGATAGTGCGCGACGCCCGAGCGAGTGTTGTGCGTGTGCGCGCCGCCGAGCTCCTCCATGCCGACGTCCTCGCCGGTGACGGTCTTGATGACGTCGGGCCCGGTGACGAACATCTGGCTGGTCTTGTCGACCATGACGACGAAGTCGGTCAGTGCGGGGGAGTACACCGCGCCGCCTGCGGCCGGCCCCATGATGATCGAGATCTGCGGGATGACACCCGACGCCCGGGTGTTGAGACGGAAGATCTCGCCGTACTTGCCGAGGGCGACGACGCCCTCCTGGATGCGCGCGCCGCCGGAATCGAGGATGCCCACGATCGGGATGCCGCTGCGCAGCGCGAACTCCATCACCTTGATGATCTTCTCGCCGGCGACCTCGCCGAGCGATCCGCCGAAGGTCGAGAAGTCCTGCGAGTACACGGCGACGGTGCGGCCGTGGATCGTGCCGACGCCGGTGACGACGGAGTCTCCGTAGGGGCGGGAGCGGTCCATGCCGAAGGCGGTGGTGCGGTGGCGCACGTACTCGTCGAGCTCGACGAAGCTGCCGGTGTCGAGGAGCATCTCGATGCGCTCCCGGGCGGTGCCCTTGCCCTTGGCGTGCTGCTTCTCCTTCGCCACCTCCTCGGGATCGAGCACGGCCTCCTGGAAGCGGGCGCGGAGGTCGGCGATCTTGCCGGCGGTCGTCGAGAGGTCGGGCTGCTCGGTCACGGATTCCACCCTATCGGCGGGTCCCGTCGATCTGTTGGAGGGTTCGCACAAGCGGGAGCGGCATCCGCTGTTCGTCCTCGGAGCGGAGCCGGCGGGCGTCAGGGCGGCGGGAGGCGTAGCGTGAGCGGCATCCGCTGTTCGTCCTCGGAGCGGAGCCGGCGGGCGTCAGGGCGGCGGGAGGCGTAGCGTGAGCGGCATGACGTTCTCGTCCGAGGGGTTCCCGCTCACCGCCGCCGTGAGTCCGCGCGTCCAGGTCGTCGAGACCACGGACTCGACCAACGCCGACGTCATCCGGCACGTCATCGACGCGCCGGATGAGTGGCCGCACCTGTCACTGCTGCTGACCAACGACCAGCGGGCGGGTCGCGGGCGCCTCGACCGGACGTGGGTGACGCCCCCGGGCTCGGCACTCGCCGTGTCGATCGCGGTCGACGCGTCGGCGCTTCCGGTCGCCGCGCGCGGGTGGATCCCACTGATCGCAGGCGCGGCCATGACTCGTGCGATCGCCGCGCAGCTCGCCGGCTCGGTGCACACCGCGACGCTGAAGTGGCCGAACGATGTGCTCCTCGACGGAGCGAAGATCTGCGGCATCCTCGCAGAAGTGGTGCCGGGGCAGCCCGAGATCGTCGTGATCGGATCGGGCGTGAACACCCGCATGGCGTCCGTCGACCTTCCCGTCTCGACGGCCACCTCGTTCGCCGCGGCGGGGCTGACGTGCGACGAAGACCGGCTGCTCGCCGACTACCTCGGCGCGCTCGACGAGCAGCTGAAGGCGCTGGGCGCGGCGGGCGGAGACGCGGCGGCCTCGGGAGTGCTCGCCGAAGTCGAGGCGCTGTGCAGCACGCTCGGAAGCGATGTCGCGGTGTCGCTGCCGAACGGCGACACGCTCTGGGGCCGTGCGCAGCGGATCGATCCCGACGGGCGACTGGTGGTCGTGCAGGACTCCGAGTTCGAGAGCGTCGTGTCGGCCGGAGACGTGGAGCACGTCCGGAGCCGCCCCGCCTCATCCGGGCGCTGAGCGAGCTGGTGAGTCGAATCGCGGACGCCAAGCCCCCAAGACCCCGGTCGTTGAGCGAGCTGGCGAGTCGAAACGCGCAGGCGAAACGCGGCACATGACGCAAAACGGCGGGTGCGCACCGGACTGTCAGGTCCGCCATCGCACAATGGGGGCATGACGCAGCCGACGAGCTACGGCGGCAGGCCGCTGACGCCCGCCCCTGGCGCGCCCACGCCGGAGCTGCTCGTCGCGCGTTTCCGCGGCCACGCCCGCCGGCTCGCCTGGTCGGCGCTCGTGCTGATCGCCGTGGCCGGCGCGTGCGGCTACCTCTACGGCAACCTGCCCGCGCCTTTCGAGGATTGGATGCTGCTCGCCGGCGCCGCGGTCGTCGTGCTGCTGCTCGTCGTTCTGCCCTATCTGGCGTGGGCGGGTCACGTCTACACGATCACCACGCGGCGCGTGATGGAGCGTCGCGGAGTCCTCTCCGTCAAGCGCCGTGAGCTCGCGCACGTGCGCGGCTATACGCTCAAGGTGCGCCGTGGCCTGCTCCAGCGCATGTGGGGCGCCGGCACGATCACGCTGACCAACGGCATCGACGAGCCACTGAAGCTCGCGAACATCCCGACCGCCGAGCTGGTGCACGAGGTGCTCGTCGACCAGGTGGAGGTGAACCAGATCCTCGCGCACCGCGATGCGCAGCCCCTTCCGCCCGGGCCCCAGCCGGCGGTTCCCCCGAGGCCTCCGCTGCCGCAGGCCTGACGCGGCGGGTTCATCGTCCCGCGGGTGCGGGATGATGGAGGGAGTCTCACGAGAGGGAGTGGCATGGCGCTGCGAGTCGGAGTCGTCGGGGGTGGGCAGCTGGCCCGCATGATGATCGCGCCGGCGGTCGAGCTCGGGGTCGAGATCCGTGTGCTCGCCGAAGACGAGGGGATGTCGGCATCCCTCGCCGCCACCGCCGTCGGCGACTACCGCGACGCGGACACAGTCCTCGCCTTCGCCCGCGACGTCGACGTCCTCACGTTCGACCACGAGCACGTCCCGCAGGACGTGCTCGCCACCCTCGTCCGCGAGGGCATCTCGGTGCACCCCGGCCCCGAGGCGCTGAAGTTCGCGCAGGACAAGCTGGTCATGCGCGCCCGCCTGCAGGAGCTCGGGATGCCGCAGCCCGACTGGGCGGCCGTCACGAACGCCGACGAACTGCAGGCCTTCATCGAGGACCACGGCGGCCGGGCCGTCGTGAAGACGCCGCGCGGCGGCTACGACGGCAAGGGCGTGCGCGTCGTGTCGGCCGGGACCGAGGCCGACGACTGGTTCGCGACCCTCGCGGAGGACGCGCGCGGCGGCGCCCTTCTCGTCGAGGAGCTCGTGGACTTCACGCGCGAGCTCGCGCAGCAGGTCGCACGTCGGCCGTCCGGAGCGGTCCGCGCGTACCCGGTTGTCGAGACGGTGCAGCGCGACGGCGTGTGCGCCGAGGTGATCGCTCCTGCCCCGCACTCCAGCGACCGCCTGCAGCAGGTGGCGGCCGGGATCGGCGTCTCCATCGCCGAGGGACTCGGCGTGACGGGGATGCTCGCGGTCGAACTCTTCGAGACCACCGACGATCGGCTCCTCGTGAACGAGCTCGCCATGCGCCCGCACAACAGCGGTCACTGGAGCCAGGACGGTGCCGTGACGAGCCAGTTCGAGCAGCACCTGCGCGCGGTGCTCGACCTGCCGCTCGGCGACACCGACCCCCTCGCTGGATGGGCCGTCATGGTCAACATCCTCGGCGGGCCCGCGGACGAGTCCCTCGACGCGCGCTTCGCCGCCGCAATGGACGAGCACCCGCAGGCGAAGGTCCACACCTACGGCAAGGCGCCCCGCCCGGGCCGCAAGGTCGGCCACGTCAACGTCGTCGGGGACGAACTCGACGACGTGGCGTACCAGGCCCGGGCCGCAGCATCCTTCTTCCTGGACTGACGGCCCCGGAAGCGCGCCGTTGCGGGGAGTTTCCAGCCACGACCCCTAGCCTTGACGGGTGACTGCGCCCCTTCATTCCTCCGAGGCGCCGCTCGTCGGCGTCGTCATGGGCTCCGACTCCGACTGGCGGGTCATGAGCGACGCCTCTCAGGCGCTCACCGACTTCGGCATCCCGCACGAGGTCGAGGTCGTCTCGGCGCACCGCACCGTTGACAAGCTCGTCACCTACGGGCGTGAGGCGCGGTCCCGCGGGTTGCGAGTCATCATCGCCGGCGCCGGAGGTGCGGCGCACCTCCCCGGCATGCTGGCGTCCCTCACCGCCCTCCCGGTGGTCGGAGTGCCGGTGCAGCTGGCGACCCTGGACGGAATGGACTCGCTCCTGAGCATCGTGCAGATGCCCGCCGGCATCCCCGTCGCCACCGTCTCCATCAACGGCGCCAAGAACGCCGGGATTCTCGCCGCCCGCATTCTCGGCGCATCCGATCCCGGGGTGGCAGATCGCGTCGAGGCGTACGCCCGCGATCTCGAAGCGCAGGTCGAGCAGAAGAACCGGCGGCTCAAGGAGTCGCTGTGAGCGTCGTCAGCGCACCGACCGCCACTGCCCGCCTCGGCGGGCCGGCGGTCGTTCAGGAGCATCCGATGCGATATCCGGACGCCTCGTCCCGCGGCATGATGACACGTCGCGGATGGTGGTTGATCGGGCTGAACTTCCTCATCCCGGGGTCGGCGCAGGTGCTCGCGGGCAATCGCCGGCTGGGCCGTCTCGGCATCGCCGCGACCTTGATCATGTGGCTGCTGCTCGTCATCACGCTGCTGTTCGCGCTGCTGGCTCCCACTGCGGGGCTGAGCATCGTGACGAGCGCGTGGCTTCCGGACTGGCTGGGGCTCCTGCGCCCGATCCCGCTCCTTCTCGTCCAAGGGCTGTTGATCGCCTATTCGGTGCTGTGGGTCGTGCTGACGATCGACACGCTGCGGCTCGTGCGGCTCGTCAAGACCGGGGGAGTGGCGCGGTTCGCGATCGCGCTCGTCGCGGTCGGCCTCCTCGTGGTCGCGAGCGGCACGGCCGTGTACGCGTCGAACGCCGTCGGCGCCGTTCGCAGCACGATCAGCACGATCTTCGGGGCGAGCGGGCCGACGGTGCCCCCGTCGGATGGGTACTACAACATCCTGCTGCTGGGCGCCGACAGCGGCGAGGGCCGCGACTCGATGCGGTTCGACAGCATCTCGGTGGTCTCCGTGAATGCGACGACCGGGGCGACGACGATCACCGGTATCCCTCGCGACATGCCGAACTTCCCCTTCGCCGAAGGGCCGATGCACAACGAGTACCCGAACGGCTTCGAGGGCCACGGCGACCCGAACTGCGGCTGGGGGAGCGGGATCAACCAGCTGACCAACGCCGTCGAGCAGTGTCGCGAGGATCGCGGGACGGGGCTGTATCCGGATGCTGAGGCACAGGGCTCGACGCCCGCGATCGAGGCGACGAAGGACGCGGCGGCGGGAATCCTCGGCATCGAGATCCCGTACTACGTCTTCGTCGACATGCACGGATTCGCTTCGCTGGTCGACGCGCTGGGCGGCGTCGACATCAACGTGGTCGAGCGGCTGCCGAAGGGCGGGCCGCCGGAGGGTGTGGATCCGAGCAACGTCGACGCCTGGGCGATCGGCTGGATCGAGGCCGGCGAGCAGCACATGGACGGCGACACGGCCCAGTGGTACGCCCGTTCCCGCTATACGACCAGCGACTTCGATCGCATGCGACGCCAGCGGGAGCTGCAGGAGGCGATCCTCGCCCAGTTCACACCGCAGGTCGTGCTGACGCGATTCCAGGATGTCGCCAACGCCGGTGCTGACATCGTGGAGACGGATCTGCCGCAGTCGCTCATCCCGACTCTCGTCGACCTCGGGCTCAAGGCGAAGGAGCAGCAGGTGCAGACGCTCGAGCTGACACCCGAGGGCGGCATCGACGAGTACAGCCCCGACTACGCGTACATCGCGGAACTCGTGCAGACCACGCTCCACCCGCCGACACCCACGCCGGCGGGCTGATCGATGGTGGCCACGCTGCGCGTCATGCTGGATCAGCTGGTTGCGCCTTCTGAGCCCGAGTTGGTCGAGGCGTCGCGCGAGCTCGCGCGGGCGTTGGTGCTGGGTGCGCCGTCGGGATGCGAGGTCGAGGCGATTGCGCCGGCCGGTGGTGTGGATGGCGCTTTGGATACGGTGCCCGGGCTTGCGGGGGTGCGCCGCACGGCGTTACCGCGGCGGGAGCTCGCTGGCGCGCTGCAGTTGGGTGTCGGAACCGGCATCGGTGGCGGGATGATCCACTCGCCGTCGCTGTTCGCTCCGTTGGTGCGCCACGACCGGGTGCATGATCACGACCAGACGGTCGTGACGCTGTGGGATCTGCGGCCGTGGGAGTCGCCCTCGGAACTGCCCCGGGCGGTCGTGGCGTGGCACAAGGCGATGCTCAAGCGGGCGGTGAAGCACGCGGACGCGGTGGTGGTGCCGACACACTCACTGGCGGGACGACTGTTGGAGATCGCGCCTGGCTTGCGGGACCGCGTTCGGGTAATCGCGGGCGCATCACCGCTGGGGTTCGTCGTGCCCGTCGATGAGGTGGGGCGCCGTCGGGCGCTAGGCCTCCCCGAGGGGTACGTGCTGCTCGCCGGTGGCCCGCTGGGCTCGGAGGGTTTGGATGCCGGACTCGCCGCGGTCGTCGCATCCGGTGTCGATCTGCCGGTAGTCGTGATCGACGTCGAAGAGGGACACGAGCCCGCGGTGGCGGACCTCGCCTCTGCGGCCGGGCTGCCGGAGCGGGCGTTACACGTACGCGGGGTGCTGTCTTCGGAGGATCGCGCCGCGGTGTTCGGAGCGGCGGTGGCGTTCGTCGCGGCGTCGCGGCGGGCGGCGTTCCCGTGGCGCGTCGTGGACGCGCTGACGCTGGGTGTGCCAGTGATCGCTGCGGCGTCGGCGGTGCACGACGAGGTGGTGTTCGACGGGGGGGAACTGGTTTCGGGAACGGATGCTGCGAGCCTCGCGGACGCGCTCGGTGCGGCGTTGGCGTCGGGGCTTGGGTCGACTGCGGCTGCCGAGCGGCTCGGCGTGCTCGCAGGGGATCGCGGTCGCGCGTTCTCGTGGCGCGAGGCCGCCGATAAGGTCTGGATGCTGCACGCCGAGCTGTGAGCAAATCCGGCAACTTCCTGTAAGCAGGGTGTCTAACCGTGCTAAGGAGGTGTCCTGTTGTACTCATTCGCCACTTCCGTCACACTGTTCACATGGCGGGGGCTACGAGGGAACGCGCGCGCGCGTCCGTGATGGCAAGTGCGGTCATGATCACGGTGATCGCGATCACACTGGCGTCCCTGGGATCGAGCGCATCTGCGGTGGCGGGTGACGTCCACCGAACGGCGTCGACGTCGTCCGTGGCGCTGGACCCATCAGCGACGGGACTCGTCGCGACCGCCGATCTGACGAAGTTCCAGGCCGGCAACATCATCAGCGACGCCGTATTCTTCGACAAGACCACCATGTCCGAAGCGCAGATCCAGACGTTTCTACAGGGCAAGGTCGGATCGTGCCAGGCGGGCTATACCTGTCTCAAGGACTGGTACGACACGTCTCGCACGACGACGGCCGACGCGATGTGCGGCGCCTACTCGGGTGGGGTCCGGGAGCGCGCGTCGACGATCATTCACAAGGTAGCCCAGGCTTGCGGTATCAACCCGCAGGTGATCCTGGTGATGCTCCAGAAGGAGCAGGGACTCGTCACCCACACCTGGCCATCAGACTGGCGCTACACGATCGCGATGGGGCAGGGCTGCCCCGACACCGCCGCGTGCGACACCAGGTACTACGGATTCTTCAACCAGGTCTACGGCGCTGCGTGGCAGCTCAAGCGGTACGCCAACCCGCCGGGAACGAGTCAGTACTTCACTTGGTACGCCCCCGGCAAGACCTGGAACGTGCGCTGGCACCCGAACGCGGGGTGCGGCTCGTCGCCCGTGACGATCGTGAACCAAGCGACCGCCGACCTCTACTACTACACGCCTTACCAGCCGAACGCGGCGGCGCTTCGCGCAGGCTACGGCGAGGGCGACAGCTGCTCGTCGTACGGCAACCGCAACTTTTACCAGTACTTCACCGACTGGTTCGGCTCGACCCAGACGGCCAGTGCGGAGCGGTCCCCGTTCGGAGGATACAACCTCGTCGTTGAGCGCGGCCAGGTCACGGTTCAGGGGTGGGCCCTCGACCCTGACCAGCCGTCGGCTCAGCTCACAGTTACGCTCGCGATGGACGGACAGGCTGACTGGGCTAGATTCACCGCGAACTCCTCCCGACCGGATGTCGGCGCGGCCTACCCGGGCTACGGCGACCACCACGGGATGGAGTCGACACATCAGATTTCCGGAGGCGACCACACCGTTTGCGTGACGGTGCGCAACGTCGGGCTCGGCTCCGACAAGCAGCTGGGATGCAGCCCCATCTCCGTCGAGTCGGCCTCGCCCCAGGGCGGAACCTCGGCCGAGATGCTCGCGGGAGGCGTGCGGCTGACCGGCTGGACGCTGGACCTCGACACGACAAGCCCCCTCGCTGTGCACGTCTATGTGGACGGAGTGGCGTCTGCCTACACGGCCGACGCGTTCCGCCCCGACGTCGGGCGGGTGTACCCCGGCTACGGCGACAACCACGGCATCGACATCTCGCTTCCTCTGGCCGTCGGCAAGCATGCCATCTGCACATACGGCATCAACGTCGCGCGCGGGGTGAACAACCTGCTGGGCTGTCACGACGTGGACGTGACCGCGTCCGGCGATCCGGTGGGCGCGCTGGAATCCGTCATCGCTCAGCCGGGTGGGATCCAGGTGAAGGGCTGGGCGCTCGACCCCAACACGCATGCGTCCATCGGGGTGCACGTCTATCGCGGTTCGGCGGCCACCGCCCTCGACGCGTCGGCGGCGAGGCAGGATCTGCCGGCGAAGTACGCCGACCTGGGAACTGCCCACGGATTCGACGGCCGGATTGGAGCTCCCGCGGGCAAGAGCCAGGTGTGCGCTTACGGGTTGAACACGGGATTCGGCAGCAACTCGCTGCTCGGGTGCCGGACGGTGACGGTAATGTCCGGGTCGCCGTTCGGAGGCATCGACGTCACCACGCAGAGCGGATCCGTCCGACTTCGCGGCTGGACGATCGATCCCGACACGGTCGACGCCATCCCCGTCCACGTCTATATCGACGGCAAGCCGCAGGCGATCACGGCCGAGGCGCAGCGCGGCGACGTCGGCGCTGTCTACCCCGGGTACGGTCCACTCCACGGAATCGACGCCACCTTCGACCTGTCCGCCGGCCGGCACACCCTCTGCGCCTATGGGATCAATACCGCGGCCGGTTCCAACGCGCTGCTGGGCTGCGCGGACTTCGTGGTCCCGAGCGGATCGCCGTTCGGGGGCACGGACGTCACCGTGAGTGGGCGCGATGTGCGGCTACGCGGGTGGAGCATAGATCCGGACACGGCCGCTCCCATCCCGGTTCACGTGTACGTCGACGGCATCGGTGCGGCCCTCACGACCGCCGGCGTCACTCGCAAGGATGTGGGCGCGGCCTACCCGGCGTACGGCTCGAACCATGGCATCGACACCACGTTCGTAGTGGAGCCCGGCAACCATCAGATCTGCAGCTACGCGATCAACACCGGGCCGGGTGCCAACACGCTGCTGGCGTGCCAGTCCGTCACAATCCGCTGAGCGGGACGTCATCCTCGGCATGGCAGGTATGCGCGCCTCCTCTCTCGTCTCCTGGCTGCAGCGAGCGATCGTGCGCTGGGCTGCCATGGTCTTCCTGGCGCTCGTGCTGCTGGGCGGAGCGTGGGCGGTAGCCTCCCCGATCGGGGCCGGGCCGGACGAATCGGGCCACATCATGAAGGCGGCCGCGACGTTCCGCGGAGACTTCACGGGCACGCCCACCTCCGCGCCGGGCATCCGCTCGTTCGTCCTCCCTGACGACGTGGGCGGCCTGGGGGGCGAAGTGACCTGCTTCGCCGGCCTCCCGAACCAGACAGCGGCGTGCGCGCCCGCTCTGGGCAGCCGATCCCATGTGCTGATCGAGGTCGAGAGCGGGGTCGCCGCCTATAATCCCGCTTACTACGCCCTCGTAGGCTGGCCGTCGCTCTTCCTCGACGGCGGGACGATGGTCGTGGCGATGCGTCTGCTGAACGTCGTCCTCGTTGCGGCGCTGTGGACCGTCGTGATCGTCACCCTGAGCTTCCGGCGTCCTCGAACGGCATTCTTCGCATGTCTGGCGATTACTCCTTTGACGCTCTACCTGACGGGGGTGGTGAATCCGAGCGGGGCGGAGGTCGCCGCCACCGCTGCCGTACTGGTGCTCGTCGATGCCGTCGCGACCGGCCGGGGCTGCGGCACTCCTTGGCTGCCTGTGGTCCTCGGAGTCTCGGTCGGGCTCCTCATCAATCTGCGGTCGATCTCTCCGCTGTTCGCCCTGCTCGCCGTACTCGCCGTGCTCGCGATGCGGGGCGGCGCGGCTCTCTGGGACGGAATGCGGCGCAGGTCGATGATCGTCATGGGTCTTGTCCTGATCCCGTTCGCGCTGTTCGCGGTGGCATGGACACTTCTGGTCAGTCAGTCGGCGGGGTTCATCCCCTCCTCCGACCGCCGCCGGCCCGGCCGGCTCGAGGCCTTCTTCCATACGATCGAGCAGTTCCCCAGCCAGTTCACCGAGATGGTCGGCGTCATGGGCTGGTTCGACGCCTGGCCGCCGACCGCGGTGCATATGGTGTGGGGCGTGCTCGTCGGCGGAGCGGTGCTCTTGGGGGCGCTCGTGGGCCGACCGCGTCACGCCCTGACGGTGCTCGCCGCCGGTGCTCTCCTCCTCATCGCGCCTGCGCTGATCCAGGCCGCCTCGGCGGCCCAATACGGATACATCTGGCAGGGGCGCTACGGTTTGCCGTTCCTTGCGATCACGATGACCGTCGCCGCCCTCACCGTCGAGGCGGCTCGACCACCCGTCGCTGCCGCGGGGAGATTCACGGCGTTCGCGGGGGTGCTCCTCGCACTGCAGATCTGGTCGTTCGTCGCCGTGCTCAAACGCTACGCCGTAGGCGCTGATGCCGACTGGGGCCTGTGGGCCACATCCAGCGCCTGGCAGCCACCCGGCGGCGCCGTCCTCGTGTGCGTCGTCTTCGCCTCGGGCGCGGCGCTGCTCATGGGTGCGCTCGTCGTCGACGCGCGGCGGTCCTCGGCCCGCACGCGGGCCGGCACCACGAATTGACCAGGGGTCAGCCCGCTGTCGCCACCTCGTAGACGGTGTAGTCGACTCCTGCCCACCGGAAAGCGCCCCCCTCGGCCAGACACGGTTGCTCGAGCGGGTCGCTCGAGACCGCGTACCGGAAGCCCGGTAGGCGCTCGGCGAGCTCGCAGGGCGAGGTGTGCACGACGATGATGTCCGGCGTCGGCTGCGTGAAATCCACCGAATCGCCGTCGGTCCAGTCGAACTGGATGTGGAGCCCGCCGCGATTCCACATGTCCTCGTGGTCCCCACCGGGGTCGAGCTTCAACCACGCATCCACGTCCGGCCCCATCTGCTGACGTGCGCTCAGCGTGGGCGTACCTGTCGCCATCATCAGGGAATCGACGTCTTGCGACTCGGACGCCCAGGTGTGACCATCGGCGCGGGCCTCGACTCCCCAGTCGAGGAATCGCTGCGCCGTGTCGCTTGCCCGCAGATCGCCGACACCGAACAGGACGGGAGTCGATGCGGCCACGAGGAGTGCTGCCGCCCCCAGCGACGCGACCCAGGACCACCATCGTCGCGGCCAACGGACGAGGGCGAAGACCACCAGGCCGGCGACCAAGGAGCTGCCCCAGATCATCGCCACCGTGAGCTCGGGCAGCGCGCTCACCCCCAGAGATGAGGCGGCGTAGCCCGTCAGGAAGGCGGTGATCAGGCCCGCGGCGGCGGGAACGGCCCATCTCTGCGAAGGCTGCCACTGCGACATGAAGAGGGAGAACGCGAGGATGGCGATGTAGCCCACTCCGAGCATCGCCCGCGTATTCGGCACCCGGTTGGCGACGGGGATGGCGGCCCCCAGGGATCCCCAGTCGAGGGTCCCCCAGCTCAGCCAAAACGCCCCGCAGACGACCAGTGTGGCGAGCGCGGCGAGCAGGCCGCGGTTCCCGCGCCAGGGAGTCGCGGCGACGAGAACGGCGAGCACGGCAAGCAGCACGGTGAACGCCGTGGAGATCTCCGACTGGTTGACTGTCATGCCCTTGATCCAGCCCAGAGCAGTGGCGCCGAAGACCATCCCGACGTCGAGGGCTCCACCTGTGCTCTTGCGATCACCGGGGTAAGTCGTGGACAGCACAGCCGCGATCGCGTCGAGGTTCTCCAAGAAGACAAGCCCGGTCCAGGTGAGCGCCGACAGTCCGATGGCGCCGAGTCCCAGCAGGCGGTGGCGCCACAATGTGTCGCGCGTGAGAAGGAACGCCGTGGTCGCGAGCACAAGGGGGATCCCGATGACGATCGCCAGCGGCTGGTAGTAAGTCGCGAACCGGGCGAGCAGCACGCCCGACCCGATGACGGCGACCGTCCCAGCGACCCAGCGTCGATCCGCCCATACCCGCGCGGCGTAGATCGCCAGCGCGCATCCGGCGGCCATGAACCCGAGCGTGTTGACGGGACGGCCCGACCACCACATGCTGCCCGGGGCGAGGAAGATCAGCGCGGCGGCGAAGTAGCCCCACCTCGCAGAGCCGGCGATCTGGCGAAACCATACCGGGAGGCCGATGAAGAGGAGCAACGTCGGCAGCCACCATTTCGCAGCGAACAGCATCTCGTTCGGGAACCACCCGCCCGCGGCGAGGATGGTGCCGTCGAAGAAGACGATGGTCGTGGCCGGCCCGGAGGGCAGCTGCGCGAAGAAGTTGTTCGAGGTGCTGAGGGGAGTCGTGTCCTCCTGGCCCCCTCGCGCCATCTGCCCCAGCCAGATGGGGGATTCGGTGCCCCACTCGTCGCTCCGGATGCTCTGCGACGACCCCCACTGCACGCCCAACGGAGACGACGGATCCTCGCGCAGGGAGTCGATGCCGATATTCGAATTGGTGATGCCGCCCAACACCAGTACCGCGTAGACCAGGAGCGGCGCAACAAAAACGATATGCCGGCGCGCGAAGAGCCGAACTCGGCGGAACGCAGCGCGAGCGCCTTCCTGGCGTCGGTTCTCTGTCGTCGGCGGCCGACGCGAGACTTCTGGCCGATCCGGCGCCGTCGCGCTATCAGGCGTCGCGTGCATCGGAGCGGAGGACCGTGGGAGGTGCGGGGTACTGCAGATAGTTTAGCCGGCCGGCTTCGCGGCGGGCCTTGAGCACCCCGTCGAGGATCAGGCCGATCATCCATGCCAGGAAGGCAACGATCACGATCCCCAGCGCCAGGATCGCCGTCGGCAGGCGCGGCACGAGCGCGGTCTCGAAGAACTCGACGACGATCGGCGTTCCGAGAATGACACCGATCAGGGCGAGGATCGCGCCGGCGATCCCGTAGAACATCATCGGGCGCTCGTGCCGGATCAGCTCGACAATAAGCGAGAGGATCCGGAATCCGTCATGGTAGGTCCGCAGCTTGCTCTCGCTGCCCGCAGGGCGGTCCTTGAATCCCACCGGCACCTCGGTCTGCGGTACACGCAGGCTCATGGCGTGCACCGTGAGCTCGGTCTCGATCTCGAACTCGCGCGAGAGCGCAGGGAAGCTCTTGACGAAACGCCGCGAGAACACACGGTAGCCGCTGAGCATGTCGTTGACATCCGACTTGAAGACGCCGCCGACGAGCCAGTTGAAGCCCTTGTTGCCCAGTTCGTGTCCGGGACGGTACGCGCCTTCCTGCTGCTGGCGTCGCACCCCGAGAACATGATCGTAAGGACCCTCGAGGAGGGTGTCGATCATCGTCGGGAGATCGGCAGTCGCGTAGGTGTCGTCGCCGTCGATGAGCACGTAGATGTCGGCGTCGATGTCGGCGAAAGCACGGCGGACGACGTTGCCCTTGCCCTTCATGTACTCGTGTCGCACTATCGCTCCGGCTGCGCGGGCGACCTTTGCCGTGGCGTCGGTGCTTGCGTTGTCGTAGACGTAGATGTCCATCTCGGGCACTGCCGCGCGCAGATCCGCGACGACAGTCGCGATCGCGGCCTCCTCGTTGTGGCAAGGAACGATCGCAGCGATCGTCGGCCGGGACATCTCGGTCACTCTTGTTCCTCCATTGCGCGCGCACGACAGTAGGCGCCGGGGGGCGCACAGCGCCAACCAAGCTATCATGGGCGACTGCGGCCGCTCGGCGGCTGCGGAGAGGAATGCTCATGGTTTCCGACCGGTCAGGCGTTGTCGGCCTGCTCCAGCGTGGCGGGGCCTTCCTTGTTGTTGGTGGGGTCGCGTTCGTGGTCGACGCGCTCGTCTTCAATCTCCTCGCCTTCGGTTTCACTGGGATCGGGCTCCTTTACGACCTTCCGCTCGTCGCAAAGGTGATTGCGATCACCGTCGCGACCGTCGTGACCTACGTAGGCAACCGCTACTGGACGTTCGGGACCCGCCACATCGAGCGACGGCTCTCGCGGTACGTGGTCTTCGTCCTGCTCAATGTCGTCGCGATGGGGATCCAACTCGGGTGTCTCGCCTTCTCGCGCTACGTCCTGGGGTTCGAGGGGATCGTCGCCGACAACATCGCGGGAACGTTCATCGGGCAGGCTCTCGCCACCCTCTTCCGGTTCTTCACTTACGACCGCTGGGTCTTCCCGAACGATCACGAGGCCGCTCGCAACGCAGCGATCGAAGCCGGCTGACAAGGATCCGCGGACGCTGCGCCAACGGCTGAACGTTGTCCGCTCGGGGCCATCGATAGAATCGCTCGAGCGCCCCAGCCCCCCGACGGACGGATCACCCAGCCTATGAACACCGACCTCCTCATCGTCGGCTCTGGCTTCTTCGGCCTGACGATTGCCGAGCGGGCTGCAGCATCCGGTCGCAAGGTCACGGTCATCGACAGACGGCATCACATCGGCGGGAACGCCTACAGCGAGGACGAGCCGACCACCGGCATCGAGGTGCACCGGTACGGGGCGCATTTGTTCCATACCTCGAACCCCACGGTATGGGAATACGTCAATCGCTTCACGACATTCACCGGGTACGTGCACCGCGTGTACACCAACCACGGCGGCGTCGTGTACCCGATGCCGATCAATCTGGGCACGATCAACCAGTTCTTCCAGGCCGCGTACTCCCCTGACGAGGCCCGCGCGCTCGTGCACACACAGGCGGACGAGTTCGACGCGAAGGAGGCGCAGAACCTCGAGGAGCGCGGGATCGGCCTGATCGGGCGCCCCCTTTACGAGGCGTTTATCCGCGACTACACGGCCAAGCAGTGGCAGACGGATCCCAGGGATCTCCCGGCTGAGGTGATCAGCCGGCTGCCGGTCCGATACACCTACGACAACCGCTACTTCAATGACACGTGGGAAGGGTTGCCGACGGACGGCTATACCGCCTGGCTCGAGAGGATGGCCGATCACTCGAACATCGAGGTGAAGCTCGACACCGATTTCTTCGATGAGTTGCAGCCTCTGAATAAGAAGGCCACCGTCGGACAGCTTCCGATTGTCTATACCGGGCCGGTCGACCGCTACTTCGACTACGCCGAGGGCGCGCTGTCGTGGCGCACGCTCGACTTCGAGGAGGAGGTGCTGGAGATTGGAGACTTCCAGGGGGCACCGGTGATGAACTACGCCGACGCGGACGTGCCCTACACCCGCATCCACGAGTTCAAGCACTTCCATCCCGAGCGCGCGGAGAGGTACCCGACGGACAAGACGGTGATCATGCGCGAGTTTTCCCGTTTCGCCTCGCGTGAGGATGAGCCGTACTACCCGGTGAACACCCGGGAGGATCGTTCGGGCCTCCTGGGGTATCGCGAGCTCGCCAAGGGTGAGAAGCACGTGCTCTTCGGGGGCCGTCTGGGCACGTACCAGTACCTCGACATGCACATGGCCATCGGTGCCGCGCTGTCGATGTGGAACAACCAGCTCGCCTGACCGGTGGACTGGATCGTCGTCGCCCCGGCACTGACCGGGGCTCTCATCCTCCTGATCATCCCCGGCTTTCTGATCCTGTGGCCCCTGCACCTCGGTGCAATCCCCACGGTCGCGCTCGCGGGCGTTCTCGGGGTGCTTTCGGTGGGAGTGGCCGGCGTGCTCGCCGGTGCGCTCGCCACGCCGTGGGCGACATGGCAGTTGCTGATCCCGTGGACGGTCGGCGCGCTCGTGACGTGGCTCGCCGCCAGGCCCCTGCTTCGCCATCGGGGCGTCGAGCCTCCCCTGAACCCGCTGCTGCTGGCGGCGTGGGCAGCGGCGGGCCTCATGGCCGCGTTGGCGGCCTTCTGGGAGGTGCCGAGCGCGGACCGCGTTAGCCAGACGTACGACAACGTCTTCCACATGTCGGCGACCGCAGCGATCCTCGACGGGCGTAGCCCCTCCTCGTTCACCCTGCGAACCCTCATCGAGACCGATCGTTCGGCCGGCTTCTACCCGGCTGGTTGGCACACGTCGGTTGCGACCGTGGTCCAGGCGACCGGTGCCGAGCCCGCTATCGCGGTCAACGCGCTGTGGATCGCGGTCGTCGTCGGGGTATGGATCCCGGGCATCGTGTGGCTCGCCCAGGTTCTCATTCCCGACCATCCTCCACGGATGGTGGCAGCGGTCGCGATTCCCCTCAGCGTCGCCTTCGCAGCTATGCCCTACGCACTTCTGTCCTGGGGCACGCTGTATCCCACGTTCCTGGCGACAGCCCTTCTCCCGGCCGCGTTGGCGGTGCCGATCGTCGCCGCGCGACGGGTTCGGTCCACCAAGGGGGCGTCCCGCCGCGCAGCGTTGGTGCTCGGTGCGGTGGGAATGGTCGCCGCGGTCTGCGCCATCGTGTTCGCGCAGCCCCGAGTGCTCGCGTCATGGGCCGTCGTCCTGATTCCCGCCGCCGGAGCGTCGTTCTGGATGCTGTGCCGCGACGGATGGCGGCGTGGCGGCTCGCAGCGGCGGCGCGTGGTCTGGTTGGCTACCGTCGCCTCGTTCGGACTCGTCGTCGGAGCGTCGCTGGCCTTCTTCTACGCGGTGCGCGTGCTCGGCCTGTTCGCGCGTCCGCTTGAGGATCGGCTGGGTGGCCCGCAGGCAGTCGCCACGCAGAGTGTCTGGGCTGGCCTGTGGCAGGTCCTTTCGCAGTCCTGGCCGACGGGAGTCGGGGGCGCCGTCGTCTTCGCGGCCGTGCCTGTCGCCGTGGCCGTGGTGATAGGGATCATCGCCGCCGTGCGGTCACGCGGCACACGATGGGTCGTGGTCTCGTACGCAGTGATGGCGGTGCTCTACGCGGCTGCCGCCGGTTCCGATGGCGTCCTCAGCAAGCTCGCCACCGCCATCTGGTACAAGGACCGCTACCGGCTGAGCTCGGTCGTGGCGATGTTGGCCGTCGTTCTCGCGACCCGCGGCGTCCTGACCGCCGTGCGGCGGGTGCAGCGCCGACGCGATGTGACGGATCGTTCCACCGCGAGGGCGACCGTGGCGACTTCCTGGCTGCTGGCAGCGAGCTCGGTGCTCATCCTCGCGGCGACCGGGATCACCGCATCGGTCGCGACCGCCTTCCGCCTGCCCGCGTCAGAAGCGGGCACCGCAGTGGTCTCTGCGGAGCAGATCGGGTTCTTCACGGGGCTCGCGGCAGCCGTCCCAGCGGGCCAGCGGGTTCTTGGGGACCCGTGGGACGGGTCGGCATGGACGCAGCTGTTCGGCGATCGCGAGCCGGTGTTCCCGCACGTCAACGGTCAGTGGGATGCGGATCGGCTGCTTCTCGCACAGCGACTGCAGGACATCGACACCGATCCGACCATCTGCGACGCGCTGCGAAGACTGGACGTGGAGTTCGTCGTGTATTCGAGCCACGAGCTCAGCGGTGGAGACCCGGCGGGAAACCTGTTCCCCGGTCCGCACCTCGCGGTCGACGCGGGCCTGTTCACAGAGGTGGCGTCGGCAGGCGAGACATCGCTCTACCGCATCGACCAGTGCCGTGTGGGCTGAGCTGAAGGGACGTCTAGGCTCAAGCGCCGCCCCCGGTCACATACCGTCGGAGCGATTCCTCCGCTGATTCGGGAACGAATCCCGTCGCCTCGATCCTGCTGAGATCGAGGACGCTGTTTCGCGGCCTCGGGGCGACCGGCCCTGCTGCGCCCGCAAAGTACTCCGCGGTCGACACGCCTGTGACGCGGGCAGGATCATGCCCGGCCAGCGCGAAGACCGCCCGAGCGACGTCCGCCCACGAGGTCGGGACGCCGGTGCCCGTGAGGTTGTAGATGCCGGTGGGCGCGTCGGATTCCAGCAGATGGCGGATGCCGCGCGCCAGGTCGGAGGTGAAGGTCAGCCGCCCGATCTGGTCGTCGACGACCTTCGGGTCGATGCCGCGCTCGGCCAGCGAGGTCATCGTTCGGACGAAGTTCTTACCCTCGCCGATGACCCACGACGTGCGCACGATGTAGTGACGGGGTACGGTCGAGACGAGGGCGTCGGACGCGGCCTTGGTCTGGCCATACACGCCGAGCGGGGCGACCACGTCCTCCTCGGTCCACTCGCCTTCTCGCTCGCCGTCGAAGACGTAGTCGCTCGAGACGTGCACGAGGGCGATTCCGTGTTCGGCGGCGATGCGCGCCAGCGCGGCGACGCCGGAGACGTTGCCGGCCCATGCGTCACGACGGCCATCGGGCGTCTCCGCCAGGTCGACCGCGGTGTAGGCGGCGGCGTTGATGATGGCGCCGTAGTCCCGCCAGCGGCGAGCGGATGTCAGTGAGGGAGACGAGATGTCGAGTTCGTCTCTCGTCGCGAATTCAACGCCGGGAACGCCCTCGTACTCGGCGCGCAGCGCCTGACCGAGCTGCCCATTCGCGCCGACGACGAGGATCTTCTTCGGGGGGATCGGGGTGACCTCCGCGAGGCGGGGGTGGGCGAGATCCTTCGCCGAGATCTCCACGTCGGCCAGCGGAATGGGCCAGTCGATGGCGGCGGTCTCGTCGGCCAAGTTCAGGAACGAGTACGCCGCCTCTGGAGACCAGTGGTCGTTGACGAGGTAGGTGTAAGCAGTGTCGGCTTCGAGGGTCTGATACGAATTACCGACGCCGCGCGGAACGAAGATCGCGCGCGAGGGGTCGAGCTCGGTGGTGAACACCGTCCCAAACGAGGGGCCTTCGCGCAGGTCGACCCAGGCTCCGAAGATCCGGCCCGTCGCGACCGAAACCCACTTGTCCCACGGCTCGGCATGGATGCCGCGCGTGGTACCGGCCGCGTCGTTGAACGACACGTTATTCTGCACCGGTCCGAAGTCGGGGAGGCCGAGCTCGGTCATCTTCTCCCGCTGCCAGTTCTCCTTGAACCAGCCGCGCGAGTCGCCGTGCACGGGCAGATCGAAGACGATCAGGCCCGGGATGGTGGTCTCGGTGCGTGAGAGCGTCTTGCCGAATTCCGTCATTACTGGCCCTTCGACGCGTAGAACGCCTCGACGCCGTCCTTGGTGGGCGCCCACCACTCCCCGTTGTCGCGGTACCACTCGATGGTCGCCGCCAGCCCGGACTCGAAGTCGCCGTAGGCGGGCTGCCACCCGAGCTCGGTGCGCAGCTTCGTGGAGTCGATCGCGTAGCGAAGGTCATGGCCGGCACGGTCGGTGACGTGGTCGTAGGCGTCTTTCGGCTGCCCCATGAGGCTGAGGATCAGCTCGACGACGTCTTTGTTGGTCTTCTCGCCGTCGGCGCCGATGAGGTACGTCTCGCCGATAACGCCCTTGTCGAGGATGGTGAGCACCGCGGACGAGTGGTCGTCGGCGTGGATCCAGTCGCGCACGTTCTCGCCGGCGCCATAGAGCTTGGGACGGATGCCGCGCAGCACGTTCGTGATCTGCCGTGGGATGAACTTCTCCACGTGCTGGTACGGGCCGTAGTTGTTGGAGCAGTTGCTGATGGTCGCCTGGACCCCGAACGACCGCACCCAGGCGCGTGCCAGAAGGTCGCTGCCGGCCTTCGTCGAGGAATAGGGGGAGGAGGGGTTGTAGGGGGTCTGCTCGGTGAACCGTGCGGGGTCGTCCAACTCCAGGTCGCCGTAGACCTCGTCGGTGGAGATGTGATGGAAGCGGCGGTCGTGGCGGCGGGCAGCTTCCAGCAGCGTGTACGTGCCGATGATGTTGGTGTCCAGGAACGGCCGCGGATCGTGCAGCGAGTTGTCGTTGTGCGACTCGGCCGCGTAGTGCACGACCGCGTCGACTCGGCCGAACAGCTCGTCCACCAGCGCCGCGTCGGCGATGTCGCCCTGCACGAAGGTGAACCGGTCGGGAGGCAGCCCCTGCAGCGACGCAAGGTTTCCGGCGTAGGTCAGCTTGTCCAGCACGGTGACGTGGTGATCGGTGTGCTCAAGGACGTGGTGGACGAAGTTCGAACCGATGAAACCGGCACCGCCAGTGACCAGGAGTCTGCGCATCGCTCCAGGATACCGGGCCGGAATGGCGTCGAATTTTGGCGCAGTTCGGCCCATGCCGGAGACTAGGACCATGCGTGGAATCATCTTGGCGGGCGGCACGGGCTCGCGTCTTCACCCGATCACCCTCGGAATCTCCAAGCAGCTCGTGCCCGTGTACGACAAGCCGATGATCTACTACCCGCTCTCCACGCTGATCCTCGCGGGGATCCGCGAGATCCTCATCATCACCACTCCGCAGGATTCGGACCAGTTCCAGAGGCTGCTCGGCGACGGCACTCGCTTCGGGGTCTCGCTGACGTACAAGACCCAGCCTTCTCCCGACGGGCTCGCGCAGGCGTTCATCCTCGGGGAGGAGCACATCGGCTCAGACTCCGCCGCCCTCGTCCTCGGCGACAACATCTTCTATGGCCAGGGCATGGGGAGCCGCCTGCGTCAGTACAACGACCTGACCGGCGGCGTGGTGTTCGGTTACTGGGTCGACGACGCGACCGCCTACGGGGTAGTGGAGTTCGACGGTGACGGCAGTGTCGTGTCTCTCGAGGAGAAGCCGTCGCAGCCGAAGAGCAACTACGCTGTCCCCGGTCTTTACTTCTACGACAACGACGTCGTCGAGATCGCGAAGCAGCTCAAGCCGTCGCCACGGGGCGAGCTGGAGATCACAGACGTCAACAAGGCCTACCTCGAGCGCGGCGACCTCCGCGTCGAGCTGCTTCCGCGTGGCACGGCCTGGCTCGACACGGGCACCTTCGACTCGCTGAGTGAGGCGACCGACTTCATCCGCACGGTCGAGAAGCGTCAAGGGCTGTCGATCGGGTGCCCCGAAGAAGTCGCGTGGCGCATGGGCTTCCTCACCGACGACGAGCTCCGCGCCCGCGCAGAACCGCTCGTGAAGAGCGGGTACGGGCGGTACCTTCTCACGGCGCTCCAGCAAGGTCAGAGCTGAGCATCGGAAGATGGCTTCTGTGACGGACGCTCTCATCTCTTCCGGTCAGAAGGGCGCACCGGTACGGCGCGTGGTCGTCTACGCGCTCTCGCGAGCGGCCGGCGGGGTGGACGAGTACGTGCATCAGGCGCTCAGCGGACTGCGACCACACGCGAGCCGGCTCGTCGCGATCGTGCCCAAGGACACCGCGGAGGCTGATCGCGCACGATTGGCCCACACTGCGGACCGTGTATTGGAGTCCACGTTCGACGGGTTCGACCCTGCTGTCTATCCCTGGGCGATCGACGCCGACGGCATCGCCGACAGGGCTGACGAGATCGTGCTCACCGGGGATTCCTGGTTCGGGCCCATCGGCGGCTTCGACTCAGTGCTGGAGCGGATGTCCAAGGGTGTCGAGACGGCTTGGGCGATGATCGAGAACGCCCAGGGCGAACCGGAGGCCTTTCCCGACGAGGGCTTCCCCGCACCAAACGACGCCTGGCTGTGGACGGTCGTCCCCGGCAGCGCCGTGCGCTCCGTCGAGTGGGTCGACTTCTGGAATCCCGGCCGCCGCGATGTGCCCCGTGAGCGCACCGAGCGTGGCTTCGTCGCGCACCTGAGGTCGCGCGGTGTCACCGTCGATTACGCGTTCCCCGCCGCCGATTTCCCCAGCGGCGACCCCGGGCTCTTCACACCGCTGCTGCTGCTCGACGCGGGCTGTCCGCTGATCCGGCGCGACGTCTTCACCCGGTATCCGCCGTTCCTGGAGAGGTTCGCGATCGTGGGTCGCGAGATCATCGCTTCCCTTCGCGAGCGGGGCTTCCCGGTCGATGTGCTTCTGGCGAACCTCAGCCGCACGGTCCCCGCCAAAGCGCTGAACACGGTGGGAGGCATGCTCGAGGTTCTTCCCGGTCTCGGCACCGCCTACGATCCCGAGCGTCCGTTCCGGATCGCCGCGGTGGTGCACGTGTCGGACCTGGAGGGCGTCGACGAGATCCTCGAACGGCTGCGCCACCTCCCGAGCCCGTACGACCTGTTCCTCACGACGACCGACGGCAAGCGAGCGACGCTGCTTCAGCGGATCGTGGAGCAGTCCGGCGCGGGCCCTGCGTCGTTCGACGTGCGTGTCACCCCCGCGAATCGCGGGCGCGACATGAGCGACTTCTTCGTGGGCTGCCGCGACGTGCTCCTCGACGACTCGTACGATCTCGTGGTGAAGGTCCACTCCCGGCGTGCGCGCCAGAAGACCGTCAACCTCCGTCGCTATTTCCGTCGCTACCAGCTGGAGAACCTGCTCGATAGTCGCGGCCACGTGGAGGACCTTCTCGCTCTCTTCCAGGCGGAGCCGGGCCTCGGCTTCGTCTTCCCGCCCATGATGCACATTGGTTACAGCGCGATGGGAAGCGCGTGGGGAGGCTACCGGGATGACGCAAGGGAACTGTGCGCGAAGCTCGGGATCCACGTGCCGCTCGACGTCATCTCCCCACTCGCGCCCTTCGGCGCGATGTGGATCGGACGACCGGAGGCCCTCCGCATGCTTACGCGACATCGTTGGCGCTACGGCGACTACCGGTCGCGCAACCCACAGCGCTACCGTGCGCTGGCTCGCGTCCAGGAGCGCCTGATCGCGACCGCGGGAGCGGAGCTCGGCTATCACACGCGGACCGTCCTCACGCCGGAGCACGCGGCGATCAGCCACACGGCGCTGGAGTCGAAAGCCGATGAGCTCTTCGCGATGACGCGCGGTTGGCCCGTCGAGCAGATCCGTCTCATGCACCGCGCCGGGTTCACGGGCCACGGCGGTGTCGTCGCACTGTCCCGTATGTACGTCCGCCTTAACCACCCGCGAGCGGCCGCGGTACTGATGCCCCTGTACGAACTCGCGTTCCGGTCGTTCGTGGCGATTCGAGTCGTGCGAAGCGGCGCTCGCGGCTTGGTGGCTATGCTCCGGGGTCGTCCGACGGAGGGCACGGTATGAAATCCGCCGAACTCGTCACATTCCCCGCGCGCCCCGCGGAGTCTTTTCCGGCGGACGGACGCCGACTGCTCATTTACGTCGTTTACGACCCCCGCGGCGATGTCGAGGAGTACATCTCCTTTGCGCTACGACACCTTCGCGAGCACTGCGAGAGGATTGTCACAGTTGTCAACGGCGCGCTGACCGATCTGGGGCGCGGCCGGCTCGAGGCCGTCGCGGACGACGTCATCGTGCGGCCTAACGAGGGGTACGACATCTGGGGCTATAAGTGCGGCCTCGACGCGGTGGGTGAGAGCATCGCCGAGTTTGACGAGGTGGTCATCGCCAACGACACCTGGTTCGGCCCCATCCAGCCGTTCGGACCCCTGTTCGAGCGAATGGACGGGAGACCCCTGCATTTCTGGGGGATGACGGATCATGTGCGTGTCGAGCCGCACCCGTTCACGAACTCGGGATACCTTCCGTACCATCTCCAGTCCTATTGGGTGGCGGTCCGGCGCGGCATGTTCCTGTCGGAGGAGTGGCGCGCATACTGGCGGGACCTGCCGGAGATGAACAGTTATTCCGACGCCGTCGTCAAGCACGAGGGCGTCTTCACCGAGCACTTCACGGATCTGGGATTCGTGGGCGAAGTCGCGTACCCGACGCTGACCGACAAAGTCGAGAATCACGCCGTGCTGTACGCGGAGCAGCTGCTGGAAGCCGGATGTCCCACGCTGAAGCGGCGCCCTTTCTTCCAGTGGGCGTCGTACCTCGACCATCTCGCGGTTGTCGGCCGCTGGACGCTCGACACGGTTGAGCGTCTGGGCTACCCGCTCGATCTGATTTACTCCGATCTGGCGCGCAACGTCGCCCCGCGCACGCTGAATGCTGACGCGGCGATGCTCGAGGTGCTGCCTGAGATCGATACGGGCTACGACCCGGACGCCCCGATGCGCACTGTCGTCGTCGCGCACATCTTCTACCCGGAGATGACCGACGAGATCCTCGACCGCGCCGACACCCTGCCCGGCGGGTACGACCTCGTCGTAACGACGCCCGACGCGCAGCGCGCCGCCGGGATTCGGACGGCGATCCAGTCGCGCCCGCCGCGGGGTTCCGTCGACGTCCGGGTCGTCGAATCAAACAGCGGCCGCGATCAGTCCGCCTTCCTGATCGGATGCCGCGACATCCTGCTCGGTGACGATTACGACATCGTCGTGAAGCTGCACTCAAAGAAGACGCCGCAGGGCGACTACAACGTCGGTCGGCTGTTCAAGCAGCAGCAGTTCTCGAACCTTCTGAACAGCGAGGGCTACACTGCGAACGTCCTCGGCCTGTTCCAGCGGGAGCAAGGACTCGGCCTTGTCTTCCCGCCGATGGTGCATATCGGCTACCCCACGCTGGGGCATGCATGGTGGGCGAACAAGCCGGGATTCGAGCGGCTGCGCTCAGAGCTCGGAGTCCGGGTGCCCGTTGACGAAGGGTCGCCGCTCGCACCATATGGATCGATGTTCATTGCGCGGCCCAAGGCGCTCCGACGGCTCGTCGATCACGACTGGACCTATGATGCGTTCGAGGGCGCATACGACGACGGCGGGCTGGCGCACATCCTCGAGCGGATGCCCGCGTATGCGGCGGGGGAGGAGGGGTTCCACACCCGCACCATCGCGACGGCCGAGTATCTCGCTTCCAGCTACACCGCACTGGATTACGACTTCGATCAGTTCTCCAGCACGCTGCCGGACACGACGATGCAGCAGATCCAGTTGCTGCGCGAACTGGGGCCACTCGAATACGGCACGCTGAGAGACCTGTTGCGGGTCTACGTGCGGTCGCATCGCCCGCATCAGCAGGCGAAGCTCGAAAGGCTGCTCGCCTACTCGGACCGCGTGCGCGGTCGCCTGCGCCGTCTGCGCCGACGCTCTCGGTGACGTGCCGCCCCGGCGACTTCTCAGACTTGCCTCGCCGTCGAAGATAGGATCTCAAGTTATGCCCGATGTCACTCCCGTCGCTGAAGCGCGCTTCGCGAAGCTCTCGGTGACGCCGATGCGCAGCGTCGGCGCCGTAGGAGGGATCGGGCCTCGCAACGTCTGGGCGACGATCCGCGACGTGATCGCTCACCGCGAGATGCTCGATCTGCTCGTGCGGCGCGACCTCAAGGCGAAGTACAAGGACTCGGCATTGGGCTTCCTCTGGGCGCTAGCCCGCCCGCTCGTCCAACTTGCCATCTACTTCGTCGTCCTCGGACACTTCCTCGGCGCCGCCCGCGGCATTCCGGACTTCGCCGTCTACGTCTTCACCGGGCTCACGGCGATGGGTCTGTTCCAGGAGATCGCCGTGGGAGGCACGGGATCGATCCTCGCCAACGCGGGGCTTGTGAAGAAGGTCTACATGCCGCGCGAGCTGTTTCCGCTCGCCAGCACTGGATCGGGGCTGTTCAACTTCGGGGTCCAGTTGATCGTGCTGCTCCTGGCCACGATCCTCGTGGGTGCTCCGCCTCTTCACACAGATATCCTCTATGCGATCCCGTCGCTCGGGGTCCTCCTCGTGTACGGACTCGCGTTCGCGCTCTTCTTCTCGGCGGTGAACGTCTACCTGCGCGACGTGCAGTATCTGGTCGAAGTCGCGACCATGCTCCTCTTCTGGATGTCGCCGGTGGTGTATTCCTGGCAGATGGTGAGCACCATCATCACCAATCCAGTCGCACTCGAGATCTACACGAACAACCCCCTCACGCTGGCGATCCTCGGTTTCCAGCGCGCGTTCTGGGTGGCCGGTGACGAGCTCCCGCAGCCCAGCCACCTCCTGCTGCGACTGGTGATCGCATTGCTCATTGGCCTCGTGCTCCTCTTCATCAGCCACCGCGTCTTCCTGCGACTGCAGGGCGACTTTGCACAGGAACTGTGAGGCATCCTTCGATGACCACAGCGCTCGGCGCTCTGTCCCCACGGCCCGAGGTCGTCCAGATCTCCAATGTCTCGAAGCGGTTCACCGTCCGCAAGGACTCCTCGTTGAAGGAGCGCGTCGTCACGCTCGGCCGCGGCGGCCGCCGGCACAAGCAGGACTTCTGGGCGCTCAGCGACGTCACGCTCGACATCCGCGCGGGGAGCACGATTGGACTGATCGGCCACAACGGGTCCGGCAAGAGCACCCTGCTCAAAGTGATCGGGGGCATTATCCAGCCGACCTCGGGCACCGTCCAGCAACGTGGCAGGATCGCCGCACTCCTCGAGCTCGGTGCGGGGTTTCACCCGGATCTCACCGGACGCGAGAACGTCTACCTGAACGCTTCCGTGCTGGGCCTCACAAATGAGGAGACGAAGGCGCAATTCGACGCAATCCTCGAGTTCTCGGGCATCGGGCAGTTCATCGACACTCAGATCAAGTTCTACTCGTCGGGCATGTACGTGCGTCTCGCGTTCGCCATCGCGGTCCACACCGATCCCGACATCCTGCTGGTCGACGAGGTTCTGGCCGTTGGTGACGAGCAGTTCCAGAAGAAGTGCCTCGACAAAATCAAGCAGTTCCAGGCGGAGGGGCGCACGATCATCATCGTCAGCCACGCGTTGGATCAGATCGAGTCGCTTTGCGATCGCGTCATCGTGATGAACCGCGGCCAGATGGTCTTCGACGGTGTGCCGGTTACCGCGATCGAGCGATTCCGGGAATTCCTCGAGGACAACGCCGTGGGTCAGGCGCGGCCGACCGAGATCGCGGCCGCCATGCAGATCGAGCGGATTGAGGTGCTGGACGCGGGCGCACGGCCCTGCGAGGAGTTCGCCGTCGGTGAGCCGCTCATGGTCCGTCTGCACGTATCCTCGGTCAGACCCGTGGAGCGCTGGGCGATCGGTTTCAGCATCGATACCGCCCACGGTCAGATGGCCCTCGCGTCTAACACGGATCTGTTGCATGTCTCGCTGCCGCCGATCGTGAACTCGACGTCCGTCGACATTGTCGTAGATGATGCGCGCTTCGGCCCCGGCTCGTACTTCATCAACGCCAACGTTTCGGGACTCAGCATCGATGCGTCCCACTCGCTCATGCAGGGTGCGGAGTTCACGGTCGCCGGAGCGGTGCCCATCATCGGTCCTGTGGCGGCATCGGTGCGGATCTCAGAGGAGCCGGCGTCGCGATGACGGTGGGGCGCCGATCCCGGACGGTTCAGCGGGTACTGTACCCCGCAGACGACCAAGCCCCGGTCGCGCTCTATCTCGGCGCGGTATCCGACGGAGTTCAGTATGAGCGATCTACTCTGCACTTGCCGGCCCGCAGCCGCGCGTCGCTGAACGCCTATTTCGCGGCCTTCCCTGCGGCGCTGTGGATGCGGGTTGCGGCGGTCGGGAGCGTGACCTTTTCGGGTGAAGCGCGAGGAACCGTGGTCGTGCGGGTATCGGTGCGCAACGCGACCGGGATCGCGGTTCACACGCTGACGGCCGAGGACGGTCCATTCTCGCTCCGCATGGCACTGATGCCCGGCGACGAATGGGTCTGGGCCGAAGTGGAGACGGGCGAGGTTAACGTCACCCTGAGTGACCTGAGCTGGGACCTCGACGAGGCCGACATGGGATCGGCGGCGGTGTGCATCACGACGCATGATCGGCCGGGGGACTGTGTGCAGGTGCTCGCGGCCCTCGCTCGAGACGACGAGGCACTGCGTTACCTGGATCATGTGATTGTCGTGGACCAGGGGAGTAGCCGCGTGCGAAATGAGCCCGAGTTCGCGGCCGTCTCGGAGTCTTTGGGCGCGCGGCTCCGCACCATCGAGCAGGCCAACCTCGGCGGTTCGGGCGGCTTCAGCCGGGGGATGCTGGAGGCCGTGGGAGCGGGCGCCGACCACGTGATCCTCCTCGACGACGACGTGCGGCTCGAGCCCGAGTCCGTGCGTCGCATGATCTCGCTGGCCGCTCGTGCGAGCACCCCCGTGGTGGTCGGAGCGCACATGCTGGACCTCCTGCATCCGACCCGGCTCCACTCATGGGGTGAGCGGGTCGACCGCTCGCGGTTCGAGTGGGCCCCCGTGGCACCGGTTCTGCAAGATGTGGAGCTCGCTGCCCGGGATGTCACCGCGATGCCCGCGGACGCGCACGTGGAGTTCAACGGCTGGTGGATGTGTCTCATCCCAGCCACGGCGATCCGCACGCTCGGCGCCGCGCTGCCCTACTTCATCAAATGGGACGACACCGAGTACGCGCTCCGGGCGGCAGCCGCCGGGATCCCCACCGTGACCATGCCCGGTGCTGCACTGTGGCATCTCCCGTGGACCGGCAAGGACGACGGGCTCGACTGGCAAGCGTACTTCCAGCTGCGTAACCGCATCGTGACGGCTCTGCTCCACGCACGGACGCGGCGGGGCGGCAGCATCCTGCGCGGGACCTTTGCGCTCGATGTCAACCACGTGCTCTGCATGCAGTACGGATCGGCCGCCGCGCGACGGCTGGCGTTGGCCGACGTCTTGCGCGGGCCGTCGCATCTGGACGAGACCTTGGCGACCCGCGTCGCGGAGCTCCACGACCTGATGGAGCGTGCGGCCCAGGTCGTGGTTCCGGACGGCGAGCTGCCGCGACCGCGGTCCTCGCGGGGCCCTGTGCGCCCCCGCGGAGCGTCACGCTCGCTTGGCCGGCTGATCCGCGTCGCCGCCCATCAAGGTCGGCGCGTCACTGGGTCGGATCCCACCGCCGTGGACGCACACCTCGCGCGGGGGGAGGGCAAGTGGTGGGCGTTGGGGATGCTCGATTCCGCCACGGTTGAGAGCGCGACCGGACGCGGGTCGTTCGTGGCTCGCCGGCGGCCGCGCGTGGCGGTGGCGCTGCTTCGTGACGCTCTCCTTCTGCGAGTTCGGCTTTGGCGCGACTGGCCGCGCCTCGCGCGCCTCTATCGGACGGCGGCGCCGGGACTTTCGGACGCGCGCGCATGGTCGGTGCGGTATGGCGAGATCGATCCACCGCGCATCGCGTCGGTCGCGCTATCGCCACCGGGCGACCGGGGAGACAGTGCGGGCTGACGTTCGCGCTTCGCGCGCGATCGCCGGACGGCATAGGCTGGCCGAAACCCCGCGAAGAAGCCGAGGAACCGTCAGATGGCCGCACCAATCGAGAGCAGCAGCATCCTTCCTGATGCCCCGGCCAGACCGTTCTGGCTGACCCCCGCGTCGTACTGGCTGCCGGCGCACTACCCGGTGTCGGCGTGGACCTCGCACGCGCCGTTCGCAGCGTGGCTGACCGACACGCTGCGACCGTCGGAGATCGTCGAGCTCGGCACCCACTTCGGATTCTCCTGCTTCGCGTTCGCCGAGGCGGCCCGCCGATTGGGCATGGCGACCACCATTCATGCGTTGGATAGCTGGAAGGGGGACGACCACGCCGGGTTTTACAGCTCCGACGTGTACGAGTATGTCCGGACGACCGCGTCCGCCGACTACCCTGATTCCGTGCGGCTCGAACGCGGGTACTTCCATGAGTCCCGCCGTCGATTCGGAGACGGGTTCTCCGACGTCTTGCACATCGACGGTCGTCATGGCTACGAGGACGTCCGCGAGGACTACAGCGACTGGATTGGCGTGGTACGGGACGGCGGCGTCGTGCTCTTCCACGACATCGCCGAACGCGAGAACGGGTTCGGCGTCTGGCGGCTGTGGGAGGAGCTCGCAGAGCCGGGCCGGTCGTTCACCTTCCATCATGGGCACGGGCTTGGGGTGCTCGCCGTTGGGACCGTAACGGACGGCCGTCTGGGCGAGCTGTTCACTGCAGACGAGACCACCGCGGACCGCGTGCGCGCGGACTTCGTGCGGCTCGGGGAGAGAGTGCAGCGGCAGGCATGGCTGGAATCTCTCCCGGCCGAGCTTGAGGAGGTCTGGGCCGAGGTTCGCCAGCGTGCCGCCCACGAGGCGGCGCTCGAGGAGGCGCTGCAGGGCAGTTCGGCACACATCGCCGAGCTGAAATCGAGCACCAGCTGGCGCGTCACCGCCCCACTGCGAGCGGCTGGGCGCGTGGTCCACCGCCGTCGCTGAACTCAGCGCGCGCGCCGCGTACGGCGTTCCTGGATCTTCTCCGCGACGAGTTTGGTCCCGCCGCGGCCGAGGTAGTACCGCAGGAGTGCGACATCACGTCGAAATCCTCGCGGCATTACGAGGATCCGATCGAAGGAACCGCGCGAGACCGAGCGACGCCGAGCGAACACCTCCCCGCGATCGGCGGCTGGCTGCGGGTCGATGCAGTACTCGACCAGGGGTGCGAGCACGCGTGGCCACGTGAACTCGTCGCGCACCGCCTCAATGCGGCGTCGCATCTCGGCGTAGCGGACCGGATCTGCGAGCAGCCCGACGATGGCGTCGGCCGCGGCCTGTGCGTCGCCGGTCGGGACAACGGCTCCCAGCCCCCGCCGCTCGATCAGCTCGGCGAAGACGTCACCCTCCGTCGAAACGATGGGCAGTCCAGCCCACATGTAGTCGAGGATCCTGGTGCGGAACGAGAACCGCGTCTCGGCATGCCAGAGGTGCGTGCTGACGCCGAGGTCGGCATCGAGGAGGAAGTCCGCGCGTGACTCGTAGTCGACCCAGGACTCATTGAAGAACACGGTCCGATCGAGTACGCCCAACCGCTCGGCTGCTTCGACGGCGTCGGCGAGCGCCTTCATGTCGGGGACGTCGGGATTGAAGTGGCGCGCGCTGAGAAAGAACAGCTTGATATCGGGATGCGTGTCCGCGATGAGTCCCATCGCACCCACGAGCGTGACGGGGTCGAACCAGTTGTAGATCCCCCCGCCCCAGATTAGCACCCTGTCCGTCGCTTCGATGCCTGGCACCGTCCCCTTGATGCCGTGGCGCCGCTGCAATGGTGCGACGGGGTCCAGGCCGAACGGCACGACCCGCACCAGCGATTCGAACGTCGGATCCGCGAGGTAGGTGGCGGGGTTGAGTCGGCCGAGAGCCGACAGGTTGCCGAGCCAGAGGCTGCGCTGCTCTTCCGACGCGGCGAGGAAGCAGTCGGCGCGCGCGATCTGCTCATTGAGAAGCGAGACGGCCTTCGTGACCTCCTCGGCCCACTTCCCGGGCTCGCTGTACTTGTTCATCTCGAGCTGCTCGAGCTGGAACGGGTCGTACAGGTCGGCTACCACGATCTTCTCGGTGCGCGCGATGGAGGGGAAGATTCGGAAGCCCATGCCCTGGACGACGATGACGTCGGCCCAAGCTTCGTGCTCCTGCATCGCGCGGTCGTCCGTCTCGCGAACGAACGCCAGCTCGAACCGATTCGACTCGCGCTCGATCGGGAGCCAGGAGACCACGCGGACATCGCAGTGCTGCGCAAGCACCTCGGCCATGTTCCAGACACGAATGGCAGGGCCGGCCATGCGCCGGCCGATGGGGTCGCCGCTGACGAGGAGGACGCGCGACCTGTCGCGTGTGGTTGTCATCCGATCGGGCCGATCATGGTCAGAGCTGGGGTCGGCCGTCCCGTTGGATTCACCTTGACATCCTATCCGCCCGCGTTCCTCGCCGATCTCAGTCACCACCTACACTCGAAACGTGACCACAGCCGCCGTCGGCGCCCCCGGATCGCCCCGGCGCTACCTCCACTCGCTGTGGTTGCTGTCGGCGCGTGACCTCAAGGTGCGCTACGCCACGAGCGCACTCGGGTACCTGTGGTCGATCCTCGACCCGCTCGTCATGAGCGCGATCTACTGGTTCGTATTCACCCAGGTGTTCCAGCGCACGGTGGGTCACGAGCCGTACATCGTGTTCCTCATTACAGCGCTGCTCCCCTGGGTATGGTTCAACTCCTCGGTGTCGGACTTCACTCGCGCGTTCAACAAGGATGCTCGCCTCGTGCGGTCGACCGCGATTCCTCGGTCGATCTGGGTCAACCGGATCGTGCTCAGCAAGGGCATCGAGTTCCTGTGCTCGCTCCCGGTTCTGGCTCTGTTCGTCGTGTTCTCGTTCTTCTCGGAGCACCCCGCGCAACTCAACTGGGGGCTCCTCTGGATCCCCGTCGCGATCGCGCTGCAGGCGGTGCTCCTTGTGGGCCTCGGCCTCCTTGTCGCCCCGCTGTGCGTCATCTGGAGCGACCTAGAGCGCACCACGAAGCTCATCCTGCGCGCATTGTTCTACGCGTCACCGGTGATCTACGGCGTTGAGGATCTGCCGGGTGCGTTCGAGACGCTCGCCGCCTTCAACCCGCTGTCCGGCATCTTCGCCCTTTACCGGGTCGGATTCTTCGCTGAGGAATGGGATCCGTGGGTCATCGGCATGGGCGCGGTCATGTCCTTCCTGTTTCTCGCCCTCGGGATCTTCGTCTTCCGGCGGCTCGAGCGTCCTGTGCTGAAGGAGCTGTGATGACCGCATCCGGTCTCGCGATCGAGGTGAAGGACCTCGGCGTGCGCTTCCGCCGCAACCGGCGGGGGCGGCGCAGCATTAAGGACCTGTTCTCGGACTCGACCCGTCGGTCGAAACCGGGGGAGTTCTGGGCTCTGCGTGACGTCAGCTTCGATGTGAAGCCGGGTGAGTCCATCGGCGTCGTCGGCCGCAACGGCCAGGGCAAGTCCACCCTCCTCAAGCTCGTCGCCGGCGTGCTTCTCGCAGACGAGGGTACGGTCGCGGTGAACGGCGGTGTGGCGCCGCTCATCGAGATCACCGGCGGATTCGTTGGCGACCTCACAGTGCGCGAGAACGTGCGCCTCACCTCCGGCCTCCACGGGATGGCGAAGGCCGAGGTCGCGCGCCGCTTCGACGGCATCATCGACTTCGCCGAGCTCGAGGACTTCATCGACACCCCGTACAAGCACCTCAGCAACGGCATGAAGGTGCGTTTGGCATTCTCGGTCGTTTCGCAGTTGGAAGAGCCGATTCTCCTCGTCGACGAAGTCCTCGCGGTCGGGGACAAAGCGTTCCGTGAGAAGTGCTACAAGCGCATCGACGAGCTTCTCGCCGACGGGCGCACGCTCTTCTTCGTCTCGCACAGCGAACGCGACCTGCGCCGCTTCTGCACGCGCGGGCTCTACCTCGACAAGCATCGCCTCGCGATGGATGCCCCGATTGACGAGGTTCTCGACCGCTACGACGCCGACTATCCGACCGGCGTTTGAATCACGCCTGTGCAGTCGCCGCCTCGAGTGGCGGCATGGGCTGCCATGAGGCATCCTTCGCGATCTTCCGCCCGTCTCGCAGTCCGCGGAAGAGGTTCGACGTCCCGCGGAAGGTACGCTCCACGAACACCAGACGGACGAGCTCCTTGCCGAACGTCAGGGTCGTGCCGAGCCCGAACAGCACCGGGTTATAGACGTCGAGCGAGCGGTAGTACTTCTTGATGTAGGCGCGGTTGCGCATGATGTAGTACCGGTACGCGTTGCTGGAGGCGTTCATGTGGCGGATGCCCATGTCCCATTGCTTGATCTCGCGGGTGCGACGCAGCACGAACTCGTCGACGATGACCGACTGCGTCAGGCGCGACGCCAGCCAGCCGTACATCTGATCGTCCCAGTAGATGAAGAAGCGCGGGTCGGGCAGGCCGATCTGCTGCACGATGTCGCGGTGGATGAACATTCCCTCGAAGCATCCGGAGTTCATCGGCTTAAAGCCGGACTCATCGAACTCCGCGGGTGCGAAGGGGATCGGGATGCCGAGGCGCTCGGCGACGCGGTACTGCCAGTAGAACTCGCTGCCGTCGTAGTCGTAGCGTCGCCCCTGGATGCTCTTGAACCGCGGGGCCCACTTGCCCATCTTGGCGAGGCCGTCGGGGAGGACCTCGACGTCGTCGTCCATCAGCCAGATCCACTCGGAGCCGAGCTCGTACGCGACCTTCATGCCCTCGCTGAAGCCGCCCGAGCCGCCCGTGTTGGTCTCCATCCGGCGATACACCAGCACGGAGGGCTCTAGGCGCTCGCGGAACGACTCGACGACGTCGGTGGTGTCGTCGGTCGAGGCGTTGTCGATCACGACGATATGGCCGGGCTTGGGGTCCATCGTCGTCATACTCGTCAGGAGCCGGGTCAGCAGGCCCGACCGGTTGTAGGTCACGACGGCGATGGTCGCCGTGGCGGAATCGAAGGGGGAAGCGGGCACAGAGGTCACAGGGGAGGTTCTCCGAGTGCGAGTCAGCGGGCCGTAGGTGCGTCGGCCGATTGCCCAGCTTACCTGGTCAGGGTGTCGGCCTCGCTCAGCTTGGCGTGCGTGGAGGTCTGCTCCACGCGCACCGTCACGACTTGACCCGTCATCGAGGAAGCCAGCACGCGGAGGCTGACCTCCGCGACGTGTTCGGGTTCGAGGAGGCTTGACGGAGGCTCGTCGCCGAACGCCGACGACCGCATCGGCGTACGCGTCCGCTGCGGGTTGATGCAGTTGATGCGGACGTCGCCCGGGGCCCACTCCTCGGCCAGGGCCTGAGTGAGGTTGACGACCGCGGCCTTACTCGCCGAGTAGACGCCGTAGTTCGCGCGTCCGCGTGTGTACGAGCTCGAGGTGAACAGCAGCAACTGCCCCTGCGTGGCGGACAGATACCTGTGCGCGGCGCGGGAGACGATGACGGGGGCCAGGAAGTTCGTCTCGATGGTGCTCTCGAGGTCTCTGATCCGGGTATCGGTGAGTGCGCCCATCTGGAGCACACCCGCCGTCAGAACTACGGCATCGATGCGGCCTTCGGCTGCGAAGACCTTCTTCAGTGCGCCCTTGACGAGCGCGCGTGAGCGCACATCCGTCCCCGTAGTGGACCGGCTGAACTCGTGGACGACCGCGCCGCAGACTCCCGCCAGTTCGACTATGCTGCGACCGATCCCGTAGCTGCCGCCGAAGACAACGACGACCTTGCCCGACAGATCGGGAAGGGCCCCATTCTCGGCCGAGAGGCTCTCGGACTGGAGCTGGAACAGCTTGTCGGCGATGTGCACGTCGATCGGCTCGGTGACCTTCATGTTCTGGGGCGTGCCCTGGACGACGTAGATCGGCACGTCCGGAAGGTATGTGAAGACGACCCCGCAGTCATCGGTCGCGTGGAAGGAGGCATCCTGCGCGGCGCGCTCGTAGGCACGACGGATGGTGCCCAGTCGGAACGCCTGCGGGGTCTGGCCCCGCCGCAGGTGCGCACGCTCCGGGATTGCGGTGATGTGGGAGGCTGCGTCGACCTCGATGATCGTGTCCGCGGACGCGATGCCGGTGTCGACGGCGTCGTAGTCGTCGAGCGCCTCGACGCAGTCGCGGAGGATGCGATCGTCGACGAACGGGCGCACCGCGTCGTGGAACAGGACCTTAGTGTCGGGGTCGTCTCCGAGGACGGCCAGAGCGGCCTGCGTGGAGTCGTTGCGCGTGGGGCCGCCGGGGATGATCCGGGTGAGTTTCGGGAAACGGTCGGGGTCGACGAGGGAATCCAGCTCGTGGATCGCGCCGGCGTTCATGACGATCATCACTTCGTGGATGTACGGGCTGGCGTTCAACACCTCGAGGGTGTGCTCGACGATCGCTTTGCCGGCGATCTTGATGAGCTGCTTCGGGATGCCGAGTCCTACGCGGACGCCGACACCGCCGGCGAGAAGAACGGCCACGGTACGGGAGGCGGGCATGAGTTATCGGGTCTCTTTCTGGGGCGTCGCTCAGGACCAGGTAGCGGAACGGTTGTCGGTACGGGACTTCGCCTTGCGCTCGATTGCGCGCAGCGTGCGGCGGAAGCCGAACCTCTGCTGCGCATCGAGCAGAAGGCGCGGCAGCCCGCTCGTGCGAGCGAACGTCATCGGCCAGTTCCGGGTGACGGATGCGCGCGTATCGCGGTTGAGGTAGCTGAAGAACAGGGAGACCGACAGAGCCGGTGCGAACTCACGCTCTTCGCCCCCGAGCTCCACAGCGTCGCGCAGGGGTGCGAGGTACGTCAGGTACGGCGTCGTGGCGGGCTGGCTGCGGAAGTGGTCGAACGCGAACGCGAACAGCCCTCTGCGTGTGCGAGCAGGCTGGGTCAGCGGAAGGCGCAGGAACTCTCGGGTGAACTCCGGAAGTTCGGAGTCGAGGGCGTCGTGCAGGTCCGCATCGTTCTGGCGCGGTTCCACGACGGGCTCCCATTCTCCGCGGGTCCGCTGATAGCCCTGGACGGTGCCGTGGTCGAGGTTGGCGAAGATCGCCTCGACGGGAAGCATCGAGAAGGCGCTGGAGGTGAAGTTATGGCGGGCGCTCCGCTCGTCGCTGCCGTAGATGCTGCGTGCGTAGTAGAAGGGCAGCGTCGTCGTCGACAGACCGGCGGTGGCCAGGATCCGCTGGAGGCAGTCCTGGGTGTACCCGCGTCCCCAGTACTCGACCACCGCGAAGTTCTCGTCGAATGCCATCTCCTGGTCCAGATAAGCGATGCAGGCACGACGCTCTTCGGCGGCGCGCTGCAGCAGATGGGCGTCCAGGGCGGCGGAGGCCGACATCGCGGCGCGAAGGGCTCCCTGCGACGCGCGGGAGAGGCGGGCATCAGGTGCGAAGGCGGCCGCCTCGGGGATGACCGCAGAGAATTCGGCAGGCGACATTCCGGCGATCTTGGCCAGCGCGGACACGGTCCTGGCCCCCGCGAACGTTCCGAACTCGCCGAAGAACTCCTCGTCGATCCGGTCGACTTGCGACGCCAGGCGCCATGCCTTGCGGGAACCGAAGATGTAGCGCGTGCGCAGATCGAGTCCGAGCTCTTCGATCGCGGCGTCGGCGATCCGCTTGAGGTGATACCCGTCCCGCGAGAGGAAGTAGAGGGTCCGATAGCGGCGCGCGATGGCGTCTTCCAAGACCCAAAGCACGTACGGCACGAGGAAGAGACTGACGTACCGGAAGGCGAACTGCTCGGGCCCTTCGGTGGATCCGCTTAATCGACGGTGGTGCAGCAGCCCGGCGACCCGGTAGCCATCTCCCGTGCCCAGCGCGGTAGCCAATGCCGACTCGTACCGGTCGAGTTCGCGTCGGGGGAGCAGCCGCGTGCTGATCCCGAGCGCGCCGGCAGCTCTGTGGTCGGCGCGAAGGTTGTCGCCGGTGTGCCGCCACATCCGATGGTCGTAGCCGATGTCGTGGTACGCATGCAGGTAAAGGTGTCCCGTTGACTTCTGCACGCCGGTGCTGCTCGACAGATAGAGGGGGATGTCGTGAAACGACGGATCCGCCTTCACGAGCAGTGTGCGGACCACGGACTCCGGCAGGTACATGTCGCTGAGGAACATCACATCCTCGCCGGCGTCGCGGAGTGCGCGCACGCGTGCGACCTCCGACGGCAGCGGCACCGTCGCCGCGAGCTCGGCCTCGATCTCCCATGACATGAGAAGATCCCGCTGGTCGACGCTGAGACTTAGGATCTCCGCCAGGCGGCGGTAGATGTCCGCGAGCGTGATCTCGAATGCGCGGGAGTCCCGCAGCGCAGGATCCTTCCGCTTCATCTCGCGCAACGCGTTCTCCGCCGTCTGCCGATCGCGGACGAAGTCGCGCGCGATCTCGGGCGGGAACCGTCCGCCGGCGCTGAGGATGCGGTCGCGGACGTCGACAAAGACAGACACCGGGGCGATCCCGCGGCGCCCTATGACGGTGTCGAAGACGTCGAAGCTGTACAGCGTCGGCAACTCGACATCTCGGAGCGCACGTGTCAGGGCCGTGTCGACCAGCCGTGGGAAGGTGTCGTCGTCGTCGTAGGCCCAGAAGTGTTCGGCCAGACGAGCGCACTCGTGCGCGTCGACCAGGTTATCGCTGCCGAGCGCGGCGAGCAGGTCGTCGAACGTCCGGGCCAGAGTGCCAGCGGACAGTGACAGGTAGTCGTGGCTGTGCTCCTGGGTGCCGGCATCATCGAGGTCGAACGCGTACCGGATGAACTTCCGGACACCCGCCGCCAGCAGGTCATAGTGGATCGACGAATAGTCGACGATGCCGAGGTCGATGTCGCCGAGCATCTCGTAGATGTCGTCGCGGTTGTCCCAGAAGTGCAGGTTCGGGTCATCGCCGAACCGTTCTCGCATGTGCACGAACCCAGAGTCCTTCGACATCGAGGGGTGCATCTTGAGGATGAGGAGGGTGTTCGTCTCGCGCAGAACACGGATCAGTCTGTCCGGGGCGGGGAAGGCGGTCCGCAGGAACGACTCACCCCTGTGCTCCGTACGGTAGGTGGGCGCATAGACCGCGATCCTGGCGTCAGGAGACAGACCATGCCGCGCGCGGAGGTCGTGATCGTACGAGCTGAACCTGCCGTATAGGCGCGTGTAGATGTTCTGGGGGTAACCGCCCCGGATGAGCTGTTCCTCGTCGAGCCCCACCTGCGCACGGAAGTGCGCTTCCATCGCTGGTGAGGTGACGAGGAACGACATAGTGTCGTGGTACGCCTTGTTGTTCTCGATGTACTTCTTGGCGATGCGGGTCTGCAGCCGACCCTGAGTAAGGCGGCGCTCGATCGACTTCACTCCGACCCCGTGCCAGAGGTTCAGCAGCAGGACTCCGTCCAGCTCCGCGGGAATGCGCTCCTTCACCTGGTTCACCACGTAGACGCCGGCTCGCCGTTGCACGCGCTTTCCGCGCGATGAGGTCGTCAGCTCTGCTCGGAACCCCAGCGAGCGGACGAACCGGACCGTCTCGAGGGAGTCGGTGATCCAGACGGCCTCGATGTCCGGACGATGCCGGGCGACGTACAGGAACAGCCACTTAGGATTGCCCGAGAATGTGTCGGCGCAGTTGAAAACCCAGGTCAGACGGTTTCTCATGGTGTGGGTTCGCGTTCTTTGAGGAAGGTCAGCAAGGAGGATGCGAGCTGAGATGCTGCGTCCAGGCCGTCCTCGGGGAGCTGCACGAACTGCTCGCGGAGCCGGCTCAGCTGCCGCTGGTCGGCGTCGCCACGGTGTATGGCCGCCACCAGATCCTCGACCGACCGTGTGAAAGGCACGCCGAGGTCGTCGGGGTAGCGCAGGTAGAAGTCCCGGGATGCGGCGTAGTCGTCCAGGTCGAGGGCGAGCAGGTACGAAGGCACGCCGGCGACGGCGGCCTCGAAGATAGCCGACGAGTAGTCGGTGACGAAGACATCGGCGATGAGCATGAGGTCCTGCGTCGAGATGCCGGGGGCGGTGCGGAGCTCGGGATGTTCCTGAGGAGTGAGGAGCGGATGGAGTTTCGTGATGACCGAGTACCCCGCACGCCTTAGCGCCCTGGTCAATTCGACCGGGTCGACCGGCTCGCGCGCGGCGCTGCGGGGGGCGCGAAAGGTCGGTGCGTAGAGAACGATCGGACGGTCTGCGAGATCGGGGTAGAGCCGGGTGAATCGCTCATGCGCCCGTTGCCGGGCCACCGGATCACGCAGACGATCCACCCGGGGCAAGGGGGAGACAATGATCTGCTGGGGATCGATGCCGAACGCCTCGGCGTACGACTCTCGGCATCGCTCGGCGCTCGCCACCACGATGTCGTAGCGGTCGTGCATGCGAAGAGCCTTCGCGAGCCGCGGATCGCGGCCCTCGGGCCGGCCGAGGATGCTCAGGCCGAACTTCTTCATCGCGCCCAGCGCGTGCCAGATCTGCACAACCGTCAGACCGCTGCCGTGTCGTGCGGCGGAAGCGACGAAGGAGTATCCGTCCAGGATCACGACGCGCGACGTGGCGACGTGGTAGAGCTCGACGAGCAGGTGCAACGCGTACCCCAGCTTCGGCATTATACCGCCGGGAACCCTTCGAGCGGAGATGACGACGTCCACGTCGGCGTCCTGCTGCAGGAGCGCATCCCGAAGGAGCGCGAAGTCGACCGGGGCCATGTCGCGCTCGCGGCTCAGCATCGTCACCTTGCGGCGCCGCGGCAGCACAAGCATCGCAGTGCTGACGAGGGTGAGCAGCATCCGCGATGCATGAGCGGCGACGAGATCCAGCCCCAGTCGACGCATGAGTCGAGCGGACGCCGTGTCGACGGGCCCCCGCCGCCGCGGGGACGCTGTGTCAAGCAACGTTCGCGCGATCCGCTCGGATGAGCGGCCATCCAAAGCACCGCAGAACTCTTCCAGGAAGGACTTCAGCCGGTGGTCGTCCACGCGAGCGCCCGCGATCGCGCCGGCCAGCTCGCTCGGAACCGTCACCACCGGGCCGATCGCGTAGTCGTCGAACGGGCGGTAGAAGTCCCGTTTCATCGAGTAGTCCTCGAGATCGGGCGCGAAGAAGACCACCGGTCGACGCAGGAGCGCGAACTCGAAGACGACCGAGGAGTAATCGGTGATGAGCACGTCGGCCGCGGCGAGGAGGTCGTTCATCTCGAATCCCTCGGAGGCGTCGAGCACGCCTTGGGGGATGCGCGCGCCGTCGCGCAGGGCGAACGGGTGTTGCTTGATCGCGAGTGCCCACCCGTCTCCGAGGTCCGCCGCGACGCGGTCCCACTCGGCGCTGTCGTCGGTGTACGCAGTGCGCTGCCCGTTGCCGCGGAACGTTGGCGCGAACACCGCCAGCTTGATGCCGTCGGCGAGCCCGAGGGCGGCCCGAACCGTCGAACGGGTCCGTTCGAGACGGTCGCGATCAAAGAAGAAGTCGCTTCGCGGCATGCCGAGGGCATGTACGCGTTCGACCGGGATCCCGTACGCCTCGGCGTAGTCGTCCCGCACGCCCTCGGAGCTGACGATGGCGTCGGTGTAGTTGCGATGGATGCGGCTGCCTGGCATCGGTCCGCCCGGGAGCCCCGCGCGGCTGTGGCCGACCCGCTTGAAAGCGCCGGCGGCATGCCACACCTGCACGAGTCGGGTACCGGGTCGGATACGCATCGGATAGATGAGCGGGTAGAAGTCGTCGAGGACGATCACCGAGCTGCTGGCCATCAGGTACGGCAGCCGGATGGCGTCCCGGAGTGGCCGACGCGCGCGAAGACTCGGCTTGAAAACGCCGCGGACGTCGAGTCCGGGCTGCTGGCGTTGGAGTTCGTCGCGCAGGTACGCGAAATTGCCGGCGAAGTCGCGCCGGGAGTCGGAGAGGAAGAGCACGCGGTTCGGGCGAGCCCGCGTCACCGCCGCCAGCAGTTGGTACGGCGCTGAATACGGCAGGAAACGCAGGGCGCGCACGAGGGGCGAGCCTCGTAGGCGTTCACGCAACGTTCACTCACGGGGGGTTGAAGGATCGATCCAGATAAGTGTAGGCGATGTTGGGACTGTCGCTGCTCGCCGCCGATTCAGGAACCGTCCACGCCGGGCCGCCTCAGTGCTCTCCCTCGGCGTGCGGCAGTCCCGAGCCCTCCGCACCGCCCACGGCTGGAGCATCCGTTCCGCTGTCGAGCTTCTCGCGCCACGAGCGCGACTGGCCGGCGCGCACGGCACACAGCACGAGCATGAGCCACCCCAACCCCGTGAGCGTGAAGCTCTCGAACATCGAGTCCACGAGCAGTGCGACGAGCATGAGCGGCGTCCAGGCGTACACGACAGACCGCCGCTCGCCGGCAACCAGCCACGACCGTCCCAGCGCAAGCGCCCCCAGCGCCAGGAACAGCACCAGCCCCACCCAGCCGAGCTGCAGCGCCACGTCGAAGTACGCGTTCAACCCGGTGGCGTGGTCCTTGTCGAGCCAGAAGTTGATGGCGTTGAAGGGGTACTCGCCCTGGTCCCAGACGCCGAACCAGCCGAAGCCCTGCACGGGCTTCTGGCGCAGGATGTCGACCATGAAGTTCCACAGCTCGACACGCATCGAGAAGTCGGTGCCGGCACCGAGCAGGGCGATGATCGGATGCCGCGCCGCGTAGCCCGCGAACACCCCGATGACGACGAGGGCCCCGAGTGCCAGCTGCAGGCCCGCGCGGCGCTCGGGACGCGCGTGGCGCACGAGGGCGAGGGCGCCGACGGCCAGCCCGACCCCCACGGCGAGCACGACGACGGTGGGGGAGTCGCTCAGCACCGCCAGGCCGCCCGCGAGCACCACCGATGCGAGCGAGACGCCGGGGCGCACCGATTGCGTGCGGTACTCGATGAGGAAGGTGATGAGCGCCATCACAGCCACGAAGCCGAGGAGGTTGCGCGTGCCGAAGATGCCCTGCACCGGTCCGAGCTCGGCGATCCTGCCCTGGATGCCGAGGAACGTGAATGGGAGGTCGAGCAGGATTCCCGAGAGCACCTCGAGCGCGAGCGAGACCCCGAGGAGCACGCGCAGCACATCGGCGAGCGCGCGCACGGTCTGGAGGGTGTCGCGCACGTGCCCGATGACGACCGCGAGGAACGCGAGCGCCGCCATCGACACCCAGTTCCAGAACGAGGCGCTCGAATCACTCGACCAGAAGATGCTCGCGAAGGCCCACGCGACGAACGTCACGACCGTCGTCGGCACGAGCCGCAGCAGCGAGAGTTCGCGGCGGCGCGCGATCATCACCGACAGGCCGAGCACGCACAGGCCGGTGACGATGCTCACGTAGGTGACGCGGCCGGCGATGCGCTCGATCGCGTGCGCCGAGAAGACGGTGGCGAAGACGACGAGCGTGAACGCGCGGGCGAAGGATGCCGAGGCCAGCAGTGTGCCCAGCCATCCGGGCGCTGCGGCATGCGGCGAGTCGGTCACGCGCCGCGCCCTGCGGGCAGGTCGGCCGCCCCGCCCGCACCCGCCGGCGTGCCGGGCTCGCGTCCGCCGGTCTCGTCACGAGCGACGGCCTCACCGCGTTCGATCGCCACCGTCTGCTCGGCCGGGCCGACGCCGACGTGGGGCGACTGCTTGATCTTGGCGCCGAGCATCACCAGGAAGAGCCAGCCCCACAGCAGCAGCGGGCTCGACTCGGCGAGCCCCTGCACCAGCAGGATCGCCCCGACGAGCGTCGGCAGCAGGGTCAGCGGCGAGTAGGGGCGGTCGGCGCGGAGGTCCCACCGCGGCCGGTCGATGGCGAAGAACCACGCACGCCACACGAACGCGAGGTAGAGCACTGCGAGCAGCACCACGCCGACGATGCCGAGCTGCATCGAGACGTCGACCCACATGTTGTGGGCCTGCATGACGGTCTGGCCGTGGTCCGTGATCCACCCGTCGAAGGCCGGGTCGGTCGGCACCCAGGGGGTCGCGAAGCCCCAGCCCGTCCAGGGGCGCTCGGCTGCGCGGGCGAGCACCGCGCCCCAGATGCGCTCGCGCCCGGTGAGGTCGGCGCTGCGGCCGAGAGAGGTGAAGATCGTGTCGCGGAGCAGCCAGAGCGCCAGCAGCCCTCCGAGACCGACGACGACGTACGCCACGTAGTACTTGGTGCGCTCGCCGGGCTTCGTCGCGGTGCGCATCAAGAGCACGGTGATCAGCACGACGCCGACCGCGGCCGCGGTGAGGTAGGCCGTCGCGGATCCGGCGCGGACGAAGAGGAACGCCGACAGCCCGATCCAGATCCACAGGAACGTGCGTCGCGGAGCGCCGGAGGCGAGACGGATGCTGAACACGATGATCGCGAGCAGGGCGACGGGTGCCAGGAGGTTGGCGTTGCCCATGATCCCCTGGATGCGCTTGTCCCACTCGAAGAGGTTGTTGCGCGACCAGTACTCGATGGGGTCGTCCGCCTGGTCGACGACGAAGCCCGGCAGGATCGGCGCGCGCACGAACACCCACACCCAGAGCTCGAACAGGAACGAGAGCGCCATGACCCATTTGAGCGCCGACGCGGCCGCGCGCACGAGCTCGCGCCACGTGAGCACGCTGCCGATGAAGAGCGCCTGCAGCGTGGTGATCCACAGCAGCAGCAGCGTGAGTGCGGTGGTCGCGGGCCACGCCGACCACGCCAGCGACAGCGTCGCCCATGCGACGTAGGCCACGACGAACCAGGGGAGTCGTCGCCACTGCACCGGCGGACGGAGCGCGATCCACAGCGCCGCCGACAGCACGCCGCCCGCGATCGTGATGACCGTCGTCGTCAGTTCGCCGAAGGCATTCACCCACGCGGTGCCCGACAGCGACATGAAGAGCACCAGGATGCACCAGCCGCGCAGCATGAGATGGCCGGTCTTCTCGCGGACCGGCGGTCCCGGCGGCGCCGACGCCGGATGCTTGGAATGGACGGCCATCGCTCTCAGGGTACCCCGGGTGCTTCGACCCGCTTCGCTCGCTCAACGAGCGGATCGGGGCTGCTCGTTGGCACCGGGCGTTTCGACTCGCTTCGCTCGCTCGACGAGGGGGACGGGGCGTATATCCCGGCTGGCTAGGCTGTTCGGGTGCTGATCCCGCTCGCGAACGACCCCCGTGACTACGCCTGGGGCTCGACCTCCCTGCTCGCCGATCTCGAGGGACGCGCGGCGTCCAGTCGCCCCGAGGCGGAGGTGTGGTTCGGAGACCACCCTGGCGATCCCTCTGAGACGGCCGACGGTCGCACGCTCGACCGCTGGATCGCCGACGAGGGGCCCGCGTCGGGTGTCGACGAGCCCCTGCCGTATCTGCTCAAGCTGCTGGCTGCAGCATCCGCTCTCTCCATCCAGGCGCACCCGTCGAAGGCTCAGGCGGAGGCGGGCTTCGCGCGTGAGGAGGCCGCGGGGATCCCGCGCGACGCCGCCGACCGCACGTATCGCGACGCGAACCACAAGCCTGAGCTCATCGTCGCGCTGAGTGCCACGTTCCGCGCATTGGCGGGTCTGCGCGACCTCGACGCGACGCGCCGCCTCATCGCGACGCTCGGACCGGGAGCCGCGCCCCTCGCCGAGCGTCTGGAGGGAACGGATGCCTCGCTCGCGGACGTCATCGGCTGGCTCCTGTCCGACGGCGCCGACGCGGCGCGCGACATCATCGCGGCCGCGGTGTCGGCCGAGTCCGGCGAGTTCGCCGCCGAGCTCGCGCTCGCGCGCACACTGGATGCCGCGTTCCCGGGCGATCCCGGAATCGTCGTCGCGCTGCTCATGAACCTCGTGACGCTTCATCGGGGCGAGGGCCTCTTCGTTCCTGCGGGTGTGCTCCACGCGTATCTGGAGGGACTCGGTGTGGAGCTCATGGCCGCCAGCGACAACGTGCTGCGCGGGGGGCTCACCCCCAAGCACGTCGACGCGGCGGAGCTGGTGAGCGTGCTCGACGCGACACCGGGTCTTCCGCCCGTGATCCGGCCGCGTGAGGTCGCGGTGGGCGTGCGCCGGTACGACGTGCCGGTCGCCGACTTCGCGCTGCTCGCCGTCGCGGCGAGCGAGGAGGGCGTCGACGTGGCGCTCGAGGGTCCGGCGATCGCGGTGGCCACGGCAGGGTCTCCGACGGTGGCGGGACTCGACAGCGACGAGGCGGCCAGGCTGTCGCCGGGCGCCGCCGTGCTCGTCACCCCGAGCGAGGGGGGCGTGCGCGTGACGGGTGCCGGCGAGCTCTTCGTCGCCCTGCCGGGTCGCTGACCGGACCCTCTCATCCGCGCTTCATCGATTTCTCATCGGACCGTTATGACAGAGCGACACGCCGTCGGCGCGTCGTGAAGGTTCAAGAGTCGGTTGAGCGTTTACTATCTGCGACTTGACCTCGCCGAACTACACGGGTGTAATTAGCCGTACACGCACCAGCGTGGAGCAGGATCACGGGGGGTGAGAACGACATGACGGTTTCGCAATTCCGTTCCGGCGTTCCCGACGACTGGTTCGTCGATCCGGTTCAACTGGGGGTTCCGGGGATACGCCGCAACATCGACGCGGAAGAAGACAATCCGCTCGGATGGCAGACCGACGCACTGTGTGCGCAGACCGATCCGGAGGCGTTCTTCCCTGAGAAGGGCGGCTCCACGCGTGATGCGAAGCGCATCTGCACGTCGTGCGACGTGCGAGGCGAATGCCTCGACTATGCGCTGCAGAACGACGAGCGGTTCGGCATCTGGGGCGGTCTCAGCGAGCGCGAGCGTCGCAAGCTGAAGCGTCGAGCGGGCTGACGCGCACGCCGGTCGGCCGGTTCGATCCGGCCGACCCGGCGCGTGCGCCCGGCGTGACCTTCGAGCGCGACCTAGGCTGACCAGGACATGCCCACCGCCACGTCGAACACCGTCACCTCGAACCGCGTCCACGCCATCCTGGTGGTTCGTCCCGATGGTCGTACCCCGGCGGCATTCCATCTGAAGCGCACGCTCGCAGCGCTCCGCGAGCAGACGCGTCCCGTCGACATCCTCACGATCGTGGTGTGCGGCGGCGACGATCATCTCTTCGAGATCGCGGATGCCGCGGGCGCCGAGTTCGTCTTCCGGGCCGCTCCGTCCACCGGCTACGCGGCGGCGACCGCCCTCGTCTCCCCGCGTCTGGACGGCGACGCCGTGTGGCTCCTCGCACAGGACACCGCGCCGGAGCCGGATGCGCTGGCACGCCTCGCCGGCGCGCTCGAGCTGTCGCCGTCGGTCGCATTCGTCGCCCCCAAGCTGGTGCGCTGGGACGACCGGACCGAGATCGTGTCGCTCGGCGTGGGGATGACGCGGTTCGGCCGCACGGTCGGGATCGCCGACGACGAGCTCGATCAGGGGCAGCACGACGCACGCGAGGATGTGCTGGGTGCCGATGTCCGCGGGATTCTGATCCGCGCCGACGCCTGGAACCGGCTCGGCGGCCTCGACCGGGGGCTGTCGGGCGCCGACGAGGGACTGGATCTCGGCGTGCGGGCGCGTCTCGCGGGAGGGCGTGTCTCCCTCGTGCCGAGCGCCCTGGTCGCGACCGCGGGCGACGGCGTCGCGGGGCTGCCCACGCCGCTCACCCGGCAGCGGCAGCGCCGCGCCGTGTATGCGGAGCGCGTCGCGCAGCTGCACCGGCGGCTCGTCTATGCGCCGGCTGTCGCCGCCCCGCTGCACTGGCTCACCATCCTTCCCCTCGCCCTGTGGCGAACGATCGTGGATCTTGCCCGCAAGCAGCCCGGACGCATCACCGCCGAGTGGGCGGCAGCTGCTGTCGCCCTCGTGCGGCTCGTGCCGGTCTGGCGCGCACGCCGTCGCCTTGCACGCGCCCGCACCGCGTCCTGGGCGCAGATCGCGCCGCTGCGCACATCGCGCAGCGAGCTGCGCGAACGGCTCGACGACGACCCCGAAGTCGCCCTCGGGGGCCACCGGCGCAGCGACCTGAGGTTCTTCGCCGGCGGCGGGGCGTGGCTCGTCCTGGCGGCGCTCGCCGTCTCGGTCGCCGTGTTCCCGGCTCTGCTGGCCTGGCCGGTGCTGGGCGGGGGAGCGCTCCAGCCGCTCGCGACCACCGTCGGGCAGCTCTGGGACGACGCCATGTACGGCCAGCGGGCTCTGGGCCTCGACACGATCGGCCCCGCCGATCCGTTCGCGGCCGTGGTCGCAGTCCTCGGTTCCCTCTGGGCCTGGGCGCCGTCCCGCGCGCTGGTGCTGCTCTGGGTGCTCGCATTGCCCCTCGCCGCGCTCGGCGGGTGGTTCGCCGCGACGCGGGTCACCGAGCGGGCGAGCATGCGACTCCTGGGCGGTGCGCTCTGGGCGCTGTCGCCGACGCTGCTGGTCGCGCTGACGCAGGGGCGCCCGACCGGCGTGATTCTGCACCTGCTGCTGCCGTGGCTGTTCTACGCCGGCGCCGTGGCGCACCGCTCGTGGGCCGGCGCCGGTGCGGCGTCGATCCTCCTCGCCGGAGTCCTCGCCACCGCCCCCTCGCTCGCGCCCGCGATGCTCGTGGTGTGGGTCGGCGCGCTGCTCGTCGCCGTCATCCTCCGCGCGGGCCGGGGAGTGGCCCGCCTGATCTGGACACTGATCCCTTCGGCCGCGCTGGCGCTTCCGCTCGTGTGGAACGCTCTCGCGAACGGTCAGGCGTGGGGCCTCGTCGCCGACCCCGGCGTGCCGTGGGCCGGTCCCCAGGTGGCAGCCGACGTCACCGGGCGCGCACTGCTCGCCGCCGGGATCCCGACCCCCGACCTCGCCGGCTGGACGACCGTCCTGCCCGACGGACCGACGTGGTGGGTGCCCTGGCTCACGGTCCCGCTCGCACTGCTCGCCCTCGCCGCACCGCTCACCCAGCGCTGGGCCGCGGGCATCGCACTGCTCGCGATCACCGCTCTCGGCCTCGGGACGGCATTCGCCGCGGTGGGGATCTCGGTCGCGTTCGCGCAGTCGACCACCGTGCCGCTGTGGCCGGGCACAGGCCTGAGCCTCGCCTGGCTCGGCGGCGTCGGCGGCGCCCTCGTCGCGCTCGACGCGGGCCTCGCTCCACGAATGGCCCTCGCGCGGGGGATCGCGGCGACCCTCGTCTTCGCCGCCGCCGTGACGCTCGCGCTTCCCTCCCTCACCGCGTTCACCCGCGGCACGGCGACCATCGCTGACGGTCCGGCCAGCACGCTCCCCGCCTTCGTCGCGGCGGAAGGGCGCGACGACCCCGACGTCGGGACGATCGTGCTCACGCCGCAGGCGGATGCCGGAGTCGCCACCCAGGTGGTGTGGGGCGCCAGCGAGACGATCGGCGGACAGACCACGCTGCTGTCCACGCGCACCGAGGCGACCCCGCAGGACGACGAGCTCGCCGAGCTCGCCGCCGATCTCGTCACGCCCTCCTCGGAGGATGTCGTGGGTCAGCTCGCCGACCGGGGTGTCGGCTTCATCCTGCTCGCGCCGAGCACGGAACCGGAGACGGATGCCGCGCGTACGATGCGGCTCTCCGCCATGACCGCGCTCGGCCAGCGCGACACGCTCGTCGTGGTCGGCGACACCGCCAAGGGCGAGCTGTGGCGCGTCGTCGACCAGATCGCGCCGCGACCCGTGGAGGCGGCATCCGTCTCTGCTCTCGGCCGCTGGATCGCGTTCGGGCAGCTCGCGATCTTCGGCATCGCGCTGCTGCTGGCCGTGCCGACCGCCGCCTCGATCCGCGAGGCCCGGCGCACCCCGCGCGTCGTGGGACCCCACTGGCAGGAGGGCCGATGAGCGACCGTCGCGTGTTCCGCTGGGCGACGACGAGCGCCCGGCTGCTGATCGGCACCGCGGTGTCGATCCTGGCGGTGATCGCCGTCGTCACCGCGGTCTCCGTGCCGTGGCCGACGGTCGTGCGCGAGCCGCTGAGCGTGCCCGCGACGCCGGCGCCCGCGGCATCCGTGATCGCCTGCGATGGCGGGCTGCTGTCGATCGGCCGCAACCCCACCGCGGCGTCGACGGTGACCCTCGCCGCGCCGCAGTCCGTCATCGGGGGCACCGCCGACGGGGCGGGAGCCGCGGAGCAGCAGCTGATGACGACGGGCGTCGGGCCCGGCCCGCTCGCGTACACCGCCGAGCCGCGCGACGACCAGGCGGTCGACATCGCTGCGACCGGCGCCGCGATCGCCAGGGCCGACGACCTCTCGGGCTTCGCGGCGTCTGCCTGCCGCCCGCCCCTCGTCGACTCGTGGCTGGTCGGCGGATCGGGAGCGACCGGCGCTGCAGACCTGGTGCTGCTCGCCAATCCGGGCTCGGTTCCCGCCACGGTTCAGCTGACGGTGTACGGCGTCGACGGACCGCAGACGCCGCCTGGCGGCACCGACCTCGTGATCGCGCCCGGCACGCAGCGCGTCGTCCCTCTCGCGGGCCTGGCGCTCGGCGAGGAGACGCCGGTCGTCCGCGTCTCGGCGGTCGGGGCGCCGATCCACGCATCGCTCCAGGCGAGCATCACCCGCACCCTCACCCCCGGTGGAGTCGATCAGGTCGGCCCGATCGCCCACACCGAGAACACCCAGGTCATCACCGGCATCACGGTCGCGCGTCCGGCCGACACCGACGGGGCGGCCGACGAGACGACGGTGCTGCGGATGCTGTCACCCTCGCTTCCCGCCACGGTACGCGTGACCGTCAACTCCGCCGGCCGCACCGAGACGATCGGGGAACCGCAGGAGCTGCCGCTGGAGGCGGGCAAGCCGCTCGAGCTCGCGCTGAACGGACTGGCGCCGGGCGCCTATACGGTCACCGTCGAGGCGGACGCCCCGGTGGTCGCGGCGGTGTGGCAGGCGACAGGCATCTCGGCGGGGGACGACTTCGCCTGGTACACGCCGGCGCCCGAGGTGTCGGTGCCGTCGCTGTTCGCGACGCCCGGTGGTCCGACGCCGTCGCTGACGCTCGTGAATCCGACCGGCGAGCCCGTGACGGTCGAAGTGTCCCCGACCGACGGCGGCTCGGCGCTCAACCTGACGGTTCCGGCGAACGGATCCATCGCGGTGCGCCTGGCGACCCGCACGGTGTACGCGTTCGATCCGCAGGCGCCGGTGCGCGCCGGCCTGTCTTTCTCGGGCGACGGTGCGCTCGCCGGTGTGCCGGTGTGGCCGGCCGACGTCGCGACGCCCGAGATCATCGTCTACCCCTGACCCTGGTCCGGGTCAGAAGTAGCGGAAGCGCTCGGGACCGAGGTCCCATGGGTCGCGGTCGAGGTACTCGGCGGCTGCGCGGAAGACGGCCCCTTCGACGAGCATGCGCCGGTGCAGTTCGTCGTCGCGATGCAGATGACTCAGGCGCTCGATCGGCAGGCGGTACAGGATGATGCGGCCCGCGTCGGGCAGCACCGTCCACCGGGGGATGCCGTCGTCGTCCGTCGCGGCGGGCATGTCGGCGACCTCGAAGCGGACGTCGCGCAACTCCGGCCACGCCGACCGCAGGAACTCGGCCGCGGTGCCGACCGACAGGTCGAACCGGTCGACGCGCGTGTCGAGAGGGGGGAGCGGCGGACGGACGACGGAGCTGCGTCCCTCGCGTCCGTGGCGCCCGTGACGGGACGCGCGCCGCGGCGCGCGCTCGCTGGTCCTGCTCCGACGCCACGCCATGCCCCCCATCCTAGGTCTCGCGCGGCGGTCCTCAGCTGAGGAGCATTGCCCGCTTGCGGGGCGACGCGCCGACGCTCGGTCCGCATCTCGGCGCAGATCCTCGAATGAGGATGCTGCCCACGCCGGGTGGCCCGGGCCGGAGCTCCGCCTCGCCGGCTGCGGCGCGGCATCCGTTCCCGTGTCGTCGGTGCGCGATAGCGTCTACTCGATGCGCGAGAGAGTCTGCTCCAAGGTCGGATGCGCCCGTGAGGCGGTGTCCACCCTCACTTACGACTACGGCGACCAGATGGCGGCCCTCGGTCCGCTCGGTGCGGCCGGAGATCCGCACGCTCACGACCTCTGCGCGATCCACACCGACCGCCTGTCCGTTCCCAAGGGCTGGGTCGTCGTGCGCCACGAGACGCTCCGCGCCTGACCGGCACCTATCCCGGGCCTGCAGCCGGCGTGGGAGAATGGGCGGATGCCGACCTCCACGCCTGTCGCCGCGCCTGCTGACTCCACGGCCACCGAATCCCGCGAGGGCTTCGAGTTCGAGGTCGCCGACCTCGCGCTCGCCGAAGCGGGGCGCCACCAGCTGCGCCTCGCCGAGAACGAGATGCCGGGGCTCATGGCGCTGCGCGAGGAGTTCGGTGTCGCGCAGCCGCTGAAGGGAGCCCGCATCGCGGGGTCGCTCCACATGACGGTGCAGACCGCGGTGCTCATCGAGACCCTCGTCGCGCTGGGCGCGCAGGTGCGCTGGGCGAGCTGCAACATCTTCTCCACGCAGGACGAAGCCGCCGCGGCCGTCGTCGTCGGCCCGACGGGCACGGTCGACGCTCCCGCGGGCGTTCCGGTCTTCGCATGGAAGGGCGAGACCCTCGAGGAGTACTGGCGCCTCGCCGACCGCATCTTCGACTGGACCGCGGAGGGCTTCGACGGCCCGAACATGATCCTCGACGACGGCGGCGACGCGACCCTCCTCGTGCACAAGGGCGTCGAGTTCGAGAAGACGGGTTCGGTTCCGGATGCTGCGCCCGACGACTCCGCCGAGTACCGCATCGTCCTCGAGACCCTGCGTGCCAGCGTCTCTCGCGACCCGCAGCGCTTCACGCGCATGGCGGAGGGCCTTCTCGGGGTGACGGAGGAGACCACCACGGGCGTCCACCGACTCTACGAGCTCGCGGCATCCGGCGATCTGCTGTTCCCCGCGATCAACGTCAACGACTCGGTGACGAAGTCGAAGTTCGACAACAAGTACGGCATACGCCACTCGCTGCCGGACGGCATCAATCGGGCCACCGACGTGCTGATGGGCGGCAAGGTCGCCTTCGTGTGCGGTTACGGCGACGTGGGCAAGGGCGCGGCCGAGGCCCTGCGCGGCCAGGGCGCGCGCGTCATCGTCAGTGAGGTCGACCCGATCTGCGCGCTGCAGGCCGCGATGGACGGGTACCAGGTCGCGCGTCTCGACGACGTCGCCGACCAGGTCGACATCGTCATCACGGGCACCGGCAACAAGGACGTCGTGACCGTCGACCACCTGCTGAAGCTCAAGCACCTCGCGATCGTCGGCAACGTCGGCCACTTCGACAACGAGATCGACATGACGGGCCTCGAGTCGCTCGCGGGCGTGGAGAAGGTCGAGATCAAGCCCCAGGTGCACGAGTGGCGCCTGCCGACCGGGCGCAGCGTGCTGGTGCTGAGCGAGGGCCGGCTGCTGAATCTCGGCAACGCGACGGGGCATCCGTCGTTCGTCATGAGCGCCTCGTTCACGAACCAGGTGCTCGCACAGATCGAGCTGTTCACCAAGCGCGACGAGTACCCGACCGCCGTGTACGTGCTGCCGAAGCACCTGGATGAGAAGGTCGCGCGCCTTCACCTCGACGCGCTCGGCGTGCAGCTCACCGAGCTGACCCCCGACCAGGCGTCGTACATCGGCGTGCCGGTCGAGGGCCCGTACAAGCTGGATCACTACCGCTACTGACCGCGGGCGCGGTCGCGCTGGGCGCCCGCGTCCTCCCGCGAGACAGCAACCGGGCGACGAGACAGCGGTCGCAAAGCGCAGTCTCGGGGCTCCCGCTGCTGTCTCGCGAGGACAGGGAGCGGCGGGGCTCAGCGCTCGGGGAAGCCGCGCGGCGGGGCCGACACCGGGCCCGCCAGTGCATCCGCGCGTGCGGTCTCGAGCCGCAACGCGCGTAGCTCGCGCTCCCGGCGCACGGCGACGACCCCGATGAGGAAGGTCTCGGGATCGACGGACGGCACCGGTGAGACGTGCTCGGCGGCTTCGCGGGCGAGGGATGCTGCGACCCGCGCGCGTGCGGTGGGCTCCATGCTCGGCGCCGACCTGGCGAACTGAGCCAGACGCCGCGAGAGGCGCTCGGGGAGTCGTGCGACGTCCGCGACGGCCGCCCACTCGGCCAGCACCGGCGGGATGCCGAGCTGCGGGTCGGGCAGGCGCGGCGTGCGCGTGCGCTCGGAGTAGGTGCCGGCGAGCAGGTCGCCGAGGCGCTGCGACCGGGGGGTGAAGGCGCCGACGAGCGCGGCGACGGCGCCCAGCGTGAACCACAGTTCGAAGACGCCGACGAGGGCGCGGATGAACGCGTGCCGGAAGCCCGAGGCTCCGCCGTCGGTGCGCACGATGCGCCCGCCCACGGCGAGCTTGCCGAGGCTGCGCCCGCGAGCGGAGGTCTCGACGACGGTCGGGATCACGACCATGACGAGCACGAGCAGCACGATCGTGAGGATCGGCATCACCGCCTCGTCCACGGCGCCGATCCCGGTGAGCCAGGTGAGGCCCCACACCAGCAGCAGGAACACCACGACGCCGAGGATCATGTCGATGATCACCCCGAGCGCCCGCATGAAGAACCCGAGCGGCTGCACATCCAGCGCGACGGCCTCGCCGGTGAGCACCTCGTCCTGGTGGATGTCGACGATCGAGGGCTCTACGGCGGGCATGGCTACAGTAAAGCGCATGGATCTCGACGCGCTGACCGCCGCTCGGCGCGAGGAATGGGCGCGGCTCGACGAGCTCAGCCGCGCCCGCCACCTCTCGGGCGCCGAGGTGGACGAGCTCGTCACGCGATATCGCGCGGCCTCCGCCGACCTCGCCGACGCGAAGACGTCCGCGGGCCGCAGCATCCAAGGAGATCACGTCTCGACCATGCTGGGCCGCGCCCGGCTGCGGCTGACGGGTGCACCCGAGAACGCGATGCGGCAGATCCCGCGTTTCTTCGCGCTGCAGCTGCCGGCGGCGCTGTACCGCGTGCGGTGGACGACGCTCGCGATCGCGGTCGGGTTCGTCATCGTGATGGTCGTCGTCGCGCTGTGGGTATCGGGCGACCCCGCGCTGATCGCGAGCCTCGGCAGCCGGGCACAGCTCGAGCAGTACGCCGAGAACCAGTTCACCGACTACTACAGCGAGAACCCTGCGGCCGTGTTCGCCGGGACGGTGTGGACGAACAACGCCTGGATCGCGGCGCAATGCGTGCTGTTCGGCATCACCGGCGTCTGGCCGATCATGGTGCTGGTGCAGAACGCCGTCGGCGTGGGAACCGCGGCCGCGGTGATGGCGGCGTTCGACCGTGGCGACGTGTTCGTGCTCTACATCCTCCCGCACGGCCTGCTCGAGCTCACCTGCATCTTCGTGGCGGGCGCCGCGGGTCTGCAGATCTTCTGGGCATGGGTGGCTCCCGGGCCACGCTCGCGCGGCGAGGCCCTCGCCGCGGCGGGTCGCTCCCTCGCGACGATTGCGATCGGGCTGGTGATCGCCCTCGGCGTCTCGGGGGTCATCGAGGGTTTCGTGACGGCGCAGCCGTGGCCATGGCCGGTCAAGATCGGCATCGGCGCGGTGGCGCTGGCCCTGTTCCTCGTGTACATGCTCGTGGTCGGGCGCCGCGCGCACCGGCTGGGGGAGACCGGAGATCTCACCGAGTACGAGGCCGGCACGCCGACCCTCGTCGCCGGATGAGTTCGTGGGACGGATGCTGCATACCACTGTTTTGAATCACTCAAAACAACGCTAGGCTCGGGGTATGGCCCCGCACACCCGCATCGACGCGCACGCCGTCGACACGGTGGCGCGCCTGCGTGCCGCGGGCCTGCGAGTGACGGATTCCCGGCGCGCCGTCGTCGACGCGCTCGTGGAGCGCCCTCACGCCAGCGCCGACGAGCTGTTCGCCGTCGTCGCGCGGACGCTCCCCGCTACGAGCCTGCAGTCGGTGTACAACGCCCTCGGCGACTTCGTCGACGCCGGCCTCGCACGTCGCATCGAGCCCGCGGGACGCCCCGGCCTCTTCGAGCTGCGGGTCGACGACAACCACCACCACCTCATCTGCTCGCGGTGCGGCGCCGTCGAAGACGTCGACTGCGTCGTCGGCGCAGCACCGTGCCTGACACCCGCCGACGCGCACGGTTACGCCGTGCAGGTGGCCGAGGTGACCTTCTGGGGCGTCTGCCCCGCATGCGCGAACGCCGGATCGATCGCCGGGGAGCCGGCCGTCTCCGGCGCGGCGCGCGCCTGATCCTGTCCGATTCCCCAGCCCACCCCGATTGGAAGGAAGCCATGACCGACAAGAACGACACGATCCCGGAGATCGGTGAGAACCCCACCGACGCCGATCAGGCGGTCACCCCGATCGACACCCCGGTCGATGAGCGCGAAGACGGCGAGACCCGGCCGCGCCCGAACGAGTCCGAGGGCTGCCCGGTCATCCACGGCGGTCAGCCTCACCCGACCACCGGAAACGCCAACAGTGTCTGGTGGCCGAACCAGCTGAACCTCAAGATCCTCGCCAAGAACCCTGCGGTCGCCAACCCGCTGGGTGAGGACTTCGACTACAAGGCGGCCTTCGAGTCGCTCGACCTCGCCGCGGTCAAGGCCGACATCGCCGAGACGCTGACCACGTCGCAGGACTGGTGGCCCGCCGACTTCGGCAATTACGGCCCCCTCATGATCCGTATGGCCTGGCACAGTGCCGGCACGTACCGCGTGACCGACGGTCGCGGCGGGGGCGGCGCCGGTCAGCAGCGCTTCGCGCCGCTGAACAGCTGGCCCGACAACGTCAACCTCGACAAGGCCCGTCGCCTCCTGTGGCCGGTCAAGAAGAAGTACGGCCAGTCGCTGTCGTGGGCCGACCTCATGATCCTCGCCGGCAACGTGGCACTCGAGTCGATGGGCTTCAAGACGTTCGGCTACGCGGGTGGCCGTGCCGACGTGTGGGAGCCGGACGCCGACGTGTACTGGGGTCCCGAGACCACCTGGCTGGACGACGAGCGCTACTCGGGCGACCGTGAGCTCGAGAAGCCGCTCGCAGCCGTGCAGATGGGCCTCATCTACGTCAACCCCGAAGGCCCCAACGGCGAGCCCGACCCGCTGAAGTCCGCCCGCGACATCCGCGAGACGTTCGGCCGCATGGCGATGGACGACGAGGAGACCGTCGCGCTCATCGCCGGTGGCCACACGTTCGGCAAGACCCACGGCGCCGCGCCCGACACCAACATCGAGCACAACCCCGAGGCCGCCGGCCTCGAGCAGCAGGGCCTGGGCTGGAAGAACAACCACGGCACCGGCCATGGCGACGACACGATCACGTCGGGCCTCGAGGTCACGTGGACGTACCACCCGACCCGCTGGGACAACGAGTTCTTCCACATCCTTTACGCCTACGAGTGGGAGCTCATGCGGAGCCCCGGCGGCGGTCACCAGTGGCGCCCGATCAACGGCGGCGGCGCCGACATGGTGCCGATGGCCCACTCGAACGGCCGTCGCGAGCCCCGCATGCTGACGAGCGACCTCGCGCTGCGCACCGACCCCGCGTACGACGCGATCTCGCGGAAGTTCAAGGAGGACCCCGAGGCCTTCGCCGACGCGTTCGCCCGCGCCTGGTTCAAGCTGACGCACCGCGACATGGGTCCGATCGAGCGTTACCTGGGCGCCGAGGTCCCCGCCGAGGAGCTGCTGTGGCAGGACCGCGTGCCCGCGGTCGACCACGACCTCATCGACGCCGCAGACGCGGCCGCGCTCAAGGCGCGGATCCTCGACAGCGGCCTGAGTGTGTCGCAGCTCGTCGAGACCACGTGGGCGGCGGCATCCTCGTTCCGCGGCAGCGACAAGCGCGGCGGCGTCAACGGCGCCCGCATCCGCCTAGCGCCGCAGAAGGACTGGGAGGTCAACAAGCCCGCCCAGCTCGCCACGGTGCTCGCGAAGCTCGAGGAGATCCAGGCCTCGTTCAACGACGGCCAGACCTCCGGCAAGACGGTGTCGCTCGCCGACCTCATCGTGCTCGCGGGCAACGCGGCGGTCGAGAAGGCGGCGAAGGACGCCGGTGTCGACGCCGAGGTGGTCTTCCATCCGGGCCGCACCGACGCCACGCAGGAGCAGACCGACGTCACGTCGTTCGCGTTCCTCGAGCCGACCACCGACGGGTTCCGCAACTACTACGGGCCGCAGGCGTTCATGCCCGAGGAGCACCACCTCATCGACCGCGCGAACCTGCTCACGCTGAGCGCGCCGGAGCTGACGGTGCTCGTCGGCGGCCTGCGGGTGCTCGGTGCCAATTGGGACGACTCGGAGTACGGCGTCTTCACCGATCGCAAGGGCGTGCTCACGAACGACTTCTTCGTGAACCTGCTCGACCTCGGCACCACCTGGAAGCCGCTCGACCCTGGTGCGCACGCGTTCGCGGGCGTGAAGGACGGATCGGGCGCGCCGGTGGGCATCGGCACCCGTGTCGACCTGCTGTTCTCGTCGAACTCGGAGCTGCGCGCCGTCGCCGAGGTGTACGCGTCGGACGACGCGAACGAGAAGTTCGTGCGCGACTTCGTCAAGGCCTGGGGCAAGGTCACCGAGCTCGACCGGTTCGACCTCGTCTGACACCTGCGCAGACGCAGAAGAGCGGCCCGACCCCGGAAGGGGGCGGGCCGCTCTTGTCCTCCGCTGTGATGCCTTACGGGACGCGCGCCTCGGCCTGCACCGGGGGCAGCGTGCCCTTGGGCTCGAAGAGCGCGCGGTGCAGGACGCCGGCGAGGAGGCCGCCGACGATCGGGAACACGATGAACACCCACAGCTGCGACAGCGGACCGGGGCCGCCGTAGATCGCCGCCGCGATCGAGCGGGCGGGGTTCACCGACGTGTTGTCGATCGGGATCGAGATCAGGTGGATGAGGGTCAGCGTGAGTCCGATCGCGAGGGGCGCGAGCGCGGCCGTGCCACGCGTGGAATGCGTGACACCGAGGATGATGAGCACGAAGATCGCCGTCAGCAGCACCTCCGCGATGATCGCGGCGCCCAGCTCGAAGCCGCCGGGCGAGCCGAAGTCGCCGGTGCCGTACCCGTTGGACGCGAAGCCGCCGTCCTGGGCGTTGGCGAGCCAGTTGTCGGTGCCGAAAATGCCGATCAGCACGATGACCGTCGTGCCGAGGGCGCCTCCGATCACCTGCGCGATGATGTAGCCGATCGTGTTCTTCCACTCGAAGCGGCCGGCCGCAGCGAGCCCGAGCGTGATGGCAGGGTTGAAGTGGCCGCCCGAGATCGGACCCCACGCGTAGGCGCCCGCGACGACGGTCAGACCGAACGCCAGCGAGACGCCGACGAAGGCGATGCCCAGCGGGTTGCCCTCATCCCCGGCCGGGAAGTTGGCTGCGAACAGCGCAGCGCCCACACCGCCGAAGACGAGCAGAAACGTTCCCAGAGCCTCCGCGACGAGCCTGTTCACCGTGGTGGGCGGGATGGTGGTATCCGACATGGCGGACTCCTTTCCTCGCCGCGAGGCTAGCGGCATTTTCAGCGGTTTCCCAGGAACCGCACGCGAGTGTCCGCGGATAGCGCCTGACCTCGCTGAGTTTCGTCGGATGTTCAGGCGTTCGTTCCCGGCTGTTCCCGGGAGCGGATGCGGCGGCCCGAGGTGTCGGTCGCGTTCCCGGTCCTCCGCCCGCTGTATCTCGATGGTTTGGGGCGCGTGAGCGACGTTCGGGGCGCGCGGCGCGCGCCCCGAACGTTCGCGGAGCGCCCAAACCTCGACCCGGCGCGTCAGAGACGACCGGCCGCCTTCAGAGCGAGGTAGCGGTCGGCGATCCGCGGCGGAAGGTCCTCGGGGGTCGCGGCGATCGCCTCACCGCCGGCCCGGCCGATCGCGGCGGCGACGACGGCGGCGTCGTGGGCGCTTTGTTCGATCGCGGCCGCGCGGTAGACGTCGGCGGCATCAGGGCGTTCGGGGAGAGGATCCTGCTCATCCGTGACGGTGCCGACCAGCACGTGCGCTCCGCGGGCGAGTGCGGGGAGCGACCCGAGGAACCCGCGCGCCGCCTCGGCGGCGTCCTGCGCGGTGAGCAGCACGACCAGCGACGGGCGGGAGGTGAGCGCGCGCACCTGCGCGAACGCGGCATCCCAGTCGGTGTCGATCAGCTGCGGCTCCACGGGAGCCATGGCGTCGACCAGGGCCGGCAGCAGTCCTGGCCCGTCCACGCGCGTGACGCGGGCGCGGATCGCCCGGTCGAACATCAGCAGGTGCACGTGGTCGCCGGCCCGGGTGGCGAGCGCGGAGAGCAGCAGCGCCGACTCCATCGCGGCATCCATCCGCACGCCGTCACCGACCCGTGCGGCGGCCGTGCGTCCGGTGTCGATCACGATCACGACGTGCCGGTCGCGCTCGGGGCGCCACGTGCGCAGCATCGTCGTGCTCGCGCGGGCCGTCGCGCGCCAGTCGATCGAGCGCACGTCGTCGCCGCGCACGTACTCGCGCAGCGAGTCGAACTCGGTGCCCTGACCGCGCACCTGCACGCTCGTGTTGCCGTCCAGCTCGCGCAGGCGGGCGAGCCGCGACGGCAAGTGGCGGCGCGCGGTGAAGGGCGGCAGCACGCGGAGCGCACCGGGCTGGTCGATGCGGGCCTGGCGTCCGGCGAGGCGCAGCGGGCCCTCGGAGCGCACGACGACGAAGCGGGAGCGCAGCTCGCCGCGGCGCCGGGGGAGGAGCGGGACCGTGATGGTCCGGACTTCGCCGGGCGGGATCGCGACGGCGGCGCGTTCCGCCGGCGAGCCGGCGGTGGGCTGCCACGCGTCGCGGACACGGCCGCGCACTGTACGCTCGCCGCCGTTGCGCAGCACGAGCTCGGCGACTGCGGGCTGTCCGAGGAGCACGCGCGTGGGCATCGTCCGCGTCACGGTGATCCGGCGCGGATCCGGTGCCGCCGCGGCGTCGCCGAGCGCCGCGAGGAGGCACAGCAGCACCCACCCCGCGGACGCGAGCCATTCGTCGACGCCCGCCGCCGACAGCAGCACGACGGGCAGCGCTCCGGCGGCGAGGAGCAGCGGCAGACGACCGGTGACGTACATGCGCGTCAGATCGGGACGCGGGTCTGCTGCAGGACCGAGCCCAGCACGGCGTCGACCGACACGCCCTCGAGCTCGGCGTCCGGGCGCAGCCGGATGCGGTGGCGCCACGTCGGAAGCAGCATCGTCTGCACGTGGTCGGGTGTGATCGCGGGGTAGCCGCCGAGCCACGCCCACGCCTTCGACGCCGCGAGCAGGGCGGTCGCCGCGCGCGGGCTCACCCCGAGCTGCACGGAGGGGCTCCGGCGCGTGGCCTGCGCGAGATCCACGACGTAGCCGAGCACGTCGTCCGAGACGGTGACGGATGCCGCCGCCCGCTGCGCCGCGCGGATCTCATCGGCAGTGGCCGCACGGCGAAGCCCTGCGCCCGCGAGGTCGCGCGGGTCGAACCCGCTCGCGTGGCGACGGAGCACGGCGAGCTCGGCATCTCGCGCGGGCACCTCGACGATGAGCTTGAGGAGGAACCGGTCCAGCTGCGCTTCGGGCAGCGTGTACGTGCCCTCGTGCTCGATGGGGTTCTGCGTCGCTGCGACGAGGAAGGGGTCGGGGAGCGGCCGGGTCACGCCGTCGGTCGAGACCTGGCGCTCCTCCATCGCTTCGAGCAGAGCCGCCTGCGTCTTGGGCGGGGTGCGGTTGATCTCGTCGGCGAGCACGACGTTCGTGAAGACAGGTCCCTCACGGAACTCGAACTCGCCGGTCTTCGCGTCGTACACGAGCGAGCCCGACACGTCGCCGGGCATGAGGTCGGGCGTGAACTGGATGCGCTTGGTGTCGAGGCCGAGCGCTGTCGAGAAGGCCCGCACGAGGAGGGTCTTGGCGACTCCGGGAACGCCTTCGAGCAGCACGTGGCCGCGCGAGAGCAGCGCGATCAGCAGGCCCGTCACGGTGCCGTCCTGCCCGACGACGGCCTTGCCGACCTCGAGGCGCACGCGGTTCATCGCCTCGCGCAGCGCGACGTCGTCGAGGGGCGCGCCCTCCGGTGCGGCGGGCGCGTCGGTGTTGGCGGAGGCGGGCGTGTCCGTCATCGGGGATTCCTTTCGGGGCGGACGGCCGTGCGGACGGCGTCCTCGAGATCTCTCAGGCGTGTGCTCAAGGCGACGAGGTCGGCGTCGCCGCGGGCGATGTCGTCGATCAGGGTGCCGCGCACGGTCCGCCGGTCGAGCCCGGCGCGGCCCGCGGCGGCGTCGGCGATCTCGGGGGCGGCGGCGTTGACGGCGAGCCCGAGAAGTGCGGCGATGCGGCGGAGTGAGCCGATCCGCAGCCGGTCCGCGGCGTGCAGGGGATCGCCTGCGCGTGCGTAGAGGCGCGCACGGCCTTCGGTCGTCTCGGACGCGCGCACCGTCACCGGCAGCCGCTCCGCGACGAGGGGACCGAACCTTCGGCCGCGCCATACGCCCGCCGCGATGCCGGCGACGAGGAGCAGCGCGATGACCGCGCTCACCCAGGGCGGCGTGAGATCACCGAGGGAGGGGTTCGTGTCGGCGAGGTCGGTGTCGGCGGGACCGGGCACGTACCAGACGACGAGCGGATGCCGCCCCATGAGGTTCGCCGCGAGCGCGGCGTTGCCGTTCTCGGCGAGGTGCTCGTTGGTGAAGAGCGGGCGGGCGTCCACCGCGGCGACGCGGCCGCCGTCGGCCCCGTCGACGAGGAGCCCGAAGGCATCGCCGACGGGGTAGCAGCCGTCGTTCCCGCTGTAGACGGCACCCGGCGCGACGGCGCCGGCGCGGATCGCGTCCTCGATGTCGCAGTCGGGCTCGATCGCGGTGTCAGGCGCGACTCCGGCGGGGGCGGAGCCCGCGAGCAGCAGGTCGAGTGTGCGGGCGCGCGGTTCGACGAGCACGATGTCGGTGGCCCCGGCCGCGAGGTCGGCGAGCGCGTCGTCCGAGAGCGCCGGCGCGTCGGGCAGCACGAGGGTGGCGGGTCCGGTGCGGAGAGCCTCGGTCGCCGACGCCCGGTCGCGCATGACCCGCACCTCGACGCCGTGGTCGCGCAGGATCTCGGCGAGGGCGCGGGTGCCGGCGGGGCCGGTCGAGTCCGGGTCGAGCGCATCGCGCTGGGTCCACTGGTTCGCCGCCGACACCGCACCGCCGATCCCGCCGATCACGAGCAGGGCGAGCCCGATCGCGACCCACGTCGCGATTCGCCGGCCGCGCCGGGGCGCAGCATCCGGTGTCGACGTCTCCGGCGGGCTCGCGGTCGCGGTGCTCACGCGGGGACCTCCTCGCGCACGACGGGGCGCGCGGAGACGACGGCGTCATCGGCGGATTCGACGAGGCGGTAGAGCTCCTCGGTGCCCGGACGGCGCAGATAACGGACGTCGTCGAAGGCGGTCGCTGCGGCTTCGAGCCGGGGTTCGAGCGCGGGGAAGGCGGCGCCTGCGGCTCGCGCGAACGCATGCACGGTGGCGCCCGGGGGCGGGTCGACGACGCCGCGCTCGAGGCAGCCCCGGGCGAGAGCGCGGAACCGGAGCACGATGGCGGCGTCCCAGTCCGAGGCGCGTGCGCGCTCGGCCGCGGCCGAGCGCAGTTCGGCGGCGGAGCGGTGCTCGGCCTCGCCGAACAGCAGCGGTGTCCGCGGCGCGGCGCGGCGCGTGACTCGCGGCATGCCCCACAGCAGGAACGCCGCGACGATGACGACGGCGACCACGATCGCCGCGACCAGCGCGAACGTGGAGCCCCAGCCACCCGAGAGGTCCGGATTGAGCAGCGACATGATGAAGTCGCCGACGGCGCGCGCGATCCGGTCGAACGGCGTCGGCTCGGCGATGTCGTAGGCGGGGTCCGACAGCTCCTGCTCCGCCCACCGCCGCGCTTCGTCACCGTCCGGCGTGAGGGGCGGGACGGCGTCGAGGACGCGCGCGAGGGCGCGGAGAGCGGCGGGGGTCACGCCCACGGCGACTCGCGGTGGGCGCCGTCGGGCGCGGCGCCGGGGGCGGTCCAGCGGGTGGGGGACTGCTCGTCCGCGGGTGGCGGGGATGCGGGGGCGGCGGCCGGAGGGATGGCGGGCGGCTGCGCGGGCGCGGCGGGGCCGGGCGTCGGGGCGCCCTGCGCGGGCGGAACGCCGTGACCGGGCTGGGCCGAAGCCCCGTATCCGGTCGGTGGCCCGTACCCGGGTTGCGGTGCGTACCCGGGTTGCGGTGCGTACCCGGGTTGCGGTGCGTACCCGGGTTGCGGTGGGTACCCGGGTTGCGGTGCGTACCCGGGTTGCGGTGCGTACCCGGGTTGCGGTGCGTACCCGGGTTGCGGTGGGTACCCGGGTTGCGGTGCGTACCCGGGTTGCGGTGGGTACCCGGGTTGCGGTGCGTACCCGGGTGGCGGCCCGTAGTCCGGCTGTGCCTGCGCCGAGAAGACCGCGCCGGCCGGCTCCGCCGGGTATCCCGGAATCGAGTAGCCGGGCGGGTACGGCGCGGAGCCGGGTGCCGGGTACGCGCTCGGAATGCCGCGCGGCGCGATCTCGCGCCCGATGTGCTCGCGATAGGGGTCGGCGAGGGCGGTGGCTCCGGCATCCCGTCGCTCCACGTACGCGAGCAGGTCGAGGTCGAGCCCCTCGCGGCGCATGCGGCAGTCGATGTAGATGAGTGCGGTCGCGGTGGACTGCACGACGACGGCGACCGACTGCAGCAGCAGGGTGAGCACCTGGGTGAGCAGGGTCGCGGCGATGAAGCCGATGATGGCCGTCGGCTCGGGATCGCCCGTCGGCGCGATGATCGTCGTCAGCCCCATCGAGAGGAAGCTCATCGGCAGGCTCACCACTTGCGCGACGGCGGCGAAGATGACGCTGATCACGATGATGATGGCGAGGGCGGGCCAGAAGCGACGGCGCGTGAGGGTCCACGAGCGCGACAGCGCCTGGACGATCGTGGCGTGCTCCACGATGATGGCCGCCGGCACCAGCAGCAGCTTGATCATGAGCCACCATGTGAGGGGGATCGACGCGAGGATGACCAGGATCGTGAGCACGATCGCCGCCGGTGGTGCCGCGATCGCGATGCTGACGATCGCGAGCACGACCACGGCGACCAGCGCGACGATCGCCAGGACGACCAGCAGCGAATAGCCGATCAGGCGCCACGCGATCGGCTTGACCTGGCGCCAGAGGGCGCCGAGGGTGAGCTTCTCGGCCACGGCGGCGTGCGTCACCTCGACGACGACGATGCCCTGCACGATGACGCTGAGCGCGCCCGCGGCGAGCGAGAGTACGATCCCCGCGACGGCGGTGAGGGCGATCGACCCCGCCATCACCGTGTCGTACTCCTCGGTGCCCGGCCGCAGCGTGTCGAGGCGCGAGAACGACGCCCAGCCGACCGCGAGCACGCCGCCCAGGACCACGATGTACGCGAGCGTCTGCACGACGAGCGCGAAGCCCAGCAGCACGCGCGGGTTCTGCCGCAGCGCTGAGAACGAGCGGCCCAGGATCGTGCCGAACGACAGCGGGTGCAGCGGGATGATCCCGGGGCGTGACGCCGGCGTCCAGGCCGGGTATGCGGACACGATTCCCCTCTCGGTCGGCGGCGCGTCGCGGGTTGCGCAGCGCATCGGCCGCGCGCTCCGGACGGCGCTTGCCCCTATCGTTCCACATCGAGCGGATGCCGCAGCGGCCGTGTGGATGAGGCTCTCGGCGTCCGTTCGGGCGAGCTTCGGCCGGTCCACAGCCCTGGTCGACTACTCTGTGGGAAGCGCACGGGGACGCGCACGTCGTCCTCTGCGCCTGGACAGAAGGAACGAACGCGCGCGATGACTTCACGCATCCTGGTGGTCGACGATGACACCGCCCTTGCCGAGATGATCGGGATCGTGCTGCGCACGGAGGGATTCGAGACGGCCTTCTGCGCGGACGGCGCCGAGGCCGTCGAGGCGTGGCGCGCCGAGCGCCCCGATCTCATCCTCCTCGACCTGATGCTGCCGGGCATGGACGGCATCGAGATCTGCACCCGCATCCGCGCCGAATCCGGCGTCCCGATCATCATGCTCACCGCGCGCACCGACACGGCCGATGTCGTGAAGGGCCTGGAGTCGGGCGCCGACGACTACATCGTCAAGCCCTTCAACCCGAAGGAGCTGGTCGCCCGCATCCGTACGCGGCTGCGGCCCGCGAGCCAGCCCGCGAACGACTCGCTCCGGATCGGCGACCTCACGGTCGACGTGGCGGCGCACGAGGTGCGTCGCGGCAACGGGCCCATCGCGCTGACCCCCCTCGAATTCGAGCTGCTCGTCGCCCTGGCATCCAAGCCCCAGCAGGTGTTCTCGCGTGAGATGCTGCTCGAGCAGGTGTGGGGCTACCACTACAAGGCCGACACTCGTCTGGTGAACGTCCACGTGCAGCGGCTGCGGGCCAAGGTCGAGAAGGACCCCGACAATCCCAAGATCGTGACGACGGTGCGCGGCGTCGGATACCGCGCCGGCGCCGTCGTCTAGGCCGCCATGACCGCGCCGATCACGGCCGTGACACCGGCGCGCGCCCGCATCCCCTGGTGGCGGCTCTGGCGAGCGTGGCCGGGGGAGATCGCGGGGCTCTGGCGTCGCTCGCTGAGGTTCCGCACGATCCTGGTGACGATCGGGCTCACCGCGCTCGCGGTCGTGGTCGCGTGCGTGTGGATGGCCCTTGCGATCCAGAACGACCTGTTCGCGTCGCGCAAGGACCAGGTGCTGATGGACGCCGAGCAGGCGCGCGCCGCGGCGCAGCGGACCCTCGACGCGTCGGTGCAGAACGACTCCATCCAGCTGCAGAACGTCATGACCCTGGCGTTCACCGCGCTGCGCGACCAGTCGTCGGCCGTGATCGTCGGCGCCTACCGGATCGGGCCCCTCGTGCCCAACGCGCCGCAGGACTTCAGCACGAACGAGGAGGTGATGAACGAGCTGCTCACCATCCCGATGCGGGCGCTCGTCCGCACCAATCCCGACCAGCAGATCTGGCAGCCCGTCGCGCTTCCCGACGGTGACGACTCCACCGTCCCGGGAATCCTGGTGGGTCAGCAGCTCACGATCGAGGGTGTGGCGTCGTACGAGCTGTACCTGGCCTACGACCTGGCCAACGCGCCGGAGACGCTCACGTTCGTGCAGCGGACGCTGTGGGTGGTCGGCATCGGCCTCGTCCTGCTCATCAGCGGCATCGCCTGGTTCGTCCTGCGTTCCGTCACCACCCCCATCAGTGAGGCCGCCGACACCAGCGCGAAGCTCGCGGCGGGCCGTCTCGACGTGCGCCTCGAAGTGCACGGCGAGGACGAGCTGGCGACGCTCGGCCGCTCGTTCAACGCGATGGCCGACAGCATGGAGTCGCAGATCAAGGAGCTCGCCGATCTCTCGCTCGTGCAGCAGCGCTTCGTCTCCGACGTCTCGCACGAGCTGCGCACGCCGATGACGACGATCCGCCTCGCCGCCGACATGATCAACGACCAGCGGGACGACTTCGACCCCGCCACCGCACGCGCAGCCGAGCTGCTCAACGCCCAGGTGCAGCGGTTCGAGACGCTCCTCACCGACCTGCTCGAGATCAGCCGCTACGACGCGGGATCGGTCCAGCTCGAGCTGGAGCCGACGAGCCTGGCCCACCTGGCGGAGGACGTGATCGGATCGATGCAGCAGCTCGCGGAGCAGCACGGCACCGACGTGCGTCTCGTTGCGCCCGGGGGGTATTCTCCGGTCGACATGGACCCGCGGCGCGTTCGCCGCGTGGTGCGCAATCTCCTCGGCAACGCGATCGAACACGGCGAGGGTCGTCCCATCGTGGTCAGCGTCGACAGCAATCAGCAGGCCGTCGCGATCGGCGTGCGCGACTACGGCATGGGAATGAAGCCCGAAGACGTCGAGCACGTCTTCGACCGGTTCTGGCGCGCCGACCCGTCGCGCAAGCGCACGATCGGCGGTACCGGCCTCGGCCTGTCGATCGCACTGGGCGACGCGAAGCTGCACGGCGGCGAGCTGGCGGTCTGGTCCGAGGTCGGCCGCGGCACGAACTTCGTCCTGACCCTCCCGCGGCAGGCCGCACCGCTCGACGGGGAGTCGCCGATCCCGGTCGATCCCGGCGACGACGCCGTCGCCGCCCTGGACGACCTCGGCCTCACGTCTCCGATCGACCTGCCCCGCGCCGATGGTGCGAATGGTGGGAGCGGGACGGATGCTGCGCCCCGAGGAGGATCCGCATGACCCGGGTACGCGGCATCCTGGCCCTCATCCTCGCACTGTGCGCGGTCGTGGTGACCGGCTGCGCGGGCTTCCCGACGGGCGGGCCCCCCGAGTACGGGCTCGAGAACGGCAACACCGGAAACGGCTCGCAGAACGTGGTGTTCATCCCCAACCGGCCGCAGCCTGGGGCGACACCGCAGCAGATCGTGGAGGGCTTCATCGATGCCGGCTCGGGCCCCGGCGTCGTCGGTCGCTGGGACGTCGCCAGGGAATTCCTGACGCCTGCCATGGCCGAGACGTGGAATCCGGATGCGCAGGTGATCGTCGACGAGCGCGCCGAGCGCGACTACGTCGAGACCGGGGAGGGGCTCGTCGACTTCGCATCCGAGGTCCTCGGGTCGGTCGACGACAAGGGGTCGTACCAGCGTGCCGATCTCTCGCCCGGAAACTGGACGTTCCGCCTGGACCAGCAGGAGGACGGCGAATGGCGCATCAGTGAGGCACCCGACGGCGTCTGGCTCGACGAGGCCCAGTTCCCGCAGGTGTTCCACCGCTATCCGCTGATGTACTTCGACCCCTCTTGGCAGTTCCTCGTGCCGGACGTCCGCTGGTTCCCCGTCACCAAGGCTGCGGGCAGCATCGCCAACGCCCTCGTCAACAAGCCGATGAGCGAGTGGCTGGCCGAATCGGTGCAGACCGCCTTCCCCGACGGCGTGTCGGAGGTCGCGGTGGTGCCAACGGCGGACGAAGGCGTCTCTGATGTCGCCCTCAAGGGCGACGCCATGCTGGCCGCGAGCAGCGACGCTCGCAACCGCATGCTCACACAGCTCGAGGAGAGCCTTCGCGCCGCCGGCGTGACCGAGGTCGTGATGACCGTCGAGTCCGCCCCGATCGACGCGCAGCCCGTCGCGGTGCGTTCGACGCGCGTGGCGGCGGCCCCCCTGGTGCTGACGGAAGCCGGCTTCGGCTTCCTCACCGGAGACGAGATCGACAAGATCCCCGGCCTCTCGGCTGCGGTGGAGGCCGCCTCGCCGGTCAGCGTGCAGGTCGGGGCGGAGCGCGACCTGGCGGCTGCCCGCCTGGCCTCCGGGGCGGTGGTGCGGCTGAACTCGGCCGGGACCGAGCCCGAGGTGCTGGACACGCGTCCGAGGCTGGTCGATCCGGTGATCGACCCGGCCGGGGTGGTGTGGAGCGTCCCCCAGGACGATCCGTCGGCGCTGCGCGCCTACCTGCCCACGGGGGATGTGATCGAGGTCGCGGACGCGTGGGGCGACGCGACCGCCATCGCCGGCATGGCGCTGTCCCGCGACGGCACGCGCCTCGCCGCGGTGGTGAGCGCGGGCGGGCGCACGGTGGTGTCGGTGGCCGGAGTCGTCCGCGAGGACGGCGTGCCGGCGCGCATCGGCCAGCCGATTCAGCTCGCGGTGGTGGGCGGCGCCATCATCGGCGTCACGCGGATCGGCGTCACGTGGATCGACGACGTCTCGGTCGGCGTGCTCACCAGCGGGGCTGACACCGACTCGACGGTCATCGAGCAGGTGGTCGGCGCACCGACCGCCGGCTCCACCGCCCCTTCGGGAATCGCCGCGATCGCCGGTGGCACGGGAATCTCGAGCCTCCGCCTGCGTGCCGAGGACGGCACCCTGTACGTCAAGCGCGGCACGAGCTGGCAGCCCACGGCGACCGGCATCGTGGTCCTCGCGACCCAGCAGGGCGCGCCGCAGTAGCGGCTCCTCCACACCCGTCTGCGCGAGCGAGCCGTCCACGGATCGTGGCGGTGGGCGCCGGGTCGCCCCCTGCGCGCGGGAAGCTGGGGCGGTGATGTCGGAGATCGTGCTCGCGGTGCGCGAGGCCTGTGCGGACGCGCTGGCGCTGCTTCTTCCCGTCGCGTGCGCGGGGTGCGACGAAGCCGACGTCGCTCTGTGCGAGCGATGCGCGTTCGCCCTCGCCCCCGATCCCCGCGAGCAGGTCGTGGACGCGCCCGGTGGGGCCGTCGCGGTGTGGAGCGGGCTCGCGTTCGACGGGGTGCCCGCGCGAGTGCTGCGCGCGGTCAAGGAGGACGGGCGCACCGGCTTGGCGACGGCGCTCGCGCCCGCGCTGACGGCGGCCCTTGACCGCGCGGGTGCCGCGGACGCCGTGCCCGTGCCGATGCCCACGTCTCGCCAGGCCCACCGGCGGCGCGGCTACCGCGTTCCCGATCTGCTCGTGCGGCGCACCGGTCGCCGTCCCCGTCGGCTGCTGCGCTACGCCCGCCGCACGTCCGACCAGCGAGGTCTCGATCGCGACGCTCGGGCGCGGAACGTCGCCGACAGCCTGGTTGCGGCGGACGCCGCGGGCCTGCGCGTCGTGGTCGTCGACGACGTCGTGACGACCGGCGCCAGCCTTGCCGAAGCGGTCCGCGCGCTGCGCGCCGCGGGTGCCGACGTGGTGGCTGCGGTGACGGTCGCGGCCACCCCGCTGAGGCGTCCCACGAGCCGGTGAACGGCATCCTGACGCATTCGAAACTCACAGGTGACAGAGTCCGGACGCGCGGCTAGCGTGGGGATGACAAGGCGACTGATGGTCCGCCCTTGGCCGGGCGGACCGGAACAAGGAGGTCAAGGATGGAAACCAGCATCGTCGGCGTGGGAGTGGGCATCACAGATCGCTTCCGCGGTGTCGTCGAGGAGAAGGCCCTCCGCATCGAGAACCTCGCCCCGCGCGCTCAACGCGTGGACGTCAAGGTCACACACCGCGCGTACCACAACGGTCGTATGGAGGATGAGACCGTCGAACTCACCGTCAACGGCAAGGGGCCCGTCATCCGGGCCGAGGCCACCGACGGCGACAAGTTCACCGCACTGGACCTCGCGGTCGACAAGCTGTGCGAACAGCTGCGCCGCGCGAAGGACAAGCGCGTCGACGCGCGCAACCACCCGCGCGGCGCCAAGTTCGAGAAGGGCAGCGGCGCGCTCCAGGGGATCGATCTGCAGCCGGCGTCGGTCGACGTGCTCCGTGCCGTCGCCACCGGTGAGATCCCTGTCGTCACGGGCAACGAGGAGGAAGAGGGCTACACGCCGGTCGTGATCCGCACGAAGGAGTTCCACCCGGAGTGGATGTCGGTCGAGGAGGCCGTCGACCGCATGGAGCTGGTCGGCCACGACTTCTTCCTCTTCATCGACGCGCGCACGGACCACCCGAGCGTGGTGTACCGCCGTAAGGGCTGGGACTACGGGGTGATCTCGCTGACCACCATGGCGCAGCCGGAGGAGCTCGCGTCCTGACACATTCTCCGAGGGGTGCGGTCGCTGCGGCGGTCGCACCCCTTGTGCGTGTCCGTGAAACGGATGCCCCCACCCGGTCGACGATGGAAGTCGGTACGCCACCGACGAGTCGAATCGTAGTGGCCGCGGCATCCGGGTCATCCGTCCACAGGTGTCTGACGTGATCATCCGAAACACCCGCCTGCGGGGTCGCCGCCCTCGGACCCGGCCCCAAGGGTTCGTGCAGGTTTGCCGGAACACGGGTCCGTGACGTGACACGCCGGGGGACGGATGCTTCACCCGGCGTGTCGTCGTGACCAGCCCGTGTTTCTGCCGAGGAGGCGGTGAGGTGAGCAGGGAGGGGTGAGACCGCTCCGGGAGACGTCAGTCGATGAAGCCGTCCAGGATGCTGCCGATCACCAGGCCGCCGAGGATGCCGCCCATGAGGTCGCTGCCGCCGCTACGGCGACCGCCGCCCCACCCCTGCTGGCCGTAGCCCGGGCCGCCCCACTGGTCGGGCTGCGGACGGGCGGCGTCGATGTCACGCTGCGCCAGCTGCAGGGCCTCGCTGGCGAGGAACGCGGCACGGCGGGCCATGGCGAACGCCTGTTCGCGGTGATCCTCGTCGATCGTGGTGACCGCGGCAGCGGAGGAGCCGAGGTAGCGGTCGAGGTCGAGGCGCACCCGCTCGGCCTCGGCGAACCGCGTGCGGGCGTCGGCGCCGATCCAGCCGCGGTGCCCCGCGATCACGTCGCGCGAGACGGCGAGCTGGCGGTCGGCGTCGTCGATGGCGTGGCGCACGTGCTCGAGTGGCGGAATCGGACGGGCGGCTCGATCGCGTGCGGCCGCGATCGCGGCATCCAGTCCCGCGTTGGCCTCGCGCAGACGTGAGAGCTGCTCGAAGGGATCGGTGTTCACGCCTGCGGCCGGAAGCGCGGCCAGCGCCGCCTGCAGCTCCTCGATCGCGGTCTGCACCGCGGCGGAGTGCGGCTCCCTGAGCGCGACCACGAGGTCTGCGCGGGAGTCTTCGACGATCGCGGCGAGCGTGGACTCGGCGCGCAGCGCCTCGACCTCGAAGGTCTCGACCGCATCGATCAGCGTCTCGGCGCGGCGCACGGATTCGGTGGATGCCTCGAGGGCCAGGTTGGCCTGCTCACGCTGGCCCGCCTCGCGACGGCGCTCCGCAACGCCCGCGCTGTGCTCGGCGAAGCCGAGCAGCTGCTCCGCCTCGGCCGGGTTCGCGTCGATCTGCGAGAGCGCGTGCGACGAGTAGCGGACGGCCAGCCGATCGACGGTCGAGCGGGCATCGGGGAGCCGCAGGCGCAGGCGCGCAGCATCCGCCCGCACCTTCGCGATGATCTCGGGTGCGCGACGTGCCCGCTCGATCGGCGCCGCGAGCGCCTCGGTGCGGTCATCGAGGAGGTCCTCGGCCCATTCGCACAGCTGCACGATGCGCGCGTTGCGGGTGCGCAGCTCTTCGGGGGTGTCGGGGATCTCGTCATGGTTGAGCTGGTGGAGGTGGAACGCCTCCTGCAAGTGCGTGCGCACCGACGCGAGCGCCTCGCGAAGCTCCTGCGTGGGACCGGCGCCCAGCTCGGCGTCCGCGAACGCCAGCTCGTCGGTCGTGAGGCGGATGCGCTCGTCGGCCGCGACCAGCGCCTGCTGTGCACGGCGCGCCAGATCGGCGTCCTGCGTGTTCAGCTCTTCCTGCTCGCGCTTGCGTCTGCCCCAGAATCCGGCCATGGATCGATCCTACGGGGGCCGCTGGGAGCGGGCTGAGGCATGCGGGACCGACAGGGGATTGTTCGCGCAGAGCGTGCCCCTGGCGCACGCGCGCCCTGGTGCCCCAGAATGAGCGCATAGTCGCGTGGCCGGGCGCCTGGGGTCCTCGCGGCACCTCCCCGCCGACGTCGGAGGCGCCGGCGCGATCCTCGCCCAAGGGAGTCCACATGGCCCTGCCCTCTTTCCTCGTCCCGGTCTCGCTGCGCGGCTACAAGATGTCGTGGCTTCCGAGAGACGTCATCGCGGGCGTGACGCTCGCCGCCGTCGCGATCCCCGAGGTGATGGGATACACCTCGATCGCGCAGACGCCGATCGTCACCGGGCTCTACACGATCCTGCTGCCGCTGCTCGCCTTCGCACTGCTCGGAGCGTCGAAGCTCCTCGTGGTCGGCGGAGACTCGGCGACGGCGGCGATCATGGCCGGGGGCCTGCTCACCGCAGGCATCGCCGGACTCGATCCGGGCTCAGCGCAATGGGTGGCGCTGTGCGGGCTCACCGCGCTTGTCTGCGGTCTTCTGCTGATCCTCGCGCGCGTGCTGCGCCTCGGCTTCATCGGCGACTTCCTGTCGGCCTCGGTTCTCATCGGGTTCCTCACCGGCGTCGGCATCCAGGTCGCCACGAGCCAGATCCCCGACATCCTCGGCGTGCCGAAGGGCTCGGGCAACTGGTTCCAGCAGCAGTGGGCGTGGATCACCGAACTCGGCCAGGTGTCGTGGCCGACCCTCGCCTACGGCGCCGCGACGATCGGCATCGTCTTCGCCTTCAAGATCTTCCTGCCGAAGGTCCCTGGGGCGATCATCGCGGTCGTCGGTCTGCTGATCCTCGCCACGGCGACGAACGCGTCGAGCTACGGCGTCGACGTCATCGGCGCCGTCCAGGGCGGGTTCCCGCCGATCGGATTCCCCGCTGCGGCGTGGAGCGACGTGCCCGCCGTGCTGTCGACGGCGTTCGCCTGCTTCATCATCATCATCGCCCAGAGCGCGGCGACCTCGCGGAGCTTCGCGGCCAAGCACGGCGATCGCGCCGATGTGAATCGCGACATCGTCGGGCTGGCAGCATCCAATCTCGCGGCCGGGTTCAGCGGCACGTTCGTCGTGAACGGGTCGCCCACGAAGACCCAGATCCTCGACGGCCAGAAGGGGCGCACCCAGGTCGCCAACCTCACGGTCGTCGCCGTGGTGCTCGTCGTCCTGCTGTTCCTCACGAACCTGCTCACCGATCTTCCGAAGGCGGTGCTCGGCGGCGTGGTGTTCGTGATCGGCCTCGAACTCATCGACATCCGGGGCCTCCTGCGCATATCGCGGGTGCGCCGAAGCGAGTTCCTCATCGCGTTGGCCACCGCGCTGACGGTGTTCATCGTCGGGGTAGGTGCGGGTGTGATCCTCGCGCTCGCGCTGTCGCTGCTCGATGTCGTGCGGCGGCAATACCGCCCGCGCGACTTCGTGCTCGGCGTTCGCGGCAAGGACGGGTACGAATACACCACGGCCGCCGCCGGGGCCCAGACCGCGCCGGGGCTCGTCGTGTTCCGCTACGACGCCGACCTCTTCTACGCGAACGCGTCGTGGTTCGTCGACGACGTGCAGCAGGTCGTGCAGAACGCCCCCGAACCGGTGAAGTGGCTGGTGCTCGACTGCGCCGGGATCTCCGACATCGACTACTCGGCCGGCGAGGCGTTCTCGAGTCTCGTCGACTGGCTCGACGCCCGCGGGGTTCGACTCGTGCTCGCGCGGCCCGAGACGGGCCTGCTCGACGAGTTCACGGCCTACGGCATGAGCGAGCGGATTCCCTCCGACCGCGTGTTCAGCGACCTCGATGAGGCCGTGCGGGCGTTCCCCGCGCAGGCGGGGGCCGCTGGCTGACCCTGCTGACGGGGCCGGAGTCGTCCCCGGCTCGTGCCACCTTCCCCGCGCACACCGGGACGGATGCCGCGCCCCGGAGGCGCGGCCGGGTCAGCCGTCGCTGCGCTTGTGCCGCGGCTTGCGTGCGGGACGGTCGTCGCCGTACGAGCCGCGCGACTGCGAACGGTCGCCATACCGGTCGCCGGAGCCGCGGTTGTCGCGGTACGAACCACCCGCGGCGTCCTTGCGGCGCTGCGGGCGCCCGGTGTCGGGACGCAGCTCGATGAGCTGCCCCGAGATGCGCGTGTCGGCGAGGCGGTCCAGGGCGCCGGCGGGGAGGTTCGCCGGCAGCTCGACGAGCGAGAAGTCGGGCATGATCTTGATCGCGCCGAAGTCGTCGCGGCGCAGCCCGCCCTCGTTCGCGAGCGCGCCGACGATCTGGCGCGGCTCGACCCGCTGACGCTTGCCGACATTGATGCGGTAGGTCGCGAAGCCCTCGCGGGGCGTGCGGCGCTCGCCGCGCTCCGGCCGGTCGCCGTACGCCGGCCGGTCGGCGCGGTCGGTCCGCTCGGTGCGTTCGCGCCGCGGGGCCGGCTCGGGGTCGGCCTCGAGGAGCAGCGGGGTGTCGCCCTGCGCGACGACGGCGAGGGCCGCAGCCACATCGGCCTCGGGCACATCGTGGTTGCGCACATAGTGGGCCACGATGTCGCGGAAGGCGTCGATGCGCTCGGCCTCGCCGAGGGCTGCGGTGATGCGGTCGTCGAAGCGCGACAGGCGGGTCTCGTTGACCTCGTCGACGCTCGGCAGCGGGATCTCGGTGAGCTCCTGACGCGTGGCGCGCTCGATCATCTTCACGAGCCCGCGCTCGCGCGGGGTGACGAAGCTGATGGCGTCGCCCGAGCGCCCGGCGCGGCCGGTGCGGCCGATCCGGTGGACGTAGGACTCGGCATCCGTGGGAATGTCGTAATTGACCACGTGCGAGACGCGCTCGACGTCGAGGCCGCGCGCGGCCACGTCGGTCGCCACCAGGATGTCGAGCTTGCCCGACTTGAGCTGGTTCACCGTCTTCTCACGCTGCGGCTGGGCGATGTCGCCGTTGATCGCGGCGGCGGAGTACCCGCGGGCGCGGAGCTTCTCGGCGATCTCCTCGGTGATCGAGCGCGTGCGGCCGAACACGATCATCCCGTCGAAGTTCTCGACCTCGAGGATGCGCGTGAGGGCGTCCATCTTCTGCTGCCACGCGGTGACGAGGTAGCGCTGCGAGATGTTGGCGGAGGTCTGCGTCTTCGCCTTGACCGTGATCTCTTCCGGGTCGTGCAGGTACTGCTTCGACATGCGGCGGATCGTGGCCGGCATCGTCGCTGAGAAGAGCGCGACCTGCTTGGTCTCGGGCGTCTCGGCGAGGATCGTCTCGACGTCCTCCGCGAAGCCCATCTTGAGCATCTCGTCGGCCTCGTCGAGCACGAGGTACTGCAGCTCCGAGAGGTCGAGCGTGCCCTTCTCGAGGTGGTCGATGATGCGGCCGGGGGTTCCGACGACGATGTGCACGCCGCGTCGGAGGGCGGACAGCTGAACGCCGTAGCCCTGACCGCCGTAGACGGGAAGGATGTGCACGTCCTTCAGATGGGCCGCGTACTTCTCGAACGCCTCGCACACCTGCAGCGCGAGCTCGCGCGTGGGGGCGAGCACGAGCGCCTGCGGGGTCTTCTGACCCAGGTCGAGGCGATCGATGATGGGCAGCGCGAACGCGGCCGTCTTGCCGGTTCCGGTCTGCGCCATGCCGACGACGTCGCGGCCGCCGAGCAGCGTCGGAATCGTCGCCGACTGGATCGCCGAGGGGGTCTCGTAGCCGATGTCCTTGAGGGCCTTGAGGACGGGCTGGCTCAGCCCGAGGTCGGAGAAGGTCATCGCTGCGGGCTCGGTCTGAGCCTCGGCTTCGATCTGGTCGGCGTTCGTGTGCACAGTTAACCGTAGCGGGGTGCGCCTGTGAGGCGACAGGATGCCGCTTCCCCGGCCCGCGGCGATGCTCAGGTGATGACCGTGCGGCGGGTCAGATCGGGGTTTCGAGGGGGAACCAGCCAATTGGTGACCGCGATCGCGACGGGGAGCACGACGACCACCGCGGCGATCAGCCACCACGGAACGTCCGAGAGCTGCTGGGCGCCTCCCGACTGGATCGAGAAGCCGATCGGCGGGAGCACGCCGACCGCGGCCCCGGCGAGCGTGCCGAATCCGGCGATGATCAACCCCTGCCAGAACCCGATTCCGCGTCGGAGCGATCGTGTCGCGCCGACGGCGGCGATCGTCGCATCGTCGGGTCGGCGCTCGAGCCGGGCGAGGCCGAGGGCGACCGCGCTCGCGCCGAGCACGAGCACGGCCACGGCCGCGAGGAGCGGCACCATCCACGCCGCATCGCTCGGGGGTCCTTCCTCCACGGCGGGTGCGAGCGTGAAGGAGGCGCCGCTCAGGAGCTCCGCCTGCGCCTGCATGCGGTCCCGCTCCGCCGATCCCAGCGGTGCCGGGGTCGTCGCGACGACCCGTTCCGGCAGCAGCACCATGGCGAGCCGCGCGGCGGTGCCGGGGTCGACGGCGATCGCGACCGGCTGCAGGGGGGCATCCACCACGATCGCCTCCAGGCGCTCGGTGCGCTGCGGCTCGGCGACCGCGGGAGCGTCGGGCCGACGCTCCCAGATGTTGTCGGGCACGCGTCCCTCGTAGACGTCGGCACCGGCGAAGGTCGCGATGTCGATCGCCCCCTCCGAGACGAATCGATCGTCGGCGACGAGTGCGGCGCCATCCCGGTAGGCGGCGAGGGCGGATGCGGACAGCTGCACGCCCATGACGTCCGCGACGTCTCCGGCGGCCACGACGGAGATCGGATTGCCGGGGTCCTGACCGAAGGACGAGTACGAGTCGTTCACGTCCGGGTCGAGCAGATGCTGTTCTCCGAGGAGGGCGATCGTGAGGGTCACGTGCTCGGGCACCTCCTCGGCGGACGGGTACTCCCACACGCTGTTCAACTGGCGGGACACGACCGCCGCACTGTCCGCGCCCGCGTCGCGCGCGATCTGGAGAGCGGCGGTGGCGCCGGCCTCGGCGCCTTGCGGGTCGAGCGCGCCCAGGGACGAGGCACCGGGCCAGATCGGGATCGCGATGCTCCCGGGGGGCGCGTCGTAGAACCACAGACGGGCCGTCTGAGCCGTCTGCATCGAGGACTGCGCGAGCGCGAAGACGCCGATGAACACCGTCGCGGCGATGGCGGCGAACGCCGGGACGGTGCGTGACGCGTTGGCGGCGGCGTCCCTCGACGCCAGGGTCGCGACGACGCCCGTGCGGGAGAGAACACGCGACGAAGTCCACAGCAGCCATCGCCCCGAGAGGAGGATGCCGAATTGTGCGACGATCGGCCCGACGACGATGCCGTAGGCGGGCAGGTAGCGCAGGGGCGAGTCGTAGCCGAAGGCGTTCGTGGCGTTGATGGTCGCGACGGCGAACGCGCACAGCAGCGTCATCGCCACGCCGCTCACGATCAGCACAGATCCCCAGAGCGGGCGCGCGGCGACGGGCTTCTGCGGTCGGCGCGCGCCCCGTAGCGCCTGGAGAGTGTCGGAGCGACCGACTCTACGCGCCGGTATCCAGGCAGACACCGTGCCGACGATCACGGCGAACACGAGGACGGCGGCGACCAGCTCCCACGGCACGTGGAAGCCCCAGAACTGCGTCACGCTGCCGTAGGCGCTCAGCGTGATCACGAGCGCGGCGATGCCGATCCCGCCGGCGATGCCCACCACGCCGCCGACGAGACCGAGCGCGGTTCCCTGCAGCAGCACCGTCCGCGACAGATCCCGACGGTCCGCTCCCACGCTTGCGGCGACCGCGAGGGCGCGCTGCTGGCGACGGGCCGCGACGGCGAAGGCGGCCCCCGCGAGCATCACCACCACGTAGCCGGCGAACAGCGCCGCAACGGAAAGCATGAGCACGAGCGGCCACATCTTCGCCCACCGGTCGGTGGATGCCGACGAGTAGTAGCGGTTCGAGAATTCCGGCGGGTCGACCGCCACGGCGCGCGAGTAGGCGACCAAGCCGCCCTCCTCGTTGAGTCGCTGCACATCGGCCCACGACAGCTCGCGCTCCGGGAGGTACCAGCGTTCGGTCCCCCCGACGGAGTCACGGGCCTGCTCGGGGAGGAACACGGCAGCGACGCCGTCGGCGATGGTCCCCGCATCGAGGGTGCCGGTGACGGTGTAGGTCGGCCCGTCCGACAGCCGCAACGCATCGCCGATCTCGAGATCGAGACGTTCGAGCGCGGCGGGGGTGACCATCGCGTCGCGATCCGCCACGGGCCGATCTCCCGACACCAGCTCGAACGCGTCGGCGAACCGCGGATCCCACGTGTCGCCGGCCCAGGCCGGGAGCAGCGCCGACCCGTCGTCGGTGGCGATCGAGACCATCCCCCTCGAGACGGTGAGAACCTCGGTGCCGGCGGGAAGGAGCCCGGCCGGATCGTCCAGCGGCTCGCCATCCGGCATCGTCATGACGCCGTCGGCGTCGATCGGGTATCCGTTCCACTCCGGCTCTGACGGCACCTGCCAGAACCCTTCGCCGGGGACGCCGGCTGGGGCGATCCACGCCTCCATGTCACCGAGCTCGGCTGCTGTGCGCTCCTGCGGGGTGGCGATGGCGCTCGCGGTGAAGACGAGGAACCCGGTCATGCCCGCGATGGGAAGCGCCACCAGCGTCGTCACCAGCGCACTCGACACCCACGCGCGTCGCAGCTGCCTCCGCGCCATCCGGATCGCGACCCGCCAGCGGGCCGTCCGCGAGCCTCGGTCGGGGTGGGGTAGCGGCGGGGGAGTGGGCGCGTCGACGCTCCGCTCGAGGGTGCTCGTCATCGGGCCGCCAGCAGCGAGTCCGCGTTTGCGCGGCGCGACTCGTCGACGATGCGGCCGTCGCGGAGGAAGACGATGCGGTCGGCGAAGGCGGCGTGGCGGGCCTCGTGGGTGACGAGGATGCCGGCGGCCCCGGCATCCACCCGCGCGCGCAGCATCTTCAGCACCATCTCGCCGGTCACCGAGTCGAGCGCGCCGGTGGGCTCGTCGGCGAGGATCAGACGTCGGCCGCCGACGACGGCTCTGGCGATCGCCACGCGCTGCTGCTGGCCGCCCGACAGATCGTCGGGGTAGGAATCAGCCTTGTTCTCGAGCCCGACGGACGCGAGGGCGTCCCGCCCCGCGCGACGCGCGACCCGCGCCCGGAACCCGTCGAGCTCGAGGGGCAGCGTGACGTTCTCGAGCGCCGTCAGCGTGGGGATGAGGTTGAAGTCCTGGAATACGAAGCCGAGCGAGCGGCGACGCAGCCGGGCCAGCTGTGCCGGAGTCTGCTCGCTGAGGTACTGGCCCTCCACGATCACCTCCCCGGTCGTCGGGATCGCGAGTCCGCCCGCGATCGACAGCAGCGTCGACTTGCCCGAGCCCGACGGGCCCATCACCGCGACGAGCTCGCCCTGGCTCACCTCGAAGTCCACGCCGGAGAGCGCCGATACCGCGGTCGCCCCCGTGCCGTACTGCTGCGTCACCCCGATGAGGCGCAGCACGGTGTCGGTCATCGTGCCTTCTCGGGAGAAACGGATGCCTCGGCGCGAGCCGGGCGGCCGCGCTTGGGCTTGTCGGTCGAGAGCTCGAGCGCCATGGCGTGATGCGGATGCAGCGCCAGGCGCTGCTCGGAGTGGTCGAGCCAGCGGACCTCCGCTTCGGCCGAGAAGATCATGGAATCGACGACGAGGGACCACGCCAGCTCTTCCGGGCCGTCGGGGTTCGCGCCGGCGTACTTGGCGCGGTTGAGCTCCTGCAGCTGCGCGAGCGAGGCGCGGCGCTGCGTCTGGATGATGTCCGCCACCTCCACTCCCGGCAGAGTCGCGGCGACCGCGAGCTTGATCGCCAGCTCGTCACGGGTGGCCTGCGCGCGCTGCACCGGTGAGGCCAGCCAGTCCCGCACCTCGGCGGCTCCGGCATCCGTGATCTCCCAGTAGACGTGACCGTGCTCGTCGACGTCGCCCTTCTCGACGAGTCCGTCGCGCTCGAGGCGGTCCAGCGTGTTGTAGATCTGACCCACGTTGAGCGGCCAGGTCGATCCGGTGCGCCGGTCGAACTCGGCGCGCAGCTGGTAGCCATAGCACGGGCCCTGATCGAGGATCGCGAGCAGACTCTGTCGGACGGACATGGGATCTCCTTCGGGTGGAGGGGCAGAAGCCTGAACGGCTAGAAGCGGAGGGCGTCGATGACGTTGGAACGCACGGCCATGAGCGCCGGGATGAAGCCGGCCAGTGCGCCGATCGCGACGGCTGCGACCAGTCCGGTGACCGCGGCGCGCACCGGAAACGGCGGGATGTCCTGCAGGCCGGAGAACATGTCCATCACGAACGGCGCCTTCAGGACCGCGACCGCTATCGCGATGCCGATCACGCCCGCCACCGCCGTCGCCACGACGCTCTCGAGCAGGACCGACGTGAATATGCGTCCCTGCGTCGCGCCGAAGCTGCGCCGCACGCCGATCTCGCGGATGCGCTGGCGCATCGCGACGAGCTGGATGTTGACGAGCCCGAGACCGCCGAGGAGCAGCACCAGGCCGGCGATGCCGCCCGTGACGGCTTCGAAGACGGCCATCGAGCTCTGCGCGTCGGGCCGGGAGGCCCAGTCGGTGCGGCTGACGTTGACCTGGATGTCATCCTGGCCGGCACGCAGATCCGCCGCGAGCACGGGCCCGAGGTCGGCGACGCCGTCCTGGGGCACCCACGTCTCCCACGCGATCATGGCGTCCGCCGGCAGGGCATCGCGGCGCGCGGCGTAGGAGACGAACATGAGCGTCACGCGCTTCTCCTCGTCGCCGGCGTACAGCCGGGGCGTCACGCCGACGACCGTGTACTGCCCGGTGAGGTCGCCCTGCAGGGTCAGCGCGAATCCCGGCCCGAGCGCGGGGCGGCCGTAGACGTCCCACAGTGCCTCGGTGATCACGACCGGGGGAGCGAGCAGCTCGGCGTCCGCGTCCTGGAACCACCGCCCCTCGAGCACGGGGGAGCGGTGGATCACCGCGTACGCGGGGTCGACGAGGCGCGCCATCACCGGCCGCACCTGCTCGGGCGTCTGCACCTGCAACTGCACCGGGTCGACGATGCGCGTGAGGTGCGAGAACGAGTACCTCTCCGCGACGCGGTCGAGGTGGGCGTCGAACGACTCCCAGTCCATCGGCGCACCGTCGGCGCGCGACGCCGTGATCGACAGCGTGGCAGGTCTCCCGCCGCTCTGGTCGGACTGCTCCGCCATCTGCTGCCGCTGGTACTCGCTGAGGGCGACGACGGCGGTCAGCGCGCCGACCGAGACCGCGATGCCGATGAGGCTCAGCAGCACCCGCAGTTTATGGTGGCGCAGCTCCGACCACGCTTCGCCCAGCGCTCCGATGAGGCCGCTCACGACGTCACCTCCGCATGCTCCGGTTCGCCGTCCCGCGTTGCGACGTCGACGGATGCCTCGGCTTCGGCATCCGGCTCCTCCACGCTGGCCGCGAGCTCAGGTGCGGACGAGTCCGCCGACGGTGCCGGCGTGCTGCCGAGGTCGAACGGCGTGAGCACACCGGCCTCGAGGCGGTAATGCCGCCGGGCGCGGGCGGCGACGTGAAGGTCGTGCGTGATCGTCACGAGCGCGGCGTCGGCCTTGGAGGCGATGTCGTCGAGGAGTTCCATGACCGTCCCGCCCGTCTCGACGTCGAGGGCGCCGGTGGGCTCGTCGGCGAGGATCAGCGCGGGGCGACGGACGAGGGCGCGGGCGATCGCCACGCGCTGCTGCTCGCCGCCCGACATCTGCTCCGGCGTGGACTCGACGCGATGGCCGAGGCCGACCCGCTCGAGCATCTCGGTCGCGGTGCGCCGGCGGCGCCAGAACTCCCGGCCGGTCGCGTAGCCGAGCGGCATCTCGACGTTCTCGAGCGCCGTACGCCCCGCGAGCAGGTTGAACTGCTGGAAGACGAAGCCCACGTTGCGCCCACGCAGTCTGTCGAGCTTGCCGCGCCTCATCTTCCGGACCGGTTCCCCGCGGAACCACACCGCGCCCTCGGAGGGGCGGTCCAGCATGCCCATCAGATTCAAGAGCGTGGACTTGCCGGAGCCGCTGCGCCCGACGATCGCGACGTGGTCTCCCGCGGCAACGGCGAGGTCGATGCCGCGCAGGATGTCGAGGCGGCTGTCGTCGGGGAGGAGCACGTGCTTGGCGACGCCTTCGAGGCGGACGAGGGTCACCAGCTCCACCCCGCGGGCTCGCAGTACTCGCCGCCCATGCCGTCGTCGTAGCAGACGGGGTCCTCGCCCGCGAGGACGCCGGGCACGTACTGGCGCACCTGCTCGCCCTCCTCGAGGCCTGCGGTCACCTCGACGATGGCCCCGTCGCTCACCCCGAGCGCGACGTCCCGTTCCTCCAGCTCCCCGGTGCCGGCATCCACCCAGACGACGCCGGTTCCCGACCCGCCCTTGACGGCGGTCGTCGGCACGACGAGCACGTCCGAGACGGTGCCGAGGTCGATGTCGAGCTGCGCCTGCAGCCCCGCGAAGACGACCTGATCGGCCGGCACTGCGCAGGTGACGGTGGTGGTGCCGTCCTCGGCGACGGAGACCTTGAGTCCGGTGCACGTGAAAGGCGCGGGGCCGCCCTGGATCGTCACGGATCCCTCCGACGGCGCACCCTGCAGGCGGTACAGCTGCACCGGGTCGACCGTGGCCTGTACGTGGAACCGGGCGGGCGTCAGCGAGGAGAGCTCGCCGCCGATCGAGGCGGGCTGCCCCTTCACGACGGTGATCTCGGTCACGTCGCCCGCCTCGGGAGCCAGGACATCGATGTTCTTGACAGGGTCGGCCTGCTTGATGGTGAAGAGCTTCTGCCCCGCCGTGACCGTCTGCCCTTCGCCGACATGCACCGCAGTGACGGTGCCGTCGATCTCCGAGCGGATCGGATACCCGCCATCCCTGGCGATCGTGCCCGGCAGGCTGAGTGCGTTGGTGACGGCCCCCCGCTCGACGGGGACGACCGGATCGGCGATCTGCGCGGAAGGCTGTGCCGCGGCGGCGGGCGCCGCGTCGGGGAGGAAGGCGATCTTCACCAGCGCGGCCGCGGCGATTCCCAGCACGAGCACCAGCAGGATCGGGAAGATCCATCGACGCCAGACAACCATGTCGCACCTCTCCGTAGGGCATACCGAGTATGTAGTCACCGAGTATATGCATACCCGGAATGCAACCGAACGGAATGCGGCACTCCTGCGCGTGTCGCGCGTGCTCACGACTGCACACCCAGCGCACACCAAGGTCACGGGTGGATAACATAGGCAGGTATGCCTGGGGCCATGCACCCGGGCGGCACTGGCGCCGTTGCGTCGCTCCCGAAAGCCAGAAGATGGAGACACTCCGTGGCCAACCCCCTCGAGAAACTGCTTCGCGCCGGTGAGGGTCGCATCCTCCGGCGGCTCCAGCAGGTCGTGAAGGCCGTCGGCGCCCTCGAAGAGGACTACGAGCACCTCACTGACGAGGAGCTGCGCGGGGAGACCGCCGAGCTGCGGGCCCGCTACCAGGCCGGCGAGACGCTCGACCAGCTCATGCCCGAGGCGTTCGCAGCCGTCCGAGAGGCCGCGAAGCGCACGCTCGGCCAGCGCGCCTACGACGTGCAGATCATGGGCGGCGCCGCCCTGCACCTCGGCAACATCGCCGAGATGAAGACCGGTGAGGGCAAGACGCTCACCGGCGCCTTCCCCGTGTACCTCAATGCGATCGCGGGCGAGGGCGTGCATGTCGTCACGGTCAACGACTTCCTCGCGTCGTACCAGTCCGAGCTCATGGGCCGCATCTACCGCGCGCTCGGCATGACGACCGGAACGATCGTCGCCGGCCAGACGCCGGAGGTGCGCCGGGAGCAGTACAACTGCGACATCACGTACGGCACGAACAACGAGTTCGGCTTCGACTACCTGCGCGACAACATGGCGTGGCGCAAGGAGGACCTCGTCCAGCGCGGTCACTTCTACGCCATCGTCGACGAGGTCGACTCGATCCTCATCGACGAGGCGCGTACACCGCTCATCATCTCGGGGCCCTCGTCGGGCGAGGCGAACCGCTGGTTCGTCGAGTTCGCGAAGATCGCGAAGACGCTCGACGCGGGCGTCGATTACGAGGTCGACGAGAAGAAGCGCACCATCGGCGTCCTCGAGCCCGGCATCGAGAAGGTCGAGGACTACCTCGGAATCGACAACCTGTACGAGTCGGCGAACACGCCGCTCATCTCGTTCCTGAACAACTCGATCAAGGCGCTGGCGCTCTTCAAGCGCGACACCGACTACGTCGTGATGAACGACGAGGTCATGATCGTCGACGAGCACACCGGCCGCATCCTGGTCGGCCGCCGCTACAACGAGGGCATCCACCAGGCGATCGAGGCCAAGGAAGCCGTGCCGGTCAAGGCCGAGAACCAGACGCTCGCCACCGTCACGCTTCAGAACTACTTCCGTCTGTACGACAAGCTCGCAGGCATGACGGGTACCGCCGAGACCGAGGCGGCCGAGTTCATGTCCACCTACCAGCTCGGTGTCGTGCCGATCCCGACGAACAAGCCCATGATCCGCAAGGACCAGGCGGACCTCGTCTACAAGAACGAGACGGCGAAGTTCGCGCAGGTCGTCGAAGACATCGCCCAGCGCCACGAGGCGGGCCAGCCCGTGCTCGTCGGTACCGTGAGCGTCGAGAAGAGCGAGTACCTTTCGCGCCTGCTGGCGAAGAAGGGCATCAAGCACGAGGTCCTGAACGCGAAGAACCACGCGCGCGAGGCCGAGATCGTCGCGCGCGCCGGGCGCCTGGGCGCTGTCACGGTCGCCACCAACATGGCCGGCCGCGGCACCGACATCATGCTCGGCGGCAACGCCGAGTTCCTCGCGGTGCAGGAGATGAAGACGAAGGGCCTCGACCCCGTCGAGACGCCCGACGAGTACGAGGCCGAGTGGGACGCCGTGTACGAGTCCATGCGCGACCGCGTCGCCCAGGAGAGCACCAAGGTCGTCGAGGCCGGAGGCCTGTACGTCCTCGGCACCGAGCGCCACGAGTCGCGACGCATCGACAACCAGTTGCGCGGTCGCTCGGGCCGTCAGGGCGACCCCGGTGAGAGCCGTTTCTACCTGTCGCTCACCGACGACCTCATGCGCCTCTTCCAGTCTGGCGCGGCCGAGGCGATCATCGCCCGCACCAACTTCCCCGACGACGTCGCGATCGAGTCGGGCATGGTCACGCGCGCGATCAAATCGGCGCAGAGCCAGGTCGAGGCGCGCAACGCCGAGATCCGCAAGAACGTCCTCAAGTACGACGACGTCCTCAACCGCCAGCGTGAGGCGATCTACTCCGACCGTCGCCACATCCTGCAGGGCGACGACATCGCCGACCGCGTGCAGCACTTCATCGAAGACGCCATCAACGCTGTCATCGACGACCACACCGGCGCGGGTCACAGCGAGAACTGGGACTTCGACGCGCTGTGGACGGAGCTCAAGACCCTCTACCCGGTCGGCGTGACCATCGACGAGGTCGTGGCCGAGGCCGCCGGTCGCAAGGGCGGCATCACCTCGGAGGGCCTGAAGCGCGAGATCCTCTCCGACGCGCGCATCGCATACGACACACGGCAGAACACGCTCGGCGAGGCTGCGACGCGCGAGCTCGAACGTCGCGTCGTGCTGCAGGTGCTCGACCGCCGCTGGCGCGACCACCTCTACGAGATGGATTATCTCAAGGACGGCATCGGCCTGCGCGCGATGGCCCAGCGCGACCCGCTCATCGAGTACCAGCGCGAGGGCTACCAGATGTTCCAGGCGATGATGGGGCAGATCAAGGAGGAGTCGGTCGGCTACCTCTACAACCTCGAGGTCGAGGTCCGCCGTCAGGGCGAGGCCGGAGCCGAGCAGGTCACTCAGGTCGAGGCCAAGGGTCTCGGCGCCCAGCCCGTCGACAACCAGCGCCTGCAGTACTCGGCGTCGAACGACGCCGGCGAGGTCGAGGTGCGCAACGACCGCGGCCAGGTGCAGCAGGCGGCGACCTCCCGCCTGCGTCAGGCGACGGCCGCCGCCGCCGCGGCACCCGCCCAGCAGCACGCGCCTGCCGCCGAGCCGCAGCGCGGCGCTTTCGGCCAGCGGACGGATGCCGAGGCGCCTGCTGTGGCGCCGGCGCCGCTGAACCGCGCGCAGCGTCGCGCGGCCGAGCAGCGAAAGAAGTAGGACACCCGTCAGGTGGCCCGCGCCGGAGCGCGGGCCACCTGACGTTCATTGGCCCTCCTCGGCCGCGGATATCCTGGGGCGATGAGTCCCCTCCGTCCCCTCGATCAGTCGAGCAAGCTCCAGAACGTTCTCTACGAGATCCGCGGAGCGGCACTGGCCGAGGCCGACCGGCTGCAGGACGAGGGGCACACGATCCTGAAGCTGAACACCGGCAACCCCGCGGTTTTCGGGTTCGAGGCGCCGTTCCAGATCGTGCGCGACATGATCGAGGCCGTGCCGCATGCGCACGGCTACAGCGACAGCAAGGGCATCATGTCGGCGCGGCGCGCCGTCGTGTCGCGGTACGAGCAGGTCCCCGGCTTCCCGCAGTTCGACCCCGACGACGTCTACCTCGGCAACGGCGTGTCCGAGCTCATCACGATGACGATGCAGGCCCTCCTCGACGAGGGCGACGAGGTGCTGATCCCGGCGCCGGACTACCCGCTGTGGACCGCGATGACCAGCCTCGCCGGCGGCACCCCCGTGCACTATCGGTGCGATCCCGACGACGGGTGGCAGCCTTCGCTGGAAGACATCCGCGAGAAGGTCACGCCGCGCACCAAGGCGATCGTCGTGATCAATCCGAACAATCCCACCGGCGCCGTCTACAGCCGCGAGGTGCTCGAGGGGATCATCGAGATCGCGCGCGAGAACTCGCTGCTGCTGCTCTCGGACGAGATCTACGACCGCATCCTGTTCGACGACGCGCAGCACATCCCGCTCGCGATGCTCGCGCCCGACCTGCTGTGCCTCACGTTCAACGGGCTCTCCAAGACGTATCGCGTGGCCGGCTACCGCTCCGGCTGGCTCGTCATCACGGGTCCCAAGAAGCACGCCGCCGGGTTCCTGGAGGGCATCCAGCTGCTGGCCTCCACGCGGCTGTGCCCGAACGTCCCGGCGCAGCACGCCGTGCAGGCGGCGCTGTCGGGGGTGCAGTCGATCGACGCGCTCATCGCCCCCGAGGGGCGCCTGCACGAGCAGCGGGATGCCGCATGGGAGGGCCTCGAGCGGATTCCCGGCGTGACGTGCCTCAAGCCTCAGGGCGCACTCTACGCGTTCCCGCGCCTCGACCCGAACGTGTACGAGATCCGCGACGACGCCAAGCTCGTCTACGACTTCCTCGTCGCCGAGCACGTGCTGCTCGTGCAGGGGACCGGCTTCAACTGGCCGACCCCCGACCATCTCCGCATCGTCACGCTGCCCGAGGCGCGCGTGCTGTCCGAGGCCGTCGAGCGTCTCGGCAACTTCCTCTCGTCGTACAAGCAGTGAAGCCACGGATGCCGCGGCCCGCGGCATCCGTCAACCCCCTCGCGTGACGGGGAACGGCGTCGTACCTTCGCGGCATGTCCATCGAACTGAACCAGCCGGCGCTGCGCCATGTGCGCGCGCTCATCCGGGACGGCAAGGTCGTGCGCGATGAACGCGACGATTGGTCGGAGGCCGCACCGACAGCCGACGAGGAGAACTCGTACATCGAACGAGAGGGATGGACGGAGTTCTCCCACTGGCACCTCGGCATCGACCACCGGGAGAACGAGGAGACGAAACAGGCGTATTCGTTCCCGGTGGGCGACTTCGCGAAGGTCCACCGGTCGGGTGTGATCGCGGCGGAGAGCCGTGCGGGTCAGCACGACCACTACGAGATCCGCGACGCTCTCCGGTCGCTGCTCGACCTCATCGACAAGGACGACAAGAGCTGACGACGGGACCGGCCGCATCGTCGAGGCCGGTTCCGTCGCCGGGTCGTGGGCGCCGGCGCAACGCGCGTGCGACGCCCTGCGGCGCGCGCGAACGTCGGCGGGTGCATCAGAGCAGCGCGAGCGAGGTCGCGCGCCAGCGGCCGTCCATGCCCTCTATCCGCACGGCGAGGGCGCGGGTCCGCGCCGGTCCGCGTACGACGACGACCGCTTCGATGATGCCGTCGGCGGGGGACGATTCGTGCACCGACATGATCGTGTGCACGGGGCGCTTCGCCGCCACGCCACGTGCGCTGCGCGCCCGCGTCGCGAGGTTCGCGCGCGTCAGGAGTTTGCGGTAAGCGTCCTCGGTGAGCCAGCGGGCGAGCTGGTCGACCTCACGCACACCCGCGAAGACCTCGAGCACGCCGACGGTGAGGTTGCGCAGGAACGTCTCCGGAGTGGGGAGAGCGGTGGACGGCGTCCGCTGCGGCGCGAAGAACTCTGCGACCTGCGCGCTGCTGCGGGACGCATACGGTACGCGGGCGGTGCCCGCGGGCGTCGGTGCCATGGGTGCCAATCTCGACAGGGGGATGTCTTCCCGGACAGTAGACCACACAGCGAACTCTCAGGAAAATCCGGCCCGGTCGGCTGTGGATAACTCGCGGACCGATCGACCGTGGTGCCCTACTCTCGCTGAGTGCGCTGGGACCGCTTCTTCGACGACCTGGAGGATCAGCTCGCCTCCGAATGGGAGGCGGAGCGCGCCGCGCTCGACACCGAAGCCGAGCGCCTGCGGCTCTCGCGAGTGCAGCTCTCGGAGCGGCTGACGCTGCTCGGGGCACGAGACGGGGTCGCGCCGACGGTCGCGTCGTTCGACCTCGCCGACGGCGCGACGCTGCGCGCGTCGGTGACGGGCGTGGGCGCCGACTGGGTCGCCCTGGCGCCGGCCGATGGGCCGGGCGGCGCGGTGATCGTGCCGTTCGCCGCGATCGGCGCGGTGGGGATGCCGCATGCCGACCTGCTGCGCACGGCGCGTCCTGCCCCGCCGCGCTCGCCCCTCGCCGATCGGCTCACCCTCGGTTTCGTCCTGCGCGACCTCGTGCGGCGACGGGCCGGTGTCGCGGTGCACCTCGTCTCGGGGCGGGTCCTCACCGGAACGATCGATCGCGCCGGCGCGGACCACCTCGACCTCGCGGTGCACGACCCGGGCGCGCCGCGGCGCGCCGACGCCGTCTCGGGCTATCGGCTGGTGCCCTTCACGGCGATCGGGTGGATCCGGGCCGACGCGGCGCCCCCGATCCCCTGACTGGCGATCGGCTCGACCGGCCGTGCATCCGCGGGTGCCGCGTCAGTCCGGGTGGCGGATGATGCTCCCGCCCCACAGCTCGGGGAAGCTGGCGTTCTGAGACTGACGCCAGAGCGCCATGCGCCGCGCCTCCTCGGCCTGATCGTCGAGGTATTCTCCGACGCTCGCCGCATCGATCCGCCAGCGTGCGGGGGAACCGACGCGCACTCCCCGGAGACGCCCTTCGTGGACCAGAGCCATGACCTCGTCGACAGACACGCCGAGCACCTCGCCCACCTGGGCAGGTGCGTAGAGACGCGCGTCGGACGTCGGGTCATCTGACATGCCCCCATTATGGACCCGCCTCTCCAGAGCAGGCCTGGCCGTCTCCCCCCTGTGGATAACGCCCGACGCTCTCGTCCCGGGTCGGCGACGATGGACGCATGACCGCCGCCCACGACCCCGTCCGCACTCCGCGCCGCGCCTTCTGGGGCGATGCGCGATTCTTTCTCGGCGTGCTCCTCGTGGCGGCATCCGTCGTCGGCGTATGGCTCGTCGTGTCGGCCGCGCGGCAGACCGGAGAGGTGTACGCGGCCGCGCACACGATCGTCCCGGGCGAGGCGATCGGCACCGGCGACCTGAAGGTCGTCGACGTCGCGCTCGGCACCCTCGCCGACACGTATCTCACGGCCGACGACCTCGATGATCCCGTGGTCGCGACCCGCACGATCGAGGCGGGCGAGCTGGTGCCCGTGGCGTCCGTCGGCGATCCCGCCTCGTCGCGCACCACGAGCGTCGTCGTCCGCAGCGCCGTCGACGTGCCGGCGTCGGTCGAAGCGGGCAGCGTCGTCGAAGTCTGGTCGGCTCCGCTGCGGGAACAGGGTGCGTACGACGAGCCGCGCATCCTCGTCGCCGACGCCACTGTCGTGTCGGTGACGCGGGACGACTCCATGATCGGCGGCGGCGCGGCCGCCCTCGAGCTCGTCATCCCGCGGTCCGACGTTCCCGCCGCGCTCGCCGCGATGGCCGACGAGTCAGCGCTGTCCATCGTCCCCACGACGGGATCCGGCTCGTGAGGGTCGTCATCGCCGTCGACGACGCACGGCTCCTCGCCGACGGGCTGCGGCGAGAGGGGATCGACGTGATCGCCGAGGTCCCGGCATCCGCTCCCGCCCTCGCTGCGGTGGACGGGATGCTGGGCGCCGACGCCGAGTCGATGCTCCGGGCTCTCGCCGACGCCGACGCGCTGGTGGTCGCGGTGTCGCGAGCCACGATGTCGCCCACCGTCGTCGCGCTCTGCGACCGCGCCGGGACGCGCGTCGTTCCCCTCGTCGAAGACGCCGCAGGGGAGCGGATCGCCGCGTCGTGCGGACTCGAGGTCCCGCTGAGCCTGCACGCCGAGCCGTGGCGCGTCGCCGAGGCGCTCTCGGCTGCGCCCCGGGCAACGGCCGCCTCAGCGCACGCGCGCCCTCTGCCGCGCGTGATCGCCGTGTGGGGTCCCGCCGGAGCACCCGGGCGCTCCACCGTCGCGGCGGAGCTCGCCGTCGAGCTCGCCCGCGGCGGACGCCACGTCGCGCTCGTCGACGCCGACACGCTCGCCCCGTCGCTCGCGCTGACGCTCGGCCTCGCCGACGAGGGCCCGGGATTCGCCGCCGCGTGCCGGCAGGCCGAACTCGGCGGCCTCGACGCGCGCGAGCTCACCCGCATCGCCGTACCGCTCGGTCGCACCGGCGTCGACGTGCTCACGGGGATCAACCGGCCATCCCGCTGGCCGGAGCTCAGCGACCGGCGCGTGGCCGCCGCCCTTGCCGCCTGCCGCGAATGGGCCGAGTACACGGTGGTCGACGTCGCTTCGTCGCTCGAGCGCGACGAAGAGATCATGAGCGACCTCGACGGCCCGCGCCGGAATGCTGCGACGCTCGCCGCACTGCGCGCCGCCGACCTCGTGGTGGCAGTGGTCGCGGCCGACCCCGTCGGCGTCGCACGGTTCCTGCGCGGACACGCGGACCTGCGCGCCACGATCGGCTCGACCCCGGTGGCGGTCGTCGCCAACCGGCTCCGCCCGGGAACGCTCGGCATCGACGCCCGCGGGCAGGTGCGCCGCACGCTGGACCGCTTCGGCGGCATCGAGGACGTGTGGTTCCTTCCGCAGGACCCGAGATCCGCGGATGCCGCGATCCTCACGTCGCAGCCGATCGCCGGCGTCGCACCGCGATCGCCGTTCACGCTCGCGCTGCGACGCTTCGTGGGCGAGGCGATCGTGCCCGCCCCGGAACCGCAGCGCGCCGGAGAGGCACGGCGCCGCGGCGTTCGCCGCACAGACGCCCGACGAGCCACGCGCGCCGGCGCGGACGACGTGGCACGTGTCGGCGAGCGGGTGGTGTGAGCCGGGCGCTCTAGGCTAGGTCCGTGTCGACCCTCAGCGATCTCGTTTACGCCCAGGGCCGCTCCAGTGACGAGGACGTGGAGTGGCTGCACCGCCTCGCGGGGGACGGCCAGCTCCTCGCCGATCTGGCTTTCGCCGACATCGTGCTGTGGGTGCCGACATCGGATGACTCGTTCGTCGCCGTCGCGCACACGCGCCCGGGCGGCGCGGCCACCCTCTTCTACCGCGACATCGTCGGCGACCGCGTACGGCCGCAGTGGCGCACGCAGGTGCGCGAGGCGTTCCAGACCGGCCGCATCGTCGACTCGGCCTCGCCGGACTGGTTCGAAGAGACGCCCACGCGTGTGCGCGCTGTCCCGGTGGCCCGCAGGAGCGGGAAAGGGGCGACGGTGATCGGCGTGATCACGCGCCACACCAACCTCGGCGAGGCGCGCACCCCCTCGAGGCAGCAGATCACCTTCAACGACTGCGCCGACGACCTGTTCGGCATGATCGCGTCGGGCGACTTCCCCGACCTGACGGCGCCGACCTCGCCGCGGCGCGGCGCACCGCGCGCGTCGGACGGCCTGGTGCGTCTCGACGTCGACGGCATCACGACGTTCGCGAGCCCCAACGCGCTGTCGGCGTTCAACCGGCTCGGCTTCGACGACGAGCTCGAGGGCGAGTCGCTGGTGGAGGTCGTGACGGGCATCCTCCCGACGAAGCGCCAGTTCGACGAGTCGCTGCCGGTCGTCGTCACCGGCCGCGCGCCGTGGCGCGCGGACCTCGAGGCCCGCGGCGTGACGGTCTCGCTGCGCACCATCCCGCTGCGCGATCACGGCACGCGCATCGGCGCGATCGTGCTGTGCCGCGACGTGACCGAGATCCGCCACCAGGAGCAGGAGCTCATCACCAAGGACGCGACGATCCGCGAGATCCACCACCGCGTCAAGAACAACCTGCAGACCGTCGCATCGCTCCTGCGGATACAGGCGCGCCGCTCGCACACCGAAGAGGCGCGCGACGCTCTCACCCAGGCGATGCGGCGCGTGTCGGCCATCGCCGTCGTGCACGACACGCTCTCGGAGGGCCTCGCGCAGAACGTCGACTTCGACGAGGTGTTCGCGCGTGTGCTCAAGCTCGTCGCCGAGGTCGCCGCTGCGCCCAACACGCGCGCGAAGACCCACTCCACGGGCCGCTTCGGCACATTGCCCAGCGAGTACGCCACGCCCCTCGCCCTCGCGCTCACCGAGCTCGTCACGAACGCCGTCGAGCACGGGCTCGCGGGGCAGGAGGGTGACGTCGAGATCATCGCGGAGCGCACCGACGACCGCCTCGAGGTGCGCGTGCGCGACACCGGGTCCGGCCTGCCGGAAGGTCAGGTCGGCCGCGGCCTCGGCACGCAGATCGTGCGCACCCTGATCCAGGGCGAGCTCGGTGGCACCATCGACTGGCACACCATCATGGGCAGCGGCACGGAGGTCACGATCGACATCCCGCTGCGCTACATCGAGCGCGCGAAGAGCTGACAGCGATGAGCGGATGCCGCTGGTCGCGGCATCCGCTCGATCGAAGCGCTGTGGGCGCCGGGTGTCAGGAGGCGCGGCGCGCGCGGGCGGCGCGCCGCTTGAGGGCGCGGCGCTCGTCCTCGGAGAGACCGCCCCACACGCCCGAGTCCTGGCCGGTCTCGAGGGCGTACTGCAGGCAGATCTCGGTGACGGTGCAGCGTGCGCACACCGACTTGGCCTTCTCGATCTGATCGACGGCGGGTCCGGTGTTCCCCACGGGGAAGAACAGTTCGGGGTCGACGGTCAGGCAGGCGGCCTTGTCGCGCCAGTCCATGGTGGTGCTCCTTGTGACAGAGGGGGTGGGGAATAGAGGTCCGGTTCGGGTCCGGTACCCTGTGGGATGTGCGAGAGGATCTCGCCCCACGTCGCTGTGGGAGCACACGGCTTCACCAATGGTCCCATAGCGGTTTACCTGAATCAAGGGTTGATCGGCGGGTTCGTGCAGGACTTGCTGAGTGTTCCCCGGGGGCTATGGAGGGATCGCACAAACCGCTGTCGGTGGAAGAAGGAGTCGACGGAGAATGCGGACAAACATGTCCGGAAGGATCGCCGCGGTGCTGGTGGGACTCGAGGGACTCGGCATCGCCGCGCTCACGGTACGTGAGATCGTCGCGATCGCCTCGGGCGACACCGGATCGATCGAGAGTGCCATCGCGCTGGCGGTGCTCACGCTCGTCGGCGCCACCGCGGTCATCGCGTTCGCCTTCGCCATCTGGCGCGGCCAGTCGTGGGGCCGCTCGGGCGGCATCGTCACGCAGCTGCTGATCCTCGCCGTCGCCTTCGGCGCCGCCACCGGCGCCTTCGCCGACCCGGCGCTCGGGCTCGCGCTCGCGGTCCCCGCTCTGGTGGTGCTGGTGCTGCTCCTGATCGCCGTGCGCGACGCCGGACGCGCCGCGCGCCGCCAGCGCGACGAAGACGCCGGCCGGCATGCTCCGGGGGCGTAGCGCCCAGGAGCCGTCTCAGACGCCCAGGAGCGTCCGCACGCGGGCGACGTGACCGGTCGCCCGCACGTTGTACAGCGCGTGCGTGATGCGGCCCTTCTCGTCGATGACGAACGTCGAGCGGATGACGCCCATGAACGTCTTGCCGTAGTTCACCTTCTCGCCCCACGCGGCGTACTTCTCGAGCACCTTGTGGCCGGGGTCGCTCAGCAGGTCGTAGGCGAGTCCGTCGCGCTCCCGGAACCGCCGGAGCTTCTCGGGCTCGTCGGGGGAGATGCCGAGCACCGTGTACCCGGCCGCCTGGAGCGGGGTGAGGCTGTCTCGGAAGTCGCACGCCTCCTTGGTGCAGCCCGGAGTCATCGCCGCGGGATAGAAGAACAGGATCACGCGTCCGCCCCGCAGGTCCTTGAGCGTCACCGCCTGCTCGTCCTGGTCGGGGAGCGTGAAGGCGGGAGCGAGGGAACCGGGTTCGAGGCGCGTCGTGGTCACCGTTCCACTCTAGGTCGCGGTGTCCTGGGCCTTCTTCGCGAAGGTCTCGAGCAGGCGCTGCAGCGAGTCGAGGCGGGCGGCGCCGCCCGGGCCGAGCCGGCCGGCCTCGACGGCCTCGACGATGGCGCAGTCCGGCGCGTCCGGCAGGTGCGTGCAGCCGCGCGGGCACTCCTGGGCGATCTCGTCGAGATCGGTGAAGGCGCGGAGGATGTTGGCGGGATTCACATGGCCGAGGCCGAACGAACGCACGCCGGGGGTGTCGATGACCCAGCCGTTGCCCCGCGCTCCGCCGTCGAGCGCCGCTCCGTGGTAGCGCAGCGACACGGTCGAGCTCGAGGTGTGCCGCCCGCGTCCGGTCACGACGTTGACGTGGCCGGTGGCGCGCTTCGCATCGGGCACGAGCGCGTTGACGAGCGTCGACTTGCCGACGCCCGAGTGCCCGACGAACACCGTCGAGTGGCCGATGAGCGCCGCGCCGATCCGCTCGAGCGGCATCTCCTCGCGCCCGCTGGTGAACACCTCGAGGTCGAGGCCGTCGAAGTGCGCGAGGAACTCTGCAGGGTCTGCCAGGTCGGTCTTCGTCACGACGAGGAGAGGGCGGATGCCGGCATCCAGTGCTGCGACGAGGTATCGGTCGACGAGCCTCGGGCGCGGCTCCGGGTCGGCCGCCGCGACGACCACGAGCATCTGGTCGGCGTTGGCGACGATGACGCGCTCGACCTGGTCGGTGTCGTCGGCGCTGCGCCGCAGGAGCGAGGTGCGGTCCTCGATGCCGACGATGCGTGCGAGAGTGCCCTCGTCCCCTGATGCGTCGCCGACGACGCGGGCACGGTCGCCCGTGACGATCGGCGTCTTGCGCAGTTCGCGCGCGCGAGCGGCGAGCACGGTGCGCTCGGTCGGGAGGTCTTCGTCCACCAGCACGGTGTAGCGACCGCGGTCGACGCCGAGCACGCGCGCGATCTCGGCGTCGCTGTGCGCCGGACGGCGCTTGGTGCGAGGACGGTTCGCCTTCGGGTTCGGCCGTACCCGGACGTCCGCCTCGTCGAACCCCGGTTCGTCGTCGTCCTCGAAGTCGTCGAGCCAGCTCACGGTGTCGTCCCGCTCATCGGGTGATCCCGGGTCGGTTCACGCTGCTCATCCCGATCGCCCCGCGAACCCCTGCGCGCGCCGCCGTCTCACGAGGCGCGCATCGTCTCCTCGGAGAGCCCGCCCTCGGCGTGCTCGCCGTCGAGCATCCGCTGCCAGATCTGCGGGAACTCGGGCATCGTCTTGGCGGTCGTGCCGATGTCGTCGACCTCGACGCCGGGGACGGCCAGGCCGATGAGGGCGCCCGTCGTCGCCATGCGGTGGTCGTGGTACGCATGCCAGGTCCCGCCGTGGAGCGGGCGTGGCACGATGCGGATGCCGTCCGGCAGCTCCTCGGCCTCGCCGCCGAGGCTGCGCAGCTCCGCGACGAGGGCCGCGATGCGGTCGGTCTCATGGCCGCGGATGTGGCCGATGCCGTGCAGGGTGGATGGGGAGTCGGCGAAGGCCGCGAGCGCGAAGATCGTGGGGGTCAGCTCGCCCGCGGCGGACAGGTCGAGGTCGACGCCTTGGATCGCGGGACCCGCGGTCACGGTCAGGGAGCCCCCGCGGCGCACCGCGCGGGCGCCCATGAGGGAGAGGATCTCGGTCAGCATCGCACCGGGCTGGGTGGAGTGCGCGGGCCAGCCGGTGACCGAGACGGAGCCGCCCGCGACCATCGCGGCTGCGAGGAAGGGCGCCGCGTTCGACAGGTCGGGCTCGATCGCCACGTCCTTGCCGCGGATCGGGCCGGCAGGCACGATCCACTCGCCGACACCGGGACGCTCGACGTGCACGCCGCGATGCCCGAGGGCCTCGACGGTCATGTCGATGTGCGGGATGCTCGGCAGCCGCTCGCCGGAGTGGCGCAGCTGCAGGCCGACGTCGAAGCGGGGCGCAGCGAGCAGGAGGCCCGACACGAACTGGCTCGACGCGCTGGCGTCGATCGTCACCTCGCCGCCGCGCACGTGACCGTGGCCGCGGATGATGAAGGGGAGCGCCCAGTGGCCGCCGTCGTCGATGTCGACCCCGACGTCGCGCAGCGCCGTGATCATGGCACCCATCGGGCGGTGCAGCGCGCTCTCGTGCGCCGTAAGGGTGACGTCGCCGCGGGCGAAGCCGCCGAGGCCGGCGACGAAGCGCATGACGGTGCCCGCCTGGCCGCAGTCCACGACGGTGTCGCCGTGCAGCGGCCACACCGGCGTCACCTCGATGTCGTCGCCGTAGAGCCCGGTGCCCTCGACGAGCTCGATGCCGACGCCGAGCGAGCGCAGCGCATCGATCATGCGTGCGGAGTCGTCGGAGTGCAGCGGCGAGATCAGGCGGCTCGGTCCGTCGGCGAGTGCGGCGAGGATCAGCTCGCGATTCGTCAGCGATTTCGAGCCGGGGACGGTCACCGTGGCGTGCAGTGCGCCGTCCGCGACGGGCGCGGGCCAGTGACCGCGCTCGATCGGCGCGGAGGGCGGGGAATACGCGTCGGCTGTCATCGGGTTCTACCCTACTGAACCCGGTGGGCACCAGCCGGGAGCAACCTACCGAGCGGAGCCGGATGTTCGCCACTCTCGAGCGCCTCGATCACGAGGCGCCCCTCCTGGCCGGGCGTGACGCGCACGTCTCAGGTCGTGTGCAAGAGCCCGCCGTAGACTGGCGCGTGATGAGCGACTCGACCGACCAGGCTGCGCAGGCGGACCAGGACCAGGATCCCCGCACGCAGTTCGAAGAGCAGGCGCTGCCCTTCATGGACCAGCTGTATGCCGCGGCCATGCGGATGACGCGCAACCCCGCCGATGCGGCCGACCTCGTGCAGGAGACCTTCGTCAAGGCGTTCGCCTCGTGGAAGACCTTCACGCAGGGGACCAACCTCAAGGCGTGGCTGTATCGCATCCTGACGAACACCTATATCAACACCTACCGCAAGAAGCAGCGCGAGCCGTACCAGGGCACGATCGACGACCTCGAGGACTGGCAGCTCGGCGGTGCCGAGTCCACCACCGCGACGAGCACCCGCTCGGCCGAGGCTGAGGCGATCGACCACATGCCCGCGTCGGTCGTCAAGGACGCGCTGCAGTCCATCCCGGAGGACTTCCGGCTGGCGGTGTACCTCGCCGACGTCGAGGGCTTCGCCTACCAGGAGATCGCCGACATCATGAAGACCCCCATCGGCACGGTCATGAGCCGTCTGCACCGTGGCAGGCGGATGCTGCGTGAACTGCTGGCCGATTACGCGAAAGAGCGCGGCATCACCCCGGCCGCCACGAGGAGCACGAAATGACCGACTGCGGCTGTGAGAAGGCCCGGCGCGACCTGGAGGAGTACCTGCGCCACGAGGTCTGCAAGACCGAGCAGAGCGACATCGCGGAGCACCTGGCGAACTGCGAGGGCTGCCGCGACGAGGCGCTCGTCGCGACCACGTTGACCGAGGTGCTGGCGCGCGCCTGCAAAGAGAGCGCGCCCGAGGAGCTGCGTGACCAGGTGCTGGCCAAGCTCCGGGCGGCCCAGGCGACGCACTGACGCCCGACGCGTCAGTCGAGACCGAGCGAGGCGGTGGCGCGCACGACATCGCGGCGGCTCGCCATGCCGAGTTCGGCAACACGGCACAGGCGTGATGATCGGCCGTCTTCGGCGAGATGAAGAGCTCGTGTGCCAGTTCGGCGTTGGCGAGGCCGCACGCGACCGGGCGAGCGGCGGGAGTTCCCCATGTTCTCCGGGCGGATCCGCCCAGCCTCCTCAGCTGGCGGGCGTGAAGATGGTGAGCGCGCCGGGCGCCACATCGACGGTCAGCGGCAGCGGGCCGATCGGGTCGCCGTCGGCGTAGGCCGTGACCCCCGGCGACGCCAGCCGCACCGAGCGCACCCGCCGCATGGAGACTTCGGCGACGTTCGCGTGCGTGCCCTGGTACACCCGGGGAAGCAGGCGCAGCAGACGCAGCCGGCCGGCGGGACGCACGAGGACGACGTCGAGCAGGCCGTCGGCCGGGTCGGCCACGGGACAGATCGGAATGCCGCCGCCATACGTGCGTCCGTTGCCCACGGTCGCCATCACCAGGTCGCCGCGCATCTCTTCGCGAGTGCCGTCCGCGAGCTCCAGATCCACCTCGTACGGGATGCCGGCGAGCGTCAGGAACTCGACGAGGATCGCGATGTTGTACCGTGATCCGCCCCGCGGCCACCGCATCGCGTTCGCGCGATCGTTGACCTTGGAGTCGAACCCGCTGGCGAGGACGGACCCGAAGTACCGCGTCGACCCGTCCCCGCGCGTCACCCGCGCGACGTCGATCGTGCGCGTGACGCCCCCCGCGATCGCGTCGGCCGCCGCCGTCACGTCGAGCTCTCGCAGCCCGAGCGTCGCCGCGAAGTCGTTGCCGGTGCCCGACGGCACGATTCCGAGGGGGATGCCGCTGCACGCGACCTCCTGGATCGCGAGGTTCACGGTTCCGTCGCCGCCCGCGACCACGACGGCATCGACGCCGACATCGATCGCGGTCCGCAGCAGCGCGGACGACTCCGCCGCGCTGCCGCCGCTCAGGATCGACGTCTGCACGCCGTGCGCGCGCAGGCGTTCGGCGGCCTTCGTGGCGGCACCGGTGTGCGCTCCGGCGCGGGCCGCGGGGTTGACGAGCAGCGCGACCCTCACGCGCGCTCCGCCGCGTCCGCAGCGGGCGCGATCAGTGCGCCGGGGTTCATGATGCCCCGGGGATCGAGCACGTTCTTCACCGCGCGCAGCACGTCGACCCCGAGCGGGCCGATCTCCGCCTCGAGATACGGCCGATGATCGCGCCCCACGGCGTGATGGTGGGTGATCGTGCCGTGGGCGTCGCCGATCGCACGGGACGCGGCATCCTTCGCCCTCATCCACTGGGCCTGCGGATCGTCGGTGAGCGCGGCGACCACCGTGAAATAGAGCGAGGCGCCCGCCGGGTAGACGTGCGAGATGTGGCACAGCACGATCGGCTTGGTTCCCGAGTCCGTGAGGCTCTCGGTGAGCGCGGCGGTCGCGGCGCTCTTGAGAGCGGGCAGGTTCGCCCAGGTCGTCGCGGTCTCGAGCGTCTCGGCGAGGACGCCGAGGTCCATGAGGGAGTCGCGCAGCGCGGGCGAGGCGAAGCGGCCGCGCTCCCACGAGAGCGCGGGGTCCTCGCCGCGCGATGTCGCGCCATGAGCCCGGAAGACGGCGTCGAGCGCATCGCGCGTGGCCTCGGCCTCGGCGCGCGTCGCACCCTCGAAGGTGGCGACGGCGAGGCAGCCGCGCATCCGGGTGAGGTGTCCGCCCATCGCGGCGTTCACGCGCGTCTCGGTCTGGTCGCTCAGCCGCAGGACGGTGGGACGGATGCCGCGCTGCGTGGCCTCGCGGAACGCCGACGCGCCGGCGGTGAAGTCCGGGAACGACCAGGCGCGGTACGCGGTAGCCGCCGGCACCCGGCGCACGCGGACCGTGACCTCGGTGAGGACCCCGAAGGCGCCCTCCGAGCCGAGGAACAGCTCGCGCAGGTCGGGGCCGGCGGCGCTCGCGGGGGAGCGCCCGAGGTCGAGGTCTCCGGCCGGAGTGGCGACGCGCAGCGCGTGGACGAGGTCGTCGAAGCGGCCGTAGCCGCGCGAGGCCTGGCCGCTCGAACGCGTCGCCGCATACCCGCCGAGGGAGGCGTACAGGAAGCTCTGCGGGAAGTGGCCGAGCGTGTAGCCGCGGGCACCGAGCAGTTCCTCGGCCTGAGGACCGGTCGTGCCCGCGCCGAACGTCGCGAGGAGCGACACCTCGTCGAGCGCGAGGAGCGCCGCGGTGCGGCTGAGGTCGAGGGCGATCACGGCGCGCTGCGCGCCGCGCACGGGGTCCACGCCGCCCACGACCGAGGTGCCCCCGCCGAAGGGCACGACGGCGATGTCGCGGTCGCCGCACACGCGCAAGGCAGCGGCGACCTCGTCGTGGGCCCTGGGGGAGACCACCGCGTCCGGCGCGGCCTGCGGCTCGTCGAGGCGGCGACGCAGCAGGTCGCGCGTGCTCTTGCCGCCGAGGTGGAGCAGTCGCACCGCATCGTCGCGCGACGCCGCATCGGCGCCGACCACCGCGGCGAGGGCGGCGAGGTCGTCATCGGGCAGCAGCGACGGCGTGAGGACGGGCTCGGCGCGGCGCGGCACGGGGTGCGCCTTGCCGGGAAGCAGCGTCGCGACGATCGCCCTGGCGGCGGCCGGGAGGCGGGCCGGTTCGGACCCCCACGCGTCCCAGTCGCCGCGTGGGCGCGGCGTCGGGATGGCGACGGGCCGCGCCGGGGTCGCGGGGTCGCCGGGGGAGTCGGTGTGCACCGTCGCAGCCATGGCGACAGTATGACACATTATGTATGGTTGTCACATGGCCGATGGAGTGCCCGACACCGAGACCGCGATCCTCGACGCCGCGCTGGCCGAGGTGCTGGCGCACGGCATCCGTCGGACGACGGCATCCGACATCGCGCGTCGCTGCGGGATCGCCCGGCAGACGCTCTACCGGTACTGGCCCGACGCCCAGGCGGTGTTCGCCGCCCTCGTCACGCGCGAGCTCGTCGCCGCGCTACCCGCCCAGGCGGGGGAGTCCGGCGACCTCGGCGAGCTCGTCGCGCTGCTCGTCGAGACGGCCGACCGCGTGCGGCGTCTGCCCCTCGTCGACCGCCTGCGCGACACCGACCCGGAGCTGTTCGCCCGTTACATCCTCGACCGGCTGGGAACGAGCCAGCGCGCGATCCACGCGGAGACCGCCCGGCGCATCGAGGCGGGGCAGCGCGCGGGCTACGTTCGCGCGGGAGAACCGCGCCAGCTCGCGGCCATGGTGCTGCTGGTCGCGCAGTCCGCCGTGCAGTCCGCCCCGCTCGTCGCCGAGTGGCTGCCCGAGAGAGCCTGGCGCGCCGAGCTCGCCCACGCGCTGCGGGGCTACCTGGCGCCCGCCTTGGGGGAGCAGTGACGACGCGGATCGTGGGGCGCACGCCCGGCCCGTCGGCGCTCTCGGCTGCTCGGCGGGCGCGCGAACTCGACGCCCTCACCGGCGAGCGCGAGCTCGACGTGCTCGTCATCGGCGGCGGCATCACCGGAGCCGGGATCGCGTTGGATGCTGCGAGCCGGGGCCTGCGCACCGTACTGGTCGAGCGGCACGACCTCGCGCACGGCACCAGCCGCTTCAGCTCCAAGCTCGTGCACGGCGGCCTGCGGTATCTGGCGTCGGGCGAGGTCGGGATCGCGTACGAGAGCGCGACCGAGCGGCACATCCTCCTCACCCGCACCGCGCCGCACCTGACGCGCGCGCTCGCGCAGGTCGTTCCGCTGCACGAGCCCGGCCACGTCGTGCGCGGGGCGTACATCGGCATGGGGTACGAGCTCGGCGACGGCCTGCGCCGTGCCGTCGGAACGCCCGGATCGCTGCTGCGGCCGCCCGGCGCGATCGGCCGCGGCGCGACGCTCGCGCTCGCTCCCGCGGTTCGCGCCGAGGGTCTGCGCGGCGGCGTGCGCGGGTGGGACGGGCAGCTCATCGACGATGCCCGGCTCGTCGTCGCCGTCGCGCGGACGGCCGCCGGGTACGGGGCATCCGTCCTCACCCGTGTCGAGGCCGTCGAGGTCACGGGGCGCGAGGCGACCCTGCGCGACATCGTGACCGGCGAGACGCTCCGCGTGCACGCGCGCGCCGTCGTGGGTGCGACGGGCGTGTGGGCGGGCGAGCTCGACCGAGACGTGCGGCTGCGTCCGAGTCGCGGCACGCACCTCGTGGTGTCGACGGCCCGCCTCGGCGGTTCGGACGCGTCGCTCACCGTGCCGATCCCCGGCTCGTCGAGCCGGTTCGTCTTCACACTGCCCGCGCAGCATGGCCGCACCTACATCGGCCTCACGGATGTGCCTGCCGACGGGCCCGTCCCCGATGTGGCGCACGCGACCGAGGCCGAGGTCGACATGCTCCTCGGCACGCTCAACACGGTGCTCGAGGAGCCTCTCGCGCGCAGCGACGTGCTCTCGACCTTCGCCGGGCTGCGCCCGCTGCTCGCCGGGGCGGACGACCACGACACCAGCGACCTCTCCCGCCGCCACGCGATCACCGAGTCCGCGAGCGGCGTCCTCAGCATCGTCGGAGGCAAGCTCACGACTTACCGGCGGATGGCAGAGGACGCCGTCGACGCCGTGATACGCCGCGACCCCGGGTTCGCGTCCCGCCCGTCGGCCACCCGCTCCATACCGCTCGTCGGTGCGTGGCCCCGGCACCGCCTCGGCGAGATCGCCGCGGCGCCGCGTCTGGTGCGCCGGTTCGGCGCCGAGGCGCCCTACGCGGCCGCTCTCCCGCCAGGCCCGTCCGCCGCGCGCGGTGTGACGGCGCAGGAGCTCGAGTGGGGCGTGCGCATCGAGGGCGCCCTGAGCATCGCCGACCTCCTCGACCGGCGGACGCGCCTCGGCCTCGTCGACACCGACCGCGAGGCGTCGACGGATGCCGCCGCCGCCGCCTTCGTCCGCGCCGGCGTCGACCCGCTCGAGGTCTGAGCCGCGGCGTCCCGCGCGTCCTCAATTGAGGAGCTGCGCCGAGGTCAGGGCCGACACGCCCTCGCTGGCTCCGCATCTCGGCGCAGAACCTCGATTGAGGATCGCGGCTGCGAGGGTTGGCAGGAATCCGCACCAGGTCGGCGGCGCAGGCGCGGCCGGGTGTCGCACATCCCCGCCACACTGGGACGGTGACTCGAAGCGGAAAGCGCGGGGGCCTCGGAGTGGTCCAGGGCACGGCGCTCTACATCGCGTCGGTGCTCGGCACCGGGCTCCTCGTGCTTCCCGGTCTGGCAGCCGACGTGGCGGGCCCGGCGTCCGTCGTGTCGGTGCTCGCCGTGATCGTTCTCGCGGTGCCCCTCGCGGGCACCTTCGCGGCGCTCGCCGCGCGCTACCCCGATCCCGGCGGGGTCGCGAGCTACGTGCGCCGCGCGCTCGGCAGCACCGCCGCCCGCGCGACGGGCTACTGGTTCTACTTCGGGGTGGCCGCAGGGTTCCCGGTGCTCGCGTTCCTCGGCGCCGAGTACCTGTCGGCGATCCTGCACATCGATCGCGACGCAGTGCCGATACTCCTGTTCGCGATCCTCGTGCCGCCGTTCGCCGTCAACATGCTCGGCGTGCGCGTCGCCGGCTGGGTGCAGTTCGTACTCACCGGGCTCCTCGTCGGCATCGTCGTCTTCGTCGTCGCCACGGCGTTCCCCGCGGTCGAGGCGGCGAGCTTCTCGCCGTTCCTGCCCCACGGGTGGGCGGGCGTCGGCACAGCGATCAGTCTCTTCGTCTGGGCGTTCGCCGGCTGGGAGGTGGGCACGCACATCTCGGGAGAGTTTCGCGACCCGCGCCGCAGCATCCCGATCGCCACCGCCATCGCGCTCGTCGTGACAGGCCTCGCGTACCTGCTGCTGCAGGTCGTGACCGTTGGCGTGCTCGGCGAGGATGCGGGTGCCGGCGCGGTGCCGCTGCTCTCGCTCGCCGACGCCGTCGCGCCGGGATTCGGACCCACCGCCATCGGCGCCATCGCGGCGATCGTCGTCCTGGGCGTGATGAACGCGTACCTCGCCGCGTTCGGCAAGCTGGGGGCCTCGCTCGCATCATCGGGCGATCTGCCCCGCGTGCTCGCGCCGGGAGCCGAGTCGGGCGGGGTCCCCCGGCGCGCTCTCCTGCTGACGTTCATCATCGCGATGGTCTACTGCGCGATCGCGCTCGCCACCGGCGGTGACCTGCAGACGTTCATCCTCATCCACACCAGCAACATGGTGTCGATCTACGCCGCCGGCATGATCGCCGCGACCCTCATCCTGCCGCGCTTCACCGCGGGCTGGTTCATGGCGGTCGTCGCCGCGGTGCTGTCGATCGGCCTGCTGCTCCTGGCGGGAGCGAATCTGCTCCCGGCCGCCGCGCTCGCGCTCGCCGCGATCCTCGTCACGGTGTTCAAGCTGCTTCGTCGCTCGCAGCGACCCGCAGACCCCGCGCCCGACGACGAGGCGATCGGTGGCGGCCAGGCCGCAGATCCCGGGGCCTTCGTCGAGGTGAAGACGACGATCGTCCCGGCTGAACGCAGTTCGGCCCTGGACTCCTCAGCGCAGAGCTGAGTCCTCCAGGGCCGAACGAGCGGAGCGCTCCGCCTACAGCGTGAGAGCCTGCTGCATGATCGCGGCCTGCTCGGCCGCGTGCACCTTCGGCGACCCGGTGGCGGTCGAAGCCGCCGACGCGCGGGAGACGCGGCTGATGGTGCGACCGTTGAGGCTCTTCACGACCTCGAGGGCGATGAAGGGCCAGGCGCCCTGGTTCTCTGGCTCGTCCTGGACCCACACCAGCTCGGCGTGGGGGTACGAGTCGATCACAGCGTTGAGCTCGTCGATCGGGGCCGGGTAGTACTGCTCCAGCCGCACCAGGGCGATCTCGGGGTTCGGGTTCTTGTCGAGCTCGGCGCGCAGATCCCAGTGGATCTTGCCGGCGTGAAGCAGTACGCGCTTGACGGCCGACTTGTCGATGCTCCGGTCGTCGTCGATCACCGGCTCGAACCGGCCGGTGAGGAAGTCCTCGACCGGGCTCGTCGCCCCGCGCAGACGCAGCATCGCCTTCGGGGTGAAGACGATCAGCGGGCGGCGCGGACGCGCGTACGCCTGGCGGCGCAGCAGGTGGAAGTACGACGCGGGGGTCGACGGGCGCGCGACGGTCATGTTGTCCTGCGCGCACATCTGCAGATATCGCTCGATGCGGGCAGACGAGTGGTCGGGTCCCTGACCCTCGTAGCCGTGGGGGAGCAGCAGCACGACGCTCGACTGCTGGCCCCACTTCTGGTCGGCCGCCGAGATGTACTCGTCGATGACCGACTGGGCGCCGTTGGCGAAGTCGCCGAACTGGGCCTCCCACAGCACGAGCGAGTCGGCGCGCTCGACCGAGTAGCCGTACTCGAATGCCATGGCCGCGTACTCGCTCAACAGCGAGTCGTAGACGTAGAAGCGGCCCTGGTCCTCGCTGAGGTTCGTGAGCGGGATCCACTCCTGACCGTTCGCGCGGTCGTGCAGCACCGCGTGGCGCTGCACGAAGGTGCCACGGCGCGAGTCCTGGCCGGCGAGGCGCACATTGGTCTTCTCGAGCAGCAGCGAGCCGAACGCGAGCAGTTCGCCGAAGCCCCAGTCGATCGAGCCGTTGCGGCTCATATCGAGGCGCTTGTCGAGAAGCTGCTGCAGCTTGGCGTGGACCGTGAAGCCGTTGGGCTTGTTCACGAAGGTGTCGCCGATGAGGGAGACGACCTCGCGCGAGACTCCCGTGGTCGCCGGCTCACCGGCGGCGGGCTGGGCACTCGCGTCGGGCACGAGGATGGGCGAGGAGCCCGTCTCGGCCGCGTGCGTCTCGGCGAACGCGATCTCGAGCCGGTTCTGGAAGTCCTGCTTCGCCTTGTCGTACTCTTCCTCGGTGATGTCGCCGCGACCGACGAGAGCCTCGGTGTAGAGGCGCCGCACCGAGCGCTTGGCCTCGATGAGGTTCGTCATCAGGGGCTGCGTCATCGACGGGTCGTCGCCCTCGTTGTGGCCGCGGCGGCGGTAGCAGACGAGGTCGACCACGACGTCGCGGTGGAACCGCTCGCGGTAGGCGAAGGCCAGCTGCGCGACGCGGGTCACGGCCTCGGGGTCGTCGCCGTTCACATGGAAGATCGGAGCCTGGATCGTCTTGGCGACGTCGGTCGCGTACACCGAGCTGCGTGCGTCGGTGGGAGTCGTCGTGAAGCCCACCTGGTTGTTCACGACCACGTGCACGGTGCCGCCGGTGCGGTAGCCGCGCAGCTGCGACATCTGCAGGGTCTCGACGACAACGCCCTGGCCGGAGAAGGCCGCGTCACCGTGGACGAGGATCGGCAGCCACGTGAAGGTGCCGATCGGCTTGCGGTCCTGCTTCGCGCGGACGATGCCCTCGAGCACGCCGTCGACCGTCTCGAGGTGCGACGGGTTCGCGGCGAGGTAGACGGGCAGCTCGGACTCGTTGTCGGCGGAGAACGTGCCCTCGGTTCCCAGGTGGTACTTGACGTCGCCCGAGCCGCTCTTCGACCCGATCGCGACAGACCCCTCGAACTCGCGGAACACCTGGCCGTAGGTCTTGCCGGCGATGTTCGTCAGCACGTTGAGGCGGCCGCGGTGCGCCATGCCGATCGCGGCGCCGTCGAGGCCCGCCTGGGCCGCGCCCTGAAGGATCTCGTCGAGCAGCGGGATCAGCGACTCGCCGCCCTCGAGGCTGAAGCGCTTCTGGCCGACGTACTTCGTCTGCAGGAAGGTCTCGAACGCCTCGGCCTGGTTGAGCTTGTCGAGGATGCGCAGCTGCTCGTCGTGGCCGGGCTTCTGGTATTTGACCTCGACGTTCTCCTGGAACCACGCGCGCTGCGTCGGGTCCTGGATGTGCATGTACTCGATGCCGATCGTGCGGCAGTACGAGTCGCGCAGCACTCCGAGGATGTCGCGCAGCTTCATCTGGCGCTTACCGCCGAAGCCGCCGGTGACGAACTCCCGGTCGAGGTCCCAGAACGTGAGGCCGTGCTGCTCGATCTCCAGGTCGGGGTGCGTGCGCTGCATGTACTGGAGCGGGTCGATGTCGGCCATGAGGTGACCGCGGACCCGGAACGAGTTGATGAGCTCCTGCACGCGCGCGGTCTTGTCGACGCGCTCGGCGAGGTCGACGTTGATGTCGGCCGCCCAGTGGATCGGCGCGTACGGGATGCGCAGCGCCGCGAAGATGTCCTCGTAGAAGCCGCGCTGGCCGATGAGCAGCTCGTGCACCTTCTTGAGGAACTCGCCCGACCCGGCGCCCTGGATGACGCGGTGGTCGTAGGTGCTCGTGAGCGTGATGGTCTTGCCGATCGCGAGCTCGTTGAGCGTCTTCTCGCTCGCGCCCTGGAACTCGGCGGGGTACTCGAGGGCGCCGGCGCCGACGATGCAGCCCTGACCCTTCATGAGGCGCGGCACCGAGTGGACGGTGCCGATGCCGCCGGGGTTGGTCAGCGAGATCGTGGTGCCCTGAAAGTCGGCTGCCGTCAGCTTGTTGCCCCGCGCGCGGGTGACCAGATCCTCGTACGTCGTGAGGTACTCGTTGAAGGTGAGCTGCTCGGCGCGCTTGATGCTCGGCACGAGCAGGGCGCGGGTGCCGTCGGGCTTCGGAAGGTCGATCGCGATGCCGAGGTTGATGTGCGCCGGGGCGACCAGCGATGGCTTGCCGTCGATCTCGGCGTAGAAGACGTTCTGGCTCGGGAACTCCTTGAGCGCCTGGATGATCGCCCATCCGATGAGGTGCGTGAAGCTCACCTTGCCGCCGCGGGTGCGCGACATGTGGTTGTTGATGACGATGCGGTTGTCGATCATCAGCTTCGCCGGCACGGTGCGGACGCTCGTCGCCGTGGGGACGGTCAGCGACTCGTCCATGTTGGCGGCGAGGGTCTTCGGCATGCCGCGCAGCGGCGTGACGACGTCGGCGTCGGCCTGGCCGTCGGCCGCCGAGGGCGAGGCCTTCGGCGCCTGCGCCGGGATCGGCTGAGGTGCTGCCGGGCGCGCGGTGGTGCGGGCCACCGGCTGTGCGCCGATCACCGGGATCGGCGCCGTCACCGGACGCGGCTCGGATGCCGCCGGCTGCGCCGGCGCCGGTGGCTCGGGCGCCGTGGGCGCTGCCTGGGTCGGTGCTGCTGCTCCCTCGGCGGGGTGGTAGGCCTCGAGAACGGGCCACCACGCCTTGTCGACGGAGTTCCGGTCGATCTTGAACTGTTCGTACAGCTCCTCGACGAGCCACTCGTTGGCTCCGAACTCTCCTTCGTTCGAAACCCCGACGCCCGTCACCTGGCTCGACACGCTGAATCGCCTGCTTTCATCGGTGAAGTTCTGGGATGCGCGCGGGGCACGAATCGCCCTCACCCACGACCGTCAAGCCTAGCCCAGTCTTCGCGAGCCGTTCCGGCTGCAGTCCGCGCGAAACCTGAAAGAACCCGCATGATTATCCGCACAGGAAGTGTCACTACCCTTGGCGGTCATGGAGTTCTACGGCGAAACCCCCGACGTCGACCTGACGTACTCTGACGTCTTCCTCGTCCCGCGTCGCTCGGCGATCACGAGCCGGCTCGATGTCGACCTCGCTCCCGGCGACGGCACGACGGCCACCCTCCCGCTCGTCTCGGCCAACATGAACTCGGTCACGGGCGCTCGGCTCGCTGCGACGCTGGCCCGTCGCGGGGGCCTCGGAGTCCTCCCGCAGGACATGCCGCTGCAGGAGCTGGACGCCGCCATCCGCTGGGTCAAGGCGCAGCCGGTCTCGTGGGACACCCCGCTCGTACTGCCGGCGGATGCGACCGTGGCCGACGCCGCGCGGCTCCTCCCCGCCACCGAGGGGCACGGCATCGTCGTCGCCGATGCGTCGTCGGGCCACGTCGACGCCGACGACATCCTCGGCATCGTTCCGGCGACCCGGCTCGGCACGGCCCTGCCCGACGCACGCCTGGGCGACCTCGCGCGCGGGCGCGCCGCATCCGTCGATGCCGACGACATCGAAAGCGCGCGCCACGCGTTCGACGTGATCGTCGCCGCCGAGGCGGAGACCGTGTGCGTGCTGCATCATGGGCACCTCGTCGGGACCCTCTCGCGTCGCAGCGCCCTGCGCTCGACGCTGTACCGCCCCGCCGTCGACGCGTCCGGCCGGCTGATCGTCGCAGCCGCGGTCGGCATCAACGGCGACGTCGCGTCGAAGGCGAAGGCGCTCGCCGGCGCGGGCGTCGACGTGCTCGTCGTCGACACCGCGCACGGTCACCAGGAGGGGATGCTCCGGGCGCTCCGCGCCGTCGCCGACCTCGACCTCGGCATCCCGATCGCGGCGGGCAACATCGTGAGCGCCGAAGGCGTGCACGACCTCGTCACCGCCGGCGCGACCATCCTCAAGGTCGGCGTCGGCCCCGGCGCCATGTGCACCACGCGCATGATGACGGCGGTCGGCCGCCCGCAGTTCTCCGCGGTGCTCGAGACCGCCGAGGCCGCCCGCATCATGGGTGCGCACGTGTGGGCCGACGGCGGCGTCCGCTACCCGCGCGACGTCGCGCTGGCGCTCGCGGCGGGTGCGGCATCGGTCATGATCGGCTCGTGGTTCGCGGGAACCATCGAGGCGCCCGGCGAGCTGCAGGTCGACGACGCCGGCCGCGCGTACAAGGAGTCGTGGGGCATGGCCTCGACGAAGGCCGTGCACGAGCGCTTCGGGCGACTGGACCCCTACGATCTCGCCCGCAAGGAGCTGTTCGCCGAGGGCATCTCGTCGTCGAGGATCTACCTCGACCCGCTCCGCCCCGGACTCGAGGACCTGCTCGACATGATCACATCGGGCGTGCGGTCCTCCTTCACCTACGCCGGTGCCTCGACGGTCGCCGAGTTCCACGACCGCGCCCGCGTCGGCCTGCAGTCGGCGGCCGGTTACGAAGAGGGTAAGGCGCTGCCGGTCAGCTGGTGAGCGAAGACGGATGCTGCGCCACCCGCGGCATCCGTTCCCCCTCAGGGGTTCCGCCCACCTCGCCGAGTCCGAGCGCCTCGCCGATGGCGTCGGTGGCCTCCGCGGTGCGCGCGATCAGGCCGAGGATCGAGAACACGGCCGCCCGCCGGGGACGATCGCGAGGACCGAGTAGCAGGTGAGTGCCGCCGCGATGTCGGTGCACTCGTCGGCTGAGAACTCGCGCGCCGTCTTCCGGAGGACGTACTTCCACGAGCGCTTCTCCATCTGGCGGGGCGTGTCGGGCTTGTCGGGGTGCTCCGGGCCCTGTGCGTTGCCGGGACCCGTCTGCCGGTCGGCGCTCGTGTCGGTCATGCCCCCCACCGCGGGCGCTCCGGCGGTCCGGCGCAGAGGGGTTGACAGCGCGGGTCCGACCGGATTCCGCGGGCCGCGGCATCCCTCATTCCCCGGAATCGCGCGCGAGCGCCTGTCGTAGACTGGTCGGCACGATGGACGACCCTCCTAGTTGCAGACAATCGCCCCACCGACCCTCCACCCCGATCAATGGGCCTGACCGCCGGTTGAAGCGAAGGGGGAGCGCGTGATGGATTACGTCATGTTGGGCGTGGGGCTTCTTCTGACAATAGGCACGGGCTTGTTCGTCGCGAGCGAGTTCGCGCTCGTGAACCTCGACCGGGCAGACCTCGAAGCCCGTCAGGCGGCGGGCGAGTCCCGTCTGTCGCTGACGATCAGCGCCCTGCGCATCACCTCGACGCACCTTTCCAGCGCGCAGCTGGGCATCACCCTGACGACCCTGCTCACCGGTTACACGATGGAGCCGGCGATCTCGAACCTGCTCGCTCCCGTGTTCGACGCGTGGGGCATCCCGAGCGGCGTCTCCAGGCCGCTGGCCGCCATCATCGGCATCTCGATCGCGACCGTCTTCTCGATGATCCTCGGCGAGCTCGTGCCCAAGAACTTCGCGCTGGCCGTGCCGCGGCAGACCGCCAAGCTCGTCATGCCGTTCCAGGTCGCCTTCACCACGGTGTTCCGCCCGGCGATCGTCGTGCTCAACGGCAGTGCGAACGGCGTGCTGCGTGCCGTCGGCATCGAGCCCAAGGAGGAGCTCTCCGGCGCCCGCACGGCCGAGGAGCTCTCGAGCCTTGTCCGCCGCTCGGCCAGCGCCGGCGTCCTCGAGGAGGACACCGCGTCGCTCCTGGACCGCAGCCTCACCTTCGCGCGGCTCTCGGCGGCCGACGTCATGACGCCGCGCCCGAGCATCCACGCACTCGCCGCCGATGATTCGGCCGAGGACGTCATCCAACTCGCCCGGCGCACCGGCCACAGCCGGTTCCCCGTGTACGGCGAAGACATGGACGACATCACCGGCATCGTGCACCTCAAGGCCGCCGTCGGCGTGCCGCGCGAGCGCCGGGCGGATGTCCCGGCTGCGGCGCTCGCGACCGAGCCGCTGCGCATCCCGGAGCCGGTCCATCTCGACGTACTCGTCTCCGAGCTGCGCGCCCGCGGCTACCAGATGGCCGTCGTGGTCGACGAGTACGGCGGCACCGCCGGGGTCGTCACGCTCGAGGACCTCGTCGAGGAGATCGTCGGCGAGGTGCTCGACGAGCACGACCGCCGTCGCGCGGGAATCGTGCGGGTCCAGGACGCCGTCATCTTCCCCGGTGAGCTGCGCCCCGACGAGGTGCGCGACCGCACCGGCATCCGCATCCCCGAGGGGGACGTCTACGACACCGTCGGCGGCTACATCATGAGCGTGCTCGAGCGCATCCCCGTGGTCGGCGACGCCCTCGAGATCGAGGACGGCACCATCGAGGTGCAGCGCATGGACGGCCGCCGCGTCGACCGAGTGAGGTTCAGGCCGACGCCGATGCCCCACGATGATGCGGCCGAGGGGGGTGATCGCCGATGAGCGACTGGGCCGGAATCGCCTGGCTGGTGGTGCTCCTCATCGCCAACGCCTTCTTCGTCGGTGCCGAGTTCGCCGTCATCTCGGCACGTCGCTCGCAGATCGAGCCCCTCGCCGAGAAGGGCTCGCGGTCGGCCAGGACCGCGCTGTACGCGATGGAGCACGCGACGCTCATGCTCGCGACGAGCCAGCTCGGGATCACGATCTGCTCGCTGCTGATCCTGAACGTCTCAGAGCCCGCGATCCACCACCTGCTGGCCGAGCCGCTGGGGCTCACCGGCTGGTCGGAAGCCGTCGTCGACGGCATCGCCTTCGCGGTCGCGCTGATCCTCGTGTCGTACCTGCACGTGGTGTTCGGCGAGATGGTTCCGAAGAACCTCGCCTTCTCGGTGCCTGACCGTGCGGTGCTCATGCTCGCGCCGCCGCTCGTGTGGGTGTCGAAGATCTTCCACCCGGTGATCGTGACGCTCAACTGGACCGCGAACCACATCGTGCGGCTGTTCCGCGTCGAGCCGAAGGACGAGGCCTCCTCGACCTTCACGCTCGAGGAGGTCGCGACCATCGTCAACCAGTCCCGCATCGAGGGCGTGCTCGACGACACGTCGGGAACGGTGGCCGCGGCCGTCGAGTTCACCGACAAGAAGGCCGCCGACGTCGCGGTGCCGCTGTCGCATCTCGTGACGCTCCCCGAGGTCACGACGCCCGACGAGATCGAACGTGCGGTCGCCAAGCACGGCTTCTCGCGCTACGTGATCGTCGACGAGGCGGGCCTCCCGCTCGGCTACGTCCACCTCAAGGACATCCTCCGTGCGGCGGAGGGACCGGATGCCGCGACCGACGTCGCGCTCCCGATCGCGACGAAGCGCATCCACCACATGGTGCCGGTGCTGGAGTCGACCGATCTGGAGGACGCGCTCGCCGTGATGCGCCGCGCCGGGCGCCACCTCGCGCAGGTGCGCAACGAGTCGGGGGAGATCACCGCGGTGCTGTTCCTCGAGGACATCATCGAGGAGCTCATCGGCGAGGTTCAGGACGCGACCCGCCGCCGCGGCTTCTGACGGAAGGAGATGAGCGGATGCCGCGGCCCGGGGCCGCGGCATCCGCTCATCTCTGTCCGGGTCTGTGAATCGGGGGTGGGGCGCGTCGCGAACGTTCGGGGCGCACGGCGCGCGCCCCGAACGTGCGGGCGGCGCCCCGAATCCGGGGGAACCTCTCCGGGTCAGAGGCGGGCGCGGAGATACTGGGCGGGCCAGTAGTCGATCTCGGCGCCGAGCTCGGACGCGGCGCGCAGGCCGTAGTGCGGGTCGCGCAGCCACTCGCGGCCGGCCATCACGGCGTCGGCGAGGTCTTCGGCGAGCACCCGCTCGGCGTGCGCCGCGTCGTCGATCATGCCCACGGCGTTCACCGGCACGCCGGCTTCTCGCCGCACCCGCGCCGCGAGCTCGACCTGGTACCCGGGCCCGCTCGTGAGCTTCTGGTGGGCGACGAGCCCGCCGCTGGAGATGTCGAAGAAGTCCGCGCCGCGCTCGGCCGCCCAGCCGGCGACGGTCGCGGTCTCGTCGGGATTCCAGCCGCCCTCTGCCCAATCCGTGGCCGAGAAGCGCACGATGACGGGAATGCCGGGGGCGGCATCGGCTACCGCGTCGAGCACCCGCAGCAGCAGGCGCGCGCGGTTCTCGAGCGAGCCGCCGTACTCGTCCTCGCGGAGGTTCGACAGCGGGGAGAGGAACTGGTGCAGCAGGTACCCGTGGGCGCCGTGCACCTCGAGCACCTGGAAGCCGGCCTGGACGGCACGGCGGGCGGCCGCCGCGAAGTCGTCGACGATGCGGTCGATGCCGGCGACGTCCAGCGCCAGGGGCTCGGTGTAGCCGTCGAAGGCGACCGCCGACGGGGCGACGGTGCTCCAGCCGCCCTCCCCGGCGGAGACGGATCCCCGGCTCCCCGAGAACGGCGACCATGTCGAGGCCTTTCGCCCCGCGTGCGCGAGCTGCACGCCGGCGACCGCGCCGCGGCTGCGGATCGCGGCGACGATCGGCGTCCACGCATCGCGCTGCGCGTCGTTCCACAGGCCGGTGTCCTCCGGCGAGATCCGCCCTTCGGGCGACACCGCCGTCGCCTCCGCGACGACCATCCCCGCACCGCCCGACGCGAACTGCGCCAGATGCGTGTGGTGCCACTCCTGCGGTACGCCATCGACGGCGCTGTACTGGCACATCGGGGAGACCCAGAGGCGGTTGCGCACCGTCACGTCGCGCAGGGTGAGGGGGGTGAAAAGGCGGCTCATCGGGTCTCCGGATCGGATGGGGTGCGCGGTACTGTGGCCGCATGGTGAGGACGTGGACGCGCGCCGATGCCGCTCGCGCCCTGCGGAGGCCAACCGCCGACGACGACAAGTATTCCCGAGGCGTGCTGGGCATGCGGACGGGCTCCGAGGCCTATCCGGGAGCCGCGGTCCTCGGTGTCGAGGCGGCCTGGCGCACAGGCCTCGGCATGGTGCGCTACCTCGGACCCGAACGTCCGACCGCTCTGGTGCTGGCACGACGGCCCGAGACGGTGTCGGCCGACGGGCGCGTGCAGGCATGGGTGATCGGATCGGGAACGGATGCCTCGGCCCGCACTCCGTCCGACACCGCGGCCCTGCGGGCCCTGCTGTCCGACACCGACCCCGTCGTCGTCGACGCGGGCGCCCTGGATCTCGCCGCCGAGGCCACGGCACCGCGCATCCTCACGCCGCACGACCGCGAGCACGCGCGGCTGCGCGCGGCGCTCGGCCTCGGGCACGCGCCGGCCGACCGCATCGACGCCGCCCGCGAGACCGCGGAGGCCACCGGAGCAGTGGTGCTTCTGAAGGGCGCGGTGACCGTCGTCGTCGCACCGGACGGCTGGGCGGCTACCGTCGGGGCGGGCACACCGTGGCTCGCCACCGCGGGCACCGGCGACGTGCTCGCCGGCGTCATCGGAGCCCTGGTCGCGGGTGCTCTCGCTCAGGACGGACACACGGATGCCGCCTCCCTCGCTGCGCTCGCCGCCTCGGGCGCGTGGCTGCACGGGCGGGCGGGTGCGATCGCCGCCGAGGGGGCGAGCATCGCGGGCGCGTCGAGCTCTCCGCCGTTCGGGGACGGGCCGATCACGGCGCTGGACGTCGCGGAGGCGCTGCCCCGCGCGGTCGCAGAGGTGCTCGCCCGCGCCTGAGCACGCACGACGCGCCCCGCGACGTACACAGCATCACGTCCCACCGCGTCCTGGGACGCTCGTCCGCGCTCCCTAGGATGAAAGGGTGTTGCGGCGGACGTGGGTGTGGATCGCGTTCGTCCTCGTCCACGCCGCGGTGATCTGGCTCGGGTTCGTGGACGACCACGCTGCGTCCTGGGACGTCGACCAGCTGTATCGCTGGTGGGCGGGCCTCACGCTCGGCGGCGATGCGTTCCCCGGCATCACCGAGGACTGGATCTATCCGCCGCTGGCGCAGTTGCCGATCCTGCTCGTCGGGGTGTTCCGCGGGGTCGTGGACTACACGCTCGGCTGGGGGCTGCTCGTGACGGCGCTGGACGCCGCCGCGTTCGCACTCCTGGTGGGCCCTGGCAGGTCGCGCGGCCGCATGCTCGCCGCGTGGTTCTGGCTGGCGGCGATCCTCGCGCTCGGCGGCGTGGGCATGTACCGGCTCGACGCGATGACGGTGCCGTTCGCAGTGGCCGGCTCCCTGTGGCTCGTCGGGCGCCCCTGGCTCGGCTCCGCGCTCCTCGCCGTCGCGACCTGGATCAAGGTGTGGCCGGCGGCACTGCTCGCGGCCGCCGTGATCGCCGTGCGCCGCCGGCTCGCGATCGTCGGGGCAGCGGCGGCCGTCTCGGCGGTCGTCGTCGCCGTCGTCCTGCTCGCCGGCGGTGGCCCGCACCTCCTCGGCTTCGTGGGCGACCAGACCTCACGCGGCCTGCAGATCGAAGCGCCGGTGAGCAGCGTCTACCTGCTGCTGGCCCTCGGCGAGGTGCCCGGTGCGCGGATCTTCTACGACCCTGACCTGATCACGTTCCAGATCACCGGCCCCTCGGTCGACATCGTCATCATGCTGATGACCCCGGTCCTCATGCTCGGGATGCTGGGGATCGCGGTGACCGGTGCCGTCAAGACCTGGAGAGGCGCGTCGTTCGTCGCGCTGTTCCCGCCGCTGGCGGCCGCGTTCGTACTCGGCTTCATCGTTCTCAACAAGGTGGGTTCGCCGCAGTACATGACGTGGCTGATTGCGCCGATCGTCATCGGCCTCGCGATCGATCGGCGCCGGTGGCTGGGTCCCGCCGGCCTCACCGTCGTGATCCTGGCCCTCACGCAGGCGATCTTCCCGTTCTGGTACGACTGGATCCTCGTGCTGACACCCGCGGCCGTGTGGCTGCTCGTGCTGCGCAACGCGACTCTGCTGGCGCTGTTCGTGTGGGTGGTGGTGCGCGTGGCGCGAGTGCCCGTGCGTCAGGCGGTGCCGCTGCGCGTGTCAGAGTAGACGTCGGGCCGCAGCTTCCGCCGCCCGTCGCTCCCCAGAGTCGGAGGTCCCCATGCTCGTCGCCTTCTCCGTGGCACCCAGCGGAACCGGCCGCGCCGACGGCTCGGTGCACGATGCCGTGGCGGCCGCCGTGAGCGTCGTGCGCGACAGCGGCCTGCCGCACCGCACGACGTCGATGTTCACCGAGATCGAGGGGGAGTGGGACGACGTCTTCGACGTCGTCAGGCGTGCGACCGACGCCGTCGCGCCCTACGGCTCGCGGGTCTCGCTCGTGCTCAAGGCCGACATCCGTCCCGGGTACTCCGGCGAGCTCGACGGAAAGATCGAGCGGCTCGAGGCCGCGATCGACCGCCGGGAGGGCGAGGCCGACGCCGACTGACCCGTCGCTCCCGCGGGCTGGTGGCGTTCCGCGTCCCCGTGCCGAATCGATTCGACAGGATGCTGCGGCCACCGCTAGCATGACGCCGTGACCTCCTCGAATCTCACGAGGGGGGCGGCGACGTGGGCGCTCCTTTCCCTCGCCGTCGGCAGCTTCGGTATCGGCATGACCGAGTTCGTCGTCATGGGCCTGCTCCCGAACATCGGCTCCGACCTGCTTCCGTCGCTCTGGCAGCTCCGCCAGGAGGACGCGATCTATCAGGCCGGCTGGCTCGTCTCGCTCTACGCGCTCGGCGTCGTGGTCGGCGCGCCGACGATCGCAGGCGCCGTCGCGAAGTACCCGCGCCACCGCGTGATGATCGGTCTGGCTCTCGCGCTCACCGTCTTCAACGCGCTCACCTTCCTGGCACCGACGTTCGAGTGGGTCGCGGCATCCCGCTTCTTCGCGGGGCTCCCGCACGGCGCGTACTTCGGTATCGGGGCGCTCGTCGCGGCGGACGTGCTCGGTCCGGGCAAGCGGGCGAAGGGCGTCGCGTTCGTGCTGACCGGCCTCACCGTCGCCAACGTCGTCGGCGTGCCGCTGGGCACGTATCTCGGCCAGCAGCTCGGATGGCGTGCGGCGTTCATGGTCGTGGCAGGGATCTTCGCGGCGGCGACCGTGCTGATCACGTTCTTCGTCCCCGAGCATCCGGGCGATCCGTCGCGCACGCTCCGCGCCGAGCTCAAGGTGTTCCGCATCGGGCAGGTGTGGCTGGCGCTGGGCGTCGGTGCGATCGGATTCGGTGGATTCTTCGCGGTGTACAGCTACGTCGCGCCGCTCGTGACGGAGGTCGCGGGCTCGCCGGAGTGGTCCGTGCCGATCGTGCTCGTGCTCATGGGCCTCGGCATGACGGTCGGCAACCTCGTCGGCGGGCATCTCGCCGACGTCGACCTCAAACGCACGCTGATCGGAGGACTCGTGGGACTCGCGGCAGTGCTCGCGATGCTCGCCATCACCGCGCAGTGGATCTGGGCGCTCGCGTTCTTCGTGTTCGCCGTCGGGTTCGTGGCGTCCGTCCTCAGCCCCACGATCCAGACGCGGCTGATGGACGTCGCCGAGGACAACCAGTCGATCGCTGCGGCGCTGAACCACTCGGCGCTCAACATCGGCAACAGCCTCGGCGCCTTCCTCGGCGGCGTCGTCATCGCCGCCGGCTGGGGATTCGGGGCACCGGCGTTGGTGGGCGTGGGACTCGCCCTCGCGGGGCTGGTGCTCGCGACGGCGAGCCTCATTCTCGAGCGGCGCGGGGTGCGCGTCGCGGTCTGAGCTGTCCGCCGGGACCGGTCCGCGCGATGGGTAGAGTGAGCGGATGCCGGAACCGACGCCGAACGCGGACCGTGCGCTGCAAGCGCTGAGCGACTCGATCGGCGGCGCGAGGACGCGCCGGCCCGAGGATGCCACCGACCCGGCCGTCCCCGTCGCCGCGACGGTCGTGCTGCTGCGCGACGGCGCCCACGGGCTCGAGGTGCTGATGATCGAACGGCCCGACCGCGGATCGTTCGCCGGCGCCTGGGTCTTTCCCGGCGGAAAGCTCGAAGACGCCGACCACGGCGCCGACGACGAGCCCGAAGAGACCGCCGCCCGCCGCGCCGGGGTGCGCGAGACGCACGAGGAGACCGGGCTCGCGCTCGACTCCGGTGCGCTCGTGACGCTGTCGTGCTGGGATCCACCGCCCGGCCTCGCGCTGCGGATCCGCACCTGGTTCTTCGTGACGCGCGCCGACGCAGGTGCGCTGACGCTGTCGGCCGACGAGGTTGTGACCGCCGAGTGGCTGCGGCCCGCCGACGCACTCGCGCGGCACGGTCACGGCGGTTTCACGCTGTATCCGCCTACCTGGGTGACGCTCCATGGCCTGGCCGATCACGCCGACGCGGAGTCGGTCGCCGGCGCGGCGCGCCTCGGCGGCGTACAGCGCTTCGAGACGGTCGCGCGTCGTGGCGGTGAGGGCCCGTTGCTGCTCTGGCAGGGCGACGACGAGTGGGAGGGCGACGCCGGGGGCGCAGCATCCGGTTCCCGTCATCGCCTGGAGATCGGCGCGCTGCCCTGGCGCTACCAGCGGACGGGTTGAGGACCACGGGCGTCAGGCCTGGAGGAGCCGGCGCACGTGGGCGCCGACCGCCGTCGTCTCGATGAGGAAGCCGTCGTGGCCGAAGTCGCTCGAGAGGACGACGGCGCGGTCGCCATCGAGGGTGTTGCGGATGCCGCGCGCGATACGGTGCTGCCCGTCGATGGGGAAGAGCCGGTCGCTGTCGATGCCGAGCACCAGGGCTTTGGCGGTGACGAGGGCGAGGGCGTCCTCGACGCCCCCACGGTCGCGGCCGACGTCGTGGGAGTTCATCGCCTCGACCAGCGTGATGTACGAGTTCGCGTCGAAGCGCCGCGTGAACTTGTTGCCGTGGAAGTCGAGGTACGACTCGACGGCGAAGCGCCCGCCGTGCCCGAGCGGGCTCACGCCAGACTGCCAGGTGCGCTGGAAGCGCTGGTTGAGCTCCGTGGGGGAGCGGTAGTTGAGCAGGGCCATGCGGCGCGCGAGAGCGAGCCCGCGGTTCGGGCCGTCACCGTCCCCGGCGTCATAGTACTCGCCGCCCTGGAAGCGCGGGTCGACGCGGATCGCCTCGAGCTGCACCGAGTTGAGGGCGACCTGGTCGGCCGTGTTGACGGGCGGCGACGACAGGATGCCCACGCGCTCCACGCGATCGGGGAGCATGATGGACCACTCGAGCGCGTGCATGCCGCCCATCGACCCGCCCACGACCGCTGCCCAGACGTCGATGCCGAGGGCGTCGGCCAGGCGCACCTGCGCGGCGACCTGGTCGCGGATCGTGAGGTACGGGAAGCGCGACGCCCACTCGTAGCCGTCGGGGCCGATCGACGCCGGGCCCGTCGACCCCTGGCATCCCCCCAGCATGTTCGGGGCCACGACGAACCAGCGGTCGGTGTCGATCGGCGCACCGGGACCGACGATATCGTCCCACCAGCCGGAGGTCGGGTGCCCCGCCCCCGCCGGCCCGCGCACGTGGCTGTCGCCGGTGAGCGCGTGCAGCACGAGCACGGCGTTGTCACGGGCGGAGTTGAGCTCGCCCCAGGTCTCGTACGCGAGGCGGTATGCCGGCAGCTCGCGGCCGCCCTCGGTGCGGAACGCCCCGAACGCGGCGAACTGGCGCTCGCCCAGCGGGTCGCCGTCGCGCCACGCACCAGTCGCCGGAGGGCGGCCCAGTAGCAGACGCGCGTCGGCCTCCGTCACGGGTGCGCTCGGCACCGTGTCTTCGGAGGTCTGCCAGTCCATTCGTCCATTCTCGCGTGCGCATGCGGGGTGGTGCCGTCTGTTACACCGCGCATGGCAGAATGCGCGCATGTCGACCGCTGAGCCCTTCATGCCCGCCCACGAGCCCCGCGCGGCGGTGCCGCCGCAGGAACATGACCTCGATCACGACACCGACGTCATCTTCGACGAGGCCGAGAGCGATGGCACCGAAGGCGATCAGCGGCCCTGGCACAGTGACGACGCCGCGCCGACGCTCCCACGTCCGGTTCCAGGCGCGCACCTCACCGCCGAGGAGCTGGCGGCCGACTTCGCGGACGAGCCCGACAGCGACCGGGAATGACGGATGCCGTGTGCCCGCACACAGCGCGGGCACACGGCATCCGTATCCCGAGGAAGGGATCAGGCGCGAGCTGCCTCCGACACCCGGCGAGCCGCGGCGAGCGCCTGCTCGAGGTCGGCCTTGAGGTCGTCGATGTTCTCGAGACCCACTGAGAGACGAACGAGACCCGGCGTGACACCCGTCGTGAGCTGCTGCTCGGGCGTGAGCTGCGAGTGCGTCGTCGACGCCGGGTGGATGACGAGCGAGCGCACGTCGCCGATATTGGCGAGGTGGCTGAAGAGCGCCAGCGAGTTGACGAACTCGCGGCCCGCCTCGACACCGCCCTTGAGCTCGAACGACAGCACCGCACCGACGCCCTTCGGGGCGTAGGTGTTCGCTGCGGCGTACCAGGGCGAGGTCGGCAGACCCGAGTAGTTGACCGAGGCGACGTCGGAGTGGTTCTCGAGCCACTCCGCGATCTCCTGAGCGTTCTGAACGTGACGCTCGACGCGCAGCGACAGGGTCTCGATGCCCTGGATGAGCAGCCATGCGCTGTTCGGCGAGATCGCCGATCCGAGGTCGCGCAGCAGCTGCACGCGCGCCTTGATGATGTAGGCGAGGCCATCGCCGACCGCCGCCGTGTACGACGCGCCGTGGTAGGAGGGGTCCGGAACGGTGAGGCCGGGGAACTTGTCGACGTTCTTCGACCACTCGAAGGTGCCGCCGTCGACGATCACGCCGCCGATGGTGGTGCCGTGGCCGCCGAGGAACTTCGTGGCCGAGTGGACGACGATGTCGGCGCCGTGCTCGAACGGCTTGATGAGGTACGGAGTCGCGATCGTGTTGTCGACGATGAGCGGCACGCCGTTCTCGTGGGCGACGTCGGCGACGCCGCGGATGTCGAGCACGTTGATCTTGGGGTTGCCGATGGTCTCGGCGAAGAACAGCTTCGTGTTCGGGCGGACGGCGCGGCGCCACTCCTCGAGGTCGTCCTGGTTCTCGACGAAGGTGACCTCGATGCCGAGCTTGGCGAGGGTGTACTTGAAGAGGTTGTACGTTCCGCCGTAGATGGAGCTCGACGACACGATGTGGTCGCCCGCCTCGGCGATGTTGAGCACCGCGAACGTGGCCGCAGCCTGGCCGCTCGCGAGCAGCAGGGCGCCGGTGCCCCCCTCGAGCGCGGCGAGGCGCTCCTCCACGACTGCCTGCGTCGGGTTCTGGATGCGAGTGTAGATGTTGCCGAACTCCGCGAGCGCGAAGAGGTTCGCCGCGTGGTCGGCGTTGTCGAAGACGTACGACGTGGTCTGGTAGATCGGCGTCGCGCGAGCCTTGGTCACCGGGTCGGGCTGAGCCCCCGAGTGGATCTGCTTGGTCTCGAAACGCCAGTTCTCGGGTGCGGACATGGCCTGCTCCTGCGGGATCGGATGCCGGGAGCGTGCCCCCCAGCCGAGTTCGACAGTACGGAGAACCCGGGGTTGTCAACAACGTCGGGGAAATGTGACGTAACGCGCTCCGGCCACGGATTCCCGGTCGGGGAGTGCCGCCCGGCGCGACGTGGGTAGCGTTGTCGGTATGGCGAACAGACGTGCGGTGGTGACCGGGGCGAGCTCGGGGATCGGCGAGGCGGCGGTGCGCGCGCTGCGCGCGAGCGGATGGGACGTGGTCGGCGTCGCACGACGCGCCGATCGGCTCGCCGCGCTCGAAGCCGAGGCCGGTGCTGTCGCCTTCGCGGCGGACCTGACGACGGATGCCGACGTCGAGGCCCTCACCGGTTTCCTTGCGGATTCGGGCCCGGTCCACGCGCTGGTCCACGTCGCCGGCGGGGCCCGCGGCACCGACCGCGTCGAGGACGGCCGGGTCGAGGACTGGCAGTGGATGTTCGACGTCAACGTGCTGTCGGCACAGCGGCTGGTCGCAGCGCTGATGCCGCTGCTGCGCCGGGCCGCAGCATCCGACGGTCACGCCGACACACTCTTCGTCACCTCCACCGCCGCGCAGACCGCCTACGCCGGCGGCGCGGGCTACAACGCCGCCAAGGCGGGCGAGGCGATGCTGGCGCACGCCCTCCGGCTCGAGCTCAACGGCGAGCCGATCCGCGTGATCGAGGTCGCGCCGGGCATGGTGCACACGCCGGAGTTCACCCTCAACCGCCTCGGCGGCGACAGCGTGGCCGCGGAGCGCGTGTATGACGGGGTCCAGAACCCGCTGACTGCCGACGACGTCGCGGACGTCATCGCCTACGCTCTCAACGCTCCCGGACATGTCAACCTCGACCTCATCACGATGCGCCCGGTCGCGCAGTCGGCGCAGTTCCTCCTCGCGCGCGGCCCGCTGCGCCCGCGGGGCACGGAGGAGCTGTGACTCTCACCGGCGGCACCGTCGTCACGTACCCGGCCGGCGCCGTCTGCTCCCGCGGCGCCGTGATCCCCGTCGCCGACGTCATGACGACGACAAAGCGCGTCTGACATGGCGATGACCCTGCCCGAGCTCGCCGACGCGGGATTCATCGACCCGGGGTGGTCGACGGCTCTCGCCCCGGTCGGCACCGACATCGCGGCGCTGGGAGAGCGGCTCCGCGCCGAGGTCGCCGCCGGGCGGCAGTACCTCCCGGCCGGCGACCGCGTGCTGCGCGCGTTCCAGCGACCGCTTCCCGACGTCAAGGTGCTCATCGTGGGGCAGGACCCGTACCCCACGCCGGGGCATCCGATCGGGCTGTCCTTCGCGGTCGACGCGCACGTGCGCCCGCTGCCGCGGAGTCTCGGCAACATCTACCAGGAGCTCGAGTCGGACCTCGGCATTCCGCGCGCCCCGCACGGCGACCTGTCGGCCTGGAGCGACCAGGGCGTCATGCTGCTCAACCGCGTGCTCACGGTCGCGCCGGGGGCGCCGGCATCCCATCGCGGCTGGGGCTGGGAGAAGGTGACCGACCACGCGATCCGCACACTCGTCGCGCGCGGAAGGCCGCTCGTGGCGATCCTGTGGGGACGGGATGCTGCGAACCTGCGGCCGCTCTTGGGCGCCACGTCGATCATCGAATCGGCGCACCCGTCGCCCCTCTCGGCGAGCCGGGGGTTCTTCGGGTCGCGGCCGTTCTCGCGGGCCAACGAGCTGCTCGCCCGGCAGGGAGCCGACCCCGTCGACTGGCGGCTGCCCGTCTAGGGGGCCCGCCGACCGCAGATCCAGGAGAGTTCATGCTTGAAGAGGAATACGAGAAGGATCGCCGCAAGCTGCCGCGCCATCTGCAGCGGCAGGCCGAGCCCGAGCGTCCGTTCTCGTTCACGATCCGTCCCGTCGAGGACAGGGACATCCCCGACATCCGCGAGATCTACAACTACTACGTGACCAACTCGGTCGTGACCTTCGACGAGGACGTCTGGTCGGTGGCGCAGTGGCGCAAGAAGCGCGACCGGCTCACCAAGCAGGGGCTGCCCTTCCTCGTCGCAGAGTCGCCGTCGGGCCAGATCCTCGGATACGCGCTCGTGCAGCCGATGTCGAGCAAGTCCGCCTACCGGTTCTCGGTCGAGAACTCGATCTACCTCGGTCAGGCCGCCACGGGCAAGGGGCTGGGCCGGGCGCTGCTCGAAGCGCTCATCGAGGCGTGCGAAGCCGCGGGCATCCGGCAGATGGTCGCCGTGATCAGCGACAAGGGCGCCGAGGGCTCGGTCGCTCTGCACGAGAAGCTCGGCTTCGTCGAGGTCGGCCGCATGGGCCGCGTCGGCTTCAAATTCGGTCGCTGGCTCGGCACGATCTACATGCAGAAGGCCCTCAAGCCGGCGAAGAAGAAGGGTCTCTTCGCGCGCTGATCCTCAGCGACCCGCCCGACCGGTTCCGGAGCGCTGCCGGTTCCAGTCGCGCACGGCGTCGACGAGCTCGCGCCACGCGCCCACGACCTCGTCGTCTGGCAGCTCGGCCTCTCGCGCATCCGCACCCGACCACGTCGCGCGGATGAACCACACGAAACCATCGGGCATCGGATCCCGGCGTCGCGGCGCCGAGCGCGGCGGGGCTGCGGGGGCATCGTCGTCGTGCTCGCCGGTCGAGGTGCCCGCCTCGCCCCACGGGCAGCGATCGATGAGCGTGATCCACTGAGGCGCCTCTGCGACGGGCGGCTGCGCCGACCAGCGCCGCGTGATGCCGGCGATGCCGCCGGTGCGCGCGATGTCGACCTCGACCGCCGGTGGCGCAGCGGACGAGGCGGTCGCGTCAGGACTCGGCTTCTCGGTCATCCGGGATCACGCCGACACCCGTCCACCCGGCGCGGACGGCGTCGACCTCCTCCGACTCCTCACCGTACTCCGAGGCCGCAGCCGCGAGGGTGGCGCGGGCGAACGTCAGGAAGTCCGCGGTGGAGGGGAGCGTCCCCGACGTGAGCGCGCGGTACCAGATGAGCCCGGGGCGCTCCCACGCGTGGCCGCCGAGCGCTTTCGCCGTGAGATAGAAGGCGTGGTTGGGGATACCCGAGTTGACGTGCACGCCGCCGTTGTCGTCGCGAGTCTCGACGTAGTCGCGCATGTGCGCCGGCTGCGGGTCCTTGCCGAGCACGTCGTCGTCGTACGCGGTTCCGGGCGCCTTGAGCGATCGCAGGGCGGCGCCCTCAACGGCATCCGTGAAGATCCCCTCGCCGATGAGCCACGTCGCCTCGTCGACGGCCTGTCGCTCCCGGTGCTGCTCGGCGAGGGCTCCGAAGACGTCGGCGATCGACTCGTTGAGCGCGCCGGACTGCCCGCGGTAGAGCAGGCCGCCCTCGTCCTCGATCACGCCGTGCGCGAGCTCGTGGGCGATGACGCTGAGCGATCGCGTGAAACCCCGGAACACCTCGTCGTCGCCGTCGCCGAAGACCATGCGCTCGCCGTTCCAGAAGGCGTTGTCGTAGTCGCGACCGTAGTGCACGGTCGACAGGAGCGAGCTGCCCGAGCCGTCGATACTGTCGCGCGCGTACGCGTCCCACCAGAAGTCGTACGTCGCACCGAGTCCCTCGTACGCCTCATCGACGGAGGCGTCCCCGGTCGGCGGGTCGTCCTCGCCGCGCACCCGTGTGCCCGGAAGCAGCTCGCGGTGCTTCGCGTCGGAGATCTCGCGATCGGGCGCAGGCGTCGCCTCCGCGACGAGCGTGCCCGGCTCCTGGATCGACAGCCGCAGACGTGAGCGCACCGGACGGTACTCCCGCGGCGCCACGAGGGTGCGGTGCGCCGCATCGGCCGCGCGAGCCCAGTCCTCCTCCTGCACGGCGGCGATGCGGGCGAGCAGGTACGGGGGGACGATTCCGGGGCTCATGCTCCGAACCTATCGGCGGGCTCCGACGGCCCTCGCCGCCTCGCCGCCCCCGAGGCGGTCACGCCGATCCGGCGTCGATCACCGGGATCGACGCCAGCAGTCGCCGGGTGTACGCGACCTGCGGTTGCAGCAGCACCTTCTCGGTCGGGCCCTCCTCGACGATGCGGCCGTCCTTCATGACGACGACCTCGTCGCACAGGTTCTGCACGACGCCGATGTCGTGCGACACCATCAGGAGCGTGAGACCGTCGCGGGCGCGGAGCTCGCCGAGCAGTTCGAGGATCTGCGCGCGCACCGTGACGTCCAGCGCCGACAGCGGCTCGTCGCCGACGAGCAGGCGGGGACGGTGCACGATCGCGCGCGCCAGGGCGATACGCTGCCGCTGGCCGCCCGAGAACTCGTGCGGGAAGCGGTCGGCCATGTCGGCCTGGAGGCCGACGTCGTCCAGCACCTCGCGGACACGCGCGCGGCGGTCGCCGTCGATCCCCAGTGCCCACAGCGGCTCGCCGATGATGCGCCCGACGCTCATGCGCGGGTCGAGCGACGCGTAAGGGTCCTGGAAGACGATCCCCGTCTGCGTGCGCAGCCAGTGCAGCGAGCGCGCCGAATCCTTGGCGTCGACCGGTCGCCCGTCGAAGTCCACGGTTCCGGCGGAGGGGGTGTCGAGGGCCAGCAGCAGGCGCACGAGCGTCGACTTGCCTGAGCCCGACTCGCCGATGAGACCGACGGCGGAGCCCTCGCGCACGTCGATGTCGGCGTCTTCGAGTCCCGTCGTGAATGCCCGCTTCTCGAACAGCCGCGTCTTCGGCGTGGGGTAGCGGCGCGTCAGCCCGCGCCCGCGGATCAGCAGGGTCATCCTCCTCCTTCCGGGGCATCACCCGGGGCCCCCGGCGCGCGGGTGCGACCGCCCTCCGGCCGCCAGAGAGTCGCGGTCGCGTCGCGCAGAAGCTCCCGGGTGACGACGGATTCCGGAGCCGAGAGCAGCCGCGACACCGGCGCCTCCTCCACCACGCGTCCCCGCTCGAGCACCACACCGTGCGTGGCGATCTGCGACAGCACCGCGAGGTCGTGCGTGATGAACACCAGCGACATGCCGTCGTCGCGGGCGAGCGACAGCAGCAGCTCGAGGATCTCGGCCTGGATCGTGACGTCAAGCGCTGTCGTCGGCTCGTCGGCGATGAGCAGCCGCGGCCGGCATGCGAGCGCCATGGCGATCGCGACCCGCTGGCGCTGGCCGCCCGACAGCTGGTGGGGGTAGCGCGCAACGATGCGGTGCGGATCGGGGAGGGCGACACGCGATGCCTCGGCGATCGCTCGGGCAGCAGCATCCCGCTTCGACAGCCCCTCGTGGATGCGGATCGACTCGGCGATCTGGCGGCCGACCGTGCGGATCGGGTTGAGCGCGGTGCGCGGCTCCTGGAAGACGATGCCGATCTCGTCACCGCGGAGCTCCGCGAGCTCGGGATCGGGAAGGCCCAGGATCTCGCGGCCGTTCCACCGCACACTGCCCGAGGCGGTCGCGCCATCGGGGAGGAGCCCCAGGATCGCGAGGGCCGTCAGCGACTTGCCCGAGCCCGACTCGCCGATGAGGCCGACGCGTGCGCCGTCGGGCACGGCGAACGAGACGCCGTCGACGACGCGGCGCTCGCCGAGGTCGACCGTGAGGTCGTGCACCTCGAGGCTCACGACACCACCTCCGGGATGTGAAGACGCGCGCGACGGGTGGCGAAGGGGCTGCGGGAGAGCGTCGGGTCGGTGGCCTCCCGTAGGCCGTCTCCGAGCAGGTTGAGCCCCAGCACGGTGACCGTGATGGCGAGGCCGGGCCACACCACCGACAGCGGGTGCACGGCGATGAACTGCTGCAGCTGCGCGAGCAGCAGACCCCACGACGGCTCGGTGACCGGCGCGCCGAATCCGAGATAGGACAGTCCCGCTTCGGCGAGCACGGCGACCGCCATGCCCCACGACAGCTGCACGATGAACACCGGCGCGACGTTGGGGAGGAGGTGGCGCCACAGGTTCTGCGCCGGAGTGAGGCCGGACGCCCGCCCGGCGAGGACGAAGTCGCTGTGCAGCACGCGGCGCAGCTCCGGTCGCGTGACGCGGGCGATGTTCACGCCGAAGCCGATGCCGACCGCCCAGATCACGACCCACAGGGATCCGCCCCACACCGCCGAGATCATCATCGCGATGATCAGCACCGGGAACGCGATGAGGATGTCGACGAACACCGCCACCGACTCGCGCACCCACCGCGCGGTGAGGGCGCCGAGCGCGGCGAGCGAGATGCCGATCACCGTCGCGACGACGCCGGCGCCGATCGCGACCAACACGGTGGTGCGGGAGCCGGCCATCAGGAGGCTCAGGATGTCGCGGCCAGAACCGTCGGTGCCGAGGAGGTGGGGCCAGCCGGGGAGGGCCCAGCGGTTCGCGATATCGACCTTCTGGGGGTCGAACGGCGTCCAGAACCGGGAGACGATCGCGGTGAGGACGACGACCGCGACCACGATCAACCCGAAGCGTCCGGTGGACAGCGCCCACAGCCGCCCCAGCCACGCCCACCGCGACCGACGCCGCGGTGCGGGCGGCGCCGCGGGCGCAGCATCCGTCCCGTGCACGCTCCCTGAGCTCGTCGACGGGCTCATGGTGCCTCCCGCTGCCGGGGGTCGATGACGCGGTGCACGAGGTCGACCACGAACCCGACGATGAGCACGAAACCGGTCAGGGCCAGGAGTTCGCCCTGCACCTTCGGCAGGTCGCGGGCGGCGACGTCGGCGACGAGCATGCGGCCGATGCCGGGGAGGGAGAACAGTTGCTCGATCACGACGGCGCCCACGATGATGCCCGCGACCTGCAGGCCGAGCACCGTGATCACCGACAGGCCGACCACGGGCAGGCCGTGGCGGATCAGCGCCTGGTCGCGGGTGAGTCCCTTCGCGGCGGCGGTGCGCACGAAGTCCTGGCCGACGGCCTGCAGGGTCGCGCTGCGCACGAACCGCAGCAGCATGGCGCCCTCGACGATGCCGATCGTGAGGGCGGGGAGGATGAGCGAGCGCAGTGCCGCCCACGGATCGCTCCAGCCCGACCGCGGGAAGCCCTGCGCGGGCAGCCAGCCGAGCCACACCGCGAAGACCACGACGAGCATCATGCCCGCCCACACCACGGGCACCGCGGCGAGAGTCTGCGCGCCGACGCTGAGTCCCGTGCCCGCGGCGCGCCCGCGCCGCATCGCCGAGAGCACACCGAGCGGCACACTGATCACGACGGCGACGGTCAGCGACAGGATGCCGAGGGGCACGGTCACCTCCGCCTTCTCGGCGAGTTCGTCCACGACGCTCGTGCCCGTCAGCAGCGATGTGCCGAGGTCGCCGCGGAACAGCCCGCCGATCCAGGTGAGGTACTGCTCCGGGAGCGGGCGGCCCAGGCCCAGCCGCTCCCGGATGGCGTCCTGCTGCTCGGGGGTGGATCCCACACCGGCGATGAGGTGCGCGATGTCACCGGGGAGTACCCGGAGGGTGACGAAGATCAGCACGCTGGCGACGAGAAGCCCGAGCAGGAGCAGGGCGAATCGGGTCAGCGTGTACCGGATCACCCGTTGCTCTGGGCGATCTCGGCTGCGTTCAGCCGCTCGTTCACGTTGATGGTGGGCATGCCCACGACGTTGCGGCCGATCGCGACGACGGAGGCTCCGTTGTACAGCCAGTCGGCCGCCGCATCCTCCGAGACGATGCGGGCCGCCTTCTCGAGCAGATCTGCGGCCTCGGACTCGTCGGTGGCCGCCAGCGACTGGGCGTACAGCTCCTGCACCTCGGCGTTGTCGTAGGTGAAGTAGTAGTCCGGGTTCGCCCAGTTCTCGAAGTCGCGGGCCTCCGTGTGCAGCACGAAGCTCAGGTCGTAGTCGTGGTTCGTGTAGACGTCGGTGAGCCACGTGGTGAAGTCGACCGAGTCGACCTCGAGCGTGATGCCGACCTCGTCGAGGTCGGAGACCAGGATCTGCGGGATCGTCGTCGAGTAGAAGTTGGGGATCGTCAGCGTGAGCTCGAGGTCGTCCTCGTAGCCCGCCTCCGTGAGGAGCTCCTTCGCGGCCTCGGGGTCGTATGGTGCGACGTCCGACAGCTCTTCGTAGCCGGGATCGAGCTCGGGGATCGGCCCGTACTGGGTCTGGCCCGACGCCAGCGCCTCGATGATGGCGTCGTGGTCGATCGCCTGGCGGATCGCCTGGCGCACGCGCTTGTCGGCGAGAGGGCCGGAGGTCTGGTTGAACGCGAGCGTGCCCTTGTCGGTGGACCTGCCGAGCACGAGCGCGAAGTCGCCGTCCTGCTCGACCTGCTCCTTCAGGTTCGCGTCGAACCCGGTCACCACGTCGACCTCACCTGCGAGCGCCGCGTTGAGCGCGGCCTGGTTGTCGGGGATGTAATCGAAGACGATCTCGGCCGCGCCGGAGGCCTCGCCCCAGTAGGCGTCATTGCGCTCGAAGGTGATGCTGTCACCCTGGCGCCACTGGGTCAGCACGAATGGACCTGTGCCGTTGGTCTTGGTCTTGTAGTCGACGGTGTCGCCCTCCTTGAGGACGATGCCGGCGCGGCCCGTGAGGTTCCACAGCAGGCTCGAGTCCGGCTCGCTGAGAGTCAGTGTGATGTCCTGCCCCTCCGCGGTGATCGAGGTGACGTTCGCCAGCCGCGCCGAGTCCCGCCACTGCGGGCTGTCCCGCCGCGTGGTGAGCGACCACACCACGTCCTGGGGGGTCAGTTCCTGCCCGTCGTGGAACGTCACACCCTCGCGCAGCGTGAACGTGTAGGTGACGCCGTCGGGCGAGACCGTCCAGTCGCTCGCGAGCGCGGGGACGATGTCCTGCTCGGGCGTGCGGGCGACGAGGCCCTGGTAGATGTTGTCGACGAGGATCTGGTCCAGCGCCGACCCCGCGGTCTCGCGGATGTCGAGGTTGCTGGGCTCGAGCACCAGCCGGATCGCGACAGAAGCGTCCGGATCGGGCTCGCCGGGCGTCGTCGGCGCGGAGCTCCCGCCGCCACCGCTGCAGGCGCTGAGGACGAGCAGACCGGCGGCCAGCAGCGACGCTGCGGCGAGAGCGGTGCGACGGAGCATGAATGTCCTTTCGGGATGCGTCCCGCGTACTGGGCGAGGCGCCGGCCGCCCAGGGGGGTCGGGGCTGCCGGTGGGTATCAGCCTAGGGATTCCGCGGCGGCGTTCGGCAACCCGCTACCCGGAACGCAACAGAAGCGTTAATGCTTCCCCACCGGCGCCGCAGCGGTCACGCAACGGCGGCCATGGCGCGCAGCCGTGCCCCCAGCTCGAGTGGGATCTCCTCCTGCACGTTGTGCCCCGACGCGACGACGTCGACGGATGCTGCGGGCACACGTCGCGCGAATTCCGCGGCGTCCTCCTCCGTGACGTAGCCGCGCTCGCCGCGCAGGAGCACAGTCGGGGCGGTGACGGCGGCGAGGTCCTCCCAGCCGGACTCGCCGAGCACCGAGGAGACCGCGTCCTGCTGCGCGGCCGCGCTCGCGGCGGCCGCGGGCGATGCCGATGCCGCGTTCGCCAGGCGCGCGAAGTGGTGCTTCCACTCGACGCGGCCGTCGGAGCGGATGCGGGAGTTGAAGAAGACGCCGCGTTCGGCCTTGCGGCGCGTGCCGCCGCCGAGCCCGAAGGCGAGTGCACGGTCGACGAGGTCGTCGCGCGTCGCCCAGGTCGCCGGGCCCGCGAAGAAGTCGCGGATCTGCCGCGCTCCGGCGTTCGGATCCAAGCCCGGTGTGATGTCGATCACGACGAGCTCGCGCACCAGGTCGGGTCGCGATGCCGCGACGGCGGCGGCGGTCAGCCCGCCCAGCGACTGCCCGACGAGCAGTTGCGGGGCGTCCGTCCAGGCGTCGATCCCCGCGGCGACGTCGGGTGCGAGGACGCGCGCGACGTACGCGGCGTCGTCGCGCCAGGACGAATCCCCGTGGCCGGGGAGGTCGATCGCGAGCGCGGGAAGTCCGAGCGCCAGGACAGTGGTGTCCCACGTGTGGGCATTGAGCCCCGCGCCGTGGAGGAACGTCACCACGGGCGCGGCATCGGGGGAGTCCGCCGGGGTGTAGCGCAGCGCGCTCAGGCTGCGCCCGTCGGCGAGCGCGAGCGACAGCCGCTCGCCGCGGGGGACGGATGCCTCGATGCCGGCCTCCGCGGCCTGCTCGGGAAGGAACGAGAATTCGTCGATGGGGCCGCTCACCCGCTCATCATGCCCCACCCCGACGACGCCCGGCCCCGCGCGCGCGTGCCCTCGGTAGTCTGGCGTCATGACGGCAGAACACCGCGTGCACCTCTCGCGGGCGGCGCGACCCGCCTACCAGGCGCTTTCGGCCTTCTCGAAGACCGTGGGCGGCATCGCCGCCGAGAACGGCATCGACGACCGGCTCAAGGAACTCGTGCAGATCCACGCGTCGCAGCGCAACGGTTGCGCGTACTGCGTGCGGGTGCACGTCGAGCGGGCGCTCGCCGCCGGCGTCACGGCGGACGACATCGCGCAGCTCCCGGTGTGGCGCGAGTCCGGCGTCTTCTCCGACCGGGAGCGCGCGGGCCTCGAGCTCGCCGAGGCCTACGTCTACATCCATGAGGACGGCATCCCCGACGACGTCTACAACCGCATCGGCGGGGTGCTGAGCGAGAAGGAGTACGTCGCCCTCAGTTGGATCCTGGTGTCGATCAACGCGTTCAACCGGATCGCCATCGCGGGCCGGTACAGCACGCCGCCCCGCGACGACCTCGTCGGCGAAGACAAGGACGCCGCCGCGGGCGCGGCGTGGTGACGGACGATCCGCCGTCGGTCGACCCGGTCGATCCGTCGGATCCCGCGCGGTCGGGCCGGCTGGCGTTCTCCGACCCCGTCGTTCCCGGCGCAGTGAACCTGCGCGATGTCGGAGGGCTCCGCGCGGGTGCGTCGACGACCCGGTATGGCGTCCTGTTCCGCTCGGGAAACCTGGCACGGCTCGGGGCGAAGGGCGGGAGGGCCCTCGCCGGCCTCGGACTTCGCCGCATCATCGATCTGCGCGCCGATGACGAGGTCGCCCGCGATCCCAGCCGCACCGCGGGCCTGGACGTCGTGACCCAGCGTGTGCCGCTGTTCCTGGGCTCGGTCGACTCGTTCTTCCGCGACGACCTCAGTCTCGACGAGATGTACCGCCTCATCGTCGACGAATCGTCGGAGAACGTGGTGGCGGTGGTGCGGGGTATCCTCGCCGACCAGCCGGTGCTCGTGCACTGCACCGCGGGCAAGGATCGCACCGGTGTCACCGTCGCGCTGACGCTGGCTGCAGCGGGCGTCGATGCCGACGAGGTCATCGCCGACTACGCGCGCACGGAGGCGCTGCTGCCGGCGCGACGCAATCGCTACGTCGTGGCACTCATCCGATCCATGCATCCCCGCGCGGTGAACGTCGAGGACCTCGTCGCGCGCTCGCCCGCGCCGGTGATGCACGCGCTCCTCGCCGACGTCGACGAGCGCTACGGCTCGGCTGCGGAATATCTGCGCACGCACGGGCTCGCCGACGAAGAGCTCGTGGAGCTTCGCCGCGTGCTGCTTCAGCGTGACGCCTAGGAACGGGGCATCCGTTGTTCACGGACGGTAATGAGGTAAGGCAACCCTTCATCAGGAGGTATAGTGGAGGGGCCATGGTTCAGAACATCCAGCCTCAGAGTGCCGCGCACAACGCGTCGGCGTGCCGAGCGTCGCGTCACACGCGCGTCCAGCATCTGATCACGGCCGACGAGTCATCGCTGGCCGAGCTCGAGGCCGTGCTCGCGACGCTGCCGATCTGCTCGACGGGCCGGGTCTTCGTCGAGGTCCCCGACGCCTCATGGCTGGCTGAGATCACCGCGCCGAGCCGCATGGTCGTCACATGGCTCGACCGCTCGCAGCGTTCAGGCGCCCCCGGCACCGGCCGCGGCTGCGGGTCCGGCGAGGCGCTGACGCGCGCCGTCACCGCGTGGGCGGACGAGATGCTGTGCACCGACGGCGACGCGACCCGCATCCACCTGCTGGGCGGCTATCTCGGCACGGCCGACATCGTCGACCACCTGGTCCATCTCGGCATCCGCACGGATGCGATCCACACCCCCGCGCAGTACGGCCTCGCCACCGCGCGCTGAGCCCCGCGCTCGTCCTGTCTGTCTGACGCCGCGTGGCGGGCTCGAGACCCTAGGTACCAGGCCGGTATTCACCCCATTGACGGCGCCCGGGTCGAGGAGTTCGCTAGCGGCGGGCGAGCTCGACGCTCGCCCATTTTCTCCTGGGAAGGGGCGCATCATGCGCAGGAAGATCATGCTGGGGTTCGCCGTGGGGGCCGTCATCGTACTCGGCTCGGCGGGCGGCGCGTTCGCGGGTGAGTTCAACGCCAACGGGGACCCGACCGGCGCGCGGAGCAACGCGAACTCACCGTGTTCATTCTCCGGGCTGGAGGATCACGAGTCGGACGGCTCAGAGGTGGAGCGCGGAGTGACCCAGAACTGGGGCCAGTTCGACCAGGCGGACCGCAAGGCCCTCAGCCTGAACGGCGGCGGTGCTTCCGATGTCGTCATCCCCGAGCTGGGGGAATGGGGCTGCAACGCCCATCTTCACGGGCAGAAGTGACCCGCTGAGCGGCGCGGCCGGCCCCGATCCGGTCGCGCTCCGCCGAGCCCCCCGGGACCATCCGGTCATGCCGCGCCGCGGGGAACGTAATTGCCGTCTTCGAGGCCTGCCTCGATCTCGAACCGGTTGCGCAGCGGGTTGCGTCCGGCCAGCAGGTACAGCACGGGCATGAGCAGCCCGTAGCGCTGCCACTGGCGCTTGTGCACCGCCTCGTGCCGCAGCAGCGCGTCGGTGATGCGGCCGTCGCCGGTGAGGAAGCATCCGCCCACGCACGATCCGCCGCGTGGGAACGTCCAGCGCGGCATCCCGCGGAACACCCACAGGCCCTCGCGCTGCTGGACGGGCCCGGTGCTCCAGAGCGTTCCCCAGACCCACCCCACCGCGCAGCCGTACCAGTACCCGACGCGGCTGATGGGCGAATCCAGCAGGAACGCGGGGAGGGCGTCGTCGATGCGCCGCCCCCGGATGACGGCGCGCTCGGCCGCGGCGCGCCACCCCGCGGGCGGCGTGGGGATGGGACTCACGCCAGCGCCCCGATCACGCGCAGGATCGCGCCCAGATCGTCGGTGGCCGACGCGAGCGACGCAGGGGAGTACCCGGCGAGGGATGCCCCGACCAGAGGCACGCGCTCACGCAGCCGCGCGACCGCGACGGTCAGCTCGGCCACGGTGACCCCGAAGGGCTCCGGATGGGCGTTGCCTGCGATCTCGGCGGGGTCGAGTGCGTCGATGTCTACGTGGATGTACACGGCGTCCGCACCGGTCGCAAGGACCGCGTCGGCAAGGGCGTCGCCCTCGCGCAGCGCCTCCACAGTGAGGGCCGCGATGCCGCGCTCCGACACGAGCTCGAGTTCGGGGTCGTCGAACGAGCGTGCACCGCCGACGACGACGCGGTCGGCGGCGATCGTTCCCGCGGGCAGGGCCAGACCGGGGTCGCCGTCGCCGATCACGGCGCGCAGCGCCATGCCCGCGAAGGCGCCCGATGGCGACGAGTCCGGCGAGTTGAGGTCGGGGTGCGCGTCGATCCAGACCACCGCGAGCCCGGGGGACCGGCGGGCGGCGTGCGCGATGGGGGCGAGTGCGATGCCGCAGTCGCCGCCGATCGTGAGCACGGGCTCGTCGGGCGCGGCGGCGTCGTGGGCGTCCAACGCCTGTGCGACCATCCCGCGCACGCGCTGCAGGGCGCTGAGGCGATGGATGCCCGTGCCCAGTGACTCGCCCGCCTCCATGGGGACGTCGAGCACGGTGGTGGAGGACCGAGGGAGGTCTCCCGCGATCGCCTGGGCGCCGTCGATGAGCTGCATCGCGCGGGAGGACGGGCTCCCCTGCCACTGGGGGACCACGAGGTAACGCGTCATCCCCTCATCTTCGCGCAGACCGGGCGCTGCGGCATCCGTCCCGCCCGTCGTTCGCTGGAGGCATACGCGAGGGGCGCCGGATCCGTGCGGAACCGGCGCCCCTCGGCGAGCGGTGGGCTCAGTTCTCGATCGCGGCCTGCACCGGCGCACCGGTCTTGAGGGCGGCGAGACGGGCCTCGACCTCGGTCAGCTCGCCGACGTCCTCGAGGGCGAGGAACTGCTGGTCGAGGCTCGACGCGGCGAGCTCCTGCTTGCCGGCCGCGAGGGCTTCCTGGCGACGCACCTTGTCTTCGAACCGGCCGAGCTCGCTGGTCGGGTCGAGCACGTCGATCGACTTGACGGCGTCGTGCACCTTGTTCTGCGCCTCGGCGGTCTTGGCGCGTGCGAGCAGCTCGGAGCGCTTCGAGCGAAGCTGCTCCAGCTTCTGCTTCATGCCGTTGAGGCCGTCCTTGAGCTTGTCGACGACCTCGTTCTGCGTCGCGATGGTCGGCGCGATCGCCTTGGCCTCGTTCTCCTCGCTGATCTGGCGCTGCAGAGCGATCTTGGCGAGGTTGTCGAACTTGTCGGCGTCGGTGGTGTTGCCGGCCTTGCGCAGCTCGTCGGCCTTGCGGCTGGCAGCGAGCGCCTTGTTGCCCCACTCGGCCGCCGCCTGGACGTCCTCCTGGTGGTCGCGCTCCAGCAGGCGCAGGTTGCCGATCGTCTCGGCGATGGCCGACTCCGCGTCGGCGATCGAGTTCGTGTAGTCGCGCACCAGCTGGTCGAGCATCTTCTGCGGGTCCTCGGCCGAGTCGAGGAGTGCGTTGATGTTCGCCTTCATGAGGGTCGAGATGCGACCGAAGATGGACTGCTTCGCCATCGGATTTCCTTCCTATCGGACTTCAGTTCTGGGTCGGTGAGTCTGGTCTGGGGATGGATGCCGCGGCCCGCTGCGCGCGGGCGGCTCCGCGGTTTCGGGTCAGAAGCGGCCACCTCCTCGGCGGGCGCGCGTGCCGCCGCCTCCGAAGCTACCGGGTCGCATGCCGCCCGAGGAGCGCCCTCCGCCGCCGCCCAGCATGCCGCCGAGGCCGCCGCCCGAGCCGGCTGAGGAGCGACCCCCGCCGAGCACGGAGTTGAGCACGATGCCGCCGAGGACAGCGCCGAGCATGCCGCCGCCGGACTGCCCGCCCTGCTGGCCACCGCCGAACATGCCGCCCATGCCGCCGTCGAACGCGCCGACGTCGTTCTGCGCGAGCTGGATCGCCTGCCCTGCGAGCTGATCGGCGCGCTGCGCCTGCTGCATCGCCTGCTGCGGGTCGCTCGCCTGCAGCGCCTGCGCACGGGCGAGCGAGGCGCCGGCTTCGGCGAGACGCGTCCGCGCCTGGGCCCCGACCGCGCCGCGCCGCGCGGTGATGTAGTCCTCGGCGGCCGACACCTGGGCCTGCGCCTGAATGATGACCTGACCGACCATCTGACGTGCGCGCTGGGCCTGGGCCTCGGCGTCCCGCACGCCCTGCACGAGCGTGTCGATCTGCGTATTCGCCGCTTCGAGGCCCTGCAAGGCCGCGAGCGGGCGCTTGGCGGTGCCGTTGAGCTGGGCGCGGGCGGCGTCGAGCTGCTGCCTCGTCGACGCGATGACGCCCGCGATCCGTCCGTCGGCGTCCGGAAGGGCCGACGCCGCGGCGATGTCGGACTCGAGCTCGGCTACGAGGGCCATGGCGTTGCGCTCACCCTCGGCGAGGTCCGTCGCGAGCTTGTCGATGGCGTTCTCGAGCAGTGTCGCCTGGCCGACGGCCTCTTCGGCGGCCCGGATGCCGACGGCGGCCTCGCCACCGTCGCCCGAGCCGACCGCCGTCTGCGCGGCGGTGAGCTGCTCCTCTGCGAACGCGAGGCGCTGCCGCGCCTGCTCGGGGTTGTCGACGACGGTCGCCAGCGCCTCGGGTGCGTACGCCGTCTGCAGGCTCCGCAACCGCGACACCGCCTGGCCGAGGGATGCCTCCGCCTTCGCCTTCGCGTCGTGCACGCGCGCGAGCGCCTCGGGGGCGTTCTGCTCGAGCTTGCGCAGCTCGTCGAACGCCGCTGCCTTCTCGTCGAGGAGTGCGTTGGAGGCCTCGCAGAGCGCGATGATCCGTTCGTTCCAGGCGCGCGCGTCCTGCTCGGAATCGGGGAGGTGGTCCTCGAGCTTCTGCTTGAGCCCGAACGCCTCGTCGAGGCTCTGCTGCGCGGTCGCGAGCGCGGCCTCGAACTCGATGGTCGCGGCATCCCCGAACTGGGCCCTCGCGAAGCCGAGCTCCTGCGCGCTGGTCTTGATGGCGTCGTCGGTCTCGACGAGCAGCGACGACGCGCGTCTCTCGAGGTCTTCGATGCTCGGCGGAGGCGGACCCGCGGTGCCGGCGGTCACGGCGCCCTTCTTGCGGCGGCGCAGGAGCACCACGAGCAGAACGATGCCGACGCCGACCACGACGATGACGAGCAGCCAGGTGAGCCACCCGCTGCCACCCGGGTCCGCGCCCGGGGCGCCGCTTCCGCCGCCGACGGCGTCGGTCATTCCGTCGGCCGCCGCATCGACGGCGCCGAGCCAGTCGTCCTGCCGCAGGGCGGGCTGGATCTGCTGCTGCTCGATCGCGGCGACCTGGTCCTCGCTCAGCGGCCCCGCGGAGTCGGCCGACAGGTAGTACTGGCGGCCCTCGGTGGAGATCGCGAGGAGGTACTGGGTCGGACCCAGTCCGTTGTCGTCGGCGGTCTGGTTCGCCCAGTCCGAGGCGGCCGGCGGTTCGGAGAACTGGTCGACGTATACGACCCACAGGTCGAGCCCCGTGTCGGTCTTGAGCTGCTCGAGGCGGCCCTGCGCCTCGGACTCCTCGCCTGACGACAGCACGTCGGCGTCGTCGAGCACGTAGCCCGAGCCGAGCGTGACCGGGGGAGTCGCGAGCGCCGCTCCGCTGCCGATCGCCGAGACCGCGACCACCGCAGCGGACGCCAGCGCTGCAGCCCATCGCAGTCGCATCGATCCCCCCTCTGGGACTCGGGTTCCCCCTCCCGCGAGTCTATTCAGCCGCGAGGATACGACGATAGCCCACGGGCCCGACGCCTCATGTGTGTTCGCCGAGAACGTATCCGGCAGGCCGGGCGGGCGCGGGTCGCTCCCCGGCCGGGCGCGGGCGGGCGGGTAGCCTGGCCGATCCGGAGGAGGACCATGGACGATCGCTACGGCGCCGATGTGCTGGCCACGGGCTGGAAGGGCCACGGGGTGCGGGAGCTGCCGCGGGTGGCGGCATCCCGTGATCTCGTCGTCGAGGTGGCGGATGACGGCTTCTGCGGCGCCGTCGTCGGTGCGTCCGGCGGCATGGTGGAGCTCGAGGACCGCCGCGGCCGCCGCCGGCTGTTCCCGCTGGGCGCCGGGTTCCTCATCGACGGCAGGGACGTCGTGCTCGGGCCGCCGGCGCCCGCCGCGGCCCCGACCGGTCCGAAGCGCACGGCCTCGGGTTCGTTCGCGGCGGCGGAGTCGCGTGCGCGCGTCGCGCGGGCCAGCCGCATCCTCGTCGAGGGCCGGCACGATGCCGAGCTCGTCGAGAAGGTGTGGGGCGACGACCTCCGCGAGGAGGGCGTCGTCGTGGAGTACCTGCAGGGCATCGACCTCCTCGACGCCGCGCTCGACGAGGAGCCGCCCTCGGCTGAGCGCCGCTACGGCGTGCTCGTCGACCACCTCGTGCCCGGCTCGAAGGAGTCGCGCATCGCCGACGCGATCGCGCGCGGTCGCCACGGCGAGCACGTGCTGATCGTCGGCCACCCCTGGATCGACGTGTGGCAGTGCGTCACGCCCCGCGCGGTCGGCATCGAGCGCTGGCCCGGCGTGCCGCGCGGCATCGAGTTCAAGGTCGGCGTGTGCCGCGCGCTCGGCTGGCCCGCACGCGACCAGGCCGACATCGCCCGGGCGTGGAAGCGCATCCTCGCGTCGGTGAAGTCCTATCGCGACCTCGAGCCCGCCTTCCTCGGCCGCGTCGAGGAGCTCATCGATTTCGTCACCGTCCCGCAATAGCCCGCTCGCAGCGTCCGGCGCGGCTCGCTCCTGCCGCGGGAGCAAAGCTGGTCGACGAGACGTCGGGAAGCACCCACCCTCTTCCAACCAGCTGTACTCCCGCGGGAATCGTCGGACGCCCTGGGTAGCCTGGAGGGGTGACGAACCGTGCCACGCCTGCGCCCGAGCCCCGCACCTTCCGTGAGAAGCCGGTGTCCTTCGTACGGCGCAGCGGCAGGATGTCCGACGCCCAGGAGCGCGCGTGGAGCGAGCTCGCACCGCACTTCGTGATCGAGGTGCCGCGCGACCGCGCGGCCACGAGCATCCTGCCGGACTCGGCGATCGACCCCGCGGCGGTGTGGGGGCGCGCAGCGCCGCTCATCGTCGAGATCGGCTCGGGCCAGGGCCACGCGATCGTGCACGCCGCGACGTCGCGCCCCGACACGGACTTCCTCGCGATCGAGGTGTTCCGGGCCGGACTCGCCCGCACCATGCTCGACGCCGACCGGGCGGGCGCGCGCAACCTGCGCCTGGTCGAGGCGAACGCGCCCGAGGTGCTGCAGCACCTGCTGCCCGAGGCATCCGTCGACGAGCTCTGGATCTTCTTCCCGGATCCGTGGCACAAGAAGAAGCACACCAAGCGCCGCCTGGTCGCGGGGGGCTTCGGGGCGATCGCGGCACGTGCGTTGAAGGACGGCGGGATGCTGCGGCTCGCGACCGACTGGGAGGACTACGCGCTGCAGATGCGCGAGGTCATGTCGTCGGCGGCGGACTTCGAGGCGACGTTCGAGGGCGAGTGGGCGCCGCGCTTCGACGGCCGCGTGCTCACCGCTTTCGAGCGCAAGGGCGCGCGCGTGGGACGCGACATCCGAGATCTGTCGTATCGCCGCGTCGCGAGGTCATGAGCGGACCCACCGGACCCCTGACCGGCCCGGTCCGGCGTCCGGGACGGACGCCCGACTCCGCGCGCGAGCCGGAGAGCGAGGCTCCGCCTCGTGAGGTGCCGCTGTCGGGCCGCGACCCGTGGCGGTTCGTCCGGCCCCTCGGCCACCGCGACTTCCGGATGCTGTTCGGCGCCGTCGTGCTGTCGATCTTCGGCGCGGGCATGTGGGCCGTCGTCATGGTCTATACGGTCATCGAGGCCGGCGGCGGGCCGGTCGAGCTCTCCGCCGTGGCGGCGGCGAACGCCGTGGGGCTGCTCGTCTGCGCGATCCCCGGAGGCGTCGCGGCGGACCGCGTGCCGCGCCGGCTGCTGCTGCGCCTCGTCGAGCTCGTGAACCTGCTCGCGATCACATCGGTCGCGGTGGCCGGCGTGTTCGGCGCGGCGACGATCCCGCACCTCGCGGTCGTCGCGTTCGTGATGGGCGCGGGTGCGGGCTTCTTCTTCCCCGCGTACAGCGCGATCCTGCCGCGCATCCTGCCGCCCGCTCAGCTGCTCGCCGCGAACGGGCTCGAGGGGGCGATCCGTCCCGCCCTCCAGCAGGCGGCGGGCCCGGCGGCGGCCGGTGTGATCGTCGCGGCGGTGCTCGCGCCCGCGCATGCCGCATGGGGTGTCGTCGCGGCGCACGCGCTGGCGTTCGTGCTGCTGCTGTTCGTGCGCCCCGAGCCGCCCGCCGCGCCGGGGGAGCACCACGAGGCGCCTGAGGGTGTGCGGGGCGTGCTCCACGACCTGCGCGAGGCCGTGGGGTTCACCGTGCGCACGCCGTGGCTGCTGTGGACGCTGCTTTTCGCGACGGGGTGGGTGCTCGTGTTCGTCGGCCCCGAGGAAGTGCTCCTGCCCTTCGTCACCCGCGACCGCATCGGCGAGGATCCGCGCCTGTTCGGGTTTCTCCTTGCGATCTACGGGCTCGGCGGCGTGCTCGGGTCGATCGTCGTGTCGTCGATGAAGCTCCCGCGCCGCTACCTCACGGTCATGATGGGCGTGTGGGGCGTCAGCACGCTGCCCTTCGCGATCGTCGGCATCACGCACCAGTACTGGCTGATGGCGCTGTGCCTGTTCGTCGTCGGCTTCGGCTTCAGCTACGGCAACGTGATCTGGGGCACGCTGCTCCAGCGCCGTGTGCCTCGCCATATGCTCGGCCGCATCTCGAGTCTCGACTTCTTCGTCTCACTGGCCCTCATGCCGCTGTCGATGGCGCTCGCCGGGCCCCTCGCCGAGGTCCTGCCGATCGAGGTCATCTTCATCGCGGCGGGTGTGATTCCACTGATCCTCGGCGCGCTCGCCTACGTCGTCGCGCGCATGTCGAAGGATGAGATCGACCACCCGCTCGACCACTGACCCGATCCGACCCGACCGGAGCCGCCGCGTATGCCCGCACATCCCGACGCCCCGCCCGCGCCGGCCGTCGGCACCTGGTCGTGGGGCCTCGCACCCGCCCTGCTCGTCTGCCTCGCCGCCCCGGCGTTCTTCGTCGTGCGGGTGCCCTGGCTCGGGTGGGTGCTGCTGACGGCAGGACTTGCCGTCGCGCTGCTGATGGAGCGGACGGATGCTGCCGCCCGGCCGCCGGCGCCGGACGGCGGCATCCGTCCTCCCTCTCTCGTGCGCGACCTCTCGCTCATCGCCGTCGGGCTGCTCATCGTGAGCGCCATCCCGCTCAAGGCGGAGCTCGACAACCTCGCGATCGCGCGGTTCGCGCTCGCGCTGGGCGGTGCGGTCGCCGTGCCCTACGTGATCTCGCGGTGGCTGTACCGTGACCGGGCGATCCGGTTCCCATGGCGCGGCGGCGAGCGGTGGACGCGGTTCCAGTGGACCTGGCTCATCGCCGTGCTGCTGCTCGGCTGGCTGATCCTGCCCTTCTACTTCATCACCTCGGGCGTGTACCTCAACTGGCCGGTCGTCGACGCGCCCGAGCTCATCGCGCGCCTGTTCGTCGGCGTCGGCGCGGTCGGCATCTGGGACGAGCTCTTCTTCATCTGCACCTGCTTCGCGCTGCTGCGGAGGCACTTCCCCTTCTGGCAGGCGAACGTGCTCCAGTCGGTGGTGTTCGTGTCGTTCCTCTGGGAGCTCGGCTACCGGGCCTGGGGGCCGCTGCTCACCATCCCGTTCGCGCTGCTGCAGGGCTTCATCTTCATGAAGACGCGCTCGCTCGCCTATGTCGTCACGGTGCATCTGCTCTTCGACGCCGTCGTGTTCCTGGTGCTCGTCCACGCGCACAACCCGGGCATGCTCGACGGGCTCTTCTTGGTCTGACTCCGCGCTGCCCAGGGGGTGCCCAGGGGGAGCGGCTAGGGTGGCCAGCGGGTCCCCGATCGGATCCCCGGACGACGGATCAGTACCCGGTACGCGACAAGACTGGCCAGGAGCACAGTCATGGCGTGGGTCATCCTCATCGTTTCCGGCATCCTCGAGGCCGTCTGGGCCACCGCGCTCGGCAAGACCGAGGGCTTCACGAAGCTCTGGCCCTCGGTGATCTTCGGCGCCGCGCTGGTCGCCAGCATGGGCGGCCTCGCCTGGGCGATGCGCGACATCTCCACCGGCACGGCGTACGCGGTGTGGGTCGGCATCGGCGCGTCGCTGACCGTCGCCTACGCGATGATCACCGGGGACGAGGCGGTCTCACTCGTCAAGATGCTCCTCATCCTCGGGCTCGTCGGGTGCGTCGTGGGCCTGAAGCTCGTCGGCCACGAGTGACTTCGGGGAACGGATGCGGCGACCCGGCCCGTGCGCCGGGTCGCCGCATCCGTTCCACTCCCGAGCAATTATGAGAGCTCGATGAAAATCCCGGGTCACGGTCTGGAACGCGTGGCGCGCGTGTGTGAGCATCCCCGCAGGAAGCCGGTGACAGAGGGGTCCCCGGCGGAGAGGCTGACAATGCCCATGAGAACCAGGCGCGCCTGGGCCATCGCCACCGCGGTCGCCCTGACGTCCACCGTCGCGCTGGCGGGACCCGCGTACGCGGCGCCGAGCAACAACTCGGTGAAGAAGATCGAGAAGGCAGTGACGCTCGAGGGGGTGATGTCACACCTCGAGGCGTTCCAGGACATCGCGGACCAGTACGGCGACAGGGCGGCCGGCAGGCCCGGCTACCGGGCTTCCGTCGACTACGTCGTCGCCCAGCTCACGGCGGCCGGCTACACGCCCGAGGTGCAGGAGTTCACCTTCCCGTACTTCGACGACAACAGCGAACTCATCCGCGTCTCGCCACAGCCGCAGGAGTTCGTGAACGGCGTCGACTTCCTGCGGAACTCGTTCGACAGCGGCACGCCGGAGGGCACCGCGACAGGTGCGCTCACGCCGGTGGGGCTCGTGATCCCCGCTGCCGCGCTCCCACCGAACAGCAACACGAGCGGCTGCGAGGCGGGGGACTTCGCCGGCTTCCCCGCGGGTGCCGTCGCCCTGCTGCAGCGCGGTTCGTGCGGCTTCGCCGTCAAGGCGCTCAACGCTCAGGCGGCCGGCGCGTCGGCGGCCATCATCATGAACGAGGGTCAGCCCGCCAGCCCCGGTGTCGCGGACCGGACCGGATTGATCAGCATGATCGGCGACGCGACGGGCCTCACGATCCCCGTCGTGGCGGTCACCTCGGCCGTCGGCGAGAACCTCGCGGCCACTCCGGGTGCGACCGTGACCGTGACCGTGGACTACGACACCGAGCCGCGGCAGGCGTGGAATGTGATCGCCGAGACCGAGACCGGCAACGACGACAACACGGTGATGGCGGGCGCGCACCTGGACAGCGTGCAGGACGGCGCGGGCATCAACGACAACGGCTCGGGGAGCGCTGCGCTGCTCGAGACGGCCATCCAGATGAAGAAGACCAAGCCCAACAACACGGTGCGCTTCGCGTGGTGGGGTGCCGAGGAGGAGGGTCTGCTCGGCTCGGAGCACTACGTCGCCGAACTGTCGGCCGAGGAGGCGGCGGACATCGCGCTGTACCTCAACTTCGACATGATCGGGTCGCCGAACTTCATGTTCGGCGTCTACGACGGTGACAACTCCGGCGGCACGGCGGCGCCGGGCTTCATCCCGGAGGGGTCTGCGGAGATCGAGGACGTCTTCGAGGCGTTCTACGACGGCCGCGGTCTGCCGTCGCAGGACAGCGAGTTCTCCGGACGATCGGACTACGGCCCCTTCATCGCCGTGGGCATCCCAGCGGGCGGACTGTTCACGGGTGCGGAGGTGCCGAAGACGGTGGCCGAGGCCGCGCTCTACGGCGGGGTAGCCGGTGCGCCCTACGATCCGTGCTACCACGACCCGTGCGACAACCTCACGGGCGAGGGACAGGACGCCGCGCTCTATGATGCGCTCCGCGAGGACTACGACCTCGTCGGCAACATCAACACGTTCGCCCTCGACGTGAACGCCGATGCCGTCGCCGCGGCGGTCATGACGTTCGCGTTCGACACGTCGACCGTGAACGCCGTCAGCTCGCCCGGCAAGTCGCACGGTGCGGGCAAGAGCATGGACGCGATGAAGGAGCGCTTCGCGCAGTGATGGAATGGATGCTGCGCCTCGACGACGTGCGCCGGGGCGCAGCATCCCTCACCCTCAACCTCACGTCGAGATGACTTCTTCGTGAACTCTTGACGATGGGGGCCATGAGGAGGACATTTGACCTTGCGAAGAGAAAACAGAAACGTAGGACCCGAAAGGGACCCGGAACACAGAAACCCAACATCGCATTGACGATCCCCCCGGCGCTTCGGCACCGAGGGGATCATCGCTTTTGCGCCGGCACCGTCGGGGCTCTCGTCGAAGCCGGAGCCCCGGCGAGGCGGGGCTGGCGCCCGCGGCCGCACGGGCGCAGCGCGGATGGTCGTCGACGCTGGCGAGCGATGCAGCCGTTGCCCCCGATCGGTCCGGCGGTCCCGTGGGAGGCCGCTCACCTATGCCAGGGTGGAGAGGTCTGTGACCCCATGTACCCCGGGAGCAGGAATGCAGCGCCCCCTCGCCGGCCTGGCCCGGCAGAACCTCGTGACGGAGCTCACCGCGGGCGTCACGCTGCTGGCCATCGCGATCCCGCTCAACATCGGGTACGCGCAGATCGCGGGGCTTCCGGCGACCGCGGGCCTGTACGCGCTGATCGTGCCGACGATCGTCTATGCGCTCGTGGTGTCGTCGCGCCAGCTCGTCGCCTCCCCCGACGCCGCGGCGGCCGCGCTCGTCGCCTCCTCGATCGGCGGTCTCGCGACCGCCGGCAGCGCCGACTACGCGACGCTGGCGCTCGCGCAGGCGATCATCTGCGGCGTCATGTTCGTGCTGATGGCGGTCTTCAAGCTCGGATTCCTCGCGAACTTCCTCTCCAAGCCGATCCTCATCGGATTCGTCGGCGGTCTGGCGCTCGACATCCTGGTCAGCCAGATCGCGAAGATGCTCGGTGTGCAGATCGACTCCGGCGGCGAGTTCGTCGACAAGGTGTTCGGGCTGGTGTCGAACCTCGAGACGGTCAACACGTGGTCGCTGGGGATCTCGGCGGTGTCTGTCGCGATCCTGCTGCTCGGCGCGAGGTTCGCGAAGGCCGTGCCGTGGGCCCTCGTCGTCCTCGTCCTCTCGACGCTGCTCGTCGTGCTGACGGGTCTCGATCGACAGGGCGTCGACGTCCTGGGTGAGATTCCTGCCGGCCCGCCGACGCTCACGTGGCCCGTCATCGACTGGCAGATGTGGATGGCGCTGATCCCGTCGGCGATCGCGCTGACGCTCATCACGACGGCGGAAGGCCTCCTCGTCTCGCGGTCCTACGGCGAGAAGCACGGGTATCCGTTCCGCGCCAACCGCGACCTCCTCGCGTTCGGCCTCGGCAACATCGCCGCCGGTGCCCAGGGCAGCTTCTCGATGGGATCGTCCACATCGCGCACCGCCGCGATGGACCAGGCGGGCTCGCGCACCCAGCTTCCGTCGCTGGTGCTGGCGGTGGGGACGCTTCTGCTCCTGCTGTTCGGCACCGCGCTGCTGGCCGACATCCCCTCGCCCGCCATCGGCGCCGTCGTCGGGGTCGCCATCCTTCCGCTGCTCGGCATCCGCGAGTTCCGGCTGCTCTGGCGGCAGGACCGCTTCGAGTTCGCCATCGGCGCGGTGTGTTTCGTCGTGACGCTGTTCATCGGCGCGATCCCCGGCATCGTGGTGGCGTTCGTACTGGCCCTCATCAACCTCGCCCAGCGTGCGGCGAACCCCTCGATCGACGTGCTCGCCGCCGACGACGACGCGAAGCAGTCGCTCCTGGAGGACGCCGAGGCCGGCACCACGACGGCGCCGGGCATCGTGGTCGTGCGCATGGCGGCACCGCTGTTCTTCGCGAACGGCAGTGTCTTCTCGTCGGCGGTCAAGCGGGCGGTGACCGGCGCCGACGAGCGGGTGAAGCACGTCGTCATCGACATGGAGGCGGTGACCGACATCGATGTGACCGGTGCGGAGGCGTTCGCCTCACTCGAGGAGTGGCTCGACCACGAAGGGGTGAGCCTGGCGTTCAGCCGGGTCAGGACACCGACCAGGGCTCGCCTGGAACAGCTCGGGCTGCTGTCGGGCCAGACGTTCTTCGCGACCAATCGCGAGGCTGTCGCCGGGCTCGGATCGCGAGCATCGCAGGATTGAAGACCACGGCCGCCGAGGCCGGACGAAGGGGGACAGGACCATGCAACAGCGCAAACCCGAAGCCTCGATCCGCGAGGCTCACGCGGCGGTCCTCGCCGCCTTGCCCTTCGACGACGTCGACGACTTCGCCGCCGCCGATCGCGGATTCATCGGGACGCTCGACGATCCGACGATCCGCAACGACAAGGGCGAAGTGGTGTGGGATGCCTCGACCTTCGACTTCGTCGCGGGGGATGCGCCCGACACGGTGAACCCGAGCCTGTGGCGGCAGTCGAAGCTCGTCGCGAAGCACGGGCTGTTCGAGGTCGTGCCGGGCGTTTACCAGGTTCGCGGACTGGACCTTTCGGTGATGTCGGTCATCGAGGGCGACACCGGCGTCATCGTGGTCGATCCGCTGATCTCGATCGAGACGGCGGCGGCCGCGATCGCGCTCTACCGGAAGCATCGGGGTGAGCGCCCGATCCACGCGGTCATCCACTCCCACAGCCACATCGACCACTTCGGCGGCGTGCTCGGCATCGTGAGTCAGGACGACGTCACGGCGGGCACGGTGCAGATCGTGGTGCCCGCGGGCTTCCTCGAGCACTCGGTCGCCGAGAACGTCTACGCGGGAACCGCCATGGCACGCCGTGCCGGGTACATGTACGGCGCTGCGCTCGAGCGCGGACCGCGGGGGCAGGTGGGTGCCGGGCTCGGGCAGACGACATCGACCGGGAACCCCACCATCCTCCCGCCGACCCTGGAGGTGACGACGACCGGCGAGGTGCACACCATCGACGGCGTGGAGTTCGAGTTCCAGATGGCGCCGGGCACCGAGGCGCCCTCCGAGATGCACTTCTACCTGCCGCGGTACCGGGCGCTGTGCATGGCCGAGAACGCGACGCACACGCTGCACAACCTGCTGACGCTGCGCGGCGCGGTCGTGCGTGATCCGCACGTCTGGTCGCAGTACCTGACCGAGGCGATCGAGCGATACGGCGACGACGTCGAGGTGGTATTCGCGTCGCATCACTGGCCTACGTGGGGCAACGCGGAGGTCCGGGACTTCCTCGCGATCCAGCGCGACCTCTACGGCTACCTGCACGACCAGACGCTGCGGCTGCTCAACCAGGGCTACAACGGCGCCGAGATCGCGGAGATGATCCAGCTGCCGCCCGCGCTCGAGGCATCGTGGAGCACGCACGGCTACTACGGCTCGGTCAGCCACAACGTCAAGGCGATCTACCAGCGCTACATGGGCTGGTTCGACGGCAACCCTGCGCGGCTGTGGCCCCACCCGCCGCAGGCGCTCGCGGAGCGGTATGTCGCGGCGATCGGCGGCGCCGACAGGGTCGTGGAAGTCGCACAGGAGGCGTTCGACGCGGGAGACTATCGCTGGGCGGCCACGCTGCTGGATCACGCGGTCTTCACGGACGCCGATCACGGGGGAGCCCGCGCTCTGTACGCGGACACCCTCGAGCAGCTGGCGTTCGGCGCCGAGAACGGCACCTGGCGCAACTTCTTCCTGTCGGGGGCCACCGAGTTGCGCGAGGGCAATTTCGGCACGCCCACCCAGACGGCCGCGCCGCTGATCATCGCCCAGCTCACGCCCGAGCAGCTCCTCGACGCCGTCGCGATCCGGGTGAACGGCCCGAAGGCGTGGGATCTCGACCTGTCGCTCGACGTCAGCCTCGCCGATCTCGATCGCACCTTCCACCTGACGTTGCGCCACGGGGTGCTGATATACGTCGAGCGCGACGCCGACCCGCGGACCCCGCTGCAGCTCACGCTCTCGAAGCCGCGCCTGATCCGGCTGGCCGGTGGCGACAAGGACTCCGAGGGCATCGAGATCCGTGGGGACGTCGGCGTGCTGACACAGCTCCTCGGGGTGCTCGACCAGGGCGACCCGGACTTCGAGATCGTCCTGCCGTAACCGCGTCCCGCCGATCGCCGGTGCCGCCCGTCGCGACGCCGACGATCGGCTCTGGCAGCGGTGTGCAGTAGCAGGCGCGTCGGAGGGGGTCAAGGCGCTCCCGAGGATTCCCGGGGTCGGACGAGACTCGGGGCATGAGCCGGTGGCGTCGCGCGTGGAGTGTGCCCCTGCTGGTCCTGGCACTGTGCATCGCGGGTTGCGCCACCACCGTGCCGAGCGATCCGGAGGGGACACTGGATCGCGTGCGCGGCGGTGAGCTGCGCGCCGGGGCGTCGGCATCAGGGGAGCTCGTGACGATCGACGGATCGGACGTCGGGGGCACCCTCGCCCACCTCGTCGAGGAATTCGCGGTGTCGATCGACGCGAAGGTCACCTGGACGATCGGCAGCGAGGAGGATCTGGTGGACGGGCTCGAGGCGGGTGACCTCGATCTCGCGATCGGCGGCATGACCGACGCGACCCCGTGGTCGACCAGGGCGGCCGTCACCCGCGGATACGACACCATCCCCGGCGCGAACGCTCCCGTCGTCCTGCTCCTGCCCCTCGGTGAGAACGCGTGGCTGGCCACCGTGGAGGGTTACCTCGACAAGGAGGCGGCGCGGTGAAGACGATGGGCCGCACCGACCTGCCCTCGACGCAGCAGCAGGCGCTCCGCAGCGCCATCCGCTGGGAGTGGTTCACCATCGGTTACAGCATCGTCACGATCGGGCTGATCGCCCTCGTCGTCGGCGGCTCGCAGGCGATGAAGACCGCGTGGATCGAAGACATGCTGTCGCTCATTCCGCAGATCTCCTTCCTCGTCGCCCTGCTCTTCATCAGGCGTCCACCGTCGCGGGCCTTCCCGTTCGGCCTGCATCGGGTCATGGGGGTCGGACACCTCGTCGCTGGGGTGGCTCTGCTCGCCGTCGGCGGCAACCTGGCCTACGAGGCGATCAGCGGGCTGATCCGCTCGGAGCATCCCTCGATCGGCACGGTGGTCGTGTTCGGGCAGACGATCTGGCTCGGCTGGTTCATGGTGACGGTCATGACCGTCACCGTCATCGGGCCGTTCTTCTACGGACATGCCAAGGCGAAGCTCGCACCGAAGCTGCACAACAAGGTGCTCTACGCGGACGCCGACATGGCCAAGGCCGACTGGACGTCCACGGCGGCCTCGATCGTCGGCGTGCTCGGGGTCGGCGTCGGCCTGTGGTGGCTGGACGGAGCGGCCGCCCTCTTCATCTCGATAGGGATCGTGTGGGACGGCTGGCGCAACTCGCGCGCGGCCGTCCTGGATCTCATCGACCAGCGGGCACGCACGGAAGACGACGCCCGGCCTCATCCCCTCATCACCCGCATCGCGAACCGCGTGGAAGAGCTCCCGTGGGTGCGCGAGGCGGCCGTGCGCATGCGCGACATGGGTCAGGTGTTCCACGTCGAGGTGTTCGTGGTGCCGACGCACGATGACGTGCGCCTCGGCGAGATCGAAGCGGCGCGCGAGGCCGTCGCCGCCCTCGACTGGAAGGTGCAGGACGTCGTCGTCATCCCGACCTCGACGCTGCCCGACGAGGCGGAGCCCGCCGGCGAGCGCAGATCGCATCGCGACGCGTGAGGTGCCCCGTCAGGCGGGGCCGCCGCATCCGTTCCAGCGATCAGCCGACGAAGGGCGGACCGCCGCCGGACCAGATCGCATCGGGACTGGGCGCGGGCAACTCGTCGGGGATCGGGATGATCGCGAGCGGAACCCCCGGCATCAGCAGCAGATGGGCGACGCGCATCTCGCCCTCGCCGTCGTTGACCTCGAGCCAGTAGGGGCCCCCGGCGAGACCGGCCTCGATCTCGTCGCGCAGGTCCTCGAAACGGCGCCCGCCGATGCTGTAGTGGTCTCCGCCGTAGTAGATGTCGATCCTCTTCATCACCACTCCCATCGCCGCCGCCCATCTCACTGCCGTCGCGCGGCGCCGCGAAGCGCCTTGACAGGTCGCGCGCGGAGGTCTACGTCAGGCCAGGCACTCGTCAGCCGACGAGGTCGTGCTCCTCGGCGCCGTCGGCGTGCGGCATCGCCGGCTCGGGCACGAGGTACAAGCCCGTCGGGGAGTTCGCCGTATACGCCAGCGCGTCGATCCATGCCGGATTCAGCTGCGGCTTGCGACTGCCGTAGAACTTGTACACCAGCGAGCATCTCGGATGGATCCACACCGTTGTGCGTCCGTCGCCGATGCTGGCGTCGTCGCGCCATGTGAAGTGGAACGGCTCGCCCCGCCGGAGCTTCGTTCCGATCACCAGCTGAAGGTGTGCCAGGGTCCGGTCGTCGAAATCGACCTTGACGGTCCCTTCATAGATCAACTTGCCCATCCTGGGCCTCCTGGGGAGGGTCGGCGGCCGAAGCGCTCCGGGTCGCAAATGGCGGACGTCGATCCGCTCGCTCCTCATCGTCCTCTGCTCAGAAGACGCGAGCCAGCCCTTGACAGGCTCCCTCCGACCCGCAATGCGTCCGGATCTGCGACGTCACTCGCTTTCCACCGACGACTCGCGGTGCGGCGCTCCGACCGGCTTCGACTCGCTCGAGCCGCGCTGCCGCAGGAAGATCGACAGTGCGATCATCGCGCCGACGGCGAGGAACTCCGACTGCCAGTTCTGAAGCGTCCGGTTCCAGAAGTCCGGAGTGACGAGGTACTCGGCCCAGGTGATCGCGGGTTGCCCGTGCTCCGCGTTCTCCGTGTTCAATACGACGGTGCCCGCGAGCGACTGCACCAGCCACGAGAGCACGAAGACGCCCCCCATCACCAGCAGCAGCGAGTTCGAGAACATCGCGAGACGGATGCCGCGTACCCGCGCCCACTCGGGGGAGTCCGCTCGTGCGTGCTCGGCGACGAGCTGCTCCTCGTCGCTGCCTGGCCCCTCATCGCCCGGCTTCTTCGACTCGGGGGAACCGCGCTGCACCAGCCAGATCGTGGCAGCGATGAACAGGGTGAACTGCAGGAACTCGGACTGCCAGTTCTCGGCGACGTCGACCACGAAGTCCGAAGACGTGAGGTAGGCATCGAACCCGAGCGGTGCGAGGCCGTGCTCCTGCAGCCGCTCGTTGCCCTCGAGGAATCCGGCGATCGATTGGCCGGAAAGGGCGAGCACGAACAGTGCGCCGAAGGCGAGGCTCAGAGCGTTGTCGCGGAGCGGGCGGATCGGGCGCATGCTCATCGCCCCACCAGCGGGATGGTGATCATATACGCGAGGCCGAGCGCGAGGAATACGAGCCACGACCAGAAAACGATGGCCTCGCCGCGCGTTTCGTCCTTCTCGGGTGTGGAATCCACCATGTCCGACTCCTCTCGTGCGGGCGAGCATCACGTGATGCGTCACAGATTGCTTCGGCACGGGGCGGAGGGGAACGGGCTTGACAGCATCGACGCGGGCCCTCCCCGGAGGAGTCGGCTGGTTGAGCGCGTCGTGGGACGATCCGCACACGGGTCGGCGCGGACGCGGGGCCATCACTCGTCACCTCACCGCTTCGCGCTCACCCTGTCGGCTCGGCCATCGGATCCGGCAGGTACGCAGAGATGTCGATCGAGAAGGTTCCCGGGAGCCCGATCCCGGCAGGGTCGATAGGCGGAGTGCTCATCCATTGCTCCATTCGTGTTCCAGTCCGCGCGTCCGCGCCGGCGGCAATCCACGGACGAGTGGGGCCTCGATGAAGCCCTCGATCGAGGCCCCACTCGGGCTGCCGCTCAACCTGGGTGAGAGTCCCACACTCTGATCCCGCGATGATCGCGCCAGCGGCCCCACACTCCCACCACGCACGACGGCTCGATGGAGCCATGCGGGTTTCCGACGGGCTCCCCGGACCCTCATTGCGCACTCGGCTTCGGGACTGCTCGGCGCTGTGATCCCGCGTGAGACAACGCATCGCACGGGTTCAGCACATGCGGATCACCGCGAACAGGCGACCGATCGACGTGGACGTCGCGTCGGAGAGAGCCCGCACACAGTCGACGAACTTCACCCAAAAGGACGAACGGCACGGACCTGGTCGCGCCCGGACCCCGTCGGCACGGCGGCCTAGCGCCCACCGTGGCCGGGGGCGGTGCACCGTCGCAGCCAACTAGGGTCGTGGGCGTGACCGCTCCCGCACCCAACGCCGACCCGCGTTCTGACGCGGTCGCCTCGGCAGGACCCGCCGAGCTTCCTGCGACCGTGGATCGGATTCTGGGTACGCGGCGGTCCACCTTGATTCTCGCGCTAACGGTCTTCGTGACGACGACCGTCCAGGTTCTCGTGCAACCACTTGCCGCCCTCATCCAGGGCGGGGTGGAGTGGACGCTCATCTTCCCCCCGCCGGTGCTGCTGTCGCTGCTCGTGCTCGGGTGCGCTGTCCAGGCGGCCTCGTTCCTGTTGAGTGACCGAGTGCCCGAGGCCACGGTCCTGATCGTCACCGTCGTCTACATCGGGCTCATGGTGGGGTTGGCGGTGCCGACATGGCTGATCGGCATGTACCTCGTGATCGCGCTGGCGTTGTTCCTGCTCGCGACGCGGAGGCCGCTCGCCGTTACGATCGCGTGGTTGGTGGGCGTCGTGGTGGTCACAGCGGGCGCCATGATCCTCTGGATCTTCACGACCGGGCTGGCACCGACCATCGCGGTCGGCTTCGTGACGGCAGAGGCGGTGCGGATCGCGGCACCCGCGATCGCCGGGACCGCACTGGGCGCGTGGTGGGGGGTGAAGACTCGGCGTGTTGCCCTCGCGCGCACCGAGGCGGAGGCAGCCAAGCGGGAGCACGACAAGCGTGTCGAGGAGGCGGAGCAGCGGGAGCGTGCCCGGATCGCGCAGGAGCTTCACGATGTGGCGGGGCAGCACCTTGCAGGATTGATCACGCTGGCCGACGCGGCGTTGACGATCGCGCCCGAACGACCCGGCGATGCGCTGAGACTCGTCGAGGAGGTCCGCAATGAAGGCCGCTTCGCCGCCGCGAGCCTCGCGGGGGCGCTCACCGACCTGCGCGCCGTCGGCACGGAGCCGCGGGAGATGACCCGAGACCTGAGGCAGGCGGCCGAGCTCTTCGAGTATTGGCGAAGGCGCGGGATGAACATCCGGCTCGCCGCGAGCGGCCGCGTCGATGAGCTTCCTGCTGTCGTCTCCGCGACCGCGTACCGGTGCACGCAGGAAGCGATCACCAACGCGGCCAAGCATGCGCCCGGCGCGGAGGTCGACGTCGAGATCACGGTGGGACCCGACCGCGTCGGGGTGCTGATCTCCAACGGGTCCGCGCCCTCCGGGACTCAGCCCGTCTCTGGCCTCGGCTTGGGCTGGGGGCTCAGCGGAATCCGGGAACGTATCGACCTGCTGAGGGGCACGTTCATGTTCGGGGCGACACCAGAGGGCGGCTGGATGGTGCGGTTCGGCATCCCCTTCGCCACGACCGACTGAAAGCGCGAATATGACCGACGGCTCCACCTCGATCCGTGTGCTGATCGCCGACGACAACCGCTCTGTGCGTAAAGGGCTGCGCCTGCAGCTCGAGGCGGCCCGGGGGATCCACGTCCTCGGCGAGGTCTCCAACGGCGTAGCCGCCGTCACCGTCGCGCACCGCGAACGCGCCGATGTGGTGCTCATGGATCTTCAGATGCCGGGGATGAGCGGTGTCGAGGCGACGCGGGAACTGACCCGGTCGACGAACGAGCGAAGGGTCGCGGTCATCGTGATGACCAGCTATGCGATGGACGCCTACGTGACGGATGCGCTCGACGCCGGCGCGATCGGCTATCTCCTGAAGAGTCACGACTCCGACCAGCTGCTGGCGGCGATTCACGCCGCGATGCGTGGGGAGGCGCTCATCTCGCACCGGGTGACCACGCCGGTGGTCCGCGAGTTCGCACGACGTGGCGCGGCCGACCCCGAGATGGTCGCCCGGCTCTCGGCGGCTGAACGGCGCGTGGTCGCTGTGCTGTCCAGCGGCACCACCAGCAATGAGCGGATCGCCGACCGCCTTCGCGTCTCCGTGCACACCGTCCGTTCGCAGATGCAGTCTGCGTTGAAGAAGGTCGGCATGGACGACCGCACGCAGCTCGCGCTGTGGGGTGCCCGCAACCATCTGGACAGAGACGTCGACTCGCTCAATTGAATGAACTTGCCCGTGCAGAATCGGCCCGTCCCGTCCCGGGGTGACCCCCTGCAGAGAGTCCCTCAGCGGCTGATGCTGACCGCGGCGGCTGACTGAGCGACGCTGACCGCCGCCGCGTGCTGCCCCTACGCGGTGACGGCGGTCATTCGTATGACACCAGAATGCCGGGCAGCTCGACGCCGAGCTTCGCGACATACCGCGCGGGTGCGGCCGATGGGAACCAGCGCGCGTACTCCTCATTGAGCCCGGCGAAGTCTTCGGGTCTCGTGAGGAGGACGCCGATCTCGACGACGTCCTCGAGCCCGGCCCCGCCCGCCTTCAGGATCGTCTCGCAGTTCGCGAGCGCCTGGCGCGTCTGTTCCTGGATCGTCTCACCGGCGAGGGTCCCCGTACCGACGTCGAAGCCCACGACGCCGGAGACGTAGAGATGGGTGCCGGCACGCACCGCCTGACTGTACAGCGGCGAGCTCGGAGCGTCCGGTGTGATGATGATCTTCCTGGGCAACGCGAACCTCCTCGTTGCGCGCGAACCCCGCTGCCGTGCTTGGTGGCAGAAGATCACACGGGGTGCCACAGACCCATCGAGGTACTCGACCCGAAGGCAGCGGAGGTGGCGAGTGAAAGCGATCGTCGCGACGGATCGATCCGCGGAGGCGGCCGGTATCAGCCTCACGGAGGCGCCGGATCCGACGCCGGCCATCAACGATGTCGTGGTGGAGGTCCATGCGTCAGGGTTCGTCCCGGCGGAGTGGGAGTGGCCCTCGACGTGGGTCGATCGCTCGGGGCGGGAGCGACTTCGGCCGATCATCGGGCACGAGTTCGCCGGGGTGGTCACCGCGCTCGGCTATGGCACGGCCGGTCTCTCGCTGGGGCGGCGGGTGTTCGGCATCACGGACTGGCACCGAGACGGGACCTTGGCAGAGCAGGTGGCGGTGGAGGCACGCAACCTGGCACCGCTGCCCGGTGATGTCGACTTCACAATCGGGGCGAGCCTGCCGATCTCGGGCCTGACGGCGTGGCAGGGCGCCGCACGGAGCGTGGCGGAGTTGAGATGTGAATCGCAACGACTCCGTCCGCGTGCCGTTATGGCGTCCACCACGGCCGCAGCGGGAGGTCGGCATCGTCGCTGTTCCCCCGGGAGTTTACGGCCAGGACGTGGTGCAGCTCGATCCCGCCCGATTCGAAGGCGAGCCGTGATCCGGCCATGTAAAGGCCCCACACTTTTGCGGCAGGCAGTCCGATCTCGGCGACGGCTTCGTCCCAGTGCTCGACGAGGTTGGCGCACCAGTCACGGAGCGTCAGTGCGTAGTGGGGGCGGAGGTTCTCCTCATGCAGCACTTGGAGTCCGGCATCCTGTGCCTCGCTAATGATGCGACCGGAACCGGTCAACTCGCCGTCCGGAAAGACGTAGCGGTCGATGAAACCCTGCGCGGCGGGTTCGGTCTTGTTGTCGCAGCGGGTGATGCAGTGGTTGAGCAGCAGGCCTCCCGGGCGTATCCGCGAGCGCAGGAAGCGGAAGTACGACTCGTAGTTGCGCACCCCGATGTGCTCGAGCAGTCCGATCGACGACACCGCGTCGAAACCGGTCTCGGCGATGTCGCGGTAGTCGCCGTACCGCACCTCAGCGTGCTCCAGCCCTTCGTCGGCGATGGCGCGCTGCGCCCACGCGGCCTGCTCGTGCGACAGCGTCACCCCGAGGGCGTGGACGCCCCGACGAGCGGCGTAGCGCACCATGCCGCCCCAGCCGCAGCCGACGTCGAGCAGCCGGTCGCCCGGCTTCAGCCGCAGCTTCTCGAACACGAGCCGGCACTTGTTCTCCTGCGCCTCCTCCAGCGAAGCGTCGAGGTGCGGGTAGCACGCGCACGTGTAGGTCATCGACGGGCCGAGCACCCACTCGTAGAAGGTGTTCGAGACGTCGTAGTGGTGATGGATCGCCTCGGCATCGCGCGACTTGCTGTGCCGCAGGCCGCTGGCGACGCGCTTCCAGTGCGGGGGCACCTCCTGCGGCGGCGGCGCGACCGGGCGCAGGTGCTCGAGGCCGATCGAGCGGACGATCCGGGCCATGAGCCGCGGCGATGGTCGCGTGAACTCGAGGCTCTCGAGTGTCTTGAGCAGCTCGTACGGGTCGCCCGGGTGCACACCGCGGATGTCGAGATCGCCGGCGATGTAGGCGCGCGCGAGCCCGAGATCGCCAAACCCGGTGACGAGGTAAGTCGTGCCGCGGGGTGTCTTCAGGTCAAGGGCGAAGGGCGCATCGGGAGGGCCGGCGGTGCTGCCGTCATACGCGGTGAAGCGCAGCGGCAGCCTGCCCGCCGTGAATATCTCGAGCACCTCGGCAAGCGTGAATTTCCCGGACGCCGTGCCGGCCGCGTCGCCATCGGCCGAGGCATCCGTCCGTTCCTTGGGTGTGGTCATCGTCGTTCCACGGCCTTCTGATAGAGGTCGAGCAGTCGCCCGCCGGGGTCGTACCGCCTTTTCGCCGCTCGATAGTCGGCCCCGCCGTAGAACGAGTCGAAGTCCTCCCGCGAATAGTACGCGTCGGAGTACAGCGATTTGTGCCCGTCCAGCTCGCGCACCTTCTGCTCGATCAGCCGGTTCGTCTCGCCTTCGATCGCCCCGACCGGCACGGTGGACCAGAAGCCGACGTTGACGTACGTCGCGGATGGATGCAGCGGGTAGAGCGGCCACGCGTCATGGTCGCGCAATCGCAGCGGACAGAGCCAGATGGGTGTGATCGGCACGTTCCGGAGGAACCAGTCGACGAATTCGTCGCATCGGGCGATCGGCACTTCGATGTCCTGGATCACGCGCTCGCGCGCGGGGCGCCCGCGCATCCTCTCCAGACGATCGCCGATGTCGAATCGGCGTTCCAGCCGCATGAGCCTGCTGTACGTGGCGCTGCGGAGGTAGCGTCGGGGCCACAGGCGGCGGACGAGGGGATGCTGCGCCCCGAACGCTGCCGAGCACCAGAACCAGTCGGTGTCCCACCGCCAGAGGTAGTCGTGGGTGGTGAGCCGGTCGGCTTTCCCGGCGTCGTCGTGCTGGATGGACCGGTAGTAGATGTGTCGACCCGTGTAGTCGCTGACCAGGCCGGGCGCGGAGCTCTGGGTCCCGACGCACAGGTAGCTCTCGTCGGCGCTGAACACCACGCCGTCGAGATAGTCCACCGGCACGTCGTCCAGGCGACGCGACGCGACGATACGGTCCATCGCCGCCATCAGATCGGCGATCGTGTGAAAGCGCACGTGCCGGAGAGTCACGAACGGCTGGACCGTCTCGAGTTCGATGCGCAGACGCACCGCGTAGCCGAGAGTGCCGTAGGAATTGGGGAACGCCCGGTACAGGTCGGCGTGCTTGCTCGCGGATGCCGTGATCACCTCGCCCGCGCCGGTGAGGATGTCCATCTCGACCACCGATTCATGCGGCAGCCCGCTTCGGAACGACGTCGACTCGATGCCCAGGCCCGTGACCGCGCCGCCGACCGTGATTGTCTTCAGTTGCGGCACGACGAGGGGTGCAAGCCCGTGCGGCAGAGTCGCGGCGAAGAGATGCTCGTAGGTGCACATGCCCGCGACGTCCGCCGTGCGACCCTCAGGATCGACGCGGATGACTCCCGTCAACCCCGACGTGTCGAGGCCGCGGGCGGCAGTTTCCGCGCGCGAGCGGAACAGGTTCGAGGTGCGCTTGGCGAGCCGGACCTGCGCGTCCGGCGGCAGCGCCCAGTAACTCTCGAGCAGCCGCCGCACGCCGGCGGCGTGCGCGGTGCGGGCGTCGGTCGCGGATGCGGACACGACCCCACGCTAGTCCGCGGCGGGGTTCGGGTGAAGGATCCCGCTCCCTGCCGGTCTGGGGACGTTTCACAGCCAGCGCCGCACTCATGTCGAATTTCACCGAGTGGGCAAGTGTGGGCCCGAAGCACGACGTTGCGTGCACCAGGGGGTCCCGCAACGAGACATCCCGCGAGCGTTGGCCGATGGGCGCGTGCTGATGTCAGATTGGACGCGATGAGCAATCCCGAGGGCCGCCGTGCCTGGCGCGCTCGAACGGGGGCGAAACCGAGGCGGCTCGACGTTGTGTGGGACTTCGTTGGCTGGTTCTCGCTCTTTGTGTGTGTGGCGATGGTCTTCGCGGGCGAGGTCGGTGCACCGCACATAAGTAATGGTCGAGGCCGCCCTGGCTAACGGCCGAAGCCTTCGCAGTCACGGGCTTACCCGCTCGCCATTCTCCGCGACGTCACTCGGTGGGGACCGCACCGAACGTTCCGTTGGTGTACGAAGTGCCATCGGTTCCGGTAGATGCGAGCACGTACGACAGCGCGTAGCCATCGAGGTCGGCGGTCGCAAGACGCGGGTCGCGCAGTCGGCTGTCGAGCTGAACGACCTCTTCGGGGGTGAGGCGCGCGACATAGAGGGTCGGGAACTGGAGACCAGCAGTCGGCGCTTCGAGAAGGACTTCTGCCGTGGGATAGTCGCGGGCGATGTCGACGATCTCGTGAATTGCCTCGTTCGAGGTGCGGTCCGGTACGTGCACGATTCGCAGCTGCTCGTCCAGGGACAACAACGTGTAGGTTCCTCCCGCGTCGAACAATGGCGTGGCCGATACTGCGTCAAACACTGGGTCGAACTGGTCGAGGCTGGCAACGGTGACAGAGGGCCAGCCGTCGACGACGTTGATACCGAGGGTGCCTGGTACTGCCGCGACAGTCAGTATGTCGCGGAGGCGGTGTTCGACCTCGGCCGAGTCGCCGGGATACACCGGGAGCCGCCATCGAGGCGGGTTGGAGACTTCGGGGTCGAGTGGTGTGATGTCGACCGCGGCACGCTCAAGGACCGCGCCCGCGTCGAGCGATGCCGCGGCTGCTAGCTCAGAGAGCCGACCCGCGAGCTCGAGAGTCTCCCGCTCCGTCGCAGCCTCCGCGACGGTCACCACGATGCCGTCCGAGATGTTCGCGCACAATGCCACCGCGGTATCTGCGCACAGCGCCTCAAGGTTCGAGGTGGCAGACGGCGAAGGCGCAGCCGCGGTGGGAGAAGTGCAACCCGCGAGCCCGAGCGCACACGCGTAAACCAACCCCACGACAACGACCCGCCGAACATCGATCCTCATCTGTCCATCCTCGGGCACCATGCACGCCGGCTGACGGCAAAGCGCGCAGGTTGGAGGATACGCAGCCGAGCGTAGCGGGGTCGCTGAACGCGCGGGCAGAGGCGTAGCCAGCGTGCGCGCGCACCCACGCACCCACCTCCGGGACCGCAGAGCTCTCCCCGCTCGATGGACTCCACCACACCGATGCCAACGAGGGTTTCTGCGGTCGCGGCTGTGGGGTCGACTCGCGGTTTCTGACATGCCTACGCCGCTAGACCGCCGGCGCGGGGATGCCCGTTCGCAGGTGGCGTGCGGTGAGTACGAGATCGAGCACGCAGAGTCCGGCGACGAGGAGGAGGCATCCCTTGGCCACTAGATCGGCGTAGGGCTGTACGAAGATCGGACCGGCTGCGATCCACCAGAGGATGAGGGCGATCCAGAGCGCGCTGCCGATGATGGCGAGCAGCCGGGTGGTGCGTGTCCAGCGTCCGGCGACGAGCACGGCGATCATGCTGGCGAAGGTGGCCGCCCAGAGCACGAGTGCCCAGGGGGCCCTGTTGGTCAGGAAGTCCTCGTTGATCGCGAACGCGTCGAGTAGTGGCTGCGGTAGTCCCGGCCACCAGGTGGCGAGGTTGATCGCGGCCACGAGGGCTGCGATGCCCACGAGGCCGCCTGCGATCGCGAGCACGTAGAGGGGGCGGCGGATGCTGTCGCGGTCGAGCTTGGCGGCCGCTTGGGGTGTCCAGTCTGTGCCGTCGCCGCTGCGCCGCGCGGCGATCAGTGCCGCGATGATGCTCAGCGAGATGAGCAGGCCGGGCCACCAGAACGCGCCGAGCCCTGCGGACAGCCACCAGGCGCCCAGCCGGCTGAGCCAGTCGTCACCGGCGCCGGTCGGTGCGGCGGTGTACGTCGCGGTGAGGGTGATCGCCCATTGGATGGCCACGCCGGCCAGCGAGATCCAGGCGAACCGGGGCGCGTCCGCCGGCCGGATGATCGTGAACCCGGCCGACCGGTAACGGTCGGCAACATCGGCGGGCCGACCGAGGTCGGCGAGCAGCTCGAGCGTCATGGTGGTGTCGGGTTCGTTGTCGCCGGCGCGGCCGCGCAGTTCCTCGGTGAGTAGCGAGCGCAGTTCGAACCCGACGTCGGCGCGCTGCTTCCTTGGCAGCTGGCGTACGACTTCGGCGACGTAGGACTCGACGAGCGCATCCGGGTTCATCGCTTTTCTCCTTCCAGGAGATGGGACAGCACGGTCGCGAGAGAGGCCCACGATGCGGACAGCTCTCGGTACAGTTCGGCACCTTCGGCGCTGAGCGAGTAGTACCGGCGTGGCGGGCCGTTCTCGCCCAGCCACCGGGAGGCGAGGAGGCCTTGTGTTTCGAGCCGTCGCAGCAGGGGGTACAGCGTGCCTTCTTCGATCGGCATGCCGCGCTCCTGGAGCGCCTGCCGCAGCGAGTAGCCGTACTGCTCCTCGCGTAACTGCGACAGCACAGCGAGCACGAGGACGCCCTTTCGGAGGTCCTGTTCGTGCTTCGCGACGTCTACCATGCGACACACAGTACATAGAGTCACACAGTAGTTCAAGCAGCGGTTCGCGCGATCGACTCTGCGTGGGCAGGCGATCGCGGCTGCGATGTGTCGCAAGGCGGTCCCTCTCCGCACTCGACGGGGCCATTCATTCGCGTCGTACGCTGACTCTGTGACTGACCCCGACCGCCAGCGAGATGGGGATGAGCTGCACTTGCTCGCTGGCGTCTCCGCGTCGCTGATCGAGGGCGATTGGGAATGGCCCCTGCACGGACTGCGGCATCCTCCAACCGCAAGTACCAGCGGTTGGTATGTCTGGACGGGCAAGCTCTCGAGTGACGACGATTTCTTCAGGCCGTGGCACTTGAGCCATCTCATCGATCAGGAGCCCTCGCTTCTGCGAGTTCTCGAGATGGCTCCCGGGACGAGGTTTGTGATCGCCCCGGGCTACGCGGACGTTTGGCACGATCCCGCTCTGCTCGAAGTGGAGTGGACGCCGGTTGGCCCGCAGATCGGTCCCTCATCGCGCTCGCGCGCTTGACCGGCTGCGAACGTGCGCCCGGGGTGCCTCACAGCGCTTATGCGGATCGCGCTCGCGCCACTCGCGTGATCGGCAGCTGCACGCCGGCGCAGTTCATGTCTCTCGAGTCCGGCCGGCATGAGTCCATCATCCCTCTGCTGGCGACATCGACCGGCGGCCGTTGACCGTCGCGCATGATTCGACACTGGCAGCGATGACGCTCGATGTGTACCGGACCTCTTCGACGCCGACCTGGATGCCGTGGCAGCCGCTCTCGATCAGGCGAAGCGCGTCACGAATATTGTCAACGTGTTGTCACGAGAAAGGGGCCGCGAGGGCTGAATGCCCCGCGACCCCTTGTCCCGACTGGTGCCCCCGACAGGAATCGAACCTGCGACCTTTGGTACCGGAAACCAACGCTCTATCCCCTGAGCTACGGAGGCGTGCCGATCGAGACTACCACCCGGGCGGCGTCGGCCCCGCCACCTCAGGGAGCGCGGGGAGTGTCGTCGAGGGGCGCGTCCGCGACGATCGCGGGCTGCTGCTCCATGCGCTCGATCGCTGTCGCGACGCGGTCGGCGAGGTACGCGTGGCCGTCGGTCGAGGGGTGGTCGCGCCCGATGGGACCGGTGTCGATGACCTCCGGGTAGTTGGCGTCGGTGATCCAGTCCTCCGCGATGGGGGAGATGTACCACCAGCCGCGCGCGCCGGCGAGCTCGCTGAGATCGGCGTCGATCCTCCGGGTCGCGTCCTCCACGGGCAGAACCTGCGGCGACGGGCCGAGGATCACGATCTCGGCGTCGGGATAGCGGGCCTCGAGGGCGTCCCACGCGGCGGTGACGGCATCCCGATATCCGCTCGGATAGAGCCTGCGGTCGTTGATGGAACCTTCGACGATGATGAGGTCGGGGTCGAGCGCCGGGTCCAGTACGTCGATGCGCTCGCCGTACGCCGGCCCGTCAAGGCCTGGCTTGAGGTAGCCGCTGCCGCGCACGCCGTTCACGATGGTCTCGACGCCGAGCTCGTCGGCGAGCAGGTACGCGAAGCCGAGCGTCGGCACGGTCGCCGCCGAGCCGTAGACCCACGAGTCGCCGAACACCAGCACGCGTGCGCCCTCGTCGAGCACCAGGGGAGCGGGAGGAACGGATGCTGCGACCGCGACGTCACCCTCGGCCGCCGCCGCAGGAGCCACCGGTTCGGGTGCGCCCCAGGGTCGCAGGAAGGCCACCGCGCACACTGCGGCGACGGCCAGGGCTGCGCCCATCAGGGGGAGCCAGAGCCGCCGAGCTCGGGTGCGGCCGGGCGCGTGCATGTGAAGAGGGTAAGTCATGCCCTGATGCGGGCCGCGCACGGGCGGTGAGCTGGGGAAAAGTGGGAGTCGATCCTGAGGGTGGGAACCGCTTGCTGAGCAATCCCGGGAAGAGGCTGTCAACCCCGTGCGATCGAGTCCGCGCGGCATGCGAGGATACTTCGGTGCAACGCGTCGTGACCGCTGAGATGGACCTCGAACTGGGGGCATCCGTCGACCTCATCTTCCAGATCGCAGCCGCCCAGGCGGTGCCGATCTCGAGTGAGCAGCTGACGTTCACACAGGGTGATCGCGTGTACACGCCGACGGAGATCGTCGACCAGTCCGGCAGCCGTCTGCACCGCCTCACGGGCGAGCCCGGCCACCTCGAGATACGCTACGAGGCGACGGTCGACGGGCAGGCTGCGAGCAACCGCACGAGCGACCTCGAGGCCATCACCTACCTTCGTCCGAGCCGCTATGCGCAGTCCGACGAGGTGTTCCAGCAGGCCCGTCGCCAGTTCAAAGGGCTGTCGGGCCACGACCTGATCGCGGCCGTCTCGGAGTTCGTCTCCACGAGCACCACGTACACCCCCGGCCTCAGCCAGGGCACCGACAGCGCGGTCACGACGCTGATGACCGGTCAGGGCGTCTGCCGTGACTACGCACATGTCGTCATCGCGCTCCTGCGCGCGATGGACATGCCGGCCCGTTACGCCGCGTGCTTCGCGCCGGGGCTGCGCCCGATGGACTTCCACGCCGTCGCCGAGGCGTACCTCGACGGCGCCTGGTACGTCATCGACGCGACGCGCCTCGCGAACCGAAGCTCGCTCGTGCGCATCGCGACGGGTCGGGATGCGGCGGACTGCGCGTTCCTCAGTTACCACGGCGGCTACGTGGGACTCAAGCGCCTGCGCGTCGACGCCTGGGTGGTCCCCGAGGCCGCGACCCTGGACGGCCTCGACACGCTGCCCGAGGCGCTGCCGCAGACGTCCGATCCCGCCGCCGACGACTTCGGCGCCCTGGTGCAGATCTCCTGAGCCCGGGCACGGGGCCGAGCAGGCGGCGCCCGTAGACTTGACGGGCTATGAATCCCGAAGCCCTCTCCGCCGCCCTGCTCGCCGTCGTCGCCCCGCTCGCGGAGGCGCGACGACCCGGTGCGGCTGACGGGCTCACCGTCGCCGATCTGCCGCTCGAGCGGCCCAAGAACCGCGACCACGGCGACTGGGCCTCGAACGCGGCGCTCAAGCTCGCAAAGGCCGTCGGTGCGAACCCGCGCGAGTTCGCCGCAGACATCGCGGCGGGTCTCGCGCAGATCGACGGCGTCGCCGACGTCGAGGTCGCCGGACCCGGCTTCATCAACATCCGATTGGATGCCGCGGCCGCAGGCGCGCTCGCGAAGACCATCGTCGACGCGGGCGCGGCGTTCGGGACGAACGAGTCCCAGCGTGGGAACACCATCAACCTCGAGTTCGTGAGCGCCAACCCGACGGGTCCGATGCACATCGGCCACACCCGCTGGGCGGCACTCGGCGACTCGCTGGCGCGCCTGCTGCTCGCCAGCGGTGCGACGCTCGTCCGTGAGTTCTACGTCAACGACGCGGGCGCGCAGATGGACCGCTTCGGCCGTTCGGTGCTCGCCGCAGCCAAGGGTGAGCCGACGCCCGAGGACGGCTACCCGGGTTCGTACATCGACGATCTGGCGCAGCGCGTCGTCTCTGCGGTGCCCGAGCTGCTGTCGCTCTCCGAGGAGGAGCAGCTGCTGATCGCTCGCGACCGGGCCTATGAGCTGCAGCTCGGCGACCTGCAGGCGTCGCTCGAGAAGTTCAACGTGCACTTCGACGTCTTCTTCAGCGAGCGCACGCTCCACGCGAAGGGGTCGGGCGGCGAGCCCAGCCTCGTGGACGAGGCCGTCGACCGCCTGCGCGAGCAGGGCCACGTGTTCGATGAAGAAGGTGCGGTGTGGGTGCGCACCACCGACTTCGGCGACGACAAGGATCGCGTCATCCGTCGCTCCAACGGCGAGTACACGTATTTCGCCGCCGACGCCGCGTACTACCTCAACAAGGGCGACCGCGGCTTCGCGCACAAGATCTACCTTCTCGGCGCGGACCACCACGGCTACGTGCACCGTCTCAAGGCTCTCGCGGGCGCGGCGGGCGACGACCCCGAGAAGGACATCGAGGTGCTCATCGGGCAGCTCGTGTCGGTCAACGGCGCGCGGCTGTCGAAGCGCGCGGGCAACATCATCGAGCTCGACGACCTCCGCGACTGGATCGGCACCGACGCGCTGCGGTACTCGCTCGCGCGCTACCCCGCGGACTCGCCGCTCACGCTCGACCCGGAGATCCTCCGCAAGCGCACCAACGACAACCCCGTCTTCTACGTGCAGTACGCCCACGCACGCACGCACAACGTGGCGCGCAACGCGCACGGCTCGGGCGTCGACCGCTCCGAGTTCGCCCCCGAGCTGCTGACACACGAGACCGAGTCGGCGCTCCTCGGCGCGCTGCAGGAGTTCCCGCGCATCGTGGCGTTCGCCGCCGAGGTGCGCGAGCCGCACCGCGTCGCCCGCTACCTCGAGGAGCTCGCCGGGCTCTACCACCGCTGGTACGACAACTGCCGGGTGATCCCGCTGGGCGATGAGCCCGTCGAGCCGGTGCACCGCACCCGCCTGTGGCTCAACGACGCCACGGGCCAGGTGCTGCGCAACGGACTCGATCTTCTCGGGGTCACCGCCCCGGAACGGATGTAGGCATGGCCAGAGGCGGCACGCAGGTGACCGAACCCCTTCCGGAGGGCATGGTGCAGTCGGCACCGGAGCGATCGCGCCGCGTGTGGCCCTGGATCGTGGCGTTCGCGATCGTCGCCGTGCTCGCCGTGGCCGCGTGGTTCGCCGCCGAGGCGATCGCCCGCCAGGTGGTGACCGGGATCGTGCAGGACCAGGTGCGCACCCAGCTGTCGCTGCCCGCCGATCAGCAGATCGACGTCGGGATCGAAGGAGCGGTGCTCCCGCAGCTCATCGCCGGCACGCTGACCGAGCTGACGATCTCGTCCGACGACGTCACGATCGGCGGCCAGGGATCCGACGCGCAGGTGACCGGCGACATCTCGGTCGTCGCGCACGGCGTGTCCGTCCGTGACGGCGCCATCACTGACGCGGACGCGACGGTGGTGCTCGACGAGCAGCAGCTGCGAGAGCTGATGTCCAATGTCGACGGCTTCCCCGTCGACAGCCTCGGGCTGGCGGCGCCCAACATCACCATGGAGGTCGACCTGACTCTGTTCGGCGCGACCGTCCCGGTCGGTGCGGCGCTCACCCCATCGGCCGATCAGGGAGACCTCGTGCTCACGCCCGCGTCGCTGCAGCTCGGCGGTGCCGAGGTGTCGGCGGCACAGGTGCAGAAGACGTTCGGCCGACTCGCCGACGGCGTGGTGCGCGACTGGGACGTGTGCGTCGCCCAGTACCTGCCGGCAGGCGTCACGCTCACCGCCGTCGAGGTGACCGGCGACGCCCTGGTCGCCGACTTCGACGTCGACGGGGCCATCGCGACCGATCCCGCACTCCAGGAGAACGGCACCTGCGCCTGAGGCGCCGTGGGGCGTCACACGACGCGGGGCTGCGGGGCCGCGTGCCATAGACTGCTACCACCGCCAGGCGCGTGACCCTTCCGGCCTGGCAGAGCCGCCCCCGCACTCCCGGACGGCCAGCGTCGAAGCTCCCACCGATTGGTCCCCCGTGTCCGCCGACCCGCACATCCGTTCCGTCGCTCCCGCGTGGCTCGAACGCCCCGCCGACGCGAACGGGCTCGCCCCCGCCGTGTGGCCGGCGGCCGCGACCCGTGGTGCGGACGGCGTGCTCGAGCTCGGCGGCATCCCCGCGACCGCCCTGCGCGAGCGGTTCGGGACACCTCTGTACGTCGTCGACGAGGACGAGGTCCGCGGGACCGCCCGCCGCACCCTCGACGCCTTCCGCGCGGCGGCCGCGCTGCACGGGGTGCAGGCCCGCGTCTACTACGCCGGCAAGGCGTTCCTCAGCACCGAGGTCGTGCGCTGGGTCACGGAGGAAGGGCTCGCGGTCGACGTCTGCAGCGGCGGCGAGCTCGCCGTCGCTCTCGCGGCCGGGGCCGACCCGGCGCGCCTGGGCTTCCACGGCAACAACAAGTCGATGGCCGAGCTCGAGCGCGCCGTCGAGGCCGGCATCGGCTCGATCGTCATCGACAGCCTCATCGAGATCGAGCGCCTCGCCGCGATCCTCGAGCGCCGGGGCGCGACGCAGGCTGTGCTGCTGCGGGTCAACAGCGGCGTGCACGCCGAGACGCACGATTTCCTCGCGACGGCCCACGAAGACCAGAAATTCGGCTTCACACTGACGGATGCCCCGGCAGCTGCCGCTCGCATCCGCGAACTCCCCGGGCTCGAGTTGGTGGGTCTGCACTGCCACATCGGCTCGCAGATCTTCGGCACGGCCGGGTTCGAGGAGTCCGCCTCCCGCCTGGTGGAGCTCCACGCAGAGCTCCGCGAGGGCGGCGAACTGCCCGTCCTGAACCTGGGTGGCGGCTTCGGCATCGCCTACACGTCCGTCGACGACCCGACGCCGATCGAGGCGCTGGCCCTCGGCATCGCGGAGGCCGTCGCGCGGCAGTGCGAGGTGCGCGGCATCCCGGTTCCGAATCTCGCGTTCGAGCCCGGCCGCGCCATCGTCGGCCGCGCCGGGGTGACGCTGTACGAGATCGGCACGACCAAGCCGGTCGCGCTCGAGAGCGGCGATTTCCGTCTGTATGTGAGCGTCGACGGCGGCATGAGCGACAACGCCCGCCCGGCGCTGTACGGCGCGCAGTTCTCGGCCCGCATCGCGTCTCGCGCGAGCGATGTCGAGCCGGTCCTCACGCGGGTCGTCGGCAAGCACTGCGAGTCGGGCGACATCGTGGTCGACGCCGAGTACCTGCCGGGCGACGTCTCGCCCGGCGACATGCTCGCGGTCCCCGCGACCGGCGCCTACTGCTTCTCGCTCTCGAACAACTACAACTACGTCCCCCGCCCGCCCGTCGTGGCGCTGCGCGGGGGAGAGGCACGCGTCATCGTGCGCGGCGAGACGATCGACGATCTGCTCGCCCGTGATGCCGGCCTCAGCACCGTGCACGACGGGCGCGAGCTCGCCGGCGCACCGACGGAAGGAAGACAACGCATGCCTGTACCGAGCGAGCGGAGCGAGCCCAAGTGACCGACTACCGCCGCCTCCGCGTCGCACTGCTGGGAGCCGGGTCCGTCGGCTCGCAGGTCGCCTCGCTGCTGCGACAGCACGCCGACGAGCTCGCCGACCGGGCGGGCGCGCGACTGGAGCTGGTGGGCATCGCGGTCCGCGACGTCGGCGCCAAGCGCGACGTCGACCTGCCGCGTGAGCTCTTCACGACCGACGCGGACTCGCTCATCGTCGGCTCCGACATCGTGATCGAGCTCATGGGCGGCATCGAGCCCGCCCGCGAGTACCTGCTGCACGCGATCAACTCGGGCGCCGACGTCGTGACCGCCAACAAGGCGCTCCTCGCGACCCACGGCCCTGAGATCTTCGACGCCGCCGACCAGGTGGGCGCCGAGGTCTACTACGAGGCGGCCGCCGCCGGGGCGATCCCGATCATCCGCCCGCTGCGCGACTCGCTCGCCGGTGACCGCGTCCAGCGCATCATGGGCATCGTCAACGGCACGACGAACTACATCCTCGACCGCATGGACACCGAGGGGGCCGAATTCGCCGACGTGCTGGCGGACGCGCAGCGCCTGGGGTACGCCGAGGCCGATCCCACCGCCGACGTCGAGGGCTACGACGCTGCGCAGAAGGCCGCGATCCTCGCCAGCCTGGCGTTCCACACGACCGTTCCGCTCGATGCTGTGCACCGCGAGGGCATCACGGCGATCGACAAGGCGATGATGGATGCCGCGCGCCACGCCGGGTACGTCATCAAGCTGCTCGCCGTGTGCGAGCGCCTGACCGAGGCATCCGGTGAATCGATCTCGGTGCGCGTCTACCCGGCGCTCATCGACCGCGCACACCCGCTCGCGAGCGTGCACGGTGCGCACAACGCGGTGTTCGTGCAGGCCGAGGCGGCGGGCAACCTGATGTTCTACGGCGCGGGCGCCGGCGGGGTGCAGACCGCCTCCGCGGTGCTCGGTGACGTCGTGTCGGCGGCGCGGCGCCACATCGCGGGTGGCGTGGGCGTGGGTGAGTCGACCCTCGCGAACCTGCCGATCGTCCCGGTCGGACGCGTCACGACCCGCTACCAGATCACGCTCGAGGTCGACGATCAGCCGGGCGTGCTGGCCACGGTCGCGGGCATCCTGAGCGAGGGCCGCGTGTCGATCGCGACCGTCGAGCAGACGGTCGTGGAGCCGACCGACGGCGACGTCGACGGCGGCGTGGCACGACTGGTGATCGGCACGCACAAGGCTCTGGAGCAGGACCTGAGTGAGACGGTCGACCGTCTCGCCGCGAGCGGCGTCGTCGAGCGCGTCGTCTCGGTGCTGCGCGTCGAAGGCAATTGAAGACTTTTCTGAAGGAGAACTGACATGGCACACGTTTGGCGCGGAGTCCTCCGCGAGTACGCAGATCGTCTGGGCGTCACGGATGCCTCGACCGTGGTCACGCTCGGCGAGGGCGGTACGCCGCTCCTGCCCGCGCCGGCGCTGTCGCGCCGCACCGGCACCGACGTGTGGGTGAAGTTCGAGGGCATGAACCCCACCGGGTCGTTCAAGGACCGCGGCATGACGGTCGCCGTCTCCCGCGCGATCGAGCACGGCGCGAAGGCCGTCATCTGCGCCTCGACCGGCAACACCTCCGCCTCGGCGGCCGCGTATGCGGCGCACGCCGGCATCACGGCGGCGGTGCTCGTGCCCGAGGGCAAGATCGCGATGGGCAAGCTCAGCCAGGCCGTCGCGCACAACGGCCGGCTGATCCAGATCCGCGGCAACTTCGACGACTGCCTCGAGATCGCGCGCGAGCTCGCCGACAACTACCCGGTGCACCTCGTCAACTCGGTCAATCCCGACCGCATCGACGGCCAGAAGACAGCCGCGTACGAGGTCGTCGAGCAGCTGGGTGACGCTCCCGACTTCCACTTCATCCCGGTCGGCAACGCCGGCAACTACACGGCCTACACCCGCGGCTACCGCGAAGAGGCCGAGGCCGGCGTGTCGACCCGCGTGCCGCGCATGTTCGGCTTCCAGGCCGAAGGCTCTGCGCCGCTCGTGCGCGGCGAGGTCGTGAAGCACCCCGAAACGGTCGCCAGCGCCATCCGCATCGGCAACCCTGCCTCGTGGGACCTCGCGCTCGAGGCCCGTGCGGCGACCGACGGGTACTTCGGCGCCATCGACGACGACCGCATCCTCGCGGCGCAGAAGCTCCTCGCGGGCGAGGTCGGCATCTTCGTCGAGCCCGCGTCGGCGATCAGCGTCGCCGGTCTGCTCGACCGCGTCGAGGCAGGCATCGTGCCGCAGGGCGCGCGTGTCGTGCTCACGGTGACCGGCCACGGCCTCAAGGACCCGTATTGGGCCCTGCGCAACGCCGACGGCTCGGAGGTCGAGCCCACGGTGGTCGACGCCACGACGTCGGAGGTGGCGTCCGTCCTGGAGCTCGCTCCCGCGGCGGCGACCGCGTGAACGCAGCCGTCGCTCCGGCGCCGGGCCGCCGCGTGGTGGTGCGGGTGCCCGCGACGAGCGCCAACCTCGGACCCGGGTTCGACACCCTCGGCCTCGCGCTGAGCGTGTATGACGAGCTCGACGTCACGGCGCTGCCCGAAGGCGAGCTCGAGATCGAGGTCGAGGGCGCCGGCGCGGCCGATGTGCCGCGCGACGCGTCGCACCTCGTGGTGCGCGCCATCGCGTATGCGTACGAGTCGGTCGGACGACGGATGCCGGGACTCCGCCTGGTCGCGAAGAACGTGATTCCGCACGGGCGCGGCCTCGGTTCGTCCGGCGCGGCGGTCGTCTCCGGCCTCCTGGCCGCGAAGGGACTGCTGGAGGGCGATGTCGAGCTCGGGTCCGACACCTTGCTCGGCCTCGCCACCGAGCTCGAGGGTCACCCCGACAACGTCGCACCGGCGCTGTTCGGAGGCCTCACCATCGCGTGGGTCGATGAGGACGGCCCGCAGCACAAGAAGCTTCTCGTGCACCGCGGTGTGTCGCCGCTCGTCTTCGTTCCGACCTTCACGATGTCGACCAAGCTCGCCCGCAGCCTGCAGCCGATGCATGTGCCGCGCGAGGATGCGGTCTTCAACGTCTCGCGCTCCGCGCTGCTGATCGCGGCGCTGACGCAGAGCCCTGAGCTGCTGCAGGCCGCCACCGAGGACAAACTCCACCAGAACTACCGCGCGAGTGCGATGCCCGAGACGGACGCTCTCGTGCGCGGCCTCCGAGCGGCGGGCTTCGCGGCCGTCGTGTCGGGAGCGGGGCCGAGCGTGCTCGTGCTCGCCGACGGCCCGGGACGCCGCCTCGAGGCGGCCGCTCTCGCCGCGGCGGCGACCGACACCCCGTGGGAGGCGCTCATGCTCGCCGTCGACTTCAAGGGTGGTACAGTGAGGGAGTACGCGGAGGGTTCCACGTAAGACGTGAATCTGGCCTCCGTCGCAAATCTGCGAAACCACCGCACGGCATTCTGACCTGCCGACGTCCGCTGAGCACCCTCGCGGTCCCTCACCCCGTCGGCGGGTGCTTCGACAGGCGTGACAACTGTTCGAAGCAGGCAGACGCCACCAGCGCCGTGCGTTCGTGCACAATCGTTCGTTTTTCACAAGGGAGAACTCGTGGAGTCCATCTCCGAGATCCACGCCGACGTTCCGGCCGACGAGCGCGCGGAAGCGCCCGAGGCCGTCGAGAATGTCGACAGCATCGAAGCCCAGGCCGAGGCCGTGGCCGAGGAAGCCGTGATCGAGGCCGTCGTGGCTGAGGAAGTCGCTGAAGAGGCCGTCGAGGCCGCTGAGGCGGCCGACGCCGTCGCAGACGAGGCCGTCGTCGAGGCCCTCGCTGCGGAGGAGGTCGCCGAGGAGGCGGTCGCCGAGGCGATCTTCGCCGAGGAGACGGGCGACGCAGCCGCCGCCGAGGCCGCTGAGGAGGCGGCCGAGGAGGCCGTGGCCGAGGCGATCATCGCCGACGCCGTCGCCGAGGAGGCCGTCGCCGAGGCCGAGGGCGCGGACGCCGTCGCCGAGGAGGCGGTCGCCGAGGCCGTTGTCGCCGAGGTCGTGGCCGAAGAGGTCGTCGCCGAGGTCGTCGCTGCCGAGACCGCCGCCGAGGAGCCCGCAGAGGCCCCGGCCGCGCCGGCCAAGGCCCCGCGCAAGCGCGCGCCGCGTCGTGCCAAGAGCACCGACGTCGCACCGGCCGAGCCGGCGGCCGAGGCACCTGCCGAGACCCCGACCGACGCAACCGCCGAGACGGCACCGGCCGGGGCCGCACCCGCCGAGGCTGCGCCCGCCGAGGCTGCGCCCGCCGAGGCTGCGCCCGCCGAGGCCGGCGAGCAGGCCGCGGAGGAGGCATCCGTCCCCGCTGAGGCACCCGCGGCCGACGCAGAGGCCCCCGCCGAGGGCGAGGGCACCGAGCAGGCTGCCGAGGCCGAGGGTGCCGAGACCCCGTCGCGCAGCCGCAGCCGCAGCCGCAGCCGCAGCCGCAACCGCAACGCCCAGAACCAGAACGCGCAGGGCGGCCAGGGCCAGAACGCTCAGGGCGGCCAGACCCAGACCGCCCAGCCCGCCGCCGAGCCCGCGAAGGCCGACGCGCAGGACGACGAGCAGCCGGCCCAGGGCAACGGTCGCGGTCGTCAGCGCAACAAGCGCCGCAGCGGTCAGGCGGCCGGCGACGAGTTCGAGACCGAGATCGGTGAGGACGACGTCCTCATCCCGATCGCGGGCATCCTGGACGTCCTCGACAACTACGCGTTCGTGCGCACCTCGGGCTACCTCCCCGGTCCGAGCGACGTCTATGTCTCGCTCGGCCAGGTCAAGAAGTACAACCTGCGCAAGGGTGACGCGGTCGTCGGCTCGATCAAGCAGCCCCGCGAGGGCGAGCAGTCCAGCCGCCAGAAGTACAACGCGCTGGTCAAGGTCGATGCGATCAACGGGCTGTCGGTCGACGACGCCGCTGCGCGCGTCGAGTTCGGCAAGCTCACGCCGCTCTACCCGCAGGAGCGCCTGCGCCTCGAGACGGCCCCCGAGAAGCTGACGCAGCGCATCATCGACCTGGTCGCGCCCATCGGCAAGGGCCAGCGCGGCCTGATCGTCGCACCGCCGAAGGCCGGAAAGACGATCGTGCTGCAGCAGATCGCCAACGCCATCGCGATCAACAACCCCGAGGTGCACCTCATGGTCGTGCTCGTCGACGAGCGTCCTGAAGAGGTCACCGACATGCAGCGAACGGTGAAGGGCGAGGTCATCGCTTCGACCTTCGACCGTCCCGCCGAGGACCACACCACGGTCGCCGAGCTCGCCATCGAGCGCGCGAAGCGCCTCGTGGAACTCGGCCGCGACGTCGTCGTGCTGCTGGACTCGATCACTCGTCTCGGCCGTGCGTACAACATCTCGGCGCCGACTTCGGGTCGCGTGCTCACCGGTGGCGTCGACGCGTCGGCGCTCTACCCGCCCAAGCGCTTCTTCGGCGCTGCGCGCAACATCGAGAACGGCGGATCGCTCACGATCCTCGCCACCGCCCTCGTCGAGACCGGCTCCAAGATGGACGACGTGATCTTCGAGGAGTTCAAGGGCACCGGCAACAGCGAGCTGCGCCTGAACCGCCAGCTCGCCGACAAGCGCATCTTCCCGGCCGTCGACGTCAACGCGTCGTCCACGCGTCGCGAAGAGATGCTGCTCTCGCCCGACGAGGTCAAGATCACCTGGAAGCTCCGCCGCGCGCTGGCCGGCCTCGATCCCCAGCAGGCCCTCGAGGTCGTGCTCGGCAAGCTCAAGGAGACGCAGTCGAACGTCGAGTTCCTCGTGCAGATGCAGAAGTCGATTCCCGCGCCCGCGAGCGGGCACGGCGGTGGCCGCAGCCACGACCACGACAACAGCATCCGCTGATCCTCGATGTCCGAGCCCGCGATGTTTGATTCTGTCCGGGCGCTGATCGACGAGCACCGCGCGGTCCAGGAGGAGCTCTCCGACCCCGCGGTGCACGCCGATGCGGCGCGCGCCAAGCGGGTGAACCGGCGCTACGCCGAGCTGTCGCGCATCGTGAAGGCCCACGAGGACTGGGCGGCGGCATCCGATGATCTGGATGCCGCCCGCGAGCTCGCCCGTGAGGATGACGCGTTCGCCGAGGAGGTTCCGGCTCTCGAGGCCGGGCTGGCCGAGGCGCAGGAGCGCCTGCGGCGTCTGCTGATCCCGCGCGACCCCGACGACGCGCGCGACGTGATCATGGAGATCAAGCAGGGCGAGGGCGGCGCCGAGTCGGCGCTGTTCGCCGCGGACCTCCTGCGCATGTACCTGCAGTACGCGGCGTCGAAGGGCTGGAAGACCGAGCTCCTCGAGCGCAACGAGTCGGACCTCGGCGGCTACAAGGACGTGCAGGTCGCGATCAAGGGCTCCTCGTCCGACCCTGCGCAGGGCGTGTGGGCGCACCTCAAGTACGAGGGCGGTGTGCACCGCGTGCAGCGCGTTCCGGCGACCGAGTCGCAGGGGCGCATCCACACCTCGACCACCGGCGTGCTGGTGTTCCCCGAGGTCGACGAGCCTGAAGAGATCCACATCGACCCGAACGACCTGAAGATCGACGTCTTCCGCTCATCGGGTCCGGGGGGCCAGTCGGTCAACACGACCGACTCGGCGGTGCGCATCACGCACGTGCCGACGGGCATCGTCGTGTCGATGCAGAACGAGAAGTCGCAGCTGCAGAACCGCGAGGCGGGCATGCGCGTGCTCCGGGCACGCCTCCTCGCCAAGCAGCAGGAGGAGCTCGAAGCCGCGGCATCCGACGCTCGCAGGTCGCAGATCCGCGGCATGGACCGCTCCGAGCGCATCCGCACGTACAACTTCCCCGAGAATCGCATCGCCGACCACCGCACCGGCTACAAGGCCTACAACCTCGACCAGGTGATGGACGGCGCGCTCGAGCCGATCATCGAGTCCGCCATCACGGCCGACGAAGAGGCGCGTCTGGCGGCGCTGGGCTCCGACGAGGCCTGACGCGTCGGCGAGACCGGCGATTCCCGCCGAGACCGCGGGCGAAATCCTCGGGCTCGGCGCGAATCCCCGGTCTCGTCATCCGTGGCGCGCCGTGGAGGACGGATGCTGCGCCATTAGGCTTCGAGCGTGCTCACGCTGCTCATCCGCGCCCTCATCTTCCTGGTGTCGGCGGCGCTCGGCCTCATCGCGGCCGACCTGCTCCTTCCGGGCTTCTCTCTGCACTGGAACGACTGGTGGGGGATCCTGCTCGCGGTCGTCATCTTCGCGGTGCTCCAGAGCGTCCTCGCGCCCTGGCTGTTCAAGATCACGCGGCGGCACGCCAACGCGCTGATCGGCGGCATCGGATTGCTGTCGACGTTCGTGGCGCTGCTCATCGCGGTGCTCATCCCTGCCGCGGGCATCGGCATCGACGGTCCGGTCGCGTGGATCATCGGAACGCTCGTCGTATGGCTCGTGACCGCGCTCGCGACGTGGCTTCTGCCGCCGCTGTTCATCAAGAGCAAGGTGCAGGACCGCAGAACCTGAGGTCCCAGGGGAGGGAGTCCTCCCGATTCTCGGCGGCCGCCTCATCCGTGAGGCTGGTGGGATGATGGGCGGTATGCAGATCGGCCGGGTGCCCCTCGTCGGCCGCCAGGCGGACCTCGATGCGCTGCGCGACGAGGTCGACGCCGTCGGCGCGCAAGGCCGCGCCGTGGTCGTGTCGGGCGATGCCGGCATGGGCAAGACGCGGCTGCTGCGCGACTTCACCGAGAGCCTCGACGACGCCGTGGTCGTGCGCGGCGCATGCGTCGACTCGGGCTCGGGCCCGGCGCCCCTGACGGCGATCACCGACCTCCTCCGTGACCTCGTCGACGCCCTCGGCGTCGACGAGGTGCGAGACGCGGCAGGCCCCGGTGCGGACGCCCTCGGGGTGCTCGTGCCCGCCCTCGCCGGCAGTCCCGGCGACGCCGAGCGGCTCGCCGACGTCGTCGTCGAGCTGTTCTCGCAGCTCGCCCGGACGCACCGGCTCGTCGTCATCATCGAGGACCTCCACTGGGCCGACAGCACGACGTGCGACATCGCCGCGCGGCTCGTGCGGCGCACGGCGGCGCTGCCGCTGTTCGTGCTGCTGTCGTACCGCACGGACGATGTCGGCCGGGCCCACCCGCTGCGCCCGGTGCTCGCCGAGCTCGACCGTGCACGCCTCGTCACACACCGGCCCCTCGCGCGCCTCAGTCCCGCCGAGGTCGGCGCGCTCGCCACCGCCGTGCACGGCGACGTGCTGGCGGCCGGCGTGCTCCACGACATCGCCGCGCGCAGCGACGGGATCCCGTTCTACGTCGAAGAGCTCGCCAGTTTCTCGGGCGAGCGGCTTCCGGTGTCGCTGCGCGACGTGCTGCTGCTGCGCTACGAACGGCTGGACGACGAGGCGCGCCGGTTCACCCGGGTGCTGGCGACCGGCGGCGTGGAGGTGGAGCACGTGGTGCTGCGGGCGGCCTTCGACGGCGACGACGTCGTGCTCGAGGCGGCGGTCCGCGAAGCGGTGGATGCGCAGGTCGTGGTGATCCGCGGTGAGGCGTATGCGTTCCGGCACGCGCTGATGCAGGAGGCCGTGTACGCCGAACTGCTGCCCACCGAGCGCACGCGCCTGCACACGGCGTACGCGGTGGCGCTCGAGCAGTCCCCGCCGACGGCACGTGTGCTCGCCGACATCGCCCATCATTGGCGGGCCGCTCGCGTGCCCGACCGTGCCCTCGCCGCGGCCGTCTCGGCGCAGCGGGCGGCGAGCGTCGCGTCGGCATGGTCGACCGCAGCGGAGGCGGGGGAGCGGGCGCTCGAGCTGTGGGACGCCGTGGCCGACCCGGAGGCGGTCTGCGGGATGCCGCGTCACGAGGTGCTGCGCCGGACCTCAGGCGCCCTCGTGTCGGCGAACCGGAATGATCGCGCGCTCGCGTTCGCGAGGGAGGCGATCGCCCTCTGGCCCGAGGCCGATGTCGTCGGACGCGCCGAGATGTTCGGCGACCTGGCCACCATCCAGTTCCAGGCGGGCGTGTCGGACGGCATCGACAGCATCGAGCAAGCGCTCGCGATCCTCGGCGACGACCCGCGCCACGACGTCCAGCGAGCAGGGATGCTGCTCAGCTCGGCGCGTGTCCATATGCTCAACGGCCGTCAGAGCCGCGGCGATGACATCGCTGCGCAGGCGCGCGACACGGCCGCGGCAGCAGCCTCCGACGGAGACCCGGTGGCCGCCGAGATCGTCGCCCAGGCGCTGCTCATCTCGGCGACCTGCCGCGCCAGCGTGGGCGACGTCGGCGGCGTCGCGCTGTTCGAGGAAGCACGTGCGTATTCGGGCGGCTTCGTCCGCGCCATGATGCGCTACTACATCAACTACTCGAACACCCTCATGCAGGTCGGCCGGTACGACGACGCGGTAGCCGTGGCGAAGGAGGGGATGGGCTACGGGCGCTCGCACGTCGCGGACCTGGGGCCGCTCGTGATGATCGAGGCCAACGTGATCGAAGCGCACATCTACGCCGGGCGCCTTCGCGAGGCGGAGGAGCTCGGCGGGTTGCTGCCGCTGGTAGAACCGGGGCTCTACTCCGCGTTCCTGCGGGAGCGGCTGGTGTGCCTCGCGATCTGGCGCGGCCGCATCGACGGCGCCGAGGCGGCGCTGGAGGCGGCACGCTTCGAACTCGACCGGTTCGGAGCGTACGAGTACCAGACGCGATTCGGCATGGCGTACGACCTCGGCGAGCTCGCCCTCGCGCGTGGCGACGCGCACGAGGCCCTCTCCCACGCGCAGCTGGCGTGGGAGAGCCCCGCCGGAGGCGTGCTCGCTCTGCCGCTGACCGCGATCGCGGCCCGGGCCGTCGCGATGCTGCGCGAACACGGCGAGGACGCCGACGTCGAGCCGTACCGCGCCGTGCTCGCCGGATTCGACGCCTGGCCGGTGACCCCGCTGTGGGCGGCCGTCTTCGCCGCCGAGCTCGGCGAGGGGCCGTGGACCGCTGCGATCGACGCGATCGGACCCGCCTACATCCGCGCGTATGCGCGCGTGCGGAACGGCGAGGCGCTCCTGGCCGACGGCGACCGCACGGGAGCACGCGAGGCGCTCGCGGCGGCCGCGTCGTACGCCGAGGGGCTCGGTGCGGACGGCCTCGCCGCGCGCGCGAAGACCCTGATGACGGACGCCGGACTCACCGGCGACGCGTCACGCTCGCGGCTGACCGCGCGCGAGGAGCAGGTGCTCGAGCTGGTCGCCGAAGGACTCAGCAACGGCCAGATCGCACAACGGCTCTACATCAGCGTCAAGACCGTGTCGGTGCACGTGTCGGCGATCCTGCGCAAGCTCGAAGCGCCGTCGCGGACGGCCGCGGCCGCGATCTACCGCCGCAGCGCGGCGTAGGACAGGCCGGACCCGAGCAGCGGCGCGCAGCCGCCGGCCGCAGCACCCGTGTCCGGAAGGTCAGATGTGGTACTCGGGGGTTGTCAGCAGCGCGCGGGTGTCGTCCCCGACACGGCGGGCGCGCGGCTTGGCGGGCACGCCGACGAGGACGCTGTCGGCGGGGGCGTCCTTCGTGACGACCGCGTTCGCGCCGACGACGGATCCCGCCCCGATCGTGATCGGGCCGAGGATCTTGGCACCGGCGCCGACCGCGACGCCGTCCTCGATCGTGGGGTGGCGCTTGCCGCCCTCGCGCTGGCGGCCGCCGAGCGTGACGCCGTGGTAGAGCATCACGTCGTCGCCGACCTCGGCGGTCTCGCCGACCACGACGCCCATGCCGTGGTCGATGAAGAAGCGGCGGCCGATGGTCGCCCCCGGGTGGATCTCGATGCCGGTGAGCCACCGGGTGATCTGCGACCCGGCGCGTGCGACGAAGCGGAAGTCCCGCGTCCACAGCGCGTGCCAGACGCGGTGCCCCCAGATCGCGTGCAGCCCCGGGTACAGCAGGGCGATCTCGAGGCCGCCGCGGGCGGCCGGGTCGCGCAGCTTCGCCGCGGCGACGTCCTCGCGGGCCCTGGCGAAGAATCCGATGCGTTCCTCGGTCACTTGGTCTCGGCCTCCGGTTCGCGCAGGTGCTCGTACAGAGCGGTGGACAGGTAGCGCTCGCCGGAGTCGGGCACGATCACGACGATGCGCTGTCCGGCGGCCTCAGGACGGGCCGCGATCTGGAGCGCCGCCCACACCGCAGCGCCGGCCGACATCCCGGCGAGGATGCCCTCGCGGGTCGCGAGCTCGCGGGCGACCGCGATGGCGTGGTCGAACTCGACGTCGAAGATCTCGTCGACGACCGAGCGGTCGAGCACCTCGGGGACGAAGTTCGGGCCGATCCCCTGAATGCGGTGACCGCCTGCGCGGCCCTCGGTCAGCACGGGGGAGTCCTTCGGCTCGACGAGGACGATCTTGACGTCGGGGTTGCGCTCCTTGAGCACTTGGCCGACGCCCGTGATCGTGCCGCCGGTGCCCGAACCCGCGACGAACCAGTCGACGCGACCCTCGGTGTCGCGCCAGATCTCCTCGGCCGTGGTCTTGCGGTGGATCGCGGCGTTCGCCTCGTGCTCGAACTGGCGCGCGAGGATGGCGCCGGGGGTGTCGGCGACGATGCGCCGGGCGGTCTCCACCGCCTCGGTCATGCCCTTGTAGGGGTCCGTCAGAACGAGCTCGGCGCCCAGCGCCTTCAGGAGGATGCGACGCTCCTTCGACATCGAGGCGGGCATCGTCAGGATCACGCGATACCCGCGCGCAGCGCCGATCAGCGCGAGCGAGATGCCCGTGTTGCCGCTCGTGGACTCGACGATCGTGCCGCCCGGCGCCAGCTCTCCAGCCTCCTCGGCGGCCTCGACGAGGGCGTAGCCCAGGCGGTCCTTGACCGACGAGCCCGGGTTGTAGAACTCGAGCTTCGCGAGCACCTCCGCGCCGAGGCCGTCGGTGAGCGCGTTGAGCCTGACGAGCGGCGTCTCACCGAACGCGGTGGTGATGTCGGAATGGATGCCGGGCACGTGGTGCTCCCTCGATCAGGCTACGCGGAAGCCAGCGACGTCGCGCCGGTGCCCGAACGGGTCGTGGCGCGCGCCAGCAGGCCGGGGCTCCGGAGCGGAGCCCCGGAAAGACCTGCCGGCGCGCCGTCGTGACGTGTCAATCTTCGCGCAGATCCTCGTACAGCGCGGTCGACAGGTAGCGTTCGCCGAACGAGGGGACGATGACGACGATGTTCTTGCCCGCGGCCTCGGGACGCGCGGCGACCTGCAGTGCGGCCCAGATGGCGGCACCCGACGAGATGCCGACGAGGATGCCGTCCTGCGTGCCGACGGCGCGAGCGGTCGAGATCGCGTCGGGGAACTCCACGTCGATGACCTCGTCGATGACCCCCTGGTCGAGGATCGCCGGCACGAAGTTCGGTCCGATGCCCTGGATCTTGTGCGGTCCGGGCGTGCCCTTCGTCAGCAGCGGCGAGTCGGCGGGTTCGACGGCCACGACCTTGGCGCCGGGCACGCGCTCCTTGAGCACCTGGCCGACGCCGGTGATGGTGCCGCCCGTGCCGATGCCGGCGACGAAGTAGTCGATCTGACCGTCGGTGTCGCGGATGATCTCCTCCGCGGTGGTCTTGCGATGGATCTGGACGTTGGCCTGGTTCTCGAACTGGCGGGCCAGGATCGCGCCGGGGATGTCGGCGACGAGCTCCTCCGCCTTCGCGATCGCGCCCTTCATGCCACCGGCGGGGTCTGTGAGCACGAGTTCTGCTCCGTACGCCTTCAGCAGCAGGCGACGCTCGATCGACATCGAGGACGGCATCGCGAGAAGGACGCGGTAGCCGCGCGCCGCACCGACCATCGCCAGCGCGATCCCGGTGTTGCCACTGGTCGCCTCGACGATCGTGCCGCCGGGCTGCAGCTCGCCGGACGCCTCGGCCGCGTCGACGATGGCGATGCCCAGGCGGTCCTTGACGCTCGAGGCGGGGTTGTAGAACTCCAGCTTCGCCAGGACGTTCCCGCCGGCGCCGTCGGTGACGCGGTTCAGGCGCACCAGCGGCGTGTTGCCGAATGCGGACGTGATGTCGGGATGAATGCCGGTCATATCGGGCCTTTCGCGGGTTCTCGGCGGATCGAGCACCAGCCTAGGGGGCCCTTTTTCCTTTGAGTCCTTCTGTGACGAAAGCCCCGCCCCGCCCCGGTATCCTCACCGGTCCCCGCTGGATCAGCCCGTTGATCGGAGCGCGATCGCGACCCGTCGGGCCGCGCCGCCGGCCGGAGCACTCCGCCTAGAGTGGATCGGTCATGCCTTCCCCCGACGAATACTCCCTGCTCTCCGACGCCCTTCGGAGTGCCGCCGCGCGCCTGGCCGAGGCCGGCATCGCCGACCCTGCCGTCGACGTCGAGTTGCTCGCCGCCTTCGTGCTCGGCACCGGGCGCGGGGGAGTGCAGGCGGCGGCGATCCGCGGCGACCGACTCACCGCTCAGGATGCCGCCCGTCTCGACGAACTCGCCGCGCGCCGCAGCACGCGCGAGCCGCTGCAGCACATCACCGGCACGGCCCCGTTCCGCCACCTGGATCTGCGGGTCGGCCCGGGGGTCTTCGTGCCCCGTCCCGAGACCGAGGTCGTCGCCCAGCTGGCGATCGACGCGCTGCGGGCGGCGGCATCCGTGTCTCCCATCGCGGTGGATCTCGGCACCGGCAGCGGCGCGATCGCCCTCGCGATGGCGACCGAGGTGCCGCACGCCCGGGTGTTCGCGGCCGAGAACTCGATCGACGCCTTCGTATGGACGAAGGAGAACTTCGCGCGGGTCGGCGCCGACAACGCGACGCTCGCCTTCATCGACCTGGCTCACGCGTTCGGTGAGCTCGACGGCACGGTGTCGGTCGTGGCATCCAATCCTCCCTATGTTCCGGATGCTGCGATCCCGCGCGATCCGGAGGTGCGCTTCTTCGATCCGCCCGCGGCCCTCTACGGAGGGGAGGACGGCCTCGACGTCGTCCGCATCCTGAGCGCGGTGGGAATGCGCCTGGCGCACCCCGGCGGCATGATCGTGATCGAGCACGGCGAATGGCAGGGCCAGGCGATCCGCGGGATCCTCGAGGCCGACGGCTGGCGCGCCACCGCGACCCACCCCGACCTCACGACGCGCGACCGCGCGACCACCGCGCTGCGCCCCTGACCGTGCCGCCGCTTCGGAGCGTTCGTCCGGGGCTTCGCAACTAGACTGGCGGGCGACATGTCCCCCATCTACGACTGCCGTGACGAGTCACAGCTGCTCACCGGCATGCGCCAGGCGCGCCAGGCCATCGGGCGTGGCGAACTCGTCGTCATCCCGACCGACACCGTCTACGGCGTCGCCGCCGACGCCTTCGACCACGCCGCGGTCGCGCGCCTGCTCGCCGCGAAGGGCCGTGGCCGCCAGTCGCCGCCCCCGGTTCTCGTGGCCGGGCTCACGACGCTGCGCGCGCTCGTCGCCGAGGTGCCCGAGCCGATCGAGCGTCTGGTCGAGGCCTACTGGCCCGGCGGCCTCACCATCGTGCTGCCGTCGCAGCCGTCTCTGTCGTGGGACCTCGGTGAGACTCGCGGCACCGTCGCGGTGCGCATGCCCGCGCACCGCATCGCCCTCGAACTCCTCGAAGAGACCGGGCCCCTCGCCGTCTCGAGCGCCAACCTCACCGGCATGGCGGCCGGCATCACCGCCGAGGACGCGGAAGGGATGCTGAAGGACAGCGTCGCCGTCTACCTCGGCGACGGGCCGTCGAAGACCGGAATCCCCTCGACGATCATCGACGCGACCAGCCTCGTCGTGGGCGACGAGCCCCGGGTGCGCGTGCTGCGCGACGGCGCCGTCAGCCGCGAGCAGCTGCGGGACGTGCTCGGCGATCTCCTCGAGCCCGACCCTGGCCTCGAGCCTGCGGCGCACCCGGCGGTCATCGAGACGGATGCCGCGGCCGACGTTGCCCCGGGCCCTGAGGCGGTTGCGGCGCCCGAGGCGCCGGAACCCGACCGCTCGTGAAGCAGTACGTCTTCACGATCCTCCTCACGGCGGCCGTCACCTTCGTCCTGTCGTGGGCGGTCTGGCGACTCAGCCTCAAATACAAGCTGTATCCGGGCATCCGCGAGCGCGACGTGCACAAGACACCTACGCCGCGCCTCGGCGGCATCGCCATGTTCCTCGGCGTGCTGGCGGCGTTCGCGGTGTCGTCGCAGCATCCGTACTTCTCCATCGTCTGGGCGCAGCCGCAGCAGATGTACGCGCTGCTGGGCGCGACCGGGCTCATCGTGGTCGTCGGCGTCCTCGACGACCTGTGGGACCTCGACTGGATGATCAAGCTCGGTGCGCAGTTCCTCGCCGCCGGTGTCATCGCGTGGTTCGGGCAGCTGCAGATCTACACGCTGCCGCTGGGAGGGATGACGATCTTCTCGAGCTGGGCGAGCTTCACCCTCACCGTGTTCTCGATCGTCGTCGTCATGAACGCGGTGAACTTCATCGACGGGCTCGACGGGCTCGTCGCCGGTGTGTGCCTCATCGCGAACCTCGTCTTCTTCGCATACTCCTACATGGTGTTCCGCGACATCGGCTCGAGCACCTACTTCACGCTGTCGTCGCTCATCGCCGCCGTGCTCATCGGCGCGTGCATCGGCTTCCTCCCACTGAACTGGAGCCCTGCGCGCCTCTTCATGGGCGACGCCGGCGCGCTCATGCTCGGCCTCCTGATGGCGTGCTCGGCGATCTCCATCACCGGGAACTTCGACCCCGCGATGATCGCCGACAACGACGCCTTCGGCCGCTCGCAGCTGCTCGGTGCGTTCATCCCCATCCTCCTGCCGGTCGTCGTCGTGCTGCTGCCGCTGCTCGACTTCGGCCTCGCCGTCGTGCGGCGCATGAGCAGGGGCAAGTCGCCGTTCTCGCCCGACCGCAAGCACCTGCACCACCGCATGCTCGACATGGGCCACACCGACCGCGACGCCGTGCTCATCTTCTACGCGTGGACCGCGCTGGTGAGCCTTTCGGTGCTGCTCATGTACATCGGCACGACGTTGCAGTGGCCCGGGGATTACCTCTTCGGCGTGTTCTACGGCATCGTCGGCATCGCCGCATGCCTCGTCGTCACCCTTCTTCCCTCTCGCCGCCGCAAGGTCGCCGCGGCGTCGGTGTCTTCCGATCCCGAACCCGCACCGCAGCCCGATCCCGCGCCCGCACAGGAGGACGCCCGATGAGCACCAGTCCGAACCCCCGCACCCCGATCTCCAGCACGCCGATCCTGCGCACCGTCCTGGTGTGGTCGGGCACGGTCACCGCGATCCTCGCCGTCGTCGGCGCGATCGTCGGCTTCCTCGTCGCGGGCACGACAGGCTTGTGGAGCGCCCTGGCCGGCGTCCTGGTCGCCGCGGTGTTCCTCGGCATCACCGGGGCGAGCATCCTCATCGCGAACCGCTGGTTCGGCGATCCGCTCTACGTGCCGATCTTCTTCGGCGTCGTGATGGGCGGATGGATTCTCAAGTTCGTCGTGTTCATCGTGATCCTCCTCGTCCTGCGCGGTCAGCCGTGGATCGAGCCCACCGTGTTCTTCGTCGCGGCCGTCGTGAGCGTGCTCGCCTCGCTGGCGGTCGACGTCGTCGTGATGGTGCGCATGCGGGTGCCGCACGTGAGCGATGTGGCGCTCCCGACCGACCCCGATGCGGGGGACAAGCGGGGCGACGAACCGGGTGCGTCCTGATCCGTGACCCCGCGGATTCAGCGACCTCACAAGTTTGATAGGCTGAACGAGCGCCCGCCCACTCGCTCAGCGAGTACTTGCGGAGTGACGCTCACCGACCATCGTCGCAACGGTTCTCGACCGGTGCCCCGAAGCTGGAGCCAGCGCTGTCTATTCATGCTGCGACCCTGATCGCCCCCTTTGCCACGGATGAACCCCCCGTCTTCCACGGGCCCTCGATCGATGAGTTCTTCCCTGAGGTCCTCTTCAATCTCGCCGGTGTTCCGATCACCCGGATCCACCTCATCCAGTTCCTCGCCACGATCGCCGTCGTCGTGATCTTCTGGCTCGGCACGCGCCGCATGCGTGTCGTGCCGGGGCGCTTCCAGAGCCTCGTCGAGATGGGGCTGGACTTCGTCCGCGTCAACATCGGCGAGGACCTCCTCGGCAAGAAGGACGCCCAGCGCTTCCTGCCGATCCTCACGACGCTGTTCTTCATGATCCTGTTCATGAACATCACGGGCATCATCCCGTTCCTGAACATCGCCGGCACGAGCATCATCGCCGTGCCGCTGACGCTCGCGATCGTGAGCTACGTCACCTTCATCTACGCCGGCATCAAGAAGAGTCCGAAGAACTTCTTCAAGAACTCGCTGTTCCCTTCGGGTGTGCCGTGGCCGATCTACATCATCGTCACGCCGATCGAGCTGATCTCGACGTTCATCATCCGCCCGGTGACGCTGACCCTCCGACTCCTCATGAACATGATGGTCGGCCACCTGCTGCTCGTGCTGTTCTTCGCCGCCACGCAGTTCTTCATCTTCGACATGGGCGGCTGGTGGTCGATCCTCGGCGCCGGCAGCCTCGCGTTCGGCTTCGTCTTCACCCTGTTCGAGATCCTGGTGGCCGTCCTCCAGGCCTACGTCTTCGCCCTTCTCACCGCGGTCTACATCCAGCTCGCGGTCGCCGAAGAGCACTGAAAGCGGGACGGCGCTGCGTCGGGAAGACGCAGGGCCGCCCACAACCGAAAGGAAACACCCCCGTGGACGCAACTACGGTTCTCGCCGAGGTCTCCGGCTCCATCGCCACCGTCGGTTACGGCCTCGCCGCGATCGGCCCGGCCATCGGCGTGGGCATCGTCGTCGGCAAGACGATCGAGGGCGTCGCCCGCCAGCCCGAGCTGGCCGGCCGCCTGCAGGTGCTCATGTGGATCGGTATCGCCTTCACCGAGGCGCTCGCCTTCATCGGCATCGCGACCGGCTTCATCTTCGGCTTCTGATCGCCACACTCTCGTCTAAGGAGACAGGATGCTGAACGCTCTTGTCACGTACGCCGCGGAAGAGGGCGCCGAAGCGGCGCACAACCCTCTGCTCCCCGCGTGGTACGACATCATCTGGTCGTCGGTGTGCTTCATCGTCATCCTGGTCATCTTCTGGAAGGTCGCCCTTCCTCGGATGAAGAAGCTGCTCGACGAGCGCTCCGCTGCGATCGAGGGCAACATCGCCAAGGCCGACGAAGCACAGCGCAAGGCGGAAGCCGCCCTCGAGGAGTACACGGCGCAGCTCGCCGAAGCGCGCAAGGAGGCCGGTGAGATCCGCGACGCCGCCCGCGAGGACGGCAAGAAGATCGTCGCCGAGGCCAAGGAGACGGCTTCCGCCGAGGCCGCGCGCTTGACCACGACCGCGCACGCGCAGATCGAGGCCGAGCGCCAGACCGCGCTCGTCTCGCTGCGCAGCGAGGTGGGCACGCTCGCCCTCGACCTCGCCGGCGGCGTGATCGGCGAGACGCTGTCCGACGACAAGAAGGCTCAGGCCGTCGTCGACCGCTTCCTCGCCGAGCTCGAAGAGTCCGAAGGGGCCAAGGCGTAATGGGCAGCGCGACCACTCAGGCCCTGGCGGCGACGACGGCGGCGCTGCGCGCCGCGTCGGGCGTCGACCTCGACGTGGCCGGCGAGCTGTTCGCCGTGGCGCGCGCCGTGGGCGACTCGTCGCAGCTGAGCGGCGCGCTCGCCGACTCCGCCGCGCCGGCCGAGGCCCGCCGACAGGTCGTCGCCGACGTGTTCGGCAATGCCGTCAAGCCCACGACGGCGTCGCTGCTGACGACCGCCGTCGCGCAGCGGTGGTCCTCATCCGAGGATCTCGTGGACGGCATCGAGGAACTCGCGGTGCGGGCAGCGGCCGTCGCCGATGCGAGGGCCGACGTCGAGGCCGAGCTGTTCGCGTTCACGCGCACGGTGGCCGACAACCCCGAGCTCGAACTCGCGCTGGGCAGCCGACTGGGTGAGCCCGCCGCGAAGGGCGTGCTCGTCGAGACGCTGCTCAAGGGCCGCGCGGGCGCGGGGGCGACGCTGATCGCGGCATCCCTCGTCCGTCAGCCTCGCGGCAGGCGCGTGCGCCGGTTGCTGTCGCGCGCCTCGGAGGTCGTCGGCGACCAGCGCAACCGCGCGGTCGCGACGGTCGTGGCCGCGGCGCCGCTGAGCGCGGCGCAGAGCGAGCGCCTCACGGCGGCGCTCGCCAAGCGATACGGCACGCCGGTGTCGCTGAACACGATCGTCGACCCGACCGTCGTCGGCGGCATCCGCGTGCAGATCGCCGACGACGTCATCGACGCGAGCGTGTCGTCGCGTCTGGCCGACCTCCGTCAGCGGCTCGCCGGCTGACACAGACTTCCCGCCCGGACCGAGACAGGAACCGCGCGGAGCTTTCGGGGCCGAGGCCCCATGAACGAAGGAAAACAATGGCAGATCTCACTATCAGCCCCGACGTCATCCGTGACGCGCTGAAGGACTTCGTCGCCGCCTACGAGCCCACCGGGGCTGCGGCCACCGAGGTCGGCACGGTCGTCGACGCCGCCGACGGCATCGCCCACGTCGAGGGCCTGCCCGGTGTCATGGCGAACGAGCTGGTGATGTTCGCGGACGGCACTCAGGGCCTCGCCCTCAACCTCGACGAGCACGAGATCGGTGTCGTCGTCCTCGGCGACTTCTCCGGTGTCGAGGCCGGCCAGCAGGTCACCCGCACCGGCGAGGTGCTCTCGGTGGCCGTCGGCGACGGCTACCTCGGTCGCGTCGTGGACCCGCTCGGCAACCCGATCGACGGTCTCGGCGAGATCGCCACGGTCGGTCGTCGTGCCCTCGAGCTGCAGGCGCCCGGCGTCATGCAGCGCAAGTCGGTGCACGAGCCGCTGCAGACCGGCATCAAGGCCATCGACGCGATGATCCCCGTCGGCCGCGGCCAGCGCCAGCTCATCATCGGCGACCGCCAGACCGGCAAGACGGCCATCGCGATCGACACGATCATCAACCAGAAGGCCAACTGGGAGTCGGGCGACGCCACCAAGCAGGTGCGCTGCATCTACGTCGCGATCGGCCAGAAGGGCTCGACGATCGCGGCCGTGAAGGGCGCCCTCGAGGACGCCGGTGCGCTGGAGTACACGACCATCGTCGCCGCCCCCGCCTCCGACCCCGCCGGCTTCAAGTACCTCGCGCCGTACACCGGCTCGGCCATCGGCCAGCACTGGATGTACGAAGGCAAGCACGTCCTGGTCATCTTCGACGACCTCTCGAAGCAGGCCGAGGCGTACCGCGCCGTGTCGCTGCTCCTGCGCCGCCCGCCGGGCCGCGAGGCCTACCCGGGCGACGTCTTCTACCTGCACTCGCGTCTGCTCGAGCGCTGCGCGAAGCTGTCCGACGAGCTCGGCGCCGGCTCCATGACGGGTCTTCCGATCATCGAGACGAAGGCCAACGACGTCTCGGCGTACATCCCGACCAACGTGATCTCGATCACCGACGGCCAGATCTTCTTGCAGTCCGACCTCTTCAACGCCAACCAGCGTCCCGCGGTCGACGTCGGCATCTCGGTCTCGCGAGTCGGTGGTGACGCCCAGGTCAAGTCGATCAAGAAGGTCTCCGGCACGCTCAAGCTCGAGCTCGCCCAGTACCGCTCGCTCGAGGCGTTCGCGATGTTCGCCTCCGACCTGGATGCTGCCTCGCGTCGCCAGCTCGCCCGCGGTGCGCGCCTGACCGAGCTGCTCAAGCAGCCGCAGTACTCGCCGTACCCGGTCGAGGAGCAGGTCGTCTCGATCTGGGCCGGCACCAACGGCAAGCTCGACTCGATCGAGGTGGAGGACGTCCTGTCGTTCGAGCGCGAGCTGCTCGACTACCTGCGTCGCAACACCACGATCCTCGACACGCTGCGCGACACCAACGTCCTCGACGACGACACCGTGGCGGAGCTGACGAAGAAGACCGACGAGTTCATCCTCGAGTTCCAGGCCGGCAAGGGCCAGTCGATCGCCAAGCCCGGCCACGAAGAGGTCGCAGCTGCGCAGGCCGACGACGTGAACCAGGAGAAGATCGTCAAGGGTCGCCGCTAAGGCGGGCCTGGGCTAGCAGACATGGGCGCACAACTCCGGGTCTACAAGCAGAAGATCTCTTCTGCTCAGACGACCAAGAAGATCACGAAGGCGATGGAACTCATCGCGGCTTCGCGCATCCAGAAGGCGATGGCACGTGTGCGCGCGTCGTCGCCCTTCGCGCGCGCCGTGACGCGTGCCGTCTCCGCCGTGGCGACGCACTCGAACGTCGACCACCCGCTGACCGTCGAACGAGAGACGATCCGCCGCTCCGCGGTCGTGATCTTCTCGTCCGACCGCGGTCTCGCGGGCGCGTTCAACTCGCAGATCCTCCGTGAAGGCCTCGAGCTCGCGCAGCTGCTGCGCGAGGAGGGCCGGGAGCCGGTGTTCTACCTCATCGGCCGCAAGGCCGTCGGGTACTTCCAGTTCCGTCGCATGGACAGCGCTGCGGAGTGGACCGGTGACACCGACACGCCGCACTTCACCACGGCGGAAGAGATCGCGGCGACCCTGCTCGACGCGTACGACCGCGGCGGCGAGGAGAACGGCGTCGACGAGATCCACCTCGTCTACAACCGCTTCGTCAGCATGATGACGCAGACGCCCGAGACGGTGCGCCTGCTTCCGCTCGAGGTCGTCGAGGCCGAGGAGGCCTCCTCCGCCGCGGTGTACCCGCTGTACGAGTTCGAGCCGGACGCCGAGACGGTGCTCGACGCGCTCCTGCCGGTGTACATCCAGAGCCGCGTCTTCAACGCCCTCCTGCAGTCGTCGGCAGCGAAGCACGCCGCGACCCAGAAGGCGATGAAGTCCGCCAGCGACAACGCCGACAAGCTCATCACCGACTACACGCGCCTGCGCAACAACGCGCGCCAGGCCGAGATCACGCAGCAGATCGCCGAGATCGTCGGCGGCGCCGACGCCCTCTCCTCGGGCAAGTAACGCTCCTGCGCACACAGACCACACGAAAGAGAAGAAGCCATGAGCCTCACCGCTGACAAGACCGAGACGGCGGTCGTCGGGCGCGTCGCCCGCGTCACCGGCCCCGTCGTCGACATCGAGTTCCCGCACGACTCGATCCCCGACATCTACAACGCGCTCAAGACGACGATCGTGATCGACGGCGAGGGATCGGAGATCACCCTCGAGGTGGCCCAGCACCTCGGCGACGATCTCGTCCGCGCCATCTCGCTCAAGCCCACCGATGGCATGGTCCGCGGCCAGGAGGTGCGCGACACCGGCGGCCCCATCACGGTTCCCGTGGGTGACGTCACCAAGGGCAAGGTGTTCAACGTCACGGGCGACGTGCTGAACGCCGCTCCGGGCGAGACCGTCGAGGTCACCGAGCGCTGGGGCATCCACCGCAAGGCGCCCTCGTTCGACCAGCTCGAATCGAAGACCGAGATGTTCGAGACCGGCATCAAGAGCATCGACCTGCTGACCCCGTACGTGCAGGGTGGCAAGATCGGCCTCTTCGGCGGTGCCGGCGTCGGCAAGACCGTCCTCATCCAGGAGATGATCCAGCGCGTCGCGCAGGACCATGGCGGTGTGTCGGTGTTCGCCGGTGTCGGCGAGCGCACCCGTGAGGGCAACGACCTCATCGGCGAGATGGAAGAGGCGGGCGTCTTCGACAAGACCGCCCTGGTCTTCGGCCAGATGGACGAGCCGCCGGGGACGCGTCTGCGCGTCGCGCTGTCGGCCCTGACCATGGCGGAGTACTTCCGCGACGTGCAGAAGCAGGACGTGCTGCTCTTCATCGACAACATCTTCCGCTTCACGCAGGCAGGTTCCGAGGTCTCGACGCTGCTCGGCCGCATGCCCTCCGCGGTGGGCTACCAGCCGAACCTCGCCGACGAGATGGGTGTGCTCCAGGAGCGCATCACGTCGACGCGCGGACACTCGATCACGTCGCTCCAGGCGATCTACGTCCCCGCCGACGACTACACCGACCCCGCGCCGGCCACCACGTTCGCGCACCTCGACGCGACGACCGAGCTCTCGCGTGAGATCGCGTCGAAGGGTCTGTACCCGGCCATCGACCCGCTGACGTCGACCAGCCGCATCCTCGACCCGCGCTACATCGGCGAGGACCACTACCGCGTGGCGACCGCCGTCAAGCAGATCCTCCAGAAGAACAAGGAGCTGCAGGAGATCATCGCGATCCTCGGTGTCGACGAGCTCTCGGAAGAGGACAAGATCGTCGTCTCCCGCGCGCGCCGCATCCAGCAGTTCCTCTCGCAGAACACCTACATGGCGAAGAAGTTCACCGGTGTCGAGGGTTCGACGGTGCCGATCAAGGAGACCATCGAGTCGTTCGACGCCATCGTCAAGGGTGACTTCGACCACGTCGCCGAGCAGGCGTTCTTCAACGTCGGCGGCATCTCCGACGTCGAAGAGCAGTGGGCGCGCATCCAGAAGGAGAACGGCTGATCATGCCGCTCAAAGTGAGCCTCGTCTCCGCCGACGCGGAGGTCTGGTCGGGAGAGGCGTCGCTCGTCGTCGCCAAGACCGTCGAGGGCGAGATCGGCTTCATGACCGGTCACGAGCCGGTGCTCGCGATCCTCGCCGAGGGTCAGGTGCGCATCACCGAGACCTCGGGCACGAAGATCATCGCCAACGCGCAGGACGGGTTCCTGTCGATGGAGGGCGACGACCTCACGATCGTGGCCGGCAACGCCGCACTGATCTCCTGATCCACCACCATTCCGACTCGGCCGGTCCCCTCGGGGATCGGCCGAGTCGTTTCATCCGGCGACGTCGCCTCGAGCCCCGCCACGGAGAGTCATGCTGATCCTGCTGCCGCCGTCCGAGACGAAGCGCGCGGGCGGCCGCGGCACGCCGCTCGATGTCACGCGGCTCGCGCTGCCGCAGCTCGCGCCCCAGCGCGAGGCCGTCGTCGCCGCGCTGATCGCCCTGTCGGACGACGAGGATCACGCCGCACGCGTCCTCAAGCTCGGCCCGAAGCAGCGCGGCGAGGTCGCCGTGAACGCCGCGCTGCGCGACGGCCCGTCGATGGCTGCGATCGACCGCTACACCGGAGTGCTCTTCGACGCGCTCGATGCAGCATCCGTCTCCGCCCCCGGCCGGCGCTGGCTGGGAGCCCACGTCCTCGTGCACTCGGCGTCGTTCGGTCCGGTGGGCGCGCTCGATCCGATCCCCGCCTACCGCCTCGGCGCCGCGACGTCGCTCCCGGGCGTGCCGCCGCTGCGGCGCCTGTGGGGCGCGGACGTCACTGCCGCCCTCGCGGCGTTGGAACCGCGCTTCGTGCTCGACCTCCGCTCCGAGGCGTACGTCGCACTGGGCCCGGTGCCTGCGGAGGTCGCATCGCGATACGTCCGCGTCGTGACCGAGGGTGCCGACGGTGCAGTGCGCGCCCTCAACCACTTCAACAAGCACGCGAAGGGCGCGCTCGTTCGTAAGCTCGCGGAGGACCGCCCGCGTATCGGGTCTGCCGCGGCGTTCCTATCATGGGCGGATGCTGCAGGCCTCCGTGTGCGCGAGACCGGAACCGGCGAGTTCGCGCTCTTCGCCTGAGGAGGGCGCCTTCGGGGTGAACCGCTGCGGGGCCTGCCGCGCACAGCAGGCCCACCGCGTACGAGACGTCGACGACGCGGCGCGTTCAGTGCTTTGTGTGCTCGGCGGTGCGCTCGGTGTTCTCGGCGATCGCGATGAGGGCCACGACCGCCTCGATGATGAACCTGAGCAGGATGATCGCCAGGAAGGTCACCACCGGCACCACGATGATGGTCGCGACGAGCCCGGTGATTCCCGCGCCGATGTTGAGCCACATGAGCGAGATCGCACTCATGATGCCGCCGACGAAGTACACGATGAACCCGATGGCGATCGCGATCAGGCCGACGAAGTAGAACACGCTCGCGAGCCGCCGCGTGATGAAGGTGCGGAACGAGAGGTCGAACAGCGCGGAGAAGAACCCTCGGCCGACGTCGTCCACCTCCCCCCGGACCGTCGGGACACCCGTATCGTCGGGATCGGCGGCGGCCCGCGCGGCGTCGGCGGCGGACTGCGGCGGCAGCGGTGGGGGAGTCGGGGACGACGGAGTCTGATCGGTCATGGCGGCCCTTCGGTCGGGAGTTGTGCTCAGGCTATCCACCCGACGCATCGGGAGGCCATCCCCCGGATCAGGTCGTCAATGCTGACAGTCGGCTGAGAGCGTCGCTAGCATGTGTCGAGCGGAGCAGGGGCTCCGCGGGCGCGTCCCGACGCGTCCAGAACCGACTCTCTCGGAGGTCGCTCCATATGGATTACAACGACGGCAGCGGGGTCGGTGCGCTCATAGCGTTCTGGCTCATCCTCGCGCCCTTCCTCTTCCTGCTGGCGGTCGCCGGCTACGTCATCGGCTCGTGGTTCCTCATGAAGGTCTTCGACAAGGCCGGTGTGCAGGGCCGCTGGCGCGCATGGGTGCCCGTCTACAACTCGATGGTCGCAGCAAAGCTCGGTGATCTGTCGCCGTGGGTCATGCTGGGGGCGATTCTGATCGCCGCGTTCCTCGGCCAGATCCCCGTCATCGGCTGGATCCTGAGCCTCGTCGGTATCGCGGCCTGGGTCCTCTCCGGCTGGCGCATCGGCGCCAAGCTCGGCGCGTCGTGGGCGCTCCTGCTGCTGTGGCTCATCCCCGGCGTCGGCACCCTCATCTGGCTCGGCATCTTGGCGTTCGGCAGCTCGCGCTGGAACCCGAACATCACGCCGTCGCCGTGGCGCAACTCGTTCCTGAAGGACACCACCGTCTGGCAGGGGATCCCGGTGCAGCCCGACCAGGCGGGGGCACAGGCCGCTCCTGGCGTGCCCGGTTACGGTGCCCCCGCGGAGTACCAGCCCCCGGCCGGGTACACCCCGCCGCCGGCGCCGCCCGCCGGTTACACGCCGCCGCCCGCGCCCTCGGCTGCGCCTGCTGCTCCGGTGCCGCCTCCCGCCGCGCAGCCCCCGGTGACGCCGCCGCCCGCCGCCGAGCCTCCGGCCGCGCAGCCTCCGGCCGCCGCGCCGCCGGCGACTGAACCGCCGACCACCGAGCCGCCGGCGCCCGACGCGCCCAAGCCGTAGCATCGCTCGACAGCCCCTCGCCGCGTGGCGAGGGGCTGTCGCGTTCCGGCGGGGCGGCAGCATCCGTATCCGGGGATAGCGTGGACGCATGACCTCGACTGTTCCCCTGCGCCGGGTCGGCGCGTCCGGCCTCCTCGTCTCCGCCGTCGGCCTCGGCTGCAACAACTTCGGCCGCCCGGGCACCCGCACCGAGACGGTCGACGGCACGCGGGAGGTGCTGGACGCCGCCATCGACGCGGGGGTGACCTTCCTCGACACCGCCGACATGTACGGCGGCGACCCCGGCCAGTCCGAGACGCTCATGGGGGAGGCGCTCAAAGGCCGCCGCGACCAGGTCACGCTCGCGACCAAGTTCGGTCACCCCGGCCGCGACATGGGCTACCCGCCGTCGGGCGCGAAGGGCTCGCGGTCATACATCCGGCGTGCGGTCGAGGCATCCCTCACCCGCCTGCAGACCGAGTGGATCGACCTTTACCAGCTGCACGTGCCCGACAACGACACCCCGATGGAAGAGACGCTCGACGCACTGGCAGACCTCGTGCGTGAAGGCAAGGTGCGCTACATCGGGCACTCGAACTTCTCGGGCTGGCAGATCGCCGAGGGCCACTTCACCGCCCTCATGCGCCACAGCGTGCCGTTCGTCTCGTCGCAGAACGAGTACAGCCTGCTCGCGCGCGAAGCCGAGCGGAACGTGCTGCGGGCCGTCGAGCGCTACGGCCTCGGCTTCTTCCCCTACTTCCCGCTCCACAACGGACTTCTGACCGGCAAGTTCACGCGGGACGCCGCACCCGCTGACACCCGCATCATCCGTCAGCGGCGCCACATCTACGACGACGCGCCGTGGGATGCGCTCGAGGGGTACCAGGCCTTCTGCGACGAGCGGGGCGTCACGATGCTCGAGGCGACTTTCGGATGGCTGCTGTCGCGTCCGGCGATGTCGAGCGTGATCGCCGGTGCGACGACGCCCGACCAGGTGCGGGCGAACGCCGCGGCTGCCTCGGCGTGGACGCCGACGGCCGCGGATCTCGCGGTGATCGATGCGCTGTTCCCGCCGCCGGAGGCCGCGCTCTGACGCCTCACGACCGAGCGCCGGGGGAGTTCGCCGACGGCGTACGCCTCGGGTTGTCCAGGGTGACGACGCAGGCGTAGCGTCGCTATCCGTGCGGGGAGCGGACGACTCCGCGCGCCGGAAAGGACCGTCGTGCTCGGAAAGCTCCTGGTGCGGTATCTGAGTCCCGCGTGGCCGCTCATCGTCGCGGTGGTCGTCTTCCAGCTGGCCCAGTCGATCGCGTCGCTCTGGCTGCCGACGCTCAACGCGGACATCATCGACAACGGCGTCGTCACCGGCGACATCCCCTACATCTGGTCCACCGGCGGCGTCATGCTGATCGTGAGTCTGGTGCAGGTGGTGTGCGCGATCGTCGCGGTGTACTTCGGCTCGCGCCTGGCGATGGGAATGGGCCGCGAGCTGCGCGGCGACCTGTTCCATCGCGTCGTGGCGTTCTCGCAGCGCGAGGTGGGCCAGTTCGGGGCGCCGTCGCTCATCACCCGCAACACCAACGACGTCCAGCAGGTCCAGATGCTGGTGCAGGTGTCGGCGACGCTCATGATCTCGGCGCCCATGCTCGCGATCGGCGGCGTGATCATGGCGATCAGCCAGGATGTGGGCCTGTCGTGGCTCATGGCCGTCGCGATCCCGGTGCTGCTCATCATCGTCGGCCTGATCGTGTGGCGCATGGTGCCCGCCTTCACGCAGATGCAGAAGCGCATCGATCGGGTCAACCAGATCATGCGAGAGCAGCTGAGTGGCATCCGCGTCGTGCGCGCGTTCGTGCGCGAACCGCAGGAGCGGGCCCGATTCGAGCGCGCCAGTGACGATGTGAAGGCGACGGGGCTGCGCGCCGGCAACCTGATGGCGCTCATGTTCCCCGCCGTGATGCTGGTCATGAACGTCTCGAGCGTCGCGGTGATCTGGTTCGGCGCCTTCCAGGTGCAGAATAGCGGCGTCCAGATCGGCACGCTGTTCGCATTCCTCACCTACCTGATGCAGATCCTGATGGGCGTCATGATGGCGACCTTCATGTTCGTCATGATCCCGCGCGCCGCCGTGTGCGCGAACCGCATCGGCGAGGTGCTCGAGACCGAGCCGTCGGTGTCGCCGCCCCAGGCCGCGGCATCCGCTCCCGCTCCCACCGGCCGGATCGAGTTCGACCACGTCGATTTCGCCTACCCGGGCGCCGAGGACGCCGTGCTGCACGACCTCACCTTCGCGGTGGAGCCCGGTACCACGACGGCGGTCATCGGCTCGACGGGCTCCGGCAAGACGACGCTCATCAGCCTCGTGCCGCGGCTGTTCGACGTGACCGCCGGCAGCGTCAGGGTCGACGGCGTCGACGTGCGCGACTACGATCCCGACGAGCTCTGGACGCGCGTGGGGCTGGTGCCGCAGCGCGCATTCCTGTTCTCGGGCACGATCGCGTCGAACCTGCGGTACGGCGACCATGATGCGACCGAGGAGCAGCTCTGGACGGCGCTCGAACTCGCGCAGGCCGCCGAGTTCGTGCGGGCCATGCCCGAAGGGCTCGAGGCACCGGTCGCGCAGGGCGGCACGAATGTCTCGGGCGGGCAGCGCCAGCGCCTCGCGATCGCCCGCGCGCTGGTGAAACGGCCGGAGTCGTACATCTTCGACGACTCGTTCTCTGCCCTGGATCTGAGGACGGATGCCGCGCTGCGCCGCGCGCTCGATACGCACCTGCCCGACGCGACGCGGCTCGTCGTCGCACAGCGCGTCTCGACGATCCAGCACGCCGACCAGATCCTCGTGCTCGATCACGGACGCATCGTCGGCATCGGCACGCATGAAGACCTCGTCGAGACCAACGACACCTACCGGGAGATCGTCGAATCCCAGCTCGCGGCGGAGGCGGCGGCATGAGCGGCCCGGGGCGGACGCCGCAGCGGATGCCGATCGGGCGCGGCCCGATGGGGCAGGTGACGGGTGGCGAGAAGGCGCAGAACTTCGGTCCCAGTGCGAAGCGCCTGCTCGCGACCCTGCGCTCGGACACGCCGCGGTTGTCCATGGTCCTCGTGTTCAGCATCCTGTCCGTCACGCTCTCGGTGATCGGCCCCAAGCTGCTCGGCGAGGGCACGAACGTCGTGTTCGCGGGCTTCATCTCGCTGCAGATGCCGGCGGGCATGACCACGCAGCAGGTCGTCGACCAGCTCGTCGCGTCGGGAAACCAGGACCAGGCGAACATGATCGCCGCGATGGACTTCGTGCCCGGCGCCGGCGTCGACTTCGACCAGCTCGCCCGCATCCTGACGCTCGTGCTCCTCGTCTACGTGTTCTCGAGCCTCTTCGGGTGGCTGCAGGCGCGCATCCTCAACGGCGTGGTGCAGCGCGCGATGCATCGGCTGCGGTTGCAGGTCGAGGACAAGGTCCAGCGTCTTCCGCTGTCGTACTTCGACCGTGTACAGCGGGGCGAGCTGCTCAGCCGCGTCACGAACGACGTCGACAACATCGGGCAGACGATGCAGCAGACCCTGTCGCAGGTCGTCATCTCGCTGCTGACCGTGATCGGCGTGCTGACGATGATGTTCATCATCTCGCCGCTGCTGGCCGTCATCGCCCTCGTCACCATCCCGCTCACGATCCTCATCACGGTGCTCGTCGCCCGACGCTCGCAGAAGCTGTTCGTGCAGCAGTGGAAGACGACGGGGGTGCTCAACGCCCGCGTCGAGGAGACGTTCTCGGGCCACTCGGTCGTGAAGGTGTTCGGCCACCAGAAGGAGGTCGAGGCGGATTTCCGCACCGAGAACGACGAGCTGTACCGCTCGAGTTTCGGGGCGCAGTTCCTGTCGGGCGTGATCATGCCCGCGATGATGTTCATCGGCAACCTCGTCTACGTCGCGATCGCGGTCGTCGGCGGACTGCAGGTCGCTGCCGGGCTCATGTCCATCGGCGACGTGCAGGCGTTCATCCAGTACTCGCGCCAGTTCACGCAGCCCCTCAGCCAGCTGGGGTCCATGGCGAACCTGCTGCAGTCGGGTGTCGCCAGCGCCGAGCGCGTGTTCGAGCTGCTCGACGAGGAGGAGCAGACGCCGGACGACGACCCTGCCGAGACGGCACCGGAGTCGGCCAGCCGCCTCGAGTTCGAGGACGTCTCGTTCCGCTACGCGGCCGACAAGCCCCTCATCGACGGTCTCACCCTGGCGGCGCGGCCCGGGAGCACCGTTGCGATCGTCGGGCCCACCGGCGCCGGCAAGACGACGCTCGTGAACCTCATCATGCGCTTCTACGACGTCGACTCCGGCCGCATCGTGCTGGACGGCGTCGACACCCGCCGGATGACGCGCGACGACCTTCGCGCACGCACCGGGATGGTTCTGCAGGACACATGGCTGTTCGCCGGCACCATCCGCGAGAACATCGCGTACGGGCGGCCGGACGCGTCGGAGGAGGAGATCGTCGCCGCGGCGAAAGCGGCCTACGTGGACCGTTTCGTGCACGCGCTGCCCGACGGCTACGACACGATGCTCGACGACGATGCCACCAACCTCAGCGTGGGCGAGCGTCAGCTCATCACGATCGCGCGCGCGTTCCTCGCCGATCCGCGCATCCTCATCCTGGACGAGGCGACGTCGTCGGTCGACACCCGCACCGAGCTGCTCATCCAGCGCGCGATGTCGCGGCTGCGCGAGGACCGCACGGCGTTCGTGATCGCCCACCGGCTGTCGACGATCCGGGATGCCGACCTCATCCTCGTGATGGAGAACGGGGCGATCGTCGAGCAGGGGTCCCACGCCGAGCTGCTCGCGCAGAAGCGCGCCTACTGGCGTCTCTACAACGCGCAGTTCGAGGGTGCGGCCGAGGATGAGGGGCCGGTCGAGCTGCCGACGGTGCCGCAGCCGCCACCCCCGACGACCGCGCAGATCGTCGTCGACGCCCTCGCCGAGTCCGAAGACGCCGTCGAGTAACCCACTAGGATATGAGGACGCGGGGGCGAAGGGCTCCGGCGTATTCCGACGGGGAGGACAGGGCGTGCCCGAAGTTTCCACCCAGTCCCTCGCCGTCCCGGTTCCCGGTGGCCTGCTCGAGCTCTCTTGGGCCGCCGTGACCGACACCGGACGCCGTCGCGAGGTGAACCAGGACGCGATGTTCGCGTCGTATCCGCTGTTCGTCGTCGCCGACGGCATGGGCGGACACGTCGGGGGCGAGATCGCCAGTGCGAGCGCGATCGAGCGCCTTCGCGCGGTCGCCGACAGCGGCACGGTGACGCCGAAGACGATCGAGAAGGCGCTCGCGCGCGCGGTCAAGGACATCGCTTCCCACCCGGAAGCCACTGACGACGGGACGGGCACGACGGTGACCGGCGTGTTCCTCGACACGTCGGGGGATGCGCCGCACTGGGTCACGCTGAACATCGGCGACTCGCGCGTGTACCTCGTGCGCGACGGCGCGATCGTCCAGATCACCACCGACCACTCCGTCGTGCAGGAGCTCGTCGCAGCAGGACGACTGAGTCCCGAAGAGGCGGAGAACCACCCCTACGGCAACGTCATCACGCGCGCCGTGGGCCCGAGCGACGGAGTCACTCCCGACTACGTCCGGCTGGACGCGCTCGACGGCGACCGCTTCGTGATCTGCTCCGACGGGCTGACGAAAGAGCTCACCGACTACGGCATCCGCCACTTCCTCGAAGAGAACGCCGACCCGGGCGACGCGGCATCCGCCATGCTCGAGGCTGCGCTCGAGAACGGCGGGCGAGACAACATCACGATCATCGTGCTCGACGTGGGTCTGCCTGCCGACCGCGATTCCTCCACAGTCGGGGACTGACCCCGGCTCTCCACAGATCCGGGTCGCCGCGATCTGCGTCGCGCGGGCGCGCGCTGGACTGGGCGCATGCGTTCGCCCGTTCCTTCCACCTCCGCGACCGGAGCTGTGCTCGACGACGAGCCGCTCGCCCTCCCGGGCGCCTGGACTCCTCCTCCGCGCCCGCCGCTGCCGCTCGTGGCCGCGATCGTCCCGGTGGTCGGCGCCGTCGCGCTGTGGCTGGTCACCGGCTCGCTGTTCTCCCTCTGGTTCGCGCTCCTCGGTCCGCTGATCGCCGCGGCGACGATGCTCGACGCGCGTCGCGCCGCCCGCCGCGACGGCCGTCGCGCCGCGGCCGACGCGGTGCGGGCACGCGACGAGGTCGCTGCGGCGGTGGCGGCGCGACACGACGGCGAACGAGCGCAGCTGTGGGCGCGGCATCCCGATGTCGCCCGCCTCGTCACCAGAGAGGGCGAGATCTGGCGCGGCGGGCGCGACGCGCGACTCGTGATCGGCGAGGGCGAGCGCGCGAGCGTCGTCCGCGTGACCGGGGGAGACGGCGACCCGGATGCTGCGGAGCTGCGTCGCCGCGCAGCTCGCGTTTCGGGGGCGCCGGTGACGCTCCCGCTCGCCGCGGGCGTCGTGGTCGTCGGGGGCGAGACTCTCGCGACCGCCGCGCAACGGGCGCTCGTCCTGCAGGCGTGCCTCGCCTTCGCGCCGGACGAGCTGCGCATCGTCGGGCCGCTCGGGCGAGGCCTCGACTGGATGGAGGCACTGCCACACCGCGAAGGTCAGGGCGGATCGGCGCTGGCGATCGTCGGACCCGGCGGGCTGGTCCCCGCCGACGCGGATCTGGTGATCGCGCGGGGCCGTCCCGGCGAACCGCTGCCGCCGCGGTGCCAGGCGGTGCTCACGATCTCGTCCCCCGACGTCGCGCGGCTCGAGCACGCCGGCGAGGTCGTGCCGGTGCGCGTCGAGGCGATCTCCAGAGGTCAGGCGGAGGAGATCGCGGCCGAGCTCTCCGCGCGCGCCGAGCGCAGCCTCGGACTGCAGCGCGGGGCGCCTGAGCCGATCGCGCTGGCTCCGCTGCTGGCTGCCGTGCCCGCCATGTCGGGAGGGCTGGCTGCGGCGATCGGCGCGAGCCGCGGCGAGCCGGTGCTCGTCGACCTCGTCGCCGACGGACCTCACGCGGTGGTCGCGGGGGTCACCGGGTCCGGCAAGAGCGAGCTGCTCATCACGTGGATCCTCGCGCTCTGCGCGACGCGGTCGACCGATGAGGTGACCTTCCTGCTCGCGGACTTCAAGGGCGGAACCGCGTTCGACGGGCTGGCGGGGGTTCCGCACGTCAGCGGGGTCATCACCGACCTCGACGGCTCGGGTGCTCGCCGCGCGATCGAGAGCCTGCGGGCCGAGCTGCGCCGCCGTGAGGCCTCCATCGCCGCTGCGGGCGCCCGCGACATCGGCGATCCGCGTGTGCGGCTGCCTCGGCTCGTGGTGGTCGTCGACGAGCTCGCCGCCCTGTTGGGCGATCACCCCGAGCTGCACGGGCTCTTCGCAGATCTCGCGGCACGCGGCCGTGCCCTCGGCATCCATCTCATCCTCGGCACACAGCGGGCGGCGGGCGTGATCCGCGACAACCTGCTGGCGAACTGCCCGCTGCGGGTCAGCCTTCGCGTCACCGACGCGGCCGACAGTCGGGCGCTGCTGGGGACGGACGACGCCGCACGACTGCCCGGCGGGGTGTCGGGGCGCGGGACGGCGTTCGTCCGTCGCGCCGGCGACGCGAGCCCGCAGCAGGTGCGCATCGCGCTGTCCGGCCCGGACGATGTGGCGGCCGCCGCGCTGCGGATCGGGAACGGCACACCGAGCAGGCCCTGGCTGCCCGAGCTGCCGAGACTGCTGACCCTCGGCGAACTCATCGCGCGCCCGACGGCGGAGCCGGAGGCGCCTCCCGCAGGCACCGTGCTGCTCGGCCTCGCAGACGAACCGGAGCGACAGCGGCAGCCGGTGGCGTTCCTCGGCGGGTCCGACCGTGCACTGCTGGTAGTCGGCGGGCCGGCGTCCGGAGTGTCGAACGTGCTGGATCTCATCGCGGCGCAGTTGCGGGGGACGGCGCAACGCCTTCCGGCTCACCCCGAGGCACTGTGGGACGCCGTGGCCGCGCTCCACGAGGAGCTGCCGCGCCCCGGATCGGCCGTGCTCGTCGACGACCTCGACACGATCCCGCTGCGTCTGCCACCCGAGTACGCGCACGTCGTCATGGAGCGGATCGAGGGCCTCGTGCGCCGTGCCGGCGCCGCAGGGATGCTCGTGGTCGCGGGTGCACACCGGCTGAGCGGGCCGGTGTCACGCGTCGCCGAGCTCTTCCCGCGACGGCTCGTGCTGCCCTACCCCACGCGCGTCGACCACGCGTCTGCCGGGGCAGACCCTTCGACGTTCGACGCCGCTGCGCCCGCCGGGCGCGGCCGACTCGACGGGCGGACGCTCCAGCTCGCGATCGCGCCCCTCGCGCCCCGTGAACCGACCGTCCCCGACCCCGAATGGATGCCGCTCGCTCCGCTCACCGGCGTCGTGGCCCGCAGGTCGCCGGCGGGCCGGCGTGCGCTCGCCGCCTGGGAGGCGCACGGAGATCGGGTGCTCGCAGTGGACGACTACGTCGCGGATCCCGGTGCCGCTGCGACCGCGCGCCTGGTCGTGGTGGGGGAGCCAGACGACTGGCAGCGGCACTGGCGCCTGCTCGCCGATGTGCGGGGCGACCACGACCTCGTGATCGACACGTCGTGTGCGTCGGAGCTCCGTGTCCTCGCGGGATTCCGCGGGGTGCCGCCCTACTGCGAACCGGGTGCCGCGCGCGCGTGGCTCATCTCCGCCGGAGCCGACCCCGTCCGCATTGTCCTCCCATCATGAGATGTCCGGTCTGACCGTCGGGCGGACGCCTTGACCGGCGCTTCTCGCACGCCCTAACGTCGGCCTGTGGCTACAACCCCTATCGATCTGCAACGGCCTGAGGGCAAGGGACTCGCCGCGGGCACGCTGGGACTGTGGGGTTCCACCGTCATCGGCCTCGCGTCGACCGCGCCCGTCTACTCGCTGGTGGCGACCCTCGGGTTCGTCGTGCTGGCGGTCGGTGCGCAGGCGCCCATCGCGTTCGTCATCGCGTTCGTCCCGATGCTCTTCATCGCTTTCGCGTACCGCGAGCTCAACAGCGACGTCCCCGATTGCGGCACCACCTTCACGTGGGGCACCAAGGCCTTCGGCCCGTGGGTCGGCTGGTTGGGCGGATGGGGCGTCGCCGTCGCCGGCATGGTCGTGCTGGCGAACCTCGCGCAGATCGCGGGCATCTACTTCTGGGCGCTCGTGGATGGCGTCGTCGGCAACCCTGAGGACGCGCTGCTCGCCGACAACGTCCCGCTCGTGACCGCGACGGGGGTGGTGTTCATCGCGGCGATGACCTGGGTGAGCTGGCGGGGCGTCGAGATCGGCGAGCGCATCCAGAACGTGCTGCTGGCGATCCAGTACCTGGCTCTTGCGATCTTCGTGGTCGCGGCGCTGTGGCAGTTCTTCGCCGGCACCGCCCCGGACCCGACGCCGTTCGACTGGTCGTGGTTCAACCCGTTCGCGTTCACCGAGTGGAGCGGCTTCGTCGAGGCTGTCCTGCTGGCATTGTTCATCTACTGGGGCTGGGACACCTGCCTCGCCCTCAACGAGGAGACCAAGGATCCGAAGCGCATCCCGGGTCGCGCGGCGCTGTTGACGACGGTGATCCTCCTCTTCACCTACGTCGGCGTGACGGTGGCCGCGATGATGTACGCCGGCCTCGGCGAGACGGGCACGGGGCTGGGCAACGAGGCGAACGCGGACGACTTCTTCCTCGCCATCAAAGACGGCCTGCTCGGTCCGCTCGGGTGGGTCCTGGTGGTCGCGGTCATGATCTCGGCGATCTCGTCGACGCAGACCACGATCCTTCCGACGGCGCGCGGCACGCTCTCGATGGCCGCCTACAAGGCGTTGCCGCGCCGGTTCGCGACGGTGCATCCGCGCTACAAGACGCCGTCGTTCTCGACCCTGGTCATGGGTGTGGTCGCCATCGTCTACTACGTCGGCATGACCCTGATCAGCGACAACATCCTGCAGGACTCGATCCTGTCGCTGGGGCTCGCGATCGCCTTCTACTACGCCATCACCGGCTACGCCTGCGTGTGGTACTTCCGGCGGGAGCTGTTCAACAGCGCCAGGAACTTCTTCTACCGGTTCCTCTTCCCGCTGCTCGGATCGCTGATGCTGACCTACGCGTTCGTGCAATCGGCCATCGACATGTACGACGTCGACTACGGGTACACCGTTCTTCTCGGCATCGGTGGCACATTCGTCCTCGGCATCGGGTCGCTCGCGTTCGGCGTGCTGCTCATGCTTCTGTGGTTCCTGTTCCCCCGGGCGAAGGCGTTCTTCCGGGGCGAGAGCCTCAACCGCGACACGCCGGTGCTGGTCCCCGAGGACCCGGGCGACTACGCGAGGTCGATCGACGGCGGCCTCGCCTGAGCCGGCGGGCCGCCACCGCGCGGTGCCGGCGACGTCAGCGGCCCAGGTGCGCTCCGCAACCGATCTCGTAGGCCTCGCGCAGCCACGCGACGACCTCCTCGTCGAACTCGCTCTCGTCGGCGAGGCGGAACGGGCGCACGAACAAACGGCCATCGTGCCCGCGCAACAGCCCCGGACTTCCGCTGGAGCCCGGGGGCTGTCGAAGCAGGGAACGCCGTCAGACCAGGGCGGCGTCCAGCGGGGCGAGCTCGAGCTCGTGCGCGGTGGCCACCCCGGCATTGACCACGCGGCCACCCACGGTGTTCAGCCCGCTCGCCAGCGCGGCATCCGTTCGAAGCGCTTCCTTCCAGCCGCGTCGGGCGATCTGCCGGATGTAGGGGAGTGTGGCGTTGGTGAGCGCCGACGTCGAGGTGTTGGGCACCGCGCCCGGCATGTTCGCGACGCAATAGAAGATGCTGCCGTGCACCGGGAAGGTGGGGTCGGCGTGGGTCGTCGGGTGCGTGTCCTCGAAGCAGCCGCCCTGGTCGACGGCGATGTCGACGAGCACGGAGCCGGGGCGCATGCGCGAGACCATGTCGTTAGTGACGAGCTTCGGCGCTTTGGCGCCGGGGATCAGCACCGAGCCGATGACGAGATCCGAGGCGGTGACCGCCCGGTCGAGGTCGAGCGGGTTCGACGCGGCGGTCTTGACCCTGCCCTGGAAGTGGTCGTCGAGGTAGCGCAAACGCTGCACGTTGGTGTCGAACACCGTGACGTCCGCCCCCATGCCGACCGCGATCACGGCCGCGTTGGCGCCCGCGACGCCGCCGCCGATGACGGTGACGGCCGCGGGGCGCGTGCCCGGCACGCCCGACATGAGCAGCCCGAGGCCTCCCGCGGAGCGCATCAGCGTCGCGGCGCCGACGGTCGGGGCGAGACGCCCGGCGACCTCGCTCATCGGGGCGAGCAGCGGAAGCCCGCCGCCCGCCAACTGGACGGTCTCGTACGCGATCGCGGTCACGCCGTCGGCGACGAGGCGCTCGGTGAGCGGACGGTCCGCAGCGAGGTGCAGGTAGGTGAACAGGACGAGATCGTCGCGGAAGTAGCCGTACTCGCTCGCGATCGGCTCCTTGACCTTCAGGAGCAGCTCGGCGCGCGCCCACACCTCGGCGGCACCGTCGAGGAGCACCGCCCCCGCGTCGGCATACTCGGCATCCGGCATCGACGAGCCCTCGCCCGCCCCGCGCTGCACGAACACCTCATGGCCGGAGGCGACCAGGTCGTGCACGCCCGCGGGAGTGAGAGCGACCCGGTACTCGTTGTTCTTCACCTCGGTGGGGACGCTGATCCGCATCGTGTGATCCTTTCCGCTCCGCCGTTGGAGCGCTCGGGCTCCTCGTGGGAGCGCCTCTAGAAAGCGGGGCGGATGGCCCCGACATCCTGTCCGCCGCCGGTGACGGCCAGCGGAAGCCTCGACATCGTGTCGGCGACATCCGCTGACGCCAGCGCGCCGTGCCGCTCGAGCAGGCGCAGAGCGACGGCGGTCGCGGCGCGGCCGCTGCCGTCGAGCATCTTGAGCGCCACCGTCGTGCCGTTCGGGGCGACCATCACCATGACGCCCTCGGCGCCGCCCTTGGCGAACACGCCCAGCCGCTCGATGGTCACCGTGTCGGCGCGGCCGGGGCCGTCGATGGTCCACGGGTCGGCCCGCACCGCCTCGACGAGGGCGCCCGCGCTGCGGTGCAGCGCGAACGGGGACGTCGTCGACGAGTTGCCGATCCGGTGGATCGCGCGGGCGAGGCCGAAGAGGGTCATCGCGTACACCGGCGCGCCGCAGCCGTCGACGGCCGTCGCGGCGACCTTCTCGCCGATCAGGCGCTCGATGGTCTCGCGGACGAGGATCTGCACGGGATGCTCCGGCGCGAGGTAGCCCTCGGGGTCCCAGCCGTTCACCACGCTGGTGAGGAGCATCGTGGCGTGCTTGCCCGAGCAGTTCATGCGGATGCGCGACGGTTGACCCAGTTCGCGCACGATCTCGTCGCGGGTCACGGTGTCACCCGGCCAGGCGGCGGGGCACCCGAGGGCGTCCTCACCGAGTTCGCCGAGGGAGAGGATGTCACGGACCACTGCGACGTGACGGTCGGTGCCCGAGTGGCTCGCGGTGGCCAGGCCCAGTCGCTCGCCCTCGAGCGGCACTCCGGCCGAGAGGCACGCGAGCGCCTGCAGCGGCTTGAGGCTGGAGCGGGGGAGGATCAGCGCCGACGGATCGCCGAGCTTCTCGGCGATGGTGCCGTCTGGGGCGAGCACGATGGCGATGCCGGCGTGACGCGACTCGACGAAACCGCTGCGTTCGACGACGGCGAGCTCGACGGCGTCGGTCGCGGCGAAGGTCTGCGGCACCCCGTCAGCCTACCGCCGGAGCGGCCTTTGGCCCGCATGACAGACTGTGCACATGTGGGGCGAGCATCGATACTCCGTCCGGACGACGTGGACCGGCGACCGCGGCACCGGCACCTCGGGCTACCGCGAGTACGACCGGGCGACGACGATCGCGATCGACGGCAAGCCGGCGCTCCTCGCCTCCTCCGACAAGCCGTTCCGGGGCGACCGGTCCCGCTGGAACCCCGAGGACATGCTGCTGGCTGCCCTCAGCCAGTGCCACCTGCTGTCGTACCTCCACGCCTGCGTGCAGGCGGGCGTCGTGGTCGTCGGCTATGAGGACGAAGCATCCGGTCTCATGGTCGAAGACGGCCGCGGCGGCGGCGCCTTCCGCGAGGTCGTGCTGCGGCCGCGCGTGATCGTCGCGGACGCGTCGATGACGGATGCCGCGACCGCCGCGCACGCGCAGGCGAACGAATGGTGCTTCATCGCGAACTCGGTGAACTTCCCCGTCCGCCACGAGCCCACGATCCTCGTCGCCGGCGCCTGACGCCCGCTGCTCCCGCGGCTTTCTCAGACCGCGAGAGCACAGCGAGAGGAAGCGAGGGAGGGGAGCAACCGCACTCTCGCCCGGAGGATGTGCGCTCGCGGACGAGCGTCAGCGGCGCTCGTGGGGCAGGACCTGCTTGATGCGGTCGATGGTGTTGTGCGCGGGGACCTCGTTGTAGGCGTTCGCGAGCTCCTGGCCAGAGAGCGAGTGGATCGCGGCCATGATCTCGTCGGTGGCGAGGCGGCGCGCCTTGCCCGATGAGGCCGGCCCGTGGTGGGCGAGATCGAGCGGCTCGCCGAATCTGACGGTGATGCGGTGCTGGAACGACGGCTTCTTCGCCCCGACGGGCATCACCTTGTCGGTGCCGATGAGCCCCACCGGCACGACGCGTGCCCCGGCCTGCAGCGCGAGGAACGCGACACCGGTGCGGCCCTTGTAGAGGCGACCGTCCAGCGAACGGGTGCCCTCCGGGTACAGGGCGACAGCCTTGCCGTCGTCGAGGAGGGCGCGCTGCTGGTCGAGCGCGTCGAGCGCGGCCTGCCCCGCACCCCGCTGCACCGGGATCGCGCCGATCGAGGTGAAGAACCAGCGCGAGGCGGGCTTATCGAAGTAGCTCGACTTCGCCAGGAAGTGGACGGGTCGCGGCGCGGCGACCGGGATCGCGATCGAGTCGATGAACGACAGGTGGTTGCTCGCGAAGATCACCGGGCCGGACTTGGGGACGTTGGCTCTGCCCTCGATGTGGGGGCGATACACGATCCGAGCGAGGGGGGTCAGGATGCTGCGCCCCAGCGCGTACGTGAAGCCCATGCGGCGGGCGGGAGCGGCCGGAGATCCGGGTTCTTCCGCCGTCTCGTCGGCTGTGTCTTCGGCGCCGGGCACGAGGTCGGAAGTCATCCGTAGAGGGTACTCCCCGTTGCATTCCGGTATCGGCATGCCGTTTCCCAGCGCGAACAGAGGAAAGATGCGAAAGGATGGAGGCTTCCCTTCCCTTGACTCGAGGTTGTTCCGTGCGCATTCGCCCGTTCGCCGCCCTGTCCGTCGTCGCCGTGTCGACCCTGCTGCTCGCCGGGTGCTCCGGGTCGGCCGATCCGAACGCCACCCCCACGCCGACCTCCACCGCCTCTTCCGAGTGCGGTCTCGACCCGCAGGCGGGTGCCGACTCCGACGCGGTCACCGTGTCGGGCACCGCTCCCGAGCTCACGGGCGACGTCCCCACGGACCTGGAGTTCGCCGAGCTTCAGCGCACCGTTTCGACGGCGGATGACGGTGACGACCTCGCCGTCGGGCAGCTCGTCTCCGGTCAGTACCAGATCATCGATCCCGCCACCGGTGAGATCCAGCTGGATTCCGCGACGACCTCGGCGGACGACAGCGGGCTCGTCCCGCTCATCGTCGACGCCAGCAGCATCGTCGGAAGCGCCGTCCTGTGCACGCCGCTCGGCTCGTCCGCCGCGTTCACCATCCCCGGCTCGATGCTGGGCGATGGCGCATCGAACGTCGTCGTGATCGCGCAGTCCGTCGATGAGCTTCCGACGGTCGCCACCGGTGAGGACCAGGAGCCCGTCGAGGGCATGCCCGAGGTCGAGCTCGCCGACAACGGCGAGCCCACGATCACTGTCCCGAGCGACTTCGCGGCTCCCGACACCACGGAGATCGCGGTCCTGAAGAAGGGCGACGGCGCGACGGTCGAGTCGGGTGACAACGTGTTCGTGCAGTACACCGGAGTCCTCCCCGACGGCACGGTGTTCGATTCCAGCTGGCAGCGGGGCGCCCCCACCCAGTTCCAGACCACCGGCGTCGTGCAGGGCTTCCAGAAGGCGCTGGAAGGCCAGACGGTCGGCTCGCAGGTGATCGCGGTGATTCCGGCGTCCGAGGGCTACGGCGACACCGAGCAGGGGTCGATCCCCGCGAATTCGACGCTCATCTTCGTCGTCGACATCCTCGGCGTGCAGCGCGCCGCCGCCCAGCAGTAGCCGAGGCGGCCGCATCCCGCCCGGCGATAGGCTGGCCGGATGCGGCGCGTCCTCATCCTCGGCTCGACCGGCTCCATCGGCAGGCAGGCGCTCGACGTCGTGCGGGCGAACCCTCGGCGGTTCGAAGTCGTGGGTCTCGCTGCGGGATCCGACCGCGAGACGCTCGAAGCGCAGGCGACCGAGTTCGGCGTCGAGAGTACCGCCCTCGGAGTCGTTGAGGCCGAGCAGCTGGTGCGCGATGTCGACGCCGACGTCGTCCTCAACGGCATCACGGGCTCCGTCGGCCTCGGCCCGACCCTCGCCGCTCTCGAGACGGGTCGCACGCTCGCGCTCGCGAACAAGGAGTCGCTGATCGTCGGCGGCGACCTCGTCACGGCGCTCGCGCGTCCCGGGCAGATCGTCCCCGTCGATTCCGAGCACTCCGCCCTCGCGCAGGCGCTGCGGTCGGGGGAGCGCAGCGAGATCCGCCGGCTCGTGCTGACGGCATCCGGGGGCCCATTCCGAGGCCGCACCCGCGCGTCGCTCGAGGGCGTGACCCCCGCAGAGGCCCTCGCCCACCCGACATGGGACATGGGCCGCGTCGTCACGACCAACTCGGCGACCCTCGTCAACAAGGGCCTCGAGGTGATCGAGGCGCACCTCCTCTTCACGGTGCCCTACTCCGAGATCGACGTCGTCGTCCATCCGCAGTCGATCGTGCATTCGATGGTCGAGTTCGTCGACGGCTCCACGATCGCGCAGGCGTCACCGCCCGATATGCGCCTGCCGATCTCGCTCGGCCTCGATTGGCCCCACCGGGTCGCCGGCGTCGGACGGCCGCTCGACTGGACCACCGCGACCTCGTGGACCTTCGAGCCGCTCGACGACGCGGCGTTCCCCGCCGTGCGGCTCGCCAAGCAGGTCGGGCGCGCCGGCGGCACCTACCCCGCGGTGTTCAACGCGGCGAACGAGCAGGCGGTGGACGCCTTCCACGAGGGGCGCCTGAGCTTCCTCGGGATCATCGATGTCATCGAGCGCGTGGTCGACAAGCACGAGGCGCCCGACACCCTCACACGGGCGGCGCTCGCCGACGCCGAGGACTGGGCGCGCCGCAAGGCCGACAGGGTCATCGCCGCAGCATCCTGATCCGTCCGGCGTTTCCTTCGTCTCGGCTTGTTGCTCGTCCTCGATTGAGGAGCGTTGCTGAAATGCTGACCGCGATCCGCGATGGTCTCCGCATTTCGGCAACCGTCCTCAGTTGAGGAGCGTTGCTGAAATGCTGACCGCGATCCGCGATGGTCTCCGCATTTCGGCAACCGTCCTCAGTTGAGGAGCGCGGGCGAGTCGATGCGGCTCTGGACGCGAAGAGCGGCGCCCCAGGGATGCGAGTGCTCAGGCCTCCGGATACACCGGGCGCAGGGGGTCGGATGCCGGGGTCACGTCGTCCGGGTACGGCACCGGCCAGTGCGGCTCGGGCACGGGCCACCCGGCCTCGCGCAGCGCACGACGGGCGAGCTCGCGGGCCGAGTAGGGGGTGCGGACGCCGCGGATGTCGCGGTAATCCTGGTGACCAGGGCCGGCCCAGAGGATCGCGTCGCCGTCGCCGACGAGCGCGACCGCCTCGATGATCGCGCGCTCGGGAGGCGAGTACTCGTGGATCTCGGCATCGGGCTGCGCGCGGCGCGCGCCCTCGACGAGGGTCGCGCGGATCGAGTCCGGGTCCTCGTTGCGGGGGTGGTGGTCGGTGATGACGAGGATGTCGCTTCCTTCGACGCCGGTGCGGCCCATGTCGTGGCGCTTCGTGGCGTCGCGGTCGCCGTCGGCGCCGAACAGCATGACGACCTTGCCCGGCGTGACGCGACGGACGGCGGCGAGCGTCTTCTCGAAGGCGTCGGGGGAGTGGCCGAAGTCGACATAGACGGCGGGGCCGGTCTCGCCCGAGACGAGCTCGGTGCGCCCGGGCAGGTACGCCTCGATCCGGCTCCCGTCGAGCGTGGAGACCAGGCGCTCCCAGGCGTACCCGCCCTCGAGGATCATGACGATCGCGAGTCCGGCGTTGGCCGCCATGTGCCGGCCGATCACGGGGACCAGCGTCGTCAGCGTGCGGCCGTCCCGGGCGGTGAGACGGAACTCGGTGCCGACCTGGCGCTCGTCGAGGATCTCGACCACCCAGTCTGCGGCGGCCGCAGCATCGGGATCGGAAGCGAGAGCGGGGGTACCCACCGTCACCGTGGGCACCTCGCTGCGCGCGACCACCTCGGCACCGGGCTCCGAGTCGATGCACACCACGGCGCGCCGCGCGCGGTCGGCACGGAACAGCGGCAGCTTCGCCTCGAAGTACTCGCGCATGTCGGCGTAGTCGTCGAGGTGGTCGTGCGTGAGGTTCGTGAAACCGGCGACGTCGAACACGATGCCGTCGACACGGCGGCGGCTGAGCGCCTGAGCGCTCACCTCGACCGCGACGGCCTCCACGCCTTGTTCGCGCATGAGGGCGAGCAGAGCGTGCATCTCGTACGCCTCGGGAGTCGTGAGGCGCGACACGATGACCTGCCCGGCGATGTGGCGCTCGGCGGTCGATGACAGACCGGTCGTCACGCCGAGCTGCCCGAGGATGCCTTCGAGCAGGTGAGAGACGCTCGTCTTGCCGTTGGTGCCCGTCGTGCCGAACAGCGTGGGGAGGTCGTCGTCGCGGCCCGTGCTGTAGACCCACGCCGAGAGTTCGCCGAGGATCGCGCGAGGGTTGTCCACCAGCACCACGGGCAGCCCGCTCGCGGCGGCGGCGTCGGCTCCGGCGGCATCCGTCACGACCGCGACAGCGCCCTTCTCGGCGGCTGTCGCGGCGAAGTCTGCGCCGTGGCGGTTGACGCCCTGCACCGCGACGAAGACGTCGCCGGGGCGCAGGTCGGCGGTCGCGAGGGTGAGGCCGGTCAGGGTGGCGCCGGCGACGTCACCGCGGACGTCGCCGGCGAAGCGGGCCGCGAGGTCTGAGAGCGAGTGTGTCGGCGGCGCGTCGGGGCGGAGTACCGGGGGCAGGTTCGAAGGCGCGTCGGTCGGCATGGCGCATCCATCTTCGCATGGGGGCCGGTCGTCGAGCGGCGGGGTGCGCGCGCCCGACGACCGGCGTGGGCTCGTGTCAGGCCTTGCGGCGTCCGCGCACCAGCACGACCACGAGCGCCGCGATCCCCGCGGCGAGTCCGCCGGCCGCCAGCCAGCGCGCGACCGGGTCGGTGGAGGAGACGGATGCCGCGGCCTCGGCATCCGCGGCGGCTGAGGCTGCGTCGTCCGACGCGTGGCCGGAACCGTCGGTGCCACCGTGGCCGGCGTCCGCCTCGTCCACGACGGCGCCGACCGCGACCAGCGGCGCGGGGGCGTCGAGTTCGCGCGGATCCTCGCCGTCCTCGGCGATCTGCGTCCACTCCGTCTCCCCCTCGGCGCAGGTCTGCGTCACGGGGAAGGCCAGGGTCGAGTCGGCGGTCCCCTCGGCGAAGAGCACGTCCATCGAGACGGCGGCCTTGAGGCCGTCCTCGACGGGTGCGTCGGAGGTGTACACGACGCGGGTCGGCACGCCGTCGGGACCGAGCTGGCGCGTGACCGTCCAGCCGCCCTGGACGACCGGCGTCGCGTTGCCGACGCCCTCGGGGATGTCGACGGCGAGAGCGGTGGTGGGGGAGCCGTCGCACCCGTGCGAGAACGAGAACGTGAGGGTCTGGGTGCCGCCGGCGGATGCCGCCTCAGGCGTGACGTGCACGTGGGCCGATGCGGCGAGCGGCGCGCCGATCGCGAGTGCGAGGCCGGCGGTGAGGCCGATCACGACGCGGCGGGTGCGGGCGGAACGGATGGTGGAATCGGTCATGGCTGTGTTTCGTCTTTCGTCTGAGTCGTCGGCGGGATCGCCGATCGACGCGCGCCGCGAGAGCGGGCGCGCGAGAGGGTTCCGGCGCACGCATCGGGCGCGGGCCGGCGACGGGCGCGGCGCGAAGCGCCGCTCAGACGAGAGCGGGAGGACCGCGCCGCGAGACGTCCGACAGGACGATCCGCGCCGCGACGAGCGGGGGCCTGGCAGGCGCCGGCGCGACCTGCGGCTGTGACGGCCGGCGCGCCACGCCCCGCAGGCGGGTGAAGAGCGAACGGATGCCGCTGCCCAGAGCGCGCAGCATCCGTTCTCCGCCGTACAGCCCCGCGAGGGTCGCGATCGCCGCGAGCGCGTGGGCCGCGAGCATGGGTGTATCGGGGACGACGACCGCGCTGAGGTCGCCCCCGAGGTGCGTCACGTGGTGGCCGTGGAGCGGCGCGGGATCGGCGTCGGCGGTGACGGCGAAGGCGACGTGGAACAGCGCTTGGCTCGCGAGCACCGAAGCGCCGAGGCGCCAGGTCGAGAGCCCGCGGCCGATGAGGGCGACAGCGAAGGGCGCGGCGAGGATGCCGACCGCCGCGACGAGGGCCGGTGACGGCGCGCCGCCCCCGCCGAGCGTGTGCGCTGCGGCGGCGACGACGGTCGCAACCCACGCGGCAGAGGTGCCGCGCAGCGCGCGCACGTGGCGTGGGGTCACGGCTCCTCCTCGCGTCGAGCCTACGGGAGGGAGCGAGGCGCTCCCATGCCGCTTCCCGCGATCCATCGTCACACCCAACTCAAAGGCTGGCGCGGGTACCGTGAGCGTGTGGAGATCCTCGCCTTCGTCATCGGTGTCGCCCTCATGGTCGTGGGCCTCGCCGTGTCGATCGCTCTGCACGAGCTCGGCCACCTGTGGCCGGCCAAGAAGTTCGGCGTGCGCGTCGGCCAGTACATGATCGGGTTCGGCCCGACGCTGTGGTCGAAGCGCTGGCGCGGCACGGAGTACGGGTTCAAGGCGATCCCGCTCGGCGGCTACATCTCGATGGCCGGCATGTACCCGCCGTCGCCGCACGCCGCGCGGCGCGACGGCCGCGCCGCCGGCGGCTTCTTCGCGACGATGGTGCAGGACGCGCGCGACGCGAACGACGAGACGCTGCAGGGTGAGGACGACACGCACGTCTTCTACCGCCTGCCGATCTGGAAGCGGATCGTCGTGATGCTCGGCGGGCCGTTGATGAACCTCTTCTTCGCCGTCGTGCTCTTCACGATCCTGCTCAGCGGCATCGGCGTCCAGACGGCGACGACCGAGGTCGCGCGCCTGTCGGAGTGCGTTCCGACCACCAGCTCGACGGAGTGCACCGACTCCTCTTCCGCCGCCCCGGCCGAGGCGGCGGGCATCCGGCCCGGCGACGTCATCGTCTCGATCGACGGCGAGCCGGTCGCGGACTTCGGCGAGGCATCCGCCATCATCCGCTCGTCGCCCGGCGACCAGCTGACGTTCGTCATCGAGCGCGACGGCGCCGAGCAGACTCTGCAGATCACCCCCGCGACGATCCAGAGCGAGGTGACGGCCGCCGACGGCACGACCACCACCCAGGAGGTCGGCTTCGTGGGGGTCGGCCCCACCGTCGAGTACGTGCAGCAGCCGATCTGGGCAGGACCCCAGATGGCCGTCCAGAACGTCGGCGCGGTCGCCGGGATCATCTGGCAGCTGCCGGCCAAGGTGTGGCAGACGGGCGTCGACCTGGTCACCGGCCAGGAGCGCGACCCGAACGGCCCGCTCAGCATCGTAGGTGCGAGCCGCCTCTCCGGCGAGGTCGCCGCGGCCGACTCACCCGTGCTGAACCGCGTCGCGGGCTTCCTGTCGCTGCTGGCATCGCTCAACATCGCCCTGTTCGTCTTCAACCTCATCCCGCTGCTGCCGCTGGACGGCGGCCACATCGCGGTCGCCCTGTGGGAGGGCATCAAGCGGGTGTGGGCGAAGCTCTTCCGTCGCCCGCCGCCTGAGCCGGTCGACGCGACCAAACTGGTGCCGCTCACATTCGCGGTCTTCGTCGCCCTTCTCGTCATGGGCGGCGTCCTGATCCTCGCCGACCTCTTCAACCCGGTGACGCTCTTCTGACGCCTCGCGCATCGGCCTGAGGAATCTTCCGGGTCGTGTCGAAATCGGTCTTGTCCGTTCGCTGTAGGGATGCAACGGTTCCACTGACGAAAGGACACGACCGTGAAGTACGTGATCATGTTCACCTCGACCCCCGAGCTCGACGCCGCGGTGCCCGAAGAGCGCCGGCAGGAGGTCTACGGGCGCATCTACGAGTGGTTCGGCGCGAACGCCGACAAGATCGACGACTCGGGCGCGGAGCTGCACCCGGTCAGCACCGCGACGACCGTGCGCTCGGCTGACGGTGGTCCGGTCGTCGCAGACGGGCCCTTCTCGGAGGCCAAGGAGGTCATCGGCGGCTTCAGCGTCATCGACGTGCCGGATCTGGATGCGGCGATCGATCTCGTCAAGACCTGGCCGTCCCTGGAATTTCCGGGCGTGGCCGTCGAGATCCGGCCCATGGTCGTCGACTACAGCCAATTCGAGTGATGTCCGGAACGGATGCTGCGGCCCCCCGTGACCCGGAACATCCGGGCTCAGGCGGGGCCGCGGCATCCGATCGCCTGCTCGTGAGCGTGGTGCGCGAGGAGTCCGCGCGCATCACGGCGACGCTGACCGTCTCGTTCGGCAGTTTCGATGTCGCCGAGGAGGCGGTCGCCGCGGCCGTCGAGGAGGCGCTGCGCGAGTGGCGCAGCCGCGGGATCCCGCCGAAGCCCGCGGCCTGGCTCATGCAGGCGGCGCGGCACAACGCGCTCGACCGCGTGCGGCGCGAGCGTGTGCTCCGCGACAAGGTGGCGCTGCTCGAGTCGGAGCCGAGCGTCGACGGCCGGCCTGCGGACGAGCGGCTTCTCCTGCTCTTCGGGTGCTGCCACCCGGCCCTCGCACCCGACGCCCAGCTCGCGCTGACCCTGCGCGCCGTGTGCGGCCTCACGACCGCGCAGATCGCTCGGGCGACGTTCTCGACCGAGCCGACGACGGGACAGCGGATCTCGCGGGCGAAGCGCAAGATCGCCGACAGCGGCATCCCGCTGCGCGTGCCCCAGGGCGCGGACGCGGCGGGTCGGCTCGACCTCGTGCTGACGATCGTGTCGGTGATGTACAGCGAGGCCCATTTCGTGGCGGGGGCGGATGCCGCGGCCGACCGCGATCTCGCCGACGACGCGCTGTGGCTGGCCCAGGTGGTCGCCGAGGCGCTTCCCCGCGCCGCGGAGGCCTGGGGGCTGCTGGCGCTGTTGCGCTTCCACCGGGCGCGCGAGTCGGCGCGGTCGGTCGACGGGGAGCTGGTGCTGCTCGCCGAGCAGGACCGCACGCAGTGGGACGCGACGCTTCTCGCCGGTGCGCGGCATGCGCTCGGGCGGGCGGCGCGCCTGCGACGGCCAGGACGCTGGCAGCTGCACGCGGCGATCGCGGCGTGCCACGCGGATGCCGCCGACGCGGCGTCCACCGACTGGCTCCAGGTGCTGACGCTCTACGACATGCTCCTGGCGCACGACTGGTCGCCGGTCGTGCGGCTCAACCGCGCGGTCGCGCTCGCGCGCGTCGAGGGCGCGGCGGTCGCTCTCGCAGAGGTCGACGCGCTCGAGGGTGCGCTCGAGCGCTCGCACCTGTGGCACGCGGTGCGGGCGTCGCTGCTGCGCGATCTCGGCCGCGACGACGAGGCGCTCGCCACGGACCTGCGCGCCCTCGAACTCACGGCGAACGAGGCCGAGCGGCGCCTCCTCGCCGCCCGCGCCGGCTCCGCCCCCGGTCGTTGAGAGAGCCTGCGAGTCGAAACGCCTCGAATCCGGCGCAGACCGGATTGCCGAGGCGTTCCGACGTCGCGAGTCGGAGCGCGGGCTCCGCTCGACGAGCGGGATCGGCGTCAGGCGGGGACGGGCGCGAAAGCCTGCTCGACCAGGCGCTGGAGCGTCGTCATGCCGTCGCGCGACAGGATCGACTCGAGGTGGCCCTGCACGGACGCGAAGCCGGGGCCGCGGAGCGCGTAGACGTCTCCGGACGCGTCGGCGGCGATCTCAGCCTCGCCGGCGCGCGTCGTCCCCGCCGGAACACGGGCCGTGAACGTGTTGTAGAAGCCGATCGACGCCGGCACGCCGAACACGTCGACCGACTTCTGCAGCCCCTGGTGCGGCGCGCCGAGCGGCGCGAGGTCGATGCCGAAGGTGTCGGCGAGGATCTGGTGACTGAGGCACACGGCGAGGAGCGGTCGGCCGGCCGCGCGGCGGCGCGCGACGACATCGCGCATGCGACGGATGCGGGGGCTCGAGGAGTCCCGGGGGTCGCCCGGCCCCGGGCCGGTCACGAGGAGCTCCGCCTGATCGACCTGCGTGTCGGTGACCTCGCTCCAGGGCGAGATCTCGACGTCGAGCCCGAGGTGGCGCAGCTGGTGGGCGAGCATCGTCGTGAAGCGATCCTCGGCGTCGACGACGAGCGCGGAGCGTCCGTCGAAGGGGCCGGGCTCGGACGATCCCTGCGGGTTGAGCCAGAACTCGGCGAGGCGTCCGTTGCGCGACGCCAGGAGCTCGGCGATCGCCGGGTCGTCGGCCAGACGGCGAGGGGCCGGCGCGGGTGCGTCTTCGTCGATGACATCGGCGCTGGGGGCCGCGGTCTCGGCCGCCGCGTCACGGGGGACGGCGCCGATCGCGCCGAGCACCCCGGCAGCCTTGCCGTGGGTCTCCCCGACCTCCCCGTAGGGATCGGAGTGCCGCACGAGCGTGGCACCGACGGGAACGCGCAGCCGGCCATTCTGCAGGTAGGCGGTGCGGATGAGGATCGGGGCGTCGAGGTCGTGGGTCGCCTCGCCCCCCGCGAGCGTGTCGCGGGGGGTGAAGAGCGCGGCGACACCCGAGTAGTAGCCGCGCGGCGTCGTCTCGTGGCGCGTGATGACGGTGCACGCGTTCTGCATAGGTGAACCGGTCACCGTGGGGGCGAACATCGTCTCACGCAGGATGTCGCGCGGATCGAGCCTGCTGCTGCCCCGCAGCACGTACTCGGTGTGCGTGAGCCGCGACATCTCCTTGAGGTGCGGGCCGGTGATGCGGCCGCCGTCGGAGCAGACGGCGCTCATCATCTTGAGCTCCTCGTCGACGACCATGAAGAGCTCCTCGGTCTCCTTCGTCGAGCGGAGGAACTCGGTGAGCGTCTCGGCGGTCGCGCCCCCCGCCGGGTGGCGGAACGTCCCCGAGATCGGGTTCATGGTGACGACGCCGTCGCGCGCGCTCACATGCGCCTCCGGGCTCGCGCCTACGGCGACGTGCCCGGGCGTGACGACGGCGAACGTCCAGTACGCCCCGCGCTCGTGCTCGAGGAGAGCCCGGAACCACGTCAGGGCGGCGGTGGCGGCATCCGTCGTCACTCCCGCTGTGAAGTCGCGACGGATGACGAAGTTCGCACCCTCACCGCGGCCGATCTCGTCGGCGATCACGCGCCGCACGATCTCGGCGTACTCCTCGTCGGCGATGTCGAAGCCGGGGTCGTCGAGCGCGACCGCGTCGATGGGGAGCTGGGCGAGGGCTTCGTCGCGGGGGAGCGAAGCGCGATCCCGCACGATGAGGCACCGCAGCGGCGCGCCGTCGTCGTGGCATTCGAACCCGCGCTCGCGCACCTGACGGAACGGCACCAGGGCGAGCACCTCGTGCGGCGCACCCGAGGCGTCCGTCAGCGGGATGTCGGCGAGCAGGTCGACGTCGACGACGTCACCGGTCAGCACCTCGACGGTGCGCTCGTCGCGCGCGATGAGCGCGAACGGGAGACCGCTCGCGGCGAGGTCGGGAAGGGACGGGGATGCGGACCCGGTCATGGTGAGTCGTCTTTCGTCGTGGGGCGGAGTCCCGTACGAAAAAGAAGACCGCCCCGTGGGCGGTCTGTGGTCGCGCGAACCCACCGCCTATGCGGTGAGCCACCAGGAGAGGTGCGCGGACATGCGCCGAACCTACCACACGCCCGATCGGGCGATCCGCCCCGGCGTCTCGGGTTACGCACCATACTGGGGCGAGCCCGTCTCCTCCCATCCCCGCGCCGCGGAGGTAGCCATGACCCAGCCGACCATGACCGAGCGCTCGCCCGAGCCTGAGCGGCCGTCGCGCCCGCGTCGACGCGGTCCCTCCATCGCCGACCGCATCCGCAGCATGGGGGAGCAGCGCACCGGCGCGCTGCTGCTGGTGCTCGCGACGCTCGTCGCGATCGTGTGGGCGAACATCTCCGCGACGTCGTACCACGACTTCTGGGAGACCGAGCTGACCATCGGCTTCGGCGACATCCACCTCGAGTTCACGCTGCACGCGCTGGTCAACGACGCGCTCATGGCGATCTTCTTCTTCACCGTCGGCCTCGAGGTGCGCCGCGAGTTCGCGATCGGCGAGCTCACGAGCTGGTCGCGCGCGATGATTCCGGTGGTGGCCGCCGTCGCGGGGCTGCTCGTGCCGGCCGCGCTCTTCCTCGCGATCGCAGCGGGGTCCGGCTATGCGCATGCGTGGGGCGTCGTGATCTCGACCGACACCGCGTTCCTCGTCGGCGCGCTCGCGCTCATCGGGCCACGCGCCCCGGGAAGGCTGCGGGTGTTCCTTCTCGCCCTCGCCGTGGTGGACGACATCGGCGCGCTGAGCATCATCGCGCTCTTCTACACCGAGAACTTCACGCCCGCGCCGCTCCTCCTCGCGGCGGTCGGGCTCGCAGGCATCTACTTCACCCGCTACGTGCGCCGCGGCCGCGGCCCGATCTACGCCACCCTCTCGATCATCGTGTGGCTCGCGTTCCTGGCGTCCGGCGTCCACCCGACGCTCGCCGGCGTCGCCATCGCCCTGCTGATCCCGGTCTACCGGCCCAACCGCCGTGACGTCGAGCAGGCGCTCGAGCTCGCCCGCGTGTTCCGACAGTCGCCGAACACCGAGTACGCGCGTCAGGCGGCGAACAGCCTGCGCGAATCGATCTCGATCAACGAGAGGCTGCAGTCGGCGTACTCGCCGTACGTGGCCTACGTCATCCTGCCGCTGTTCGCGCTCGCCAACGCGGGTGTCGAGATCTCGGGGCCGATCCTCGCGGCGGCGGCCCAGTCGCCGGTGACGTGGGCCATCATCGTCGGTCTCGTCGTCGGCAAGTTCGTCGGCGTCTTCGGCGCGGCCGCGATCATGAAGGTCTTCAAGCTCGGCGAGTTCGGCCTCGGCCTCACCCTCGACCGCATCGCCGGGGGCGCGATGCTCTGCGGTATCGGCTTCACGATCTCGCTCTTCATCATCGATCTCGCCATCGATGACCCCGACGTGCAGAACGAGGCGCGCGTCGGCGTGCTCGCAGCATCCGTCCTCGCCTTCGTCCTCGCCGCGATCATGTTCCGCATCTCCGACGCCCGGCGGCCCGACGACGACGGCGGGCGCACCCTGGTTCGCCCCGTCGATCCGAAGCGGGACCACATCTACGGCGACGTGAACGCACCCCTCACGATCGTCGAGTACGGCGACTTCCAATGCCCGTTCTGCCTCAAGGCGTCGGGCTCGATCGAGGAGGTGCGGCGGGAGCTCGGCGATCGGCTGCGGTACGTGTGGCGCCACGCCCCGCTCGAGAGGCAGCATCCCAACGCGCTCGCGGCGGCGGAGGCCGCCGAGGCGGCGAACCTGCAGGGCAGGTTGCCGGAGTTCTCGCGCAGCCTCTTCGCCGACCAGGACCACCAGCTGCCGTCCGACATCATCCGTCGCGCACGGGAGCTCGGCCTCGACGTCGAGCGCTTCGAGGAGGACCTCAGCTCGCCGAAAGTCACCCAGCGGGTGCGCGACGACATGCTGGATGCCGAGGCGATGGACATCACGTCGGTGCCCACGTTCTTCATCAACGGCGTGCGCCACGTGGGGCCGTACGACGCGCGCACGCTCGTCCGCGCGCTCACCGGCTCGGAGCCCGCCGGGGCCGACGCCCAGCCTGCTCCCCGCGCCGACGCGTAGGCTGTCAGACGTGCCAGCCGTCAACATCGGGATGCCCAAGGTCCCCGAAACGCTCGCCCCCCGTCGCAAGAGTCGCCAGATCAAGGTGGGCAAGGTGCTGGTGGGCGGCGACGCCCCCGTGAGCGTCCAGTCGATGACCACGACACCGACGACGAACATCAACGCGACGCTTCAGCAGATCGCCGAGCTCACCGCCTCGGGCTGCGAGATCGTCCGCGTCGCCGTTCCGTCGCAGGACGACGCCGACGTGCTGCACATCATCGCGGCCAAGAGCCAGATCCCGGTGATCGCCGACATCCACTTCCAGCCGAAGTACGTCTTCCAGGCGATCGACGCCGGCTGCGGCGCGGTGCGCGTGAATCCGGGCAACATCCGCAAGTTCGACGACCAGGTGGGCGCGATCGCCGCGGCCGCGAAGGCCGCCGGGGTGTCGCTGCGCATCGGCGTCAACGCCGGCTCCCTCGACAGGCGCCTGCTCGAGAAGTACGGCAAGGCGACACCCGAGGCCCTCGTCGAGAGCGCCGTGTGGGAGGCATCCCTCTTCGAGGAGCACGACTTCCACGACTTCAAGATCTCGGTCAAGCACAACGACCCGATCGTCATGGTGAAGGCCTACCGCCAGCTCGCGGAGAGAGGCGATTGGCCTCTGCACCTCGGCGTGACCGAGGCCGGCCCGGCGTTCCAGGGCACGATCAAGTCGGCGACGGCATTCGGCATCCTCCTCGCGGAGGGCATCGGCGACACGATCCGCGTGTCCCTGTCGGCCCCGCCCGCGGAGGAGGTCAAGGTCGGCCACCAGATCCTCCAGTCGCTGAACCTCCGCGAGCGGAAGCTCGAGATCGTCTCCTGCCCCTCGTGCGGCCGCGCCCAGGTCGACGTCTACACGCTGGCCGACAACGTGACCGAGGGCCTCAAGGACATGACCGTGCCGCTGCGCGTCGCGGTCATGGGCTGCGTCGTGAACGGTCCGGGGGAGGCGCGTGAGGCCGACCTCGGCGTCGCCTCCGGGAACGGCAAGGGCCAGATCTTCGTCAAGGGGCAGGTCATCAAGACCGTGCCCGAGGCCGACATCGTCGCGACACTCATCGAAGAGGCGAACCGCATCGCCGACGAGATGGGCCCCGACGCGCCGGTCGGCACCGCGCAGGTCCTCACGTCCTAGAGGCGCCCCGGGGTCACCGTGCGGCGCGCCGGGTCACGCCTCGCTCGCGCCTGGTACCGGCCCGCGATCACGGCCGAGGCCACTTTGAGGAGCGGCGCCTCACCGAAACGGTAGTCCGTGCCGCGGACCAGGCGGGCCGCGAGGTCGGGCCTCAGGCGCCAGAGGTGCTCGCGAGCGACCGCCGCGTGGGGCGAATTCGAGACGATCTTGATCGCACCGGCGTGTTCGATGAGCGCGATCACGTTCTCGATGTTCTGCTGCGTGGTCCCCGCTGGTCGCGTCGAGCAGGATCCGTCCGGCATACCCTCGCTCTCGCGCGTAGCGCGCCATGAGTTCGGCTTCGGGGATGTCACCGCCGACGCTGCCGCCGCACAGCACCAGCGCGCTCTCGCGCGGATCCGGGCTCAGGGAACGCAGACCACCGCGGACGCGGTACCGGTTGACGAAGTTCGCGCGCCTGCCGCGATCGCGGTAGCCCAGCACGACCACCGCCTCGAGGCCCTCCATGGTGGCGTTGTCGCCGAGCGCGCGGTATGACGCACGCCAGCTCACGTACTCCGCCCAGCCGAGGAAGCCCAGGCCGATCCCGGCGGCGACGACCGTGAGCATGGAGACGGGGCGACGCACAGCCCCACCCTACGGGGCCGATGCCCGCCCGCATGGCAAGATCCGAGGATGCACGAGTCCCCGAGCGAGGCCGTGTCGCCGCAGACGGTCGGCGGCTTCGGCCGGCTGTCGGTCGCGCAGCGCACGCTCGTGGAGGGGTGGCTGCCAGGCGCCGAGGTCGTCGCGGATCTCAGCTGGAACCAGGTGGAGACCGTCGTGCTGCAGGTGCGCCACGACGACCGCACCCTCATCGTCAAGGCGGCAGGCGACGCCGATCACCACCTCGGCCGTGAACTCGACGCCCACGAGGGCGGGTATGTCGCGCCCTGGGCAGGGTCTGGTAACGCTGCGAGACTGCGGTTCGCCGACCGCGACGCGCGTGTGCTGGTGCTCGACCGGCTGCCGGGCCAGCTGGCGTATCGCACAGCCTCCGCCATCGACCCCGAGGTGCACCGTCGCGCGGGCACGCTGCTCCGAGCCTTCCACAACCTGGCGGCACGACCGTCGAGGGGGACGGATGCTGCCGCCACTCGCCGTGCGATCGCCTGGCTTGACTCGACCCACGCGATCGCCCCGGACGTCGAAGGGCGGCTGCGGACGGCGCTCGCCGCGCTGCCGCCGGTGGAGGCCGACCTCGTGCCGACCCACGGCGACTGGCAACCACGCAATTGGCTGGTCGACGGCGACGAGGTGCGGGTCATCGATTTCGGCCGCTTCGCCTTCCGCCCCGCCGCGACGGACTTCGTGCGACTGGCCGCGCAGGAGTGGCGTGAGAACCCCGCGTGCGAGACGGCGTTCTTCGAGGGCTACGGCCGCGATCCGCGGCATCCGTCCCACTGGATCCTGATGCGCCTGCGCGAGGCCGTCGGCACCGCCTGCTGGGCGCACCAGGTGGGCGACACCGAGTTCGAGGCGCAGGGCCATCGCATGATCAGCGACGTGCTCGAGGAGTTCGAGGGCTGATCCCTCGCGATCGCCGAGCCAAGGGATGCGCCGCCAGATCGGGGTCGTGGGCACGCGCGTCGGCGAGGACCCCCGGTTTCAGCGACGGGCCCTGACACGACCCGGCGCGGAGGCGTGGCATGATCCGAGGGTGTCCCCGCCCGCCGCACCCGCCCCGCCGGAGGCGGCCGCACCGCTGTCGCGGCCCATCGTCGCGGGGATCGTGACGTCGCTGGTCGGCGTGACGAGCTCGTTCGCCGTGGTGCTGACGGGGCTCGACGCCGTCGGCGCCACTCGCGCGCAGGCGGCGAGCGGCCTTCTCGTGCTGTGCCTCACGATGGGGGCGTCGGCGATCCTCCTGGCGTGGCGGTACCGGATGCCGATCACGGTCGCGTGGTCCACGCCCGGTGCCGCCGTGCTCGCCGCCACAGGGGCGGTCGAGGGCGGCTGGCCGGCGGCTGTCGGCGCGTTCCTCGTGACCGCCGGCCTCATCCTGCTGACGGCGCTGTGGCCCCAGCTCGGCCGGCTCATCGCACGTATCCCGCCCTCGATAGCGCAGGCGATGCTCGCCGGCGTGCTGCTCCCCCTCTGCCTCGCGCCGATCACCGGGCTGGTCCTGAACCCGTGGGGCGTCGTCCCCGTGCTGCTCACGTGGCTGGTGTTCGTGCGGGTCGCCTCGCGGTGGGCGGTGCCGCTCGCGTTCGTCGCGGCATCGGTCGTCGTGGCGGTGGATGTCGCGGTCACGGGCGCGACGATCGACCCGGCGCTGCTCGTTCCCCGACTCGAGTTCACGGCGCCGACGCTCACCTTCGGCGCGGTAGCTGGGCTCGCGCTGCCGCTCTTCCTCGTGACGATGGCATCGCAGAACGTGCCCGGCATCGCGATCATGCGCAGTTTCGGCTATCAGGTGCCCTGGCGTCCGGCGATGCTCGTGACGGGCGTCGGCACCGCGCTCGGCGCGACGGCCGGCGGACACGCGATCAACCTCGCCGCGATCAGCGCCGCGCTCGCCGCGGCCCCCGACGCTGATCCCGACCCCCGGCGGCGCTGGGTCGCGGGCGTGTCGACGGGTGCGAGCGGCATCGTGCTCGGTGGGCTCTCGGCAGCACTCGTCGCGCTGGTCGTGGTGGCGCCGGAGGCCGTCATCCCGGCGGTCGCCGGCATCGCGCTGTTCGGCGCGTTCGGCTCAGCCGTGCAGCAGGCGATCGACGATCCGGGGGAGCGGCTGCCGGCGGTGGTGACCTTCCTCGTGGCGGCGTCGGGCGTCGCGATCGCGGGTGTGAGCGCTGCGTTCTGGGCTCTCGCGGCCGGACTCCTGGTGCGTGAGGTGCTGCACGCCGGGCGCCGCCCTCGCTGATCGCGCCGTCGCACAGGACCCGGCGGCCTCAGTCCTCGCGAGGCGCCCGGCGCCGGCGAAGCGACGTATAGGCGCGGAGCAGGCGGGGAACGACGACGTAGACCGCCAGCGGCACGACGACGGCGGTCAGCACCAGTGCGCGAAGGACCGGATGCCACGACTCCGACACGGGCGGGAGCAGCAGCATCCCGATCGAGACGAGGGGGAAGATCGCGAGCCACGTGATCACGGCGCGGACGTGGACGGACGGCGCGGGAGCGGGGGCGGTCGTGCGGACGGGCTCGGTGCTCGAAGAAATGGACATGTGCGGCATCCTTCCAAAAGACAACTGAATAGTTGCAACTGGCTGGTTGTAAGTGAATCACCCGGCAGACTATTCCGCAACCATGCAGTTGGATCTTCGCTATCATCGGCACATGGCGTGGGACACCGAGCGCACCAGGCGGCTGCTGCTGGAAGCGGCGACGTCGGAGTTCAGCGAGCACGGGCTCGCCGGGGCGCGCGTGGACCGCATCGCAGAGGCAGCCGGCGTCAACAAGGAGCGCATCTACCAGTACTTCGGCAAGAAGGACGAGCTCTTCGCCACCGTGCTGGCGGAGGCGCTCGAGGCCGCGTTGCAGGCGGTCCAGGTCGAGGGCACCGGGCCCCAAGCCGTGGGCGACTACGCCGCGAGGCTGTTCGACCACCACATGGCGAACGGCCACATCCCGCGCCTCGTCTACTGGGAAGGGCTCGAGCGCGGCATCGCGGCGGCCGACAGCCCGGTGCGAGCCGAGTTCCACGCCGAGAAGGTCACGCGCATTCAGCGCATGCTGCCGGGCGTCGGCCGCGTCGAGGCCGGGGAGCTGCTGCTCACCCTCGTGAGCCTCGTCAATGCCTGGCCGGTGCTGCCGCAGCTCGACGCCCTCATCGTGCCGGGCGCAGGTGATGGCGCCGCGCGCATCGCAGCGCGTCGCGCGGCGATCGTCGCCACGGTGACCGCTGCCGCCGCGGCGGTCACCGTGGCGGTGGAGCCCGCCGTCGGCTGACGCCTCCGTCCTGTCAGTGCAGAGTCCCCGTGGGCAGCACAGTCGTCATGCGACCACGCTACGCGGTCGGTTCGAGCAGGACCGTGCCCGAGGCGATGTCGACCGTCTTGAGACGCAGCCGCACCGTCGCGCCCGCGGCCGCGTCGAGCCCCGCCACCTTCGCGGTGACCGGCGGGTCGGTCAGCTGCACGCGCGCGCCGTCGCCTCGCAAGCCCAGCACCACAGCCTCGAACACCCGGCCCTCGTGACCTGAGAGGAGTGCCGCTTCGACGCGACCGAGGGCCGCGGCGTCCAGCCGATTCGCCACGCCGTCGCTGCGCGCCATGATCTTCGGCAGCGACGCAAGGCTCCCGCGCACCCAGGCAGGCACATCCCGGCCGTTCGCAAGCGCCTCACAGATGACGAGCGCCCAGCGGTCGACGAGCCGCCGCAGCGGTGCCGTGGTGTGGGCGTAGGGCGCGCCGATCGCGGCCTGCAGCGGGTCGGCGGGCGGGGCCCCGTCGAACGTCACGTATCCGGCGCCGCGAAAGAGGCCGGACGCGGCGTCGAGGATCGCCAGCGCGGCGGGCGAATCGCGATCGAGCGCGCGCAGGTAGTCGCCGTAGGAGACGTCGGTGGGCCACGGGATACCGAGCGCCACCGTCTGGGCGCGGAACGCGGCCACGTCGACCGTCTCGGCGGCGGGCATCGTGCGCAGGATCCCGACGCCGCCTCGCAGCATGATGTCGGCGGCCGCCATACCCGTGAGGAGCGAGACCTGGGCGTTCCAGTCCTCGATCGCGAGCGGCGCATCACGCTCGAGGCGGTAGCCGCCGTCATCGGCGACGATGCGGGTCTCGGGGACGTTCAGGCTCGCTCCGCCGCGCTCCGCCTCGCGAGCGAGCCGCAGCGGGCCGAACCATGCGAGGGCCTCGAGGCTCGGGGGAGCGGTACCGGCGTCGACCGCGGTCTGCGCGTCGCCGTAGCTCCACTGCGTCCGAGAGCGGATGATCGCGCGACGCAGCGTCGCCTCGACGGACCGAGCCGCGCCGTCGAGGACGAACCGCCACACGAACGCCCTCCGGTCGCACTCGGGCAGCAGGGACGCGGCATCCTCACTGATGACGACGGGATGCAGCGGAATCCGGCCGTCAGCCGTGTACAGCGTCTGTCCGCGCAGCCGCGCCTCGGCGTCGATCGCGCCGTCCGGCGTCACGAACGCCGGCAGATCGGCGATCGCGTAGTGCAGCACGGCCCCGGTCGGGGTGCGCTCGAGGTGGAGTGCCTGGTCGAGATCCGTGGAGCCCTCGGGATCGATCGTGAGGAACTCGATGTCACGCAGATCATCGAGCCCCGCGGCGGCCGGATCGGTGGCGACGGCACGCGCCGCGTGCTCCGCCTCGGCCAGCACTTCGGCGGGGAACTCCGCCGGAAGATCCAGTTCCCCGCGCAGCCGGGCGAACGATTCGACGAGCTCGTCGTGGGCGCGTGCGGGAGCGAGTCGAGGTCGGCGTGCAGGCACCCGATCAGTGTAGGCACCGGGCCGCACGAGGACCCGCGGACGACCTGCGACTCACCGGGCGGCACTGGCGGTCATCACCGAGGGAGCCTCGTCGAGAGTGCGGATGAGGCGTGCGGGCACCCCTCCGTACACCGCGCCTGCGGCGAGGTCGCGAGTCACGACGGCGCCTGCGGCGACCACCACGTCGTCTCCGACGGTCACACCGGGGAGGACGGTGACATGCGCACCGAGCCACACCCGGTCGCCGATCGTCACGGGGGCGCTGCTGCGGCGGTGGGTCACCCCTGCAGGCCCGACCTCGTGAGAACTGGTGATGATCGTGGTGAACATCGCGATGTGGCAGTCCACACCGATGCGGATCGGAGCCACGGCCTCGAAATAGCACCACACGTTCACCGAGGTACGCGCTCCGATGCGGATGTCGCGGCCGCCCGTGAAGGTGCAGCGTGACTGGAGCTTCGGCGTCTGCACGTCGAATCCCCGCATGCGCAGGATTGCGTAGCGCAACGCGCGGGGGCACAGCGGCGAGCCGGCGACGCTGTTCGTGATGAACGACTTCCACCCCCACGACAGATCCTGCGCGACGCTTCGGGCCAGGTCCCGGACGGTCGTCGCGTCCGCCATGATGTTGTCGCCGGTCACGGAGTCACCTCTCCGGCGGAGCCGATCGGGGTGTCGCCGAGCTGATCCTCGGGGGTGAAGGACATCCAGTCGATGACCATCTCGTTCACCACCGGAGTGGATGCGTCGGGGTCGCCCGGCCAGTTTCCGCCCACCGCGAGGCTGAACAGCGCGTGGGTCGGAGCATCGAACACCCAGCGACCGGGTATGGGCACGTCCCACTCCTCGACATCCATCACGATCTGGTCGTCGATCGCCATGATGATCCGGCCCTCGTGCTTCTCGACCGTGTAGACGTGGAAGTCGTCCGCGAGGGGTACCGGCACGTTGTAGCCCTCGTCGAGCGACCACCTGTCCGTGATCCCGGTAGGGCCATGAAGGTGATGGGCGCTGCGGCTCGTGGTGTTGGGCGTCTCGATGATGTCGACCTCTCCCGCAGCCGGCCAGCCGACCCGGTCGACGTTGTCGCCCAGCAGCCAGAACGCGGGGAGAAGACCCTGCCCCTCCGGCAGCTTGATGCGCGCCGAAAGTCGCCCGTAGGTGAACGACCACATGCCGTGGCTGGTGATGCGGCCCGAGGTCGGCTGGCTGCCGTCCTCGGGAACGGTGGCGGTGATCACCAGGTTGCCGTCGCCATCGAGAGCGACGGCGTCCTCGGTGTACTCCTGCAGCTCGTTGTTCCCCCAGCCGCCGCCTCCCGTCTGGATCCTCCACACATCGGGATTCGGCTTCTCACCGGCAGCACCGTCGAAGTCCTCGAACAGCACAGAGTCGTCTCCGTACCGAGCCCCGAGGAAGGAGAAGCCGGTGAACCACCAGACGCCGCCGAGCACCAGCACGATCGCGAGGATCCCGGAGCAGATGCCGAGGGTCAGGCGGCGGCGTCGTCGTCGTCGTCGCGTCTGCTCGGAGGAGGCGCTGCCGGGGTCGGTGAAAGGGGCGGTCGCGGTCACGGGAGCAGTCCCTTCGGATCGTGGCGGAGCAGGTCGCACGCGGCGCTGACCGCATCGCGCTCCCACAGCGAGCTGTCGAAGCTGACCGAGATGTTGAGGCGACGGCGCAGCACCGCGGTGAGCGCTGTGATGCCGTTGCGGCCCGCGGGATCCACCGATACCCGCACCACCGCGTCGTCCGAGGCCCAGGGAAGCGGCTCGAGGGCTCGGAGGAAGCCCATGTCGCTGAGGGTCGGGCTCGCCGCGGCGGGGACCTCGGTCGGAGCGTTGCGCCGCCACGCATGGGTGGCAAGGCCCGAGGTGAGGGCCGCGAGCGGACGGCCGACGTGAAGATCCCGATGGAAGCGTGCGCCCGCGACGTCGATGCCGTCCCGCACCGAGATCGGGTGGCCGACCACGAAGTTCGCGAGCGTCGATCTTCCCGAGGGCAGGTATCGGCGCAGGTCGACGAGGATCGCGCCCTCGTCCATCACGGGGATTCCCGAGCGGCGCAGCGCCTCGTGGAGAGCGAACATCATCGCAAGGGTCGGAGGCACACGCCCTCTGCTCCAGTCGGCGACGGCGCGGAAGGTGGCGGCATCCATCGTCCCCGTCACGAGGTCCAGGCGGCCTGGCGGGCCTGGCACCGTCGGGCCCGCGTAGCCCGGCCGGTCATCCGTCCATCGGTCCCGCAGCAGCGCGCCGAGGCGGCTCGCATGACGCCCGTAGGTTGCAGACAGCGCGGCAGGGAGGGGGTTGCGGTCGTCCGCGCTCGCGAAGACAGCCGGCGTACCGCGTCCGGAGAGGGCGCCGGCGGTGAGCATCACGCTGAGGAAGCCATCGCCGAGCCGGTGATCGATGCACAGCGACGCCCGATCCTCGCCGAGGAAGACCATGAAGGGCAGGTCGGGTGCCACGATCTCGCGCAGTCGAGGCAGGCCCGCGTCGCCGGTGGTTTCGGTGGGCAGCGGCTGGACCATGCGCTCGGCCTGTGCATCGAGCCGGCCGGCGTCGTAGCGCCAGCGATTGCCCTCGAACGTGCGACCTGCGCGCGCGGCGGCGCCCATCCCGATGAGGGCGCGCACGGCGCGCACCACGGTCTCCCGCTCGGGCACGATCAGCGGCGCGAGTTCGACGCTGATCCGCACGCCCTCCGAGAGCAGGTCCCTGCCGGGGATCCTTCCCGATGAGACCGCGACGCGATCCGGCTCGACGGGTTCGTGCCGGGGAGACGTCGTCGCCCTGGGCTCTCGCGCGATGACCACGGCTACACCATGTCCGTCGCTGCGGCCAGGTCGGGTGCGAACTCGAGGGGAAGGTCGAGGTCGCCGAACCAGGTCGCGGCATAGTTGGTGAGCTTGCCGTTGGCGTTGTCTATCGCGATGACCCGCCTGCCCATCTGCAGGGCGATGAGCATCGCATGCAGTCGATCGGTGATGATCGTCTCGCCGGGGGAGAGGAGCGCGACACCGGTCGCGAGCCGCTTCGACGCGTCGGCGAACCAGCGGTCGGTCGACCGGTTCATCGTGCGGGTCACCGCGCCCTCCAACAAGGTGCGGCTCAACCGCTGGCGCAGCCGGTCGGCGAATGTCATCGCGGGCCAGTCGACCGCCGTCTCGATGCTGCCGGGTCCGGCGCTCTCATCGTCACGACGCAGCAGATGGACCACCGCGACGGTGGGCGCCGCCGACTCGAGTCGCCCCAGCATGTGCACGCTGTCGGGTGCGAGGATCACGTCCGGCACGAAGGCGCTGACCGCGGAGAACGAGACCCGGTCCCGCACCGCCATGCGCAGAAGGCGCCGCGGAGCCATGCGCGACGCGAACGCGCGCCGATCGGCATCCGACTCGAAGTGCACAGACTGCGGCTCCTGGATGAGCTCGATACGCGGATCGAGGCGCTCGGCGAGACGATAGCGGTGCTCGCTGTGCTGCGGGTACAGGCCCCCGAAGTTGCCGCCGCCCTGGATGGCGACGGGCCACCGCGATTCATAGACCTTCGGCGAGATCGTGCGCCATGAGTACGCGGCTTCCAGGCGGATCCCCGCCTGGCGCCAGAACTCGGCCTGGCCGAGTGCGATCACGGAGTCGCCGATGTTCTCGTAGTCGGGGAAGTCGGTGAGCACGAGCCGGTCGATCCCACGATGCAGTGCGGACATCGCGATGTAGGAACGGCGCTGCATCCTGCTGATCGCGTCCTCGGTGTGCGGCATGCGCGAGTTCGTGTTCTCGATCGGCAGCGTCACGGGGAGTCCTCCACGGTACGGGCGCCGCGCAGGCGGCGGGTGAGGGTGGATCGCAGCGACGAACGAGTCGTCGCGTCGAGGGCGATGAAGTAGTAGAGCGTGGTCGCCGTGATCGCCCAGACGGCGCCGACGACGGGGATCACCACGAGCGGCGGGTCGAGCAGACTCACCAGCACCAGCGCGGCGGCGACAGGTGCGACGGTTCCGAACGGCAGCAGCAGGCAGCGGATCGCGAAGCCCTTGACGGTGAGGTCGAGACGTCGCAGCGCGATTGCGATGTAGAAGGGCTCCAACAGGAGGATCGGGAGGGTGAGCCCCCACGCGATCCCGGTGAGCCCGGACGTCGCCCCGAGGACGATTGCCAGCGCCGTGCCGGTGACCGCCCAGATGGTGTGGAGGATCGCGTAGCCGCGCACCGATCCCTGCGCGGTGAGGATGGGGACCGCAAGCAGGTGGTTGTTGTTTGCGAACATCGACAGCACGAGGATCTGCGCGACGACGGCCGCGCCTGCGCCCGACGGGCCGAGCCAGACGCTCATGATCTCGGGCATGAAGACCACCACGGGCACGAGGACGACCGTCATCAGCATGTTCGCGTAGCTGGTGCCCCGAAGGTACATCTGGCCTATCGACGCGCCCGCCGCACCGCCTTCGCGCATCGAGGCGGTCGGCAGGATCGCGGTCGCGAGCGAATTCGTCACCTCCTTCACGAGGAGGTAGATGCGCTGGCCCGCGGCGTACAGGGCGGTGTAGGCGATCGGGAGCATGAGGGCGGTGAGGATGCCGCCCACCTGCATGATCACGACGCCCGCGAGGCCCAGGATCATGAGCTGCGCCGACATCGCGAACAGCTCCCGGAACACGCTCCACCGGAAGTCTCGCGGGCGGGCGGTGACCTGCGGTGCCCGTCTACGTCGCAGGACGTACGTCGCTATGCCGAATGCGAGAATGCCGAGCACATCCACCGCCGCGACGGCGACGATCCCGATCCCCGCCCAGCACACCAGCACGGTGAGCGCGACACGGAAGACGGCGAGGCCGATGAGGAGGTAGTTGACGTCGTTGAGGCGCCCGATCCCGGTGAGGATCTGCCGGTTCGCGGAGAACGAGAGCAGGATGAAGACGTTGGCGACGCCGAGGGCCGCGAGAATCCAGGCGGTGTCGGTCAGTTCCGGACTGAACTGCGTGCGAGGAATCGTGAGGGCGAACACCAGAACGGTGGCGCTGGAGAGGATGACCGCGGTCGCGAGGAAGAACATGTTGCTCGCCGCAGCGACCCGGCGCATGCGCGCGAAATCGTTGGAGGGAGCCGCCACACCGATGAACCGGGTGGTCGCTCCTCCGACGCCGAGATCCTGCTGGAACAGTGCGCCGACGGCCACGGTGAGCATGTAGAGGCCGTACGCCTCTGCGCCGAACGCGGCGAGAACCACCGGGAGCAGCACCACATACGCGATCATCGACGCGAAGCGCGCTGCGTAGGTCGTGATGACCGCGCCCGTCATCCCTCCCGCGCCGGCGGCGAGGTCCGGCTGGGCGCGGGTCTTGCGCTGCGCCACGGCGTCGACCGGGGCACGCATCTCAGCCCTGCCCCGCGGTGTCGGCGCCGAGCGTGAGATCGAGGCGGTAGACGAGGGTCTCGTCCGACTCGTAGACCAGTTCCCAGCGGGGGTCGTCCTCGAGGAAGCCCTGGAATCGGTCGAGCGCTCCGTCGGGGAGGGTGCCGTAATACGTGCTGTACGCGCGCATCTGCTCCGTGATGACCACCAGGGCGGGCCGCTGCTCCCACACCAGGCTGTCGGTGAGGCGTTCCACGCGGCGCGGGTCGGCGAATTCCTCGTCCTCCCAGCCGGGCCACGACGTCAGCCACATGTCGATGCCGCTGTCGAAGAGTTGGTTCGCGCGGACGAAGTCGACGTACTCAGCGACGATCCGGCCCGGTGCGCCGGGTGCGACGCCGATCGTGAGGGTGGAGGGATCCTCCTCTGTGAGCACCTGGGTCGTCAGTCGCACGGATTCGGGGGTGACGAGGTTGGCGAACCATCCGCCGTATGACGTCTGGATCGACCCCAGAGCCACGATCGTGAGGGTGGCCGCGACGGCCACCTGCGCTGCGCGCCGACCGAGAGCGAGCCCGCCGCTGAGCATGCGTGTGAGGACGGGAGCGAGAATCAGCATGCAGCCGGGGATCGAATACAGGAAGACGCGGAACATCGCCTCGCCGCCGTACCCCTGGCCGAGGAGGATCAATCCCGGGGAGAAGGCGACCACCGCCGGCACAGCGATGTCACGCCACCGGTCGCGATGGCGGATGAGGTGCACCGCGACGACCGCTGCGGTCGACACCCACACGAGCCCGGTGATTCCCCGAGCGATCCACGAGTTGAAGACCTGACCGACGCTCGGCGCGCCCAGCACCTCGTTGCGCGCCGACGGCGTCAGGATGTTGCTGAGGAGGTCGAGGTTGATGAGGTCTCCGAACTTCACCACCACCTCGAAGTGCAGGAGCAGGTAGCCGACGGCGATCGCGGCGAACACAGCGACGAGGTAGCGAGGTCGCACGCGTCCCAGCAGCGTGAGCAGCAGGGTCGCCGCCAGAAGCCAGTACGGCGTGAGCTGATGCGTCACGACGATCGCGGTGAAGATCGGGACCGCGACCCAGGAAGCAGCCCTGGTGCGGGTCGACGCCAGCACCAGCGCGATCACGACGATCCCGAGGGCGAAGGCGATGGCCTGAGGCGAGAGGTAGTCCTGCCCGACCCAGTTGACGAGATGCGCCCCGAACGCGGCGACCAGCGCGGTCGGGGCGGCATACCCGTAGGTGCGGGCGAGGAAGAACACCGCTGCCGTGAATGCGAGCTGCGCACCGACCGCGAACCATTGCGCGATGACGATCGTGTCCGACCCGGTGATCGTGTTGATCCAGGCGATGAGCGAGAACGCCCCCGGCCAGTTGTGGTAGATGTCGGCCGTCACGTCGACACCGCCGAAGCGCTGGATGTAGTCGATCGGACCGAAGTGCTTGTAGGTCCACGAGTAGAGCGGCGCATCGGTCGACACGGCCGTGGGAAGTCGCATCATGAGGACGGTCGCGACGAGCGCGACCCCGGCCGTGCGGGTGGCCCCGGACGCGATGGCGACGCAGAACGCGATGGTCGCCAGCGCGATCGACACCGGGAAGAGCGGACTGGCGGCCGGGATCAGCCCGAACAGGTTCCACGGGGCGTCGTGGAGGGTGGGGATGGCGAGTGCCCAGGCGACGACGGCCACGAGGAGCACGATCGCCGCGGGGTTCCCCGCACGACGGGTCGCGGACCGGTCGGTCGCCGCAGGGGAGGTGACGCGCGGCTCGGTGACGGTCATGCGCCCCTCCTCGTGACGAATGTCGCCAACGCGGCGGCGCACGTCGCGGCGGCGGCCGCGAGCAGCCACACCGCGGGTGCCCACCATTGGAGGTTGACGGTCGCGGTCGTGAGAAGGATCACCGCCGACAGGCCGAGGGCGGGTATGACGATCGGCGCGAAGTGCGGGGGAAGAGGCACCCAGGCCCGCACGAGAGAGCCGGGGCCGATCAGGATGAAGATCGCCAGGAAGGCGAAGGACACGCCTGCGGCGGTGGGAAGCAGAGCGAGCAGCCCGAAAAGTCCACCCAGAGCGGCCAGCACCGACCACAGTCGTCGATCGAGGACGATGTCGCGCGAGGGCGGCCCTGCGAACGTGCCGGCGTCCCGCTGCGCCCGCCGCTCGGCGAAGTAGGCCGCGGGGCCGCCGATGACGCTGGCCAGCTCGATCCGCCCGATTCCCTTGGACTCCCGCGACAGAGTGGCGGTCACCGTCGTCTCGTCCACAGATGCCATCGGCTTGTTGACCAGACGCGCAAGAGCTCGCGGCGATCTGGCGATGGCCGCGCCGACGGTGCGGGGATCCATTGCGACGGTCACGGCCCATGCGCCGAATCCGCGGCCATAGCCGACGGCCTGCGCCTCCAGCGCTGCCAGGTCGTCTCGGTGCCGGTGCCAGACGACGGCGGACGGGTTGACCACGATCGCCTGCCCGTCGTAGAGCATGCGGAGGAACATGTCGAGGTCCTCGCCACCCTTCGTGCGGGTGCCGGCGCCCAGGGCGGTGTCGAAGCCGCCGAGGGCGAGCATGTGGTCGCGGCGTACGGCGAAGTTCGCACCCGTGCCGAACTCGCCGACGCAGAACGGGAACATCGGCAGATCATCCGGCGGATCGCTCAGCCGGAAGGTGCGTGAAGCGGTGAGCTTCGACCAGCTGACGCGCGCGTCGAACCACGCCTGCACGGCATTGCGCAACTCGCCACTGGGCACGATCCCGGTCACGCACCCCACATCGTCGGCCTGCGCGAATCCCGCCGTGATCGCCCACAGCCACTGCGGATCGACGATCACGTCGTCATCGGTGTACGCGACGATGGTCGAGGAGGCCGCCTTGAGCCCGGCGTTGCGCGCGTGCGACAGCCCCGCCCTTTCCTCCCGCACGTAGCCGAACTCGGGGAACTCTTCCGCCAGCAGATCGCGGGTCGCATCGTCGGAGGGCGCGTTGTCGACCACGACGATCTCCATGAGCGGATAGTCGATGGCGCGGATCGCGCCGAGCGACTCCCGCAGGAGGGCGCCTCGATCTCGCGTGCAGACCACGACGGTGATCGGCCACGGAGCCGTGCGTGCCGCGGGCGGGGTGGCGGGGAGGCGATCGACAGCGTTCACCACGGCGGCGGCGTCCGCTTCGCCGTCCACGACGGGGACCGCGATGTATCCGCGGACCGAGCCGCGATCGCGCACCAGGAGTCTGGCGCGATCGAACTGGTCGCCTGATTCGAGCACGATGCGCTGAGGTGCGCCGCCGAGGTCGGATGCCTCGACGAGACCCACCCAGGTCGCGACGTCTCTGTCGACCGTGCCGTGAAGCGGCATGGCCGGCGGGAGCGTGAGAGTGGTCATGCGGCTGCACCTTTCGGGGGGAGGGGCGCGGTGCGGTAGGGGTGTGCGTGGCGGAGACCGACGATGCCGATGACCGTCAGCACGAGCGCCGCGCAGACGACGGCTGTCGACGCGCCCAGCGCCCCCCAGCGGGGGACGAGGAGGAGGACGAATGCGAGCAGCGTCAGCAACCACACCGCGTTGCCGACGAGCACCGGGCGCACACGGTGCCGCGCGCGAGACAGTGCCGACCAGACGTCGTAGCCGGGACGGATCGCGCTCGCCGCGGCAAGGATCCCGACGACCGCCATTCCGTAGAGGGGCGGATACCCCCGACCGAGGAGAAGGAACATGAGCGGAGTGGCGATCGCCGCCGTCACGCCGAGGGCACCCACCGCGAGCGACACCTTGAGCGCAAAGCCGTGAGCCAGTTCGGCGGTGTGCGCGAATGCGCCGACCGCGCTCCGGGCGAGCGCGGTGGCCACCGCCACGCCCACGAGGTCGAGAGCGACACTGAACTGGAACGCGATCGCGAAGATCGCTCCTTCGACGGGCGAGGCCAGCGTGGTCACGAGGAACGAGAGCGACAGGCCGGCGCACATCACGATGCCGACGGCGACGGCGTTCTCGAACGAGAACCGGCGGAAGGCCCGTGCGAGATCGCCGTCCCACTGTCGCGCCGAGCCGGAGAGCCCATTGTCACGATGCAGCGCTCGCGGAATCAGCACCGTGAGACTCACTGTCGTCATCGCGATGGCGGGCAGGATCGTGGCGAGGACCAGGATGAGGGGCGTCGCATGCGCGGCGAACGCGAGCAGCGCGAGGAGGCCCAGCTTGAGGAGGTTGGCCGACCCGTTGACGATGAGCGTCGCGCGCGCATCGGAGGCGCCGGCCAGCGCCTGCGCTTGCACGTTGAACAGCGCCCACGCGACCGAGCAGGTCGCGACGAGGCAGACAGTGGCGACCGGCGGCAGCACCGACGGAAGGAGGCCCGCGACGACCGTGCCGGCGACGACTCCGGACACCACCGACAGCACGGCGGTGGTGGTGAGCGCCCGTCGGAGGGTCTCGCGGGCGGCAGGACCGCCGAGGGGAAGCATCACCACCAGCGCGCTGCCGGGCCCGTTGGAAGCCAACGCCGCGGCGGCCATCACTGCGGCGAGCACGGATGCCTCGATGCCGAGCTGGGCCTGAGGGATCCAGACCGCCGCGAGCAGCCAGAACACGAAGCCCGAGCCCGCCGTCGCGGCGTACCCCGACGCGAGCCACAGCGAGTCGCGCGAGACGCGGGCGCGGATGTTCGTGGCAGGTGCGGCCTCGTGAGCGGGGGAGGGACCGGTCATACGCGTGCCCCGTCGGTGAGCGGCGACCGCGCCGCGCCGGGCCGCACTGCGGCAAGGCTGCCCCACACATATCCGCACCCGGCGAGTGCGAGGGACAGGGCGATCGCGAACGCGGGCACCAGACCAGCACGACCGCGCCGCAGTTCGCGCCATGCACCGGCGGGAAGGACCCGCGTCGCGTACGCCGACTCCGCGGCGAGCGCGTCCTGTCGGCCCACCGTGCGTGCGATCCCGGCCTTCGACAGTCCTTCGCACCAGCTGCGGTGCGCGACATAGCCGAGCCGCACGCGGTCGGCGCTCACGTGATGACGCACGTTCGCCGTCGGCGCGTACATGATGGTGCGCGTCGGGTCGGCCTGGCGCAGGAGGATGCACGCCTCCGTCTCCTCGCATCCGATCGGGAGGGCGCCGATGCGGCCGGTGTCGGGATTGAAGCCGCCGATGGCGAGGAGCGGTTCGCGGCGGAACGCCATCGAGCAGCCCATCACGTTGCGGATGGGCCCCGCCGCGGGAAGACCGCGGTAGCTGCATCCGACGATCCACAGCAGTTCCTCCGGCAGCACGGCCGGTGCCGCCCCGGGCCAGATGGGGCTGGCGCTGCCGCCCACTGCGACAACGCTCCCATCGGCGAAAGGGGCCACGAGTGCATCGAGCCACCCCGGTTGCGCGGCGGCGTCGTCGTCGAGGAACGCGACGACCTCACCCGTGGCCACCTGAAGGGCGGTGTTGCGCCCACCGGAGAGTCCGCGGCGATCGGTGTTGGGCAGGACGATGAACTCCGGCCATCGCGAGCGGGCTCGCTCCAGCAGCTCATCGTTGTGGTCGACGACGAGGATCGTCTCGTGTGACGGGGTCTGCGCGGACAGCGAGTCCATCGCGAGCACGAGTTGGTCCCAGCGGTCGATCGTGTAGGCGCAGACGACGACGCTGACAGACATGGCTAGGCGGCCGTGTTGACCGATTCCTCGAGCACGGGGGCGGGCGGCGCGGAGCTGCTCGCGCTCGCGGGGGTAACCTCGCGCACGGAGGTCGAGAAGACGGGCGTGGTCGCGCGACGGCGTGTGCGGCCCCAGCGGTTGAGGCGCTCGTCGAGCACCGTGCGCAGCACGCGAAGACCGTCGCTCACGGCGTTGAGGTTGCTTTCGCCGTGGATGCGCAGGAGCTCCACGCTCGGCACCTCGACGACGGTGAGGCGGTTCTCGGCGAAGCGGCAGTTGAGCAGCGTCTCGATCTCGAACCCGTCGCCCCACAGCATCTCGCCCTGGGCGCCGGCGATGTCGGGCGCCGGCAGGTCGAGCGCGGGCACGATGCGCCGCCAGAACGCGTTGTAGCCGTAGCAGAGGTCGGAGTACTTGGTGCCCAGGAGGACGTTCGTCAGGAGGTTGAGGAACTTGTTGCCCAGCTGCCGGTGGAACGTGATGTCCTCGCTGCCGCCGCCGGCCATGAAGCGGCTTCCCTTGGCGACGTCGGCACCGCCGATCAGCGCATCGACGAAGCGGGGGATCTCGTCGGCATCGGCCGAGCCGTCGGCGTCGAACATCACGATGATGTCGCCGGTCGCCCGCTCGAATCCGCAGACCAGAGCGTTGCCCTTGCCTTTGCGAGTCTGGGTGATGACGTCGACCGACGGTCGCACACGCCGTGCGACCTCCGCAGAGCCGTCGACGGAGTGTCCGTCGACGACGATGATCTCGTGCACGTCGGGGAGGAGGGGGAGGACGATCTCGAGGTTCTTGGCCTCGTTCCGGACCGGAACGATGATCGAGACGCGCGGGGAGGAGAGGTTCGGATCGTTGGACATGTGACGCCCTTCCATGGGGGAACGGTGGAGCGATGATTGTCTGTCCGACGCGAACGGGCTGGTCGCACCCGTCGCGTCGATGCGGTCCAGCACACCCCATTTGACGGGATCCGCTGGTGGGGGAAGCGGACCCGGTGGGGCTCGGTTTGCCGATTTCGTTCTTCTTCGAGCGTGACCGGATGGTGTTTCAGCCGCGTGAACGCGGCACCAGATTCGGGTTAACAGCGGCGATTCCGTGTCCCCTCTTCGGGGGACATTCGGGTGCTGATGCAATAAAATGTCCTCCATTGGGTGGACAACAGCAGGCGCCGGGCACCATGGAGCGTCATCTCAGGATCGGCGTCCAGAATGGGTGGCGGTCACCACCATCCCGAGCGCCGATCGCCTCGGGCCACTTCAATCCGGGGGCAAGGACACGTGGGAATCTCAAAGAAGACGGTTCCGCAGGCGAATGACATGTGCGCGTGCGGGCACGCATTCGAAGCGCACGAGCACTACCGCAAGGGCACCGAGTGCTCCATCTGCGACGTGAAGGCGTGCTCCGCCTTCTCGGCAGCGACGGTCGCGGAGTACTCGAACGCCCAGTGACGCCCGCCGGCAGCCGACGGCGGCGCCGACGCCGACGCGATCGATGGTGTGTATGCGCTCGAGTCCGTGTGGGCGCCGTCCGAAACGTGCCGGCATGCGCTCGCTCTACACTTGACCCTCGTGGTCACCCGTCTGTCGAACTTCTTCCTCCGCACCCTTCGTGAAGACCCGGCCGATGCCGAGGTCGCGAGCCACAGGCTGCTCGTGCGCGCCGGCTACATCCGCCGGGCGGCGCCGGGCATCTTCACATGGCTGCCGCTGGGGCTGAGGGTCAAGGCGAAGATCGAGGGGATCATTCGCGACGAGATGACCCGCGCCGGCGCCTTCGAGGTGCACTTCCCGGCGCTGCTGCCGCGCGAGCCGTACGAGGCTTCGGGCCGGTGGACCTCCTACGGCGACGGCATCTTCCGGCTGCAGGACCGCCGTGGGGCCGACTACCTCCTCGCGCCCACGCACGAGGAGATGTTCACGCTCCTCGTGAAGGACCTCTACTCGTCGTACAAGGACCTTCCCCTGACGATCTACCAGATCCAGGACAAGTATCGCGACGAGGCCCGTCCCCGGGCAGGTCTGCTGCGCGGACGCGAGTTCACCATGAAGGACGCGTACTCGTTCGACTACACCGACGAGGGTCAGGACGCCTCGTACCAGGCCCAGCGCGATGCGTACGAGCGCATCTTCCAGCGCCTCGGTCTGGAATACGTCATCGTCGCCGCCGACAACGGGCTCATGGGCGGGGCGCGATCCGAGGAGTTCCTGCACCCCACCCCGGTCGGCGAAGACACGTTCGTCCGCACCGTCGGCGGCTACGCGGCGAATGTCGAGGCGTTCACGACCGTGGTCCCCGACCCGATCCCGTTCGACGGGATCGGGGCTCCGGTGATCTTCGATTCACCGAACACCCCGACGATCCAGACGCTCGTCGATCACTCCAACGTGCACCTGGATGCCCCCGCGTCTGGCATCGCCGGTCCCGCCACGGACGGCGTGACGCAGTGGTCCGCCGCCCACACGCTGAAGAACGTCGTCCTCGCGCTCACGCACCTCGACGGTACGCGCGAGCTCGTGGTCGTCGGGATCCCCGGTGACCGCGACATCGACGACAAGCGCGCGGAGGTCGCTTTCGCGCCCGCCGCCGTGGAGGCCGCGACCGCCGAGGACTTCGAGAAGCACCCGCTGCTCGTGAAGGGCTACATCGGGCCGTGGTCCGAGACCGGCGCTGTCCTCGGCGAGGAGTCGGCGACCGGCATCCGGTTCCTGCTCGATCCCCGGGTCGTCGACGGGACCGCCTGGGTCACCGGCGCCAACATCGACCAGAAGCACGTCCACACCCTCGTCGCGGGTCGTGACTTCACCGGCGACGGATTCGTCGAGGTCGCGAACGTGCGGCCAGGCGACGCGGCGCCCGACGGCTCGGGTCCGGTGGAGCTCGCGCGCGGCATGGAGATCGGGCACGTCTTCCAGCTCGGGCGTTTCTTCGCCGAGACCCTCGGGCTCAAGGTCCTCGATGAGAACGGCAAGCTCGTCACCGTGACGATGGGTTCGTACGGCATCGGCGTGACCCGCATCCTCGCGAACCTTGCCGAGCTCAACAATGACGACAAGGGGCTCGTCTGGCCCGCGTCCGTCGCGCCGTTCGACGTGCACGTGGTCGCGGCCGGCCGCGAGTCCGTCATGTTCGATGTGGCGGAGCATCTCTCGGCCGACCTCGAGGCCGCCGGTCTCGAGGTCCTCTATGACGACCGCCCCAAGGTCTCGCCCGGCGTGAAGTTCGGCGACGCCGAGCTCGTCGGCGTGCCGAAGATCGTCATCGTGGGCCGCGGCGCCGCCGACGGCCAGGTCGAGCTCTGGGACCGCCGCACCGGCGACCGCGAAGTCGTCTCCCCGGCGGACGCCGTCGCCCGCCTCAGCGCCCGCTGAGCCGAGCGCCGCCGACCCTTGTCCGAGGGCCGGCGGCTCCGGCTGCGCGACCGGCCGTGACGGGATCGTTCACGCATCCGTTCACCGAACGGCGGCTCCGCGTGGCACTCTGGGCGTCATGGGCCCCAGCGACACCGGAACCATCCCGCATCCCGTGACCGAGGAGCTCCGCGCGACGATCGCCGCAGCGGGCATCACCGAGAGCACCGACCTCGTGGCGCGCATCCTCGCGACCGGCATCGGACTGGGCATCGACGACACCGAGCGTCTCGACCTCAAGATCACGTCCGCGGCGCTCAGCGAGATGCGCGCCGCGTTCCGCCTGTTCGCACCGTACCGCGGCATCCCCAAGGTCACGATCTTCGGCTCGGCACGCACACTGCCGGACGACGCGCTCTACCGGCAGGCCTCGGAGGCGGCGACCGCGCTCGCCGAGCGGGGCTGGATGGTGGTGACCGGCGCGGGGCCGGGGATCATGCAGGCCGCCGCCGAGGGCGCGGGCCCGCACAACTCGCTCGGCGTCTCGATCCGCCTTCCGTTCGAGGAGAAGCCGAACGCGATCGTGGGCGCGAACGCCCGCAACGTGGCGATGAAGTACTTCTTCACGCGCAAGCTCATGCTCGTGAAGGAGTCGAGCGGGTTCGTCTGCGTCCCCGGCGGGTTCGGCACCCTCGACGAGATGTTCGAGCTGCTGACCCTGCAGCAGACCGGCAAGGCGGATCCGACGCCCATCGTCCTGCTCGATGCACCCGGCGGCACGTTCTGGTCGGGGCTTCGCCGCTTCGTGGACGACCATCTGCTGCCCTCCGGCGTGATCTCCCCGGGCGACTTCGATCGGGTGTTCGTCACAGACTCGGTGACGGCCGCGGCCGACGAGCTCACCGGCTTCTATCGCAACTACCACTCGCTGCGGTGGGTCGGCAAGCGACTCGTGCTGCGGCTGAAGGCCGAGCCGACGGATGCTGAGGTCCAGGCGCTCAACGCCGCGTTCGGCGACCTCGTCACCGAGGGCGAGATCGAGCGGCGCGGACCGCTCGCCGTCGAGGTCGAGGACGGTGACGAGCTCCACCTGGCGCGGCTGGTCCTACGGCTGAACCAGTTCCGGGTGGGGGAGCTGCACCGCCTCATCCGCGCGATCAACTCGCTGGAATCGGCGCCGGCTGCCTGACGCCTTCCACCGCCGGCGTCGGGCGGTGGCAGCATCCGTTCGATGAGGCCGTTCTCATGCCCTCGTCGCCGGCCGTTCACCTCGGGTTCCAGGCCGCTTCGCCCCGCGAGACGAGGCTGGCGCCACCCCACGCCAGCCCGCTGTCATGCATGCCGAGAGGACGCTCGTGAGCATCGTCGAAGGATTCCGCCGTTCCCTGCCCATGGCCGACCACGCACGAGGCAAGCGCCTCGCCGTGACGTGCCAGTTCAAGTGCGCCAACGCGTGCTTGGGCCCCGAGTGCAACTCGTCGCACAACGAGACGTTCCAGGAGGTCGCATCGGCGGCGCTGTCGCGTCGCGCGCTCCTGGGGCTGGGCGCGGCCGGTGCGGTCGCCATCAGCGTCGGCGGGCTCCGCGGGCAGACGCCCCTGTCGGGTCCGGGCTCGTCGGGTGTCGGCGGAGCGGGTGCCGCTTTCGCGCGTCCGGCGCGCGGCAGCCTGCCGTTCGACCCGATCGACCCGGTGAACCGTCTGGTCGACGAGTTCACCGTGCCGGCCGGCTACACCTGGCAGCCGATCATCCGCTGGGGCGACCCGCTGTTCTCGAACGCGCCCGTCTTCGACATCAACGCGCAGTCGCCGGCCGCCCAGGCCGTGCAGTTCGGCTACAACAGCGACTATCTCGACATCGTCGCGGACCCCAGCGGCAAGACCGGCGTGCTCGTCAACAACCACGAGTACTGCAACCCGAACATCATGTTCCCGCCGACGACCGACGCCGCCGAGCTGCAGCGCCGGGGTGACATCTTCAAAGCGGCCCAGGGCATGTCCGTCGTCGAGATCACGCGCAAGCGCACCGGTGAGCCGTGGTCGTACGTCGTCGACGGCAAGCGCAACCGCCGCATCACCGTGGAGACGGTGTTCGAGCTCACCGGTCCCGCGGCCGGCGGCGACCTGATGAAGACCGCCGCCGACCCGGAGGGTCGCTGGGTGCGCGGAACGCTCGGCAATTGCGCCGGCGGCACCACCCCCTGGGGAACCATCCTCTCGGGCGAGGAGAACTTCAACGGCTACTTCGCGTGGGCGGCAGACACCGCGGCTCAGAAGCGGTATCAGGCGACGCCGTCGACCAGCACCGAGAACGGCTGGGAGAAGTACGACCCCCGCTTCGACGCGCACAATGCCGACTATGTCAACGAGCCGAACCGCTTCGGGTACATCGTCGAGATCGACCCGCAGGACCCCGCATCGACCCCGCGCAAGCACACCGCCATGGGCCGGTTCAAGCACGAGGGTGCGAACGTCATCGTCGCCGAGGACGGCCGCGTGGTCGCCTACATGGGCGATGACGAACGCAACGACTACCTCTACAAGTTCGTCTCGAAGAACAAGATCTCGGGCTCGCGCAAGAAGAACCTCGAGCTGCTGAGCGAGGGCGATCTCTACGTCGCCAAGTTCGCGGGCAACTCCCCGGCGAACCAGATCACCGGCAACGGCGCCCTGCCGGCCGACGGCAAGTTCGACGGCTCGGGCACCTGGGTCCCGCTCACGCAGAACGGCCAGAGCGTCGTCTCCGGGTTCACGACCGAGCAGGTGCTCGTCTACACGCGTCTGGCAGCGGATGCCGTGGGCGCGACGAAGATGGACCGCCCGGAGGACGTCGAGCCGAGCCCCAAGACGGGCAAGGTCTACCTCGCGCTCACGAACAACTCCAGCCGCTCGGCGGCGACGCTGGACGAGGCGAACCCGGTCACGGGGAACCGCTACGGCCACGTCATCGAGATGACCGAGACCGCCGGCCAGGCGGGCACGACGTTCGGCTGGAGCATCCTGCTTCTGTGCGGCGATCCGGCTGTGTTCGCGAACTCGTACTTCGCCGGCTTCCCCAAGGAGCTCGTGTCGCCGATCTCCTGCCCCGACAACGTCGCGTTCGACTCGGCCGGCAACCTCTGGATCTCGACCGACGGCGCGCCGAGCACGATCGGATACAACGACGGCCTGTTCCTGGTGCCGCTCGAGGGAGCCGAGCGCGGGCACGTGCAGCAGTTCCTCGCAGTGCCGCGCGAGGCAGAGACGTGTGGTCCGGTCATCCACGACGAGGACGGCCTCGTGTTCGTCGCGGTGCAGCACCCGGGTGAGGGTGGCACCTTCGCCGAGCCGCACTCGCTGTTCCCCGACTTCGGCTCGACCGCGGTGGGCGCCGTGCCGACGGCGCCCCGCCCGTCGGTCGTGCAGGTGTACCGCGGCTGAGCCCGTGCGTCGAGCGTCCTCGTGTCGGCCTCAGGACTTCGGATTGGGGCCGCCGAGGATTCACGGCGGACCCAGAGGGCACCACCCGCCGCGTCGTGCCGTCGGTCATGCCGGTGCCCCCGTGGATCATCAGTGCGGCCTGAGTCGTGCACGGCCGCCGTGCCGGCGCAGAGGATGCCGAGCGGGTGCCGGCGGCGGCGGGGTGGCGCGGGATGCTCGGCGGACGTCAACAGCTGACTCTGCCGTGCGACATGGTGTCGTCCGGTGTGTCCCGGGTCACGAGCGCCTTGAGCATGCCCGCCGCCGTGACGAGCTTGCCGTGCCGGGGCTCCCAGAACTCGCACTCGACGGGCGTCACGCGCAGCAGCACGATGCCGGGGGTGTCGAGCCCGTCCTCGAACCAGATGTCGAGGCTGGGGGAGTACAGCTCCTTCATCTTCGCCTCGTCGCGGACGACCTCCGCGCGACCGGCGACGGACACGTACCGGTGTCCTTTCGAGTCGAGGTACGACAGCCCGACGTCGTGCTGCGGATCGGACTGGCTCTCGGCGACCTTGCCGGTGCCGGCGAGGGTGAAGAACCAGATGTCGCCCTTCTCGTCCATCTGCCGCGTGCTCATCGGCCGGCTGACGAGGTTCCCCGACGAGTCGCGCGTGGTCAGCATCGTGAAGTCGATGTCTTCGACGAGTTCCCTGACCCGCGCGATCGCTTCGGGGCCGGTGACGAGATCTTCCTCTGTGTGGGTCATGCCGCCAGGTTGCGTCAGGTGCGGGCACGGCGCCAGGGCATTGACAGCACGGATGCCGCGCCGTAGGACCGCCTCGGGCGGTCACATCCGCGCGAAGCGCGCGCGGGCCACCGTGAAGGCGGCGTAGGCCAGGAATCCGATGCCGATCGTCCATGCGAGCGCCGGGCCGAACGGCAGCGCCAGCATGGCGTCGATGGCGCTGTCGAGGCTGCCCGCCGTGTCGGCGTCGGTCCCGAGGGCGGACACGATGAGCAACACGCCGAGACCGGCCAAGGCGACACCCTTGGCGACGAATCCCACCACGCCGAGCACCGCGACCCCTCGCCCGAGCGCGCCGTGCGGAATCTGCATGCGCGCGCGGAAGCTGCGCCGCACGCCCATCACCACGAACGCGACGCCGGCGATCGCGATGGCCAGGCCGATCGCCGCCAGGACGATGGCGCCGCCGGGCACCCGCAGCAGCTCGCGGCTGGCGTCCTCGGCCGTCTGGTCGGCGTCGGGTCGCGCGCCGATCGCCACGGCCGCCGAGATCAGGCCGAGCACGAGGAACACCGCGGCCTGCCCCCTTTCGGCGACGCGGCGTCCCCACTTGCGGGCAGAGCCCTTCGTGTCGCCCGACCGATCCCTGGCCAGAAGTCCCTCGGCGGCGTGCCATACGCCGAGCGCGCACAGCCCGACCGCGATGAGCCACAGCACGACGGAGCCCGCGGGGGCACCCGCCACGGCCTTCATGGCGCCGGCATGGTCGCCCTCGCCGTTGCCGCCCGAGGCGATCACGATCACGATGACGCCGATGAGTGCATGGATGACGGCATTCGCGACATAGCCGCCCCGGGCGACGCCCTCGAAGACGCTGCTCGACTCCGCATCGCGGGCGAGCTGCTTCGCGCTGCTCTTCACGCGCCGGTCGGTCGTCACCCCCTCACGCTAGACCGCTGCGCCGCCCCTCGAGGGGGCTTGACGCACGGCGCATCGATTCCTCCCGCAGAGGCGGTTCTATCTTGGGGGGATGATCCGCGAGGGCCGTCGACCGCCGGCGACCGGCTGGAGCGTCGTACCCCGCCTGGTGCGGGGAGCCCCTCCCGTCGTGCTCGTCGTCGTGGGCGCGCTGTCGCTTCTCGCCGGGCTCCTCATCGTCACGCGGCCGCTCACGTCTCTCGTGCTGCTGACCGTGTACGTGGGCCTCAGCGCCGTCTTCTCCGGCCTGGCGCGCCTGTTCGCCGCGCCCGAGACCCCCGTGTGGTCGCGGGTCATGTTCGGCGGGCTGTGGATCGCGCTCGGGCTCGCGATCTTCTTCGGTCTCGGTCGGACGCTCGAGCTGCTGCCCGAGATCATCGCCGTGCTGCTCGTGCTGGGCGGCCTGGCGTCGATCTACGACGCGGTGTCACGCGGCAGTCTGAGCCAGCGGGTGCTCGCCGGGGTCTGGGGCGGGACGCAGGTCGCGTTCGGCGTCCTCTCGTACGCGTGGCCCGACGTCACGGTCCTCGTCGTCGCGGTGATCTTCGGTGTGCGCACGATCGTGTTCGGGGCCACGCTGCTCGTGCGTGCGGTGCGCGCCTTCGTGGAAGGAAGGCGATCGGTGCCGGCGACGGGGCTGCCCGCGGCATCCGTCTTCGCATCCACCCCGGGACGCCGCCGTGCCCGTGCGACATGGCTGGCCGCGGGGCGCTACGCGCTCTCCGCGGTGCTGGTGGTGCTCGCGATCGGCGGGTGGTGGGCGAACTCGTGGTTCGAGGACGGAGCCCAGGTGGTGGACGCGTTCTACGACCCGCCCGACGTGGTGCCGTACGACCACGGGCGTCTGATCCGCAGCGACGACTTCTCGGGTCAGAAGCCCGCCGGCGCCGACGTCCGCCGCATCCTCTACACGACCCGTGACGCCAACGGCCAGCCGGCGGTGGCCAGCGCGCTCGTGATCATCCCCCAGGATCCGCCACCCGGCCCGCGGCCGGTCGTGGTGTGGAACCACGGCACCACCGGCGTCGCGCGCGGGTGCGCGCCGAGCCTGCGCGACGCGTCGGCGACGAAGTGGGCGATCCCGGGGCTCGACCGGGCGGTCGCCAACGGCTGGGTGGTCGTGGCGTCCGACTACTCGGGCCAGGGGGCGCCTGGCGTGTTCCCGTACCTCATCGGCCGCGGCGAGGCGCGGTCGTCGCTCGACGCGGTGGTCGCGGCGCGAGAGCTCGACGGCCTCACACTCTCGAGCCGGACCGCCGTCTGGGGGCACTCGCAGGGCGGGCACGCCGCACTGTGGACCTCGCAGATCGCCGAGGAGTACGCGCCCGACCTCGACGTGCGTGGCACCGCTCTGCTGGCTCCGGCCGCCGAGCCGGTCGCACTCGCGGAGGAGCTCACCAGCGGCGACGCGAACGCCCTGCTGTCGATCCTCATCTCGTGGGTGCTCGTGCCGTACGCCGACACGTACGACGACGTCGACCTCACCCGCTACATCGCACCGGGCTCGGAGGCGATCGTCCGCGAGATGACCCAGCGCTGCCCGTCCGAGCCCGGCGTGATCGTGTCGGTCGCGACCGCCCTCGGCGTCTCGGAGGACCGCCCGCTGTACGTGGGCGACCTCACGGCCGGCGCTCTCGGCCGCCGCCTCGCGGACAACACGCCGAAAGGGCCCTGGACGCAGCCGATCCTCATCGCGTGGGGCGACGAGGACGAGGTCATCCCGCCCCATCTGCAGCGCGAGTTCGTCGAGCGGCTGTGCGTGGAGGGCAACCAGGTGCGCCGTCTCGAGTACCGCGGTTACGACCATCTGCGCACGCTGTTGCCGGGATCCCACTTCGTCCCCGTTCTGATCACCTGGACGGATGCCCGATTCCGCCACTCGGACACACACGTCGATGACTGCCCGGCCCAGTGATCCGCCCGGCCCACTGATCGCGGGGGAGCGAGACGACGGGGCCGCCAGGCCGTGCGCGACTCGCGGAACCGCGGGACGCGGCATCCGGTAATGTTGGAGGGTTCCGGCGCGCGTCGACGCGCCGGTGAGAGCTGAATACGGAGGCCACTGTGGACATCGATCTCGGACTGCTGCGGACTGTCGAGCGCGAGAAGGAGATCCCCTTCGACGAGCTCGTGCGCATCATCGAACAGGCGATCCTGACCGCCTACGCCAAGCACACCTCGCCCACGGGCGAGCTGCCGGAGGGCGCGCGCGCGGAGCTGGACCGCAAGACCGGTCACGTGGCCGTGTTCATCCCCCTGCTCGACGACGAGGGCGCCGTCATCGGCGAGGAGGAGTCGACTCCCGAGGACTTCGGCCGCATCGCCGCGTTCGCCGCGAAGCAGGTCATCAGCCAGCGTCTGCGCGACATCGCCGACGACGCCGTGCTGGGGGAGTTCCGCGGCAAGGAGGGCGACATCGTCGCCGGCATCGTGCAGCAGGGACCGAACCCGCGCATGGTGCACGTGGACCTCGGCACGGTCGAGGCGATCCTGCCTCCCGAGGAGCAGGTGCCCGGTGAGGACTACGCGCACGGCGCGCGGCTGCGCGTCTACGTGACCTCGGTAGCGAAGGGCACCAAGGGCCCGCAGATCACCGTCTCGCGCACGCACCCCGGGCTCGTCCGCAAGCTGTTCGCGCTCGAGGTGCCCGAGATCCCCGCGGGCCTGGTCGAGATCGTCTCGCTCGCGCGCGAGGCCGGCCACCGCACCAAGATCGCCGTGAAGGCGAACGACCCCTCGATCAACGCGAAGGGCGCGTGCATCGGCGAGCTCGGTCGCCGCGTGCGCGCGGTCACCGAGGAGCTCGGCGGCGAGAAGATCGACATCGTCGACTACGACCCTGAGCTCGCCAAGTTCGTCGCGAACGCCCTGTCGCCCGCGAAGGTGACGTCGAGCTTCATCCTGGATGCCTCGAACAAGGCCGTGCGCGCGCTCGTGCCCGACTACCAGCTGTCGCTCGCGATCGGCAAGGAGGGGCAGAACGCCCGCCTGGCCGCGAAGCTCACCGGCGCGAAGATCGACATCCAGCCGGACTCGATCCTCGAGGAGGGCTGACCCGCGGCGTCGGCTCCCCGCTGCGCGGTGTAATATGGAGGCTGTACGAACGTGCGTCGGATGCCGCACGCGTGCTCCCCGGGCCACCCTCCTCAGGGTGGTCTCCATCGATTCCGTCCTCGTCGTCGACGAGCGCGCATCGATGCCCGGAAGAGGCGCGTGGGTGCACGAGACGCCGGAGTGCGTGGATGCCGCGATTCGGCGCCGCGCCTTCGTGCGGGCATTGCGTGTGTCAGGCCCGCTTGACACGCAGACCATCGAACAGCACATACAGCGAAAAGGCTGAACGGCTATGGAAACAAAGTGAACGGCTCGAAATGAGACCCGTCCGCCAATAACGGTCTGCCCTGTCTGGGTGGACCCAGACAGGAGAATTTGTGGCTGCCAAACCACGCGTGCACGAGATCGCTTCCGAGCTCGGCGTCGACAGCAAGGTCGCGCTCGAGAAGCTGAAGGCGCTCGGCGAATACGTCAAGAGCCCCTCGTCCACCATCGAACCCCCCGTAGCGCGGAAGCTCCGTGCTGCGCTCGAAGCCGACGGCGCGGCCAAGTCCGCTGACGGAGCGCCCGCCGCGGCGAAGCCCGCCGCTGCGGCACCCGCAGCGCCCGCGGCGAAGCCCGGCGCGCCGGCCGGTCGACCCGGCCCGGCTGCCAAGCCGGGTCCGGCGCGCCCGGCCGCTCCGGCTGCGCCCGCCGCCCCGGCCGCGAAGGCCGCTCCGGAGGCACCGGCTGCTCCGGCGGCCAAGGCTCCCGCCGCGCCCGCCCCGGCCGCGCCCGCGGCTCCGGCCGCCAAGGCGGCGGCCGCCCCGGCCGCGCCCGGTGCGCCCAAGCCCGGCCCCGCCGCCGCCACGCCGCAGCCTCCGCGCCCGGGTGGCACACCGCGTCCCGGCAACAACCCCTTCGCGTCGTCGCAGGGCATGGGCCAGCGCCCGGCCGGCCCGCGTCCGGGCAACAACCCCTTCGCCTCCGCACAGGGCATGGGCCAGCGCCCGAGCCCCGGCAACATCCCGCGTCCCCAGGCTCCGCGCCCGGGTGCCCCCCGTCCCGGCGCTCCGCGCCCCGGTGGTGCGGGTCGCCCCGGTGGCGGCGGTCGTCCCGGCGCTCCGTTCCAGCAGCGTCCCGGTGGTCCCGGTCGTCCCGGCGGTGCCGGCGGCGGCTTCCAGCGTCCCGGCGGCGCGCCCGGTGCAGGCGCCCCGGGCGGCGGCTTCGCCGGTCGTCCCGGTGGGGGCGGCGGTCGTGGCCGCGGCCCCGGCGGCGGCACCGCCGGTGCCTTCGGCAAAGGCGGCGGCAAGTCCAAGCAGCGCAAGTCGCGTCGCGCGAAGCGGCAGGAATTCGAGATGCGGTCGGCCCCGGTCGTCGGCGGCGTCAACGTCCAGAAGGGCAACGGCGAGATCATCCGCCTGCGCCGCGGCGCCTCGATCGCGGACTTCGCCGACAAGCTCGAGGCGCTGCGCGGCTACACCGTGCAGCCCGGCACGCTCGTGACGATCCTCTTCAACCTCGGCGAGATGGCCACGGCCACAGAGTCGCTGGACGAGGCGACGTTCGAGGTGCTCGGCGCCGAGCTGGGCTACAAGATCCAGATGGTCTCGCCCGAGGACGAAGACAAGGAGCTCCTCGAGGGCTTCGGTCTCGACCTCGAGGCCGAGCTGGAGGCGGAGAATGAGGAGGACCTCGAGATCCGTCCTCCGGTCGTGACCGTCATGGGTCACGTCGACCACGGTAAGACGCGACTGCTCGACGCCATCCGCCAGACCAACGTGGTCGCCGGCGAGGCCGGTGGCATCACGCAGCACATCGGCGCCTACCAGGTTTGGACCGAGCACGACGGGATCGAGCGCGCGATCACCTTCATCGACACCCCGGGTCACGAGGCGTTCACCGCCATGCGTGCCCGCGGTGCGCAGGTGACCGACATCGCGATCCTCGTGGTCGCGGCCGACGACGGCATCATGCCGCAGACGGTGGAGGCGCTGAACCACGCCCAGGCGGCGAACGTGCCGATCGTGGTCGCGGTGAACAAGGTCGACAAGCCCGAGGCCAACCCGGCCAAGGTGCGACAGCAGCTGACCGAGTACGGTCTGGTGGCCGAGGAGTACGGCGGCGACGTCATGTTCGTCGACGTGTCGGCCCGTCAGAACACCGGCATCCAGGAGCTCCTGGACGCGGTGCTGCTCACCGCCGACGCGGGTCTTGACCTCACGGCCAACCCGAACAAGGACGCCCGCGGTGTCGCCATCGAGGCGAAGCTCGACAAGGGTCGCGGTTCGGTGGCCACGGTGCTCATCCAGTCCGGAACGCTGCGTGTCGGTGACGCGATCGTCGCGGGCACGGCCTACGGCCGCGTGCGCGCGATGATCGACGAGAACGGCGACCCGGTCGAGGAGGCCTTCCCCTCCCGCCCGGTGCAGGTTCAGGGTCTGAACTCGGTGCCGCGAGCCGGTGACACGTTCATCGTGACCGAAGAGGACCGCACCGCCCGCCAGATCGCCGAGAAGCGCGAGGCCGCCGAGCGCAACGCCCAGCTGGCCAAGGCCCGCAAGCGCATCTCGCTCGAGGACTTCACCCGCGCTCTCGAAGAGGGCAAGGTCGAGTCGCTCAACCTCATCATCAAGGGTGACGTGTCGGGTGCCGTCGAGGCGCTCGAGGAGTCGCTGCTCAAGATCGAGGTCGACGATTCCGTCCAGCTGCGGATCATCCACCGCGGTGTCGGTGCGATCACCGAGTCCGACATCAACCTCGCGACGATCGACAACGCGATCGTCATCGGCTTCAACGTCCGTCCCGACACGAAGGCGCGCGAGCGCGCCGCCCGTGAGGGTGTGGATGTCCGGTTCTACTCGGTCATCTACAACGCGATCGACGACGTCGAGCAGTCGCTCAAGGGCCTGCTCAAGCCGGAGTACGAAGAGGTCCAGTCGGGTGTCGCCGAGATCCGCGAGGTGTTCCGCTCCTCGAAGTTCGGCAACATCGCCGGTGTCATCGTCCGCTCGGGCACGATCACGCGCAACGCCAAGGCGCGCGTCATCCGCGACGGCGTCGTCATCGCCGACGGTCTGGCGATCGAGTCGCTGCGCCGCTTCAAGGACGACGTCACCGAGGTCCGCACGGACTTCGAGGCGGGTATCGGCCTCGGCAAGTACAACGACATCCAGGTGGGCGACGAGATCGAGACCACCGAGATGGTCGAGAAGCCCCGCGCGTAATCCGCGCGACGTGAGGGGCGTCCTGCATCGCCAGGACGTCCCTCACGCTTCGAAAGGAACATCATCATGTCTTCGGAACGCCAGGCCCGTCTGGGTGACCGCATCCGCGTGATCCTGGCCGAGAGGCTCGAGAAGGGTCTGCGCGACCCGCGTCTCGGCTTCGTCACGATCACCGACGTGCGCGTCACGGGCGACCTGCAGCACGCGTCCGTGTTCTACACGGTGCTGGGCTCCGCGGAGGAGCGCGAGGATTCCGCGAAGGCGCTCAAGGCGGCGACCGGGATGCTGCGCTCCGAGGTGGGCAAGCACCTCAACGTGCGCCTCACCCCGTCGCTCGAGTTCATCCCCGACGCGATCCCCGAGAACGCGGGCCACATCGCCGACCTCCTGCGCGAAGCGCAGGAGCGGGACGCCGCGGTCGCGGGGCTCGCCGCCTCGGCCACCTACGCCGGTGACGCCGACCCTTACCTCAAGCCCCGCGAACTCGACGACGACGAGTAGGCGGCGCGCAGCTCAAACAGAACGCCGCGACCGGCTCCATCCGGTCGCGGCGATCCGCGTTCCCGGGGCTTTCCTCATTGCGGCAGGCGAAGCATCCCCTCGGCGGCCTCGGCGAGCCCGTCCGCGATGAGCGAGTCGATCGCGCGGTCGCGCTGCAGCGCGTCCGGCCAGTCGGGGACGACGTCGGCGAGCGGCACGGAGTGGGTCGCAGCATCCCTCAGCGTCTTCAGCACCGCACCACGCGTCTGCCGGTCGCTGCCCTCGTAGCGCGCCTGCTTGCGGCGTTCGTCGCCCGTGTCGGGGCGACCCGCGGCGAGCCAGGCGCAGCGATCGCTGAGTGGGCACAGCTCGCACCGCGGCGTCCGCGCGGTGCAGACCGTCGCGCCGAGCTCCATCGCCGCTGCGTTCACGAGGGCCGCCGTCTCGCGGTCGCCGGGCAGGATGGCCTCCATCGCGTCGAGGTCGCGCCGCGACGGGGAACCCGGCTGCGACCTCCCGTCGATCGCGCGGGCGAGGACCCGCCTCGTGTTGGTGTCGACGACGGGATGCCGGTCGCCGTAGGCGAAGACGGCCACCGCGCGTGCGGTGTAGTCGCCGATGCCGGTGAGCGCGAGCAGCGCGTCGACGTCGCGCGGCACGATCCCGTCGTGGCGATCGCGGATCTCGACCGCCGCGCGCTGGAGCCACAGCGCCCGCCGCGGGTAGCCGAGGTTCGCCCACTGCCGCACCGCGTCGGCAGGGGCGGCTGCCGCGAGATCGGCCGGCGTCGGCCAGCGCACCAGCCAGGCCTCGAGATGCGGGATGACGCGGTTCACGGGCGTCTGCTGCAGCATGAACTCGCTCACCAGCACGCCCCACGCCCCGAAGCCCGGTCGCCGCCAGGGCAGGTCGCGGGCGTTCACCCGGTACCAGTCCACGAGGGGAGCGGCGAGATCGGGCATGCGCTCCAGCCTATGTCTCGGCGCTGCACGACGGCCGTGGGCCCAAGGCCTCGAGGCCGTCCGCAGCGATCTGTTACGACCTCGTCACGATTGCCGAAGCGCGCCGCGGGGACGGCGCAGCCTCCCTAGCGTGTAGTCAGGCGAACACGAGGAGTCATATGCGTCTGCCGGCATCCCCCATCGTCCTGATTCTCTCCGCAGCGCTGCTTTCCTCCTGCACAACCCCGTCGGCACAGTCCGTAGGAACGCCGTCGTCGGAGGCATCCACCGCCCCGACCCCGACCCCGACCCTGACCCCGACCCCGACAGTCGATGCGGACGATCCGTCGATCTGGGTGATCTCCGACAGCGGCATCGGTCCTATCGCTCTCGGCGCGCCCCTCGCCGACGCCCTGGCCCTGATGCCGGAGGGCACGGCCCGCGACACCGACTATTGCGAGTGGTTGGCTTGGTGGAACGAAGGCGCCGATGCCTACGACCTGTTCGTGACGGGCGCGGCGCTGACCGACGACATGCCGGTCAGCCTGGTGGGGACTTCGGCCAGGAACGCGCCAGCCGCCTCCACCGGTCCCCGCACCGCCGAGGGCATCGGGGTGGGGTCGTCGGTCGACGAGGTCCGGGCGGCGTACCCTGACGCGGTCGAGACCGCGGGGTCGGTCGATCCGTCGATCGTGCATCTGCGGGCCGGACGGATCTTCTTCACGTACCGCGACGACCCCGTGATCACATCCGTCACGGTGACGAGCGCGGAGGAGCCACCGTACGAACTCTGCGGTTGATCTGGGCGCGCGGGCCTGCGCCGTAGGCTGGAACCATGCGCCTGCCCGTCACTCCGACCACGACGCTGTGGCGCGAGCTGCGCGACCGCGTGCGGCGGCGTTACCCCGCCGGGCGGGTGATCGTCGCGATCGACGGGTTCGACGGGGCGGGCAAGACGGTGTTCGCCGATGGCCTCGCCGAGGTCTTCGCCGAGACCGGCGACGCCGTGTTCCGGGCGAGCATCGACGGCTTCCATCGTCCGCGCGCGGAGCGGTACGTCCGCGGGCGGCGGAGCCCCGAGGGCTTCTCCCAGGACTCCTACGACTACGCCACGTTCCGCCGCGTGCTCATCGACCCGTTCCGCGACGGCGCGCAGACGGCCGGCACGACGGGCTTCCAGCTCGCCGCGTTCGACGTCGCGCGCGACGCGCCCGTCGAGTCGCAGTGGGTCACCGCCCCGCTCGACGCGGTGCTCGTGGTCGACGGCACCTTCCTCCACCGCCCCGAGTTGCAGGACCTGTGGGACTGGTCGGTGTGGCTCGACGTTCCCCTCGAGATCTCATATGCGCGAATGGCGCTCCGCGACGACTCCGATCCCGATCCCGACGCGCCGTCGAACGCACGCCACCGGCAGGGACAGGAGATCTACGTGAATGAGGCGCGGCCGCGGGAGGCTGCATCCGTCATCGTCGACAACGCGGATCTCGCACACCCCCGGATCGTCGGGCGCAGCTGATGGCGGTCCCCGGCATCCTCCTGGTCGACAAGCCCGGTGGCATCACTTCGCACGACGTCGTCGCGCGCGCTCGTCGCGCGCTCGGCACGCGCAAGATCGGCCACGCCGGCACGCTCGACCCGATGGCGACGGGACTGCTCGTGCTCGGCGTCGAGGGCGCGACGCGGCTGCTGACCTTCGCGGTCGGGCTCGACAAGACGTACGAGGCGACCATCCGCCTCGGGGTCGCGACCGAAACCGACGACGCCGACGGCACCGTCATCGCGGAGACGGATGCTGCGTCCCTCGGCGACGTCGCGATCTCCGACGGCATCGCCGCGCTGACCGGACGGATCTCGCAGGTGCCGAGCACGTACTCGGCGATCAAGGTGGACGGGCGCCGCGCGTACGATCTCGCGCGGGCGGGGGAGGACGTGCAGCTCAAGCCCCGCGAGGTCATCGTGTCACGGTTCGACCTGCTCGCTGAACGCCGGTCCGGGGGCACCATCGACCTGGACGTGGTGGTCGACTGCTCCAGTGGCACGTACATCCGCTCGCTCGCGCGCGACCTCGGTGTCGCGCTCGGCGTCGGCGGTCATCTCACGTCCCTGCGGCGCACGCGCATCGGCCCGTTCGACGTCACGTCGGCCGCCGCCGTGGACGCGCTGGCGGACGCCCCGCTGCTCGATCCCGCAGCCGCGGCCGCTCGCGTGCTCGGCCGGTTCGACGTGACGGCGGACGAGGCACGCGACCTCCGCCACGGCAAGCGGCTCCTCGGCGCGGCGGGGCGATTGCCCGCGACCCCGACCGCCGCGATCGACCCCGACGGTGCGCTCGTCGGCATCGTCGAGCGACGAGGTGCCGACGTCAAGAGCGCCATGAACATGCCCGAGGAGGCCGCCCGATGATCCTGTGGTTCACGATCGCACAGGTCGTCGTGGCTGTCGCGGCGGGTCTCTTCTGCGTCATCGCCGGTCTCGCGGGACGCCGCCCGAGCGATGGGACCGTCGGCGCGCTGGCCCTCGTGGAACTGCTGCTGCTCGTGCAGGTCGTGGTCGCGATCATCGCGCCGTTCGTCGGCAATCCGCCGTCGGGCAGCCTGCTGGAATTCTGGGTGTATCTCGTCTCGGCCGTGCTGCTCCCGTTCGCGGCCGTCGCCTGGGCCCTGCTGGAACGAAGCCGCTGGAGCACCGTGATCATGGGCATTGCGGCGCTGTCCGTCGCGGTGATGGTGTGGCGCATGTATGTCATCTGGACTGTCCAGGTCGCCTGACGAATCCGCGGCCCGGCGACACGAACTATAAACTCGTCTGGTTATGTCGACCACACCCGCTCGCCCCCGCATGACCGGCGTCGGCCGCGTGCTCGTGATCGTCTACGCGATCATGGCCCTCGGTGCCACCGGTCGCTCTTTCGTGCAGATCGTCGAGCGCTTCGACGAGGCGCCGGTCGCCTACACGCTCTCGGCGCTCTCGGCGGTGGTCTACATCGTCGCGACGCTGGCGCTGGTGTTCGCGGGCCGCCGGGGCTGGTACGCGGTGGCATGGGTGGCGATCGTCTTCGAGCTCGTGGGCGTCCTCGTGATCGGAACCCTGAGCCTCGTCATGCCCGAGCTCTTCGCCCACCCGACGGTGTGGTCGTGGTTCGGGAGGGGGTACCTCTTCGTGCCGCTCGTGCTGCCGTTCCTCGGGATCTGGTGGCTCGCGACGCACCACCCCGCCGCACAGACGCGGACCCCCGCAGCGGCGGCGGTCGGGTCGTGATCGTCTTCCGCGATCCGAGCGAGGTTCCCGTGGGCTTCGGGCCCTCGGTCGTCGCGATCGGCAAGTTCGACGGTGTTCACTCGGGGCATCGCGCGGTCATCGATCGGGCGAGAGTGGATGCTGAGGCCTCCGGTGCGCGCGTCGTGGCGGTGACCTTCGACCGCAACCCGCTGGCACTGCTGCGCCCCGAGATCTGCCCCGACAGCCTCGTCGGCGTCGAGCAGAAGCTCCGCCTGCTCGCCCACGCCGGCGTCGACGCGACGCTCATGCTCACCTTCGACCGTGCGCTGGCCGACCTCGGCGCGCGGGAGTTCGTCGAGCACGTGCTCGTCGGCGCTCTCGGCGTGCGGATCGTGATGGTCGGCGCCGACTTCCGCTTCGGTCGCGGCGGTGCCGGCACTCCCGAGCTGCTGCGCGAACTCGGACCGGAGTTCGGCTTCGAGGTCGACGTCGTCGACGACGTGCGGGCGATCGACGCCGGTCGCCGCGTCTCGTCGACGTGGGTGCGCGAACTGCTCGACACCGGCGACGTGAGCGGTGCCGCGCGTCTTCTCGGGCGCCCGCATGCGGTGCGCGGCCACGTTGTCCACGGACTCAAGCGCGGCCGCGAACTCGGCTTCCCGACCGCGAACCTCTCGGCCGACCTGGAAGGCTTCGTGCCCGCCGAGGGCGTCTATGCCGGATGGCTGGTGGACGAAGGGAGGCCGCGGAACGGAGCATCCGAGCCGCGCAGCAGCGTGCGGTACCCCGCGGCGATCAGCATCGGCACCAATCCGACGTTCGACGACGTCGAGGTGCGCCAGGTCGAGGCCTATGTGCTCGATGAGACGGACCTCGACCTGTACGGACACGTCGTCGAGATCGAATTCGAGTCGCGGATTCGCGGTATGGTCGCGTTCGAGGGGATCGAGCCGCTCATCGAGACGATGACCGCGGACATCGCAAAGGTGCGTGAGGAGCTGACATGACAGATCCGGCGGGCCGAACGCGAGGTCCTGTGTCGCTCGCCCGCCGCATCATCGTCGCTGTCATCGTCGTCTCGTTCAGCGCCGCCGCGATCAGCGGCATCGTCGTGCTGCTCGGCGCTGAACTCGGACCCACGGCGTGGCGCGTGCTCAGCACGACGTCCGTCGTGGGGGCGTTCAGCGTTGCGGTCCTCTGCTGCGTGTCGCTCGTGGGGCGACGGCTCCAGACCTTCGGATTCATCGGCGCCGGGGTGTCGGTCCTCGCCGCGGTGCTGGTTCTCGTCGCCGTGTGGGCGCAGCCCGATGGGGATTCGGGGGTGTTCTGGGACGCGCTGTGGACGGCGGTGGCTGCATCCATCGGATTCTCCTTCGCCTCCCTGCTCCTCCTCCTGGCGGATCGGCGCCGCACGGCGGTGCGGATCGGCCTTATGGTGACCCTCGCGCTGTTCGCGATCGTCTTCGGGATGGTGGTCGTCCCGCTCTGGACCGACGACTACGGCGGCGAGATGTACTCGCGCGTGCTCGGCATCTTCTCGATCCTGGCGGCGCTCGGGGCCGTCGTGCTCCCGGTGCTCTCGCTCCTGCTGCGCGAGCGTCCCGCCGACGCTCTCGGAACGGGCCCTTCGCTGTCGCCGGCTTCGCTCGCCCTCCTGCATGCGGAATCGGCCAAGCGCGGCATCACGCCCGACGAGCTGGTGGCGTCGCTGGTGAGCCCACGGTCTCCCGGCCTCCCTGTCGCGTACGGACCGCCGCCCCCGTACGACCCGCCGCCCGCGGACGGCTCTTCCGCAGCGCCGAACCCGTAGACCGGTGCGCCCGCTCGCCCCTACGATCGAGGCGTGCACGCGCTGGTCCTGATGGCCGCCGATGCGGCGGCCGGCGATTCCGTCAACCTGTGGGGTGCGCTCGGGTGCGCGGTCGCATACTCCGCCTCATTGCTGGCGACCCTCGACGCGTTCGCCGATCTCATCCTCGCGCGGGGCGACTCGCCGGCGGGGCGGCTGACACCGGGCATCGGCATGAAGTTCGCGTCCAAGCTCATCGCGGCGGCCATCGCGGTCGTGTCGGCAGCCATCGTGCTCGCGCTCGATGACAACTGGTTCGCGTTCACGACGCTCACCATCGCGTTCGTCGTCGTCGTGGGTATCGGTGTCATCGTCTTGCTGCGGCAGGCGAAGCTCGCCGTCCCGCCGGCGAGCACCGGCTGAGGCATCCGTCCTCTTGCGGTTCCGGTGGTGCTCATCTGAGCAAAGTCTGTGCAGATGTTGGCGCGGACTTCTGGTCTGTGTCAGCCTGGACTGGACGACGAAGGGAGGATCGTGGACGCCGTCGACGAGCTTCTCTCGATCCGCGCCGCCGAGCTCTACTACGAGGAGAACCTCACGCAGGAGGAGATCGGCCGAAACCTCCAGATCACCCGCTGGAAGGTCGGGCGCCTGCTCACCCAGGCGAAGGAGGAGGGCTTCGTCCGCATCGAGATCCTCCATTCCCGAGCGCGCCGACCGCAGCTCGAACGACGCCTGCGCGATGAGCGCGGTCTGACGGACGCCGTCGTGGTCTCACGCGCGGGCGTCCGCAGCGAAGACGAACTCCAGCAGCGAGTGGCGCAGGCCGCCGCCGACTACTTGGCAGCGATGCGGCCGCATCCGCGCGTGCTCGGTGTCAGTTGGGGGCGCACGCTGTCCGACATCGCACATCACCTCCGCGACGGGTGGTCGCGAGGCACCGATGTCGTGCAGATCAACGGCGGCGTCAGCATGAGTCAGCGACCGGGCACCGCGGCGGCGACCGCGGTCAGCATCGCGCAGAAGGGCGGGGGCACGGCGGCGCTGCTGCCGAGCCCGGCCATTCTCGAGCGGCGTGCGACCAAGGAGGCGATCGAGGCCGACCGCGTCGTTGCCGGCGTGCTCGACGCCGCGCGCTCGGCGAACGCGTATCTCTTCAGCGCGGGTCCCGCCGACCACGGCTCCGTCCACGTCGACAGCGGCTACCTCACGACGGCAGACATCGACCGGCTCGTCGAGGCAGGAGCGGTCGGCGACGTGGTCGGGCGGTACATCGCCGCCGACGGACGCATCGCCGACGACGAACTCGATGCACGCACCGTGGGGGTCTCGCTCGACGACCTGCGTCGCGCCGATGTCGCGATCGCCGCGATCGTCGGCACGCCCAAACGCGCGATCGCCTCCGCGGTGGTCGCGTCGGGCCTGTGCACCGTGCTCGTCACCGACGAATCCACGGCGCAGCACCTGCTCGGCGGGTGAACAGCGACGTCGGCATCCCACCTCCGAATCACAACGAAAGCCAGGTCAGGACATGTCAGGCACCTCCATCGTGACGCTGCCCGAGCGGGCCGTCGAGCTGCTCGGCGGGCAGCCCGACGACACCACGCTGCGGCGCTACCTCCACGGACTCCCCGGCGTCGACGCCGTCGGGCTCGAGCAGCGCGCCGCCGCGCTCGGTACGCGCTCGATCAAGACGACGTCGAAGGCGTGGGCGCTCGACAAGATCATCGAGCTCATCGACCTCACCACGCTCGAGGGCGCCGACACGCCCGGCAAGGTGCGCTCGTTGGTCGCGAAGGCGCTGAATCCGGATGCCTCCGACCCGACGTGCCCGCGCGTGGCCGCCGTCTGCGTCTACGGCGACATGGTGCCCTACGCCGTCGAGGCTCTCGGCGCCGCGCACGGCGACCCCGACGACGGGGGAGTGAGCGTCGCCGCCGTCGCCACCGCGTTCCCGAGCGGCCGCGCCTCGCTCGACATCAAGCTCGCCGACACCGCCGAGGCGGTCGCCCACGGTGCCGACGAGATCGACATGGTCATCGACCGCGGCGCATTCCTCGCGGGCCGGTACGGGCTCGTGTTCGACCAGATCGCCCGCGTCAAGCAGGCGTGCCGCCGCGCCGACGGCACGTACGCATCGCTCAAGGTGATCCTCGAGACCGGCGAGCTCAACACCTACGACAACATCAAGCGCGCGTCCTGGCTCGCGATCCTCGCCGGCGGCGACTTCATCAAGACCTCGACGGGCAAGGTCCAGCCGGCGGCGACGCTGCCGGTGACGCTCCTCATGCTCGAGGTCGTGCGCGACTGGCACCGTGCGACCGGCGAAAAGGTCGGTGTGAAGCCTGCGGGCGGCATCCGCACGTCGAAGGACGCCATCAAGTACCTCGTCACCGTCGCCGAGACGGTGGGCGAGGAGTGGCTGCAGCCGCACCTGTTCCGGTACGGGGCCTCCAGCCTCCTCAACGACGTGCTGCTGCAGCGCCAGAAGCTCAAGACCGGGCACTACTCCGGCGCCGACTACGTGACCATCGACTGACCCGGGAGAGAAGACATGAGTTTCCTCGAATACGCACCGGCCCCCGAGTCCCGCGCGATCCTGAACCTGCGCGACGAGTACGGGCTGTTCATCGACGGCGAGTTCCGCCCGGGCTCGGGCGAGTCGTTCGTCACGATCTCGCCCGCCGACGAGAAGCACATCGCCACCATCGCCACGGCGAACGAAGCGGATGTCGACGCCGCCGTCGCCGCCGCGCGCCGCGCGTACGACAAGACGTGGTCGAAGATGAGCGGCCGCGACCGTGGGAAGTACCTCTTCCGCATCGCGCGCCTCGTCCAGGAGCGGGCACGCGAGCTCGCCGTGGCGGAGAGCCTCGACAACGGCAAGCCGATCAAGGAGAGCCGCGACGTGGACGTGCCGCTGGTGGCCGCGTGGTTCTTCTACTACGCCGGCTGGGCCGACAAGCTCGACTACGCCGGACTCGGCGCGGATCCGCGCTCCCTTGGAGTCGCCGGTCAGGTCATCCCGTGGAACTTCCCGCTGCTCATGCTCGCATGGAAGATCGCCCCGGCGCTCGCCGCCGGCAACACCGTCGTGCTCAAGCCCGCCGAGACGACGCCGTTGTCGGCGCTCATCTTCGCCGAGATCCTGCAGCAGGCCGACCTCCCGCCCGGCGTCGTCAACATCGTGACGGGCGCCGGCGCGACGGGCGCGGCCGTGGTGCGGCATCCGGATGTCGACAAGATCGCCTTCACCGGCTCGACGGCCGTCGGTCGCGAGATCGCGAAGGCCGTCGCCGGCACCGACAAGAAGCTGACACTGGAGCTCGGCGGCAAGGCCGCGAACATCGTGTTCGAGGACGCCCCGATCGACCAGGCGATCGAGGGCATCGTCAACGGCATCTTCTTCAACCAGGGGCACGTGTGCTGCGCCGGCAGCCGGCTGCTCGTGCAGGAGTCGATCCACGACGAGGTCGTCGAAAGGCTCAAGTCGCGCTTGTCGACCCTGCGCCTCGGTGACCCGCTCGACAAGAACACCGACATCGGCGCCATCAACTCGGCCGATCAGCTGCAGCGCATCAAGGAGCTGAGCAGGGTCGGCGAGGAAGAGGGGGCGGTGCGCTGGAGTGCCGACTGCGTCATCCCCGACAACGGCTTCTGGTTCGCGCCGACGATCTTCACGAACGTGCAGGCGTCGCACCGCATCGCGCGCGACGAGATCTTCGGCCCCGTGCTCTCGGTGCTGACCTTCCGCACGCCCGCCGAAGCGATCGAGAAGGCCAACAACACGCCGTACGGTCTGTCGGCCGGCATCTGGACCGACAAGGGCTCGCGTATCCTCGCCGTCGCCGACCGCCTGCGCGCCGGCGTCGTCTGGGCGAACACGTTCAACCGGTTCGACCCGTCGTCGCCGTTCGGCGGCTACAAGGAGTCGGGCTACGGCCGTGAGGGCGGCCGCCACGGCCTCGCCGCCTACCTCAAGGGTGCATCGGCGGGCGACGCCGCACGCCGAGTGGAAGCCGGCCGATCGAAGAAGGAGGTCTCGGCATGAGCAAGCGGCTGACCGTTCCCAAGACGTACAAGCTCTACATCGGCGGCGCCTTCCCGCGCAGCGAGTCGGGCCGGACGTATGAGGTCACCACCCCGACGGGCGACTTTCTCGCGAACGCCGCGCTCGCGTCCCGCAAGGACGCCCGCGATGCCGTCGTCTCGGCCCGCGGCGCCGTCAAGGGATGGTCGGGTGCCACCGCGTACAACCGCGGCCAGGTGCTCTACCGCGTCGCCGAGATCCTCGAGGGTCGTCGCGCCCAGTTCGTGGACGAGATCGTGCAGCAGACCGGGGTCTCCGCCGCGGTCGCCGGCGCCGAGGTCGACGAGTCGATCGACCGCTGGGTCTGGTACGCCGGGTGGTGCGACAAGTTCGGCCAGGTCGCCGGCAACGGCAACCCGGTGGCGGGCCCGTACTTCAACATCTCGGTGCCTGAGCCGACCGGCGTGGTCGGCGTCGTCGCCCCGCAGGACACCGCGCTCGTCGGGCTGGTGTCGGCCATCGCGCCCGCGCTCGTGACGGGCAACTCGGTCGTCGTGGTCGCTTCCGAACGCTACCCGCTCTCGGCGATCTCGCTCGCCGAGGTGCTCGCCACGAGCGATGTCCCCGGCGGAGTCGTCAACGTGCTCACCGGCTCGCCCGCCGAGATCGCCCCGTGGCTCGCCTCCCACCCCGATGTGCACGCGCTCGACCTCGTCGGCGCCGGCGACCTGGACTGGATCGACCTGCAGATCGCCGCGGCCGAGACGCTCATGCGGGTGCTGCCTCCCGAGAACGGAACGGATGCCGCGGCCCCGAGCCTCGCCCGCATCACCGCGTTCACCGAGACGAAGACCGTCTGGCACCCGAAGAGCCTGGTGTAGCGGGGAACCGTGAAGGGTCCTCCCCGGACAAGGGAGGGCCGGCCCTTCGCGGTGGATGGGTCACGCCTTGCGGGGACTGAGTGTCCCAAGCGCGGTGCGGCGTCAGCGAAGCTCGAGGCCGCCCCACTCGCCCGGGCGCGCCAGCTCGCCGTAGTGCACGTCGACGTCGTCAGCCGACACCGAGGCCACGCACGCCAGGAGCGACAGGGTCGGATAGCCGAGCGGGCGGTTGTCGCGGATGATGGCGCCGTCGTCTGTGGGGGGGAGCTCGGCCGAGCGCTCGAGCACCTCGATCCACGGCATCCACCATCGCCCGTCGACGGCAGGCTCCGTCGACTGGAATTCGCCCAGCCACCGCACGATGCGCGGCGTGCCGCTGTCGTCGACGTCGTCGTGGGCGACCATGTGCGTCCCGGGCTCGAGCTCCGTTGTGCGCAGGGTGACGCCGTCCCACGTGAGCACGCGGGCGTGGGCTCCTTCGACCTCGACGAGGTTGAAGCCGTGCGTCGCCGGTTCGCCGGCGGGAGAGCGGCCCGCGACCGCGTCGAGCACGATGCCGCCGCGCGACACGAGCTCCGACTCAGGGCGCGTCGACTCGTCGGCACGGTTGAGGAGCACCGCGAGGCGTCCGGCCGTCGGGTCCGCGGCGAGCCAGGCGCCGCCCGCGCGGACGTCGCGCACGCCCACGACGCCGTCGTGCGCCTCGGGCCACCAGCGGCCGAGCGGGTTCCACGGCCGGGCGGGGTCCTCATCGCGGATGGCGAGCACGCGCGTGGGCTCGTCCGCCGATTCGGGGACGCGGATCACGACGGTGCACATGCGGGGCTCCTGTGGTGGTGTCGTCCGGCGGGGCCGGGTGTCGGGCAGTCGTGCCAAGATCGGAGGGTGTTCGTCGTGGTCGGGGTCACCGGTGGCATTGCCGCCTACAAGACGGTTCAGCTCGTGCGCCTGCTGGTCAAAGCGGGTCACGAGGTCCACGTCGTCCCCACGGAGGACGCGCTGCGCTTCGTGGGGATGCCGACTTGGGAGGCGATCAGCCGCCACCCCATGACGACCTCCGTCCACGACGACGTCGCACGCGTGCGTCACGTCGCGCTCGGCCAGGCGGCCGACCTCGTGATCGTGGCGCCCGCGACGGCGAACACCCTGGCGAAGATGACCGCGGGACTCGCGGACGACCTCCTCGGAACGACCCTACTCGCCACCACGGCACCGGTCGTCGTGGCGCCGGCGATGCACACCGAGATGTGGCGGCACCCCTCGACCGTCCACAACATGGCGGTCCTGCGTGAGCGCGGCGTCATCGTGGTCGGCCCCGAGGAGGGGGAGCTGACCGGCGGCGACAGCGGGCCGGGACGGATGACGGAGCCCGAGGCGATCTTCGAGGCCGCACTCGCCGCAGTCGAGGGTGGTGCCGGCGACCTGCGCGGACTGCGCGTCGTCGTGAGCGCCGGCGGCACCCGTGAGCCGATCGATCCCGTCCGCTATATCGGCAACCGCTCGAGCGGTCGGCAGGGCGTCGCGGTCGCGCTTTCGGCCGCGGAGCGCGGAGCCGACGTCGTGCTCGTCGCGGCCCATGTCGACGACGGGGTGCTGGCCGCAGCATCCGCTCGTCCGGGTCTGCGGGTCGTGCGCGCGGGCACCGCGGCAGAGCTCGGCGAGGCCGTCGAGGCTGAGGCCGGAGCAGCCGATGTGGTGGTGATGGCGGCGGCCGTCGCCGATTACCGCGTGGCCGAGGTGTCGCCGCTCAAGCGTGCGAAGGAGTCCGCGCCGGTCGGCGGGATCACCCTCGACCTCATAGAGAACGACGACATCCTCGCGGGGCTGGTCCGGGGTCGGCGCGAGGGGCAGACGATCGTCGGCTTCGCGGCCGAGACCCCCGGCGACGGAGCGACGCTGCTCGACCGCGGGCGCCGCAAGGCGGCGCGGAAGGGTGCGGACCTGCTGGCGGTGAATGAGGTCGGCTGGTCCAAGGGATTCGAGGCCGCCGACAACGCCGTCACGATCATCAGTGCCGACGGCGAGGTCATCGGGGCCCGGCGGGGGGGCAAGGACGACGTGGCGGAAGCCGTCTGGGATGCGGTCCTGATGGTGCGCGAAAGCCAAGCGAAAGCAAAGTAACGAATACGTAACGGCGCATGTAGAGTGGTCCGCACCACGTCGACGAGGACGTGGCAACGACCCCCGGAGGACATGCCCGATGCCCCAGTCCGCGGCATCAGATCGAGCCCGAGACCGGATCCACGCTCTGCCCGTCATGTGCGTCCTCGCGATCGCGAGCCTGGTGGTCGCCTTCCTCGGCGCCACTCCTGCCCGCGTGAGTTCGCGGGAGCTGATGGGGGACGAGCGGACGCCCGGCGAGGCGGCGTTCATCGCCAGTCATCGCGGAGGAGCCGCGACGGCACCGGAGAACACGCTGCCGGCCGTCACCGCGGCTCTCGCCGACGGGTTCGACTACGTCGAGGTCGACGTGGCCCTCACCGCCGATCGTCATCCCGTGCTCATGCACGACAAGACCGTTGACCGCACCACCGACGGCCACGGCCGGCTGGCCTCGCTGACGCTCGCCGAGGTGAGGGCGCTCGATGCCGGCTCCTGGTTCGACCGCACCTATGCCGGCACCCCGGTCCCCACCTTGGTGGAGTTCCTCGATGCCCTCGTCGCGACCGACGGCCGCGCGATCGTGGAGATGAAGGGCGAATGGGATGCCGCGGCCGTCGATGCGGCCGTCGCAGAGGTCGCCGCGCGCGGCCTCGAACGCCGCATCGTCTTCGCGAGCTTCGATGCGCGGACGCTCGCGCTCGCCGCGGCCGGGTCGGATGTGCTGTCGCGGCTGCTCATCCTCAAGCAGCTCCCGTCGGATGTCGTGAGCGCGGTCGCCGAGGCCGGCGCGCGCGGCGTCGTCGTGAACCGCAAGGCCGTGCTCGCTCGCCCGGGCATCGTCGACGAGCTGCACGCGGTAGGTGCCCGCGTCGTCGTCTACACGCTCAACGACGACTCGCAGTGGGATGAGGTGACGGCCCTCGGCGTCGACGGCATCGTCACCGACGACCCGCACACTCTGTCGGAATGGCAGAGCGCGTACGCGGGCCCGTGACAGCTGTGCTCGTGCGCGCGGCGTGGCCCGCAGCATCCGTCCGCCCGCCTCGTTAGGGTCGAAGGCGCGCCGCCCTTCTGCCCGCTGCGGCGCGCGAGAGGTGGCGAGGGAATGGTCGTGCAAAGCCGCTTGACGCGGATCGTGATCGGGTGCGTCGCGCTCACCGCCCTGGCCGCGGTTGTCACGGGGTGCCGTCCGGAATCCGAGGCGACCCCCTCGAGCAGCCCTTCGAGCACGGTGAAGGAACAGACGCCCGACCCGTCCGCGTCGCCGGTCGAGACCGAGACGCCTCAGACGTCGTTCGAGGTTCCGGGGGCGTGCGAGGAGATCTACTCCGCCGCCATGCTCACGCAGCTGCAGTCGGCGAACCCGCCCCTCAACGACCCCGGCGTGACGATGCTGTCGACCGAGAACGCCGACCTGCTCGAGATCATCCACGGTGGAGCGCCGACACTGCGCTGCTCGTGGGGGCAGCCGAGCGAGTACGGGCTCGCGACCAACGTGACCGCGATCGACGCCGGCCAGGAGGAAGCCGCGCTTGCGGCGCTGCCGCAGGCGGGCTTCGGATGCGAGGAACTCGGCGACGGCACCGTGTGCCGCATCGAGCAGAAGGGCATCACGCTCGACGACGAGGAGTACACGCGCGGCGAGACGCACTACATCGGGGGCGGCGGACTCGTGACGACCGCGTGGATCAACTTCGCCCCGGAGGGGTACACCGAAGACATCGTCGCGACCCTGTGGGGCTGAGTCCCGGGTTCTCCCGCGCCGGGTTGCCCCGTTCAGGGGCCGGTTCCCCTAGAATGGTGCACGGGAAACCCGCTGACGATGTCGCAGCTCGCAGAAGCGAGTGCCCGCGACCGTCGGCGGCGAATCCCTGATCCCGCGTTCGCGACGGCGTTCGCGCCGCCCGCGGGAGCACGCAGAACCATCGGTATCACCCGATCCCCGCCGGACTCCCTATCCGGCATTCACGCTCAGGAGGAGCATGCCGACCACGGCACCCACCCAGGCGGCGCAGCGTCGCCGCAAGTCCTCGTCCGCGCGCCGCGACGACGAGGCCCCCATCATCCCGATCCTCGCCCGTAAGGTGCGCGAGGTCGAGGCGAAGGCCCAGCGCGGCAAGCTGGGGCCCACGAACCGCGTCAAGTTCCAGGTCATCGCCTTCCTCGTCCGCGAGGAGCGCGCGCGTGTGAAGAGCGACACGGAGCTGACGGATGCTGCGCGCGCCGAGCTGCTCAAGCGGCTCGACGGCGTGGCCACCATCCTCGCGAAGACTGCGGCGCGCGACACGTCGCTCATCCAGCTGCTCGAGGTCGACCAGGCCACCTCTCCCGTCGCGCGCCGCATGCGGCGCGACTGGCTGCTCGAGTCGGGTGCCGAGCTGGCGCCGGACGAGCTCATCATCACCGACGTCGCCCCCGTCGTCGCGACCGTCGTGCCCGCAGCGCTCGCCGAGCGCCAGGTGGTGCCGCCGCAGGTCGAGGCACGTCGCGATTCCAATCCCTTCCTCGCGCCGGACCTCACGGTCCGCGCCCCGAAGCAGACGCCGCGCCGCCGCCTCGACAGCTGGGAGCTCATGGGCCCGCTGTACAAGGCGTTCGAGACCGGCGCCGGCGGTGCGACCGCCTCGATGGAGCTCCCGCCCGTGCCGGAGTTCGATCGCCTGTCGCCCAAGGGCCTCGAGGTCATGCCGCACCAGTCGCGGTTCCTCGAGTCCGTTCGCGCCGGTCACCGCACGTTCCTCCTCGCCGACGAGCCGGGCCTGGGCAAGACGGCGGAGTCGGTGCTCGCAGCATCCGTCGCGAACGCGTACCCGCTCCTGGCGGTCGTGCCCAACGTCGTCAAGATGAACTGGGCGCGCGAGGTCGAGCGCTGGACGCCGCAGCGGCGTGCGACGGTGATCCACGGTGACGGCGAAGGCATCGACGCGTTCGCCGACGTGTTCATCGTCAACTACGAGATCCTCGACCGTCACCTCTCGTGGCTCGGCTCGATCGGCCTGAAGGGCATGGTCGTCGACGAGGCGCACTTCATCAAGAACCTCACGTCGCAGCGCTCGCAGAACGTGCTGGCGCTCGCGACGCGCATCCGAGAGCAGGTGCCCGACCCGCTGCTGCTCGCCCTCACCGGCACGCCCCTGATCAACGACGTCGAGGATTTCGATGCGATCTGGCGATTCCTCGGCTGGACCACCGGTGAGAAGCCCGGTCCGGTGCTCATGGAGAAGCTCGACGAGACGGGGCTGACCCCCGCCGACAAGTCGTTCTATCCCGAAGCGCGCGACGCGGTGATCTCGATGGGCATCGTGCGGCGCAAGAAGAAGGATGTCGCCGCCGACCTGCCCGACAAGCTCATCGCCGACCTCCCCGTGGAGCTCGACGACGAGTTCGGCCGGTCGATCCGTCAGGCCGAGCGCGAGCTCGGCGAGCGGCTCGCCGCGAAGTACCGCCGCATCATCGAGGCGCGCGGCGAGCGCGGCCACGGCCCGGGCCACATCGACGAGGACATCGTCCGTCTGGTGGCGCACAACGAGCTCGAGGAGTCGAAGGCCGCCGGCACCGGGTCTGAGAACGTCTTCACGATGGTGCGCAAGATCGGCCAGGCCAAGGCCGTGCTCGCCGCCGACTATGCCGTGCAGCTGCAGCGCTCGGTCGGCAAGGTCGTGTTCTTCGCCAAGCACATCGACGTCATGGACACCGCCGAGGCGCACTTCGCCGCCGCGGGACTCAAGACGGTGTCGCTGCGAGGCGATCAGGCCACCACGGCGCGCCAGCAGGCGATCGACGCGTTCAACAACGACCCCGACGTCGGCATCGCAGTCTGCTCGCTCACCGCAGCGGGTGTCGGCGTGAACATGCAGGCCTCGTCGAACGTCGTGCTCGCTGAGCTGTCGTGGACGGCCGCCGAGCAGACGCAGGCGATCGACCGCGTCCACCGTATCGGCCAGGACGAGCCCGTGACCGCGTGGCGCATCATCGCCGCGCACACGATCGACACGAAGATCGCCGAGCTCATCGACTCCAAGCAGGGCCTCGCCGCCCGTGCGCTCGACGGCGAGGCCGTCGACCCGCAGTCGAGCGACTCGGTGCAGCTGTCTGCGCTCATGCACGTGCTGCGTCAGGCGCTCGGCGCCGCATAACGATCGGCTCCGACGAGGGCGGTGCGGGTCGCCGGGTGGAACCCGGATGAGACGTTCTGGTTCCGGGCGACGTCGGCACGCCCCGCCGGTGCGCAGCGGTGGCGGCGCGAGAGGCGAGGTCTGGGAGCGCCTCCCGGACTGACCCTGGCCCAGCGAGGCGGCCGCGTGTGGCAGGGCGCGGCTTCCGGCACTAGTGTCGGGGGAGGCAGCGACGCCGACCCTCTTCACCGACCCGACAGCGAGGAACACAGCAATGAAGATCGGCATCCTGACGAGCGGCGGCGACTGCCCCGGGCTCAACGCGGTCATCCGCGGTGTGGTGCTCAAGGGCACGACCACCTACGACCTCGAGTTCGTCGGCGTCCGCGACGGCTGGCGCGGCGTGGTGGACGGCGATTTCTTCCCGCTCACGCGCCACGAGGTCAAGGGTCTGTCCAAGGTCGGCGGCACGATCCTCGGCACTTCCCGCACGAACCCTTACGAGGGCCCGCGCGGCGGCGCGGAGAACATCGCCAAGACGATGTACGGGCACCGCCTCGACGGCATCATCGCGATCGGCGGCGAGGGCACCCTGGCGGCGGCGAACCGCCTCTCGAACGACGGCATCAACGTGCTCGGCGTCCCGAAGACGATCGACAACGACCTCCGCGCCACCGACTACTCCTTCGGCTTCGACACCGCCGTCAACATCGCCACCGACGCGATGGACCGCCTGCGCACCACCGGCGACTCGCACCAGCGGTGCATGGTGGCCGAAGTGATGGGCCGCCACGTCGGCTGGATCGCGCTGCACGCCGGCATGGCCGCGGGGGCGCACGCGATCTGCATCCCCGAGGTGCCGATGTCCATAGACGAGATCGCCGCGCTCGTCTCCCGTGCCCACGACCGCGGTCGTGCCCCGCTCATCGTCGTCTCCGAGGGTTTCACCCTCGAGGGCATGGACGAGGCCTACAGCGATAAGGGCCTCGACGCCTTCAACCGCCCGCGCTTGGGCGGCATCAGCGAGATCCTCGCGCCCGAGATCGAACGCATCACCGGCATCGAGACCCGTTCCACGGTCCTGGGCCACATCCAGCGCGGCGGCTCTCCCTCGGGCTTCGACCGCGTCCTCGCGACGCGCCTCGGACTGCACGCCGCCGACGCGGTCGTCGACGGCGCGTGGGGTCAGATGGTCGCGATGCGCGGCACCGACATCGTCCGCGTCCCCTTCGCCGACGCCCTCGGCGAACTCAACACCGTTCCGCTGTACCGCTACGAAGAGGCCGCCGCGCTGTTCGGGTGATCGGACGCCCGTCGCCCGCTGCGCCCGTCCCTGACGTCATCGGGCCCGCCGATCGCGTCGAACCCGAGCGGTCCGGCTGAGACCGGGGGCGTGGTCCCCGGTCTCAGTCGACATCCTCTGCTTCGACGCCCCGCCCGCTCAGGCGTCGGCGACGCCGAGCACGTCCAGGAGCCACGCCAGCTCGAACGCGCGCTCGCGCCAGGCGTTGTAGCGGCCGGAGACGCCGCCGTGACCGGCGACCATCTCGCACTTGAGGAGGGCGTCGGCGCCGACTTCGCGCAGGCGCGCGACCCACTTCGCCGGCTCGACGTACAGCACGCGGGTGTCGTTGAGCGAGGTGACCGCGAGGATCCTCGGGTACGCGGCATCGGTCCGCACGTTCTCGTAGGGCGAGTACGACTTCATGTAGGCGTAGACGTCGGCGTTGTGGAGCGGGTCGCCCCACTCGTCCCACTCGATCACGGTGAGCGGCAGCGACGGGTCGAGGATCGTGGTCAGCGCGTCGACGAACGGGACGTCCGCGAGCACGCCGGCGAACAGTTCGGGCGCGATGTTGGCGACCGCGCCCATCAGCAGGCCGCCGGCAGAACCCCCCTCGGCGACGAGCTGGGAGGGCGTCGTGTAGCCGTGGTCGATCAGATGAAGCGCGCTGTCGACGAAGTCGGTGAAGGTGTTGCGCTTGTTGAGGAGCTTTCCGTCCTCGTACCACTGGCGGCCCATCTCGCCGCCGCCGCGCACGTGCGCGACGGCGAAGACGACGCCGCGTTCGAGCTCCGACAGCCGCGGCACCGAGAAACCGGGCTCGATCGAGTGCTCGTACGAGCCGTACCCGTACAGGTGCACGGGGCGGGGTGCGACGCCCGCGTCGCCGAACGACCTCTTGTAGACGAGCGAGATGGGGATCTGCGTGCCGTCCTGCGCCGTGGCCCACACCCGCTCCTGCGCGTACTCGGAAGGCTCGTAGCCGCCGAGCACCGGCTGACGCTTGCGCAGGTGCAGTTCGCGTGTGGCGACGTCGAGGTCGTAGACCGTACCGGGCGTGACGAATGAGCCGTACCCGAGCCGCAGCAGGGGAGGAGCCCACTCCGGGTTGCCGCCGGTGCCCACCGAGTAGAGCGGTTCGTCGAACGTGATCTCGTCGACGCCGCCCGTCGCGTAGTCGAGCATGCCGAGGCGCGCGAGGCCGCCGCGGCGGTAGCCTACGACGCCCCAGTCGCGGAACGTCGAGACGCCCAGCAGGCGCTCGCCGGGACGGTGCGGGATCACGACGGAACGGTCGCCGGAGGGATCGGATGCTGCCACCCGCACCAGCTCGAAGTCCAGGGCTCCGTCGTTATGGAGGATGAAGAGGACGTCCTCACCGTCGACGACGGCGTGCTCGGAGTCGTACTCGACGCCCTCGGTGCGCGGCCACACCACGCGCGGTTCGCCACGGAGATCGTCAGCATCCAGGAGCCATTCCTCCGACGTGATGGACGAACCCAGACCGATGACGAGGAAGCGGTCGCTGCGGGTGAACCCGGCGCCGACCCAGTACTTCTCGTCGGGCTCATGGAAGAGCTTCGCGTCGTCGGCGACGGGTGTGCCGAGCTCATGCAGCCAGACGGTGTCGGGCCGCCACGCGTCGTCGACGGTGGTGTAGACGATGAAGCGGCCATCGGGGGAGAAGGTCGCGCCGGCGAACGTGTCGGGGATCTCGTCGGGGAGCTGCTCACCGGTCACGAGGTTGCGCACGCGCACGGTGTAGCGCTCGTCGCCCGCGACGTCGACGCCGTAGAGCATGAGCGTGCCGTCGTTGGACACTTCGAAGCTGCCGAGCGAGAAGAACTCGTGACCCTCCGCCTCGACGTTGCCGTCGAGGAGGATCTGCTCGCCCGCCACCTCGACGTCGGGGGAGAGCTCCGGCGGCGTCCAGTCCTCGGCGGACGCGAGCGGGGCGCGGCACTGGATGCCGTACTGCTTGCCCTCGAGGGTGCGACCGTAGTACCACCAGGCGCCGCGGCGAGTGGGCACCGAGAGGTCGGTCTCGAGCGTGCGGCCCTTGATCTCGCCGAAGATGCGATCGCGCAGACCCTCGAGGTGGGCGGTGCGCTGCTGCGTGTACGCGTTCTCTGCTTCGAGGTGCGCGAGGACGGCGGCGTCCTCCTTCTCGCGGAACCACTCGTAGCGGTCTTCGACGTCGTCGCCGTGGTGCGACCGGACGGTGATCTTGCTGTCGGCGACGGGCGGACGGATGCCGGAGACAGGGGTGGACGAAGAGGGTGCGGAGTCGCTGAGAGTCACCGTTCCACGCTAGTCGCCTCCGAGTTGACCGTCAGGGTCGCCGATGTAGGATTCTTCCTGGCCGGTTGCCGGTTCCTGAACTCTTGGTGAACTGTTCGTTCGTCGCGCCGATCTCGTCGGCACACCCCTCTCCACTCCTCCTCCCCGAAAGCGAACGGTGGAAACCGCAACCCTCATCATCGTTCTGGTGATCGCGCTGGCGCTGTTCTTCGATTTCACGAACGGCTTCCACGACACCGCGAACGCGATGGCGACCCCCATCGCCACCGGCGCGCTCAAGCCCAAGACCGCCGTGCTCCTCGCCGCCGTCCTCAACCTGGTCGGCGCCTTCCTGTCGACGGAGGTCGCCCAGACGATCTCGGGCGGCATCATCAATGAGGATCAGATCTCTCACGACATCTTCCCGGAGATCATCCTCGCCGGCCTCATCGGCGCCATCACGTGGAACATGCTCACGTGGCTTCTGGGTCTTCCCTCTTCATCATCCCACGCACTGTTCGGCGGGCTCATCGGCGCGACCATCGTCGGCGTCGGCGTGACCGCGGTGAACTTCGGCGTGGTGATGTCGAAGGTGATCCTGCCGGCGTTCATCGCGCCGGTCACGGCAGGCGTCATCGCGTTCACCGCCACGAAACTCGCCTACGTGCTCACACGGCGCTACGACAGCAAGCCCGACGGACGCGACGGGTTCCGGTTCGGTCAGATCTTCACGTCGTCGCTGGTGGCGCTCGCCCACGGCACGAACGACGCGCAGAAGACGATGGGCATCATCACGCTCCTCCTCATCACCGCGGGCCTGCAGTCGACCTCGAACCCCGAGCCGCAGACCTGGGTGGTGTTCGCGTGTGCGATCACGATCGCGCTCGGCACCTACATGGGCGGTTGGCGCATCATCCGCACCCTGGGCAAGGGCCTCACCGAGGTCAAGCCGGCGCAGGGCTTCTCGGCCGAGGCATCGACGGCATCGACGATCCTCGCCTCCAGCGCACTCGGCTTCGCGCTGTCGACGACGCAGGTCGCATCGGGTTCGGTCATCGGATCAGGCCTCGGACGCCGCGGCTCGCAGGTGCGGTGGCGCACTGCGGGCCGGATCATGGTGGGCTGGATCCTCACGCTGCCGGCGGCCGGTGCGGTCGGCGCCGTCGCGGCCCTCATCGTCGTGTGGCTGCCCGTGTGGGGCGTCATCATCGACGCTGTCCTCGCCGTCGTCATCATCCTCTTCCTGTTCATGCGCTCGCGTCGCGACGAGGTCACCGCATCGAACGCGATGAGCGAAGTCGCCGACTCCGGCCGCGCCGTCAAGGTCAAGCGCAACCCGCCGCCCACGCGTCGCCAGCGCGCCATCGCGCGCGAAGAGGCGCGTCGCGTGTCCGCGGCGCAGGCGGCGGCGAAGAAGGCCGCCAAAGCAGCGAAGGCCCCCCATCGATCCGAGAGCGGACCGAAGGACGGTGGCGCGCGATGACCATCAACTGGCTCGCATTCGTCCAGGTGTTCGTCGCGGCATTCCTCTCGGCGGTCGTGGTCGTCTCGTTCTACGCGATGGGTCTCCGGCTGCTGGTGCGTGCCGGCCGTGCGCCGGTGGTCGCTCCGGCGGAGTTCACCGACGCCATCACGGTCATCTCCGAGAAGGAGGCTCGGCGGGCCGAGAAGGCCGCCGCGAAGGCCGCCAAGCGCAGTCCGCTCACCGACAGCCAGAAGCGATTCGCCCTCATCGGCGCCTACGCGTGCTTCGCGGTCTGTGCCGGGGCGGTGCTCGGCGGACTGCTGCTCATCCTCTTCAACCACTGAGCGACCGATGCCGGTGGCGGTCCCCGCATCCTCATCACGCGCGCAGTATCCGAAGCCTGATATCGGCAGGACCGGCGCGGGTGTCAGACCCCTGCATCGAGCTCGCCACACTCGAGCAGGCGATCCTCCGGCAGGATCCCGCACTGCAGTCGGCGGCGGCGTTCCGCGCAGGAAGCGCCGAGTGCCCGTACTTCGGCCTTCCGCCCGCGGGGGTGGATGACGCGGAACGGTATTTCGGTCGCGAGCAGGAGCTCGACCGTGCATTCGAGGATCTGCAGCGGCACGCCGTGCGGGCGGTCCCGGGACGGATGCCGGTGCCTCGCCTGCGCGAAGGACGCTTCGTCCGCATTGCCCGAATAGACTCGGCCGCATGGCCACCGCCGCATCCGTCCAGTTCGGTCAGTATCCGCCGGCGCGGCGCACCCTGCTGCACGTGAGCGATACGCATCTCCTGGCGGGCAACGTGCCGCTCGGCGGCCGTTTCGACACCGCGGCCAACCTTGCCGGTGCTCTCGAGGCAGCCGAGGCCACCGGCATCCGTCCCGACGCCATCGTGTTCACCGGCGACCTGACGGATCTGGGTGAGCCGGAGGCGTACTCGGCGTTGCGCGCTGCAGTGGAGCCGGTCGCGGAGCGACTCGGCGCCCCGGTGGTGTGGCTCGCCGGCAACCACGACGAGCGGCCCGCCCTGCGCCGGGACCTCCTCGGGCTGGAACCGACCGAGGAACCCGTCACCGGCGTCTGGGACCTCGACGGACTCCGGCTCATCGGCCTGGATTCGACCGTCCCCGGCTGGCACCACGGCGATCTCGATCACGGGCAGCTCGAGTGGCTGCGCCACGAGCTGGCGACGCCGGCGCCGTTGGGCACGATCCTCGCGCTGCATCATCCGCCGCTGCCGTCGCATGTGCCGCTGTTCGACATCCTGGAGCTCCGGGACCAGGGGAGACTCGCCGACGTGATCGCCGGCACCGACGTCCGCGCGATCCTCGCGGGGCATCTGCACTACTCGACGAGCGGCACCTTCGCGGGCGTCCCGGTGAGCGTTGCCGCGGCCACCTGCTACACGATGAACCTCGCGCGCCCCGCGGTGGACGTCAACGGCATGGATGCCGGCCAGTCGTTCCACCTCGTGCACGTGTACGACGACACCATCACCCATGCCGTCGTACCCGTCGCGGCGGCGCCGACCGGCGACGTGTTCTCCGCGGAATGGGTCGAGCGGATGTCGCGGCTCACGCCCGAGGAGCGGCTCGAGGCGTTCTCGCGCAAACGGCGCTGACGGTGTTCTCATCGCCGCCGCGACCGCCGCGGTGTACGGAAAGGCCCGGCGTGGTGTACGCGGTGTACACCCCGGCCGGCGGGCGCCGCGGGTAGGCTCGAAGCACCCCGCACACCGCTGTGAACGACCCACGAGGACTTCAACACATGGCTCTGGACGCAATGACGCGAACCCGCATCGAGACCGACTCCCTGGGATCCCTGGAGATCCCCGCCGACGCGTATTGGGGCATCCACACCGCCCGCGCGCTCGAGAACTTCCCGATCTCGAAGAGGCCGATCTCGGTCTACCCCGATCTGGTGCGGGGCCTCGCGATGGTCAAGCAGGCTTCGGCCCGCGCGAACCGTGAGATCGGCGTGCTCGACCCCGCCAAGGCCGACCTCATCGACCGTGCCGCGCAGCTCGTCATCGACGGCGACTTCCACGACCAGTTCGTCGTCGGCGTCATCCAGGGCGGCGCCGGCACGTCGACCAACATGAACGCGAACGAGGTCATCACCAACATCGCGCTCGAGCTGGCGGGTCGGCCCAAGGGCGACTACGCCTTCCTGTCGCCGATCGACGACACCAATCGCAGCCAGTCGACGAACGACGTGTACCCGACCGCCATCAAGGTCGGCCTCGGTCTCGACCTGAAGACCCTGCTCGAGGAGCTCGATCTGCTCCGCCGCGCGTTCCTCGCGAAGGCCGTCGAGTTCCACGACGTGCTCAAGGTCGGGCGCACGCAGCTGCAGGATGCCGTGCCGATGACGCTCGGCCAGGAGTTCCACGGGTTCGCGACGACCCTCGGCTACGACCACCAGCGCCTCACCGAGAACGCCTACCTCCTGTACGAGGTCAACATGGGCGCGACGGCGATCGGCACCGGAATCACGACTCACTCGTCGTACGCGTCCGCCGTGCTTCGCCACCTGCGCGAGATCTCGGGACTCGACCTCGCCACCGCGACCGACCTGGTCGAGTCGACCAGCGACACCGGCTCCTTCATGTCCTTCTCGGCGTCGCTGAAGCGCAACGCGATCAAGCTGTCGAAGATCTGCAACGATCTGCGCCTGCTCTCGTCGGGTCCGCAGGCAGGGTTCGGCGAGATCAACCTGCCCGCGCGGCAGGCGGGCTCCAGCATCATGCCCGGCAAGGTGAATCCCGTCATCCCGGAGGTCGTCAACCAGGTGGCGTTCTCCGTCGCCGGCGCCGACCTCACCGTGACGATGGCGGTCGAAGGCGGCCAGCTGCAGCTCAACGCGTTCGAGCCGGTCATCGCGCACTCGATCTTCCAGTCCATCACCTGGCTGCGCCAGGCGATGTACACGCTTCGCGTCAACTGCGTCGACGGCATCACCGCGAACCGCGAGCGGCTCGGCGCCATGGTCGGCTCGTCGGTCGGCGTGATCACCGCCCTCACTCCGTTCATCGGCTATGCGGCTGCCGCGGCGCTCGCGAAGACCGCTCTGCTCACCGGCCGCGGCGTCGCCGATCTCGTCGTCGAGGCGGGGCTCATGTCGCGCGACGAGGTCACCAAGCAGCTCTCGCCCGCCCGCCTGTCGGGGCTCGAGACGATCACCGCCGCCATCCCGGTCGTGGCGGCGCCCGAGGAGATCATCGAGGAGGCTCCGGCGGACACGCGCTGAGGCGGTTGCCGCGCGCGGCTCCCGATCGATAACGTCAGGGAGACTCGAACGAAAGGCGAGAAATGACCGATCCGCAGAACCCGGCCGCACCCGAGCCGCCGCAGCAGCCCGCGTCGCAGCCCGCTGCGCCTCAGCCGTCCGCCGATGCGCCGGCCCCGTCCTCGGCCGCGCCCGCCGCCCCCACGCCGGACTACGGCGCTCCCGCTGCACCGGCCGCTCAGCCGGCGTACGCGGCCGCGCCACCGGCGTACTCCGCGGGCGCGCCCGCCTACAGCGCCGCACCGCCCGCGGCGTACGGTGCGCCGGCGGACGCACCGGTCCCGGGCAAGACGCTCGGCATCGTGGCGTTCATCCTCTCGTTCTTCGTGCAGCTGATCGCGTTGATCCTCGGCATCGTCGCGCTCGTGCAGAGCCGCAAGGCCGGCGTCAAGAACGGCTTCGCCCTCGCTGCCATCATCATCTCGGCGGTGCTGATGCTCCTCGGGATCATTCTGTTCTTCGCGATCGTCGTCCCGCTTCTGACCTTCTCATCGGAGGTGCTGCAAGCCTGCCAGGCGGTCGACTTCTCCGGCGTGGTCGATGTTCGTGGCCTGCCGGTCGACTGCTCGACCGTATCCAACTGACGCAGGCATCGACATCGAGGGGCGGGTCCGCAGCGCGGGCCCGCCCCTCGGCGTCGGGAGACGCGGCTCAGCCGAGGATGCGGCAGTGCGTCGTGAGCGCGCCGATGCCGTCGATCCCGACGGTGACGGTGGAACGGTCGCGCAGGAACACTTGTGGGTCCCGCGAGTAGCCGGCGCCGCCGGGGCTGCCTGTGGAGATGAGCGTTCCCGGCAGCAGCGTCGCCGACTTCGACAGATGCGAGATCAGCGTCGCGACGGACCGCACCATCTGGCCGGTGGTCGCATCCTGCAGCGTGGTGCCGTCGAGCACCGTCCAGATGTGGAGGTCCTGCGGGTCGGGGATCTCGTCCGCGGTGACCACGAACGGGCCCGTCGGCGTGAACCCGTCGAAGGACTTGCAGCGCGACCACTGCGCCTCGGAGTACTGGATGTCACGCGCGGTGATGTCGTTGACCACCGTGTATCCCCAGACGTGGTCGAGGGCGTCCTCGGGGGCCACGTCCTTCGCAGGGGTGCCGATGATGACGCCGAGCTCGGCCTCGTAGTCGACCGACTCGCTGAGCGATCGCGGCCAGATCGTCGTGTGGTGGTGACCGGAGAGCGAGTTCGGCCAGAGCACGAACACGGTCGGCGTCGAGTCCGTCGTCAGGCCGAGCTCGCTGGAGTGAGCCGCGTAGTTGAGCCCGACCGCGAGGATGACCGGGGGAGCGAGGACGGCAGACGCGAAACCCATTCCGTCCAGCGGATGCCGCGTCCCCTGCCCCGCGGCATCCCGCACGCGTGCGAGCAGGCCGTCGCCGCCCGCGATGAGCTCCTCGAGTACGCGGGGTGCTCCGTCGAACAACTCCTCGACGATCGCCACCTCGTCGCCCTCGACGAGTGCGAGTCTCGGCTCGCCCGACTCCGGTGGCACGACATGGGCGAAGCGCATGCCCCCAACCTAGCCGCCGGGCTGCGCGAGCGGGCCGTCCACAGCCCGCATGACGGGTGAGGGTTCTGCACCCATAGGCTGTGCGCATGACGCTCGACCCCGGTGCCTCCCGTCCCCGGCCCTCGCTCACGCCGCCCGAGTTCGCCTCCGCGCTCGCGCAGCCGCGCGTCGCCGCGCCCGCGGCGATAACGCCGCCCGCGACCTCGCCCGCCCCCGTGCAGCTCCCCGCCGCCGCCGCATCGCGCCGCGGACGCAGCGGGTCGATCTGGATCATCGGCGTCCTGGTGCTCGCTCTGATCGTGCTGGTGGCGTACTTCCTCAACGCGCTCGGCCCGGCGGCGTCGCTCATCGGGATGGTGCTCGCCGTCGTGCCGCTCGTGGGAGTGCTGCTCGCGGTGCGGATCGTCGATCGCTGGGAACCCGAGCCCCGCGGACTGCTCGTTCTCGCGATCGCGTGGGGGGCGATCGCCGCCGTCGCCATCACGCTCGGCGTCGACCTGCTGCTGTCGATGGTCTTCGGGCCGGCCACCGGGGCTCGCGAGGTGCTGCAGACCGTCGTTCAGGCCCCGGTCGTCGAGGAGTTCGCGAAGGGGCTCGGCGTCTTCCTCATCTTCGCGACGGCCCGGCGCGCGTTCGACGGCCCGGTCGACGGCATCGTCTACGGCGCACTCGTGGGCGCCGGATTCGCTTTCACCGAGAACATCCAGTACTTCGCCGTGAGCTTCATCGAGGGTGGCGCGGCCGAGACGACCACGACGTTCTTCCTGCGCGGCATCCTGTCGCCGTTCGCGCACGTCATGTTCACGAGCGTCACCGGCTTCGCTCTCGGTCTCGCCGCGCGGCGGGGTCTTTCGGCCGGGCAGGCGATCGGGCCCGGACTGCTCGGGCTCGCCGGTGCCATCGCGCTGCACGCGTTCTGGAACGGGTCGGCGATGTTCGGCGACTTCTTCTTCCTCTACCTGACGCTGCAGGTGCCGCTGTTCATCGGATTCATCCTCGGGATCGTCGCGCTCCGACGGGAGGAGTCGCGGCTCACCCGGCGCCGACTGGGCGAGTACGCCGCCGCCGGATGGTTCACGCCGCAGGAGGTCGAGATGCTCGCGACCTCCGCCGGACGCAAGGCCGCGCTCGCGTGGGCACGGACTCTGCGAGGAGACCGCACGACGCTCATGAAGACCTTCATCGCGGATGCTGCGGCCCTGGCAGCGACCCGTCAGCGGGCGATCACGGGGCGCGACCCGCAGGCCGCGGCGGAAGAGCGGGACCTGCTGGCGAAGACCGCGGCGACCCGTGCGGCGATGTTCGCGCCGTAGCCCCGAGCGGCGGTGCTACCCGCACATACCAAGACTCAGCGCTCGGTGCCGCGGCGATGCCTGCGTGTCAACCGAGCGCTGAGTTGGTCCTTCCCCAGCATGCAGGGAGGGCTGCGCGGGTGTCAAGAGAAGCCCGGCGGTTCCCCTGACGGCGAACTCGATCGGCGCGCCCGCGCTCCGGGTGGTTGGATGGACGCATGACTGACGACCGCACCAAGCCCGAGATCGACGCACCCGCCGGCCCGGCGCCGGCCGACCTGGTCGTCCGCGACATCGTCGTGGGCGAGGGCGCCGAGGCGAAGCCCGGCGACACCGTGACCGTCCACTACGTGGGCGTCGAGTACGAGTCCGGCGAGGAGTTCGACTCATCGTGGAACCGCGGCGAGAGCATCCAGTTCCCGCTCCGTGGCCTCATCCAGGGCTGGCAGGACGGCATTCCGGGCATGAAGGAGGGCGGTCGTCGCGAGCTCGTGATCCCGCCGCACCTCGCCTATGGCCCGGCCGGTGGCCACTTCCTCGGCGGCAAGACGCTGATCTTCGTCATCGACCTCATCAAGGTCGGCTGAGCGGGTCGAAGCCTGATCGCGACGCCTCGATCGTCCGGAGGGGACGGATGCTGCGGCATCCGTCCCCTCCGTCGTCCCCAGGGGTTCCCCAGTGATTTGCACTCACGGTAGTGGAACGGCCCGAGGCCGGCGGCGCAGCCGGTCCTGAGCGAGCAGGATGCCGAGGAACACGACGAGAGCGCCGATCGGCTCGTTCCACGTCACCGTCTCGCCGAGGATCGCGATGCCGAGGATCACCCCGACCACCGGAGTGATGTAGGTCACGGTCGAGGCGCGAGTCGGCCCCCACGCACGCACCGTGTTCTGGTTCCACACGTACGCGATGCCGGTGCCGAGACATCCGAGCAGCAGCAGGCTCACCACGATCGGAATGTCGAGGCGCACCGGCGTGAGCACGAGGAACGGCGTCAGCAGCGCCATCACGACGCCCGCCATCGCGATGTAGCCGAAGGTGAACGCCAGCGCCGACATCCCGGTGTTCGAGACGAAGCGCCGCATGTAGGCGAAGCTGAAGCCGTAGCTCGCGGTCGCGCCGAGGATGGCGAGCTCAGCGGCGAGGCTGCCGTCCAGGGCGATGCCCTGCCACGGAGCGATGATCACGACGACACCCAGGATGCCGACGCCGATCCCCAGGACCTGCAGCGCCTTCAGACGCTCGACGCGGAAGACGAGCCACGCCATGATCGCGGTCATGATCGGGGTGGTCGCGTTGAAGATGCTCGCGACGCCCGAGCTGACATGCTGCTGCGCCCACGAGAACAGCAGGAACGGGATGACGCAGAACGTGAGTCCCAGCACGGTGAGGTGCGCCCACGCCTTGAGGCTGCGGGTCAGGTGCTCGCGCCGCAGGAGAACGAGGGCGCCGAGCGTGAGGGCTCCGAGGAGGATGCGGGTCCACGCGACCTGCGCGGGCGAGATGCCGGTGAGCGAGACCTTCATGAAGAGGAAGCTCGCACCCCACACGATCCCCGCGAGCACGAACTGCACCGTGATCCAGCGCGGGGAGGGCTGCCCTTCTGCCCGCACGGCCGGGGGAGGAGTTCGAGTCGATGTCACGCAGGCCACGGTACGCTCGCCCGCCTACGGCGCAGCCCGGGACGGGATGCGACGTCCGAAATCCGCCGATGTGCGGCGGTCCCGCTACGGTTTCGCCGCAGCATCCGTTCGCTGGTAGACTCTTCAGGTTGCCGTTGGATCGGCCGCGGAGAAAGAGAGCTCGCACATCGGGTGACGGGCACCGCGCAACAAGCAGAGAGGGGATCACCTATGGCACTGGAAGCAGACGTCAAGAAGGCGATCATCGAAGAGTACGCGACGCACCCCGGTGACACCGGATCCCCCGAGGTGCAGGTCGCGATGCTGACGCAGCGCATCAAGGACCTCACCGAGCACCTCAAGGAGCACAAGCACGACCACCACTCGCGTCGTGGTCTGTTCCTGCTCGTCGGTCAGCGCCGCCGCCTGCTGGGCTACCTGCAGGACATCGACATCAACCGTTACCGCTCGCTCATCGAGCGCCTCGGTCTCCGTCGATAAGGCATCGGCCAGCGTTCAATCGCGCAAAACATTCTTGGAAGGCCTCCCCACGGTGTGGGGAGGCCTTCACCTTTCTCGGCGAGCGGATGCTGCGGTACCGGCGAAGCCGAGGGGCACATGCCATGTTTCGACGCTGGGCGGGCCACCGTTGCGGCGGCGACCCCCGTGCGGCCCCGCCGGGGTGGTGCATCCGGTCAGGCGGATGCTTCCGCCCGCGCCGCGACGAGATCCGCGTGGTGGATCTCGGCGACGTCGGGGTGCGCGCGAAGGCGCGACTTGAGCGCGTTCTCGCCGTACAGCGCATGGATCGGGTTGGACGGATCCTGCGTGACGCCGCGCGCCTGCGCCGCGAGCTCGTCGGGCAGCTCGATGAGCGGGAGGCGCTTGTCGAGGGCGGGGTTGAAGAAGAACGGCACCGAGATGCGGTCGTCGGGGTAGCGCGGCGAGATGACGCGATGCTTCGTCGCGATGAGGTAGCCCTGCGTCGCGTACTCGAGCAGCTCGCCGATGTTGACGACGAAGGCGCCCGGCACCGGCGGGGCGTCCACCCACCGACCTTCGCGCTCGACCTGCAGTCCTCCCTTTCCGGGCTCGACCCACAGCAGCGTCAGCACGCCGGAGTCCTTGTGGGCGCCGACGCCCTGCTGCGGCGTCGGGTCCTCCTTGCCGGGGTAGCGGACGATCTTGACGAGCGTCGAGGGCTCGCCGAAGTGCTCGTCGAAGTAGTTCTCGGCGGCGCCGAGCGATAGTGCCCACGCGCGCAGCAGCTTGCGCGCGACACCCGACAGATGGTCATGCCATTCCGAGACGACCTCCCGGAGCTCCGGCTGGGCCTCAGGCCACAGGTTCGGGCCGATGAGCCGCGCGAAGTCGGGGGCGTCGGCGTCGGCGATCGCCTCGCGCTCGGGGCCGATGTCGATCTGCTCGCGCCAGTCGACCCTGCCCTGCGTGCGCTCGCCGCCGATGCGCGTGTAGCCGCGGAAATGCGGGCTGTTGATGTTCTCGATCGCGAGCTTGTCGGCCTCGGGCAGGGCGAAGAAGTCGCGCGCGACCTGGTGCAGACGCGCCTCGAGCTCGGGGGACACCCCCGTGCCCGTCAGGTAGAAGAATCCGACATCGTGGGTCGCGGCGCGCAGGTCGTCGCGGAACTGCGCGGCGGCCTCCGGGCCAGCGTCGAGCCGGGAGAGGTCGAGGATCGGCAGGTTGAGGTCGGTCATGCTGCGAGAGTAGGCGGCTGCCGCAGCATCCGCCCGATTGTTGCGCACGGTTAAGCCGGGGCCGCGGGAGTGTCCGCGGCCCCGGCTGCGAGTCGCCTCAGGCGCGGGCGAAGAACGCCCGGATGTCGCCGACGACCAGCTCCGGCACTTCGAGCGCGGCATAGTGGCCGCCGCGCTCGAAGCGGCTCCAGTGCACGATGTTCGTGTTGTCGCGCTCGGCGAACACCTTGATCGTCTGGAAGTCGTCCTTGAACACCGCGACGCCGGTGCGGGCATCGCTCACGCGCGGCTCGCCATCCGCCCGTGCGTTGTCGCGGTACGCGCGGCTCATGCCGGCCGAGGCGTTGGCGAACCACGCGACGCTCACCTCGGTGAGGATCGCGTCCAGCGGCACCAGGCTCGTGCCGTTGCCGAACGAGTTGAAGAGCTCGGCGTAGGCGAGGTGCCCGACGGGGGAGTCCGACAGTGCGGCGGCGATCGTCTGCGGGCGGGCCGCGTTCATCGTGTTGTATGCGCCGACCGACTGGAACCACTGCATGTGCTCGAGCCCGGCGTAGTCCTGCGGCGTGAGGCTCTCGAACTCGGCCGGGTCGCCCGAGGGGAACGAGAAGAGCTGCAGCACGTGCAGCCCGAGGAAGCCCTCGGGGTCGAGGAGCCCGAGTTCCCGGGCGACCATCGCGCCGTTGTCGCTGCCGTGGATGCCGTACGAGTCGTACCCCAGGCGCCGCATGAGGGTGTCGTACGCTGCGGCGACGCGGGCGGTGGTCCAGCCGCTGTCGGCGACAGGCTGGCTGAAGCCGAAGCCCGGTGCGTCGGGCACGACCACATCGAATGCGTCCTCGGCACGCCCGCCGTGCGCGACGGGATCGACGAGGGGCCCGATCATGTCGAGATAGTCGACGAACGAGCCCGGATACGTGTGGGCGAGAAGCAGCGGCGTCGCCCCCTCGTGCGGCGAGCGGACGTGCACGAAATGAATCGTCTGCCCCTCGATGTCGGTGGTGAAGTGCGGGAACTCGTTCATGCGGGCCTCCGCTGCGCGCCAGTCGAAGCCGTCGCGCCAGCGCGCGATCGCATCCGCGAGGTAGGCGTTGGGTGTGCCCGACTCCCAGCTGTCGGCGGGCGCCGGCTGGGGGAGGCGCGTGCGGGCGAGGCGCACGGCGAGATCGTCGAGAGCGGACTGCTCGATGTCGATGCGGAAGGGACGGATGCCGGGGGCTGCGGTGGTTGCGGTGTTCATGTCTTCGACGCTACGGTCGAAACAGGCACATTATCTTCCTGATATTCGAATGCTTCCGGATCGAGGTGCGATGGCCGACACCTCGGCGCGAATGCTGGCGCTCCTGGCGCTGCTGCAGAGCCGGCCGCGCTGGCCGGGGCCGGAGCTGGCGGTTCGCCTCGACGTCTCCGTGCGGACGATTCGCAACGACATCGAGCGCCTCCGCGCACTCGGCTACCCGGTGGAGGCCGAGCGCGGGCGTGCGGGCTCCTACCGCCTGGCGGCCGGAGGCAAGTTGCCACCGCTGCTGCTCGACGATGACGAGGCCGTCGCGGTCGCGATCGGACTGCGCGTGACGCGCGGCGTGGCCGGGGTCGACGAGGCGGGGGCGCGCGCGCTCGCGAAGCTGCTGCAGGTGCTGCCGGAGCGCCTGCGCCCGACCGTCGACGCCGTCGCCGCGACGGTCGACGCTGGTCCCGAGAACGTCGGCACGGATGCGCCGGATCCCGAGGTCGATCCGCGGGTGCTGAGCGCCGTGGCCCAAGCCGTGCATGCGGGCGAATGGCTCCGCTTCGACGATCGCGGTGCGCCGCGGCGCGTAGAGCCGTACCGGCTGCTCAGCTGGCAGCGCCGATGGTACCTCGTCGCCCGGGACCCCGACACCGGGGAATGGGAGACGTTCCGTCTCGACTGGATCCGGCCGCGCATGGCCACCAGGCGCCGCTTCGAGCCGGTGCCCGTCCCCGGAGGCGACTTCACCTCCTTCGCGCTGCGGTCGATCGCCGCGGGGGGCTGGAGCGTGCACGCGCGTCTGCGCATCGCGGCTCCCGCGGAGGACGTGATCGCCCGCATCAACCCGACGGTCGGGGTGGTGGAGGCGGTCGACCGCACGACATCCGTGCTCGTCACCGGAGCCGACAGCCTGGAGACGATCGCGGCTTACATCGGCATGCTGGGCATGGACTTCACTGTCGACTCGCCGGCCGAGCTCGTGCCTCATCTGCTCCGTCTGTCCGAACGCTATGCGCGAGCGGCAGGCTAGCGCTCGCGATCGCCGACCCGGGCGTCATCGAATGGACAACCCGATATCACGTCGGGTACCGTCGAAGGTAAGGCTCACCTTACGTTTCATACCCCGCGCACGGGATCCGAGGAGTGCCGAGGTGCAACGGAGCGCCGAGTCGTCCGCACCATCTTGGGAATCCCGTTGCTCGCCACCTTCCTCATCGGCCTGCGTGAAGGCCTCGAAGCCGCGCTCGTCGTCGGCATCCTGATCGCGTACGTCACCCGCCTCGACCGCCGCGATGTGCTGCCGCGACTCTGGGCGGGGATCGGTCTGGCCATCGCGCTCGCCGTCGCCATCGGCGCGGCGCTCACGTTCGGCGCGTACACCTTGACCTTCGAGGGGCAGGAGATCCTCGGCGGCACGCTGTCGCTGGTCACCGTCGCCATGGTGACGTGGATGATCTTCTGGATGCAGCGCACCGCGCGCACCCTCAAGCGGTCCCTCGAAAGCGGGCTCGACCGTGCGCTGGCGGTGGGGGGCCTGTGGGCTCTCGTGGCCATCGGGTTCGTCTCGGTCGCCCGCGAGGGCGTGGAGACGACGCTCCTGCTGTGGTCGATGGTGCAGTCCTTCGGGGACGCGCCGGCGGCACTCGCCGGAGCGCTGCTCGGACTCGCGGCGGCCGTCGTGCTCGGGTGGCTGCTCGCGCGCGGGATGCTGCGCCTCGACCTGCGCCGCTTCTTCACCTGGACCGGCGCCTTCCTCATCATCGTCGCCGCGGGCGTGCTCGCGTACGCGATCCACGACCTCCAGGAGGCCGGCGTCCTGCCCGGCCCTTTCACCGCCGCCGCTCCCGTCGACCCGGCCACCGGCGCCGTGCTGGTCGGCTGGGCCGCCTTCCCCTTCGGCTGGGCGTTCGATGTCACGGCCGCCATCCCGCCCGGTTCCATCCTGGCGACGGTGCTGCAGGCGACCATCGGCTTCATGCCGCAGATGTCGTGGCTCCAGGTCCTGGCCTGGGTCCTCTACGCCGCGATCGTCGGTGCGGTGTGGACGCGCGGTCAGTTCGCGCCACGAAGACCCGCGGTCGCACCAGCCGTGCAGGAAGCGGCATCCGTCCGCTCCTCATCGACGGTCCAGCCCGCTTCCGTCCGGGCCGCGGGCGCATCTGTTCTTCCCGAATCCTCTCCCGTCCCGTCCCCGCAAGGAGAAGCATGACCTCCCGTCGTCTCATCTCGGCCCTCGCCGTCGCCGGCGTCGGCGGACTCGTCCTGTCCGGCTGCGTCGCCAAGAGCGACGTCGCGGCCTCGGACGCCCTGACCGTGTCGTCGACGGCCGCCGGCTGCGACGTCTCGGGCGCCTCAGCGACCAGCGGCACGCTGACGTTCGACGTCAGCAACGACGGTGAGGACGTCACCGAGTTCTACCTGCTCGCTGACGACGGCCTGCGGATCGTCGGCGAGGTCGAGAACATCGCGCCCGGAGCGTCGCGCACCCTCACGGTGGTTGCGCAGCCGGGCGACTACTACACCCTGTGCAAGCCGGGCATGATCGGTGACGGAGTCGGCCGCGCCGCCTTCACCGTGTCGGGCGAGGCCGTCGAACTCTCCGGCGAGGACGCCGAGCAGAAGCAGCATGCCGTGGACCTCTACGCCGCGTTCGTCAAGGACCAGGTCGGACAGCTCGCGCCCGCCGTGTCGGAGTTCGTCGGCTCGTACGAGTCGGGCGACGACGAGGCCGCGCGCATGCAGTTCCCCGCGGTGCGCGCCTACTACGAGCGCATCGAGCCGGTCGCCGAGGCGCTGGGCGACCTCGATCCGCGCATCGACTACCGCGAGGTGGACGCCGTCGCCGAGGAGCTGGACTGGACCGGCTTCCACCGCATCGAGAAGGACCTCTGGGTGCCGGCGGCCGACGCGCTCAACGCCGACGGTGAGACGCCCGCGTGGCAGGACTGGGCTCCTTCGACGACCGAGGAGCGCGCAGCGTTCGGCGATCAGCTCATCGCCGACGTCCAGGAGCTGTACGACTACGTGCACTCGGACGACTTCCAGGCATCGCTGGACGCGCAGGGCATCGCCGGCATCTCCAACGGCGCGATCGCGCTCCTCGACGAGGTCGCCACCGGCAAGATCCAGGGCGAGGAGGACTGGTGGTCGGGCACCGACCTTTCGGACTTCGCCGCCAACGTCGAGGGCTCGAAGATGGCATTCTCGCTGGTGCGCGACTTCGCCGTGTCGCAGGGTGCCGACGGCGAGGCCCTCGCGGCCGAGATCGACGGCGGATATGCCGACCTCGAGGGCGCGCTCGCGCAGTACGGCTCGCTCTCGGCGGGCTTCGTGGCGTACAGCCAGCTCAGCGATGACGACAAGCGCGAGCTCACCGACCTGATCAACGCCCTCGCCGAGCCGCTCGCTCAGCTCACGAATACGGTCCTGGCCTGACGTGGCCGCTCCGTCGGACTCTTCGAATGCCGTGAACGGCACTCTCTCCGCGTCGGCGGAGGCGGTGCCGCCCGCGTCCTCCGGCCTGTCTCGCCGCGGGGTGCTCGGGCTCGCCCTGGGTGCGGGCGCTGCCGGCCTGGCGATCGGCGCCGGTGCCGGTTCGACGGCCGGTGCGGCGGTCGGCCGTGCGCGCGAGCAGGACGCCGCGGCATCCGTCTACGACTTCTACGGTCCCCATCAGGCCGGCATCACGACGCCCGTCCAGGACCACATGCATTTCGCATCGTTCGACATGATGGCCCGCACCGACCGCGACGATCTCATCGCGCTGCTGCAGGACTGGTCGTACGCTGCGGCGCGCATGACGAAGGGACTCGACGTCAGCGCGACCGGGGCGGTCGGCGGATCTCCGGAGGCGCCGCCGGACGACACCGGGGAGGCACTCGGCCTTGCGGCGAGCGGGCTCACGCTCACCTTCGGCTTCGGTCCGACACTCTTTCTGAACGACGAGGGCGACCGCTACGGCCTCGCCGCGCAGCGCCCGGCTCAGCTCGAGAAGCTGCCGCCCTTCCTCGGCGACGACCTCGACCCGGCGTTGTCGGGCGGCGATCTGTGCATTCAGGCGTGCGCCGACGACCCGCAGGTGGCCGTGCACGCGATCCGCAACCTCAGCCGCATCGCGTTCGGGCGCGCGCGGCTGCGCTGGTCGCAGCTGGGATTCGGGCGCACTTCCCGCACCACGGCCTCGCAGGCGACCCCGCGCAACCTGTTCGGGTTCAAGGACGGCACTGCGAACATCCTCGCCACCGACGACGGGGCGCTTGACGGCCACGTCTGGGTCGCGGCATCCGACGAGCCGGCGTGGATGGCGGGCGGCTCGTATCTCGTGGCGCGCAAGATCGCCATGCTCATCGAGACGTGGGATCGTGTGCGCCTCTCGGAGCAGGAGTCGATCATCGGCCGGTCCAAGGGCGCCGGCTCACCGCTCTCGGGCGGTGACGAGTTCACCGAGCCCGACTTCGCGGCGAGGGGTGCCGACGGCCAGCCGGCGATATCGCTCACCAGCCACGTGCGCCTCGCGCACCCGGAGCTCAACGACGGCACGCGGATCCTCCGCCGCGGATACAACTTCGTCGACGGCAACAACGCGCTCGGCCGCCTCGACGCCGGGCTGTTCTTCCTGTCGTTCCAGCGTTCACCCGACCAGTTCGTCCGGCTGCAGCGATCGCTCTCGACCGACACCATGAACGAGTACATCCGCCACGTCGGGTCCGGCCTGTGGGCGGTCCCGGGTGGCGTGCAACCGGGCTCGTACGTGGGAGCAGCCCTCTTGGCGTGACCGGAGGTCGACGCCGCGCACCCGTTGCATCCGCGCGGTTCGTCCGGTGTGCTGGACGAATGACGCGTCCTCCACGCAGCGTGCTCGTGACCGGCTGTTCCACCGGCATCGGCCGCCAGACGGCGTCCGTCCTCGCCCTGCGCGGCTGGCGTGTCTACGCGACGGCGCGGCGCCTCGACGCGGTCGCGGATCTCGAGCGGCACGGATGCCGCCTCCTCGAGCTCGACGTCACCGACGAGGCCTCGCGCGCCGCCGCCGTCGACGCGGTCGTCGCGGCCGAGGGCGCGATCGGGGCGCTGGTCAACAATGCGGGCATCAGCGAGCTCGGGGCGACGGCGGCCATGCCGGTGGCGCACGTCGAGCGGATGTTCGCGACCAACGTGTTCGGCATGCTGAGCCTCACGCAGCTCGTCGTCCCCGGCATGCGCGGCCGCGGCGCCGGGCGCATCGTGAACATCGGCTCGATGAACGGCCGCTGGATCATGCCCGGCATGGGCTCGTACGCCGCCACCAAGCACGCGCTCGAGGCGTTCAGCGATGCCCTCCGCTACGAACTCAGGCCGTTCGGCATACAGATGTCGCTCATCGCGCCGGGCATGGTGACGACGGGTTTCGGCCACACCGCTGCACGGCGCAGCGAGGACGCCATCGACGACCCGCAGTGGGCGGACTTCACCGCCCGCGTGGCCGAGCTGACATTGACCTGGGATGCGGGACCGCGCGCCCGCCTCGCGTGTTCGCCCCGCGATGTCGCGCAGCGCGTCGTGCGCGCGGTCGAGTCGCCGCGGCCGCGCGCCCGGTACCGGGTCGCGCCGTCGGCGACGATGATGCTGGCGCTTCGCCGTGCCCTCCCGGAGCGGGCGTTCGAGCGCGTGCTGCGCACGCAGTTCCCCTCGCCGCGACCCTGAGACCGGACGGCCCTGCACGACCTCCTGATGTCCACGGGTTCCGGATCGGGTCAGCCGTTCTGGCGCGGATCGGGCCGGGGCATCCGCGGTCGTTCTCGCGGCCGCCGCGATCCGGTCGGGTCGTTGCGCCGCCCCTCGCGGCGCGCGAGGGTGGGATCGGCGAACAGCCACGTCGGCCGCGGTTCGACCAGCGGGCGGAGGATGCGGCGCACAGGCTTCGTCGCCAGTCCCAGCGCGATGAGCACCGACCCGACGGTCACGAGCGGCAGCCAGAGCCACGTCGGCTCGGCGTTGCGCAGCAGGCCGTTCTCGCGGAACGGGTACAGCACGAAGGAGTGCAGCAGGTAGACGTACATCGTGTACTGGCCGAAGTGCGTCCACCAGTGGGTCTCGCGCGGCACGAGCGCGAAGAACGCGGTCGACAGCACGACGGCGACGACCATCAGCGCGAGGCGCACGCCCCCCGCCCACCACTGCGTGCCGCCGATCGAGGCATAGTTCTCGTCGTAGAACAGCCACTCGCGGAGGTTCATCGCGCGCCAGTCGTCGACGAAGAACCACGCCGCCCAGCCGGCGACGGCGAAGAGCCCGAGGCCGCCGGCGAGCACCCACCAGGGCCGGCGGTCGAGCAGCCGAAGACGGGCGACGATATCGTGCTCGTGCAGCCACCAGCCGAGGGTGAAGAACGGCAGCAGGCCGAGGGTGCGCGACAACGAGAACGTCGAGCCGATGTTGGGCAGGTAGCCGGCGCTGATCGAGATCACGACCGTCCACAGCAGCGGCCAGCGCAGCAGCGCCAGGTAGGGGAGCACGAGCCGGAAGATGCCGAGCGCGAGCAGGAACCAGAGGGTCCACGAGGGCTGAGTGATGTTCGGGTTCGCCTGTCCTTCGACCAGCCACTTGGTCAGGGTCCACAGTCCCTCGAACACGATGTACGGCACCAGGATGTCGGTGATCACGCGTGCCATCTGTGTCTTGGTCGGGGCATCCGACTTCGAGAAGTAGCCCGAGATGATCGCGAACGCCGGCATGTGGAATGCGTAGATCACCAGGTACAGCCCCAGCGCGATGTCGGAGTCGTACGTCAGACGCTGCACGGCGTGGCCGAGCACGACGAACACGATGCACGCGAAGCGCGCGTTGTCCCAGAACGGCGTGCGCCGCCGCGGACGGGCGATGGAACCCGTCGGGGTGGGGGTGGTCGCCGTGGGCGGAACGCTGCTGCCGGTCATCGTCACCTCTCGCCGGGGCGCAGACCAGACTAGCCGCGTGCGCCCCGCCGCGCTGTCGGTTGACACCGAGTCCCACGCTGCCTGAGTCTGAGTGCGAGCGTGCCGACCGGGAGGCTGTGCCCGAACCGGCCGATCCGGCATAGCGCGGGCCGCTCGGCATGGTCGCAGCGGCGGCCCGTGCACGCGTTCGACGCAGACCGGGGGGGCACATCGACTACGCGCCGCGTCAGGACGAGCTCGACGGCCGTCCCCGGCGGTAGTCTCTCAGGCGCGATGACGACGATCGATGACGCGCTCGAGCGCGACCAGGCCATCCCCGACCTCGACTGGCATGTCTTCCCGGCGGGCACCGAGCGCGACGTCTTCTCGGCCCCGAGCGGCGGTCTCGCGCGCGTGCGGCTTGGCGACCCCGACGCGCCGCGGGTCGTGCTCGTGCCCGGGGTTGCGGGATCCAAGGAGGACTTCGTCTTGCTGTTCCCGCTGCTCGCGGCGGCCGGGTACCGTGTCGAGTCGTACGACATCGCCGGCCACTACGAGTCGGCCGGGGCCGGACCGCAGCATCTCGACCCGCCACGGGATTCCTACGACTACCCGCTGTTCGTCGACGACCTCGTCGCGATCCTCGAGGACGCCGGCTCGGCGCACGTCCTCGGCTACAGCTTCGCGGGCCTCGTGACCGAGCTCGCGCTCGCCGCGCGACCCGACCTGTTCCGCAGCCTCACATTGATGGCCGCGCCGCCCGCGACGGGACAGGTGTTCCGCGGCGTCAAGCACATCGGGCCGATCTCCGACATGTCTGCGCACCGCGCCGCCGGGCTCATCCTGTGGGGCATCCGGTACAACCTCAATCGCACGCCGCCGGGGCGCATCGCCTTCGTGCGCGAGCGGCTCGGTGTGACGGGGCGCGCCTGCATCGACGACGTCGTCGGCCTCATGATGACGACGCCCGACGTCGCCGACGCCGTGGCGGCGATCGACATCCCGAAGCTCATCGCCGTCGGCGACCACGACCTCTGGCCGCAGGCGCAGCACGACGCCTACGCGGCGCGCATCGGCGCCCGCGTCGCGACCTACTCCACCGGACACGCGCCCTGTGAGACCGCACCGCACCAGCTCGCGCGCGACATGCTGCAGCTCTTCGCCGACACGCGATGAGGGGACGGATGCCGCGGGCCGCGGCATCCGTCCGCCCCCTCGTGCCGCGCGGCATCCGTTTCGAATCGGCCCGGAATATTCTTGGTGCGCACACGTTGCACGAGATACATTCATTTGCATGGATTCGCACGACGGAGAACCCGCACGGCGAAGGAGCGGAGAAGCGATCGTGAGCGAGAGCACCACGTGGGCGGGGATGCAGTTCGGCATCTTCACGGTGAGCGACATCACCGAGGACCCGACGGACGGGACGACACCCAGTGAGGCGGAGAGGATTCAGGCGACCCTGCGGATCGCCCAGCATGCCGAGGAGGTGGGCCTGGACGTCTTCGCCCTCGGTGAGCACCACAACCCGCCGTTCTGGTCCTCGTCGCCCACGACGACACTCGCGTACATCGCGGCGCGGACCGAGCGTCTCATCCTGTCGACCGCGACGACCTTGATCACCACGAACGACCCGGTGAAGATCGCCGAGGACTATGCGATGCTGCAGCACGTGTCGGGCGGTCGCACCGACCTGATGCTGGGTCGTGGCAACACCGGCCCGGTGTACCCGTGGTTCGGCAAGGACATCCGCCAGGGCCTGCCGTTGGCGATCGAGAACTACAATCTTCTGCACCGCCTCTGGCGGGAGGACGTCGTGGACTGGGAGGGGCAGTTCCGCACGCCGCTGCAGGGCTTCACCTCCACACCCCGTCCGCTGGACGGCGTGGCGCCCTTCGTGTGGCACGGGTCGATCCGCACCCCCGAGATCGCCGAGCAGGCCGCGTACTACGGCGACGGGTTCTTCGCGAACAACATCTTCTGGCCGAAGGAGCACTACCAGCGCCTGATCCAGCTGTACCGTCAGCGCTACGCGCACTACGGGCACGGCACGCCCGAGCAGGCGATCGTGGGCCTGGGTGGCCAGGTGTTCATGGCGGCGAACTCGCAGGACGCGGTGACGCGGTTCCGCCCGTACTTCGACAACGCCCCGGTCTACGGCCACGGCCCGTCGCTCGAGGACTTCAGCGAGATGACGCCGCTCACGGTGGGCTCGCCGCAGCAGGTGATCGACCGCTACGCGGCGATGCGCGAGACGTACGGTGATTACCAGCGCCAGCTGTTCCTCATCGATCACGCCGGCCTGCCGCTGAAGACCGTGCTCGAGCAGCTCGACATCCTGGGCGGCGAGGTGGTTCCGGTGCTGCGCAAGGAGCTGCAGAAGAACCGCCCCGCGGAGGTGCCCGACGCACCCACCCATACGAACCTCGTGGCCGCCAAGTACGGTGACGAGGCGCCGCGGCAGGCCATCCCGGGTGCGAACCGGGGCGACAACCTCGTGGGCGCCAGCCCGTACCAGGACAGCCCGGCCCCGGCCGGCGCCGCGTTCGGCCTCGGCCGGAAGGAGGCGTGACATGACGAACTCCGCACGCCGCATCGCGGTGATCTCAGCCGGACTTTCGAACCCGTCGTCGACCCGCATGCTCGCCGACCGGCTCGCCGCCGCAACGGTGAAGCAGCTGTCGGAACGCGGCATCGAGATCGAGGTCGACGTGTTCGAGCTGCGCGACTACGCGCACGACATCACGAACAACCTCCTCACCGGATTCGCCCCGCCGGCGCTCGAATCAATGATCAACGCGGTGGTATCGGCCGACGCCGTCATCGCCGTCACGCCGATCTTCTCGACCAGCTACTCGGGCCTCTTCAAGTCGTTCGTCGACGTGCTGGACCCCGAGGCCCTCACCGGGAAGCCGGTGCTGATCGGCGCGAACGCGGGCACCGCTCGCCACTCGCTGGCGATCGACTACGCGATCCGGCCGCTGTTCACGTACCTGCACGCAGAGCCCGTGTCGACCGGTGTGTTCGCGGCGTCGAGCGACTGGGGTGCGTCGGCCGACAACGTCGCCCCGCTGGGTGAGCGCATCGACCGCGGTGCCCGGGAGCTCGCCGACGCCATCGCGCGTCGGGAGCCGGCCTCCGACGCCGACCCGTTCGACCCCGCCAACTACCTCGGCGAGGGTCGCTCGTTCGGCCATCTGCTCGGCGGTCTCGCGGGGGAGTAGCCCTCAGCCGAGAACGAGATCCTCCGGTTCGCGGAGGGGGCGCCACGCGCTCCCTCCGCGAACCGTTGTCGTCGCCAGCACGTCCGCGTCGACGAGGGTTCCGAGATCGACGCCCGACATCTCCTCGATGTCGGCGATCCGCACCTGGAACGTGCGGAAGGCGCCGAGTGTCGGCACATCGAGCACGCCCTCACGAAGGTCGATGAGCTCCGACTGGTCGAGCACGAACCCCGCAGCCGCGAGGCGCGGCACCCCGCCCTCCCGCGTCGTCCACGCGGCGACCTTGAAGAACCGGCGCGGGACACGGATGCCGCGGTACGGCGGGTCGTCGTCGTTCAGCACCGGTGCGGTGAAGACGCTGATCCGCTCGTCGGTGGTGTCGGCGAATTCGAGCACGTGGTCTTCGAGGCCGAGCCACAGCTGCTTCGACTGGTTGAACCCGCTCGCCTGCGGCGCCGCGTTCGGGTACGTGAACGTCGCCTCCGTCGCCCGGCGGGCCTCTTGCTCCGTGCCCCAGCCGGGATCGCGGCGGCGCACCAGGTGCCCGCGATCCAGATCGTTCGAGGAGTAGACCCCTGGCCCCGCCTGCTCCGCCGCGGGGATCCGAGGATCGAGATTCCAATCTCCGGTCCGCGGTGGATCTTGCAGAGCCGCGCCGTCGATGTTCACTCCCGTCACGGCCGCGAGCCGGCGCTCGGGATCGAGCAGCACGGTGAACCGCGGGTAGGTCAGCTCTCGCACGTCGCGCCCGTCAGCGGGACGGGGGAGCGGAAGTGGGATGCCGAGGAAGGCGTCGTCGTATGCGTCCGAGGTCACATCTGCCACAGCCCCATCATGTCGCCACCGGGCGACATCACGCGACGCGCTCGGTCACTCACCCTCGGTCGCCCTCCTGGCGCCCAGCCGCCGGGCGAGAACGGCGTCGATGGCGAGACCCAGTCCGACCGCGAATGACACCGACACCACGACGGCGACGACAGGGCCGCCGGGGACCAGCGTCGCGACGACGGCTCCGACGAGCGCCTGGTAGATCACCCACGCGAGCGCTGCGAGTCCCGCCACCGCGAGATATCGGGGCGCCGGCAGTCGCGTCGCTCCTGCCGTCAGGTTGACCGCGAGCCGCGCGAACGGGATGAACCGGGCGGTGAACAGCACCAGGGCCGCGCGACGCTCCAGACGCAGCCGCGCCCACGCGAAGGCCGTCTGGACGCGTGACGTACGCATCCAGCGCCATCGTTCGAGGTCGATGGTTCGGCCGACGACGTAGCACGCCGCGTCGCCCGTGAGCGCGGCGACAGCGGCGACGAGCACGATCGCCACGAGCGCCGGCTCGCCCTGCGACACGGCCAGGGCACCCAGCGCGGTGACCGCAGCCTCGCCCGGGATCACCACAAGGAACGCGTCGCCCAGCACGAGCACGAACAGCAGTGGCAGCGCCCACGCGCTCGACGCCACCGTGGTGAGCAGGTCCTCGGCCATGTCCTCTTGGTAGCCGCCCGGGGTGAACGGCGACCGAACGGGGCACGTCCGGTGACCCGCCGCGGTGCATCCGGTGAACTCTTTCGCGGGGACGCCGGATCGCGGCATCCGTCCCCGTCCGTCCCGTCACCCTGGAGGTGTGAGAGTCGCACTGCTCGCCGAATCGTTCCTGCCCCACATGAACGGGGTGACGGGGTCGGTGCTCCACGTCCTCCGGCACCTCGCCGCCGAAGGACACGAGACGCTCGTCATCGCACCGCGCGCCGGTGAGATCACCGCCGATCTCCACGGCGCCCGTACCGAGCTGCTGCGCTCGGCGCCGCTGCCGTCGTATCCGGAGGTCCGCGTCGTGTTCGCGCGCGCTGCGCGGCTGACGGCGATCCTCCGCGAGTTCCGACCGGATGTCGTGCATCTGGCCTCGCCGTTCCTGCTCGGCTGGCAGGGCCTCGCGGCCGCCGACGCGCTCCGCGTGCCGACGGTCGCCGTGTACCAGACCGACGTGGTCGCATACGCGCAGAAGTATGGGATGCCGCAGGCCGCCGCGCTCGTCGGCCGCCACATCGGGCGCCTGCACCGGCGCGCGACCCTCACCCTGGCGCCGTCGTCCGCGTCGGTGCGGCAGCTGGAAGGCCTCGGCGTCGATCGCCTGCGTCGATGGGGCCGCGGCGTCGACATCGAACGCTTCGGCCCCGAGCGGCGCAGCGACCAGTGGCGCACGCGCATCGCGCCGGACCGTACGATCGTCGGCTACGTCGGCCGCCTCGCCCCGGAGAAGCAGGTCGAGGATCTCGCCGTGCTCGCCGGGCTGCCCGGCACCCGCCTCGTCATCGTCGGCGACGGGCCGGCGCGCCCCGCACTCCAGCGCGCGCTGCCGGACGCCGTCTTCACCGGGCACCTCACCGGGCCCGCGCTCGCCGAGGCGCTCGCGAGCTTCGACGTGTTCGTGCACCCCGGAGAGAGCGAGACGTTCGGCCAGACGATCCAGGAGGCACTGGCGAGCGGCGTGCCCGTCGTGGCGACCGGCGTGGGCGGCCCGGTCGACCTGGTGCGTTCCAGCGTCGATGGCTGGCTCTACCGCCCGGGCGACCTCGCGGACCTGCGCGCGCGGGTGGCCGACCTCGTCGGCGACGACGGCAAGCGACGCGCCTTCGCGGCGGCGGCCCGCGAATCGGTGCGCGAGCGCACGTGGGACGCGCTGTGCGGCCGCCTGGTCGAGCACTACGACGAGGCACGGATGCTGCGCCCCATCGACGACGCGCAACCCCAGCGCGGGGGGACCCGGCCGGCAGTGCCGATGCCCGCACCGCGGCGCGAGTGGTCGCGGTTCGTCGCGCTCGGGGACTCGATCACCGAGGGACTCTGCGACGCCTCCCGCATGCCGGCAGGGCGGTACCGCGGCTGGGCGGACCGACTCGCGCAGCTGCTCGCGCACGCCGGTGGCTCCGGCCAGCCGTTCCGCTACGCCAACCTCGCCGTGCGGAGCCGCCGCGTGCGGCACGTGGTGAGCGAGCAGCTCCCACACGCCCTCGCCCTTCGGCCGCAGCTGGTCTCGATCCTCATCGGGGCAAACGACCTCGTCGCTCGCCGCGTCGACCCGATCGCCGTGGCCGGCGACCTCGAGCACGCCGTCCGGGCGCTGCGCGGGGCCGGCATCGATGTGCTCCTCGTGACGCCGTTCCTTCCGCGCCGGCGGCCGGCGCTGCTGTTCGCGCGCCGGTTCGCGGTGTTCTCGTCGGAGTTGCGTCGCATCGCCGCGGCGACGGGCGCGGTGCTGCTGGACACCGACGCGTTCCTCGATGGGAGCGGGCTCCCCGCGATCGGCGACCTCGATCTCTGGGCCGACGACAAGGTGCACCTGCGCCCGCGCGGTCACCGGTACCTCGCGTACCGCGCGGCCGAGGCGCTCGGAGTACCCGACGCCGAGGCCCTCGGGGAGCTCGACGCGAGCCTGCACGCCGACGACGATGAGGTGCTGCCCGGCACGTGGCTGCGGCGCGACGCCCTGCCGTGGGTGTGGCGGCGCCTGCACGGACGCACGGCCGGCGACGGGCTCGTCGCCAAGCACGCCCACTACGTGCTCATCGGCGGCCCCGGCGACGTACCCGCTCGCGTGCACGCCGGCTGAGGCATCCGTTCCGCACCTTCACTCCGCCTCGCCGATCGTGCGGCGGGCGAGGAGGGCCGCCGCGAAGAAGCAGAGCGCGCCGACGCCGGTGCCGAGGTTCGCCCACAGTGGGCTCAGCAGCTCGCCGGTGGATGGCACGACGAACGCCGCGACCGCCGAGATGCCGAACGCGATCGACCCCAGGAGGTTGAGGCCGGTGCCGTGCCACGTGCGGGCGTCGCGGTCCCACAGCGTTCCGCGGTCCTTCGTCGCGACCACCGCGAGCACGCTGGAGACGAGGAAGGCGACCGAGCCGAACGCGTCCGGCCGCCACCCGGCGCCGACGTAGTCCGGGTCGACGATCGCGGCGATCAGGGCGGCCGCGGTCGACACGTTGAACAGGAGCGTGCCGGCGAACTGGATCGCCGCCGCCCACCAGTCCGCGCGATCCGCCCGGTTCATGCGCGCGTCGGGCGTCGTGCGCCCGCTCAGCAGGAGCTGGATGAGCCCCGCCGTGGTGAAGAAGATCGAGCCGGCGAAGAACGTGATGTTCGCGCCGACCGGACCCGCCCACGCGGCGTAGGGCGGCACCACCCCCAGGAAGAACAGCGCCGAGCCGACCGCGAAGCCCCAGGACTCCCGTCGGAGACGCCGGATCCGCCGCGCGGCCGGATCGACAGGTCGTCGCGCGCTCAATGGTGGAAGCTGGGACCGATGCCGGGATGGGGCATGGGGCTGCCGAGCGAGTCGAGGAACTCGGTCTCGCTCTTGATGTCCTTCAGGAGGTCCTCGGCGAGGTCGCGGCTGAGCCCGTTGCGGCACACGATGCGCATCACGGTCTGATCCGACAGCTCGCCCGACAGCGGGTAGGCGGGGACGAGCCATCCCTTGATCCGCAGCCGCTCCGACAGGTGGTAGAGCGTCCACTTGTCGGTGTGGCCCGGCGTGAGCCGCCAGGCGAACACGGGGATGTCGGTCCCGTCGCTCAGGAGCTCGTAGGCATCGAGCCCGGCGATCGCCGACGACAGGTACACGGCGACGTCCTGCGAAGCCTGCTGGATCGCGGTGTAGCCGGCACGGCCGAGGCGGAGGAACCGGTAGTACTGCAGCAGCACCTGGGTGCCGGGGCGCGAGAAGTTGAGGGCGAACGTGGGCATGGATCCGCCCAGGTAGCTGACCTTGAAGACGAGGTCGTCGGGCAGTGCCGCGGCGTTGCGCCACACCACCCACCCGACGCCCGGGTAGACGAGTCCGTACTTGTGGCCCGACGTGTTGATGGACTGCACGCGCTCCACCCGGAAGTCCCACTCGAGGTCGGGCTGCAGGAACGGCGCGATCATGGCTCCCGAGGCCCCGTCGACGTGCATGGGGATGTCGAGCCCGGTCTTCGCCTGGATCTCGTCGAGCTTCGCGGCGATGGCCTTCACCGGCTCGTAGGCGCCGGTGTACGTGACACCCACGATCGCGACGACGCCGATCGTGTTCTCGTCGACGTAGTCTTCGAGCCCCGTGCCGTCCATGAGCGGGTTCGCCTCTGTCACCGGGATCAGCCGCATCTCGACGTCGAAGTAGTTGCAGAATTTCTCCCAGCAGACTTGGACCGCCGAGCTCATGATGAGGTTCGGCTTCTCCGTGGACTTCCCCGCGGCGCGGCGAGCGTGCTGCCAACGACGCTTGAGCGCGAGGCCGCCGAGCATGCACGCCTCCGACGACCCGATCGTCGACGTGCCGATCACATCGTCGTTGTCGGGCACGTTCCACAGGTCGCCGAGGATGCGCCAGCAGCACTCCTCGATGGCGGCCGTGGCCGGATACTCGTCCTTGTCGATCATGTTCTTGTCGGCGGACTCGACGGCGAGCCGGTTGGCGTAGTCGTCCATCCACGTCCCGACGAACGTCGCGAGATTCAGCCGTGCGTTGCCGTCGAGCATCGTCTGATCGCGGATGACGCGGTACGCCGTCTCGGGCAGCATCTCCCCCTCGGGGATGACGTTGTACCTCGCGGTCGTCGCCTCGCCGGCTCGGGTGAAGGTGGGCTGGAGTGCCTCGTCCTGGTACATGCATCCTCCATCGGTGGGCGGACCAGACGCGCGGGTGCGCGTCGGAGTGTGCGATTCACCGCACCCCCGGTCGGTCCCTTCGGTGCCGAAGCTATACCGCGGAGGACGCGCCGTCATCCCTCAGTTCGCGTGAGAGCGGGATGTTCCGTGTCTGTTCGCCTAGGGAACGGACGGATGCTGCGCCCACGCGTACTCGGATTCCGGTCGTCCGCGCGTGCCGTAGCGGGCTGCGCGTTGCGCGCGGCCCTCGGTCACCAGGTGCTCGAGGTAGCGGCGCGCGGCCACGCGTGACATGCCCAGCCGTTCCGCGGCCTCCGCAGCCGAGACCGGCCCGCGCTCGCGCACCTCGTCGCTGATGCGGGCGAGCGTGTCCGCCGAGAGGCCCTTTGGCAGCGCGACCGGCGTCGCCGGGCGGAGCGCCCCGAGGAGGGCGTCGATCTCGGCCTGCGTCGGCGCCCCCGCGGCCTGCGCCGCACGTCGCCGGAACTCGCTGTACTGCTCCAGGCGCTCGCGGAAGACCGCGAAGGTGAACGGCTTCACGAGGTACTGTGCGACCCCGAGCGAGACCATCTGGCGCACGACGTCGGCGTCCCGGACTCCTGTGATCGCGATGACGTCCACGGCTGCGCCGCGCGCGCGCACGTGACGCAGCACATCGAGGCCGGTGCCGTCGGGCATCGTGACGTCCAGCAGCACGAGGTCGATCTCGTCAGCGCGCTCCAGCACGGCGTCGATCGCCGCGCGCGCACCCGTGCACTCGCCGACGGCCTCGAAGCCGTCCAAGCGCGCGAGGTAGTCACGGTGCAGCTCGAGGGTGAGCGCGTCGTCATCGACGAGGAGGACCCGGATCATGTCGCCCTCGCCGGCACGGTCACCACGAACGCGGTGGGTTCCCGGTGCAGCTCGACCGCGCCATCCGCACTCGTGACGATCGAGCGGACCAGCGCGAGGCCGACGCCTCGCCCCTCGGCTCCGCCGGGCTTGGTGGAGAACCCGTGTTCGAATATTCGCTCACGCAGCGCCTCCGGAACCCCGGTGCCGCTGTCCGACACCTCCATCCGCAGGGCCCCCGGGGAGGAGGCCGTCGTGCCGAACACGACGCGCACCCAGCGCGGCGCGCCGCCGGCGGCCGCCGCATCCATCGCGTTGTCGATGAGGTTGCCGACTACAGAGACCGCGTCGACCGGCGTCAGCACGCTGCGGGGCGCGTCCGGGTCGATCTCGGCGGACCACTCGATGCCGCGCTCGCGCGCCTGCGCCGCCTTGCCCAGCAGCAGCGCCCCCACCGCGGGGTCGCCGCCGCGACGTGCGGCGACCTGATCGACGAGCGCCTGAGACTGTCGTGACGTCTCGGTCAGGATCTCGATCGCCTCGCCGGTGCGGCCGAGCTCGAGCAGCGACACCGCGGCGTGCATGCGGTTGCCGTGCTCGTGGGTCTGCGCGCGCAGGGCCTCACCGAGCGTGCGCACCGATTCGTATGACGCGACGGCGTCGCGGATCGTGCCGGCAGGCAGGTCGCCCGCCACGCGCCGCGTCGTGCGTCGTGCGAGCCACGCGCCGACCAGGCCCGCCGCGAGCAGCGCGAGCGCGATGGATACGACGAAAGGCAGTCGCGGCAGGATCTTCGACCAGATGCTGCCGATGGTGACGCCGACCGAGACCCACCCGACGAGTTCGCCGTCGGCCGTCACCGGCACGATCGTCCGCACCGACGGGCCCAGGGTGCCGGTGAACTCCTCCGTGAACACGCGCGGCGAGGCAGGGATCGTGCCGAGGTAGTGCCGGCCGATCTCGGCGGGGTCGCGGTGGCTGACGCGGGTGCCGTCCGGGGTCATGATCGTCACGAAGTCGAGGCCCGTCCGCGCCATCACGTCCGCGGCGAGCGGTTGCAGGGTCTCGGAGGGGGCCGGAGCGCGGAGGGACTCCGCGACATCCGGCAGGGACGCCAGCGACGACGCGACGGCCCGCGTCACCTCCTCCGCCTCATTCCGCTCGGAGCGCTCCGCGTCGACGACGAGCACCGCTGCGAGGGCGGCGACGATCACGGCAGCCGTGAGGGCGACGACGACGAACACGCGCGATGCCGCGCTGCCCTGCGTCGTCCTCGCTGCCATGGCTCTCCTCGTCGATGCCGCCGCATCCATCCTCGCCGTGGACGGCGCTGCAGGGGCGTCGGGACGCGCGACCAATACGACCGTAAATCGCGGCCGACGCGCGGGGCGAGCACGCTGTCTCACACGCCGCACTCTCGAGCGGCACCGAGGAACACCGCCGTTTCATCCCGCAGGAGGCAATGATGGCTCTCTCGACCCGCACCACGTCGTTCACGCTCCCCGGTTTCAACTGGAGGCGCGGCAAGCAGGCGTGGGACAAGCACACCTGGCTCTACCTCTCGGTCATCGCCGCCGTCGTCCTGGGAGCGATCGTCGGCCTGGTCTGGCCCGACGTCGGCGTCGCCCTCAAGCCGCTCGGCGAAGGCTTCGTCGCCCTCATCAGGATGATGATCGCGCCGATCATCTTCTGCACGATCGTGGTGGGCGTCGGGTCGATCGCGAAGGCGGCGACCGTCGGCAAGATCGGCGGCCTGGCGCTGCTGTACTTCATGGTCATGTCGACGTTCGCGCTGGCCATCGGCCTCGTCGTCGGCAACCTGCTGCACCCGGGCGAGGGGCTCAACATGGCGAACGCCACGTACGAGGCGACCTCCGAGGCCAAGACCACGCAGGAGTTCATCCTCGGCATCATTCCGACCACTTTCTTCTCGGCCTTCACCGGCGAGAGCGTGCTGCAGGTCCTCTTCATCGCACTTCTCGTGGGTTTCGCGCTGCAGCAGATGGGCGACAAGGGCGCGCCGATCATGAACGCCGTCAAGCACCTGCAGGCGCTGGTGTTCCGCATCCTGGGCATGATCCTGTGGCTCGCGCCCATCGGCGCGTTCGGCGCCATCGCCGCGGTCGTCGGCACCACCGGCATCGCCGCGATCTGGGCCCTCGGCACACTGATGATCGCGTTCTACATCACGTGCGTGCTGTTCATCGTGGGTGTCCTCGGCACCTTGCTCTACGTCGTCACCCGCGTGAACATCTTCAGCCTCATCAAGTACCTGGCGCGCGAGTACCTGCTCATCGTCGGCACGTCGTCGTCCGAGTCGGCGCTGCCGCGCCTCATCGCGAAGATGGAGCACCTCGGGGTCTCCAAGCCCGTGGTGGGCATCACCGTGCCGACCGGTTACTCGTTCAACCTCGACGGCACCGCCATCTACCTGACGATGGCGTCGCTGTTCATCGCGAGCGGCATGGGCGCCCCGATGTCGATCGGCCAGCAGATCGGCCTGCTCGTCTTCATGATCATCGCGTCCAAGGGTGCGGCGGGCGTCACCGGCGCGGGCCTCGCGACCCTCGCGGGAGGTCTGCAGGCGTACCGGCCCGACCTTGTGAACGGCGTGGGCGTCATCGTGGGCATCGACCGGTTCATGTCGGAAGGCCGCGCACTCACGAACTTCACCGGCAACGCCGTCGCCACGGTGCTGATCGGCAGGTGGACGAAGGAGTTCGACGGCGCCCGCGCGCGCCGGGTGCTCGCCGGCGAGCTGCCGTTCGACGAGACGACGCTGTCGGGAGACGGCCACGACGGGATGTCGCCCGCCGCGGACGCCGTCGGCGTGCAGGGTCTCGAGGAGGCTGCGATCACCGAGGCGGAGGCCAAGGAGCGCCGCGCTCGCGAGCGCGAGGAGCTGGTCTCGCGCTGAGCGCGAAGGCCGGGCGGGCGTGGGTCCTCGAACCCGCGCCCGCCCGTTCACTCGCCCGGGCTGATCTCGCCCGCTTCGATCGCCGCCTGGCGTTCCTCGAACTCGAGGTCGTCGACGTCGTCCTCCACCGCTTCGAGCGGATCGATCGTCGGCGGCGGCAACTCGAATTCCACGCTGTCGTCGACGGGCACGTCCCGCTCATCGTCGGGGATGCGCTCACGGAAGTCGCTCATGGCCGACTCACGATCAGTCCTCGCCGTACGGCGGCAGCTCGTCTTCCTCGATCTCGCCCTCCAGAGGAGGGGCGTCCGAGCCGTCCAGGTGGGGCAGCTCTTCGGCCTCGTTCGAGATCTCGTGGAAGGTCGGGTCGAAGACCATGACCTCCTCCTATCCGCTCTTGCGACGGAACTCGCGCTTCGTGACCGCCCCGTGCGTGCCGTGGATGGCCGAATCGCCGTCCATGTGCGACTCGCCCTGACGGTGGTTCGCGTTCTTCTTGTCGAGTGCTTCCTTGAACTTTCGCTTCATCTCATCGGATGCCGCAGACGCCGGCTTCTCGTCGGTGCTCATGCCCCCACCCTAGGCGCGGCATCCGACGCTCGCCAGGGTGGGGGGTTATCGGGAACCCTGCTGATAGGCTTGGGAAGGTTGCCGTGTGGCAACCGCCCAATTCCACATGTGAGCACTGTGCTTCATATGGGCACTGTGGAGCAGGCCGGCAGGAAGCTGGTCCCCTGTGGTGGATTCCCCGCCGGTCGACGTCGGGTGCTCTTCTACTGGTGACCAGCGCTGGCGAACCCCGCGGCACTCCCGCGCGCCGAGATCTGCCTGTTCCTGCTCCTTCGCACAAGCTCGTGCGCGAAACGCGCGTGCGAGCCTAAACAAAGAAGGAGAGACCTCTTGGAAGGTCCTGAAATCACCGCCGCTGAAGCCGTTCTCGACAACGGCCGCTTCGGCACCCGTACCGTCCGGTTCGAGACCGGACGACTCGCGCAGCAGGCACAGGGTGCCGTCGCCGCGTACCTCGACGAGGAGACGATGCTCCTGTCGGCGACCAGCGCCGGCAAGTCGCCTCGTGAGGGCTTCGACTTCTTCCCGCTGACTGTCGACGTCGAAGAGCGTTCGTACGCCGCGGGCAAGATCCCCGGTTCGTTCTTCCGTCGCGAGGGCCGCCCCTCGACCGAGGCGATCCTCGTCTGCCGACTCATCGACCGTCCGTTGCGCCCGTCGTTCGTCGACGGCCTCCGCAACGAGGTGCAGATCGTCGTCACGGTGCTCTCGATCGCGCCCGGCGAGTTCTACGACGCGCTCGCGATCAACGCGGCGTCGCTGTCGACCCAGATCTCGGGCCTGCCGTTCTCCGGCCCGATCGCCGGTGTGCGCCTCGCGCTCATCCCGGGCCACGGCGAGCACGCCGACCAGTGGATCGCGTTCCCGACCGTGACGCAGCTCGAGGAGGCCGTGTTCGACCTCATCGTCGCCGGTCGCGTCCTGCCCGACGGCGACGTCGCGATCATGATGGTCGAGGCCGAGGCGACCGAGCACAGCTGGAACCTCATCAAGGCCGGCGCCACCAAGCCCAGCGAAGAGATCGTCGCCGCGGGCCTCGAGGCCTCGAAGCCGTTCATCAAGGAGCTCGTCGCGGCGCAGAACGTCGTGGCGAACACCGCCGCGAAGGAGATCCAGCCGTACCCGGTCTTTCCCCCCTACGCGCAGGAGACCTACGACTTCGTCGCCGGTCGCGCCTACGACCAGCTCGTGCCGGTCTACCAGATCGCCGACAAGCAGGAGCGCCAGAACGCCGACGACGCGATCAAGGACGCCGTCAAGGCCGAGCTGCTCGCGGCCGTCGAGGCAGGCGAGCTCCCTGCGGTCGCGACGCTCGAGTTCGGCGCCGCATACAAGTCCGTCACCAAGAAGATCGTCCGCGGCCGCATCCTCGCCGAGGGCGTCCGCATCGACGGGCGCGGCCTGGCCGACATCCGCCCGCTCGACGCCGAAGTGCAGGTCATCCCGCGTGTCCACGGCTCGGCGATCTTCCAGCGCGGCGAGACCCAGATCCTGGGCGTCACCACGCTGAACATGCTCAAGATGGAGCAGCAGATCGACTCGCTGTCGCCTGTGACGAGCAAGCGCTACATGCACCACTACAACTTCCCGCCCTACTCGACCGGTGAGACCGGCCGTGTCGGCAGCCCGAAGCGTCGCGAGATCGGGCACGGCTTCCTGGCCGAGCGCGCGCTCGTCCCGGTGCTGCCCAGCCGCGAGGAGTTCCCGTACGCGATCCGCCAGGTGTCCGAGGCGCTCGGCTCCAACGGCTCGACGTCGATGGGCTCGGTCTGCGCCTCGACGCTCTCGCTGCTGAACGCGGGTGTGCCGCTGCGCGCCCCCGTCGCCGGCATCGCGATGGGTCTCGTGTCCGACGAGGTCGACGGCCAGACGCGCTACGCCGCGCTGACCGACATCCTCGGCGCCGAGGACGCCCTCGGCGACATGGACTTCAAGGTCGCCGGCACGAGCGAGTTCGTCACCGCGATCCAGCTCGACACGAAGCTCGACGGCATCCCGTCGTCGGTCCTCGCCGCCGCGCTGACGCAGGCCAAGGACGCGCGCCTCACGATCCTCAACGTGCTGAACGCGGCGATCGACGGCCCCGACGAGATGGCGCCGACCGCCCCGCGCGTGATCAGCGTGCAGATCCCGGTCGACAAGATCGGCGAGCTGATCGGCCCGAAGGGCAAGACGATTAACGCGATCCAGGACGAGACCGGCGCGCAGATCTCCATCGAGGAGGACGGCACCGTCTACATCGGCGCGACCGACGGCCCTTCGGCCGAGGCCGCCCGCGCCCAGGTCAACGCGATCGCCAACCCCACCAACCCGGAGGTCGGCGAGCAGTTCCTCGGAACGGTCGTCAAGATCGCGACGTTCGGCGCGTTCATCTCGCTCCTGCCCGGCAAGGACGGCCTGCTGCACGTCAGCGAGGTCCGCAAGCTCGCCGGCGGCAAGCGCGTGGAGAACGTCGAGGACGTGCTCTCGGTCGGCCAGAAGCTGCTGGTCAAGATCACGAAGATCGACGACCGCGGCAAGCTCTCGCTCGAGCCGGTCCTCGAGGAGGCCGCCGACCAGGAGGGTCGCGCAGCGGCCAGCGAGGGCCCGGAGGCCCCCGCCGAGGGCTGAACCCCCTTTCTCCCCCTCCGGTCTGCCGGTCGAGGAACGACAGATGCCCGTCCCCACGAGGGGGCGGGCATCTGGCGTAGGTCGTCCGTTAGGCGCTGCACGAAGACTGTCCGCCGAACAGGGGACATGAGCCCTGGGGATCGGCTCGTCGTGACCAAAGCGTTATGTAATGTTTGTCCATAGTTCGCCTCAGTGAACGGCGCCTTGTCCGCACTGGCCTACCCTGTGTGTAAGCGCCGGGGGGCGCGCACAGTGATCACGGCATCCCCCAAGGGATTCGTGAGGGGGTGGCACATGGCTTACTTCGGCGTTGACTCGACGCTCCCGTCGTCGAGTCCAGATGCCGCGTCCGCGCAGGTCGGCGCCGTCGTGCGCGGACCGCACCCCTCCGCCCCGATCCCGGTGCAGGGCCCGTCCATCGGCAGCAACGTGCGCGTCGCCCTGGGCGAGAGCGGCTCGCACATCTTCCCGCTGATCCTCGGCGCGGCCGAGTTCGGGTGGAACGTCGACCTCGAATCGAGCCACGCGATCCTCGACACATATGCCGAGCTGGGCGGCAACGCCGTGCACACCGCCGACAGCTACTCGAGTGGTCGCAGCGAGCACATCATCGGCCAATGGCTGCAGTCCCGCGGTCTCCGCGACGACATCGTGCTGGCAGTCCGAGTCGGCGGCCACGCCGATAATCCCGGTCTCGGCCCGGTCAACCTCGTGCGGGCGGTCGAGGCCTCGCTGAACCGCCTGCGCACCGACCGCATCGACGTCTTGTACCTCGACGCGACGACAGATCGCGCCTCGTCGCTCGAAGACACGCTCGCGACGGCGGAGTGGCTCGTCGAGACCGGCAAGGTGCGGGCGCTCGGCGCCATCGGCTACAGCGCCGCGCAGCTCGTCGAGGCACGCATCTTCGCGTCGGCGGGCTACCCCCGCATCGCGGTGCTCGACGTCCCGTTCAACGTGCTGCGCCGTCATGAGTTCGATGCCGATCTTCGCCTCGTCGCGGGGGCGCAGGGCATGGCGGTGACGCCGTCCCACGCGCTGGAGCACGGGTTCCTCGCAGGACGGCAGCGCTCGAAGATCCGCGGGTCCCTCTCGGTGCGCGGCGCGCAGCTCGCGGCCAACCTCAACCGCCGGGGGAGCCGCACCCTGCGCGCGCTCGACGGCGTCGGCGCCGAGCTCGGGGTGCCCGACGCGGCGGTCGCCGTCGCGTGGCTGCTGTCCCAGAAGCTCGTCACGGCGCCGATCGTGAACGCCTACGCGCCGCAGCACGTCGAGGAGCTCGTCCAGGGCGTCGGCGTCCGCCTGAGCCGCGGTCAGCTGTCCGAGATCGGCCGCGCCTCGGAGTAGTCGCGCGCCACATGGGACTCGCCGTCCACAGTCAGTGAAGCGCCCCGACGACGTATCGTAGGGTGGAGGACGTGCCTTTGCCCCGGGCACGCGATCCCCGACGGAGTGAGCTGCGTGACGCACTACATCTACCTCGTGCGGCATGGCGAGCATCAGGACGCCGAGCACGGACTCGTCGACGGACCCCTGTCGCCGCGCGGTCGTCGTCAGGCCGCACTGCTGGCGGACCGGCTCTCGGGAGTGCCGTTCGACGCCCTGTGGCACTCACCGCTCGAGCGCGCCAGCCAGACCGCTCGCGCGGTCGCCGAGCGGATGCCGTCGCTCACCCCGGAGCCGTCCGCGCTGCTGTTCGACTGCGTGCCGACGGGGATGACCGACGAGACGCCGGCCGCCTTCGAGCCGTTCTTCGGCTCGGTCACCGAGGCAGAGGTCGAGGCCGGGCGCGCGCAGATGTCGGACGCGGTGAGCGAGTTCCTGGCGCGCAAGCGCGGCGAGGTGCACGAACTCCTGATCACGCACAACTTCGTCATCGCGTGGTTCGTACGCGAGGTGCTGCAGGCGCCCGACTGGCGCTGGATGACGCTCAACCAGGCGCATTGCGGGCTGACGGTCATCGGGCAGAAGCAGGGCCGTCCGTGGACGCTGCTGTCGCACAACGACCTCGCGCACCTGCCCGTCGAACTGCGGACCGGCCTTCCCGAGGTCTACCCCGTCTGACCGCGCGGTCAAAGCGGTCGCCCGTACCACCGCGAGGCGTTGGGATTGTCGTTGTACGGCTCGATCGTGACGAATCCGGTGCGCGCATAGAGCGCGCCGGCGGCCTCGAGCGAGTGGTGCGTGTCGAGGACGAGCTCGGCGGCGCCGAATTCGCGGGCGCGCTCCATGAGATCCTCGACGAGCAGTCGCCCCCATCCGCGCCCGCGCGTGACCGGCCGCAGGTACAGGTGCTTCAGCTCGTACCGCGTGCCGAGCGGCCCTTCAGCGACGAGGCGTACGCCTCCACAACCCTGTGCCTGGCCCTCGTCATCGTCGAGCACGACGAAGACGCCGGCGGGCGGCACGAAGGCCGCCGGGTCGGGGAAGGTCGTGCGGTACGCGACGCCCTGGTCGGCGAAACCCTCGGTGCGGATCCGGAAGTACTCGGCCAGGAGGGCGTGCGCGTCGGGAGCGTCGACGGGGGATTGGCGGAGAGTCACCACGCCTCCAGCGTAGGCGTACGTCACCGCCGGCCGGCCCGGCTGGCCGCGGGAACGCCGCCTAGGATGGAGGCATGACGACACGCGTGGCCATCGTCGGCGGCACCGGCAAGCTCGGCGCGATCATCCGCGACGTGGTCGAGGCCGAACCCGGCTTCGAGGTCTCGGCGGTCCTCTCGTCCCGGTCGGAGCTGTCGGAACTCGAGGGCGCCGATCTGGTGGTCGACGCGTCGACGCCCGCGGTCTCCATCGAGGTCGTACGCGCCGCGATCGAGCGCGGGATCAACGTGCTCGTCGGCACATCGGGGTGGTCGGCCGAGCGCATCGCACTGGTACGCCCGCTCGTCGAGGCCGCAGGCACGGGCGCGGTCTTCATCCCCAACTTCTCTCTCGGCTCTGTGCTGGGCTCGGCCCTCGCCGCCGCGGCGGCGCCGTTCTTCCCGTCGATCGAGATCGTCGAGGCGCATCGTGAGACCAAGATCGACTCGCCGAGCGGCACGGCCGTGCGCACGGCCGAGCTCATCGCCGCGGCGCGCGACGGCGTCGGCCCGGTCGAGTCGCCCCACGTCGACCAGCGCGCCCGCGGTCAGCAGGTCGCGAGCGTGCCGATCCACTCGCTCCGCCGCCCGGGCGTCGTCGCCCGCCAGGAGACGATCCTCTCGGGGGCGGGGGAGTCGCTCGCGATCGTGCACGACACGGTCGAGCCTGCGCAGGCCTACGGTCCCGGCATCCGTCTCGCCCTCGCCGCCGCACGCGACGCCTCGGGTGTCACCGTCGGCCTCGACAGCCTGATCGACATCGGAATCGGCCGCCGCACCGCTCAGCCCGACGGGCGACCCGTCGACGAGGGCGGAGTGCCCGGCCAGGTCGCCCGCGCGACCGGCGTATGAGCGCTCGTATCGGCGTCGCCGTCATGGCGGTGCTGCTCGCGCTGTACATCGCGCTGGTCGGGCAGCGTGCGTGGCTGCTGCTCGTGAGCGGCGACCCCGTCGGCATCGCCATGGGCGCAGCGCTCGTCGTCATTCCCCTCATCGCCGCGTGGGCGCTCGGGCGCGAACTGTGGTTCGGTGTGCGCGCGCAGCAGGTCGGCAAGCGGCTCGAGGCCGAGGGTGCGCTGCCGCAGGAGCAGGTCGCGGTGCGCCCGAGCGGCCGCGTCATGCGCGAGGACGGGGACGCCGTCTTCCCCGCGTACCGCGCCGACGTCGAGGCGCACCCCGACGACTGGCGGGCGTGGTACCGGCTCGGACTCGCGTACGACGCCGCCGGCGACCGCCGGCGCGCGCGCGAGGCGGTGCGGGCGGCCATCCGCCTCGAGAAGACCGACCGCGCGGCCTGAACCCGCGGGGCGGGTCAGGATGCCGCGGGCACGGCTGCGACGACCGCGTCCTCCACCGTCGGGTGCGAGAACACGAACCCCGACTTCTCGAGGGCGTCGGGCACCACGTGGGCGTCGGCGGTGAGGATCGCCTCCGTGGCGTCCGCGCCGAGCACGAGCTTCATGCCCCACACCGGCGCGCGCAGCAGGAACGGGCGGTTCATCCGCACCGCGAGCGCGAATCCGAGGTCGTTCGCTGTGGCGCGCGTGGGCCCCGACAGGTTCACAGGACCGGTGAGCCGGGCGTCGATGACGTGGCGGATCGCTCGAACCTCGTCCTCGAGCGAGATCCACGGCCACGCCTGCGTCCCACGACCGATCGGTCCCGAGAGACCGAGCTTCGTCAGGAGCATCAGGGGCTTCAGCACGCCGTGGGTGTGCACGGCGGGCGCCGTGCGGAGCACCGACACCGCAGCATCCGTCCCCGCGCCGTACGCCGCGGCCTCCCACTCGCCGCAGAGGTCCGCGAGGAACGACTCGCCGCGCGACGCCACTTCCGTGAGGCGGACGCCGGGTCGCGAGCCATAGTAGCCGACCGCCGATGCCGAGACGAGATGCGGGGCATCCGTGCCCAGCTCACGCACCGCGCGTGCGAGCGCCCGCGTCGGCGCGATGCGCGACCACAGCAGGGTGCCCTTGTACGACGGAGTCCACGGGAACCGCCCGATGCTCGCGCCGTTGAGACCGACCACCGCACGAGCGCCCTGGAGGATCGCCGGATCCAGCGGCTCGCGCGTCGTGAGCCATTCGACCTCGTGCGCGCTCTCCGGGGGCCGACGGACGAGCGTCGTCACATCGACACCGTCGGCGCGCAGACTGTCGACCAGCGCCCGGCCGATGAGGCCGGACGCGCCGGCGACGACGACCCGCTGACCGTCGTCACCCGCCGGACGGCCTTCAGGCAAGCGTCGCCTCAAGGGTGATCTCGATGCCCGCGAGGGCCTGCGAGACGGGGCAGCCGCGCTTCGCGGCCTCTGCGAGACGTTCGAAGTCCTCGGGCCCGAGTCCCGGGACGACCGCGTTGACGTTCAGGTGGCTGCCGGTGATGCCCGTGCCCGGCTTGAACGTGACCGAGGCGGTCGTGTCGATCGACTCCGGGGGAGTGCCGTTCTCGGCGAGAGCGAGCGAGAACGCCATGCTGAAGCACGACGCGTGCGCGGCGGCGATGAGCTCCTCGGGCGTCGTGACCGACGTGGACCCCTCGCTGCGCGCCTTCCAGTTGACGGGGAAGGTGCCGATGCCCGACGACACGAAGGTGGTCTCACCGGAGCCGTCGAACAGCCCGCCCTTCCAGAGCGTGGTGGCTTCGCTGGTAACGGTCATGTGGGCCTCCTCGATGGCGGGGCGCCCGCATCCCGGGCGTCTCGCGCCAGCCTATGGCGTCCCGCTGCCGTACCGCGATGGGTTGACACCGGATGCTGCGCCCCTCGGCCCGCGGACGGCCGACGTGGCCTCAGGCCGACGCGGGACGCGCGCGGCCCACGATGCCGGCGCGCTGCAGCAGGAGGTACAGCTGGCAGCCGAGGCAGAGCCCGAAGACGGCGTTGAGGAACGCCGCGATGAACGCCGCCGCGGCGGCGATGGTGAGCGCCCACGGCACACCCAACAGCTGCAGCACGAGGCCGAGGGCCGAGACGACGAGGCCGACGCCCTGCGCGAAGCGCGGCGGGCGCGGGTCCTCGAGCTCAGTCGGCGGAGCGAGGCGCGGAGCGACGACCGTACGGAAAAGCACGCCCCACGGCGCGGTGCGGGGGGAGAGGACGCCCCACAGGAAAAGGAGGGTCGTCACGAGCAGCAGCAGGAACGCGGGGTCGAGCAACCGCTCGGCGGCGCTCGCCGACGTGATCGCCCAGCCCTGCGCAGTCTGCGCGGTCGACAGCCCGGTGAGTCCGAGGAACACGACGATGAGCAGCAGCACGGCGGTGATGCCGGCCGCGAAGCGGAGACCGCGGGGATCGATACCGCGCGGGGTTGCAGCATCCGTTCGTTCAGACATTCGCGTCCTCCGCGATCAGGCGGTTCAGCTCGAGCTCGAGCACGTCGCGCCCGGGCGCCCCGCCGAAGCGGGTCTGCACCACGCCGCTGCGGTCGAGCACGAGGGTGGTCGGCGTCTGGAGCACGTGGAAGTGCTTGGCGATGTCGGGACGGTGCGTGAGGTCCACATCGAGGTGGCGCACGCCCTCGTGGTCGGCGGCGATGGCCGCGAGCGTCCGGTGCACGCCGGGACAGCGCGCGCAGAGCTCGGTGCTGAACTGCAGCAGGGTGGCGACTTCGCCGAGCCCGTCGGCGCCGAGGCGGTGAGGTTCGATGACCTCGTGCGCGACATCGCGGCGGGCCCGCGACTGACGCCAGTTCAGGTAGACACCGAGCGCCACCGTCGCCGCGAGGAGCACGGCGAGGGTGATGAGGGCGCCGACGAGGTTCACAGCAGATCACGCTAACCCCTTTCACCTGAATGGAGGCCGAATCGGTGAATATGACGCGATCGATGTAACAGATGGCGGGCGACGGCGTGAGGGCGACGGCGGCGCGGGCGCGGGCGCGATGTCGCCGAGCGCGGGTATCGTGGCAGCCGTGACGACGCCGATCCCGACCCCGTACGAAGACCTTCTGCGTGACGTGCTCGAGCACGGCACCCACAAGGACGACCGCACCGGCACCGGCACGACGAGTGCGTTCGGCCGTCAGATCCGGTTCGACCTCTCGCAGGGCTTCCCCCTCATCACGACCAAGCGCGTGCACTTCAAGTCGATCGCGTACGAGCTGCTGTGGTTCCTGCGCGGCGAGTCCAACGTGGCGTGGCTGCAGGAGAACGGCGTCACCATCTGGGACGAATGGGCGGATGCCTCGGGCGAGCTGGGCCCCGTCTACGGTGTGCAATGGCGGTCGTGGCCGACTCCGTCGGGCGAGCACATCGATCAGATCGCGCTCGTGATCGACCAGATCCGCGCGAACCCGGATTCCCGCCGCTTGATCGTGTCGGCGTGGAACCCGGCCGACATCCCCGACATGGCGCTGGCCCCCTGCCACGCGATGTTCCAGTTCTACGTGGCCGACGGCAAGCTCTCGTGCCAGCTGTACCAGCGCAGCGCCGACCTCTTCCTCGGCGTGCCCTTCAACATCGCGTCGTACGCGCTGCTGACGCTCATGGTCGCGCAGCAGGCGGGGCTCGAGCCCGGCGACTTCGTGTGGACCGGCGGCGACTGTCACATCTACGACAACCACGTCGAGCAGGTGCGCGAGCAGCTCACCCGCGAGCCGTACCCGTACCCCACGCTGCGCATCGCGCGGATGCCCGAGTCGATCTTCGATTACCGCTACGACGACTTCGTGCTCGAGGACTACCAGCACCACCCCGCGATCCGCGGGGCGGTCGCGGTATGACGGCTCCGATCGGCCTGATCTGGGCCGAGGCGCACGGCGGGGTGATCGGCGCCGACGGCGGGATGCCATGGCACGTGCCGGAAGACCTCGCCCACTTCAAGGCGCTCACCCTCGGCGCGCCGGTGGTCATGGGCCGCCGCACGTGGGAGTCCTTCCCGGCGCGCTTCCGCCCGCTGCCCGCGCGGCGCAACATCGTGATCACCCGACAGGACGACTGGACGGATGCCGGCGCCGACCGCTGCGGATCGCTCGAGGCTGCGCTGGCTCTGGCAGACGACGGGCAGCCGGAACGCATCTGGGTGATCGGCGGCGGGCAGCTGTTCCGCGAAGCCATCGACCTCGCCGACCTCCTCGAGGTCACCGAGCTCGACGTCGCCGTCGAGGGGGACACCGTCGCGCCCGACCGAGCCGGGTGGGTCACGGTCACGACGGACCCGGTCGACGGCTGGCATACCTCCGGTTCCGGCATCCGTTACCGCTTCCTGCGACTGGTGCGACCGGCGCAGCGCAGCGCACACTGACGCGCCAATAGGCTGGCGCGCATGGCGAAGACGGCGCTCATCACCGGTGCGAGTTCGGGTCTCGGCGCGGAGTACGCGCGCCAGCTCGCGGCGAAGGGCGCGCATCTCGTGCTCGTCGCCCGCGACCGGCAGGCCCTCGAGCAGCTCGCCGTCCGGCTGCGGTCGACCTACGGGGTCGAGGTCGAGGTGCTCGGCGCCGACCTGCTCAAGCGCCGCCAGCGCGAGCGGGTCGAGGCGCGCGTGGCCGACGAGGCCCGGCCCGTCGAGATCCTCGTGAACAACGCGGGGTTCGGGCTGCCGCTGGCGTTCGAGCGCAACGACATCGAGGACGAGGTGCGCCACCTCGAACTGCACGTCGAGGTGCCCATGCGCCTGACGCACGCCGCGCTCGGCGCGATGCTCGCGCGAGGGCACGGGCGCATCATCAACGTCGCATCGGTCGCGGCGTTCATCCCGCGCTCCACCTACGGCGCCGGCAAGGGGTGGCTCGTGAGCTTCAGCCGGTGGGCGAACGGTCGCTACGGCCCGCGCGGAGTGACGGTGACCGCGGTGTGCCCCGGGTACACCCACACGAACTTCCACCAGCGCCTCGGACTGCCCCCGGGGCAGGAGGGCGTGCCCGACGGAATGTGGCTCGACGCCCGCGATGTCGTGGACGAGTCCCTGCGTGACGCCGCCCGCGGCAGAGCGGTGTCGATCCCCTCGCGGCGGTACAGGGTGCTCGTCGCCCTCGCGCGGTTCGCGCCCCCGTCGCTGGCCGCCCGTCTCGGAGAGCGCGGTCGCTGACCGCCCGGCCGCCGCACCTCCTTCCCGCTGCCCAGACACGGGTCCTTCCCGCTGCCGAAACACGGGTCCTTCCCGCTGCCGAAACACGGGTCGGTGACGACGACACGCCGGTGACGGATGCTGCGGCCCGGCGTGTTGTGTGATCAACCCGTGTTTCGGCGCCCGGGTCGGGCTCCACTGACCTCGGATGGACGGGGTCGAGGGGTTCCCAGCTCCCGCCGTCGACCCCCCAGCCTCTCCTGGCCGAAACACGGGTCGGTGACGACGACACGCCGGTGACGGATGCTGCGGCCCGGCGTGTTGTGTGATCAACCCGTGTTTCGGCGCCCGGGAGGCTGGCCTGGCGGCAGGCGGGGGTGAACCACCGGAGGTTCCTCCCCACATGGCTCATTCCCGAGGTTCTCCACCGACCGACCCCCCTCGGTCTGCGCGGCGAGAGGGTCGCGCAATCGTGAGGCATGAACGTCGAATCCGCCGTCACAGCCGTGGAGCTGCTGGGGGGTGTCGCGCGCACCCGCGACATCGTTCAGCAGAGTGTCCGGAAGAGTGACCTCGCTCGCGCACACGCCGAGGGCCTTCTCATGCGACCTCGGGTCGGCGTGTACGCCTTGCCTTCGACCCCACCAGCCATCGTGGAGGCGCTGAGCCATCGCGGACGGATCGCATGTGTGAGCGCAGGACGCGCCTACGGACTGTGGCTTCTCGACGACGGGGAGCAGGAGCCGGTCCACACCTGGATCGACCAGAAGCACCACGCGGTGCGGATAGCCCTTCACCCCGCGCCGGAAGAAGGCGCATGCTGCGCATTCCACTGCGACATCGCCGTCGACGATCCGACGTTGGCGTCCGTCGGCATCCTCCACTGTCTCCGGCAGATCCTCGGGTGCCGGGGCGATGAGGCGTTCTTCGCGGCGCTCGAGTCAGCACTGCGGCAGGGCATGCTCGATGATGCCTCCCGGGAGCGGCTGAAGCTCACCCTCCCCGCTGCATCGCGCTGGCTCGTCGACTTCGCGCGCTCCGACGCCGACAGCGGGCTCGAATCCCTCGTTCGGCTCCGGCTCCGCACGCACGGGCTCGCGCTGACCCCGCAGGTCGCCGTTCCGGGAGTCGGAGTGGTCGACTTCGTCATCGGCGACTGCCTGATCGTCGAGGCCGACGGCGACACTCACGACGGGCCGTCCCGGCATCGTGACCGCGTACGCGACGCCGTGGCGATGGCGCTCGGCTTCGTCACGCTTCGCTTCGACTACGCGCTCATCGTCCACGACTGGGAGGCCGTCGAAGCCGCGATCCTGGCCGCGGTCTCCCGGAACCTGCACCGGAGCCCGGCCGGCCTGACGTGGCGACCACGAGCCGTCTCCGCCCGTCGCGGCACGCAGCATCCGTCCCCTGCTTCCGTCCGAATGCCGAAGGACGGGTGAGTCATCCGGACACGCCGGTGACGGATGCTGCGACCCGGCGTGTTGCGTGACCGACCCGTCTTTCGGCGAATGGGTGGCGGAGGTGGGGCGGGCGTCACCGGGCGCGCCGGGGCGCGGCATCCCGATAACCTGAGTGCATGACGCATACGGGCAATCCCTTCGGACAGGTGCTCGTCGCGCTCGTCACCCCCATGACGGCCGACGGCGAGGTCGACTGGCCCGCTGTCGAGAAGCACATCGATGACGTCATCACCGCGGGGGCCGACGGCATCGTCGTCACCGGCACCACGGGCGAGACGTCGACCCTCACCGATGCGGAGAAGATCCGCCTCGTCGAGGTCGGAAAGGATGTCGCCGCCGGCCGCGCCAAGATCATCACGGGCGGCGGGTCGAACGAGACCGCGCACGCGATCGAGCTCTACAAGGCCAGCGAGAAGGTCGGCGCCGACGGCATCATGATCGTCACGCCGTACTACAACAAGCCCACGCAGGCGGGCATCCTCACGCACTTCCGCCTGGTCGCCGACGCGACCGATCTGCCGGTGATCCTGTACGACATCCCGGGCCGCACCGGCGTGCCGATCCGCTACGAAACGATCCTGCGCCTCGCCAAGCACCCGAACATCCTCGCCATCAAGGACGCCAAGGGCGACTTCAGCGAGGTGAGCCGCGTGCTCAACCAGACCGACCTGATGTACTTCTCGGGCGACGACGCCAACGTGCTGCCGCACCTCGCGATCGGCGCGACCGGCCTCATCGGCGTCACCGCGAACATCGCGGCCCAGCCGTACCGCGCCATCGTCGACGCCGTGAACACCGGCGACCTGAAGACCGCGACCGCCGCGCACCAGCAGCTCGAGCCGCTCGTGCGCGCCGTGATGACGCACGTGCCCGGCACGGTGTCGACGAAGTACATCCTCCACGGCCTCGGCCGCATCGGCAGCCCGCGCGTGCGGCTGCCACTGGTCGGACCGGAGGAGTGGGAGGCCGCCAAGATCGAGGACGAGCTCGCTCTCGTGAGCCATGTTCCCGGCGCCGACTTCTCGAACTTCCGCCCCGACCGCAACGCCGCCGCCGGCGGCGCACTGCCGAAGGTCTCGGGCACCACGAGATGACGAATCGCGCCGTCGCCGAACGGGTGACGGCGCGCAGATGACGGGTGTGCCAGCGCCCGGAGGAGGCTTCGCAATGCCCACCACCCCGTACGACCCGCCCGAGCTCGAGGCAGGAACCCTGCGGGTCATCCCGCTCGGCGGCCTCGGTGAGGTCGGCCGCAACATGACCGTATTCGAGTACGGGGGCAAGCTTCTCGTCGTCGACTGCGGCGTGCTGTTCCCCGAGGAGCACCAGCCGGGCGTCGACCTGATCCTCCCCGACTTCGAGCCGCTCAAGAAGCGGCTCGACGACATCGTCGGCGTCGTGCTCACGCACGGTCACGAAGACCACATCGGCGCGGTGCCCTATCTGCTTAAGCTCAAGAGCGACATCCCGATCATCGGATCCGGCCTGACGCTCGCGCTCACCGAGGCGAAGCTCAAAGAGCATCGCATCAAGCCCTACAGCCTGACGGTCGCAGAGGGCCAGAGCGAGAACCTCGGGCCCTTCGAGCTCGAGTTCGTCGCGGTGAACCACTCGATCCCCGACGCTCTCGCCGTCGCGATCCGCACTCCCGCCGGTCTCGTGCTCGCGACCGGCGACTTCAAGATGGACCAGCTGCCGCTCGACGGCCGGCTGACGGACCTCCGTGCGTTCTCGCGGCTGGGGGAGGAGGGCGTCGACCTCTTCCTCGTCGACTCCACCAACGCCGACGTGCCGGGCTTCACCCCCCTCGAGCGCTCGATCGGTCCGGTGCTCGACCAGGTGATCGGAAAGGCCCCGCGGCGAGTCATCGTCGCGAGCTTCTCGAGCCATGTCCACCGCGTGCAGCAGGTGCTGGACGCCGCGGCAGCACACGGGCGCCGCGTGGCCCTCCTCGGCCGCAGCATGCTCCGCAACATGACGATCGCCGAGGACCTGGGCTACCTGCATGTGCCCGAGGGTGTGCTCATCGACTACAAGAAGGCGCGCGACCTGCCCGACGACCAGATCGTCTACATGTCGACGGGCTCGCAGGGCGAGCCGATGGCCGTGCTCAGTCGGATGGCGAACCTCGACCACGCGATCGAGCCCGGTCCTGGCGACACCGTCATCCTGGCGTCGAGCCTCATCCCGGGCAACGAGAACGCGGTCTACCGCGTGATCGACGGGCTGACGAAACTGGGCGCGAACGTGGTGCATAAGGGCAACGCCAAGGTGCATGTGTCGGGCCACGCCGCCGCCGGCGAGCTGCTCTACTGCTACAACATCCTGAAGCCGAAGAACGTGCTCCCGGTGCACGGCGAGTACCGCCACCTGATGGCGAACGCGCGTCTCGCGCAGGACACCGGCATCGAGCCCGAGCGCACGATCCTCGCCGAGAACGGCACGGTGATCGACCTCAAGGGCGGCGTCGCGCACATCGTCGGCCAGCTCGACCTCGGCTTCGTCTACGTCGACGGATCGACCGTCGGGGAGATCACGGATGCCGACCTCAAGGACCGCCGCATCCTCGGCGAAGAGGGATTCATCTCGGTGATCGTCGTCGTGGACGCCTCGACCGGAAATGTCATCTCCGGCCCCGAGGTGCACGCGCGCGGCTTCGCCGAGGACGACGCCGTGTTCGAGGACGTCAAGCCGAAGATCGCCGCCGCGCTCGCCGAGGCCGCCAAGTCCGGCGTCCGCGACTCGCACGCGCTGTCGCAGGTGGTGCGCCGCACGATCGGCCGCTGGGTCAACCAGTCGCTGCGCCGCCGGCCGATGATCGTGCCCCTCGTCATCGAGGCGTAACACGCGGGCCGTACGATCGGCGTCGTGGCCTCCTCGTTCCGCATCCGCCCCGCCGTGTCGGCGGACGGCGCCTTCCTCGGTGACATGGTCGTCGAGGCGGCCAACTGGCGCCAGGGCGGCGCGCGGCCCCGTCACGAGGTGCTCGGCGGCGCCGACCACCGGCGCTACGTGGCCGGCTGGATGCGGCCGGGCGACGCCGGCTTCGTGGCCGAGGACACCAACCGCGAGTCGGTCGGCGCCGCCTGGTACCGGATGCTGCCGCGGGACGACCCGGGTTTCGGCTACGTCGGCACCGGGGTTCCCGAGCTCATCATCGGCGTCCGCCCGATCTGGCGTGCCCACGGCGTCGGCCGGGCGCTTCTGCAGCGGCTGTGCGAGCATGCGGGAGCGCAGGGCTTCGCGCGCATCAGCCTGAGCGTCGAGCGCGGGAACTTCGCGTCGACGCTGTACCGCAGCGAGGGCTTCGCGGTCACGCAGAGCGGATCGGGCCGCGACACCATGGTCAAGCGCCTGCGCTGACGGATCCATCCTCCGGCCTGCGATCTGCCCGACGCGCCCGGCCCGCGATCGCGCGGCGGCGTGGTTACGGGGAAATGTCGGGGTGTCGGCCTACCGTGGGGGAATGGCCAGGAGCTCAAGCCCGACCAGCCGGTCGCGCGCGTCTTCGAGCGCGTCGACGAACGCGCGTTCAAGCGCGTCCTCGTCGGCGCGCAAGCCCGCGGCCGCGAAGCCGGCACCTGCACCCAAGCGCTACGTCGATCAACCCGAGCGCCCGCCCGTCGTCGTGCGGGCGTGGATGGGCCTCGCGCACGCCATCGGCGGCCTCTTCCGCGCGTTCGGTCCCGAGGCGCTCGAGAAGGACCAGCGCCGCGACGGCTTCCCCTTCCTCCTCGTGCTGCTCGCGATCGCCGGCGCCGTGAACGAGTGGTTCTTCATCGGCAACGAGGTCGCCAAGACCATCAGCGCGTACACCGTGGGCGGCCTCATCGGCCGCGAGGCGTTCGTGCTCCCCGTCCTGCTGCTCATGCTCGCGGGCTGGATGTTCCGGCATCCGTCGTCGGTGCACGACAACGGCCGCGTCGGCATCGGCTTCGGCCTGCTCGTCCTCACGATCGCGGGATTCTGCCACGTCGCCGGCGGTCGGCCTCAGCCGAACCAGGGGCTTCCCGCGTTGAGCGAGGCGGGCGGGCTGTTCGGCTGGATGCTCGGCGAGCCGCTCGCGCTCGTGCTCACCGACGTCGGCGCGTACATCGTGCTCTCGCTCCTGGCGGTGCTCAGCATCCTGATCATCACGAAGACGCCCCCGAACCGCATCGGCCGCCGCCTGGGCGAGCTGTACGCCTGGATGTTCGGCGCTGAGCTCCGGGAAGAGAAGACGACGGCGGATGCGGCGGCCGCGGCCGGTGCGGACGACGAGGGCGACTCCTCGCTGCCGTTCTGGCGCCGCAACAAGACGGGGCGCGAGAAGGATCCGGAGGGCGGGCTCGGCTCGCAGGACCTCACCGAGCTGCTGCCGGCGGGCTCATCGCAGGGCGGCTTCGAGCAGGCCATCGCCCCCGTCGCGCCGGCGCCGGCACCGCCGGCGGACGCGCTCACCGAGGTCATCGACGCTGCGGTGCTGTCGGCGGCGAAGGCGACGGCGTCGTCGCGCACATCGCTGCGCGACGACGCCGAGGTCATCGAAGACGACGGGACGCTTCCCGGGCTCGACGGCATCGGCTCCGTCGCGACGGTCGACTCGCCGTCCGTGCCGTACCGGCTGCCCTCGGTCAACTCGCTCGCCGCAGGCTCGCCCCACGTGGCGCGCTCGCAGGCCAACGACGACACCGTGCGGGCCATCACGAGCGTGCTGGACCAGTTCTCCGTCGACGCGCGCGTGACGGGCTTCTCCCGGGGGCCCACCGTGACGCAGTACGAGATCGAGCTCGGCCCCGGCGTCAAGGTCGAGCGCATCACCGCGCTCACCAACAACATCGCCTACGCGGTGGCTTCGAACGAGGTGCGCATCCTCGCCCCCATCCCCGGCAAGAGCGCGATCGGCGTCGAGATCCCGAACACGGATCGCGAGATCGTGACGCTCGGCGACGTGCTGCGCTCGCAGACCGCGACCAGCCAGACGCACCCCATGACGATCGGCGTCGGCAAGGACGTCGGCGGCGGCTACGTCGTGGCGAACCTCGCGAAGATGCCCCACCTCCTCGTCGCCGGCTCCACAGGCTCGGGCAAGTCCAGTTTCGTGAACTCGATGATCACGAGCCTCTTGATGCGGGCGAAGCCCGCGGACGTCCGCATGGTGCTCATCGACCCGAAGCGCGTGGAGCTCACGTCGTACGCCGGGGTGCCGCACCTCATCACGCCCATCATCACGAACCCGAAGAAGGCCGCAGAGGCGCTGCAGTGGGTCGTGAAGGAGATGGACATGCGATACGACGACCTCGCATCGTTCGGCTTCCGCCACATCGACGACTTCAACAAGGCCGTCGTCGCGGGCGAGATCACGCTGCCTCCGGGCAGCGAGCGGGTGCTCAAGCCGTATCCGTACCTGCTCGTCGTCGTCGACGAGCTCGCCGACCTCATGATGGTGGCGCCTCGCGACGTCGAGGACTCGATCGTGCGCATCACTCAGCTCGCGCGCGCCTCGGGCATCCACCTCGTGCTCGCGACCCAGCGGCCTTCGGTCGACGTCGTCACGGGTCTCATCAAGGCCAACGTGCCGTCGCGCCTGGCGTTCGCCGTGACGAGCGTCACCGACTCTCGCGTCATCCTCGATCAGCCCGGCGCCGACCGCCTGATCGGTCAGGGCGACGGCCTCTTCCTGCCGATGGGTGCCTCGAAGGCGCTTCGCGTGCAGGGTGCGTGGGTGAGCGAGAAGGAGATCGAAGAGGTCGTCAAGCACGTCACGCACCAGGCGCGGCCGGAGTACCGCGCCGATGTGGCGGCGGTGGCCGAGAAGAAGGAGATCGACGCCGACATCGGAGACGACCTCGAGCTGCTGCTCGCGGCGGCCGAGCTCGTCGTGTCGAGTCAGTTCGGCTCGACGTCGATGCTCCAGCGCAAGCTGCGCGTCGGCTTCGCGAAGGCCGGCCGCCTCATGGACCTCCTCGAATCTCGCGAGATCGTCGGCCCGTCCGAGGGGTCGAAGGCCCGCGACGTGTTGGTGACGGTCGAGCAGCTGCCGTCGGTGCTCGCGCGCCTGCGCGGTGAGGATGTGCCCGACGTGGCGCCCGCCGCTCCGGCGGCGCCCGCCGCGGCTGCGGAAGATCGCTACGGGACGGATGCCGTGGCCTCGCAGTACGACGGCTACCCCGTCGTCGAGAGCGACGACGACGGCTCCGAGGACGCCTGGGGTCTCACGGGTCGCGACTGACCCACGGCGTGGGACCGCTACGGCCGCCCCGGGACGAGGGCGCCGATAGGCTCGGGCCATGGCGATCCCCCGGCAACTGCCCAACGCGATCACGATCGTGCGCATCCTGTGCGCACCGGTCTTCCTGTGGATGCTCCTGGCCGATGGGGGAGCGGACGGGGCCCTCCGGTGGTGGGCCGCGGTGCTGTTCATCGTGGCGATCGCGACCGACGGGATCGACGGTTATCTCGCCCGCAAGCACGAGATCGTCACCGACCTGGGCAAGCTCCTCGACCCGATCGCCGACAAGGTTCTCACCGGCTTCGCCTTCATCGGGCTGTCGATCCTGGGCGAGCTTCCGTGGTGGATCACGATCGTCGTCCTCATCCGCGAGATCGGCATCACCGTCTACCGGTTCGTGGTGGTGAGCGACCACGTGCTGGCGGCCGCCTGGATGGGCAAGCTCAAGACGCTCGCCCAGGCGCTTGCGCTCTCGTTGGCCCTGCTGCCGTTGTGGACCGTCGTCGGCGACGGGATCTTCTGGGTCAACGGCGTGCTCATGACCATCGCGGTGATCCTCACGATCGCGAGCGGCATCGACTACATCGTGACCGAGGTGCGCGCCGCCCGCGCGAAGCGGCGCGACGCGTGAAGGACGAGGCGTCGAACGCAACGGATGCCGCAGCCGCCGTGCTGCGGGCGCTTCACGTCCGCGGTTGGTCGATCGCGGCCGCGGAGTCGCTGACCGGCGGTCGCGTGACGGCTGCACTCGTCGACGTTCCCGGCGCCTCTGCATCCGTGCGGGGCGGGATCGTCGCATACGCCACCGACCTCAAGACCACGGCCCTCGGTGTGGAGGCGGACCTGCTCGCCGCGCGCGGAGCCGTCGATCCCACGGTCGCGGAGCAGATGGCCCACGGCGTGCGCCGCGTGCTCCGCGCGGATGTCGGCCTGGCGACCACCGGCGTCGCCGGACCCGATCCCCAGGACGGCCGTCCCGTCGGCATGGTCTACATCGCCGTGGCGACACCCGAGACGACGGTGGTCTCGCAACTGGCGCTGACGGGCTCGCGCGACGACATCCGCGCCATGACGGTGCAGAAAGTGCTGGAGCTGACGCGCACGCTGCTGTGAGGCAGGCGTCGTGCGTGACATCGGGTCCGGGAACAGATGGTGTTTCGTCTCGGTTACATTCGGAGATTCCCACCCATTGCCCAGTCCACGGGATTAGATTGACATCATCCGGTGCTGTACTGTTGGCCACCCGGACGACGGTGGAATCAGAAGTGAGGAGGGGCCCTGATGATCCTGGTACGTCAAGAGATCGGCGAAGTGCTTCGTGATTTCCGCCAGCAGAAGGGGCGCACCCTCCGCCAGGTGGCCAGCCGCGCAAGTGTCGCGCTGGGCTACCTGAGCGAGGTGGAGCGCGGCCAGAAGGAGGCCTCGAGCGAGATCCTCGCGTCGGTGGCCGAGGCGCTCGATGTTCCGATCTCGATCATCATGCGCGAGGTCGGCGACCGCATCTCGGTCCTCGAGGGCCTGCAGACCTTCCCCGACGTGGTCCCCGACGACCTCGTGGCGTCGGTCGACGCCGAGCTGTCGCTGCGCTGATCGCGCCGCTTTCTCCGTATGCGTCGCAGTGAGTTCAACCGTGCGGTGAGCGACGAGTTCGGTCCGCGCGCGAACGCCGTCGTGAACGATCTGTACCTGTCGAAGGTGAGCGGTCGCACGGCCGCCGAGGCGATCGAAGCCGGCGTCGATCCGCGCGAGGTGTGGATCGCGCTGTGCGAGGAGCTGGACGTTCCCGCTGAGCGGCGCTACGGCGTCGGACGACTAGAGCCGCGTCACCGCTGACGGCGGGCGCACGCGTTGCGTGGCCGTGGTCCCGGCGTGTCATCGAAGAAGTGTTCGAGACCCGCGTAGGCTCCTGCACAGCAGGTGTCGAGAGCGTGTTTTCCACGTAGGGGGATGGAGCGAAGGCCGATGTCGGAGCCCCTCCCTAACGTGAACAGCGTCGAACGACACCTCACGCCTTGTCGCAGCATCCGTCCCACCGGGGTGGAGCGCGACAGCCTACAGGCGACGGAACGCGAGCATAGAGGAGCACGTCATGCCATCACCCGTTGACCGCGAGAAGGCCCTGGAATCGGCCCTCGCCCAGATCGACCGGCAGTTCGGGAAGGGCTCGGTGATGCGGCTCGGCAGCGACGAGCGCGCTCCCGTCGAGGTCGTGCCCACCGGCTCGATCGCCCTCGATGTCGCGCTCGGCATCGGCGGTCTCCCGCGCGGCCGCATCATCGAGATCTACGGACCGGAGTCGTCAGGTAAGACGACGCTGACCCTGCACGCGATCGCCAACGCGCAGCGCGCCGGGGGCATCGCGGCATTCATCGATGCGGAGCACGCGCTCGACCCCGACTACGCACAGAAGCTCGGCGTCGACATCGACGCGCTGCTCGTCTCGCAGCCCGACACGGGTGAGCAGGCGCTCGAGATCGCCGACATGCTCGTGCGCTCCGGCGCGATCGACCTCATCGTGATCGACTCCGTCGCCGCCCTCGTGCCCAAGGCCGAGATCGAAGGCGAGATGGGCGACTCGCACGTCGGTCTGCAGGCGCGCCTCATGTCCCAGGCGCTGCGCAAGCTCACCGGTGGCCTCAACCAGACCAACACCACGATGATCTTCATCAACCAGCTGCGCGAGAAGATCGGCGTGTTCTTCGGCTCGCCCGAGACCACCGCCGGCGGTAAGGCGCTCAAGTTCTACGCGTCGGTGCGCCTCGACATCCGTCGCATCGAGACCCTCAAGGACGGCACCGAGGCGGTCGGAAACCGCACGCGCGTCAAGGTCGTCAAGAACAAGATGGCGCCGCCGTTCAAGCAGGCCGAGTTCGACATCCTGTACGGCGTCGGCATCTCTCGCGAGGGCAGCCTCATCGACTTCGGGGTCGAGCACGGCATCGTCAAGAAGTCCGGCGCCTGGTACACCTACGAGGGCGAGCAGCTCGGGCAGGGCAAGGAGAACGCCCGCAACTTCCTCCTCAAGAACGCGGATGTCGCGGCCGAGATCGAGACGAAGATCAAGACGAAGCTCGGCATCGGCGTGCCCAAGGCCACGGGCGAGGTCGCGGACGAGCTGGCGGCGCGCCGCCCGGCCTGATGGTCCGTTTCGTCGACAGCGGGGGAGAGGAGTCCGGCTTCGAGAACGACGCCGGGCTCGCCCCCGTGACCTCGCTCTTCGGCGACCGGAGCGCGAGGGCGTATCCGAGAACCGCGGCCGACGTGCGCCAGCAGCTGGAAGACCGCATTCCCGAGAGGCGGACCACCTCCGACTCCTGGGGCGCACCTGCCTCGGCGCCGTCGGCGCCTGCTGCGGCTGAACGGCGGACTGAATGGGACGACGCTCGGGGCGGACGCCGCGAGCCTGAGCGGGATGCCCGCCCTATCGACCTCGAAACCGAGCGGGCCGGCAGAACCCGCTCCGGCGGGCGCCGAGGGAGCGGACGGGACGGCGCCGACTCGGCCGGCTCAGCCGATGCGGCCGAGCTCGGCCTGCTGAAGAAGCTGCGGGCGCGTCAGCTCTCCGTCTCGGAGTCGAAGACGTACCTCGGCCAGTTCGAACTCGGCAGCGAGGGTGTCGAGGCGATCCTCCACACCTTCCTCGCGCGCGGCTACCTCGATGACGCCCGGCTCGCGGAGCAGCTCGTGCACGCCGGCATCGACCGCAAGGGTCAGGGACGCCAGGCGATCTCGCAAAGCCTCGCGAAGCGGGGCGTGCCGCGCGACATCGCCGATGCGGCGCTCGCGAAGCTGCCCGACGACGACGCCGACCGCGCTCTCGAGTTCGCGCGATCCAAGGCGGGCTCCATGCGCGGGCTCGAGCGGGACGTCGCCCTTCGCCGGCTCGCCGGCCAGCTCGCACGCCGCGGCTACGGCGGGTCGGCGGCCCTCAACGCCGCGCGGCAGGCGCTGGACGAATCGATGCGTCCCTCAGGACGCGTGAGGTTCGACTGATCCACGCGCAGCCTCCGCGCATCCTGGCGGCTCGTAGAATGGCGGTACCATGTCTTCCCCTTCCGCCACCCCGACTCTCATCGCGTCCTCCGCGGCCGCGCACGATGTCGACGGGCGTGCGCGCACGTACGAGGTGCGCACGTTCGGCTGCCAGATGAACGTGCACGACTCTGAGCGCCTCTCCGGTTCGCTCGAGAGCGCCGGCTACGTCCGCGCCGAGGCGGGCGAGGAGGCAGACGTCGTCGTCATCAACACCTGCGCCGTGCGCGACAACGCGGCCGGCAAGCTCTACGGCACGCTCGGCCATCTCAAGTCCCGCAAGGACAAGCACGAGGGAATGCAGATCGCCGTCGGCGGTTGCCTCGCTCAGATGGACAAGGACGTCGTCCAGCAGAAGGCGCCGTGGGTGGATGTCGTCTTCGGCACCCACAACATGGGGTCCCTGCCTGGCCTTCTCGAACGTGCGCGTCACAACGGCGACGCCGAGCTCGAGATCCTCGAGGCTCTCGAGATCTTCCCCTCGACGCTGCCCACCAAGCGCGACAGCGTCTACAGCGGCTGGGTCTCGATCTCGGTCGGCTGCAACAACACCTGCACGTTCTGCATCGTGCCGAGCCTGCGTGGCAAGGAGAAGGACCGCCGTCCCGGCGACATCCTGAACGAGATCCGGCTCCTCGTCGACGACGGCGCCATGGAGGTCACGCTCCTCGGCCAGAACGTCAACTCGTACGGCGTCGAGTTCGGCGACCGTCAGGCGTTCGGCAAGCTGCTGCGCGCCGCCGGTGAGATCGAGGGCCTCGAGCGCATCCGCTTCACGAGCCCGCACCCCGCCGCGTTCACCGACGACGTCATCGATGCGATGGCCGAGACCCGGGCCGTCATGCCGCAGCTCCACATGCCGCTGCAGTCGGGCAGCGACCGCATCCTCAAGGCGATGCGCCGGTCGTACCGCAGCGAGAGGTTCCTCGGCATCCTCGATCGCGTCCGCGAGAAGATGCCCGACGCGGCGATCTCGACCGACATCATCGTCGGCTTCCCCGGCGAGACGGACGAGGACTTCGAAGACACCATGCGGGTCGTCGAGCAGGCGCGGTTCGCGAGCGCCTTCACGTTCCAGTACTCGATCCGCGAGGGCACCCCGGCGGCGACCATGTCCGACCAAGTGCCCAAGGAGATCGTTCAGGAGCGCTACGAACGTCTCGTCGCGCTGCAGGAGCGCATCTCGCTGGAGGAGAACCAGAAGCAGCTCGGGCGCGAGCTGCAGGTGCTCGTCTCGACGGGTGAGGGCAAGAAAGACGCCGAGACCCACCGTCTCACCGGCCGCGCCGAAGACAACCGGCTCGTGCACTTCGAGGTGCCTGCAGGGTGCGACAAGCCGCGCCCCGGAGACGTCGTCTCCGTCGTCGTGACGCACGCCGCTCCGTTCCACCTGCTCGCCGACGCCACCGACGGCGCGCCGCTGCGCATCCGTCGCACACGCTCCGGCGACGCCTGGGATCGCTCGCAGGCGGAGTCGTGCGGCATCCCGGCGCCTGCGGGGGAGTCCGGCGCGCCGCGCGCGGTCTCGCTGGGTCTGCCGACGCTGCGCATCGGCGTCTGATCCGTCCGTGAGCACCACCGTCGACGGTGCTCCGACCCCGAGCCTGTGGGCCGTGGTCGGCGCGACGGGGACGGGCAAGACCGCGCTCTCGCTCGAGCTCGCCGAAGCTTTCGCGGCGCGTGGCCGCCCGGCCGAGATCGTGAATGCGGACGCCATGCAGCTCTACCGCGGCATGGATATCGGCACCGCGAAGCTTCCCGAGGCCGCGAGACGCGGCATCCGTCATCACCTCTTCGACGTGCTCGATGTCACCGACGACGCTGCGGTCGCCTGGTATCAAGGCGCAGCGCGTACCGCGATCCGTGAGATCCACGGCCGCGGCGCCGACGCCGTGCTGGTCGGCGGCTCGGGGCTGTACGTGTCGAGCGTGCTCTTCGACTTCCGCTTCCCGCCACGGGACGAGGAGCTCCGTGCCCGGCTCGAGGCGGAGCTCGACGCGCACGGCCCCGGAGCCCTCTACGCCCGCCTGCGCGAGCTGGATGCCGCCACGGCCGCCAAGGTCGACCCGCGCAACGGGCGCCGCATCGTGCGTGCCCTCGAGGTGCTCGAACTCGGTGAACGCACACACGGCGCGACACTGCCCGACGAACCCGTGGTCTGGCACGGCGACACGCGCATCATCGGGGTCGCGGTGCCGCGCGATCGACTCGTGGTCCGCCTCGACGCGCGCGTGGAGGCGATGTGGCGGGACGGGCTTCTCGACGAGGTGCGGGCACTGCGCGAGCGCGGCCTCGAGCGCGGCGTGACCGCGCGCCGCGCCATCGGCTACGCGCAGGCGCTCGCGCAGCTGACCGGCGAGATGACCGAGGCCGAGGCGATCGCCGAGACGCAGGCCCTGACGCGCCGCTACGCGCGGCGCCAGGTGTCGTGGTTCAAGCGGTATGACGATCTTCGTTGGGTGGATCCGGCAACGGATGCTGCGGCCCTGGCAGACTCGTGGTCATGAGCATCTCGATCCGGGCCTTCGACCTCCCCGACACCGAGGCCGTCGTCTCGCTATGGCAGCAGACCGGGCTCACGCGGCCGTGGAACAACCCGTACCAGGACATCCGCCGCAAGCTCTCCGTGCAGCCGGAGCTCTTCCTGGTCGCCGTCGACGACCGGACGATCGTCGGCACGGTCATGGCGGGCTACGACGGCCACCGCGGCTGGCTCTACTACCTCGCGAGCGCCCCCGAACGGCGTGGCGAGGGGATCGCGCGCAAGCTGGTCGCCGAAGCGGAGGAGCTTCTCACCGAGATGGGCTGCCCGAAGGTGCAGCTGATGGTGCGACCCGAGAACGGAATCGCCCAGGGGTTCTACGACGCGCTCGGCTACGAGCCGTTCGAGACGTGGAACACCGGCAAGCGCCTCATCGCCGACTGACGGGAAGCTGGGCGGCGTCCGCGTGCGGCGCTGCGGCGTCGACGCGGTCTTGCGCGTAGAGCGCCCAGAGGCGTGCGCGCACACGCCGGGCGACGCTCCGCGTGCCGCGCCGGTCCGGGCCGAGGTCGGGCGGCAGCGGTGCGGGGGTCAGCGCGATGCGCGCCCGCTCCGCGTCGTCGAGCGGGTGGTGCAGTTCGACATACTCACCGCCGGGCAGCCGCACGATGCGGCCCGTCTCGTAGCCGTGGTCCAGAAGTTCGCGGTCCTTGCGCTGCAGGCCCAGACAGACGCGTCGCGCGACGGAGAACGCGATGAAGGGTCCGATGACGAGGGCGGACTGCAGCGACAGGATCACGTGTTCGATGCTCATGCTGAAGGCGCGCGCGATGACATCGGCGCCGCCTGCCGCCCACAGCGCGCCGACGAACACGAGGCCGGCCACGCCGATCCCAGTGCGCGTGGGCGCGACCCGCGGCCGATCGAGGACGTCGTGCTCGCGGCGGTCGTCGGTCACCCACGCCTCGAGGAACGGGTAGGTCGCGACGACCGCGAAGAAGGCGCCGACGACGGCCAGCGGTGCCAGGATCGCGAGGGTCCACGTCCGACCGAGCCACACGACCTCCCACCCGGGCGGCACCAGTCGCAGCGCGCCGTCGAGGAAGCCGGTGTACCAGTCGGGCTGGCTGCCCGCGCCGGCATTGCCCGGATCCGCGGGACCGTAGAGCCAGATCGGGCTCACCGTCACAGTGGCCGCCATGAGCACGAGCAGGGCGGTCACGACGAGGAACAGTCCTCCTGAGCGGGCGGCTGCCGTGGGGATGAGCGGCACTCCGTCGCGCGCCGCACCGTGACCGCCCGGGAATCGCGGGGCGCCGTGCCGCCAAGACGCGACGGCCCGCAGGGCGACGAACAGCAGGAGCGCCCCGGGCAGAACCGCGGTGTGGAGCGGATAGAGGTTCTCGATGATGCGTCCCGGGAACGACCCGCCGAAGAGCACCGTCTTGAGCATGGTGCCGACGACCGGCATACCGAGCATGATGCCTTCGACGATGCGCAGGCCGGTTCCCGAGAGCATGTCGTCGGGGAGGGCGTAGCCGCTCCACCCCGTCGCGAGCACGGCGATGAACGCGAGCAGCAGCAGCACCCACATGCCGCGGCGCGGCCGGCGGAATCCGCCGGTGAAGAAGGTCGCCACCAGCTGCAGGACGATGGACGCGGGAAGCAGGAGCCCCGCCCAGTGGTGCGACTGCCGGAGCAGCTTCCCGCCGGGCACGTCGAACGTGACGTGCATCGTCGATGCGAACGCCTCGGAGACCTCGGCACCGTAGAGCGGCGCAGAGGACCCCGCGTAGGTGGTGGGCGCGCCCGAGGGCGTGTAGAAGAACATGAGCATCACGCCCGTCAGCGTCACCACGACGAGCGCTGCGGCGGACACCACCCCGAAGAGACTCGTCCAGTGGGCAGCAGCACGACGCCGCCGCAGCCCGGCCCAGACATCATCGATGCGATGGCCGAACAGGGTGGTCCGCGCGATCCGGTCGGCCAGCCGGTCGGTCGCTGAGCGCCTCCGACCTCTCCCGCCGTGGTGCGGATCCGTCTCGATCTCGCTGCCGTGCACGCCGCCTCCTCATGTCGCTCTCACCCATAGGACACCGGCAGGCGGCAGAGTGTGACAGCGCCTGTCGCCGACGGTGTCGCGCCTGGCCGGCGCCTCCGATCGCGCCCGTAGACTGGTGCGATGCCGCAGACGATCGCGTTCACCAAGGGCCACGGCACCGGCAACGACTTCGTGATCGTTCCCGACCCCGATGGAACGCTCGACCTCAGCGACGACCAGGTCGCGGTGCTGTGCGACCGGCGCTTCGGCATCGGCGGCGACGGCATCCTGCGTGTGGTGCGTGCGAGTGCGATCGACGAGGGCAGAGAGCTGCTGGCAGCATCCACACCTTCATCGGGCACCGTGGAATGGTTCATGGACTACCGCAACGCCGACGGTTCGAAGGCGGAGATGTGCGGCAACGGCGTGCGGGTCTTCGTGCGCTACCTCGTCGATGTCGGCTGGGCCGATCTCGACGGCGCGCCCCTCAACGTCGGCACGCGCGCCGGCGTCAAGACGGTCACCCGAAGCGACCGCGGGTACGAGGTCGACCTCGGCCCGTTCGTCGTCGACGACTCCGGTGTGCTCGTCCGCACGCGCGGCGGAGGCGCACCGAGGCCGGGGGTCGGGATCGATGTGGGCAACCCGCATGTCGTCGTGGCGCTGCCCGACGACGCGGAGCTCGAGGGGCTCGACCTCGCCGCGCAGCCGCTGCTCCAGCCTGAGCCGCCCCACGGCGCGAACGTCGAGTTCGTGGTGCCGAGCGACCCGCTCGTACACGAGGGCGTCGGCTCGATCCGCATGCGCGTGTTCGAGCGCGGCGTCGGCGAGACGCTCAGCTGCGGGACCGGCGTCGCCGCTGCGGCGCTCGCGGTGCGCCACTGGGCCGGCCCCGCGGCACCGGACCACTGGGTCGTCGAGGTGCCGGGCGGCACGCTGGGCGTGCGGATGCCCGAGGTCGACGGTGAGCGGCACGTGCTGCTGTCGGGCCCCGCGACCCTCGTCTACACGGGCGAGGTCACGCTCGCGTAGCGGGTGTCAGAGCGCGGGCAGGTCGATCGGCTCGCTCGGCGGCGAGCCGTGACGGCGAACCTTGAGTACGCGGAAGCCGCGAGCGGTCGCGGCGCGGTGCACGCTGAAGCGCCGGTCGAGCGTCGCGGCGAGCCACCGCTGCAGCGAGTCGGACCCGAGATTGCGCTGCACCACGAGCCACGCGTCCGCCCGCTCGTCGAGCCGGGGAAGCCAGCGTTCGAGCAGACCATGCAGCTCGTTCTTGCCCACGCGGATCGGTGGATTCGACCGGATCGTGCGGAACACGATGTCGTCGGGAACATCGTCGGGCAGCGAGGCGTTCACGTTCGTGAGCCCGAGTGCCGAAGCGTTACGACGCACCAGGTCGAGCGCTCGTTCGTTCACGTCGACGGCCCAGACCGTCGCGTGAGGCGCATCGAGCGCAAGGCTGAGCGCGATCGGCCCCCACCCGCACCCGAGGTCGAGGAAGCTCCCGCCCGCCGGAGGCGGGGGAGTGTTCGACAGCAGCACCGCGGTTCCCGAGTCCACGTGATCGGGGCTGAAAACGCCCCCGGCGGTCGTGACCTCGAGATCGCGACCGGCGAGTGTGACCCGGATGCGGCGCAGATTCTCGGGGCTGGCGGGCGTCGCACTGAAATAGTGGTCACTCCCCATGACGGATGAGCCTAGCGGAGGCGCCCGGCATGGCGGGAAGCTAGAATTCACGGATGCCGCGAACCGGCCGATGAGCGGCGGAAAACGGCATCCCCGGCAATGAGCGAAGGAACACATGACGGATACCACGACACCCCAGAGCACCGACGAGACGCCGGTCGACCCGGTGGATCGCGTGCTGGCGCGCGCCGAAGCGCGCTCGGGGGTGCACGTCTTCGGAGCCGCTCAGGCGCTCCAGGACGAGGCCACGATCGGGCGTGCCGACACCGACGGCGAGCAGTGGGATCGCGAGGAGCGCGCGGCGCTCCGGCGCGTCCCAGGGCTCTCCACCGAGCTCGAGGATGTCACCGAGGTCGAGTACCGGCAGCTGCGGCTCGAGAACGTCGTCCTCGTCGGCGTGCACGCGCAGGGCGCGACCGAGGACGCCGAGAACTCGCTGCGCGAGCTCTCCGCACTGGCCGAGACCGCCGGTGCCGTCGTGCTCGACGGCGTGCTGCAGCGGCGCCCGCACCCCGACCCCGCGACCTACGTGGGCCGTGGCAAGGCGGAGGAGCTGCGCGACATCGTCGTCGCGGTCGGAGCCGACACCGTGATCGCCGACACCGAACTCGCGCCCAGCCAGCGGCGCGCGCTCGAGGACGTCGTCAAGGTCAAGGTGATCGACCGCACGACGGTGATCCTCGACATCTTCAGCCAGCACGCGAAGAGCCGCGAAGGCAAGGCCCAGGTCGAGCTCGCACAACTCGAGTACCTGCTGCCGCGCCTGCGCGGCTGGGGTGACTCGATGAGCCGTCAGGCCGGTGGCCAGGTGGGTGCGGGCGGCGCCGGCATGGGTTCGCGTGGTCCCGGTGAGACGAAGATCGAGCTCGATCGTCGCCGCATCCGCACGCGCATGGCGCAGCTGCGCAAGCAGATCCGCGACTTCGCGCCGGCGCGCGACGCCAAGCGCGCCGAGCGCAAGCGCAACACGATCCCGTCGGTCGCGATCGCGGGCTACACGAACGCCGGCAAGTCGTCGCTGCTCAATCGCCTCACCAGTGCGGGCGTGCTCGTCGAGAATGCGCTGTTCGCGACGCTGGACGCCACCGTACGGCGCACCGAGACCGGCGACGGCCGCATCTACACGCTCACCGACACCGTCGGGTTCGTGCGGAACCTGCCGCACCAGCTGGTGGAGGCCTTCCGCTCGACGCTCGAAGAAGTCGGCGACGCCGACGTCATCGTGCACGTCGTCGACGGCTCGCATCCTGACCCGGCTGCCCAGCTGGCGACGGTGCGCGACGTGATCGGTGACGTGGGGGCGCGCGACATCCCCGAGATCATCGTCTTCAACAAGGCCGACCTGATCGATGACGATGCCCGTCTGCTGCTGCGTGGACTCGAGCCGAAGGCCGTCTTCGCGTCGTCCCGCACGGGCGAGGGGATCGACGAACTCCGGGCGCTCATCGAGGAGACACTGCCGCTGCCGGCTGTCGAGGTTCGGGCACTGGTGCCCTACGACCGCGGCGACCTGGTGTCGGCGATCCACGAACAGGGCATGATCCTGTCGCAGGAGCACGAGGAGGGCGGCACCGCCGTGCATGTCCGCGTCGGCGAGCACCTCGCTGCGCGACTCGCTCCCTTCACCGTCTGAGATCCGCAAGCCGTCGCTCGAGCCGCTACGCGAGCTCGAGCGGCGGCACGCCCGGGGTCTCGAAGCCGAACACCTGGCCGAGGAACGCGAGCTCGGCCTCCATCGTCCGCACGAGTGTCGTTGCGCTACGGAACCCGTGCCCTTCGCCCTCGAACGCGAGGTAGGCGTGCGCGACGCCGTTCGCCGCGAGGGCGTCCCGCACCGCCTCGGACTGCGATGGCGGCACGACGAGGTCGTCCAGCCCCTGTTCGATGAGCAGCGGCGTCTTGAGCCGATCGAGGTGGGTCAACGGCGACCGCTCGACGTACAGCGCCTCCGCCTCGGGGAGCGGCCCCACCATGCCGTCGAGGTAGCGGGCCTCGAAGTCGTGCGTGTCCTCGGCGAGCGTGCGGAGGTCCGCGACACCGTAGCGGCTGATGCCTGCGCCGAAGACGTCGGAGTTGGTCAGCGCGCACAGCACCGTCCAGCCGCCCGCCGAGCCGCCTGCGATCGCGAGCCGGCGCCCGTCGGCCGCGGCGGCGTCCGCCAGCCCGCGCGCGGCGGCGACGACGTCGTCGACGTCGACGATTCCCCACTGCCCGAGCAGGCGCTCGCGGTAGGCGCGGCCGTAGCCGCTCGAGCCTCCGTAGTTGACGTCGAGCACGCCGATGCCGCGGCTGGTCAGGTAGGCGATCTTCCCGGATGCGGCGCCCCCGACGTGATCGGTCGGCCCCCCGTGGACGAACACGACGTAGGGGGGCCTCTCGCCGTCGCGGCCCACGACGCCGGGACTCGTCGGCGGATAGTCGAAGGCGTGCACGGGTCCGTGGGGACCGGGCACGGTGACCGCGCGGGAGCGCGGCATCCACTCGGCTGCCCACGGTGACCCGCCGCCGACGAGGAGCCGCGTCGCCGCGGGGTCTTCAACATCGATCTCCCACAGCCCGGCGCCGCCGGAGCCGGCGCCCGAGACCAGCACGCGCGTGCCGCGGGCGTCTTCGATCGACAGGCGCGTGACCGCGTCGACAGGCAGCGTGCGGCATCCACCGGCGGTGTCGAGCACCACGAGCTCGTCGGATCCGTTCGTCTGCACCGCGACGATGCGCCCGTCGCCGAGCAGGGAGAACCATCGTGTGCCGAGCACCCACAGCGGCCCGCCGGTGTCGGCGTCCGCCGCAGCGACCGGCTCGCGTCGGAGGTCGGCGGTGAGCCGCAACCGCCACAGGTTCCAGCGACCGGTGGGATCGTCGGCGTAGACCAGGTCGTCATCGTCGATCCACGCGGGCTGCAGCGGCGAGGAGCCGCCGCCCGCGACGGTGGTCCACTCCGGGCCGTCGCCGCCCTCGAGCCGGCCGATGCGGAGCTCCGCGCGGTCCCAGGCCATGTGCGGGTGATCCCATGCGATCCACGCGAGACGCGTGCCGTCGGGCGACAGCGCGGGGTGGGCGACGAAGTCGCTGCCGCCGGCGAGAGGGATCAGGCGCGCAGCATCCGTTGCCGTGCCGTCCAGGGGGATGCGCACGATGTCGCGAACCGGCACGGCGGTGCCGCGGGTGTGGTCCTCGCGCACCGCGAGCAGACGGCCCTGCTGAAGCGTCAGGCCGCCGAAGCGGACGTGACCGGCGTCCGGCGTGAGCGGGCGCGGCTCACTGCCCGGGTCGAGTCGCCACACGCGCTGGTCCGACTTCTCGACGAAGTACAGCACGCCGTCGTCGTCGGCCGTCCACGCGCCGCCACCGTACTCGTGCACGCGCGATCGCGCGCTCCATGGTGCGGGGAGCACGTCGACGACGGCTCCCGATGCTGACTTCCGGCGCACTGCGGAGCGGCCCCCCTCTTCGGGCACCGACTCGCCCCACCACACCTCCGGGTCGTCCGCGCCGACGAAACGCGCGCCCTCGAGGCGCGGCGAGGCCGCGGATACGTCGACGGCCGAGATCGGGGATGGCCAGCTGCCGTAGGGGAGCACGTCGGGTGTCGTCACGCACACCACGCTACGACGAAGCCGGCTGTCGGCGCGATGACACAGAACGTCACAGGCGGCGCACGGGGCGCCCGGCTCCGCTACCGTGGAGCCATCGTCGCCCGGTCGTCCTCACGGACGCCCCGAACCTCGGGGCACCGGGCAGGTGCGACAGCCGAGCCCGGCACCCGCCCGCATTGACACCCCTTCCGCCGTCCGGTGGAGGTGAGGTGCCGCGGCCGCCCGGGCCCCCCGTTCGGCTCAGCCCTGTCCGCCGATCCCTGAGAAGCAGGCCATGTCGATCGACCTGAGCATTCCTCCCGTGCCGATCTCCTTCGAGGTGTACCCGCCGCGCTCCGACGCGGGCGTCGCCGCCCTCCACGAGACGATCCGCCACCTGGCATCGGTCGATCCGAGGTTCATCTCGGTGACCTACGGCGCCGGCGGCTCCACCGGCGGACGGTCGCTCGAGCTTCTGACCCACATCCTGCGCGAGACCCATGTCGAGCCGCTCGCACACCTCACCTGCGTCGGGAACACCTACGCCGGCGCGAACGCCCTGATCCGGGAGTTCCTGGACGCCGGGATCACCAGCTTCCTCGCACTCCGCGGCGACCCGCCCGCCGGTGTGTCGGAAGACGACGTCTTCCTCGGCGACCTCGACAGCGCGGCGCAGCTCGTGCAGCTCATCGACCGGGTCCAGGCGGAGCGGGAGCCCTACAGCGAGGCGCCGATCCCCGGTGTGCCGGGTGCCGTGCGACTCGCGGAGCGTCCCAGGGTGGACATCGCCGTGGCCGCGTTCCCCAACGGCCATCCGCGGTCGCGGCATCCGTTCGAAGACATCGACGCGCTGCTCGCGAAGCAGGCGGCTGGTGCCACGCTCGCGATCACGCAGCTCTTCTTCCACGCGGACGACTACCTCGCCTTCGTGCAGCGATCGCGCGAGGCCGGCGTCACGATCCCCATCCTCCCCGGCATCATGCCGATCACCTCGCCCACGCGACTGCGGCGCGTGCTCGAGCTGACAGGGGAGCAGCTGCCGGCAGACCTCGCGATCGCGCTCGAGATCGAGCCGACCGCGGAGGGGCAGCGGGTGGTCGGCGTCGCGCACGCGGCACGCCTCTCCCGCGAGGTCGTGGACGGCGGCGCCCCCGGAGTCCACCTGTACGCCTTCAACAACCACGACACGGTTCTCGACGTGCTGCGTGAAGCCGGGGTGCTGGACCCGGCGACGCGAATGCCCGACGCGGTCCGCTGACGCGGACGCCGCGATCCGTCGGATGCCCGACGGGTCTCTTCGGCGACCCGAAAACCCCACTCCGAGATGAACAACGAAGCGAAAGAGAGAGCACGATGACCGAACCCCGCGCCACCTTCCCCCACGGCACGATCCTGGGCTACCCCCGGATCGGACGCCGCCGCGAGCTGAAGCGCGCCGTCGAGGCGTTCTGGTCCGGCGACATCGATGCCGAGACCCTGGAGCAGACTGCGACCGGCCTGCGACGCGCCACGCGCGAGCGCCTCGCCGCGCTCGGCCTCGGCCGCGACGACTCGTCGATCCCCGAATCCTTCTCGTTCTACGACCAGGTGCACGACGCGGCCGTCACGGTCGGTGCGCTGCCCGAGCGGTTCGCCGCGCTGCGCGAGATCGACGGCGCCGTCGGCCTGGAAGCGTACTTCACCGCGGCGCGCGGTGCGGGGGAGGACGCGCCCCTGGAGATGACCAAGTGGTTCGACACGAACTACCACTACCTCGTGCCCGAGATCGGCCCTGAGACGGCCTTCGCGCTCTCGAGCGACCGGTTCGCGCGCCAGGTGGCCGAGGCGAAGGCCGACGGCTTCACCGTTCGCCCTGTGGTCGTGGGTCCGGTGACGCTTCTCGCTCTCGCGAAGGCGACGGATGCTGCGCCCCAGGGCTTCGACCCGCTCACTCGTCTCGACGACCTGCTGCCGGTGTACGCCGAGCTGCTCTCCGCCCTCCGCGCCGCAGGCGCCGAGTGGGTCCAGCTGGACGAGCCCGCGCTGGTGAGCGAGAGCCTGCCGGCCGACCCGGCGGCCCTGGCGGATGCCGCCGCGCGTGCCTATGCCGCACTGGGGGTTCGCGCGGACCGGCCGGCGATCCTCGTCGGCGCCGGCTACGCGCAGCTGTCGCCCGAGGCGTGGACGGCGCTCGCCGCGGCCCCGATCGAGGCCGTCGCCATCGACCTGACCCGCGGCGCCGTGCCCGCGCCCGCGCCGGGCTTGAACCGCAAGACCCTCGTGGGTGGCGTCGTCGACGGCCGGAACGTGTGGCGCGGTGATCTCGACGCCGCGTGGGAGCGCCTGCAGGCGCTGAGCGTCCTCGGGGCCTCGGAGATCAGCGCGGGTACGTCGACCTCGCTCCAACACGTGCCGCACGACGTCGCGGACGAGTCCGCGCTCGACCCGCGGCTCGCCTCGTGGCTCGCCTTCGCCGACCAGAAGGTCGGGCAGGTGGTGACACTCGCAACCGGTCTGGTCGACGGGCGAGCGGCCATCGCCGGCGAGCTGGCCGCAGCATCCGCCTCCCTGGCCGACCGGCGGAGCGCGCCCGGCGTCCGCGACGGCGTGGTGCGCGAGCGGGCTGCGGTGCTCGGCGCCGGCGACTTCGACCGTGGAGACTACGGCGCCCGCGTCGCGGCGCAGGATGCAGAGCTGGCACTCCCCGTACTGCCGACGACCACGATCGGTTCGTTCCCGCAGACCGGCGCCATCCGCCGCGCCCGAGCTCGGCACGGCCGCGGCGAACTCGGCGTCGACGAGTACGAGCGGTTCCTGCGCGACGAGATCGCGCGCGTCGTGACGCTGCAGGAGGACATCGGCCTCGATGTCCTCGTGCACGGCGAGGCCGAGCGCAACGACATGGTGCAGTACTTCGCCGAGAACCTGGACGGGTTCGCGGTGACCGAGAACGGCTGGGTCCAGTCGTACGGCTCGCGCGCCACGCGCCCGTCGATCCTGTGGGGCGACGTGTCACGCCCGGCGCCGATCACCGTCGCCTGGTCGACGTTCGCGCAGTCGCTCACCGACAAGCCCATGAAGGGGATGCTGACCGGGCCGGTGACGATCCTGGCGTGGTCGTTCGTGCGCGACGACCAGCCCCTCGGTGAGACCGCCAACCAGGTGGCACTGGCCCTCCGCGACGAGATCGCCGACCTCGAGGACGCCGGCATCCGCGTCATCCAGGTCGACGAGCCGGCGTTGCGGGAGCTGCTCCCGCTCAAGGGAGCCGACCAGGCCGCCTATCTCGAGTGGTCGGTCGGCTCGTTCCGCCTCGCGACCGCGGGGGCCGCACCGGCGACACAGGTGCACACGCACCTGTGCTACTCCGAGTTCGATGTGGTCATCGACGCGATCGCAGCGCTCGACGCCGACGTGACCTCGATCGAGGCCGCCCGCAGCCGCGGCGAGGTGATCGGCGACATCCGGGCGTCGGGCTTCGCGGCCGGCATCGGCCCCGGCGTGTACGACATCCACTCGCCGCGGGTGCCGTCGGTCGACGAGATCACCGAGCTCCTCGACCGCACGGTCGCCGAGCTGGCGCTGCGACGCGTCTGGGTCAACCCGGACTGCGGGCTCAAGACCCGTGGGTACGACGAGACCGTCGCCTCCCTGAAGAACCTCGTCGAGGCGACCGGACTCGTGCGCGAGCGCGTGGAGGCGGGCCTCTAAGCGCGGGGTTTCTTCGCGGATGCCTCGGCCGGCGTGGACGCGTCGGCCGAGGCATCCGTCGTCGCGGGGATGACCTCGGTGTCGTTCGTGTCGTCGACGACGACCGTGTCGGCGTCGATCACCGGGGTGTCGGCGCTGCCGTAGAGGCCGGCGTCTTCGAGTACCGGCTCGTCTGCCGCCACCACTTCGTCGGGACGGACCTGCAGCAGCTCGAGGATCCACGTCACCACCAGCGCGACGATGAGCACCAGGAAGATGTCGCCCGCCGACAGCGGTCGCAGCGCGAACAGCCAGATGACGGCGATGACGATGATCAACGTGCGGACGAGCGTGCGGTAGCGGGAGAGCCAGATCCCGAAGCGCCCGGTGCGGAAGCCGTGGCTCGAGAGCTGACGGCGCGCCGACGAGTTGAGGCTGCCGATCGCCTGCCGAGACCGTGCGGCCGGCGACCAGCGGCCCGCGAACCAGCCCAGCACGGCGATGACGAGCCCGAGAAGCACCGCGATGGCGGCGGTCTGCTGCATCGCGCCGACGAGACTCTGGTAGACGACGTCGAGAGCGGTAGCGGACAGCCCGAGCTGGACGGCTGTCTGGCCGACGATGGGGTAGCCGACCGCGAACGCCAGCGCCAGGACGCCGCCGCCGAGCGCGAAGCCGATGCCCGAGCCGAGCACGGCGGTGCTCCGGCGGCGCGCGATGAGGATTCCCAGCACGAAGAGGCCGATCGTGATGATCGGCAGCCACCAGCCGAGCGCCGCGGCCAGCGCGTACGTCGTGCGGATCGTCACGAGGGTGTCGCCGGTGCCGATGATGACGACCTTGTCGACGGCCGGGATCAGCTGGGCGATGCCCACCCCGCGATCGATGAGGTTCTGCTTCACGCGCTCGACGATCGCGCCGAGCTGGATGCCGAGACCCTCGTCGCTCATGACGACGATGCCGCCGCCGTCGGAGGTCGCCGCGGCGGTGAGGGCGCGGTGGGCCGCACGCGTGGTCGCCGTCCAGGTGTCGGCGAATGCGTCCGACTCGACGACGCGCGTCACGGTCTGCGTGAGGAGGCTCTCCAGACCTTGCGCCGCCGGTGCCTGGAGCAGCTGGAGCGCCTGCGAGGCCCGCGGCGGCAGTCCGAGCTGGTCGATCCCCTCGAACACGTTCGCCGTGAGCTGCTCGAAGTCGACCTGCGCCTGGACGGCCTCGACCGTCTCATCGATGATCATCTGCTGGACGGCGGGATCGTCGGCGAGCGGAGCGAGAGTCTGCACGAACGCCGATTCGTCCACGAGCTCCAGCCGCGCCCACGCGGTCACGATCGAGATAGGGACGAGGATCGACGCGATCACGATGCACAGCGCCGAGAAGAACGCCCGCCATCCGCTGCCCGTCGGACGGTTCGCCGTCCTCCCGCTCGACGGAGCAGGAGCGGTGCCCGCTTTGAGGAGGGCGTTCTCGGCCTCGAGCGCGTCCAGACGGGCCTGGAGGTCGGGAACGTCTGGCGAGGGCGTTGCGGCGGTCATTCCCCCCTTATAGCGCCTGCTCGTCATCCACCGCCACCCACCGCACCAGTTGGTGTCGAACCGTGCCTGAACGCTCACCGACCCAGAGGGCGGCTGGACGCCGGGAAGAGCCGGGTCAGACCGCGCGCAGCACTGCGACGACCTTGCCGAGCACGGTGGCGTCGTCGCCCAGGATCGGCTCGAACGCGGAGTTGCGGGGGAGAAGCCACGTGTGACCATCACGCTGGCGGAACGTCTTGACGGTCGCCTCGCCGTCGAGCATCGCCGCGACGATGTCGCCGTTGTCGGCCGTGGCCTGCGATCGCACCACGACCCAGTCGCCGTCGCAGATCGCGGCGTCGATCATCGATTCGCCGGAGACCTTCAGCATGAACAGGTCGCCCTTGCCGACCAGCTGGCGGGGGAGGGGGAAGATCTCCTCCACCTGCTGCTCGGCCGTGATCGGGACGCCCGCGGCGATGCGGCCGACCAACGGGACGAGCGCGGCGTCGCCGACCGACGGCGCGGCGTCGGCGGGGCTCTCGGTGGCAGTGCCGGGCAGATCGATGAGCACTTCCATCGCGCGGGTCTTGCCGGCGTCGCGCCGCAGATAGCCGCTCAGCTCGAGCTGGTTGAGCTGGTGCGTGACGCTCGACAGCGACTTGAGTCCGACGGCATCGCCGATCTCGCGCATGCTGGGCGGGTAGCCGTGACGGGCGATCGAGCGCTGGATCACTTCGAGGATCGCGAGCTGCTTGTCGCTCAGGCTCTTGCGCCGGCGGGTCTGGGGCTTCTCTCGCCCGGCCGCGTCGCTCATCTTCCGGCTCCGTCCTGCGCTCGGCCTCCGAGCGCTGTTTCTTCGAATGTCGGAGGCCCGTGGTGGGGTTCTCGTATCGAAACCGTATCCGGATCCCACGCGATGAGGTGGCAACCGCACCGCGTGTCGCGTTCGAGAGATCGACGCCCGAACCCGGTGTTGACATCGTACAGACTCGAAGATAGCTTCGGAAGAGAGCTTCGCATTCTCCACTCCCGGCCGAGTGGAGAATGCGAATCTCTCCCCATCAGGAGGAGACGAGCATGACCGCGATCGACTTCACGACGTCCGTCCCGTCGCCGGCGCGCGTCGCCGGCGCCGCAGCCCACCGCGCCACGCGCGCCGTCGCCGGGCGATCCACGCGTCTGCGCCTGACCGTGCGCGGTCGTCGCGTACTCGCCGTGCTGGCCTCCCTTCCTGCGGTCATCGCACTGAGCGTTGCGGTGCTCGGGGGAGGCTCGGCGCTCGCGTCGCGCGACGCGGGCGCACCTGCCGGCTCGTTCACCACGGTCACCGTGGCGCCCGGTGAATCGCTGTGGACGATCGCCGAAGAGGTCGCGCCCGACCGCGATCCGCGCGACGTCGTCGATGAGCTCGTGCGACTGAACGCGCTCGACACGGTTCTCGTCCAGGCGGGACAGCGCCTCGCGATTCCGGCGGCGTACGACCGTTGATCGCGCGGTGCGTCGCGCGACGTCACGCGGCGAGGGGGTCATGACGGTCGGGCCTACCATGGGATGGGTGAGTGCACGTCTCGAAGACCTCCCCCTACGCGCCGATCTCCGAGGGCAGAAGCCCTACGGCGCCCCCCAGGCACCGCTCCCGGTCGCCCTCAACGTCAACGAGAACACGCATCCCGTTCCTGCTGAGGTCGCCGACGACATCCTGGACTCGATCGCCCTCGCACTGCGTGACGTCAACCGATACCCCGACCGCGAGTTCACCGCATTGCGCGAAGGCTTCGCCGACTATCTCGGCCACGGTCTCACCCGCGATCAGATCTGGGCCGCGAACGGGTCGAACGAGGTGCTGCAGCACATCCTGCAGGCGTTCGCGGGGCCGGGGCGCACCGCGTTCGGCTTCACGCCTACCTACTCCATGTACCCGCTGCTCACGCGCGGCACCGGAGCGGAGTGGATCTCCGGCACCCGATCGGCCGACTACGCGATCGACGCGGAGGACGCGGCATCCCAGATCTCCGATGCCTCGCCCGATGTGATCTTCCTGTGCTCGCCGAACAACCCGACCGGCACCCCGCTCGGGCTCGACGTCGTTCAAGCCGTGTACGAGGCCACCGACGGCGTCGTCGTCGTGGACGAGGCGTACTTCGAGTTCGCCCCGCACGACGAGCGCTCGGCGCTGACTCTGCTGCCCGGGCGCGAGCGCCTCGTCGTCTCGCGCACCATGAGCAAGGCGTTCGCGTTCGCCGGTGCCCGTGTCGGCTACCTCGCCGCGGACCCCGCCCTCATCGACGCGCTGCGCCTCGTGCGCCTGCCGTACCACCTCAGCGCGCTGACCCAGGCGGCGGCGTCCGCGGCGCTGCGCCACGCGCCCGTCATGCTGGGCATGGTCGACGAGATCGTCGCCCAGCGCGACCGCATCTCGGCCACGGTCGAGGCACTCGGGTACACGCCCCACGAGTCGTGGACGAACTTCGTGCTGTTCGGCGGCGTGGCCGATCCGGCCGCGATCTGGAAGGCGCTCTACGACGAGGGCGTGCTCATCCGCGACGTCGGAATCCCGTCGCACCTGCGGGTCACCGCGGGTACCGCGGAAGAGACCACCGCGTTCCTCGACGCCCTCGCCTCGGTAGGATCGGCGGCATGAGCGCCGCACCACGTACCGCCTCGCTGCGCCGGGCGACGAGCGAGTCGACGGTCGAACTCGAACTCGACCTCGACGGCACCGGCCGCAGCCGCATCGACACCACGGTGCCGTTCTTCGACCACCTCCTGACCGCGTTCGCGAAGCACTCGCTCACCGATCTCACAGTCCGCGCGTCGGGCGACACCGACATCGACGCCCACCACACGGTGGAAGACATCTCGATCGTGCTCGGCCAGGCGATCCGCGAGGCGCTCGGCGACAAGTCGGGCATCTCGCGCTACGGCGACGCGCTCGTCCCTCTCGACGAGGCCCTCGCCCAGGCCGTGGTCGACATCAGCGGCCGCCCCTATCTCGTGCACACCGGCGAGCCCGCCGGCTTCGAGCACCACCTCATCGGCGGCCACTTCACCGGCTCGCTCGTGCGCCACACGTTCGAGGCGATCGCGTTCAACTCGGCGCTCACCGTGCACGTCCGCGTGCTGTCGGGTCGTGATCCGCACCACATCGCCGAAGCGGAGTACAAAGCGTTCGCCCGCGCGTTCCGGCAGGCGAAGGTGCTCGACCCGCTCGTCGACGGTATCCCCAGCACGAAGGGCGCCCTGTGACCGCAAGCGCTCCCTCCGAACAGGAGAAGCCGCTCGTCGCCGTGCTCGACTACGGGTCGGGTAACGTGCACTCCGCGGTCAAGGCACTCGTCGCGGCCGGCGCCGACGCCCGACTGACCTCCGATCGCGGCCTCATCATGGATGCGGACGGGCTTCTCGTGCCCGGCGTCGGCGCGTTCCGCGCCGTGGTCGAGGCGTTGCGCTCGAGCCGCGGCGACGAACTCATCGAGCGTCGGCTCGCGGGCGGACGTCCGGTGCTCGGCGTGTGCGTCGGCATGCAGATCTTCTTCGAGCGCGGTGTCGAGCGCGGCGTCGACACCGAGGGAATGGGCGAGTGGCCCGGTGTCGTGACCGAGCTCGACGCCCCCGTGCTGCCCCACATGGGCTGGAACACGGTCGAGCCCGGCGAGGGCTCACGCCTGTTCCGCGGCATCGAGCACGAGCGCTTCTACTTCGTCCATTCGTTCGGCGCGCAGAAGTGGCTGCTCGACGTGCAGCCGCCCTTCCCCGAGCCCGTCCTGACGTGGTGCGAGTACGGCACGCCGTTCCTTGCGGCGGTCGAGAACGGGCCGCTGTCGGCCACACAGTTCCACCCGGAGAAGTCGGGGGATGCCGGGATCCGTCTCCTCACGAATTGGATCGACGGGCTCGGCGGGGCTACCCTCTGAGACCGTGCCGTCCACGGGAGCGCGTGTTCCCGTGATCCGCCCCACAGCTTCCCCACGTCTGAGTCAGGATCCATGAACGATTTCGCGTCCACACCCAAGCTCGTCCTCCTGCCCGCCGTCGATGTGGCCGACGGCAAGGCCGTCCGTCTGACGCAGGGCGAGGCCGGCACCGAGACCAGCTACGGCGACCCCGTCGATGCCGCACTGGACTTCGCTCGTCAGGGCGCGGAGTGGATCCACCTCGTCGATCTCGACGCCGCGTTCGGTCGCGGAAGCAACGCCGGCGTGCTGCGCAAGGTCATCAAGCAGGTCCGCGGCGTGCAGGTGGAGCTCTCGGGCGGCATCCGCGACGACCGCACGCTCGAGGCCGCGCTCGAGAGCGGTGCGTCGCGCATCAACCTCGGCACGGCCGCACTCGAGAACCCCGAGTGGGCGGCGGACGTCATCGGCCGATATGGCGACGCGATCGCCGTCGGACTCGACGTGCGCGGCACGACGCTCGCCGCGCGCGGCTGGACGCGCGAGGGCGGCGACCTGTGGACGGTGCTCGACCGCCTCGAGTCGGCAGGCTGCAGCCGCTACGTCGTCACCGACGTCACCAAGGACGGCACCCTCAAGGGCCCGAACCTCGATCTGCTGCGCGAGCTGACCACCCGCACACCGAAGCCGATCGTCGCCTCGGGTGGTGTGTCGAGCCTCGACGACATCGCGGCGCTGCGCGACCTGGTCCCGCTCGGCGTCGAGGGCGCGATCGTGGGCAAGGCGCTCTACGCCGGTGCGTTCACGCTCGCCGAGGCGCTGGATGTCGCCGGACACTGACCCGCACGCCGCCCACCACGGCCATGGGCATGGCGGCGACTCCGCGGGCGTTCCGTGGGAGGGGCGCAGCTTCCAGGCGAATTCGCACGCCGCCGACGACGGGTCCGCCGACCCGGCGCTCCTGGCCGCCCTCACCGGGTTCCGCGCCGGCACCGGCGGGCAGCGCGAGGTCGTCGACGCCTACCGTGCGGCGCGCCTGCTGATCCCGCTCGTCGCCGAGAAGGGCGACCACGGCATCGGGGCGCACGGCCTCGAGGTCGACAAGACGCAGGAGCTCTCGATCGTCACGGTGGCCGCCCCCGACGGCCGCCGCGTGCTGCCGGTGTTCACGTCCGTCGAAACGATGAGGCGATGGGATGCTGCGGCCCGGCCGGTTCCGGCGGACGGCGTGCGCACCGCCCTGTCCGCGGCGGCCGACGACACCGACCTCATCGTGGTCGACCCGGCGTCGGAGACCGAGTTCGTCATCCGGCGCCCCGCCGTATGGGCTATCGGCCAGGGCCAGCCCTGGGAGCCGAGTTTCCTCTCGCCCGAGGTGTACGCGGGTCTGCAGGCGAGCATCGGCGGCGAGCTCTCGGTCATCGACCTCGCCGTGGAGGCGGGCGACCCGGACGCACGCCTGCGCGGCCCCGAGCTCGTCGTGCGCCTGCACCTCATCGACGGCCTCGAGAAGGCCGAGCTCGACGCCGTGCTCGCGCGCCTCGCGAAGCGCTGGGCCGCTGACGACCGCATCGCCGTGCTCGTGGACTCCCTCACCGTCAAGCTCGTCCGCGCCTGACGCTCGAGCCCTTGCGGCGCCGGGCCGGCCGGTGAAGGATCGGCTGCGCGGAGGTGGCCGGATGGAGCACGGTGCCAGGAGTGACTACGGGCGGGCGCTGCACGCGGCGCATCGCCACGCGATGGCGTGGCTCGACTCGCTCGACGAGCGCCCGATCCGCCCCGAGCTCGGTGCCGACGCGATACTCGTCCGGCTGAGAGCCGAACTGCCCGACGAGGCCGGGGATGTGACCGATGTCGTGGAGGAGCTCGTCGCCGCAGCGGAACCGGGTCTCATGGCGATGGGCTCGCCGCGCTTCTACGGTCTTGTGACCGGTGGCACCTATCCTGCCGCGCTCGCAGCCGACTGGCTTGTGTCGGCGTGGGATCAGAACACCGGGCCGCGCCAGGCGGCCGCCGCGACGGCCGCCGTTGAGGAGACCGCCGCGCGGTGGCTCCTCGACGTCCTCCGGCTGCCGCCCGACAGCGGGGTCGGCTTCTCGACCGGCGCGACGAGTGCGAATCTGGGCTGCCTCATCGCCGCCCGCGACGCCGTCATCCGCGAACGTGGGGGCGACCCGACTCGGGGAGTGCACGACGCGCCGCCCATCCGCTTCCTCGCGGGCGACGCTGTGCACGCCTCGGTCGTGCTGGCAGGACGGATGTCGGGGCTGGGCGCCCCGCGAACCGTCGGCGCGGACGCGCAGGGCCGGATCGACGTCGACGGGCTCGCGCGAGCGCTCCACGAGCACGGCGATGCCCCCGCGATCGTCGCCCTGCAGGCGGGCGACGTGCACTCGGGCGCGTTCGACGACTTCGTCGCTGCGGTGGAGGTGGCGCACCTGGCGGGCGCATGGGTGCACATCGACGGTGCATTCGGTCTGTGGGCTGCAGCGAGTCCGCGGACGCGGCACCTGGTCGAGGGCGTCTCGCACGCGGACTCGTGGGCGACCGACGCCCACAAGACGCTCAACGTCCCTTACGACTGCGGGGTCGCGATCGTCCGTGACGACGCGGCGATGACGGCAGCTCTGGGTGCGCGTGCGGCGTATCTCCCCGCGATGCCGGGCGTCAGGGATCCGTACGACCACGTCACGGAGATGTCGCGCCGTGCGCGCGGAGTGCCGGTATGGGCGGCGCTGCGGTCGCTCGGCCGTCAAGGGGTCGTCCGACTGATCGACGGGCTGACGGATGCTGCCACCGCCCTTGCTGCCGGATTCCGGGCGATTCCGGGGCTCGAAGTGCTCAATGACGTCGTGTTCACGCAGGTGTGCCTCGCGGCGGGGGACGACGCGTCGACCGCCGCGCTGGGGGAGTGGCTTCGCGCGGAGGGCACGGTCTGGGCGTCCTCGTCGACCTGGCACGGCCGCACGGTCGTGCGCTTCGCGGTGAGCAACCACGGTACCGACGATGAGGCCGTCCGCCGCACGATCGACGCCGTGGCACGCGGGGCGGCCGAGGTCGGCGTCGACGAGTGAGGCGCGAAAGGTGTGCGGGCTTCAGCGCGTCAGGTGACCGGGCCGGTCCACTTCTCGCCCGGCCCCTTGCCGATGGGATCGGGAATGACGGATGCCTCGCGGAACGCGAGCTGAACCGATCGCAGTCCGTCGCGGAGTGAGCGGGCGTGCATGTCGCTGATCTCGGGCGCGCCGGCGGTGATGAGTCCGGCCAGCGCATTGATGAGCTTGCGCGCCTCGTCGAGGTCGGTCTGCGTCGCGGGGTCATCGGCCAGTCCGACCTTGACGGCGGCGGCGCTCATGAGGTGCACGGCGGCCGTGGTGATGACCTCGACGGCCGGCACGTCGGCGATGTCGCGCGAGGCGGAGGCGGCCGCCCGCTCCTGTTCTTCCCAGCGCGCCTGACGCTCAGCATCCACTGCCGTCGTGCTCGTCGGATCGCCGTCCTGGTCTCGAATCGTGTCCACGCCGTTCTCTCTGATAGACTGCTGCGGTCTCCGGTGCGTTCTGCACCGGATCGGAAAGTGGATCACATCCCACCCGCGCTTGCCGTTCCAGGCTACCGGGTCATGCACTCCGCCCCGACCGTTCCGCGGCCGGGGTAGCCGGCCGGGCGACCGGGCGGGAACTCCGTCACCGGAGAGGGTGCAGGAAGTCGGCGCTCGAAGCGTCTGACGGGTGGAGTGGATCTTCCTCCGCCCGCGACACGACTGCGTGTCGCGGTGGTCCAGCCCACATACCCAAGGAGTTCCGCATCAGCGATCCCCGCACCAACGACCGCATCCGGGTGCCCGAGGTCCGCCTCGTCGGCCCGAACGGAGAGCAGGTCGGCGTCGTCCGCATCGAGGTGGCGCTGCGCCTGGCCCAGGAGGCCGACCTCGATCTCGTCGAGGTGGCCCCGAACTCGAAGCCGCCCGTGGTCAAGATCATGGACTACGGCAAGTTCAAGTACGAGGCTGCGCAGAAGGCCAAGGAAGCGCGTCGCAATCAGGCGAACACCGTCCTCAAGGAGGTCCGGTTCCGTCTGAAGATCGAGGCCCACGACTACATCACCAAGCTCAAGCGCGCCGAGGGCTTCCTCCAGTCCGGCGACAAGGTCAAGGCGATGATCCTGTTCCGCGGTCGCGAGCAGTCGCGTCCCGAGCAGGGTGTGCGCCTGCTCCGCAAGTTCGCGGAGGACGTCGCCGAGTTCGGCACCGTCGAATCGAACCCCACGATCGACGGCCGCAACATGGTGATGGTGGTCGCACCGCACAAGAACAAGTCCGAGGTGAAGACCGAGCAGAACGCTCAGCGCGCCGCGAACAAGGAAGCTGCCCGCTCCGCCCGCAGCGGCGGGGCGGCGCAGGCCGACGCTCCGGCTGCAGCGGCACAGGCACCTGCAGCCGACGCCCCGGCCGCCGCCACCGAGGCAGCCCCGGCCGAGTAGGCCCCACAGACTCCCGCACCGCGGGATACCGACTCCCGCCTGGGCGGGAAGTGAAACGAAGGAAGAAGAGATGCCGAAGCAGAAGACCCACTCGGGCGCCAAGAAGCGCTTCAAGGTCACCGGCAGCGGGAAGCTCATGAAGCAGCAGGCGAACCTTCGCCACAACTTCGAGGGCAAGCCCAGCCGCCGCACCCGCCGCCTGTCGCAGGAGCAGGTCCTCGCCCCGGGCGACGCCAAGGTCGCGAAGAAGCTCCTCGGCCGCTGACGCGCGCCGACGCAAGTTAGGAACATCAAGAAATGGCTAGAGTCAAGCGGGCCGTCAACGCCCACAAGAAGCGTCGCGTCATCCTCGAGCGCGCCTCGGGTTACCGTGGCCAGCGTTCGCGCCTGTACCGCAAGGCGAAGGAGCAGGTCACCCACTCGCTCGTCTACGCGTACCGCGACCGTCGCAAGCGCAAGGGCGACTTCCGTCGCCTGTGGATCCAGCGCATCAACGCCGCGGCCCGTCAGAACGGCATCACGTACAACCGCTTCATCCAGGGCCTCGGCCTCGCAGGCGTGCAGGTCGACCGCCGCATGCTCGCCGAGCTCGCGGTGAACGAGCCCAAGACGTTCGCGTCGCTCGTCCAGACCGCCAAGAAGGCCCTGCCCGAGAACGTCAACGCTCCCAAGAGCGCCTGACCCGCGGCATCCGTCGCCTCGAAAGGGACGCCCTCCTTCACGAGGGCGTCCCTTTCGCATGTTCGCCGGCGGCGCACGGCGAGAAACGCATGCCGGAGACCGGATGCCGCGACTCTAGACTGAGAGCCGTGCTCGAGAACCCTCGCTCTCCGCGTGTCCGCGCCGTCGCGAAGCTGACGAAGCGCAGCGCCCGTCAGGAGACCGGCCTGTTCCTGCTGGAGGGTCCGCAGGCCGCGCGCGAGGCGCTCGCGTACCGGCCCGACACGCTCGTCGAGATCTTCGCCACGCCGAGCGCGCTCGAGAAGCACGACGATGTGCGCGACGCCGCGAAGGCAGCCGGACTCGAGGTCGTCTACACGACCGAGGCAGTCCTCGACGCGATGGCCGACACGGTGACGCCGCAGGGCATCGTCGCGGTCGCCCACCAGTCGCCCACATCCCTGCGCGACGTGTTCGCCGCCTCGCCGCGCCTCGTCGCGATCTGCGAGGAGGTGCGCGACCCGGGCAACCTCGGCACCATCATCCGCGCGGCCGATGCCGCCGGGGCGGATGCCGTCGTGCTCACGGGGCGCACCGTGGACCCGTACAACCCCAAGGTCGTGCGTGCGACGACAGGGTCGCTCTTCCACGTGCCGGTCGCGGTCGGAGTCGATCTCGCCACAGCCGTCGAGAAGGCGCACGCGGCCCGCGTCCGGGTCGTCGCCGCCGATGTCGGGGGCGGGGACTTCCTCGCCTCGCGCGACGTGCTCGCCGAGCCCACGGCGTGGCTCTTCGGCAACGAGGCGCGCGGTCTTGAGGAAGACGCGCTCGCACTGGCCGACCTGTCGCTGCGGCTCCCGATCTACGGTGCGGCCGAGTCGCTGAACCTGGCCACCGCGGCGAGTGTCTGCCTGTACGAGACCGCCTTCGCCCAGCGGGCCGCAGGCTGAACAGTGCTCGTTCCTGCGCTGTTACAACACGGTAAAGACGCGGCACGCTACTGGCAGTGCGGTCCTCGCCGGTCCTAGGGTGACGGTATGACGACGCCCGATGACAGCACGCCGAAGACGTCGAACATCAACGTCCGTCGCGGCGACCCGCTGGTTCAGATCACCAACGTCCAGAAGCACTATGGCGACTTCCAGGCGCTGAAAGACATCGACCTCACCGTCAACCGCGGCGAGGTCGTCGTCGTGATCGGTCCCTCAGGATCCGGAAAGTCGACCCTGTGCCGCACCATCAACCGGCTCGAGACGATCACGAGCGGCACGATCACCATCGACGGCAAGGAGCTGCCGAAGGAGGGCAAGGGGCTGGCCGCGCTGCGCGCGGACGTCGGGATGGTGTTCCAGTCGTTCAACCTCTTCGCGCACCTGACGATCCTTGACAACGTCACGCTCGGCCCGATCAAGGTCAAGGGCATGAAGAAGGCCGAGGCCGAGGCGCTGGCCAAGCGTCTGCTCGATCGCGTGGGCGTCGGTCATCAGGCAGCGAAGCTGCCGGCCCAGCTGTCGGGCGGTCAGCAGCAGCGCGTCGCCATCGCACGCGCGCTCGCGATGGAGCCGAAGGTCATGCTCTTCGACGAGCCGACGAGCGCCCTCGACCCGGAGATGATCAACGAGGTGCTCGACGTCATGGTCGGCCTGGCTCAGGACGGCATGACGATGATCGTCGTCACCCACGAGATGGGATTCGCGCGCAAGGCGGCCGACCGCGTGGTCTTCATGGCCGACGGCCAGATCGTGGAGGAGTCGACACCGGAGGAGTTCTTCACCCACCCGCGTTCGGATCGCGCGAAGGACTTCCTGTCGAAACTCCTCACCCATTGATGTCCGCGCCTGCACCGGCGCGGCGAACGAAGAAACACACGCAACGGAGTTGGAGGATCACATGCGAAAGCTCAGGATGGGCGGGGCGCTCGCGGGAATCGCGATCGCGGCGCTCGCGCTGACGGCGTGCAACAGCGGCACCCCCGGCGCAACGTCGACGGAGGAGGGCGACGCCGGCGAAGAGGAGACCTCGAGCACGCCCTGGGAGGTGGCCACCGACGTCAGTATCGAGGGCAGCCCGACGTTCGACGCGATCTCGGAGCGCGGCTCGGTCAAAGTCGGCGTGAAGGAGGACCAGCCGGGTCTCGGCTACCTCGATCCCACCACCGGCGAGCGCACCGGCTTCGACGTCGACATCGCGCGCTGGATCGCCGCGTCGCTCGGCTACGACGAGGACCAGATCGAGTTCACGGCGATCCCGTCGGCCAACCGTGAGCAGGCCATCGTGAACGGCGACATCGACTACTACGTCGGCACTTATTCGATCACCGACAAGCGCAAGGAGCAGATCTCCTTCGCCGGGCCGTACTTCATCACCGGCCAGGGTCTCCTCGTCGCCGCCGACAACGACGACATCGAGGGTCCGGACGACCTCGCCGGCAAGAACGTCTGTTCGGCGACCGGATCGACCTCGATCCAGCGGATCAAGGACGAGTACCCGGAAGCCACCACCACCGAGTTCGACACGTACTCGCAGTGCGTCGAGCAGCTCAAGAGCGGCCAGGTGGACGCGGTTACCACCGACGAGGCGATCCTCATCGGCTACGCCGCGCAGGATCCCGACAACCTGAAGGTCGTCGGTGACGTGTTCAGCGAGGAGCGCTACGGCGTCGGCATCCAGAAGGGCGACACGGCGTTCGTCGAGTTCGTCAACACGATGTTCACCGACGGCGGCGACACCTGGCAAGCCATCTTCGAGAACAACCTCGGCGCCGCGGGTGTCGAGGGTGAGCAGCCGGACGTCGACCCGGTCGACTGAGAACGGATGGTGGCGACATCCGGTGTGACATCCGGGTGCCGCCACCTCATCCGAGGAGGAGGAGGACGCGTCGGTGAACATCATCACGGACTATCCGGATCTGTGGCGCGACGCTCTCGTGGGCACTCTCGTGCTGTTCTTCGGCGGCGCGGTGATCGCGCTCATCCTGGGGGTCATCGTGGGCGCCATGAGGGTGTCGCCGATCCCGGTGGCGCGGGCGGTGGGCACCGTGTACGTGAACTGGATCCGCAACACCCCGCTCACGCTCGTGATGTTCTTCTTCGCATTCTGCGTGCCGCTCCTCCTGCCCGGTCGCGCGAACTTCCTCGTGCTGGCGGTCTGGGCGCTCGGCATCTACACGGCCACCTATGTGGCAGAGACGATCCGCTCCGGCATCAATACCGTGCCGGTCGGCCAGGCCGAGGCGGCCCGCGCTCTCGGGCTGACCTTCGGTCAGGTCATGTCGCTCATCGTGCTTCCGCAGGCGGCGCGCTCGGTCATCCCGCCCATGATGAGCGTGTTCATCGCGCTGCTGAAGAACACGACGGTGGCTGCCGGCTTTTCGGTCGTGAATCTCGGCAACATCCGTGCGGAGATGAGCGAGAACGGTGAGAACCAGCTGCTCACGATCGTGTGGGTCATGGTGTTCTTCGTCGTGATGGTGCTGCTGCTCGCCTGGCTGCAGCGAGTACTCGAGAACCGATGGAGGGTGGCGCGATGAGTTCGGTGCTCTACGACGTCCCGGGTCCACGGGCGGTCATCCGCAACCGCATACTGGGCGCGATCACGGTGCTCGTCGTGCTCGCGGTCCTCGGCTGGGTGCTGTGGCGTTTCTGGGTGACCGGCCAGTTCACCCCCGAGAAGTGGTACGCGTTCACCTTCACGCGCATCTGGGAGCAGTTCGGGCTCGCGACGCTGCGCACGCTCGCCGCGTTCGCCGTGGCATCCGTGGGTGCGATGATCCTCGGCTTCCTCCTCGCGATCGGCCGGCTGTCGGATCACGCGTGGGTGCGGATGCCCATCACCGGCATCACCGAGGTGTTCCGCGCTATCCCGGTGCTGATCTTCATGATCCTGCTGTATTACGGGCTCCCCGTGATCGGGATAAAGATGTCGTCCTATTGGGCGGTCGTCATCGCGCTGATCGCCTACAACGGCTCGGTGCTGGCCGAAGTCATCCGCGCCGGCGTGGAATCGCTGCCAAGGGGGCAGCGAGAGGCAGGCTACGCGATCGGCCTCCGCAAGGCCGGCGTCATGCGGTTGATCCTCATGCCGCAGGCCATCCGCGCCATGATGCCCGTCATCATCGCCCAGCTCGTGGTGACGCTGAAGGACACCGCCCTGGGCTTCATCATCACGTACCCCGAGCTGCTGTACTTCGCACGTCTGCTGGGGTCGAACGCCGTGCTCGGATCGCCGCTGATCCCAGCCGCACTCGTCGCCGGAACGATCTACGTGGCCCTGTGCCTTGCCCTGTCCTACGTGGCGTACACCGTCGAGAAGCGGCTGCGGCGATCGCCGCGTGCCGTCGCGGTTGCCGGCGCGGGCGCGGCGCCCCAAGGCGGCACCGACACCGAGCTCATCGTCGCCCAGCGCGCTCTCGGTCCCGACGATCCCAAGACCGGCGGCGGGTGACGCGCCGGCCGCGAGGGGCGGCGCGCCGTCGGTAGACTCGTCTCTCGTGTCCGACGCTCCCGAAACCACCGAGATCACGCCTGAGGCGGTGAACGCCGCCGTCGACGCCGCTCTCGAGGCCATCGCGGCTGCAGGCGACACCGCAGCTCTGAAGGCCGCCCGCTCCGCGCACTCCGCCGAGGGCTCGCCGCTGGCGAAGCTCAACGCTCGGCTGCGCGACGTGCCGAACGACAGGAAGGCCGAGTTCGGCAAGCTCGTCGGCCAGGCTCGCGGCCGCGTGAACCAGGCCTTCGCCGCCCGCGAGGAGGAGCTCGCCGCGGCCGAGACCGCCGCCAAGCTCGAGGCGGAGCGCGTCGACATCACAGCCCTCGCCGCCCGCGCGCGCGTCGGGGCGCGGCATCCGATCTCCCTCCTGCAGGAGCAGATCGCCGACATCTTCGTCGGGATGGGCTGGGAGATCGCAGAAGGCCCCGAGCTCGAGCACGAGTGGTTCAACTTCGACGCGCTGAACTTCGACGTCGACCACCCCGCGCGCCAGATGCAGGACACCTTCTTCGTCGACCCGGTGGAGCGTCACCTCGTGATGCGCACCCACACCAGTCCGGTCCAGGTGCGCTCCATGCTCGAGCGCGATCTGCCGCTGTACGTGCTGTGCCCGGGACGCGTGTACCGCACGGACGAGTTCGACGCGACGCACCTGCCTGTCTTCACCCAGTTCGAGGGCATCGTCGTCGACAAGGGCATCACGATGGCCCACCTGAAGGGAACGCTCGACCACGCCGCCAAGGTGCTGTTCGGTGCGGAGGCCAAGACGCGGTTCCGCGCGAACTTCTTCCCCTTCACCGAGCCGTCGGCAGAGCTCGACCTGTGGCACCCCACGTTCAAGGGCGGCGCCCGATGGATCGAGTGGGGCGGTTGCGGCATGATCAACCCGAACGTGCTGCGGGCGGCGGGGATCGACCCGGAGGAGTACTCGGGCTTCGCGTTCGGGATGGGCATCGAGCGGACGCTGATGTTCCGCAGCGACGTCCAGGACATGCGCGACATGGCCGAGGGCGATGTCCGCTTCAGCGAGCAGTTCGGAATGGTGGTCTGATGCGCGTCCCGCTCTCATGGCTTCGTGAGTACGTCGACGTCCCTGCGGATGCTGCGCCCGAGGACGTCCTCGCGGCGCTCGTGCGCGTCGGGTTCGAAGAGGAGGACGTGCACCGCTTCGAGCTGCAGGGGCCGATCGTCGTGGGCGAGGTGCTCGAGTTCGTGGAGGAGCCGCAGTCCAACGGCAAGACGATCCGATGGGTCCAGGTGCGTGTCGCGCCCGACGGCGAGACCGCCGCGGACGGCGGCGACGCGGTGCACGGCGTCGTGTGCGGTGCGCGCAACTTCTTCGTCGGCGACAAGGTCGTGGTGACGCTGCCCGGCGCGGTGCTCCCCGGCCCGTTCCCGATCGCCGCGCGCAAGACCTACGGCCATGTATCGGACGGCATGATCGCCTCGGCCCGCGAGCTGGGTCTCGGCGAAGAGCACAACGGGATCCTGCGCCTCGTGGAGCTCGGCATCGACGCGCCGGTCGGCACCGACGCGATCGGCCTTCTCGGTCTCGACGACGTCGCCGTGGAGATCAACGTGACCCCCGACCGCGGCTATGCGCTGTCGATCCGCGGTGTCGCGCGTGAGTACTCGCACTCGACCGGTGCGGCGTTCCGTGACCCCGCCGATCGCGCGTGGGAAGAGCTCGCTCCGGGCTCCGGATTCCCGGTCAGCGCCGACGACCTCGCGCCGATCCGCGGCCGCGCCGGCGTCACCGAGTTCGTCGCGCGCGTGGTGCGCGACGTCGACCCCACCAAGCCCACCCCCGCCTGGATGATCGCGCGACTCTCGCTCGCGGGCATCCGCTCGCTCGGCATCCTCATCGACATCACCAACTACGTGATGCTCGAACTCGGCCAGCCGATCCACGGCTACGACCTCGACAAGCTGCAGGGCGGCATCACGGTGCGCCGTGCGACCCGCGGTGAGAAGCTCGAGACGCTCGACGGCAAGGTCCGCGCTCTCGATGTCGAGGACCTGCTCATCACCGACGAGTCGGGGCCGATCGGCCTCGCCGGCGTCATGGGCGGCGGCACCACGGAGATGGGCGACGCGACCCGCAACGTGCTCATCGAAGCGGCCACCTTCGACACCGTGTCGATCGCGCGCACGGCTCGCCGGCATAAGCTGCCGAGCGAGGCATCCCGTCGCTTCGAACGCGGCGTCGACCCGCTCGTGCCGTTCGTCGCCGCGCGTCGCGTGGCCGACCTCATGGTCGAGTACGCCGGCGGCACGAGCGACGATGAATACGGCGCCGCGCTGTTCGCCGAGGTGTTCATCCCCGGCATCGATCTGCCGCCGACGTTCGTGCAGCACCTCATCGGGGTCGACTACACGCCGAACCAGATCGAGGCCGCGCTGCGGCTGATCGGCTGCGAGGTCGTGGAGGCCGAGGACGACGCCGCCGGATGGCAGGTCATCCCGCCGTCGTGGCGTCCCGACCTCACCGACAAGTGGACGCTCGCTGAGGAAGTCGCCCGAATCGAGGGCTACGACCGCATCCCGTCGGTGCTGCCCACGCCGCCGTCGGGCCGCGGCCTCACCGCCGCGCAGCAGGGCCGCCGTCGCGTGGCGAACGCGCTCGCCGCCGCCGGGTTCGTCGAGACACCGTCGTTCGGGTTCACCACCGAGGAGCAGAACGACCTGCACGGCTCGGCCTCGGGGCAGCACCTGCCGAGCGTCAGACTCGCGAACGCCCTCGACGGGCAGGCGCCGTTCCTGCGTCGTTCGCTCGTGCCCGGTCTGCTGCAGGTCGCGCATCGCAACGTGGCACGCGGCTTCACGGATCTCACGCTCTTCGAGACCGGCGTGGTGTTCCTTCCGAAGCCGGGTGCGCAGTACGGCACCCCGTTCGTGCCGCCCTTGGCCGTGCGACCGGATGCGGCGACCCTGGCGGAGCTCGACGCCTCGATTCCGCCCCAGCACCGCCACGTCGCCGTCCTGCTCACGGGCAGCCTCGTCGCGAAGCAGCCCGGTGTCGCGCCCGTGACGGCGGAGCTCGCCGACGCCCTCGACGCGGTCCGCACGATCGCGGCGGCCGCGGGCGTCACGATCGACGTCGCGCAGGGTGAGCGCGCCGCGCTGCACCCTGGCCGTGCCGGCGTGCTGTCCGTCGACGGCACCGAGGTCGGCTACGTCGGTGAGCTGCTCCCCGCGGTGGCCGAGGCATCCGATCTCCCGGGACGCGTCCTCGTCGCCGAGCTCGATCTCGACCTCGTGCTCTCGCTCGCGGGCGAGAAGGTCGTCGCGGCGTCGCTGTCGGGCTTCCCGGCCGCGACGCAGGACGTGTCGCTCGTGCTCGGCGTCGACGTCCCGGCAGCCGAGGTGAGCGCCGCGCTCGTCACGGGTGCGGGGGAGCTGCTCGAGTCCGTCCGGCTGGTCGACGACTATCGCGGACGGGGCGTGCCCGAGGGGGAGAAGAGCCTGACGTTCGCGCTGCGCTTCCGCGCCCCCGACCGCACGCTCACGGCCGCCGAGGCGACCGAGGCGAAGCTCGCGGGCGTGGCAGTGGCGACCGAGCGTTTCGGGGCGACGCTGCGCGAGTAGCATCCGTATCGGAGGGCACCATGTCCGAGATGATCACGGTTCCGCTCGCCGACGGCGAGGTCCTCGAGGTCTACATCCCCCGTCCGGCGGGCGCGCCGATCGGCGGACTGGTCCTCATCCACGAGATCTGGGGTCTGGTCGGACATTTCTGTCGGACATATCTTGACGTGGCCGACCGTTTCGCGACCGAGGGCTGGCTGGTCGCGGCGCCCGGCATCCTCAGCCGTGGCGGCGTCGCTCCGGCGCTGGGCGCGGAGCTCTTCGCGGCGATGAACAGCGGCGATGAGGAGGCCGCAGTCCCCGCCATTCGCAGCGCACGATGTCATCGCCTGCGCGGCTCGCGGTCGCGCCCGTGACCTCGACACTGACGAGCGATTTGCGGATGCCGCGGCCCGGCCGCTATCGTCGGCGCATGCCTTCGGCGACCCAGGGACTCCCGACGCTCGTTCCGAGCGCCGTTCCCGCGCGCCGACGCCGTCTGGGCGAGCGCCGACTCTAGGCGACCCCCGCACGCCGTCCTGTCATGGACCGTCGCGAGTGGGCGTCGCCGTCTCCGGCCCTCAGCCCCAGACTCTAAGGTGGAATCCATGACATATTCGGTCGCCGTCTCCGGCGCATCCGGCTATGCGGGCGGCGAGATCCTGCGGATCCTCGCCGCGCATCCCGACGTCGAGATCCGCACCGTGACCGCGCACTCCAACGCGGGACAGCCGCTCATCCAGCATCAGCCCCACCTGCGCTCCCTCGCCCACCTGACCCTCGCCGAGACCTCGCCCGAGGTGCTCGCCGGTCACGACATCGTCTTCCTGGCGCTGCCGCACGGCCAGTCGGGGCAGTACACCGACGCTCTCGGCGACACGCCCCTCGTGATCGACGCAGGCGCCGACCACCGGCTCGAGTCGGTGGCCGACTGGGATCGCTTCTACGGCGGCGACTTCCACGAGCCGTGGGTCTACGGCGTCCCCGAGCTTCCGGTGGCAGGTGCGACGCAGCGCGAACGGCTCGTCGGGGCGTCCCGCATCGCCGCGCCCGGCTGCAACGCCTCCACCGTCTCCCTGTCGCTCGCGCCGGGTGTCGCCGCCGGCGTGATCGACCCCTCCGACATCGTGACGGTGCTGGCGGTCGGGCCCTCGGGCGCCGGCAAGAGTCTCAAGACGAATCTGCTGGCTGCCGAGATCCTCGGGTCCGCCAACCCCTACGCCGTGGGCGGCTCCCACCGGCACATCCCCGAGATCCGCCAAGCGCTTGCCGCCGCACGCTCGTCGGACGCCGAACAGAGCACCACCGCCGACGAGGGCATCCGCATCTCCTTCACCCCGGTGCTGGTGCCGATGTCGCGGGGCATCCTCGCGACCTCCACGGCGCCGATCGCGCCGGGGGCGACCGACGACGAGATCCGCGGCGCGTGGGAGTCGGCGTACGGCGACGAGACCTTCGTGCAGCTGCTGCCCGCCGGCCAGTTCCCGCGCACCGCCGATGTGCTGGGCGCGAACACCGCGCTGATGGGTCTCGCGATCGACCGCGCGGCGAACCGCGTGACCGTCGTGACGGCGGTCGACAACCTCGTCAAGGGCACGGCCGGAGCCGCCGTGCAGTCCATGAACATCGCGCTGGGGCTCGCCGAGGGCACCGCGCTGACCGTGAACGGAGTCGCGCCGTGAGCGTCACAGCGCCCCAGGGATTCGAGGCGGCCGGCGTCGCCGTCGGACTCAAGTCGACCGGCAAGCCCGATGTGGCCGTGGTCGTCAACCGCGGACCGCTCAAGGTCGGCGCCGCGGTGTTCACCAGCAACCGCGCGAAGGCGAACCCGATCCTGTGGTCGCAGGAGGTCGTCCGCGACGGCGTGGTGGAGGCGGTCGTCCTCAACTCGGGCGGAGCCAACTGCTTCACCGGATCCTTCGGCTTCCAGACCACGCACCAGACGGCCGAGAGGGCCGCCGAGCTCCTGGCCGTGAGCGCGGGCGACATCCTGGTGTGCTCGACGGGGCTGATCGGCACCGGTGACGAGGCGTTCCGCGCGAAGGTGCTCGCGGGCACCGAGCAGGGCATCGCCGAGCTCTCCGCGGACGGCGGGGAAGCGGCATCCCTCGCCATCATGACCACGGATTCGAAGCCGAAGCGCTCCGTCGCGACCGGCGACGGCTGGTCGATCGGCGGCATGGCGAAGGGCGCCGGGATGCTGGCGCCCGGCCTCGCGACGATGCTGGTGGTCATCACGACCGACGCCGTCCTCGACGCGGCGCAGGCCGACGCCGTGCTGCGCGCCGCCACGGGTCGCACTTTCGACCGACTGGACTCGGACGGCTGCACGTCGACGAACGACCAGGTCACGCTCATGGTCAGCGGGGCATCGGGCGTCACCCCAGACCCCGACGCGTTCGCCGCCGCGCTCGCCGACGTCTGCCAGGACCTCGCCCGGCAGCTGCAGGGCGACGCCGAGGGCGCGAGCCACGACATCACGATCGAGGTCATCAACGCCGCCTCGGAGGACGACGCGGTGGAGGTCGGCCGGTCGGTCGCCCGGAACAACCTCTTCAAGGCCGCCATCTTCGGCAACGATCCGAACTGGGGCCGCGTGCTCGCCGCGATCGGCACGACCGCAGCCGCGTTCGACCCGTACGACGTCGACGTGTGGATGAACGGCGTCCGCGTGTGCAGCGCCGGAGGCCCCGACGCCCCGCGCGAAGCCGTCGACCTCACGCCCCGGGCGACGCACCTCGTGATCGACCTGAAGGTCGGCGCGGCGACGGCGACGATCCTCACCAACGACCTCACGCACGACTACGTCCACGAGAACAGCGCCTACTCCTCATGACCGACCTGCAAGAGACCGATCCCGGCGAAGCCAGCGCCCGGGCGGTGACTCTCATCGAGTCGCTGCCCTGGCTCAAGCGCTTCCGCGACCAGATCGTCGTCGTGAAGTACGGCGGCAACGCGATGGTGTCGGAGGAGCTGCAGGATGCCTTCGCCGCCGACATCGCCTACCTCCGGTACGTCGGGGTGAAGCCCGTCGTCGTGCACGGCGGCGGCCCGCAGATCTCGTCGATGCTCGACCGTCTCGCGATCCCGAGCGAGTTCAAGGGCGGCTACCGCGTCACCTCGACCGAGGCGATCTCGGTGGTGCGCATGGTGCTCACCGGGCAGATCAACCCGCAGCTCGTGTCGAAGATCAACGCCCACGGCCCGGTCGCGACCGGACTCAGCGGTGAGGACGCCGGCCTCTTCGGCGGCCGCCGCCGCGGCGTCGTCATCGAGGGCGTCGAGCACGACCTGGGCCGCGTCGGCGACGTCGTCGAGGTCGACCCCCAGCCGGTGCTCGATCAGATCGAAGCGGGCCGCATCCCCGTGGTCTCGAGCATCGCCCCCGACCTCGACCACCCGGGACATTCCCTGAACGTGAACGCGGATGCCGCAGCATCCGCTCTCGCCGTCGCACTCGGTGCGGCGAAGCTCGTGGTGCTCACCGACGTCGCGGGGCTGTATGCCGACTGGCCCCACCGCGACTCGCTGGTGTCGCACCTGACCTCGACGGAGCTGAAGGCGATGCTGCCGACGCTCGAGTCGGGCATGATCCCGAAGATGGCGGCGTGCCTGGAGGCCGTCGAAGGCGGCGTCGAGACCGCGGCCATCATCGACGGGCGGGTGCCGCATTCGGTGCTCGTGGAGGTCTTCACCAGCAAGGGAATCGGAACAGAGGTGGTGCTCGGATGACGTGGCAGGACGATGCGGGGCGCGACCTCGTGAAGAGCTTCGGAGCTCGAATGCAGATGTTCGTGCGGGGTGAGGGGTCCTACCTGTGGGACGCCGAGGGCAAGCGCTACCTGGACTTTCTCGCCGGGATCGCGGTCGACTCGCTCGGCCACGCGCACCCGGTGTTCGTCGACGCGATAACGACGCAGGCCGCGACGCTCGCGCACGTGTCGAACTACTTCGCGACACCGCCGCAGCTCGCGCTCGCCGCGACCCTGAAGCGACTCGCCGGCACAGGCGACTCCGGCCGCGTGTACTTCGGAAACTCGGGCGCCGAGGCGAACGAGGCGGCGTTCAAGCTCGCTCGCCTCCACGGCGGAACCGAGCGGCCCCGCATCCTCGCGCTGACCGATGCCTTCCACGGCCGGACCATGGGCACGCTCGCCCTCACCGGCAAGCCGTACATGCAGGAGCCCTTCCTGCCGATGACTCCGGGCGTCGAGTTCATCGACTCGACCGTCGAGGCACTGGAGGCCGCGATCGACGACCGCGTCGCGGCGCTGTTCGTCGAGCCCGTCAAGGGCGAGGCCGGCGTGCTGCCTCTGCCGGAGGGCTACCTGGCCGCGGCCCGCGAGATCACCGAGCGCCACGGTGCGCTGCTCATCATCGACGAGATCCAGACGGGCGCCGGTCGCACGGGGGAGTGGTTCGCCTTCCAGCACGACGGCATCACCCCCGACGCGATCACGGTCGCCAAGGGCATCGGCGGCGGCTTCCCGATCGGTGCGCTGATCACCTTCGGCAGCGCGAGCGAGCTCTTCTATCCGGGCACCCACGGCTCGACCTTCGGCGGCAACGCACTCGGCACCGCCGTCGCGGGCGCCGTGCTCGGCGAGATCGAGCGGGCAGAGCTGGTGCGCAACGCCGCGGAGCGCGGCGCCCAGCTGCGCGCGGCGATCGAGGGCATCGATTCGGATCTGCTCGACGGATGCCGCGGCTCGGGCCTGCTGATCGGCATCGGGCTGAAGCATCCTGTCTCGAAGGCCCTCGTGGCCGCCGCGCAGGAGCACGGACTCGTGATCAACGCCCCGAACGACGAGACGATCCGCCTCGTCCCCGCCCTCACGATCGGCGACGTCGAGATCGACGAGTTCATCGAGCTGTTCACCGCTTCGCTGCGCACCGTCGAGGACGCGCTCGTGCTCGATGCTCCGACGGAGGTTCCCGCATGACCCGCCATCTGCTGCGCGACGACGACCTGACTCAGGCCGAGCAGGACGAGATCCTCGACCTCGCGGTGTCGCTCAAGAAGGACCGCTGGAAGCTCAAGCCCCTCGAGGGCCCGCAGACGGTCGCCGTGATCTTCGACAAGTCGTCCACTCGCACGCGCGTGTCGTTCGCGGTCGGCATCGCCGACCTGGGCGGCTCACCGCTCATCATCTCGACGGCGAACAGCCAGCTCGGCGGCAAGGAGACGCCGGCCGACACGGCCCGCGTGCTGGAGCGCCAGGTGGCGGCCATCGTCTGGCGCACGTACGCTCAGGCGGGGCTCGAGCAGATGGCGGAGGGCACGCGGGTGCCCGTCGTCAACGCGCTGAGCGACGACTTCCACCCGTGCCAGCTGCTCGCCGACCTGCTCACCATCAAGGAGCACAAGGGCGACCTGACCGGTCTGACGCTCGCGTTCTTCGGGGACGGCAAGTCGAACATGGCCCACTCTTACGTGCTCGCCGGCGTGACCGCCGGGATGCACGTGCGCGTCGCGTCACCGGAGGCCTACGCGCCGCGCGACGACGTGCTCGTCGACGCGGACCGCCGCGCCGCCGAGACGGGCGGATCGGTCACCCTCTACACCGACGCGAACGAGGCGGCGGCCGGTGCCGATGTCATCGTGACGGACACATGGGTGTCGATGGGCAAGGAGGAGGAGAAGCTCGAGCGCCTGCGCGACCTCGGCGGGTACAAGGTGACCCAGGAGCTGATGGGGCTCGCGAAGAACGACGCGATCTTCATCCACTGCCTCCCCGCCGACCGCGGCTACGAGGTCGACGCCGAGGTGATCGACGGTCCGCAGAGCGTCGTGTGGGACGAGGCGGAGAACCGCCTCCACGCCCAGAAGGCCCTGCTCGTGTGGCTCCTCCGCCAGGACTGAGAGCACCGGGTCGGTGAGCGGGCGAGGGGCGAGCGAGACACAGCGCATCACGCCACCCGCCGACGGCTGGCTCACCACGCGCTGGGAGCGTCTGAACGGCCCCGCCCGCATCGGCGGCGTCGATCTCGCCCGCGGGCTGGCCGTGCTCGGCATGTTCGCCGCCCACCTGCTCTGGATCACCGAGCCCTTCGCCGTGCTCGACCCCGGAACGTGGGTCGCCGTCGTGTCGGGCCGTTCCTCGATCCTGTTCGCGACGCTCGCGGGCGTCTCGATCGGGCTCGTGACCGGCGGGCGCTCCGCGCTCACGGGCGACGCGATGAACACCGCGCGGGGCAGGCTCGCGGTCCGGGCGGGACTGCTCTGGGTCCTCGGCATCCTGCTCATCGCCACGGGCGTGCCGGTGTTCGTGATCCTTCCGGCGTACGCCCTCATGTTCCTCCTGGCGCTCCCGCTGACGTCGCTTCCGGCGCGCGTTCTCCTCCCGCTCGCGGGCGCGCTGGCCCTCTTCCTGCCGTTCGTGCAGGTCGTCCTCGACGCCCTCCCGTTCTGGAGCTCCCCGCTCGGAGAGCCGGTGTCTCTCGGCCTGGGCTGGCACTACCCGTTCCTGACCTGGATCGCCTTCGTCGTCGCCGGCCTCGGCGTCGCCCGTGCCGGCGTCACCCGGCTGCGGGTGCAGGTCTGGCTCGTCGTCGCCGGCGTCCTGCTCGCGGCAGTCGGGTACGGGCTCGGCGCGGCGAACGGCTCGGATCCCGATGCCGAGGCCGCGTCGTACCTCGGGGCGCTCTGGACCGTGCGGCCGCACTCGACCGGCCTGCTGGAGGTGATCGGCTCCGGCGGCTTCGCGCTCGCCGTGTTGGGGCTGTGCCTTCTCGCCTGCCGGACCGTGCTCGTGTGGGTCGCGCTGCCCCTTCGGGCGGTCGGCGCGATGCCGCTCACCGCCTACACGCTGCAACTCGTGGTGTGGGCCGTCGTCGCCGCGGCGGTGCTCGACCGGGTCGGCGACCTCGTCGGCTTCCGCGCTCTCGAGCCGTTCTGGCCGCTCACCATCGGCACCGTAGCGCTGTGCACGGCGTGGGCTCTCCTCGTCGGCCGCGGCCCGCTCGAGACGCTGCTCGACACCGCCTCGCGCTTCGCCGTCCCTGCCGATCGACGGCGATGACACGGCGGCGTCGTGGTCGGTGACGCGTCGGTAGGCTGGTCGAGTGAGTGAATCGAAGGGCGACGGCACCAACGAAGGCGCACTGTGGGGAGCCCGTTTCTCGACGGGACCGTCCCCGGAGCTGGCGGAACTGAGCCGATCGACCCATTTCGACTGGGATCTCGCGCTGTATGACATCGCCGGTTCCCACGCGCACGCCAAGGCGCTCGCCGCGGCGGGGTATCTCACCGTCGACGAAGAGAGAGCCATGCACGAGGGTCTCGATGAGCTCGCGCGGGGCGTGACCGAGGGGACGCTTCGGCCCGCGCAATCGGACGAAGACGTCCACGGCGCACTCGAGCAGGCGCTGATCGGTGTCGTCGGCGCTGAACTCGGCGGCAAGCTGCGCGCCGGCCGCAGCCGGAACGACCAGATCGCGACGCTGGTGCGCATGTACCTGCTCGACCACTCGCGCACGATCGCCCGCGAGATCCTCCGCCTCGTCGATGCGCTCGTGGCGCAGGCCGACGCGCACCCCGACGCGATCCTGCCGGGCCGTACCCACCTGCAGCATGCGCAGCCCGTGCTCCTCGCCCACCACCTGCAGGCCCACGCGTGGCCGCTCGTGCGCGACCTGGAGCGCCTGCGCGACTGGTCGGCACGCGCGGCGGTGTCGCCGTACGGCGGCGGCGCGCTCGCCGGTTCGACCCTCGGGCTCGATCCGCAGCTCGTCGCGCGCGAGCTCGGACTCGATCGTCCCGCCGAGAACTCGCTCGACGGCACGTCCTCGCGCGACGTGGTCGCCGAGTTCGCGTTCGTCACAGCCATGATCGGCATCGATGTCTCGCGGTTTGCGGAGGAGATCATCCTCTGGAACACGCGAGAGTTCGGCTTCGTGACGCTCGACGACGGCTACTCGACGGGTTCGAGCATCATGCCGCAGAAGAAGAACCCCGACATCGCCGAGCTCGCGCGCGGAAAGACGGGGCGGCTCATCGGCAACCTCAGCGGACTGCTCGCGACCCTCAAGGCACTCCCTCTCGCGTACAACCGCGACCTGCAGGAGGACAAGGAGCCGGTGTTCGACTCGGTGCGCACCCTCGAGACCGTGCTGCCTGCGTTCGCAGGCATGGTCGCGACGATGCGCTTCCACACCGAGCGGATGGCGGCGCTCGCGCCGCAGGGTTTCTCGCTCGCGACCGACGTCGCCGAGTGGCTCGTGAAGCGGGGCGTCCCGTTCCGCGACGCGCACGAGATCTCGGGCCACCTGGTCCGGGTGTGCGAGGAGAACGGCCTCGAGCTGGACGAGGTCTCAGACGCTCAATTGGCGGGCGTCTCGGCTCACCTCACGCCCGAGGTGCGCGAGGTGCTGAGCGTGGAGGGCTCGGTCGCGAGTCGCACCGGCGCCGGCGGTACCGCTCCCGTCCGGGTCGCCGAACAGCGGGCGGAACTGGTCCAGCGCGTGCAGGACGCCGCGCACTCCCTCGGTCTCTAGTCTCAGCCGCGATGGTGCCTCGCGATCACCAGATCGCGAGACGCACCAGGGCCGCGACGACGCACGCCCACACCAGGCTCGCGAGTGTGCCGATGATGAAGCGCTCACGCGCTTCGGCAGTCGCGAGCTCCGAGAACCGGCCGATGCCTTTGACCGCCACGACCACGGCGATCGCCTCGGGGAACCCCGCGACGATGCCGAGCGTCACCGCCACGCGCTCGAGGTAGCCGATCGTGGTTCCGCCGCGCATCACCTCGCGCACCGCGCCCTCGCCGGCGACGGCTCCCGGGACTGCGGGAGCGCGCAGGAGGATGCCGCCGTTGTCGCCCTCTTCGACGCGCCCGTGGCTCGCGATCTCGAGGATGCGGCGGGTGATCGGGTTGCCGCCGAGCACGCCGAGGGCTGTACCGAGCATGGCGATGCCCAGGCCGAGCAGGAGCGGCACGTTCACCGGCGACACCGTCACGGCGAGCAGGCACAGGACGACCAGCACGGCCGCGACGATGAGGGGGATGGTCGTCGGCTTGCGAAGACTGATCACCACCAGTACGAGCGCCCCACAGAGCGCGAGGAGCAGGAAGATCGTGAGCGCGGCCACGAGGATCACGTCCGGGGAGACCATGGCGTCAGTCTGGCACGGGCCGCGGACTCAGCCGGGCGAGCACGCGGGCGAGCGCGGGCAGAGCGGCCTCCTCGGTGCGCAGGCCTGCCGACTTCACACGGAGGCTCACGGCGCCCTCCGAGATGCCGAGGCGTGCGGCGGCCTCGCGTTGCGTGATCCCTTCGGCGAGCAGGTCGTATACCTCCCATCCTTCGGCAGTGCGCCGATCGCGCAGTTCCACCAGCAGACGCACGAGCGCCTCGGCGTCGGCCCCGCCGTCGGGCGCCGTGATCGCGATGCGGGTGGCGGCTTTCTTCGCGCGGTCCACGGCGTCGCGGGCGTTCACGAAGGCCTCGCCGCGCGCGGCCCGGACGCTGTCGGGCAGGGGCGACTCGACCTCCCCGACGCCGACGCCGACGCTCCACTGGCCCGAACGGGTCAAATCGAGCACGATCGCCAGCAACGCCTCGGCGTCAGCGACCGCGACCTGCACCTCATCGCCCGCGGTGCGCTCGGGGGCGAGTGCGATCCCCTGACTCCCGTGCGCGTGGACGGAGGCCACGGCGGCGGGCACGAGGTCTGCGCCGCTGCGACTGTCGCGCTGGTCGCTGGTGATGACGAACATCGGCGATCCTTATGTGTGAGAACTTAAGTGTGGCCTAGTTTAGCCTACACACTTCAGTCGAACAAGCTTGGAAGCTAAAGAAGGGCAGCATTAAGTCCTGAGGCTTGAACTGTGTTGGCGTGTGTCTGCTGCCAGCGCCGGAGGAGCGAGCAGGCTCGGCACAGGCGGGACGAGGCATCCGTCGCTGATAGCCTGGCGGGCGTGTCTGAAACCGTCGTGAGCGCGACCGCGCCCGCGATCGACCCCGCGTTCGAGAATGTGTGGGACGAGATCGTGTGGCGTGGGCTCGTACATGTGTCCACCGATCAGGAGGCGCTGCGCGCCCTTCTCGCCGGGGACCCGATCACGTATTACTGCGGCTTCGACCCGACCGCCCCGAGCCTGCACCTCGGCAACCTCGTGCAGCTGCTGACCATGCGCCGCCTGCAGCTGGCCGGCCACAAACCCCTCGGCCTCGTCGGCGGCTCGACCGGCCTCGTCGGCGACCCGCGTCCTTCTGCGGAGCGCACCCTCAACACGCGCGAGACGGTCGCCGAATGGGTCGGCTACCTGCGCTCGCAGGTCGAGCGGTTCCTGAGCTTCGAGGGCGACAACGCGGCACGCATCGTCAACAACCTCGATTGGACCGCGCCCATGAGCGCGATCGATTTCCTGCGCGAGATCGGCAAGCACTACCGCGTGGGCACGATGCTCAAGAAGGACGCGGTCGCTGCGCGCCTCAACTCCGAGGCCGGCATCAGCTACACCGAGTTCAGCTACCAGATCCTGCAGGGGATGGACTACCTCGAGCTCTATCGCCAGTACGGCTGCGTGCTGCAGACCGGCGGCAGCGACCAGTGGGGCAACCTCACCAGCGGAACCGATCTCATCCACCGCGTCGAGGGCGTCTCGGTGCACGCGATCGGCACGCCGCTGATCACCAACAGCGACGGCACGAAGTTCGGCAAGAGCGAGGGCAATGCGATCTGGCTGGATGCCGCGATGTGCAGCCCGTACCGGATGTATCAGTTCTGGCTCAACACGGATGACGCCGACGTGATCCAGCGCCTGAAGATCTTCACGTTCCTGACGCGCGCCGAGATCGAGGAGTACGAGCGCCTCGTCGCCGACGAGCCGTTCCGTCGCGCCGCGCAGAAGCGCCTGGCTCTCGAGGTCACGGCTTTCGTGCACGGCACGGATGCTGCCGCCGCCGTGATCGCCGCCTCTGAGGCTCTCTTCGGCCACGGCGACCTCGCAGCGCTCGACGCGACGACGCTGCGCCATGCGCTCGAGGAGCTGCCCAACGCGACGGTCGCGACGGGTACCAACGTCGTGCAGGCGCTCGTCGACACGGGGCTCGTCTCGAGTCTCTCGGAGGGCCGCCGTGCGATCGCGCAGGGCGGTGTGTCGCTGGACGGAGCGAAGGTCGAGGACGAATCGGCGACCGTGTCGGGCGCGCTTCCCGGCGGAGTCTCGGTGCTGCGGCGCGGCAAGAAGACCCTCGCGGGCGTGTTCGTCGGCTGACGCCCCGTGACGACCGGCGTGGCTCGGCGGGTAGACGGCTGACGAATGCCCTTCACCCCGAGCCACGCCGTCGTCGCACTGCCGTTCGTGCGGACGCCGCTGGTGCCGGCGGCGATGGCGATCGGGGCGATGGCGCCGGACCTGCCGCTCTTCGTCCGCGGGCTGCCGCTGCACTACGGTGTGACTCACGCGCTCGCCTGGCTTCCGCTGACGACCCTGCTGGCGCTCGTCCTGCTGCTGGTCTGGCGCTGCGTGCTGCGCCCCGCCGCGCGTGAGCTGTCGCCGCGATGGTTGGCGGTGCGGCTGCCGGGGGAGTGGAACGCCGGCGCCGGCGACGCGGCCCGCGCGACCCTCGCGATCGATGAGGTCCCGCCCTCGCGAGTGTCGTGGAGTCGGATGCTGTTGCTCGTCCTCTCGCTCGCGATCGGAGTCGCGAGCCACATCGTGTGGGACCTGTTCACCCATGAAGGCCGGTGGGGGACGACGGATCCCGGCACTCGAATCCGAGTGGGGCCCGCTCCCGGGTTTCAGATGGCTGCAGCACGGCTCGAGCGTCATCGGGCTCGTGATCATCGGGATCTGGATGCTGGTGTGGCTGGTGCGCCGTGAGCCTGAGGCCTCCGTGAATCGTGTTCTGCCCGATCCGGTGCGATGGACGTGGTGGCTGGCGCTGCCGCTCGTGCTGGTCATCGCCTGGGCCTGGGGGCTCAGCGTCTTCGGTCCCCTCGACGTGGGGTTCACGGTCGCGCATCTCGGCTACCGGGTGCTGCCGCCGGCTTGTGCAGTCTGGGGGGCGGCCACGATCGTCCTGGGCATCGTGGTCCAGGACCTCAGACGACAGTCGCTCGCGGAACGACCCGGCTCGGCCTCCGACTGACGTCCGCACCAGGGACGGACCCTGCGTCGCGTGGGGCCAGGGTCGCTGCTGCGAGACCACTCGCGCGTACGCCGTCGCCATGGACGAAGAGCGCTCCGGAGCCGCGGAGTGGGTGCCGCCCGCGCCGGTCGGATCCAGGATCAGTCTCTCCAGGCGGCAGGGACACATCGCCAGCAGGTGTAGCTCACCACCGCCGTGAAGCACATCCGATCGGAGGACCGCTCTGGGCCGGGCCGGCAAGATCGGGCAGGAGCGCGGGACGCCGATCGATCGCGGAGGACGCGCGGTGGTTGCCACGATCCATCCGCCGGTGCGCCTGAGACTTCGCGAGGCCGCGGAGCGGGCGCTGGCGATCGCGGGACCGGCCGGCGATCTCCCTCTCGCGGACGCGATCGTTCGAGAGGCGAGTACCGCGTGATTCCGGGGCTGCGGACCGGCGACACGCCCGGGATGCGGCCCCGATTCGACGAGGCCCTGGGACGCACGTAAAGTATTACTTGTTCGCCCCACAGGGAAGCGGAGAGGCCGAGAGCCTTACCCCCCTCAAGCGGAGAACCACCCCCTTCCTTTCGCACTCATCACGAGCGCGCCCGCATGCGGGACGAGGATGGGGTTCCTGCCCCGGAGACCGCGGTCGCCGACGAGCCAGATGATTCGAAGATCACGGCGTGTCGGTTTTGACAGACGGATCGGGCGGGATAAGATAGTGAAGTTGCCCAGCCGGGGCGCGAATCGCGAGATTCGAAGCTGGTTGGTGCGTCCGATCTTTGAGAACTCAACAGCGTGCACTTGTCAAATGCCAATTTTTTTCTCTGTCGGCCAGTTTTTCTGGTTGGTGGGGGTCTTTTTTGGATCAATTCATGGATGTCAGTTTGATATTCGTTTTTGGTCATGGTTGAACTCGCTGCTTCTTCATCGTTTTCCCGGTGGGTTGTGGCATTCATTTTTTATGGAGAGTTTGATCCTGGCTCAGGATGAACGCTGGCGGCGTGCTTAACACATGCAAGTCGAACGGTGAAGCCCCGCTTGCGGGGTGGATCAGTGGCGAACGGGTGAGTAACACGTGAGCAACCTGCCCTGGACTCTGGGATAAGCGCTGGAAACGGCGTCTAATACTGGATATGAGCCTCTTCCGCATGGTGGGGGTTGGAAAGATTTTTTGGTCTGGGATGGGCTCGCGGCCTATCAGCTTGTTGGTGAGGTAATGGCTCACCAAGGCGTCGACGGGTAGCCGGCCTGAGAGGGTGACCGGCCACACTGGGACTGAGACACGGCCCAGACTCCTACGGGAGGCAGCAGTGGGGAATATTGCACAATGGGCGGAAGCCTGATGCAGCAACGCCGCGTGAGGGATGACGGCCTTCGGGTTGTAAACCTCTTTTAGCAAGGAAGAAGCGAAAGTGACGGTACTTGCAGAAAAAGCGCCGGCTAACTACGTGCCAGCAGCCGCGGTAATACGTAGGGCGCAAGCGTTATCCGGAATTATTGGGCGTAAAGAGCTCGTAGGCGGTTTGTCGCGTCTGCTGTGAAATCCCGAGGCTCAACCTCGGGCCTGCAGTGGGTACGGGCAGACTAGAGTGCGGTAGGGGAGATTGGAATTCCTGGTGTAGCGGTGGAATGCGCAGATATCAGGAGGAACACCGATGGCGAAGGCAGATCTCTGGGCCGTAACTGACGCTGAGGAGCGAAAGGGTGGGGAGCAAACAGGCTTAGATACCCTGGTAGTCCACCCCGTAAACGTTGGGAACTAGTTGTGGGGTCCTTTCCACGGATTCCGTGACGCAGCTAACGCATTAAGTTCCCCGCCTGGGGAGTACGGCCGCAAGGCTAAAACTCAAAGGAATTGACGGGGACCCGCACAAGCGGCGGAGCATGCGGATTAATTCGATGCAACGCGAAGAACCTTACCAAGGCTTGACATACACGAGAACACCCTAGAAATAGGGGACTCTTTGGACACTCGTGAACAGGTGGTGCATGGTTGTCGTCAGCTCGTGTCGTGAGATGTTGGGTTAAGTCCCGCAACGAGCGCAACCCTCGTTCTATGTTGCCAGCACGTAATGGTGGGAACTCATGGGATACTGCCGGGGTCAACTCGGAGGAAGGTGGGGATGACGTCAAATCATCATGCCCCTTATGTCTTGGGCTTCACGCATGCTACAATGGCCGGTACAAAGGGCTGCAATACCGTGAGGTGGAGCGAATCCCAAAAAGCCGGTCCCAGTTCGGATTGAGGTCTGCAACTCGACCTCATGAAGTCGGAGTCGCTAGTAATCGCAGATCAGCAACGCTGCGGTGAATACGTTCCCGGGTCTTGTACACACCGCCCGTCAAGTCATGAAAGTCGGTAACACCTGAAGCCGGTGGCCCAACCCTTGTGGAGGGAGCCGTCGAAGGTGGGATCGGTAATTAGGACTAAGTCGTAACAAGGTAGCCGTACCGGAAGGTGCGGCTGGATCACCTCCTTTCTAAGGAGCACCTGGACCCTTTCGGGGGTTGTAGGACCCAGTACCACACCGACTGTGTGTGGCTGGGGCTCATGGGTGGAACATTTGACATGGCATCAGCGCGTCTGGTGCCCACTAGTACGCCAGGATTCTTCGGGGTTCGGGTTGGAGGGTGGGTTCTGGTGAGCGGGGTGCCTGCACGCTGTTGGGTCCTGAGGGACCGGACGTCGCATGCTCATCGTTTGGGTGGGGTGTGGTGGCTGACTCTCTGGGCTTCCTTGGCTGCCGGTGGTTGTGCTGGTGGTGGGGGAGTGCCGCCCGTACTTTGAGAACTACACAGTGGACGCGAGCATCTTTGCAAGATGACCCTTCGGGGTTGTTTTGTGTTGATGATCTTAAAGATCATTAGTCAATTTCTGGTCGTATTCCTTTTGGGGAGTGCGTCCGAGTTTTGATTCTCATGTTTTCAAGTCTTTAAGAGCAAACGGTGGATGCCTTGGCATCTGGAGCCGAAGAAGGACGTAGCAATCTGCGATAAGCCTCGGGGAACTGATAAGCAAGTTTTGATCCGAGGGTGTCCGAATGGGGAAACCCCGCTGGGCGGCGTGCCGACCTAGTGACTCCCGCCTGAATATATAGGGCGGGTAGAGGGAACGTGGGGAAGTGAAACATCTCAGTACCCACAGGAAGAGAAAACAACCGTGATTCCGTGAGTAGTGGCGAGCGAAATCGGATCAGGCTAAACCTCATGTGTGTGAGAGCCGGCAGGCGTTGCATGTGGGGGGTTGCGGGACGTTCCTGATCATTCTGCCGAGTGGTCGACGTGACAGAAGCGTATAGACGAACCGTCTTGAAAGGCGGGCCAGAGTGGGTGCCAGCCCCGTAGTCGAAATGCGTGTTCTGGCGTGGAGCGTATCCCAAGTAGCACGGGGCCCGAGAAATCCCGTGTGAATCTGTCAGGACCACCTGATAAGCCTAAATACTCCCAGATGACCGATAGCGGACAAGTACCGTGAGGGAAAGGTGAAAAGTACCCCGGGAGGGGAGTGAAATAGTACCTGAAACCGTTTGCTTACAAACCGTTGGAGCACCCCTGGTAGGTGTGACAGCGTGCCTTTTGAAGAATGAGCCTGCGAGTTAGCGATATGTGGCGAGGTTAACCCGGGTGGGGTAGCCGTAGCGAAAGCGAGTCTGAATAGGGCGATTCAGTCGCATGTCCTAGACCCGAAGCGAAGTGATCTATCCATGGCCAGGCTGAAGCGACGGTAAGACGTCGTGGAGGGCCGAACCCACTTAGGTTGAAAACTGAGGGGATGAGCTGTGGATAGGGGTGAAAGGCCAATCAAACTTCGTGATAGCTGGTTCTCTCCGAAATGCATTTAGGTGCAGCGTTGCGTGTTTCTTGCCGGAGGTAGAGCTACTGGATGGCCGATGGGCCCTACAAGGTTACTGACGTCAGCCAAACTCCGAATGCCGGTAAGTGAGAGCGCAGCAGTGAGACTGTGGGGGATAAGCTTCATAGTCGAGAGGGAAACAACCCAGACCACCATCTAAGGTCCCTAAGCGCGTGCTAAGTGGGAAAGGATGTGGAGTTGCTTAGACAACCAGGAGGTTGGCTTAGAAGCAGCCACCCTTGAAAGAGTGCGTAATAGCTCACTGGTCAAGTGATTCCGCGCCGACAATGTAACGGGGCTCAAGCACGCCACCGAAGTTGTGGCATTGACATTATTGGTAGGCCTTCGTGGTCCAGCCGTGTTGATGGGTAGGAGAGCGTCGTGTGGCGAGTGAAGCGGCGGGGTGACCCAGCCGTGGACGCTACACGAGTGAGAATGCAGGCATGAGTAGCGAAAGACGTGTGAGAAACACGTCCTCCGAAAGACCAAGGGTTCCAGGGTCAAGCTAATCTTCCCTGGGTAAGTCGGGACCTAAGGCGAGGCCGACAGGCGTAGTCGATGGACAACGGGTTGATATTCCCGTACCGGCGAAGAACCGCCCAAACTAATCCAGTAGTGCTAAGTGTCTGAATCCCGTTGACGGATCCCTTCGGGGTGATGCTTCGGGCCTAGCGCACGACCCCATTCTGGTGCGGTTAGCGTATTAACAGGTGTGACGCAGGAAGGTAGCCCATCCCGGGCGATGGTTGTCCCGGGGCAAGTGCGTAGGCCGAGTCATAGGCAAATCCGTGACTCATACAGGCTGAGACACGATGCGGATGAAAAGTGGGTGATCCTATGCTGCCGAGAAAAGCATCGACGCGAGGTTCTAGCCGCCCGTACCCCAAACCGACTCAGGTGGTCAGGTAGAGAATACCAAGGAGATCGAGAGAATCGTGGTTAAGGAACTCGGCAAAATGCCCCCGTAACTTCGGGAGAAGGGGGGCCATCCGCTTATACCAGCTTGCCTGGAAAAGGGTGTGGTGGCCGCAGAGACTAGTGGGTAGCGACTGTTTACTAAAAACACAGGTCCGTGCCAAGTCGCAAGACGATGTATACGGACTGACGCCTGCCCGGTGCTGGAAGGTTAAGAGGACGGGTTAGCCGCAAGGCGAAGCTCAGAATTTAAGCCCCAGTAAACGGCGGTGGTAACTATAACCATCCTAAGGTAGCGAAATTCCTTGTCGGGTAAGTTCCGACCTGCACGAATGGCGTAACGACTTCCCAACTGTCTCAACCGCGAACTCGGCGAAATTGCAATACGAGTAAAGATGCTCGTTACGCGCAGCAGGACGGAAAGACCCCGTGACCTTTACTACAGCTTGGTATTGGTGTTCGGTGTGGCTTGTGTAGGATAGGTGGGAGACTGTGAAGCGGATACGCCAGTATTCGTGGAGTCATTGTTGAAATACCACTCTGGTCACTCTGGATATCTAACTTCGAACCGTAATCCGGTTCAGGGACAGTGCCTGGTGGGTAGTTTAACTGGGGCGGTTGCCTCCCAAAAAGTAACGGAGGCGCCCAAAGGTTCCCTCAACCTGGTTGGCAATCAGGTGGCGAGTGTAAGTGCACAAGGGAGCTTGACTGTGAGACTGACAGGTCGAGCAGGGACGAAAGTCGGGACTAGTGATCCGGCAGTGGCTTGTGGAAGCGCTGTCGCTCAACGGATAAAAGGTACCTCGGGGATAACAGGCTGATCTTGCCCAAGAGTCCATATCGACGGCATGGTTTGGCACCTCGATGTCGGCTCGTCGCATCCTGGGGCTGGAGTAGGTCCCAAGGGTTGGGCTGTTCGCCCATTAAAGCGGTACGCGAGCTGGGTTTAGAACGTCGTGAGACAGTTCGGTCCCTATCCGCTGCGCGCGTAGGAAGTTTGAGAGGATCTGACCCTAGTACGAGAGGACCGGGTTGGACGAACCTCTGGTGTGCCAGTTGTACTGCCAAGTGCACCGCTGGTTAGCTACGTTCGGGATGGATAACCGCTGAAAGCATCTAAGCGGGAAGCCGGCCTCAAGATGAGACTTCCATACCTTCGGGTGAGAGGCTCCCAGCCAGACTACTGGGTTGATAGGCCAGATGTGGAAGCACGGCAACGTGTGCAGCTGACTGGTACTAATAAGCCGATGACTTGATAACACCAACATTTCTGGTGCTCGCGTCCACTGAGTGGTTCCCGATGTACGGTCGGGAACACAACAAAACATAGACTTTTCACGTTGTGAAGACCTGAAACATCGAAAGAGTTTCGGCGGCCATAGCGAGAGGGAAACGCCCGGTCCCATTCCGAACCCGGAAGCTAAGCCTCTCAGCGCCGATGGTACTGCAGGGGGGACCCTGTGGGAGAGTAGGACACCGCCGGACACCCATTCACGAAATGGCCACCCCCACGGGGTGGCCATTCCGCGTTAACACGGTCGATTGCCGACGTAGACCGCATCCAGGAGGATCGAAGAATGTCAGAGCAGGAGTCGCGCGACGATCGACGCGCGCCACGCGAACGATCCAGCGGAAAGCCCTCGTCGTCCGGTGCCGACCGGAAGCCGTACGCCAAGCGCGACGGCGATCGCAAGCCGTATCCCACGCGCGAGGGTGACCGTCCCTACGCGAAGCGCGATGGCGACCACAAGCCGTATGCGAAGCGCGATGGCGACCGCCCGCCGTATGCGAAGCGCGATGGCGACCGCCCGCCGTATGCGAAGCGCGATGGCGACCGCCCGCCGTATGCGAAGCGCGATGGCGACCGCCCGCCGTATGCGAAGCGCGATGGCGACCGCCCTTACGCGAAGCGCGATGGCGACCACAAGCCGTATGCGAAGCGCGATGGCGACCGCCCGCCGTATGCGAAGCGCGATGGCGACCGCCCGCCGTATGCGAAGCGCGATGGCGACCGCCCGCCGTATGCGAAGCGCGATGGCGACCGCCCTTATGCGAAGCGCGACGGCGACCGCCCTTACGCGAAGCGCGATGGCGACCACAAGCCGTACGCGAAGCGCGACGGCGACCGCCCTTACGCGAAGCGCGATGGCGACCACAAGCCGTACGCGAAGCGCGACGGCGACCGCCAGTATGCGAAGCGCGACGGCGACCACAAGCCGTATGCGAAGCGCGATGGCGACCGCCCGTATGCGAAGCGCGACGGCGACCGCCCGTATGCGAAGCGCGACGGCGACCGCCCGTATGCGAAGCGCGACGGCGACCGCCCGTATGCGAAGCGCGATGGCGACCACAAGCCGTATGCGAAGCGCGATGGCGACCGCCCGCCGTATGCGAAGCGCGATGGCGACCACAAGCCGTCGGACCGCTCTGCACGTCCGACGCGTGGGGGTGCGAACCGCCCCGACCGCGCGGTCCGCGAGGGCGAGATCCGTGCGGTCCGTGCTCGGCACGACGACCCGGTCATCCCCGAGGATGTCACCGGACGCGATCTGCCGCCGGCTGCGCGCAACGAGCTGAAGACCCTGAGCAAGGAGAACGCCGAGGAGGTCGCGCGTCACCTCGTGATGGCGTCCGAGCTGATCGACGAGGACCCAGAGCTGGCGCACCAGCACGCACTTTCGGCGTCCCGCCGTGCCGGGCGTATCGCCGTCGTGCGCGAGACGCTTGCGATCACCGCGTACGCGACAGGTGACTTCGCGCTCGCGTTGCGGGAACTGCGCACCTACCGGCGCATCTCGGGGCGCGACGACCAGATCGCGCTGATGGTCGACAGCGAACGCGGTGTCGGGCGAGCCGATCGGGCGCTCGAAGTCGGCCGTGCCGTCGACCGCTCCACGCTCGAGACGCCCGTGCGCGTCGAACTGGCGATCGCGATGTCGGGTGCCCGTCTCGATCTCGGCGACCCGGAGCGCGCGCTCCAGGAGCTCGACATCCCCGAGCTCGATCCCGATCGTGCGTTCGACTGGAGCCCGGCGCTGTTCGCCGCCCGTGCCGCCGTGCTCGAGGAGCTCGGTCGCACGGACGAAGCCGCGCAGTGGCAGCGTCGCGCGGTGGTCGCCGCCGAGGCGATCGACGCGGCCTCCGGTCTTGACGATCTCGAGACGGTCTTCGTCGAGGAGGTCTTCGAGATGGACCTCGATGACGAAGAGGACGCGGAGGGCCCCCTCGACGAGGCGGACGCACCCGAGGACCTCGACGAGCCGGAGCCTGCCACAACCGCGCCGGAGGAGATCTCCGTCGCCGACGAGGTCTCCGAGATCCTCGCGGAGGCGGGAGTCGACGAGCCCGGCGATGACGAGGCCGCCCACTGATGGCGCTGTTCGGGCGGCGGGCTGGGACGCCCGCCCCGCTCGACGGGGTCGACGTCGTGCTGGCCGACCTCGACGGGGTCGTCTACGCAGGCGCCGGTGCCCTTCCGCACGCGGTCGAGAGCCTCAATCGCGCCCGCGACGGCCGTTCCCTCGCGTACATCACGAACAATGCGGCACGCACGGATGCCTCGGTCGCGGCGCATCTGAGCGAGCTCGGGCTCGCGACGACTCCGCGCGACGTCGTGACCAGCCCGCAGGCCGCGATGCGGCTGCTCGCCGAAAGGATCGCGCCGGGGTCGACGGTGCTCGTCGTCGGTGGCGACGGCCTGGTCGTCGAGGTCGAGAAGGCCGGCTTCGTCGTGACGCGCAGCGCCGACGACGCCCCGTCGGCGGTCGTGCAGGGGTTCGCGCCGGAGGTGGGCTGGACGCAGCTCGCCGAGGCGGCCTTCGCGCTCAAGACGCCCGAAGAGGACGGCGGCATCCCGTGGGTGGCCACGAACACCGACTGGACGATCCCGCAGTCGCGTGGCATCGCTCCCGGCAACGGCACCCTGGTCTCCGCGGTGCACACGGCCGTCGGTCGGCTCGCGACCGTCGCCGGCAAGCCCGAAGTGCCGATCTTCCAGGAAGCCGTCACACGGTTCGAGGCGCAGCATCCGTTGTTCCTGGGCGACCGTCTCGATACCGACATCCTGGGCGCCAACCGTGCCGGAATCTCCTCCGCGCTCGTTCTGACGGGCGTGGACCGACCCAAGCACGTGCTGGCCGCGCCCGAGAACTCGCGGCCGACGTACATCCTCGGCGACCTGCGTGAGCTCCACGAGCCGTACCCCGAGGTGCACGTGAAGGACGGTGTGGCGACGGTGCGGGGCGCACGCGTCGTGATCGACGGTCCCGACGTCCGCATTCTCAGCGAGGGCGATGAGCCGGTCGATCTCGTGCGCGCAGGTGCGGCGGCGATCTGGTCGACCGGGCGGGCGATCTTCGGCTTCCGCGTGCCCGAGCGGCTGTACGCGGATCCGTTCCACCGCCCCTGATCCTCGCCGCGGCGGCCCGGGCGCGCCGGGCGACCCCCGTAGTCTGGGGGACATGGATGGAGCCCGCGAACATGAGGACGAGCACGGCGACCTGCTGTCGACCCTCGAAGTGATCGAGGCGCAGCCGCTGGCGACGCGTGCCGAGGCGTACGACACTCTGCACGACACGCTGGCCCGTCGCCTCGAGGCGACCCCCGGCACCGCCTCATGACGAGCCGCCTCGACGCCGCTCTCGCTGCCCGGGGCCTCGCGCGCTCGCGCACCCACGCCGCGACCCTCATCTCCGAAGGACTGGTCATGGTCGACGGGCGTCCGGCGGTCAAGGCCTCGACGCCGGTCGGCGACGATTCCCTGATCGAAGTGGCGGCGTCCGATCAGTACGTCAGCCGTGCTGCGCACAAGCTCATCGCGGGCCTCGACGCCTTCGAGGTCGACGTCCGCGGTCAGGTCGCGCTCGACATGGGCGCGTCCACCGGCGGCTTCACCCAAGTGCTGCGCGAGCGCGGCGCCGAGCCGGTGATCGCCGTGGATGTCGGTCACGGGCAGCTCGCAGCATCCGTCTCACAAGATCCCGGGGTCGTGTCGGTCGAGGGCTTCAACGTCCGCTACATGACGCCCGAAACCCTCGCCGCGGCGAGCGGCGTCTCCGAGGCGCCCTCCGTGATCACGGGCGATCTGTCCTTCATCTCGCTCACGCATGTGCTGCCCGCAGCGCGCGGTGTCGCAGCATCCGGGGCCGATCTCGTGGTGCTGATCAAGCCGCAGTTCGAAGTCGGGCGCACCGCCGTGAAGGGCGGCCTCGTGACCAACGCCGTGCTGCGCGCGGACGCCGTTGCGCGCGTGCTGTGGTCGGCGTGGGACGCGGGGCTCGGCACCTGCGGTGTCGTGCCCTCCCCGATCGCGGGAACGCACGGCAATTCCGAGTTCATCGCGCACCTCGCGCCGGGGCGGGGGAGCAATCCGACAGAATGGTTGAGCACCGTGAACCGACTGGCGGGGAGCCGATGAACGACGTCGACACACAGGCCGAGCGCAGCATCCTGGTGGTGGCGCACGCCCATCGCGCCGAGACCGTCGCTGCGGCCGAGCGGGTCGTCGCCGCGCTGCGCGCTGCCGGTGCGCGCCCTGTGCTCGCCCTCGACGACGGCGAGGACCTGGTGCAGGCGGGTCCTTCGCTGGCCGATGTCGCGGTGCTCGGTAGGGACGTGCCGGTGGCCGACATCGAGCTCGCCATCGTGCTCGGCGGCGACGGGACGATCCTCCGGGCGGCAGAGCTCGTCCGCGACGGCAGCGCGCCGATCCTCGGCATCAATATGGGCCACGTCGGCTTTCTCGCCGAGATCGAGCGCGACGACATGGACGAGGCCGTCCGCCGCGTCATCGCTCGGGAGTACGAGGTCGAAGAGCGCATGGCGCTGCAGATCCGGGTGAAGGACACCGGCGACTCGGTCATCTACGAGACGTGGGCGCTCAACGAGGCGACGGTCGAGAAGGCCAGCCGCGAGCGCCTGCTCGAGGTCGTCGTCGAGATCGACGGTCGTCCCCTGTCGACATTCGGCTGCGACGGCATGGTCGTGTCGACGCCCACGGGATCAACCGCGTACAACTTCTCTGCCGGCGGCCCGGTGATCTGGCCGACGGTCGAGGCGATCGCCGTGGTGCCGCTGTCAGCGCACGCGCTGTTCGCCAAACCTCTCGTCGTCGGGCCGGAGCACTCGGTGGCGATCGAGGTGCTCGAGCGCACCAACGGCACCGGCATCCTGTGGTGCGACGGACGCCGCTCGCACGACCTGCCGCCGGGTGCGCGCGTGGTGGTGCGGCGGTCCGACCGCCCGGTGCGCCTCGCGCGGCTGCACCCCGCCCAGTTCACCGACCGCCTTGTGCGCAAGTTCCGCCTGCCGGTGGAGGGGTGGCGCGGTCCGGCCGCGATCACCGGCGTCATGCCGACGCAGGCGAAACGGGCCACGGATGCTGCCACCTCCGCTGATCGGGAGTCCACCGCCGTCGGCAGCGAGGTCGCCCCGTGATCGAGGAGATGCGCCTGCGGGATCTCGGCGTGATCGCCGAGGCGACGCTGCCGATCGGAGCGGGATTCACGGCGATCACCGGTGAGACCGGCGCCGGCAAGACGATGGTCGTGACGGGACTCGGGCTGCTGCTCGGCCAGCGCGCCGACTCCGGCGCCGTGCGCGCCGGCGCCGCTCAGGCGACCGTCGACGGTGTGTGGATCGTCCCCGAGGACGGACCGGTCGCCGCGCGCGTGCGCGAGGCCGGTGGCGACGTCGAGCCGATCGGCGGTGGCCGCGCGGAGCTGTACATCGGCCGCTCGATCTCCAGTGAGGGCCGCGGGCGCGCCTCGGTCGGCGGGCGAGCCGCGCCGGCCGGCGTGCTCGCCGACCTCGCTGACGAGCTCGTGGTGGTTCACGGACAGTCCGACCAGCTCCGGCTGCGCTCCGCGGCCGCCCAGCGGGACGCACTCGACCGCTTCGGCGGCGAGCCCGTCCACACCGCGCGCGACGCGTACCGCCGCGCGTTCGAGCACTGGCGTGCGATCGACCGCGAGCTGTCGCAGCTCACCGACGATCGCGACGCGCGGGCGCGCGAGGCCGACGACCTCCGCGCGCAGCTCGCCGAGATCGAGCAGGCGGCACCCGAGTCCGGCGAGGACGCCGAGCTCGCGACCCGCGCCGAGCGTCTGGCGAACGCCGAGGAACTCCGCGTCGCTGCCGCGACCGCCCATGACGGACTGTCCGGCGACGGTGACGAACCCGACGCAGGGGCCTTGCTCGCGGAGGCGCGTCGCGCCCTCGAGCGGGTCCACGACCCCGTGCTCGCCGAACTCTCCGGGCAGCTCGCCGACGTCGGCTACCGCGTCGCCGACATCGCCGCGGCGCTCGCGGGCTACCTCGCCGACCTCGACGAGTCCGGTCCCCACGAGCTGGCCGCGGTCGAGGAGCGCCGCGCCGTGCTCGCCGGCCTGGTCCGCGCGCACGGCAGCCTGGACACCGCCATCGAGCTGCTCGACACCGGCTCCTCTCGGCTCGCCGAACTCGACGACGACTCCGATCGCATCGAGCGGCTGACGGCGGAGAGGGATGTCGCAGCTTCCGTCCTCGACGAGAGCGCCGGTGCGCTCACCGCGGCGCGCACAGACGCGGCCGCGCGGCTGGGAGCGGCGGTCACGACCGAGTTGCGGGCACTCGCGATGCCGGATGCTCGCCTGGAGGTCTCCGTCACGCCCGGCACGGAGTCCGCCTTCGGCCGCGACGACGTCGCCATCCTGCTCGCCCCGCACCCCGGCGCCGAGCCGCGAGCGGTGTCGCGTGGCGCGAGCGGCGGCGAGCTCAGCCGCGTCATGCTCGCGATCGAGGTCGTGATCGCGGCCGTCGACCCCGTGCCGACGTTCGTGTTCGACGAGGTGGATGCCGGGATCGGCGGCGCCGCCGCGATCGAAGTCGGCCGGCGTCTCGCGCGCCTCTCGGAGTCGTCCCAGGTCATCGCGGTCACCCATCTCGCGCAGGTGGCGGCCTTCGCGGCCAACCACCTGACCGTCGTGAAGGCGAACGACGGCTCGGTCACGGCATCCGATGTCCGTCGCCTGGACGGTGCCGATCGCGAGGCCGAGATGGCGCGCCTGCTGTCGGGCATGCCCGACTCCGATGCGGCGCTCACGCACGCACGCGAGTTGCTCAGCCTTCGCACCGAAGTCGACTGAGTACAGTGGCGGACTCCGCGTGTCCTCAGCTTCTGCGAAGCTCATCGAAACACTGCCTGATAGGATAAAAGCCCGTGATGCAGACTTCTGATTCTTTCCGCGGCGACACTTCGAACGACACCACCAAGCACATCTTCGTGACCGGTGGTGTCGTTTCCTCGTTGGGCAAGGGTCTCACCGCGGCGAGCCTCGGAAACCTCCTCACCGCGCGCGGTCTGCGCGTCGTGATGCAGAAGCTCGACCCGTATCTGAACGTCGACCCGGGCACGATGAACCCCTTCCAGCACGGCGAGGTCTTCGTCACCGACGACGGCGCCGAGACCGATCTCGACATCGGCCACTACGAGCGTTTCCTCGACATCGAGCTCAGCCAGGCCGCCAACGTGACCACCGGCCAGATCTATTCGCAGGTCATCGCGAAGGAGCGCCGCGGCGAGTACCTCGGCGACACGGTGCAGGTCATCCCGCACATCACCGACGAGATCAAGCGCCGCATGCGCCTGCAGGCCGACGAGACGCCGAAGCCCGACGTGATCATCACCGAGATCGGCGGCACCGTCGGCGACATCGAGTCGCAGCCGTTCATCGAGTCGGCCCGCCAGATCCGCCACGAGCTGGGCCGCAACAACGTCTTCTTCGTGCACGTCTCGCTCGTGCCGTTCATGGGCGCATCGGGGGAGCAGAAGACCAAGCCGACGCAGCACTCCGTCGCCGCTCTCCGCTCCATCGGCATCCAGCCCGACGCACTGGTGCTGCGCAGCGACCGCCCCGTCACCGAGTCGAACAAGCGCAAGATCGCGCTCATGTGCGACGTCGACGAGGGTGCTGTCGTGAACGCCGTCGACGTGCCGAGCATCTACGACATCCCCTCGCTGCTCAACGAGCAGGGCCTCGACGATTACATCGTCCGCGCGCTCGGCCTGTCCAAGGCCGCCGACGTCGACTGGTCGCGCTGGCAGCGCGTGCTGAACGCCGTGCACAACCCGAAGCACGAGGTGACGATCGGCCTCGTCGGCAAGTACATCGACCTCCCCGACGCGTACCTCTCGGTCACCGAGGCCCTCAAGGCGGGCGGATTCGCACAGGAGACGCACGTCAACATCCGCTGGATTCCCTCCGACGAGTGCGAGACGCCGGAAGGTGCCGCGAAGGCGCTCGGCCCGCTCGACGGCATCGTGATCCCGGGCGGCTTCGGCATCCGCGGCATCGAGGGCAAGATCGGCGCGCTGAAGTTCGCGCGCGAGCAGGGCATCCCGACCCTCGGCATCTGCCTCGGCCTGCAGTGCATCGTGATCGAGTACGCCCGTCACGTCGCGGGGATCGAGGATGCTTCGTCGAGCGAGTTCGACCCCGACACGCAGCATCCCGTCATCGCCACCATGGAGGAGCAGGTCGACATCCTCGACCACGGCGACCTGGGTGGCACGATGCGTCTCGGCCTGTACCCGGCCGACCTCGCGGAGGGCTCGATCGCGGCCGAGGTGTACGGCGCGGACCGCGCGTCGGAGCGCCACCGTCACCGCTACGAGGTGAACAACCGCTACCGCGACCAGATCGCGGAGGCGGGCCTGATGTTCTCGGGCATCAACCCCGATCTCAACCTCGTGGAGTACGTCGAGCTGCCGCGCGATGTGCACCCCTACTACATCGCGACGCAGGCGCACCCCGAACTGCGCTCGCGTCCCACGGACGCCAACCCGCTGTTCCGCGGTCTCGTCGGCGCGGCGCTCGAGCGGCACCGCGCGAGCGAGCTCTTCGACGTCGAGAACGACTGACGTGACGGAGGGACGGATGCCGCACCCCGGCGTGCCCGCGAAGGAACTCCTCGCCGACGAGCCTGTCGAGCCCACGGTCCTCGGCAGCGACCTGGTCTACCAGGGCCGGGTGTGGGATGTGCGCAGTGACACCGTCGCTTACGGCGACGGGCAGATCGTGCGCCAGTACGTGGATCATCCCGGCGCGGCCGCTGTCGTGGCGGTGGACGATGAGGGCCGGGTGCTGCTGATCCAGCAGTACCGGCACCCGATCCGCCACCGCGACTGGGAGATCCCAGCCGGCCTGCTGGACATCGCCGGCGAGACGCCGCTGGAGACCGCCCGGCGCGAGCTCGCCGAGGAGGTCGACCTCGTCGCCTCGTCGTGGGAGCCGTTGGTGAGCATCTTCACCACACCCGGCGGGAACGATGAGATCGTCCACCTGTTCCTCGCGCGCGGCCTGACCCCCGCGAACGAGGTGCACGCACGGGAGGACGAGGAGGCCGACATCCGTGCGGACTGGCTGCCGCTCGCCGACGCGGTGGCGGGGATCCTCGCGGGGCGTCTGCGCAACGGCATCCTCGCGGTGGGCGTGCTGGCCGCGGCCGAGCGCCTGCGCGCGGAGGAGAATCCGGGAGCCTGAGATCGCTCCGTCGTGCGCCGGCACTCCCGCCGGACGTGAGACCCTCGTGACAGGAGGCGGCTGACATGCAGATCGCTCGGGCGGTGGATTCCTACCTGCGCCACGTCGCGATCGAACGCGGCCTGTCGGAGAACACCGTCGCGGCGTACCGGCACGACCTCTCGGGCTACGCCGAGTGGCTGCGCGAGCAGCACATCGACGACACCGCCGCGGTCACGTCGGTCACGCTCGCGAGCTTCATCGCCGACCGCGCGGCCGCCCAGCCGCCGATGGCGGCGTCGTCGCTGGCGCGGCTGCAGTCGTCGGTGCGCGGGCTTCACCGCTTCCTCGCCCGCGAAGGCATCGAGCCCAGCGACCCGTCGTCGCACCTCCGCCCGCCCAAGCAGCCCCGACGGCTGCCCAAGGCGCTGACGATCGAGCAGGTGGAGAGCCTGTTGGATGCCTCTGGCCCGGCGCCGGCGACCGGGGCCGATGTGTCCGGCAGCGGGGGAGCGGCGGCGGGCGACCTGCTCGGCATGCGCGACCGCGCCCTGCTCGAGCTGCTGTACGCCACCGGCGCGCGCGTGTCGGAGATCGTGCAACTGGATGTCGACGACGCGGCGCGCGGCGACGTGCTCCGCGTCCGCGGCAAGGGCTCGAAGGAGCGCATCGTGCCGGTCGGCTCGTACGCGCGCGCGGCCGTGGACGCCTATCTCACCCGTGCGCGGCCCGAGCTCTCGCACCGCGGGCGGTCGACCCCGAAGCTCTTCCTCGGCGCCCGGGGAGCACCGCTGTCGCGGCAGAGCGCCTGGCTGATCATCCAGGCGGCGGCCGAGCGCGCCCACCTCACCGCGCACGTGTCGCCGCACACGCTGCGGCACTCGTTCGCGACCCACCTGCTGCAGGGCGGCGCCGACGTGCGCGTCGTGCAGGAGCTGCTGGGCCACGCCTCCGTGGCGACGACGCAGATCTACACCTATGTGTCGATCGACGCCCTCCGCGACGTGTACGCCACGTCGCATCCGCGCGCCCGCTGAGCCCCGCGCCCGCCGCGCCGCAGGCGTTCGCGGGCGCGGCGTGACTAGAATCGGTGGACACGAAGCACGTAGGCGGGAGCATTGGTGGCGGGCAAGGCACAGGCGGCGACGAAGGCCGCCACGGGGGACACGCCGATCGGACCCACCGGTCGTCCCTATCAGGGCTTCCCCACCCCGCCGAAGCTCGACGGTCACGGCCCCGCCCGCATCATCGCGCTGTGCAACCAGAAGGGCGGCGTCGGCAAGACGACGACCACCATCAACCTCGCGGCGGCCCTCGCCGGTTACGGCCGGAAGGTGCTCGCGGTCGACTTCGACCCGCAGGGTGCGCTGTCGGCGGGTCTCGGCATCCAGACCCACGAGATCCCGACGATCTACGACCTGCTGCTCGACGGCAAGCGCGACCCGCACGAGGTCACCGTGCACACGCGCGTCGAGAACCTCGACGTGATCCCCGCCAACATCGACCTGTCGGCCGCCGAGGTGCACCTGGTCAACGAGGTCGCGCGCGAGCAGACGCTGTCGAGGGCGCTGCGCAAGGTCACGGGCGACTACGACGTGATTCTCATCGACTGCCAGCCCTCGCTGGGCCTTCTGACGGTGAACGCCCTCACCGCGAGCCACGGTGTGGTCATCCCGCTCGAGTGCGAGTTCTTCGCCCTCCGCGGCGTCGCGATGCTCATCGAGACGATCGACAAGGTGCGCGACCGCCTCAACCCCACCATCACGCTCGACGGCGTGCTCGCCACGATGTACGACGCGCGCACGCTCCACTCGCGCGAGGTGCTCGAGCGTGTGGTCGACGCTTTCGGCGACGACGTGCTCGAGACCGTGATCGGCCGCACCGTCAAGTTCCCGGATGCGTCCGTCTCGGGCATGCCGATCACGGAGTTCGCGCCGGAGCACGCCGCCGCGCAGGCCTACCTGCGGCTGGCGCGGGAGCTGGTCGCCCGTGGCGCTGTCGCCTGACGCGTCGGCAGGCTCAACGACCGGGGAGGGGTTCCGGGTCGCGCTCTCGAACTTCGACGGACCGTTCGACCTCCTCCTGACCCTGATCTCGAAGCAGGAGCTCGACATCACCGAGGTGTCGCTGTCGCTCGTGACGAACGAGTTCATCGCATACCTGCGAGATCTGGGTGCGGGCGAGGAGCTGGACGAGGCATCCGAGTTCCTCGTCGTCGCCGCGACCCTGCTCGACATGAAGGTCGCAGGGCTCCTGCCGCAGGGCGAGCTCGTCGACGCCGAATCGGTCGCGCTCCTCGAGGCCCGAGATCTGCTGTTCGCGCGGCTGCTGCAATATCGCGCGTTCAAGGAGGTCTCGGCGTGGTTCGAGCGGTGCCTCCGCCGCGAGGCCGTGCGCCACACGCGCTCGGTGCGCCTGGAGGAGAAGTACCGCAACGCCGTGCCGGAACTCGTCTGGTCGCTCAGCGCCGACGACTTCGCGGCGCTCGCCCTGCTGGCCATGACGCCGAAGGAGATCCCGCGCATCGGGTTCGACCACCTGCACGCACCTCTGGTGAGCATCCGCGAGCAGGCCGCGATCGTGGTGACACTGCTGCGGGATGCCGGGGCCCTGACGTTCCGCGAGCTCATCGCGGGCGTCGGTCAGCCGGGTGTGGTGGTCGCTCGCTTCCTATCGGTGCTGGAGCTGTACCGCCATGCCGCCCTGTCGTTCGAACAACTCGAGCCGCTCGGCGAGCTGACCCTCCGCTGGAGCGCGCAGCGCTGGAGCGACGAGAACCTCGCCACCTTGGGAGCCGACTATGACCGATGATGCTTCGACACGCTCAGCAGCCGGGGGTGCCGCGCCCGCCGTCACGGTGACCGATGTGGCCCGGCGGCTCGAGGCGATCCTGCTGATCGTCGAGGAGCCGCAGAGCCTCGTGAGCCTCGCGGCCGCCGTCGGCGCACCGGTGCCCGCTGTGCGCCAGGCCATCGAGACGCTTGTCGACGACTACGACGGCAGGGCCGGCGGGCCTGTCCGCGGGTTCGAACTGCGCGAGGTGGGCGGCGGCTGGCGCCTCTACGTCCGTGAGGAGTTCGACGACCTCGTGAGCGAGTACGTCGGCGGCCAGGCGCCGTCGCGCCTTTCGCAGGCTGCGCTCGAGACCCTCGCGGTCATCGCGTACAAGCAGCCGGTGACCCGCAGTCAGGTCGCGTCGATCCGAGCCGTGAACGTCGACTCGGTCGTGCGCACGCTGCTCGCGCGCGGGCTCATCACCGAGCTGTTCGCCGATGCGGAGACCGGCGCCATCAACTACGGCACCACCGACGCGCTGCTCGTGCACCTGGGCATCAACTCCCTGGACGAGCTGCCCCACATCTCGCCGCTGCTCGACGGTGCCGATGAGGTCGGAGACAGCCGGAACGAAGGAGTGCGACGATGACCGGCGCCGAATCCACCGAGGGCGTGCGCCTGCAGAAGGTGCTCGCGAATGCGGGCGTCGCCTCGCGGCGCGTCGCCGAGAACCTCATCGTCGAGGGCCGTGTGCGCGTGAACGGGAACATCGTGACGGAGCTGGGCTCGCGCATCGACCCCGAGAAGGATCTCGTGGACATCGACGGCACGGCCGTCCAGCTCGACCAGTCCAAGCGCTACGTCATGCTCAACAAGCCGACCGGCGTCGTGAGCTCCATGAAGGACGACCGCGGTCGTCCCGACCTGCGCCGCTTCACGAAGGACTGGCCGGAGCGCCTGTACAACGTGGGGCGATTGGATGCCGACACCAGCGGCCTGCTCGTGCTCACGAACGACGGCGAGCTCGCACACGTGCTCGCGCACCCGTCGTTCGGTGTGACCAAGGTCTACATCGCCAAGGTCGACGGCCGCGTGACGCCGCAGACGATCCAGAGGCTCCTTCGGGGAGTCGACCTGGAGGACGGCCCGATCTCCGCCGACAAGGCGCGACTGCTGTCATCCTCGACCGAGGGGGGCGGCTCCCTTGTCGAGCTCACGCTCCACTCGGGGCGCAACCGCATCGTCCGCCGCATGATGGCTGAGGTGGGGCATCCCGTCGTCGAACTCGTGCGCCGGCAGTTCGGGCCGCTGCACCTGGGAACGCTGCCAGCCGGGCGCGCCCGCGAGTTGACTAAAGTGGAGCGGGGCGCTCTGCTGACTCTTTCGCGCCAAGCCGCAGGTCAACAGGAGGACAAGTGACAGCGACCTCCCTCGCTCCCCGCGTGCAGGGCACGGTGCGGATCGTCGGTGCAGGCCTCCTCGGGGCGAGCATCGGCCACGCGCTCAGCGCGCGCGGCGTCGATGTCGCGCTCGACGACACGTCGCCGTCCCAGCTGCGTCTCGCCATCGACTACGGTGCCGGCCGCCGCGCCGCGGACGACGATGAGCCGTCGCTCGTCGTCGTCGCCGTCCCGCCGGACGTCACGGCCGACGTCATCCAGCGTGAGCTCGAGCGCCACCCGTCCGCCGTGGTGACGGACGTCGCGAGCGTCAAGCTCGAACCGCTCCGCACGCTGCGCGAGCGCGGCGTCGACCTCACGCACTACATCGGCTCGCACCCGCTCGCGGGACGCGAGCGCGGGGGAGCGATCTCGGCCCGCGCCGACATCTTCGTCGGGCGTCCGTGGGTGGTGTGCCGCGACGAGGAGACGCCGTCCACCGACCTGGCGCTCGTCGAAGGCCTCGCTCTCGATCTCGGCGCTACGCCGATCGAGATGACCCCCGAAGACCACGACCGCGGCGTCGCGCTCGTCTCGCACGTCCCGCAGCTGGTCGCGAGCCTGCTCGCCGGACGCTTCGTCGACGCCCCCGACGGCTCTCTCCGGCTGGCCGGTCAGGGCGTGCGCGACACGACCCGCATCGCGGCCTCGGCCCCGGAGCTGTGGGTGCAGATCCTCGGTGCGAATGCGGCGCCCGTCGTCGACGTGCTCGATCAGGTCGCCGCCGACCTCGCCGCCGTCGCCGACGCCCTGCGCGAGCCCGACGCCCCGGGCGCCCGGCGCGCCGTCGCCGACACGATCCGCCGCGGCAACGACGGCGTCGAGCGCCTGCCGGGCAAGCACGGCCAGAACCGCCGCTTCGAGCAGGTCGTGGTGATGGTCGATGACACCGCCGGCCAGCTCGGGCGCCTCTTCGGCGAGCTCGGCGACCTCGACGTGAACGTGGAAGACCTGCGCCTGGAGCATTCGCCCGGCGCCCAGTTCGGCCTCGCCGAGATCAGTGTCGTCCCGAGCGCCGTGCGCCGGGCGATCGACGGTCTCGAGTCGCGAGGCTGGAAGATTGCGAGCACCACCAATGACTGATCCCGCGATCACGAAGCCGGGACCCGACCCCGTCGTCGTCGCGATCGACGGCCCTGCCGGCAGCGGCAAGTCCAGCGTTTCGAAGCAGGTGGCCCGCCGTCTCGGCTACGGCTACCTCGACACCGGCGCCGCCTACCGCGCCCTCGCATGGCACGCGCTCGAGCGCGGCATCGACACGTCGGACGCAGCGTCGGTCCTCGATGTCTCGGGGGATTTCGACTACGCGATCTCACTCGACCCCGACGCGTACTGGGTACGGGTCGGTCAGGCCGACGTGACCGACGCGATCCGCGAGCCCCGCGTGTCCGACGCCGTGAGCGGCGTCGCGCGCGTGCCCGCCGTGCGACGTTCGGTGAACGCGCTGTTCCGCGCGCTCGTGGCGCGCTCCGGGCGACCGGGTGTGGTCGTCGAGGGCCGCGACATCACGACGGTCGTCGCGCCCGACGCCCCGGTGCGCATCCTCCTCACGGCCGCGCCGGAGGTCCGCGCCGCGCGCCGCAGCGCCGAGCTGACGACGCACGATGCTGCGGCCGTCGCCGCCGCGCTCCATCAGCGCGACGCCTCCGACTCGGCCGTCGTCGACTTCCTCACCGCCGCGCCCGGCGTCGAGGTCGTCGACTCGACACCTCTCGATTTCGACCAGACCGTGGACGCCGTGCTCGGCGTGATCCGGGCCGCGCTGAGCGCGCCGGCGGTCGACCCACTGCAGACAGGAGCCTGAGATGGCCGCTGACAACCCCGCCGACTTCGACGAGTTCGAGCCCGGCGACGACCGTCTCGCCGAGAATCTCGCGGACCTTGATGACGACCTCGCCGAGCAGCGGGCCGTCGCGCTGCGCGTCGGCCTCGACGACTACGACCTCGACGATGAGGATGCGGCGCTGCTCGCGGGCATCGTCCGCGGCGAGGACGGTATCGAGTTCCTGCCGGCGCTGCCCGTCGTCGCGATCGTCGGGCGCCCGAATGTCGGCAAGTCGGCGCTCGTGAACCGCATCCTCGGCCGCCGCGAGGCGGTCGTGGAGGACACCCCGGGTGTCACGCGCGACCGCGTCACGTACAAGGCCGAGTGGATGGACCGCCGCTTCACTCTCGTCGACACCGGCGGATGGGAGCCCGACGCGCGCGGCATCGACCGTTCGGTCGCCGCCCAGGCCGAGGTCGCGATCGACCTGTCGGACGTCGTGCTGTTCGTCGTCGACGCGATGGTCGGCGCCACCGCCACCGACGAGCACGTCGTGCGGCTGCTGCGCAAGGCGAACAAGCCCGTCTTCCTCGTCGCCAACAAGATCGACGACGCACGCCAGGAGCCCGAGGCCGCGGCGCTGTGGAACCTCGGCCTCGACCAGCCGTGGCCGGTGTCGGCGATCCACGGCCGCGGCGTCGCCGACCTCCTCGACGAGGTGGTGAAGGTGCTGCCCGACGTGTCGGCCGTGGCCAAGGCCGAGGTCGGCGGGCCGCGTCGCGTCGCGATCCTCGGCCGCCCGAACGTCGGCAAGTCATCGCTGCTCAACAAGGCCGCAGGGGAGGAACGCGTGGTGGTCAACGAGCTCGCCGGCACCACCCGCGACCCCGTCGACGAGATCGTCGAGCTCGGAGGCAAGCTGTGGCGCTTCGTGGACACCGCCGGCATCCGCCGCCGGGTGCACCTGCAGCAGGGTGCCGACTTCTACGCCTCCTTGCGCACGTCGGCGGCGCTGGAGAAGGCGGAGGTCGCCATCGTCGTGATCGACGTGACCCAGACGATCAGCGTGCAGGACCTCAACATCATCGACCTCGTCCTGGAGTCCGGGCGCGCGCTCGTCATCGCCTACAACAAGTGGGACCGACTGGGCGACGACGACATGGATGGCCAGGACCGCCGCCGCTACCTCGAGCGCGAGATCGAGCAGGACCTCGCGCACGTCGCGTGGGCGCCCCGCGTCAACATCTCGGCCCGCACCGGACGCCACCTCGACAAGCTCGTGCCGGCGCTCGAAACGGCCCTCGAGTCGTGGGATCAGCGCATCCCGACGGGCAAGTTCAACGCCTTCCTCACCGAGCTGATCGCCGAGCACCCGCACCCGCTGCGCGGAGGCAAGCAGCCGCGCATCCTGTTCGGCACGCAGGCGTCCACGCGCCCGCCGACCTTCGTGCTGTTCACGACCGGCTTCCTCGACCCGGGCTACCGCCGCTTCATCCAGCGGCGCCTGCGCGAGCTGTACGGCTTCGAGGGCTCGCCGATCGTGATCAACATGCGGGTGCGCGAGCGTCGCCAGCGCTGACGCGGAGTCTGGAATGACGGATGCCTCGCCCCGAGGCATCGGTCCCTGCGTTCAGGCGGACTCGCCGCGGCGGTAGAGAGCGGGGCGCACCATCGCGGTCGCGTCGGGCTCGGCGAAGCCGAACTGGCGGTAGAGGCCGTGCGCATCGCCGGTGAACAGCGTCCAGCGCATGTCGGCACCCGGACCGTCGTCGATCATCAGGCGGATCAGGCGCTTGCCGAGTCCGTGACCGCGGTGCGCGTCGACGACGAAGACATCGGCGAGGTAGGCGAACCCCACGCCGTCGGAGACCGCGCGGGCGAAGCCGACAAGCTCGCCGGTCGAGCGACTGTACGCGGCGACCACACGCCAGGCGTTGTCGAGCTGCGCCTCGACCTGCGCGCGGGTGCGCCACCCGCCCCAGTAGGCCTCTGTGGAGAGCCATGCCCACACGGCGTCGCGCTGGATCCGGTGGGGGTCGTCGTCGAGTTCGTAGAGGGGGTCGTCCGGCATCCCGCCATTCTGTCGGACACGCGAGTAGCGCGGGCCGGGTCGCGCGGGGTTATCGCCGCCGTGGGGGCGTGGTGTGACAGGCTGGCAGGGTGACGATCGAGCCTCCCGCCGCCGGCGAGCCCCGGCGTCCGCACGGACCCCGCGCCCCGGGCGACGCGTGGGTGGTGGCGCCGACGGGGGAGCGGTACTGGGGGCGGTTCGGGGCCGCCGGTCTGCTCGCGATCGACGCCGAGCGGGGAGTGCTGCTGCAGCACCGCGTGTCGTGGAGCCACTTCGGCGACACCTGGGCGCTGCCCGGGGGTGCGCGTCACGAGGGCGAATCGGCTTTCGACGGTGCGTTCCGCGAGGCCGCCGAGGAGGCGGGCGTGCCTGGTGCCGCGGTGCAGCCTCGCGTGCTGAGCGTCTTCGATCTCGGCTACTGGAGCTACACCACCGTCGTGGGCGACGTGATGGTTCCGTTCGCGCCCACGATCAGCGACCCCGAGAGTCGCGAGCTCGCGTGGGTGCCCATCGATGAGGTCACCCGTTACCCGTTGCACCCCGGCTTCGCAGCCTCGTGGGAGCGCATGCGCGGCCTCCTCGGCATGCGGCCCGCAGTCATCGTCGACGTCGCGAACGTCATGGGCTCGGTGCCCGACGGCTGGTGGCGCGATCGCCCCGGCGCCGCCTCCCGCCTGATCGCGCGGATCGCCGACGTCGCCGCGCACGGGGTGCCGGCGTCCGCGCTGGAGATGCCCGAGCAGACCTGGTATCCGGAGTGGACGGCGGTCGTCGAGGGGCGGGCACGCGGGGTGGAGGGTGACGCGGGTGTCGAGCTGGTGCGGGCCGAGGCATCCGGTGACGACGCCATCGTGTTGGCGACGCAGCAGGCGCTTGCCGCGGGGCGCCGAGTGACGGTGGTCACGAGCGACCGCGGGCTTTCGGCGCGGGTGACGGGTGCCGGAGCCGCCGTCCGCGGCGCACGCTGGCTGCTCGACCTGCTCGAGCGCTGAGACCCGTCGGACACCCGGCGTCGTCCTTGCGAGGTCGGCCGGATCAGCGGTAGCGTTCCCGCATCCTTCGAGGGGACACGGGCGCCGCCCCGAGGTCGGCGCTCGACAGGGGTGGGAGCGGCATGAACTCCTCCAGCGACCTCGACGCCGGCCGTGCGGCGATGACCGACTGGCGTTGGGCAGATGCCTGGGAGCGGCTCGCCCGCGTGGACGGGCAGGACGGACTCGGAGCTTCCGACCTCGCGCTCCTGGCGACCGCAGCGCTCTTCCGGGGCGACCCACGGGCGTGCATCGACGCTCTTTCGAGGGCCTACACGGCGCACTTGTCGACGGAGGACGCCGCTGGGGCGGCGCGCACCTCCGGATGGCTCGCCCTCGATCTGATCGAACTGGGGGACTTCACCAACAGCGTGCTGTGGGCGGCGCGCGCGATGCGGATCGTCAACGCCATGCCGGAGCCCGGCGCGCTGGCGGGATTCGTCCGGCTGGCTCCTGCCGTCGGTCAGCTCGGCAGCGGCAACAACGCCGAAGCGGTGCATGCGTTCGAGGAGGTCCTCGCGATCGCTGAGCGCGAGGCCGACCGCGAACTCGCGGCGTTGGCCAGACTCGGCCTGGGAAAGTCCCTCATCGAGTCCGGTGCCGTCTCCGAGGGACTCGGTCGCCTCGATCAGGCGATGACCGCCATCGCGGCCGGCGATGTGGCTCCGCTGCCGACAGGGGTCATCGTCTGCGGCGCTGTCTCCGACGCCGTCCTGGCCTTCGACCTGGACCGCGCGACCGCGTGGACGGGTGTGCTGGGGCGATGGTGCGCCGAACAGCCCCAGCTCATCGCGTTCAGCGGACAGTATCGGGCACTGGAAGCCGGACTCCTGCTGGTTCGCGGGGCCTGGGCGGAGGCATCGACTGCCGTGGAACTAGCCCTCTCGCGCTTTCGGGCAGGCGATTACCGAGCGATGTGGGGCGCGCCCTATCAGCACGCGGAGCTCTCGCGCCTGCGCGGGGCGTTCCATTCCGCCGAGGAGTCTTATCGACGCGCCGGCGAGTCCGGATGGGAGCCGCAGCCGGGTCTCTCGCTGCTCCACCTCGCGCTCGGTCGCACCCGGCGGGCGCAGGACGAGATCCGACGAAGCGCGGCGGGCGCCGACCCGCTCACCCGGCGTTACCTGCTTCCGGCCGTGACCGAGATCGAGGTGGCCGCGGGAGATCACGATGCTGCCCGTCGCGCCGTCGAGGAGCTGCGCGACTCGAGCACGACGACCTCCACGCCGATGCTCGACGCCACGGTCGTCGCCGCCGACGCGCGCGTGCTGCTCGCCGAAGGCCGGATGAGCGACGCGGTGAACGCGGCCCGCACCGCCTCGCGGGCGTGGGAGCTGATCGGGGCGCCGTACGAGGTCGCACGGTGCCGCACGCTCGCCGGCCGCGCCCTGCGCGCGCTCGGCGACGCGGATGCGGCGCAGAAAGAGTTCGATGCTGCCCACACGGTGTTCCTCGCGCTCGGCGCGGAACCCGCCGTCGCCGAGCTGGCCGCAGCGATGGGCGACCGTCGCGCCGGGGCGCTCACTGCTCGAGAGCTGGAGGTCCTGCGACTCGTGTCGACCGGTCTCACCAATCGAGGGATCGGCGAAAGGCTCACCTTGAGCGAGAAGACCGTTGCGCGTCACCTCGCGAACATCTTCGGCAAGCTCGGAATCACGTCCCGAGCGGCAGCGACCGCCTACGCGTACGAGAACGGCTTGGTCTGACCGCGGCGATCGGCTCTACACAGAATGACCCACGGGCGCGCGTCGTCGAAGATGCGCTCTTCGCCCGACGCGGCGCACAGGTGCCCGCGCATACCGTGGGGCCGTGGACATCCCGCTGATCGCCGGCACGGTCTCGACCGTCGTCTTCGCGGTCAGCAACCTGCCGATGCTCGGCAAAGCGCTGCGCACGCGTGACGTCTCGTCGTACAGTCTGCCGAGCCTCGTGATGATCAACGCGGCGAACGCGGTCTACTCGCTCTACGTGTTCAGTCTTCCCGTCGGGCCGATCTGGGCGCTGCACACGTTCTACGTCGTGTCGTGCGCCATCATGCTCGTCCTGTGCCTCGCGCAACGACGCGCGGCGCTCGACGGCCCGCACCCCGGCGACGTCTCCCTCAGTCGGCGTCGCGACCGCGCAGACGATCGATCTCGCGGCGTTCGCGCTTGGTGGGGCGGCCTGCGCCTCGGTCGCGCTGCGCGATGATCGGAGCAGGGTCGCGCGGGGGAGTGCGGTCCTCCATGGCGGTCGCGACCAGCGGGGCGCCGACCCGCTTCGCTATGGTCTGGCGCACCACCAGCATGCGGTCGAAACCGTCGATGCGGACCCGCACCTCGTCTCCGGGCTTGACTGCGTGCGCGGCCTTCGCCCGCTCGCCGTTGACGCGCACGTGCCCCGCCCGGCACGCAGTGGTCGCGGCCGAGCGCGTCTTGTAGATCCGGATCGCCCAGAGCCAGGCGTCGACCCTGACCGACTCGCCCGAAGTCGCAGCATCCGTCATCGCGTCGCCACCGGGGTCTCCGCCGCGTGCCGCGTCCGCACGCTCGCGAGGACGCCCGCGGCGATGAGGCCCTGACCCAGGCAGTACGTGAGCATGACGAGGGGGCTCGTCCAGTCGGGCATCGCGTCGGGAGTGAAGAGGCGGAACGCCAGCACCGAGTCCGATGTCAGGAAGAGCACGCCGCCCCACATGACGAGCGGATGACAACGGGATGCTGCCACCGCCGTGCCGCCGAGCACCAGACCGTAGACCGCGACGGCGATGGCCAGCGCGCCGAGGTTCGGCCACAGCACGGCGAGGAGCACCACCCACCATACGGCGTACACGGCGGCCCAGAGCGGGACGCGGCGCACGGCCACTACCCGCCAGAACAGCCAGATGTAGCAGAGGTGCGCGAGGCCGAAGAACAGCAGCATCATCGGCACGGTCGGCAGCCAGGGCACGAACGTGCCGGCGCCGTCGCCGAGCCACGAGAACACGATGGCGAGCACCAGCAGGGTGTGGGCGGGCGCCCATCGGTAGCCCCAGGCGCCCCACACGACCGCGAGGCCGAGCAGCGGCATCAGGGCGAGCTTCGTCGGTGCGGCAACCGCGTCGGAGCCGGCCGCCAGCGCCGCGACATGCACGATCGACACCGCGATGTACGGCACGAACCCGATCCAGAGCCGACGCATGATCCTCCTCGATACGCAGGGCAACCATAATCGTCGCATGACCGATGTTCTGGCTCGGATGGGCCTCGTCCGGATGTCCGCCCGCGATAGGGCGGCCGAGCACCGTGTGTCGACCCCACTCGAGCTGCTCTTCGACCTGGTGTTCGTCGTCGCGGTGTCGCAGGCGTCGCAGAACCTGCATCACCTCATCGCCGAGGACCACGTGGGCCAGGGCGTGCTCGCGTACCTCATGGTGTTCTTCGCGATCTGGTGGGCGTGGATGAACTTCACGTGGTTCGCCTCGGCGTTCGACACCGACGACTGGCTGTACCGCGTGCTCACCATCGTGCAGATGGGCGGCGTCCTCGTCCTCGCTGCCGGAGTGCACGACGCGATGGTGGAGCTCGACTTCCTCGTCGTGACGTGGGGCTACGTCATCATGCGATTGGCGCTGGTCGCGCAGTGGCTGCGGGCCGCAGCATCCGATCCGGATTCCCGACGCACCGCGCTGCGCATGGCCCTCGGTGTCACTGCGGTGCAGGTGCTGTGGGTCGCGCGCATCTACCTGCTGGACGAGGCGGCGCAGTTCTGGACCTTCTTCGTGCTCGTGGCGCTCGAGCTGCTCGTACCGGTGTGGGGCGAGTCCTCGGGCCGCACCGCGTGGCATCCGCACCACATCGCGGAGCGCTACGGGCTGTTCACGCTCCTGCTCCTCGGTGAGAGTCTGCTCGCCTCGGCGAACGCGATCATCGACGCGCTCGGCGAGGGGGAGCACGTCCCGGAGCTCGTGACGCTCGCGATCTCGGGGATCGTCGTGACCGCCGGCATCTGGTGGGTCTACTTCTCCCGCGAGCAGCAGCACCGGCTCAAGGGCAGGCAGTCCGCCTTCCGCTTCGGCTATCTCCACTACGTGATCTTCGCGTCGGTCGGTGCCGTGTCGGCGGGCGTGGAGGTCGAGATCGACGAGATCACCGGGCACACCGAGATCTCGCACGAGATCGCCGGTCTCGCCTTGACGCTGCCGATCGCGATCGTGGTGACGGCGTCGTGGTTCGTGCTGCTGCGCGCGTCCTTGTCGCGCTGGGCGTCGGCGGCCGTGCTCGCCGGGGCGGTGCTGATCGCGCTGGCGGGTCTGCTGCCGTCGGGGGAATACGTCGTCGCGGCCGCGCTTCTGGTGGGCGTGGTGGTCGTGCTCGAGGTCGATCGCGTTCGCCGGGAGCCGACGCAGGTCCGTTGACGCGGACGGATGCTGCGCCCTCGGGGTTTCGGGCGGGGCGCGGGTTCAGCTCGCGAGATCGAGCGACACGATCGCGATGTGCGGCTTCGGCCGCGCCACCTCGTGGAACCCCGCTTCTTCGAACGTCGACAGCACGCCGTGGAACAGCTCATTGGAGGGGATCTTCCTGCCGGCGTCGGGGTCGAGCGGGTACGCCTCGATCACCCGGGCTCCGCTCTCTCGCGCATGCGCGATCGCGGCCTCGAGCAGCATGGCGTTGAGGCCTTGGTTGCGGTGCTCCTTGCGCACGACGAAGCAGCTCACCGACCACACCGTCTCGTCATCCCACGCCTCTTCCGACGCGCCGATGAAGTTGCGCGTGCGGCCCAGCCGCACCTGCGTCGTGCGCGGCCCGATCCGCACCCAGCCGGCCGCTTCGCCGTCGACGTAGGCGATGAGGGCCGGGGGCGGCCCGGCATCGAGCTCGTCGCGCAGGAGCTCCTGCCGCTGCACCTGCGACGTCTGCTGCCACTGCGCGTTCGTGATCATCCACCACTGGCACTGGCAGCCGCGGCCGTCGCCTCCGCCGCTGAGCGCGTGCTGCGCGTCGTCGAAACGATCTCCGGTGGCCGGTTCGATGGTGATGTTCGCCATGTCGCGACGCTAATGCGCCCCACCGACACGGGCAAGCATCGACGGATGCCACGCCCGGGCGTGCCCCGGTTCGCGAGGCCTCCGTGGAGCGGGTAGGATGGGGGAGTTGTCCGCGTGCAAGCGAGGGCATCGGGATGTGGCGCAGCTTGGTAGCGCACCTGACTGGGGGTCAGGGGGTCGCAGGTTCAAATCCTGTCATCCCGACCGGTAAGTCCCGGGAACCTCAGGGTTCCCGGGACTTTCTCGTTGGTGAGATGTGACCACGTCATCGCGATGCCGTCACTTCGACCGCCCCAGCGCCCGATCGCGGGCAGACACCCGGCTGCTTCGACTCCGCTCCGGTTGCTCCCGAACGGTGGGGTCGGCCTCCGTATTCACCCCCGACAGTACGAGCGCACATCGAACCCGCGTCATGCCGGCGTTCGGCAATCTGACGCCGCGTGAGATCAGCGGCGCGCGCTCGACTGAAGCGGGCGAACCGTTGCTGTCCTATTCGCGCTCTCGTGTCTCCAGCCGTTCGACGAACTCGTGAAGCGCGCTCCGCGTGGGCAGATCGACCCTCAGTCGAATACTCCCGGTCTGCGCTCCGGCACCGTTCACGATCGCGGCGCCTCCGAGCCGGTCGAGGAACGGCCGCATCTCCTCGGCCACGTCCGTCGGCAGATAGCCCACACCTCGCCCGTTGGAGAACACGGCGATGTTGACCGACCCTCGCGAGCTGTCGGGCTCACAGCGAAGGATGTAGGCGCGACGCTCATGCCCCTGACGCTCGCGATCGTTCACGAGATAGTGGGTCCGCTCCAAAGCGACCGAGCGCGATGTTAACGCTCGCAGATCGGGCAGGTCGTCATGGCGCCTGACACGCCCCGTGAACATATGGACAAGCTCTTCCCACCATGCGTGCATGAACGCCCTCTCTTCGCACGCTCAGCGCTGGAGACGCGCCCGCGGTCGGCCTATCGTCCCGGGGACTCGAACATGCAGCCCGCGGGAACGCACGCTGATGTGCACGCGGGTGGCACGGCCGAAGCTGTCACCGTCGAGATCGACGATGTGGGGAGTCTCGAAGTGGCCCTCGAACTGCGTGCCCTGCAGGTACACCAGTTCATGAATGTCCGGCGCCTGCCCGAGCAGCTTTCGACCGAGTGGGGAGCGGCGGGCGATGCCCTGGAGAGTCAGGCGCGTCCCGATCCTCGCCCATCCGAAAGCTCCCTTCGGGCGCATCATGACGACGTCCAGCAGGCCATCATCGATGACCGCATCGGGGATCAGGAGCATGTTTCCCGTGAGCGTTCCGCAGTTTCCGACGATGACGGTATGAGCACGGGTCGACCTGGCCCGCCCCCGATCGACGCGGTAGTCCATGTGGAAGAGTCTGTTCGCGATGATCGACCGGGCGATCGGCGTGACGTACGCGAACCACCCGAGATGCTTCTTCGCGATCGCGCTGGTGTTCTCCGCCATCTCGGCGTCAAGGCCGATGCCGGCCATCACCACAAACACATGGGAAGCTCGCCTGCCGGTCTCGTCCTCAAGCTCAACGACGCCCACATCCACGGCGCGATCCTCACCAGAGAAGGCGGTCGAGACGCAGGAGCGGATGTCGTTGAGAGGTAGGCCGAGATCTCGGGCGAGAAGATTCCCGGTGCCCGCCGGGAGAAGTGCAACCGGCGTCCCGGTGCCTTGCATGACCTCGGCGACGGCTCGCACCGTGCCATCGCCACCGGCGACGATCACCACCGCGGGCTCGTCGGCGAGCGCCTGCTCGGCAGCAGACCGCCCGAAGTCATGGCCGTTCGTCTCATACCACAGCGTGTCGTACCATCCCAGTGAGCGCTCCTGCTCCTCGACGGCAGGGCGGATCCGATCGACGGAGAGCTTGGCCGGGTTGTAGACAACCGCCGCATGGGTTCGCATCATGATCTGAGAAGCCCGCGCGATGGTCGGGTGCCCAGAGCGATGCGGCTCGGCTGCTCGGTCGGTCGAGGCATGGACCCGGCGAGCGTCAGCGGCGAGCTTCATGACCGGATGCAGATGCCGGTTGCGTGTTTCCAGAGGCCCTGAAGGACACCGACGCCGCCAGCGCCGTCACAGCCGTCGCTCGTTCATTCTCGCTGGCGGCCGCTTCCGCGAACCGGAAGGCCGCTGCTTCCCGCGTCGCGCGAACGACCGCGCTGATTTCGGCGAGCCGATCCGCGAGCACACTCGCTAACCCATCCCGCAACTCCTCGAGATTTGTGTTCGCAATCTCCAGACGGCGATCCGATACCGTGACCTCAACAGTGGGGTACCCCGACTCCGTGAGACAGTCGCGTGTCTCATTGCCAAGGATCGCCGTCACCTCTTCCCGTTCGGGACGGCGACTGAATACTGCCTCCACCATGTACCGATCCGGGGCATCCTCGGTCATCAGCGCTGCAGGCAGCGAACCCACGAGCACCGATCCCAGGCCCAGGGGCGCGGCGTCCACACCGCTCGTTCGTGTCTGCGTCTTCATGATGTGACGGTACGCCTCCAACATGTGCACCTCACAGGTTGCGCGAACGTCGCGCGCGTCGCGGGCCAACCCACCAGTCCCGCGATCGGAGGACGACTCTCTCTCAGAGGGCGTCAGCACGTGGTCAGTCGCCGTCGACGCCGATCCGCCCCGCACCGACTGGTCGGCGCATCGCGAATCGGCCCAGCGAAGGGCTCCTGCGCGCCGGCGTCCGAGACGTTGCCGCATGTCGGCCTGCCTGTGCGTTCGCCGTGCCCCCGGTGCGCGCGCGGGGTTACGGGGATACCCTGAGAGCAGATGGCCCGGACCCCGTCATTGATGCGACACGATCTGTGCGCGCTTCATGTGGCAGGGGGCATGAGATGGCCGTCATCCCTTCGGGATCGATCGCATCGTCGGTGCGATCCACGACGCCGAAGACGCCGAATCACTACACGGAGTTGTCGCAGCTGGTGACCGGAAGCGGTCTCATGCGTCGTCGTTACGGCTATTACTGGACGAAGCTCGTCGCGGCCCCGATCGTGATCGCGGGCGTGATCACCGGTTTCATCCTCATCGGCGACACCTGGTGGCAGCTGGTGACGGCGGCCGTGCTGGCCGTCGTTCTCACGCAGGTTGCCATGCTCGGTCATGACGCTGCCCACCGGCAGATCTTCCGCTCGGGTCGGTGGAACGACTGGACCACGCTGGTGATCGGTAATCTCCTCGTGGGAATGAGTTACGGCTGGTGGCAGCACAAACACACGCGGCATCATGCCAACCCGAACAAGATCGGCAGCGATCCCGACATCGAACTGCCCGTCATCGCGTTCACTCCGGAGCAGGCGGACCGTCGGCGCGCGAGTCGCAGTGGACCACTGCGTTGGCTGATCGCGCACCAGGGGGTGTTGTTCTTCCCGATCCTGCTGCTGGAGGGCCTCTCGCTGCACGCATCGAGCGTGCGTCGTGTGTTCTCGCGGGAACCGTTGCGTCGCCGTCCGATCGAGATCGCGTTCCTCGCGGCGCGGATCATCGGGTTCCTCGTGCTCGTGTTCCTGGTGCTGTCGCCGGGGATCGCGTTCGCGTTCCTCGGGGTTCAGCTCGGTGTGTTCGGCGTCTACATGGGCATGGCGTTCGCTCCGAACCACAAGGGGATGCCGCTTGTCCCGGCCGACGTGAAGGTGGATTTCCTCCGTCGGCAGGTGCTGATGAGCCGGAATATCCGTGGCAACCGGCTGCTGGACACGGCAATGGGAGGGCTCAACTACCAGATCGAGCATCACCTGTTCCCCTCGATGCCCCGACCGCACCTCCGGCAGGCGTCGGGGATGATCAGCGCATTTTGCCGGGAGCATGGCGTGCCTTATACCCAGACGGGTCTCTGGCAGTCCTACGGGATCGTCGTCCGCTACATCAACAGGGTGGGGCTCGGCGAGCGCGATCCCTTCGAGTGTCCGCTGCTCCAGCAGCGGCAGACCCTTTAGCCGGACCGGCAACCGGCGCAGCTCCGGCGTGGTCAGAGGACCAGTCGCCCGGCGATGACGTCGGCCGCGACGACACCGATGCGGGTCTGGGTGGAGCGGGCGCGGCTCCGGATCCGCGCGAACGCCTCGTCCATGTCGATGTTCTGTCGCTGGGCGAGGTATCCCTTGGCCTGCTCGATCACCACCCGGCTGTCGAGCGCGCGCTGGAGCTGAGCCTGGGTGAGCTCCGACTCCTCTGCCAGGCGCTGCTGCAGGATGCTGATGGTGGCGATGTCAGCCAGGGCCTGCGCCGCGGCGGCATCTGCTGCGTTGAGCGCTCCCGGTTCCTCCCGCAACAGGTTCAGCGATCCCAGCGTCGAGTCCCGCAGTCGCAGCGGAATGGCGTGAATCGACAGGAACCCGGAGGCGCGGGCATCGGCCGCGAACGCCGGCCAACGGTCCGCGATCTGGTCGATGTCGTCCACCGAGACGACTTCGCCGGTCGTCGCCGCCTCCACGCAGGGGCCGGCACCGACTCTCAGCTGCATCAGCTCGACGAGTTCGCTTCGCTCGCTGGTGGAGACGATCACCTCGAGCTGATTCGACGGGCTCAGCAGAAGGATGCCGGCCGCGGACGCGTCGAACAGCGAGATGCAGTCGTCGACGAGTCGCTGGAGAAGGTCGACGACATCGAAGTCGTCGACGAGAGAGTCCGCCAGCGTGACGAAGGTTCCCAGCAGCTGATGCTCACGGGTCGGCACCGTCATGCCGTCATCCTAGGCGGTGTCCTGTCACGGGCCGAGGTCCAGGCTGCGGGCGATCACCGCGGCGGCGACGTCGCGCACGGGGCGGCCCGTCGCGTAGGCGTGCCCGCGCAGGAGCATGAGGGCGTCGTCCACGTCGATTCCGTTCCTGGCCGCGACCATGCCCGTCGCCTGGTGCACCTCCCGCCGCGAGTACGGCTCGTCGGCCGTTTCATCATCGGTCACATCGAGGCGGCCCAACGCTCGGCGCAGGAGCGTGCCGGAGACGATCACCGCGAGCCTGCTCAGCCCGGTGATGTCGGCGACGGACAACTCGCGGGCGGCGGTCGAATAGAGAGCGATCGACCCGATGCCCACCGTCCCGACGAACAGCGGGAAGGCGTAGAGCGACCCCAGATCGAGCTCTCGGAGGGCCGCCCACGCGCCCGGCCACAGCGCTCCGCCGTCGACCTGGAGATCGGCTGCCGCGACCGGGCGCCGGGTACGCAGGGCCTCCCACGACGGACCCTCACCCAAGTCGATCTGGATCTCGTCGATCCGGGCTCCGAGCGTGGTGCTGGCACACACCGTCTGCGATCCCATCGGCGAACCGAGGGTGGAGATCACCGCGCCCGCCATCGCGACGGCCGCTCGCAGCGGCGAGCACAGATCATCGCTTCCCACCGCGGTGAGCGCGGCGGCGGCGAGCGAGAACGCATCGCCTTCTGGCTCCTTGCCGGCTGTCATCGACATCGCTCCCCGCCGTTCGCATCGGAATGAGCGGGCGCTGGGTCCGGGTGCCCTTGCCGCGATCGTACACCGCTTGCTTCAACGTGGGCCGGAACGTGCGCGGCCCGGCAGGCGTGATGGGTACCAGGATCCGCGTGGGGACGATCTCCGCCGTTCCTCCGCACCGCGGCCCCTCGGGCCCCTCGGGCCCGGCGGGCGCCGCGGGGTCGGGTCGGCTCGGCGTCGGGAGGAGACCGGATGCATCACTAGCTGGGAGCGCATACATCTGCTGTGCGTAGTCTGCGGACATGGGCCGACAACACGAAGAGGGTCAGGTCGCGAAGGACCGATCTCTGAAACCATCTCACATCGCTAGCCAGATGCCCCACCGGAACGCGCAACCCGGTCCCGACGTGAAAGTCCCGGACGATCCGGAATCCTCCAGCGACTGGCACAGTGCGCAATCAGAGCATTGGCACGGCGCGCAGCCTTCCGAGGAGACTCGCGCTCGATCCAGCCGGCAAGCCGTGGCCGGGAAGGGTGGCGCGCAGGAATCAGCCGACAGGGCAGTTGGCGATCCACCACCCGTCGATCGATCCAGCGTTTGATCGTTGCACCTTCACGGCTCCGGGCTCTCCCGCCTCGATCACCCCGTGACGACCCGAGTCAGGGGGTTCGATCGGAGGAGTCTTCACCGGCCGGTTTCCTGTTCAGAACAAGGGGACGTGAGGGCCTCAAGACATCCGGCGGTGCCGGCGGCCCCGGCGACCGCCGTCAGCCTGCGGTCGTGAGGACGCGCGCGACGCTGTTCACCCGCACGCCGGGCGTCGACTCGTCGATGTTGACCACGACGGGCTGGTGGAGGAGCACCTCTTCGCGCTCATACTGCGCGTAGGACATCACGATCACGACATCGCCGGCGTGGACGAGACGCGCGGCGGCGCCGTTGATCCGCATCACGCCGGTGCCGCGCTCACCGGCGATCGTGTAGGTCTCGAAGCGAGCGCCGTTGTTGACGTCGACGACGTGCACCTGCTCGTGCTCGACGATGTCGGCGAGGTCCAGAAGGTCGGCGTCGATCGTGATCGATCCGACGTAGTTCAGGTCGCTGCCGGTGACGGTGGCGCGGTGGATCTTGGACTTGAGCAGGATACGACGCAAGGGAGACTCCGGGTGATAGTGGATCGAGTCCAATAATACGGCCGTGCCCCCACTGGTCGAATCGTGGTCCCGTGCCCGTCCAGGTAGGCTGGAAGCGATGGGGAACACTCGTGCCGAGGCGGCATACCTGCGGGCTCTCGCGGCGTTCCGAACCCCCACCCTCGACCTGCTGCACGGTCGCTACGCCCCCTTCGTGATCGCGGCTCTTTCGATCGTGTTCACGGTCGATCGCCCGTCCGTCGACATCTCGGACGCCCACGCCGAGGTCGCCGAGATCCTGGACGAACTCCGCGCCGCGGGCTACGACGAGGGCGACCGCGCGCTCCCCGTGGGCACTGCCCGGGAGATCTGCCGCTACTGGGTGCGGGTCGGATGGCTCGTGCCGCAGATCGACGGTGACACCGAGGTGTACCGCCTGACCGCTCACGCGGTCGGCGCGCTCGAGATCACCGGCCGCACCGCGGGTGGACGGACCCGCGTGTCGAACTCGCGCGTCCGCACGCTGCTGGAGGCGGTCGAACGGCTCTCCGATCACGCAGAGACGGATCCCGCCGCCCGGATGGCACGGCTCATCCGGGAGCGCGACGCGCTCGACGCCGAGATAGCCCGGCTCGAGCTCGGCCAGGCCGAGCCGGTCGACGACGAGCAGCTTCTCGAAGAGGCCGAGAACGTGCTGCACCTGGCGCGCGAGCTGCCGGCCGACTTCACGCGCGTCGCCGAGTCCATCAAGGCGATGCAGCGCGATGTCGTCGCGGATCTGCGCCGTGACGTCCGCCCGACCGGCGAGGTGCTGCGCGAGTATCTGCAGCGCGGCCAGCACGTCATGCAGTCCACCGCCGAAGGCCGGGCCTTCGCGGGCGCGCTGCGCCTGATCGGCGATCCGGAGCGCATAGACAGCCTCACCGAGCAGCTCCACACGCTGCTCGCACAGCCGTTCACGCGCCTCATGGACAGCGAGCAGCGCAAGGAGCTCGATGCCATCGGCCGCCGGGTCGAGCTGGGCGTGGAGGAGGTGCTCACCGCTCAGCGCCGCGCCTCCCGCGTGATCACCGGGCAGGTCCGCACCCACGACCCGATCCGCGACCGGCAGGTCGACGACCTGCTGCGCGACGTCATGGCGGCTCTCCAGGCGTGGACCCGCAGCTCGTCCTCCGACGCCGCCGTCGAGCCGCTGCGCAGCCTTCCCATGGCCGACATCGGCCACCTGCGGCAGTCGGTGAGCGACGTCCGTCCGCCCGGTGCGCCGGCGCCGCTCACCGCCTCGGACGAGGAGGCGGAATTCGCGGATGCCGACACCCGCGCGTGGGGCGGACCCCGCTACGCCGAGCTCGAGGCCTACGTCGCCGGTCTCGGGGACGAATTCGACCTGGGCGACGCGTTCGAGGGAGCCGACGATGCGGCGAGACGCCCGGTCGACCTGGTGGGCCTCCTCGAGATCGCCCACCGCAACGGGATGAGCGAAGGCGACGGGGTGTCCGTCGTCGAAGCACTGCGTCCCGACGGGACGACGCGACGGTTCGCGTTCGGATCCGTGACCGCCCGCACCGCGAAGGAGCACCACGATGACTGAGACCGCTGCACGGAGCGATCTCGACGCCGGCGACGTCGATGCGAGCGAAGCGTTCATCGCGCCCGTCGCGATGGAGGACGACCTCGACGAGCTCTTCCCCGGCGACCGAGGCGTCCTCGACCCGGCCGTGCGTCGTCTCTTGGTGCACGTGCTGCAGCGACGGTTCGTGCTCGCGGACCGCAACCGCGACGAGTGGACCGTGCTGCTCGACAACCAGCAGCTCATCGAGTCGCGCCTCAACGACCTCTTCGTACGCCTCGTGGTGGACCACGACCGCGGCGTCGCTTATAAGCAGCAGGTGCGCTCCGACGAACTGGAGATGCCGATCCTGCTTCGGGATGCCGCGTACACCCGCTCCGAGACGCTCGTGCTCGTCCACCTGCGCACGGTCTATCAGCGCGAGTCGGCGGCGGGGGAGCCTGCGGCGCGCGTCGACATCGAAGACGTCGAACAGACGGTGATGAGTTACTTCGTCGATGCCGACGGGGATACCGCCCGCCGCCAGCGGTCGATCCGCAAGGCCATGGATCGGCTCGCGCGCGACGGCATCGTCGACGAAGACACGACGGGCCGGTTCCGCATCAGCCCGCTGGTCGAGATCGTGCTGAGCGCAGAGAAGCTGCGCGAGCTGCGTGACTGGTTGCGCGCACAGGGCCCGCTTCCGGATCTCGAAGACCTCGAACTCGAGGAGGCCGCGCTGTGACGATGCTCGACACGCTGTTCGGGCTCATCCCGGCAGCCTCGCGCGGTCAGCAGTGGCTCGCCGAGGATCTTCAGCTCGTCAACTGGGGCGGCTACGACGGCGCGCACCGCGTGCGGTTCTCGCCGGAGGCCACCCTGCTGTGCGGTGGGTCGGGTTCGGGCAAGTCGACGCTGATGGACGCCTACATCGCGCTCATGATGCCGCACACGACGCCGTTCAACGGCGCCTCGAACGGGGCAGTGACGGGTCGACCGCGCGGCGACGAGCAGCGCAACATCCTCTCGTATGGTCGCGGCAAGCTCGACGAGTCGCGTACCGAGGACGGCACGAAGATGCGCGTGCTCCGCGGCGACGGCGAAGACACCTGGACCGCCGTCGCGATGACGTGGATCGACCACGACGGCACCCGCTTCACCGCGGTGCGCGCCTGGTACATCCCTGCCGGCGCGCGTGTTCTCGAAGACACCGTGCGGGTGCGTGCGACGACGGACCGTGCGTTCGACCTGAGCTCGCTCCAGCAGGCGGCGGCGCTGCGCCTCTCCGACCTCTCGATCAAGAACGCCGGGCTCGACCCTGTCGGGACCGATCGGGAGTTCTCGTCACGGCTGCACGCGGTGCTCGGGATCGGCGCGGCGGGGGCGGGGTCGAAGGCGATGAGCCTGCTCGCCCGCATCCAGGCCGGCCAGCAGATCACGACGGTCGACGACCTCTACAAGCGTCTCGTGCTCGAAGAGCCCGAGACGATGACCACCGCCGACGCTGTCGTCGCGCACTTCGACGGTCTCGAGAGCACGCGCACGCGCATGCTCACGGCGCGCCAGCAGGTGAGCGCGCTCGAGCCGATCCGCGAGCTGCGCGAGAAGATCGCGGCGGCGATCCAACGGCTGCAGCTGATCGACGAGGTCGGCGAGTTCTCCGACCCGGCCTCCCTCGCGACGCTGTGGCGCGCAGATCGGCGGCTGGGTCTCCTCCGCGACGTCGAGACCGAGCTGCGGGACCGCAAGAACGCCGCCGACATCTCGCTGAGGGAGAACCGCGCGCTCGCCGATGCGGCCGAGGCCGAGCGCGACGGGCTCGTCGAGGTGCTGCGGCTGTCGGGCGGCGATCGCCTCGAGACCGCGCAGCGCGAGCTCCGCGACGTCGAGCGGCGACTGACCGCGACGCAGAGCCGGCGCGCGGGGCTCGAGGCGGAGCTGCGCGCGATCGGCGAGGAGGCGGCCACGCACGCCGAGTTCACGACGCTCGTGGAACGCGCCCGCGAGACGCTCGCCGACCGCGACGCGAAGGGCGGCGCCCGCGCGGAGTACGCGGAGGCGATCTCGGCGGAGAAGTCCGCAGCAGGCGAGATCGCCGAGCTGGAGGCGGAGGTGCGGCGGGCGACCGGACTGCAGGGCAACATCCCGCGGGCGCTGCACGAATCGCGCCAGCTCGTGGCGCGCGCGGCCGGCCTCGAGGTCGAGGACCTGCCGTTCGTCGGCGAGCTTGTCGAGGTGTGCACCGAGTTCGAGCCGTGGCGCGAAGCCTTCAACCTGGCGCTGGGCGGGTTCGCGACGACCCTTCTCATCGACGTGGCGCATCTCGGGCGGTTCCGCACGGCGATCGACTCGGTGCCCACGCCGGTGCGACTGCGCTACGAGGGCGTGCACACCGGGCTCGCGGAGGTGGACCTCCGTGGCACGACGACGCTTCCGGGGCGACTCGATTACCAGAGCACGCCGTTCACCGGCTGGCTGCAGGAGCGCCTCGACGACCGCTTCGGCTTCGTGTGCGTCGACTCCGCCGCCGAGTTGTCGCGGCACCGCATGGCGCTGACGCTCACCGGCCAGATCTCGCAGGGGAGCCGTGGCGCCCACGGTGGGCACGGACGCGACAACGTGCTCGGATTCTCCAACGACCGGCGCCTCGCCGACCTCGCGCGACAGCTCGACGATGCGCGCGCCCGGCTCGGACGCGCGGTGGAGCACCGCAAGCGGGCGGACGCCGCCCTGGATGCCCTCGACGCTCGGTTCGCGGTGTACGCCAAGCTCCGCGATCTGACCTGGGAGCAGGTCGACGTCGCCTCGGTCACCGCTGAGCGGGACCGGTGGCTCGCCGTGCAGGACGAGGTGACGGCGTCCAATCCCGAGATCGCCCGGGTGCAGGGCCAGATCGCCGCCGCGAAGGGGAAGGCGGCTCGCCTGCGCGAAGAGATCGCGCGAACGACGGTGGAGCGCGAGCAGATCGAGTCGCAGTGGACCGATGTCATCGACGACGTCGACTCGGATCAGACGGTCGTCGACGCCGCGGAGGATGCGGGACGGATGCTGAGCCCCGAGCAGATCGCGTTCCTCGATGACCGATTCCGTCTGGCCGAGACGTCGCGTCCGCACAGCGCATCGGACGCGCTGGCAGGCTTCATCGCCGCCCTCACGACCGCCGCGCAGCGGCTGGCCGACGACCGCCGCGCGGCGGCCGACTCGCTCGAGCAGCAGCGCGACAGCATGCGGCGCATCATGGTGGGCTTCCTGGAGCGCTGGCCCAACCCGAACCTCCTGCCCGATCCCGAGGAGTCGATCGATGACTTCGAGCGCATCCTCGAGGCGCTCAAGATGAGCGGCCTTCACGAACTCGAGGCCGAATGGCGCGACAGTCTCCTGAAGCTGTCGGGTAACGACCTCACCAACCTCGACTCCACGCTGAGCCGCTCGATCCGCGAGATCCGCGATCGCATCCAGCCGATCAACGAGATCATGCAGGACCTGCCGTTCTACGACGACGACCACCGCCTGCAGATCACGACGCGAGAGAACCAGTCCGAGGCGCGCCGCCGCTTCCGGCGAGAGCTGCGAGAGGTGCGCGCCCTCATCGAGGCGGCGTCGTCCGACGACGAGCGGGAGCAAGCGTACCGCCGCATGTCACGGCTGATCGGCCACATGCGGCGCTCGGCGCCCGACTTCGCTGATCTGATCGACGTGCGCAACCACGTGCGGGTGAGTGCCGAGCGGATCGACGCGGCGACCAAGCAGCACGTCGCCCTCTACGACCACATCGGAGAGAAGTCAGGCGGCGAGTCGCAGGAGCTGATCGCCTTCATCGTGGGCGCTGCCCTGCGCTACCAGCTCGGGGATGCCGGTGCCGTGCGTCCGCGCTACGCACCGGTGTTCATGGACGAGGCGCTCATCAAGGCCGACGCCCACTTCACCAAGCGTGCGATCGGCGCGTGGCGGGGCCTGGGCTTCCAGCTCGTGATCGGCGCGCCGAACGACAAGTACAGCGCCATCGAGCCGCACGTCGACGTGGAGTACGACATCCTCAAAGACACGCGCGGACGCTCCTGGGCGAAGCCCAAGGTCGGCCTGCGCGGCTGAAGGCCTCCGTCAGGCGCGGCCCGACTGCCACGCGTCCCGGGTGAGGAACGCGAGCTGTCCCGACTTGCCGGGCAGGTCGACCTGCGGGCCGAGGGTGAACCCGGACAGGCGGGCGCGGGCGACGGCGCGATCGTTGCCGACGTCGGGCTCGATCACGATGCGGTCGACGGCGGGCTGCGCGAACAGGAACCCGGTGATGACGTGCGCCACACGGGTCGTGAAGCCGCGCACGGGTGCGCCGCGGTCGCCGAGCAGGAAGTGGATGCCGACATCCCCGGGCTGGGCGTCATACACCTCGCCGAGCGGATCGCTCTCGGGTTCGTAGGTCTGCAGCAACACGATCGGCAGGCCGTCACGTCGGATCAGGAACGCGTGATGGGTGGAGAGGCCGTCGACGTACGCGTAGAGGTCGCTCAACTCTGCGGATGTGAGCTTCCCGAGACCCCAGAAGCGGGCGGTGGGGGCCGTCACCCAGCGGTGGATGACGTCCAGGTCGGCGATCGGGTCGAGCACCGCGATCTCGATGCGGCCGAGCAAGGGGTCATCGGCCGTATGGACGGCGGTGCCGGCGGGTCCGCTCACGAGGCGGGCCGTGGTGAGGATCGTCATGAGTCTCCTGTCGGGACGTCGGGATGAAGGCGGGTCCAGTCGGTCACGACCCGCGCGGGTCGGACCTCGGACCATGCCGCGAGCTGGTCGGAGAAGTGCGGTGAGCGGCGGTCGCCTGCGGCGCCGAACGGCACGCTCCACAGGCTGTTCTCGCGGTCAGAGAGGTCCCACGCCCATCGTGCGACCGAACCGCGCCACGACCGGTCGGTGACACCGGGCGTCGAGCCCGTGCACCGCACGGCGTCGCCGTCGCCCGACAGCGGCACATCGAGGCGTGCGCCCGGATCGACCGCCCCGGGCACGTCGGCGATCGCGTGCAGGGCGAGCAGGCGATGCGTCGCACCCCACTCGGCCGCGTCGGCGGCGTCGTCGAGCGCGGACACCACCAGCGTCTCGACGTCGTCGCGCAACGCGGGGTGGGCGAGCAGGCGCGCCAGCGCCGCGGCGACCTGCCCGGTGACGCCGAGCCACGGATCGAAGACCGCACCGAAGCCGTGCGCCGCGCGCAGCGGCCGCAGCACCGGGTGCGCGGCCACCCGTCGCACAAGGGCGGTGCGCCAGGCCGCGAACGTGCCGGCGGCGACGGATGCCGCATCCGTCCGTCCGTCCCATCCCACGACCGCGTCGCGCACCCGGGCCGCCCGGGGGGGTAGGGGCCCGCGCGGCACGAATCCTCGGAGCGCGGCCGCCGAGCCGCTCGCCGTATCGCTCCAGACGGCCACGAACTCGTCGGCGGACCCCGGTCGACGCTCCTCGAGCAGGACGCGGATGCGCTCTGCACGGTGCGACGACGAGTACGCCCACCCGAGGTCGTTCTCGGCACGCCGGGGCCGCTCGTTGGCATCCACCGACACGTCGGTCACCTCGAGTGGGCGCACGCCCGCTCGATTCCCCGCAACCGCAACCGACTCAGCGCGCAACGGCAGCCGGCGTTCGGCGCGCGGGCGGTCCGGCGTGACCCCGACCGTCACCGACAGCACCCTGCCGTCGCGGTCCGCGGCGAGCACCCGGTTCACCGGGTCGACCCATCGCCCGAACGCGGCGACGACATCGCCTGCGGATCGGGCACGCAGCAGGCCGAGAAGCGCACCGGCGCCGAGGTCGCCGTTCGCGCGGGCGGGCATGCGTACGCTCCACCCGACGAGCCCGCCGCCGTCGGGTCGGAGCTCGGTCACGATCGTGCCCCGTTCCGTCTCGATCGCCTCGACTCCCACCGGGCCGCCGCCGCGCACCCGGATCACCGAGCGCTCGACGTCGACGACACGCCAGCCGTCGGGTCCGAGCGCCTCGTAGCCGCCCTGCACCCGTCGAAGCCGCTCACGGAACACATCCACGCTGTGCGCCATGGCGTTCGTCACGCCCCACGCCGCCGCTCCCGCGTGCCCGAAGTGCGCAACCCCTGGTACCCCGGGGAACGCGAGCCCGACGACGTCGAACTCGTCGCACGCCAGCCGCACCTGCTGGTAGACGCCGGGCAGCTCGAAGATGCGGTGCGGATCGCCCGCGAGCAGCGGCATCCCACTCGCGGTCCGCGACCCGTGCAGTGCCCACGCGTTGCTGCCCGACGTCGGCAGGGTCTCGTCGCCCCCGCCGTCCCCCCCGCCGTCCCCGCCGCCGTCTCCGTGCCCCGCGAACACATCGACCCATGCATCGCCGAGCGTCGCGGCGACGTGCGCGCGCCACAGCAGCACCGGGAACGTCGAGAACAGCGCGTGCGCGACGTGCAGCACTCCGAGCGGGTCGTGGTCGGCCCACGGCTCGAGCGGTCGCGTGCCGCCGAAGAGGTCGTCGAGGGCCCGGAACTCGGCCGCACCTGCGCCGACGGCGGTCATGCCACGCCGGACTCCCTCCGCGTAGCGGCTCACGAAGGCGCGGGTCTCGGCATCCGTTCCCTCCAGCGCCCGACGCGCGGTGTCGTCGAGCCGAGCGCGCCGCGCGAAGACGTCCCACGGCACCCCCGCCTCACCGATCAGCTCCGACAGCCGCCCGGACGCGCGCAGTCGGTCGACCTCGATCTGCCAGCCGCGATCGCGTGCCGTCACTTCCCCCTGCGCCTCGGCGAGATCCCCGATGTCCGTCGCGCGGATGTGGGGGATGCCGAGGTCGTCGCGATAGACGTCCGCCATGGCGTCAGAGTGCCACAGGCACCCGTGACGCGCGCGAGCGCGCAACGGGGTTCGACAGCGTCCCCGCGTACATCAGCGACGCGGACTGGTTCGTCAGGTCGACCATCTGCAGGGTGTTGCGCAGCTGCAGGCGGTTCAGGCACGAGTGCGCGAACGCGTCGGCGCGCAGATCCACGCGGGATTCGATCCACGGATGCTGCGCCGCGTGCTCGTCGATGATCTCGGCGGCGATCCGCCAGAACTCGCTTTCGGGCAGCGTCCCGTCGGTGTGCAGGATGGCGGCGAGATGGCGCAGCACGCCGTCGAACACGTCGGTGAAGATCGCCAGCGCCTTCTCCTCGTCGTCGACCGGCGAGACGATGCGGCGCACGTCCTCCGGGGCGGCGCGGTCGGTGAGCAGCGCCACCTCTTCACCGATGTCCTTCATGAAGACGCCGGTCGGAACGTGCTCGTCGAGGATGAGGATGAGGTTCTCGCCGTGCGGCATGAACGCCAGGTCGTGCGCGAGAAGGCAGTGCACGAGCGGGCGGAGGTACGCCCGCAGGTAGGCGCGCACCCACGTCGCCGCCGGCGCGTCCGACGCGCGCACGAGAGCGGTCGCGTACGAGCGTCCGCTCGCGTCGCGATGCAGCAGCGACGCCATGGTCGCGAGCCGCTCGCCCGGCGCGATCAGCGGCACCGGGCTCTCGCGCCAGAGGGCGGCGAGCATCTTGCGATGCGCCGACGGGGTCGAGGTGCGGTGGTACACGTCGCCGGTGTACCCGATCGACGCGCGCTCGCGCAGCACGCGGAAGCCTGCGTCGCGCAGCGTGGCGTCACCGGCCACGAGTTCGGCGACCCAGTCGTTGATCGCCGGCGTCACGCGCATGTAGGCCGGCGACAGCCCCCGAAGGAACCCCATGTTCTGGACCGCCAGCGCGGTCTTCACGTAGTGCCGGTGGGGGTGCGTCGCATTGAACATCGTGCGCACCGATTGCTGCGCGCGGTACTCGTCGTCGCTCTCGCCGATCAGCACGAGGTCGCGACGCGCGACGTCGGGCGCGAACGTGATCGCGATGCGGTTCTCCCACTGCCACGGGTGCGTCGGCAGCAGGTGGTAGTCGCCGGGGTCCTCGCCGAGCTCCGTCAAGCGCTCGGCGAAACGCGCGTGCTCTGCGGGCGCGAGCTCGCCGGAGAGGAGGGATGCCTCGTCCAGGTCGGCGCCGAGTGCGAGATGCGACTGCGATCGGCGCGCCGCGAGCCACACCATCCTGAACGGTCGTCCTGCCTCAGGCGAGTAGGCGGCGTGGGCCGAGACGCCGAAGCCGATGCGTCCGTTGTTCGCGACGAACCCGGGATGGCCTTCGGTCATCGCGGACTCGATGGTCTGGAAGTCGGCCGTGAGCAGCTCGTCGGCCGACGGCCCCCCTCTTGCGATCTTGAACGCCGCGCTCGCCAGGGTGGAGGCGATCTCCTCGAGGTAGATCGGCAGGAGGCGGTCGGACAGGCCCAGCACCGGCTGCAGCTCGAGGATGAACGCCTGCGCGTCGAGCTCGGCGGGCTCGCCGGCCACGAGCCGGCGCAGGCTCGCCTCATCGACGACCCAGTGATCGAGCTCGGCGCGCACCGCCTCGAACCGGTACTGCACATCGGCGGCCGGCACGGTGACGCGCCAGCCCCCGACGACGGGTTCGGGGGTCAGCAGACGTTCGTGGCTGAACTCGGCGATCGCCTTGGCCACGAGGTGGCGCTGTGCGTCGGCGAGGTGAGCGGGGGAGAGGTGAGCGGCGGCGGTGGTCATGCGGGGATCCCTGTTCGTGTGAGTGAGGGCGCCGCGACGGCGGCGAGTTCGGAGCGGGCGTAGTCGTCGCGCGTGCACACCGACAGCACCGCGGTCTTGGCGTGGCCGCCTTGGTCGATGCAGATGCAGCGCAGCTCGGTGAAGCCGGCGCGGAGGTTCTTGCGCCGGATGCGGTCATTGCGCGCATCGGGTTCGACGACGACGCGCTGCGCCCCGAGCTCGTCGAAGCACCACGTCATGACGGCGGCGAAGACGGCGTCGGTGAGGCCATGGCGGGATTCGCCCACGGGCGGTGCGACGAGCACGTGCATGCCGAGATCACCGGGGAGCGGGTCATGGATGCCGCGCAGCAGCACCTGCGCCGGGTCGTACGTCTCAGCGAAGAAGGTGGGCACTCCGTCGACGAGTCCGAGCCAGGCCTGTTGGTGCGGGTCGGCCGCGACGCCCGCGAGGTAGACGCGCACGGCGTCGACGTCGAGATCGCCCATGTCCCAGTACGCGGCGTGCGGGTCGGCAAGCCATCGCTGCAGCACGAGGGCGTCGCGTTGCGGGTCGGCCGCGACGATCGAGGTCCTGAACGTCATCGGACCGCCCCGATCGCGGCGGGGGCGTCAGCCGGCACCCCGAAGTCCTGGAACGCGATGCGGCGCTCGATCGGGTACACCTCGCGGCCGGTGATCGACGCGAGGATCGACGAGTTGCGCCACGCGCCGAAGCCGAGGTCGGGCGCGGTGAGACCGTGTGTATGCTCCTCGCCGTTCTGCACGAACACGCGGCCGCGCCCGCCGTCGACGCTGTAGTCGCGCGCCACCGCGAGGCGGCCGAGCACGTCGTGGTCGAGGCGGTCGGCGATCGGCGCCAGGAAGGGCGGCGTCTGCGCGGCGTAGCCGGTGGCCAGCACGAGGGACGCGGTCTCTCGCACGTACTCGCGGTCGACCTGGGCGTGGCGCAGCTGCAGCCGGTAGCGATCGCCCTCCCACACGGCGGAGGTCACCTCGGTGTCGGTCAGCAGAGTCGTGGGCACAGCCCCGTCGGCGCTCAGGCGGTAGAGGATGTCGTAGATCTCGTCGATGAGGTCGGCCGAGATGCCTTTGTACAGGCTCCGCTGCTCGCGCCCGAGGTGCTGGCGGATGCCGATCGGCAGCGCGTGGAAGTGATCGGTGTACTCCGGCGAAGTCATCTCGAGCGTGAGCTTGGTGTACTCCATAGGGAAGAACCGTGGCGACCGGGTGACCCAGTCGAGCCGATAACCATGGTCCCGCGCGCCCTCCAGCAGGTCGCGGTAGATCTCAGCGGCCGACTGGCCGCTGCCGACCACCGTGACCGAGCCGGACGCGCGCAGCGCGTCGCGTTGATCGAGGTACTCCGAGCTGTGGATCACCGGGCCGTCGAGCCCGCGGAGGGCGGGTGGGATGACGGGCTGCGTTCCGACCCCGAGCACGACGTGCCGTGCGCGCAGCTCGCTTTCCTCGCCGGTATCGGTGCGCATGGCGCGCACGACGTACGCGTCGTCGGCAGGGTCGTGCTCGACCGCGATCACCTCGCGGTTCCAGCGCAGGTTCGGCAGCTGCCCGGCCGCCCACCGGCAGTACGCGTCGTACTCGGTACGCAGCGCGTAGAAGCTCTCGCGGATGTAGAAGGGGTAGAGGCGCCCGGTGTGCTTCAGCCAGTTCACGAAAGAGAACGGCGAGGTCGGGTCGGCCATCGTGACGAGGTCGGCGAGGAACGGCACCTGGATCGTGGCGCCCTCGATCATCATGCCTTGATGCCAGCGGAAGCCGTCGGCGCGGTCGAGGAACACGGCGTCCAGCCCGGTGGGTTCCGCCAGGCACGCGAGCCCGAGGTTGAATGGGCCGATCCCGACGCCGACGATGTCGTGCACGTGCGCGCTCATGCGGACGCCTCCGCACCCGCGAGAGCCTCGTCGAACTCGGGCGCGATGCCCGCGAGGGTGGTGGCGGCATCCTTCACCATCGCCAGGATCTGACGGATGTCGTCGAGTGTGGTCGCGGGATTGAGCAGCGTCAGCTTGAGACTCGGGCGCCCGTCGATCACGGTCTTCGCGACGAGTGCACGCCCCGATTCGAACAGCACGCGCCGGACGCCCGCGACGAGGGCGTCCCGCGTGCGGTCGTCGACCCCTTCGGGCTGCACGCGGAACAGCACCGTGCTGAGCTGCGTGCGTCCGACGAGCTCTAGCTCGGGATCAGCCGCGATCTCGTCGCCGACGGTTTCAGCGAGGTCGATGACCGTGTCGAACATGTCGCCGATGCGGTCGGCCCCGAGCGCGCGGAGCGTGACCCACAGCTTGAGGGCGTCGAAGCGGCGCGTGGTCTGCAGCGACACGTCGACCTGGTTGGGCTCGTCGTTCTCGAGCGGGTTCAGGTAGTCCGCGTGCCAGGCGCCCGCCGCGAGGTCGCGCGGCTCGCGCACCAGGATCGCGCTCGACGACACCGGCTGGAAGAAGCTCTTGTGGAAATCGATCGTCACCGACCGGGCACGCTCCACGCCCGCGAGCAGGTGCCGGCGTCGCTGCGACACGAGCAGCCCGCAGCCGTAGGCCGCGTCCACGTGCAGCCATACGCCGTGCTCGTCGCAGACGTCGGCGATCGCGTCGACCGGGTCGATCACCCCGCGGTCGGTCGTGCCGGCGGTCGCCACGACGGCCATCGGCAGGCGACCGGACGCCGCGACCTCGCGCATCGCGAGGGCCAGGGCGTCGGCATCCATCCGCCCCTGCCCGTCGTCGGCGACCGCGACGACCGCGTCGTCGGCGAGCCCCAGCAGCAGCGCGGACTTGCCCACGCTGAAATGACTCGATGTCGTCGCGAAGATCACGAGCCGTGCGAGCGCCCGCGGACGCGGCAGAGGTGTCGCTGCCATGGCGGCCTCGCGGGCGAGCAGCAGCGCATGAAGGTTGGACTGCGTGCCGCCCGAGGTGAAGACGCCGCTGCCGTGGGCGAAGCCGATGCGGTCGGCGGCCCAGCCGATGAGCCGCCGTTCGATGAGCGTGCCGACCGCGGACTGATCGTAGGTGTCGACTGATGTGTTGACCGCCGCGAGCACGGACTCGGCCGCGACCGCGGGCAGAGCGACCGGGCAGTTGAGGTGAGCGGCGTAGGCGGGGTGGTGGAACCACACCGCGTGCTCGAGGAACAGCTCGTCGATCTCGCGCACGGCCTGCGAGGACCCGACGCCCTCGCCGTCGAGGGCGACGTCGTCGACGAGCATCTGCAGCTCGGCGCGGGACGCACCCGAGAACGGCTGTGTCGTCGCCTCGAACCGATCGGCGACCTGCGCCGAGGTCTGTGCGATGAGGGACCGGTAGGTGTCGGCGGTGGAACGCGTGAGCAGATCGAGCACGGGGAAGGGCTCCTTCAGTTAGGGTTGCCTTGCCTAACTAAGTCGATCTCGGAGCGTGTGTCAATGCGCGGACGTAACAGTCCCGTCGGCGGGCGGAATCGTCACCACGCCCGACGCCCCGTCGACGGTCACGTCGACGCCCGTCGTGATCGTGTCGGTCGCGCGCGCGACTCCGACGACCGCGGGGATTCCGTACTCCCGGGCGACGACGGCGCCGTGGCTGTTGGCGCCGCCCATCTCCATGACGAGTCCGCCGGCGGTGAGGAACAGCGGCGTCCAGCCCGGATCGGTCGATGGGGCGACGAGGATCTCCCCGGGCTCGAGGCGCGCCCCGACCGGGTCGAGGATCACCCGCGCCGGCGCGGTGACGGTCCCCGCCGATGCGGGGGTGCCCCGCAGGGCGCCGGGAGCGTCTGACGCGCCGCTGCCACCGCCCACAGCCTCGGGCTCCGTCCCGTCGGACAGGAGCATGCGCGGCACGTGGCGGCGTCGCAGCTCGGTGTCGTAGCGGTCTCTGCGCGCGCGGATCGTGGTGCGCATGTCTGTTCCTGCCGCCGCCTGCTTCGTCTCTTCGAAGTCGAGGAAGAACACGTCACCCGGTTCCGCGATCCGTCCCGCAGCGGCGAGCTCGACGCCGATGTCCACGAGCGCCGCCCGAGCACGGCGCATCGCGCTGATGATCAGGAACTTCGGCATCTCGCGCATTCCGACGAGCGCCCGAGCGCGCCGCAGGCAGAACCCGACGGCCGCGGCGCGGAGCCGGCCACGCCGACGCGCGCGACGGACGAGCGTGTCGATCATCGCCTCGGCGCCGCGCGCACCGACGGCGAAGTGCTGGGCCGGGGTCGCAGCATCCGTTTCGAGGCGAAGGTATCCCGCCAGCACACCGAACAGGTGTGCGGGGTCCTCGCCCCAGCGCGGCATGCCGAGGTCGATCTCGGCAACGGCGCGGTGGCCGTAGCGGGCGAGGAAGTTCGCCATCGTCCGCTGCAGCACGCCCGGCAGGGTCCCGGCCAGATAGGCGTCGGCGAGATCTGCGGGGGCGAGGGTGCGAAGCGCCGCCGCCGACTCGGTGTCGCGTCGTGCTCTGACGGCGATGTCCCAGAGCTCGAGATCCATCTGGGTCGTGACGTTGTCGGGCGCGCTGCGCAGCACCTTCTGCAGATCGCCCGGCTGCGTCGAGCCGCGCAGCAGACGCCCGGCGAGTCCCAGCATCCCGAAACCGACGAGGGCGCCGGGCAGGCTGCGCGGCGCGAGCGGCATCGCGCGGAAGAGCAGATCGACAACGCCGTCGATCCGCGTCGGGATGTCGCCGGCGGGGATGTCCCGCGTCCGGACCTCCCTCGCCAACCGGTGCACCCGTTGCTGCGCCGCTGCCGGACTGAGGAGCGCCTGCCCGACCACGAGCGGGAGACGGATGCGGGCGGCCACGTGGAGGAAGCCGCGCGCGAAGTGTCGCCGCGAGCGGGGGAGCACGGAGAACCTCGGGTCGGCGAAGAGGCCGCGCACCACGACCGCGGACCGCGCCTCCATCACGTCGAGCGCCCGCGGCATGATCTCGCGGCCGACGGCCGACCGCACGACCGGCGTCGCATCGACGAAGATGCGGTCGCCCCCGATCGCGAATGCCCCGGGTCCGTCGGCGATCCGGGCGGGACGGTGGCCGATGAGGTCGAGGAACCCCGAGCCGATCACCCGGAAGGCGGCGATTCCCATCGGCGTGAGGGGGCGGTGGAGTCCCTGCGCGAGGCTGACGCAGAAATAGATGCGGGTGTGGGAAGCGGGAAGGGGGGCGTCGCGGACGGGCACCGGGAACAGCGTCGTGATCGGCCTGGACTGGGTGAGCCACGCGTGCCCGTCGGCGTCGATCGCCCACTCGATGTCCTGCGGACTGCCGAACGCGCGCTCCACCCGGTCTCCGAGCGCCGCCAGCGCGCGTACCTGGGAATCCGTCACGCTCGCCGCCTGGGCGCCGTCGCGGCCGGCTCGACGATCGAGGATGCGTCCGGTCGCCGTGTCGACGACGAAGTGATCCGGGTCGACCGAGCCCGATACGACGGCCTCGCCGAGGCCACGGGCAGCGTCGAGCACCGCCTGCCGCCGACGGCCGGTCACCGGATCCGCGGTGAACAGCACGCCCGCCGATTCGGCGGCCACCATCCGCTGCACGACGACCGCCAGCGCGACGCCCGCGCCGTCGATGCCCTGGGCGGTGCGGTACGCCACCGCGCGGTCGGTCCAGAGCGACGCCCAGCAGCGGTGGACGGCGTTCAGCACTGCGTCGACTCCGGCCACATCCAGGTATGTGTCCTGCTGGCCGGCGAAGCTCGCTCCCGGAAGGTCCTCCGCGGTCGCCGAGGACCGGACGGCGACGGGACCCGCCCCGGACTCCAGCCGGGCGTAGGCATCGCGCACCGCGTCGGCCACCGCGTCGGGGAACGGCGCCTCGAGAACCGCCGCACGGGCGGCCGCAGCATCCGTGATCGTGCCTGCTTCCACGGCCGATCCGCGGACCGCATTCCGGTACGCCTCGGTGGTGACGCAGAAACCGGGCGGCACCTCGAAGCCCGCGCGGATCAGCTCGCCGAGATTGGCCGCCTTGCCGCCGACGGTCGCGAGGTCGTCGGCCGACAGCTCCGCGAGATCGACGACCAGAGCCGTGCCCGCGTCGACGGGCTCCTCTCGAGTGGACGCGGCCATGGTGTCGTCCTCTCGGCCAGGTCGGCCCACGCTCGTGGGCTCAGGTGCAGAATCGCACTCCGCGCACCCCGCCACAAGATCGACCGGATGTCGTCAGTCTGTCCAGGCCTGTTCGATGGGGATGCTGCGTTCCAGCACGTTCTCGGCGGCCCGGTGTCCCGAGAGCATCGCGGCGGGAACCGTCGCCGGGTCGTCAGTCCACGTCGCCTCACCGGCGAGGTGGAGCACGCCTCCGATGGGCGTCGCGAGGTCGTCGTGGTCGGCCGTCGTCGACCCGACCGTCATATAGGCGTACGAGCCGTGCGACCACGGGTCGTCCTGCCAGTCCGTGACGTGCACGTGCGTCGGCGCCTCGACGCGGTCGCCGTACAGGCGCCGCAGCTGCACGAGCACCGACTCCACGATCTCGTCCTCCGTCCAGTCGCGCGTCTGGACCGCCGCGGGCCCGGCGGCGAACGTGAGCAGCGTCGGCGTGCCGTGGAGCGCGGTGAGGTCGTACCACGAATGCCACCAGCGACTCTCGGGCCCCTGCTGGCGGATCGCGTAGACGCCGTCGTCCCAGAACTTCGCGGGGAACCGCAGGAACACCTTCTCGAACGCGTTCATCGCGAGCCTGCTGAGTGCCCCCGCGACAGGGTCGGGCAGCGGCGGTTCGATCACGAACTCGTCCGACTGCAGCACGCCGACCGGCACGGTGACGATCACGGTGTCGGCGGCGAACAGCCCGTGATCGGTCGTGACCAGCACCCCCTCGGGCGACCACTGCACGTCCGTCACGACATGGATGAGACGGATGTCGAGACCCTCGGCCAGCCGCCGCGGCAGGCGGTCGTACCCCTCGGGGAACACGACCTCGTCGCCGTCGATGGAGTCGTCGTCGAGTCCGTGGGCGGCGAGATCCTCGATCCAGGCGCCGTACTGCTCCTCCGAGCGGTGCTCGAGGTACTCGCGCACGCGCTGCGTGCGCTCCGCGTCCCAGCCCTGCGCCGCGAGCGCGGCATCGGTCACGTCGCGGTAGGACGCGGCGGGTTCGGAGGCGGCGATCACGTCTCTCAGCGTGGCGTCGACGGTGTGGATGTCGTCGATGTACGCCTGGGCGCCAGCATCCGTCAATCGAGTCCCGTCGGGGCCGTAGTAGGCGATGGGGCGGCTGTCGGGCTGGTAGCCGCCGACGGTGAACTCGACGGTGCGCATGCCGAACGCCTCCGCGGCCGCGGCGACGGGGGAGTCGTTGATGCCGTGGATCCAGGAAGCTCCCATGTCGGTCACGGTCCCGGGGAAGTGGCGGTCGGTCGAGATGCGGCCGCCGACGCGATCGCGGGCCTCGAGCACCACGACACGACGGCCGGCTCTGCTCAGGAGGCGCGCGGCAGTCAGTCCCGCGACTCCCGCTCCCACGACGATCGTGTCGAAATGGTCCATCTGCGATCCTCCCCGGCCGCGCTTCCCTGCGCCCTTCGACGCTAGCGGCTTCCGGCGGGTCGCCGATCCACGGGCGCCGCCGAGGTCAGAGCTTGTACCCGATCGCGCGCAGCAGATCTCGGCGGTCGGCGACGTCCTGTTCGGTCTCGACGCCGACCGGCGGCTGACCGTCTATGACGCCCGCGACGCCGCGGCCGGCGTCGGTCACCGCGACGAGGAGCTGCACCGGGTTCGCGGTCGCGCAGGAGATCGAGCAGACCTCGGGCACGGCCTTCACCTGATTGAGGACGTTCACCGGAAAGCCCCCGCGCAGCATGATCACGAACGCGTGACCGGCCCCGATCGCCAGCGCCGCATCGACGGCGAGCGCGACGAGGTCGTCATCGTTGCCGGTGCGGCGCACCAGCCGCGCACCGGATGCTTCGCAGAACGCGACGCCGAACCGGAGCGTTCCGCCGACTCCGGCGAGCGCTTCGTGCAGGTCCTCCACGGTCTTGATGAAGTGCGACTGGCCCACGATGACGTTCACGTCGTCCGGCTTGTCCAGCGGGACGACCTCGATGTCGACGGTCATGGGAACCTCCTCCGACAGCGCCAGCCTAGACTCCTCGCCCCCTCGATGCGCGGGGAGCCCGCGAGGGCGCCTCCGTACGGGCATCGCAGGAACCGCTGAAGCGACTGCTCGACGGCGAGTTCCGGCGCCCGTATGTATCAGGCCCGCGCGGGCGGCCTCTGAAGAGTCGTCCAACTCGACCCTGAGGAGCTGTCATGCGTGTTGCATACCGCGTCATCGCCTACGTCATCTGCGCGCTGGTCGCGCTGCAAGCCGCTTCCCATGCCTGGGCGTCGGCCGGTCTCGGCCTGTACATCGCGCAAGGCGGCGTCGTCGACGCCTCCGCGCAGGAGGGCCCGCCGCCGTTCCCGGAAGTCTTGGGCTTCATGATCCACGGCATGAACGGGATGTTCGTGATCCCCGCGCTCGCGCTGATCCTGCTGATCGTGTCGTTCTTCGTGAAGGTGCGGCACTCGGTGACGTTCGCCGCCGGCGTCCTCGTGCTCGTCGTGCTGCAGGTGACGCTCGGACTGCTCGGTCACGGCATTCCACTGCTCGGTTTCCTGCACGGCATCAATGCACTGCTGCTGTTCACGACCGCGCTGCTGGCGGGGCTCAACGCCTCGAAGCTGCGTGTCATCGCGAAGGCGGACGCCGTCGCGCCGGCGGCCGTCGGTGCTTCCGCGTAGGACGGACTCGGCGAAGAGCCGGTGGGGCTGGTTCGCTCGCCGGCTCGGGGCCGTGCTCGGCGTGGTCGCGGTGGGACTCGTCGGCTGGATGTGGTGGGCCAGCGTGCTGCCCGGCTCGTACTCGGCGCTCGACATGGGCGTTCCCGACTTCGGGGGCGGGCCGGGCTCTGAAACCCACGGCGCGGCGCACGGACACGTCAGCGCCGCCGGCACAGGCACCGCGGCGAGCCCTCCCGCCGCGGATGAGACCAGCGTGACCGACCTGGCCCCCGACCCCGACCGCCCCGCCGACGTCCACGTCGAACTCACCGCTCGGGCGGAGCGCGTCACGCTCCCGGGCGGCGCGCCGTTCGACGGATTCACGCTCAACGGCGCCACGCCGGGCCCGACCATCCGGGCGACGGAGGGGCAGCTCGTGGAGGTGGTGCTGCGCAACGAGGACGTGCCCGCCGGCGTGACCGCGCACTGGCACGGGGTCGACGTGCCCAACGCGATGGACGGTGTGGCCGGCGTCACTCAGGACGCGGTGATGCCCGGGCGGACCTTCGTCTACCGCTTCGTCGCCGAGCAGGTGGGAACGTTCTGGTACCACGCGCATCAGGCATCGCACCCGCAGGTCGTCGGCGGCCTCTTCGGCGCGCTGATCCTCGATCCCGCCCCTCAGCCGGCCGCTCCAGTCGCCGCGGCCGTGAACCCTCCGGCCGTCGACGTCGCCGCAGCGATCCACACGTACCCCGGAGGCGAGCGCACGATCAACGGGGCGATCGGCGACTCGCACCAGGAGGCGGCCCCGGGCGACAGCGTCCGCGTGCGACTCATCAACACCGACTCGACGCCGACGAGCGCCTGGGTGAGCGGATCGTCCTTCCGAGTGCTCGCCGTCGATGGTCACGATCTCGTAGGCCCCACCGCCGTCGCCGATCAGAGCGTGCAGATCACCGCGGGCGGTCGTGCCGACCTCGAGGTCCGGGTTCCCCCCAGTGGCGCCGTGCGCGTCCAGGTCCCCGGCGCCTCGCTCGTCGTCGGGCCGCATGGCGCTCACGCCGACCCGACGTCGGCGCCGCGGGACCCGCTCGATCTGCTCGCCTACGGCGAGCCCGCCCCGACCGGATTACACCCGGACGCCCCCGACCGCCGCTTCACCTACGACATCGGCCGCCTTCCCGGTTTCCTCGACGGACGCCCGGGCTACTGGTGGACGATCAACGGCGGCATGGGGGCCGGCGTGCCGATGTACATGGTCGACGAGGGCGACGTCGTCGTGATGACGATCTCCAACAGCAGCGGCGAAGGACATCCGATGCATCTTCACGGGCACCACCTGCTCGTCCTTGCCCGTGACGGCGTGCCCTCGTCCGGCAGCCCGTGGTGGGTGGACTCCCTCGATGTCGCGCACGGCGAGTCGTTCGAGGTCGCATTCGTCGCCGACAACCCGGGCGTGTGGATGGACCACTGCCACAACCTCCCTCACGCTGCGGAGGGCCTCATGACCCACGTCGCCTACAACGGCGTCACGACGCCCTTCCGCCTCGGACGAGACACCGGCAACGACCCGGAGTGAACGTCCGGCCGGGCCTGTCCCGTGAGAGTGTGGGGCGCATGACCCTGCTCGACCCGCTCCCGCCGAACGGCCCGGTGCTCGTCATCCGCCAGGAGGAGCGAGCGGATGCTGCGACCGACCTCGAACGGTCCGTCGAGCTCCTGCGGGCGGTGGCGACCGGCACGATCGCACAGCCGCGCGTCGTGCGCCTCTACAGCCCGGTGCCGACCGTCGCGATGAGCCGCCGCGAGAGCCGCATGCCGGGGTTCGACGTGGCGCGACGCGCATCGCAGGAGCGCGGCTTCACGCCGGCCATCCGTCCCACGGGCGGACGCGCCGTGGCGTACGACGAGACCTGCATCGTCTTCGACGTGGTCGCGCGCGAGGCCGACGGAGCGATCGACCAGGTGCGGTTCTTCCGCGAGATCGGCGACGCGCTCGCTGCGGCGATGCGCGGGCTCGGCGTCGACGCCCGCGTCGGCGATGTGCCCGGGGAGTACTGCCCCGGCGAGTTCAGCATCAATGCGCGCGGCGCCGTCAAGCTCATCGGAACCTCGCAGCGCGCCGTGCGCGGCGCACGACTGCTGAGCGGGATGCTGCCGCTCGGCGGCGTCGAGCGGTTCACCGACGTTCTGAGCGCCGTGAACGCGGCACTCGAACTCGACTGGGACCCGGCGACCTTCGGCACGCTTGCCACGGAGGTGCCGCGTATGCCCCGGGCGATGGTCGAGCGCGCCCTGATCGTCGCGCTCGCCGGGGGCTGACCCCGTCACCCGGTGATCGACCCGAGCGGTGTCCCGCGTACGACCACGCGCAGCTCGCCGGCGTCGCGGCGAGCCACGTCGTGTGCGAGCCCGTCACGGTGATGGCCGCGCAGATCGAGGGCGCCCCCGGAACTGGGTCCTAGCGCGCACCTTGCCCGGTGACAAGCCCCTCCACAGGCCGTTCTGGCCGTCGCAGGCTGGAAGGACCCCAGAAGGAGGACCGTCATGAGCGACCACATGGACACCCCGGAGCAGAACCCCGGCGCCGGCACCCCGCCCGACGCCCGTCAGAACGTCCCGCAGAACGCCGCCTCGCAGCAGAACGTCGAGCGGGAGGCGTCGTCCCGCCAGGACGCCATGCAGGACGACGCCGTCTCGCGGGGCGAGATGGAGCATGAGGCCGTCGAGCACAGCGCGACCACGGATCACGACGTGATCAGGCACTGGGCGGAGGACCGCCACGCGATGCCGGCGACCGTCGAAGGCACCGAGCACGACGGGAACGTCGGCGAGCTCCGGCTCGACTTCGACTTCGGCAACGACCTCGAGGACCTGCGACAGGTCGGCTGGGACGAGTGGTTCCGCGCGTTCGACGAGCGCGGACTCGAGTTCGTCTTCCAGGAGACCACTCGGCCCGACGGATCGCCGTCGAACGACTTCCACCTCGAGCCGGCGGGTCACACGCGCACCTGACACTCGGTCCGGGCTGCGTCCGCGGGTGCGGGAGACTGAACGCATGGGTTTCACGCGCGCCGAGCTGGAGTCGTACCGCGGGCGCAGCATCCCGGATCTCATGCCCTCGCACCCGAAGCTGGTGTTCGTGGGCATCAACCCGGGCCTCTGGACGGCCGCCACGGGCGTGCCTTTCGCGCGCCCGGGCAACCGCTTCTACCCTGCCCTCGTCGCGGCGGGCATCATCGAACGGATGCCCCGCATCGACGACGACGGCATGGCAGAGGCGGATCGGCGCGCGCTCCTGGATGCGGGCATCGGGATCTCGAGCATCGTCCGGCGCGCCACCGCGCGCGCGGACGAGCTCTCCCGACGGGAGCTGCGTGAAGGTGCGCAGCGGCTGGAGCGGGATGTCGTCGCGTGGAAGCCCGAGGTCGTCGCGATCCTCGGGCTCACGGCGTACCGGGAGGGCTTCGGGCAACCCCGGGCGGTGGCGGGCCGGCAGCCGGGGGACCTCGGCGGCGCAGCGCTGTGGGTTGTGCCCAACCCGAGCGGCCTGAACGCGCACGTGACAGTGGCGACGCTCGCCGAGGCCTACGCGGAGCCGGCGCGTGCCGCCGGGGTGATCGCGTGACCCGCGACGTCGCGACGGCGCGGCCTCGCGCGCGTCGCGTCGTTGCCGCGCTGTTGCTCGCTGCGACGATCGTCGCGGGGCTGGTGGTGTCTGGGGTTCTTCCCGACGGGACCGCGACCGACATCGCCGGCGACGCGCTCTACGCCGTCGCGGCGTACCTGGCGGTGGTGCTGATCGCCCCACGTCTCCGTCCGCTCGCCGCGGGTGCGATCGCCGCGGCGTGGTGCGTCGCTGTCGAGCTGTTCCAGCTCACGGGCCTCCCTCTCGCGTGGGGAGCGCAGCTCTCGCCCGTGATGCTGGTTCTCGGCACGGTCTTCGACCCCCGCGACCTCGTGGTCTACGTGGCGATGATCGCCCTCGCGACCGCCGTCGATGCGGCGCTCGGCAAAGCGTCGGGCCCGCGCTGAGCGCCGTTTCGGCTCGCTCGTTCCTCGCTCGCTCAACGACCGGCACTGCGACACCCGCTCGTTGCGCGAGGGCGCTCCAGCGCCCGCAGTCGAGACGCCTGAGCGCGGCGCGCCGTCAGGAGCGCGGATCCGCCACATCGGCGCGCGCCCGGGCCACCACGATCCCGCGCTGCGAGGTCGGGAAGCGGGCGAGCATCTCCCGCAATTCGTCCGCATCGACGTCGGCGCCGAAGGCCTCGGCGCCGGGCTCGAGCATGATTCCCGCGGCGAGAGGTCCTGCCAGCACCGGGTCGAAGCCCAGATCGTCGACCAGCCGCATCACGACGTCGACGTCCGATGCCGAGTCGCCGGCGACCGCGATCGCCTTCCGTCCCGAAGACCCGGCCGGCCGCGCCTCCTCGTCGAGGTCGCGGTAGCCCATGTGATTGAACGCCTTCACAACCCGCGCGCCGAGGAGAAACCGCTGCACCGTCTCGCTCGTCGTCGTGCGCAGGTCGCCGAAGTCGGCCCGCAGCCCGTCGACCTCCCACCAGTAGTTCATGGCGTCGATCACGAGCTTCCCCCGTAGTGCGTCGACGGGCAGCGTGCGGTGCTGCGGGAGCGGCAGCGCGAGCACGATCGCATCGGCGTCACGTGCCACGACGGATGCCGGAGCCGCGACCGCCCCCGGAGCCACCGCCTCGATCGTGCCGGCGATGCGCGACGGGTCGCCTGACCCGGCGATGAGCACCCGGTACCCGGCCGCGCGCGCCAGTCGTGCGAGCGCCCGCCCCACGCGCCCGGCGCCGATGATCCCGAGAACCCGGATCGGCCGCTCCTGATCACCCTGACCGCTCACCGGCCCAGGCTAACGAGCGGCGGCGGGTTGCAGCATCCGTCATCGCGACCGACGATGGGGGAATGGGGGATGCCGAGACCGACGGCCCGGCGGCGCACGAGCCCGCCGTGCCGCAGGGTGATGAGCGCGTGCCGGCGAGGCGAAGACTGTGGGTCTGGGCGCTCGTCGCCCTCGCCGCGATCGTCCTCGCGGCCGGTGTCGGCGCAGCCCTGTTGCTGCGCCCGCCGCCCGCAGACCCCGCCCCGACCCCGACCTCCACCGCGACTGCCGCGGCCGTGCCGACCCCCACCCCGACCCCCACGCCGACGCCCACACCCACCGGGTTCGCCGCGAACACCGCCTCGTACGACGTCTCGGCCCTCCCGCAGATCAACGTCTTCGCGGTCATCCCCGCGCTTCCCGTCGACGATGCGGCGTTCGCGACCCCGCTTGCCCTGCGGGCCGCCGCGAAGGGGACCGGTGCCCCCGTCTGGGCCGACCCCACCGCCCAGCCGGTCGCGTACCTGCCGCACGAGTACTCGTACGACGGCACCACCGTCCCCGTGGTCGAGGAGCAGGACAACTGGGTCAAGGTGCTGCTCACCGGGCGCCAGGCTGTGCCGTCGCAGGGCAACGCCGCGCAGACCACCGGATGGATGCGCAAGACCGACGTCGATCTCGCGCCGAGCGATACCAGCGTCGTCGTGAGCATCTCGGGCCGCACGATCGACATCGTCCGCGCCGGCGTGCCGGAGCGCATCGCGGCCGACTTCGGCTGGGGTGCCGATCGCACCCCGACACCGCTCGGCCGCACGTTCATCATGACCACCCGTGTCGTGCCCGAGTACGCCTACACCCGCGGTCATCCCATCGTGTACCTGTCGGTGCAGTCGCCCGCCCTCGACGGCTTCGGGGGTGCGGATGTCGCGGTCACGGCCTTCCACTACCACGACGATCGCTCGGGCGCGATCTCGAACGGATGCCTCCGCGTCGACCCGTCCGCGATCACCAAGCTCTCCGAGCTCCCGCTGGGAACCCCGGTCATCGTCAACCCGTGACAGATGCCGCGAGGCGCCCACGCCTCACGCGAAGGGCCGGGACACGTCGATGATGCGCCGCAGGCACAGCTCCATCGCCGCGCCCGCCGCCAACTCGGCGGGATTGCATCCCGCGGCCTTGCGCAGTGAACCGAGTGGGATGCTGGAAGACGACCGCACCCCCCGAACCTGGAGGATCCTCATGCAGCAGCGCGCACTCGGCCGCACCGGACGCTCGGTCTCGGCCATCGGCCTCGGAACCTGGCAGCTCGGCGCCGACTGGGGCGCGGTCACCGAGGAGGCCGCGACCGCTGTGCTTGCAGCATCCGTCGACGAAGGCGTCACCCTCTTCGACACCGCCGACGTCTACGGCGACGGGCGGAGCGAGTCCCTCATCGGCCGGTTCCTCGCCGCCCGGCCGGGCCACGGCATCACGGTCGCGACGAAGATGGGGCGGCGCCTCGCGCAGGAGCCTGAGAACTACACGCCTGAGAACTTCCGCGCCTGGACCGACCGTTCCCGCGCCAACCTCGGCGTCGACACTCTCGACCTGGTGCAGCTGCATTGCCCGCCCACGGCGGTGATCGACGACGACGCCACGTACGACGCGCTCGACGCGCTCGTCACCGGCGGTGCCATCGCGGCGTACGGCGTCTCGGTCGAGACGACCGCGCAGGCTCTGGCGGCGATCTCGCGCCCGAACGTGACGAACGTGCAGATCATCTTCAACCCGTTCCGCCTCAAGCCGCTCGACGACGTGCTGCCTGCCGCCGAAGCGGCCGGCGTCGCGGTCTTCGCACGGGTGCCGCTCGCGTCGGGCCTCCTGTCGGGCAAGTACACGGCGCAGACCACGTTCGCCGCCGACGACCACCGCACGTACAACCGCCACGGCGAGGCGTTCGACCGCGGCGAGACGTTCTCGGGCGTCGACTTCGAGACCGGCATCCGGGCGGCCAGCGAGCTCGCCGCAGCCCTGCCCGCCGGCGTCCCACTGCCCGCCGCCACGCTCGCCTGGATCGCCTCGCGCCCCGGCGTCACGAGTGTCATCCCCGGTGCGCGCAGCGTGCAGCAGGCCGAGGCCAACGCCGCTGCGGGCGCCCTGCTCGACAGTGCTCTCGAAGACGCGGGCTTCGACCTCGCGGCGTTCGACCGCGTCGTGCACGACGTCTACGACCGCGACCTCCGCGACGCGATCCATCCGCTGTGGTGACCGTGCTGCCCTGATGCACGGATGCCTCGACCCCGCGCAGCGCGCACGCGGCATCCGGTTTCCGGGGGGGTCACTCACGAAGACCCGGCCGTTCTCGCCGTTCCAGAGCGTGGTGTAGGTCTGTCGGCAGGGTGACGCGGCCGTCCGACACGCCGGGAGTATGGTGTGGCTTGTGCCCCTCGCCCCTCGCGTCGCCGTGGTCATTCCGTGCCGGAACGACGCGGACTATCTCGACGCGTGCCTGGCAGCACTCGCCGTGCAGACGCATCAGCCAGACGTCGTGATCGTCGTCGACAACGCCAGCACGGATGCCTCCGCCGAGGTTGCTCGGGCGTACGAGGCGGTCGTGGCATACGAGCCGTCGATCGGGATCTGGCCCGCCGCGGCTCGCGGGTACGACGAGGCGCTCGAGCACGCCGACATCATCGCGCGGCTGGACGCGGACTCGCGCCCGCACCCGGACTGGGTCGCGAGACTCGTCCGCGCCTTCGTCTCGGATCCCACACTCGGCGTGCTGACTGGCGGCGCGGAGTTCTACGGCGGCACGGCGGTCCAGAACTACCTCGGCGAACACTGGTACATCGGCGGCGGCCATTACTGGATCAAGAAGTGGCTCGGCATCCCACTGGTGTTCGGCTCGAACTTCGCGATGCGCACGCCCGTATGGGAGCGCGTGCGCGACCAGGTCGACCGCGGCAACGCGCGCATCCACGACGATCTCGACCTCACGATCCGGCTGCGCTCGTCGGACGGCGTCCGCTACGACCCGCAGTTGCGCATGCCCGTGTCGGCACGTCCGGTGCAGACGCTGTCGGGGCTGTCGCGGCGAGTGTTCCGGGTCGCCTCCACGTTCGCCGCGAGCTGGCCCGAGGGCGCCAAGTGGCGGCGCGCCGAACCGTCGCGAGTGGCGTCCGGCTCGGGCGAGTGGATGCCCGAGGGCGACGACTGGGCGCCCGAGTACGGCCGCTGACGCCGGGCTCAGCCGCCGAGCTCGGGGGCAGTGAGATAGACGTACGCCGCCAGCGCCAGGACGTTCGCACCCACCGTTCCCCAGAACACCCGGCGGAACGATCGCTTGCGGGTCTTGTGGCGGAACACCTGCTGCGCGACGAGCGCACCCGGCCAGCCGCCGACGAGTCCGAGGATGAGCAGTGTCGGCTCCGAGACGCGGTTCGCCTGGCGGCGGGCCGCCGCCTTGTCGATGCCGTAGACGGCGAACGCGACGATGCTGGCCGCCCCGTAGAGTGCCGGCACCCACCACGCGAGCCCGAGCGCGACGTACGCGCCCGCAAGGGCCGCCGCGAAGGCGACGAGCGTGATCCAGCTGAGCGCCGCGGGCAGCGGCTTCGAGAGGTCGCGACCCGGTCGCACCGGCGTGGCGAGGGGAACGCGAGGGCGCGGGTTCGGCATGCGCACGATCCTATGGGGGGCGGGTCGGCGTACGGTGTCAGAATGCATGAGCTCACCGAAGAGGCGCTGATCGCAGCATCCGTCGATCTCACGTGGCGGGAGTTCACGGTCGCGGGTCGCCTGTCGGAGTGGTTCTGGCCGCCGCGCTTCGAGACGACGGCGGTCGTCGAGCTGCGCGAGCTGGGTCGCTGGGAGGTGCGGTCGGTGCCCGTCGACATGGCGGTCGAGGGCACGGTGCTCACCTTCGCGGCGCCGCGTGCTCTGAGGCTGGGGTGGCGATGGGCGGGGGAGGGGCATGCCACCGACGTCGAGATCGAGCTGCAGTCCGCGGCGGATGCCGCGACCCGCGTGATCGTGCGGCACTCCGGCTTCGCCACCACGGCGGAGCGCGACAACCACATCGACGGCTGGTCGAGCTGCCTGCAGCGACTGGTTGATCGCCACGGCGGCGCGCCGGGCGAGCATCTGTAGGGCGGGTCTCAGCGGCCGGACGACTTCGGGCGGCCGCCGTGCGCCGCACTGATCAGGACCGCGTCGAGCTCAGGTCCGGTGCAATCGTGGCCCGCGTTCGGGATCTCAACGAGGCGCGCGTCGGGGAGCGCGGCGACCAGGTCGAGCGCGGCCGCGCGTGGACCTCGCCGGTCTTGCGCTCCGCGCACAATGAGGGTGGGCGTGCGGATCGAGGGGAGTGCGGGGCGCAGGTCGAGCGTCATCACCTCGAGCAGCGCGGCCGTCGTCGCCGGCCGCCAGTCGTCGAGGAGCGCCCGAGCCCGGGCCCGCCGCTCGGGCGCGGAACCCGGCGCGAAGACCGAATCCAGAAAGTCGTCGGCCCATTCCTCGACGGGATGATCGATCGTGAACCGCGCGGCGTCCATCCGGTGAGCGAGCGCCTCGGGGTCGAGCGACCCGCCCCATCCGGCGTAGGCGCCGACGAGAACGAGACCGCCGACGACGTCGGGGTGATCGCGGGCGAGCAGCAGCGCCACCACCGAGCCCATCGAGAAGCCCGCCACGCAGGGCGAGGTCAACCCGAGTGCGGTGAGAAACGAAGCCGCCGCATCGGCCCAGTCGCGGTCTGTCCAGTCGGCCGGAACGTCGTCTGACCCGCCGCATCCCGGGGCGTCCCAGGCGATCAGCTCGACCGAGGCGGTGAGGCGGTCGAACTCGTCGCTCCACGCCCTCGAGTCCTCGTAGGCTCCGTGAAGCAGCACGAGCTGTGCTCCGCGGCCCTCCCGTCGGTACGCGATGCGGATCCCACCGGCCACGATGGCGGCCATGCTCGAAGTGTACGCTCGGCGCGTCGGACCTGCTCGCTACCCTCGTGTTCGTGATCATCGAGTTCGACGGCGACGTCTTCCGCTGGGCTGCACGTGAGGATGCGGCCTGGTTCTTCACCTCGGTGCCGCCCGAGCTGAGCGAGGAGATCCGTGAGATCCCGCGCCCGTACCGCGGCTTCGGCTCGGTGCGCGTGCGGGCGCGCATCGGCGGCAGCGAGTGGACGACGTCGATCTTCCCGTCGTCCGACTCGGGGTCGTACGTGCTGCCTTTGAAGAAGGCGGTGCGCGACGCCGAGCGGCTGGTCGACGGCGGCCCCGTGACGGTGAGGCTCGAGGTACTGGACGGCTGATCACGTGGTGCTCTCGGTCCCCGGCTCCGGTATGTTTGCGCTCGAGAATCACTGTGCTGGGGAGCATGATGACGGACGGGTCTCAGGGGGGACCGCCGCCCGGTTGGTACGTGGACGACTCGCGTGCTGACCGCTTGCGGTGGTGGAATGGCGCTGCCTGGACGACGGACTACCGTCCGGTGACGACGGATGCTGCGGCCACCGATGCGACGGACGTCGCCGAGGCTGCGAGCGCGGCGGCTGCGCCGGCGAGCCGGGCACAGCTGCGTGCGCGACGGGCGGCGGATACGGATGCCGCGGATACGGATGCCGCGGCTGCGGGTGCTGCTGCTGGCGGTGCTGCTGCTGGCGGTGCTGCTGCTGGCGGTGCTGCTGCTGCGGGTGCTGCTGCTGGCGGAGCGTCGAAGGCTCCCGGTGCGGCGGTTGCGTCGCCCGAGGCGGCGTCGGTCGCCGAGGAGCCGCATGCGGCCGCGATGTGGCCGGCGCCGTCTTCGCTGGCTGAGCCCGCGGCGGCGCGGGACGAGGCATCCGTGGATCTGCCATCCATCACACAGGAACCCGAAGCCTCCGCGCCCGCCCCGACGCCGGCGGATGAGCGGATGCCGACGCCGATCGTGTACCAGCCGGTGTCGAGCTCGTACGTGGGGGAGATGCGTCCGCCGCTTCCCGAGGCTGCGCCGGCGAACATCCCGGCGCGCGCGTCGATCGTGCTTCTCGTCGTGGGCGCGCTCGGCGGGCTGGCCGTCGTGTTCTTTCTGGGCGGCTGGAACGAGTCCGTCGCGGGTCTGGTCAGCCTGGTCAGCGTGGCCTTCGCGGCGGGTGCGTTCTTCCTCGCGATCGGCGGCTTGATCGTGGCGGCGCAGCGCCGGGCGAGCAGGCTGCTGTCGGGGATCGCGGTGGCCGTCTCGATCGTGCTGGTGGGCTGGCTCGTGATCGTCGCGACGCAGCAGGCGCTCGCGATCCTGAACTGAGGGCGGATGCCGGTCGCGCGTGCGACCGCGCCGTCGTGCGTGCGGTGCGGTGCGGCGGAGCGGAGGCCTTTGGTCGAGCGTGCGTCAGAACGGCGGTGGTTCCACCGGCACCGTCAAAGACGTGGGTGACACCCACCATCTCGCGCCGGTGACGTCGTCCCGATGAAGCACCCATCTGCTCTTGGTCTTAAGTGCGTGGTGCTGTTCGCACAACGGACTCAGGTTGGTGTCGGCGGTCTTCCCGCCGTACTGCCAGTCGAGCCGGTGGTCGATATCGCAGTCTCGGGCGGATCGCATGCATCCGGGGCCGGTGCAGACCTGGTCGCGAACGCCGAGCCACCTTCGGAGCGCTCTCGGGACGCGGTACGTGGTGCGGTCGACGTCGAGGACCGTGCCGGTGATGGGGTGAGTGAGAATTCGGACCCAGCTGGATGCCTCACCCGCAAGCCGCCGGGCGGTCTCGGTGTCGATCGGGCCATACCCGTCGAGCGTTGCCGGCTCATCGTCGTGTCCGAGAAGGGTCATGACGGGCACCGTCACCGCGACGGATGCGCGCGAACGCCCGGCGGCGGGCTCGGTGCTGGTCGACATGCCTCGGGTGATGAAGTCGAGCACGACGTCGGTGCGGAGCTGAGCGAGCGTGCGCTCCTCGCCGTCCTGTGCGCGCAGTTGTCGCGCGTGCGCATCCGCGAATCGTTCGACGGCGATCACCTCATCGGCGGGCGCCAACACGGTGAACGAAGCCATGCCGTCCGCCTCGCGCTGGAACCAGACGTTTCGCTCGTCCTTCGCGCGCTTGTGCCGCTCATCGATGTGCTCGGGGTGCACACGTTCGCGCACGATCCTGGCCCGCGCGCGGAACTTTCCCGGCGCGAGCGTCTGCGACGACCCCTCGAGGTCTTCGTCGAACCTCGCCCACGCGTCCTTTGCGCGGGCGGGAAGGGTCGCGGCCTGCGCCGCCGCCGTCGCCGCGTTCTGCGCGACGATGCGGCCCGACCGGAAAGCCTCCCAGATCCTCGGGCACCGCTCGCGCAACGTGTCGGCGTGTGCGGCGCGGGTGCGGACCGCGTTCTCCGACATCCCCAAACGCACCGAAATATCCAGCGCGGCGGCCCGCACGGCCATGCTCCGCCGCTCGGCGCGTACGGCCGCCGCCGATCGTCTCTGCGGATCGAGCCATGCGGGATCCAGCGTCGGGTCGGCGCCGACCCACGGGTCTGGGCAGGCTGCAGCATCCCTCAGAACATTCGCGATCGCCGCGTATTCGTCTGCGATGAGCACCCGAGCGCGGATGCTGATGCCCTCGAGCTCGTACATCGCCACGCTGTGCGCCTCGCCGCTCGCTTCGACGTCAGCGAGGTCGAACGGGGGCGCGTGCTCGCCCGGCTCGAGCACGTCAGTCGGTGCGAGGAAAAGCTCGGGATCGTCGCAGATCCAGGGCCCCGGCTCGACATGGCTCGATGAAATGCTCACATCTATACGCTAGTCGGAACCCCAGACATTCGATCGAATCATCGATTCCCGTGTGATGGCTATCTGCCCGCCATGCGCGTTCCAGTTCGTTCCGGACGAACCTGGAGTCGTCCGTCCGGCGCGGCCGTGTGCGGTCGTTTCTGTTGGTCGCGAGCTTCGTCGTCATGCTTGTCAGAGACCTCGGCGGGCGGCCGGATCCCGGCGACCGCGTCGGCCGCGACGGCCGCGACGGCCGACGCTGCCGCGTCGAGTCTGAATCCCCCGTCGAAGGATCGTAGATCCATCCCCGCGGCGGCGCCTGGCCGCCCGGGCCGCCGCCGTCGGTCGTCCGATCATCCCAGGACGGTGCACGCGCGGTTGCCTCATCGGGACCTCCTCGTCCCTCGTGCGGACTCCGGACGCCAGAGCCCACCGCCTCCCCAATGCGCCCAGGGTGGCGGGACGATGACAGAGCCGCCCGCAAGATTGCGTGACCGGCGCCTGAGGCATTCTTAGGCGAACATGGCATGCGCGTGCGTTGACATGGGGTCCCGCGGATGACAGCGTCAGTGGCGGGAGGGGATTCACGCTTTGCGCGTGTGTCTCAAACCCAGCTCTAACAGAGACTGGGATGTGTTACTGGGGTGTTTGAGACCGGGCGCTTGGGCGCGCTCCGGTCGGTTAGAGCTGACCTATCAACTCACACTGGGGAGAGACGCGCCATGCGTGCAACAATCAAGAACTACATCGACGCTGCCAAGCGGCGTCGTGAGGAAGAGGGCGAAGAAGGCTTCTCCCTCATCGAGCTCATCATCGTCGTCGTGATCCTCGGCATTCTTGTCGCGATCGCGATCCCGGTGTTTGCGAGCATCCAGGGCAACGCCGAGGACAACGCGCTCCGCGCCGCAGCAGCCAATGGAGCAACGGCGGGGGCCTCTGAGATCGCGAATGGCGCCACGGACGAGGATGTCATCAGTGGGGCTGCCGCCACTGCAGGGGACGCCCCGGATATCGCAGTCTCGTCTGTGGGCACGACCCTAGACGACCTGTGCGCCACTGCGACTGGGTTCGGCAAGACAGTATCCGCGGGACCAGCAGCTGATTGCGCGAGCGACGTGGCTCCGGCGGGCCCGTAATCGTCCCACGACTGAATCGCACCGGGGTCGAGAGCACCGTCAAGTTCTCGACCCCGGAGGCGCGATAGGCACGGGACTCTGCCACTTGGGGAGGTGGGCGGATGAGCGATCGCAGCAACGACGTTATGGGGTTCAGTCTCGTCGAAGTGGTCATCGCGATGTTCTTGCTGGGCATCGTCGCCATAGCAATCCTGCCGGCGCTGTGGCAGGGGATCGTGTTCTCGTCGCAACAAGCTTCGACAGCCACCGCCACGCGCTACATGAACTCGATCGTCGACGACGCACGCACAACTCCGACTTGCACGTTCCTCGGTTCGATTGCCTCGCTGCCCGACGTCACCGACGGTCGTGGAGTGTCGATGTCAACTTCTTCGACCACCGTGTCGGGATGTGCTCCGGGATCGACCGCCAAGATCACTGTCAACGTCGTCGCCGAGGGACGCACGCTCGCGACGACGACTGCGCTCATTTACATCCCATGACTTCCTCCACGCGAACGAACGACGAGGGACTCGGCCTGATCGAGTTCATCGTTGCGATCGTCATCACCGGCATCGTGATCGCCGCGGTGGCGACGATCTTCGTCAACTCGTGGAGAACGCAGGAGCAGGTCACCACCGTCACGCAGGCGACGAATCGCGGGCAACTCGTGTCTTCGACGATCGAACGTGCGATGCGGAATGCGCTCTATTTCGAGGTCACGGAGAGTGGGACGGTGCTGCGGGTCAGGACCTCGCTCACTGGCGAGCTCAAGTGTCAGGGATTCCGAATTACCGACTCGGATGCCCAGTTGACAACTGCATCGGCTGCGTTGGCGTCCCCCAACAGCTCGTGGCCGGCGTGGCAGTCCGGCATCGAGAAGCAAGGAACAACGCCCTACCTCGCGCGTACAACTGCAGGCTCAGTCACGTACACATTCAAGATCACAACCGATGCCTCGCCAGTGACATTCGCGGGCGATGTTCTACCGCGGTCGATTCAAGACACAGGGAGCGACGGATGCTGGTGATCGATCGGTTTCTGAACCGCACGCGTCAGCAGGACGAGGGCGGCGCCGTCCTGGTGACGGTTGTCGTCGTCATGTTCGTCGGCTTCATCATTGCTGCGACCATCGCAGCCTCAGTCGTATTCACCATCGGTGCCAACGTCGACAACAAGGACCGCACACAGGCCTTCATCGCAGCCGAATCGGGACGCGACGCCGCCGTCGCGTCCATCAAGTCAGCGATCACCTCCACAGGTCTCAACTGCGCATCGGTGCCCATGGCTGCGAACTCGACCGCAGGCTCGGCCCCGATCTTCTCCTATACGATTCGCTCGTCGGAGGCCACGGTGAGGCCGACCGGTTGGGATGCGAGCGGCGTCACCACCACGTGTCCCAGTCCGACCACGAAGTGGGTGGTCATCCGATCCACAGGAACTGGGACGAACGACGCGCAGACCACCATCGACGCGGTGTACCCGTGGTACCACGGCCCAGCCACCACACCGTCCGGCACCGTGGCCTTCTTCGAGGGGGAGTTCAAGGCAACGAAGTCCACCTACACCGGCGATCTCGTCATTCGCGAGGGCGACTACGAGTGCAACAACGGCGCGACGGGCGCCATCGACGGCGACCTCTGGGTCCTCCGCGGAGGGCTGACGATCACTGACGACTGCACCGTCACGGGCAGCGTCTATACCCGCGACGCGATCGAAATCAAGAACAAGAAGTTCACTGTGGGTGGCGATGTGATCTCTGTCGCGGGTCAGATCAAGCTCAATGTGAACGGGGTCAGCATCGGCGGTGACGTTTACGCCGCAGGCAACATCGACACGAAGAACGGCAAGGGCAAGGTCGACGGTTCCTTCAGAACCCACCTCGCGATGGTCGATCACGTCCCGGCCGATTGGACGAGAGCTGACGGTGTCACCCCGGTCCCTGTCCTGACGGGGGAGCCGACTCCCGTCATCTCGCCGACGCTCGAGCAGGTGTTCGCAGCGACGGCGTGGATCGAACTGACGGCCTCGACGACCTGGAGCTCTGCTGCGCTCCCCGTGGACGCGCCTGCGCCGGGCACGGTGTGCACCACTGCACAACTCCAGGCCGTTCTCAGCGCAACCGGCACTCGCGCCGTCATCGACATGACAGGTTGCCCCGCCGGCGGCAGCGGCATCAAGGTCGCACCGGGGAACGTGACGGTGGCTCGCGATGTCGTCATCCTTGTTCCCTCCTCGGAGAAGATGGACCTCGAATTGACCGGAACCATCTCCCGCCCGACCGGAACAACGCTGGCGGCCGGACCTCAGCTCTTGATCGTGCACCTCGATCCGAATGGAAGCGATGGACGTCCTCCGGCGTGCTCGTCGTCGGCGCTCGACAAGTTCTCCGCCGGAACGACCAACAGCGTGCGGACACTGATCTACAGCGCCTGTGGCATCGGCAGCACCATGTCGCTGACCATGTCCGGCCAGTTGTACATGGGCAGCGACGGACTCCACCTCAACGGCGGAACGTTCACCTGCATGCCTATGTCGTGGGCGCCGACCCTGCCGACGATCAGCTGCGGCATCAAGGGGACCGGGGGCATATTCGACCCTTCGAACACGGTCACGCGATTGGACAATCTCGCGTACCAGTCAGAGCGTTAGCTCATGAGCGCGTTCATTGTCTTCCTCGTCGTCATCGCCGGGATCCTCGGCCTCCTCATCGGGTCGTTCCTCAACGTCGTCGCCTACCGGGTGCCGGCGAGGATTTCGCTTCTGCGCGAGAGCCGCTGCCCGCACTGCGACACGGCGATCAAGTGGTGGCAGAACGTTCCCGTCGTCTCGTGGATCGCGCTGCGTGGGAGATGTGCGACCTGCAAGGCGCCGATCTCGGCTCGATACCCGATCGTCGAAGCGGTGACTGGCGTCGCCTTCGCCGTCGTCACGTGGTGGGGCCTCGTTGTATACGAGGGACTGCTGGCGATGAATCTGCCCGCCTACCTGAGCCTGCCGACGGTCGACGGCATCGTCCGGCCCGCGGATCTCTGGGCACTGGCTCTCGTCGTCGTCGCATTCCTCTACTTCGCGGCGATCTCGATCGTGCTCACGCTCATCGACCTCGACACGCACCGACTGCCGAACAGCATCGTGCTGCCGAGCTACCTCGTGGCCGGCATCCTGTTCACCGTCGCCGCCTGGCTGACTGGCGACTGGGCCGCTCTCGCACGCGCGGCCATCGGCATGGTGGTGCTGTACCTCTTCTATTTCCTGCTGCGCGCGGCCCGTCCCGGCGGCATGGGTGGGGGAGACGTCAAGCTCGCCGGGGTGGTGGGCATCTACCTCGGGTGGCTGGGATGGGGCGCGCTCGCTGTGGGGGCGTTCGCGGCTTTCCTCTACGGAGGAGTGTTCGGCATCGCGCTGCTGCTGCTGCGTCGCGCCGGACGCAAGACCGCCATTCCGTTCGGGCCGTGGATGATCCTCGGCGCGTGGACCGGAGTGTTCGCCGGCGAGGCCGTCGGCAAGTGGTACGTGAATCTCTTCGTCGGCGCCTGACGCCGACGTCTTGGGGGAAGGGGAAGTCATGGGGAAGACGATTGTCGGGCTGGAGGTGACCGAGGAGAGTGTCCGCGCTGCGGAGATCTCGCTCGGTCGCAAACCCCAGCTCGTCGCCTACGGCGAAGTGCCGCTGCCGCCCGAGGCAGCGCGCGACTCGGAGGTGCTCGACTCGGGCGCCGTCGCGGTCGCGCTCCGGCAGCTGTGGACCGGCGCGAAGTTCAAGAGCAAGGATGCGGTGCTCGGCGTCGCCAGCCGCCGCATTCTCGTGCGCGAGTACACGACTCAGGCGATGCGGCCTGATCTGCTGCGCGAGGCGTTGCCATACCAGGTGCAGGACCTGCTGCCGGTTCCCGCCAGCCAGGCTGTGCTCGACTTCTTCCCGCTGTCGCAGGACGCAGACCAGGTCTCGGGCCTGCTCGTCGCGGCCGTGTCGGAGAACATCGAGCAGATCATCTCCACCCTCGCGAAGATCAAGGTGCGCGCGCAGGCGGTCGACCTATCGGCGTTCGGCCTCGCTCGCGTCACGGCACCGCTGGCGTCACGGGAAGAGACCGTGGCGACGGTGAACATCGGGGACCACACCACGCAGGTCGTGATCTCACGGGGTGGCGTTCCGCTGTTCGTCCGCTTGCTGCCGATCGACGTCGCCACTGCCGCGAGCCGTCGGAACAGCACGGAGGTCGCTGCGCCCGAACTCGAGCTCGCCGTCGCCGGCAACGGCATGGGAACGGGTGCCGGCCTCGCCGCACCCGGTCGCACGCGCGGTGCCATCCGGGCGGCCATGCCCCCCGGTGTCTCCGACCTCGCGGCCCGCCTCCGGAGCACGCTCGCGTTCTTCGGCAGCCGCCCGACGGCAGCGCCGCTGACACGGATGTTCGTCACGGGCGCCGGAGCCGGGGTCGAAGGCGTGCTGCCGGCGCTGGGCGCCGCCATCGACACCCCGATGACCGTCGTCTCGGTCGGAGACGTGATCTCGATGTCGACACCGCCGCCCGCCGGTGAGGTCGCGCTCAACCTCGTCGGGACGGTCGGGACCGCACTCGGGGAGGCCTCGAGATGACCGCCATCTCCGTCCCGTTCTCGGGAGCACCCCGCGTCAACCTCATGCCGCGCAGCGAGGTCGTGCGGCGCGAACGCGATTCATTGGTGCGGCTGTGGGTGTGGATCGCCCTCGGGGCCATCGTCGTCGCGGTGCTCATCATCGCCGGTGCGTTCGCCTTCAAGTTCTTCGCCGACCAGCGACTGGTCGCCGAGCAGGCCCGGACCAACGCGCTTCTCACCGAGATCGCATCGCTGTCGGAGGTCAGCCAGGCGCTCGCCGCTGAATCGGAGCTCACAGAGTTCCGCACCGACGCCATGGCGACCGACCTCGCCTGGACGCCTGTGATGGCGAAGATCACCGGGGTGCTCCCGGCCGACACGACGATCACCGGCGTGGACCTCGCCGTGGGCGGTGTGCCGCAGGGCGACGACCCGGCCGTCGAACAGGCTCTCGTCGGCACCGTCACCTTCGACAGCCCGACCCCGCTCGACATCGTGGCTCTCATCCGCTCCCTCCGCGGGGTGGAAGGCGTCTTGTACGCCGACGGGCAATCGGTGACCTCGAGCCAGGTGTCGGCGGATCGCTTCTCGTATCTTCTGAACGTCGAGTTCGACCAGTCCGTGTACTCGAACGAGTTCGCGGCCGACGAAGGGGGTGAGTGAGCGATGCCCAAGCACCTCGTGACCGCCATAGGTCTGATCGTCTCGCTGGGCGTCATCGCCCTGGGTGTGTTCCTCGTCGCCATGCCTCTCTATTTCCAGGCCGTCACGGTCGACGGACAGACTGCCACCGTCGCGAGCACGAACGCGCTCTACCAGGCTCAGGTCGACGAACTCACTGCTCAGCAGGAGAACCTCGACGAGATCACCGCGAACGTCGCCGGGCTCCGATCGCAGATCCCCGCCACGGGCCAGTACGACGACGTCTTCGAGGTCGTCGGCAACGCGGCCGAGGCATCCGGCGTCGCCATCACATCCGTCACGGCCGGGGAGCAGGTCGTGTACGCGACCCGCACCGGTGCGACGGACGGGGACCCGGCGGCTGCGGCAGCCGCTCCTGCACCGGCGGCGACGGATGCTGCGACCGACCCGAACGCGACCGCCGACCCGAACGCGACCGACCCGAACGCCACCGACCCGAACACGGCAGCGGCACCCGATGCCGCCGTCGCAGCCGGTCGCCAGCAGGTCGACTTCGTGATCAGCGCCACCGCGGCCGACATGGCGCAGGCGACCGCGTTCGTCGACGCGCTGCGCGCCGGGCCGCGCCTGCTCAACAGCATGGCGGTCACGATGACGCAGAGCGGCGAAGGCACCGTCGACATCCAGATCACTGCCCTGAGCTACATCGACGAGGAAGGGTGACGACGATGGACGACCTCGACTTCGAAACGCTTCTCGCGTACGGCGCTCGGCACCGCGCGTCCGACGTTCACATCACCGCGGACGCGCCGCCACTGCTGCGCGTCGACGGGGACCTCGTGCCCATCGAGGCGTACCCGACCCCGCTGCCGGTCGATTGGGTCGAGCGCACCGCGTTCGCCCTCATGACCGAAGGGCAGCGCGCCGAGTTCCTCGAGCACGGCGAGGTCGACCTCGCCCACGCGACGCCGGGCATCGGCCGGTTCCGCACGAACGTGTACCGGCAGCTCGGATCCATCGCGATCGCCCTGCGCTACATCCCCGACCGGGTGTACTCCCTCGAAGAGCTCGGTGCTCCGGCAATCGCCCGCGACCTGGCCCTCCGCCCTCGCGGTCTCGTGCTGCTCACCGGCCCGACAGGCTCGGGAAAGTCCACGACGCTCACGGCGATGGTCGACATCATCAACCAGCTCGTGCCGGCGCACATCGTCACGATCGAAGACCCGATCGAGTTCCATCACCAGTCCAAGCGCTCGCTGGTACATCAGCGCGAGGTCGGGCGAGACACGAACTCGTTCGCGGAAGCCCTCCGCCGCGTGCTGCGCCAGGACCCCGACGTGATCCTCATCGGCGAGCTGCGCGACCCCGAATCGATCTCGACCGCCCTCTCGGCGGCAGAGACCGGACACCTCGTGCTGTCGACGCTGCACACGCAGGGCGCCGCGAAGAGCATCAACCGCATCATCGACGTGTTCCCCGCCGACCAGCAGCACCAGATCCGCACGCAGCTGGGCGACACACTGCAGGGCATCATCAGCCAGACGCTGCTGCCGCTCGCGCAGGTCAACGGACGCACGATCGCGACCGAGGTCCTCATCAACACCCCGGCCGTCGCCAACATGATCCGTGAGGGTCAGGTCGCGCAGATCTACTCGGCCATGCAGGCGGGCTCCGAGATCGGCATGCACACGCTCGACCAGGACCTTCGGCGACTCGTCGCCGAAGGCACGATCGCGCGCAACGTCGCCGTGGACTTCGCGGTCGACCCGAAGAGCCTCGACGGTGTCTACATCAAGCCGAAGGATCTTGACGCGGAGGAGTGGGCGCACCACGCCGGCGAATGGCGGCAGGGTGAGCTCGCGGCTCCGGCAGCGAACGCGGCGCAAGGCACCGGTATCGGCATGGGATCGCGCTTCGGCACGCCCACCGTCGGAGGCCGCGTCGACCCCACGGCGCGCGACATCCAGTGGGGCGGCGTCGACGACCTCGAGGCGTGGTCCGCCGCGAACGGGGAGGGCTGACATGGCTGTCGTACAGGAGTTCGTCTACCGGGCGGTCGATCCGCGTGGCGGGTCGGTCGTCAAGGGCACGATCGAGGCGGCGAGCGAGTCCGCCGTCACCGGCAAGCTCAAGGCCCAGGGGCTCACGCCTCTCGAGGTGACGCTGAAGTCCAACACCGGGCTGAACAAGGACATCAAGCTGCCGGGCGCCACCAAGACGGTGTCAGCCCGCACGCTCGCAGTGTTCTCACGCCAGATGGCGGGGCTGATCAACGCCGGCCTGCCGCTCATGCGCACGCTCGCGATCCTCATCGAGCAGACCGACGACAAGAAGCTGCAGCCGGCGCTCGTGCAGGTGCAGGCCGATGTCGAGTCGGGGTCCTCGTTCTCGGCGGCGCTGGCGCGGCATCCGCAGACCTTCCCGCCGCTGATGCTGAGCATCATCAAGGTGGGTGAGGCGGGCGGCTTCCTCGGCAGCGCGCTGCAGTCGATCGCCGACAACTACCAGCGCGAAGCCGAGCTGCACAACAAGATCCGTGCCGCGGTGACCTACCCCGCGATCGTGCTGGTGATCGCGATCATCGGCGTGCTGGTCATGGTGACGTTCGTCGTGCCGATCTTCGAGGGCATGTTCAAGGGGCTCGGCAGTTCGCTGCCGCTCCCGACGCAGATCCTCGTGACGATCTCCAACAACATGTGGTGGATCATCCCGTCGATCATCCTCGCGGTGGTCGTCGGGCTCATCTGGTGGCGGGCGAACCGGCACACCGAGCAGTACCGCCGATTCGTCGACCCGATCAAGCTGAAGATGCCGGTGTTCGGCAAGCTGACGACGAAGATCGCGGTCGCCCGGTTCGCCCGCAACCTGTCGATGATGCTCAACGCCGGTGTGCCGATCATCCAGGCGCTGGCCATCGTCGGGCAGGCGTCGAACAACTGGAAGATCGAGCAGGCCGTGCGCGACGTGCAGGAATCGATCCGCCAGGGCCGCTCGTTCGCCGCGCCGCTGGCCAAGGCCGAGGTCTTCCCGGCGATGGTGCCGCAGATGGTGTCGGTGGGTGAGGAGTCGGGCACGCTCGTCGACATGCTCGCCTCGATCGCGGACTTCTACGAGGACGAGGTCGAGACGGCCACCGCGCAGCTGTCGTCGACGATCGAGCCCATCCTCATCGTGGGCCTCGGCATCGTGATCGGCGGCATGGTGATCTCGCTGTACCTGCCGATCTTCACCCTCTACGGAGAGCTCGCCAAGCAGGCGTAGGGTCCGGGACAGGTCGACGACCGGCGCACAGGGCGTCGGTCGTCGACGTCTGCCCAGCGTCACACCGTGACCCGCAGCACCTCTTCGATCGTCGTGAGTCCCTGCGCCACCTTCGACCACCCGTCCTCGCGGAGCGAGATCATCCCCTGCTCCAGCGCCACCTGACGGATCTCCGACCCCGTCGACCGTGTCACGACCAGCGACTCGAGCTCATCGCTCAGCGTCATCACCTCGTGCAGCGCGACCCGCCCGCGGTATCCGGTGCCGCTGCAGGCGGGGCATCCCACCGCTTTGAAGAGCTCGGGCACATCCGCAGGGTCATGCGGGAAGCCGAGTGAGGTCAACACCTCCGAGGTCTCCACCAAAGGCTCACGGCACCGCATGCACAGCCGCCGAGCCAACCGCTGCGCGATCACCGCCGACAACGCGGTCGCCACGAGGAACGGCTCGCAGCCGATCTCCGTCAATCGCGTCAACGCCGAAGGCGCGTCGTTCGTGTGCAGAGTCGACAGCACCAAGTGCCCCGTCAACGCCGCCTCGATCGAGATATTCGCCGTCTCGAAGTCGCGGATCTCACCGACGAGCACCACATCCGGGTCCGACCGCAGAATCGACCGCAGCGCCGTCGCGAACGTCAGTCCGGCACGGTTGTTCACCTGCACCTGATTGATGCCGGCGATGCGGTACTCGACCGGGTCCTCGACAGTGATGACGTTGATCTTCGGGTTCGCGATCGAGCGAAGCGCCGTGTAGAGGCTCGTCGATTTACCCGACCCCGTCGGCCCTGTAGCCAGGATCATCCCGTGCGGCTTCGTGATCGCCTCGCGGAACCGCTTCTCGTTGGTGCTCGAGAACAGCAGGTCGCGCATCGTCATCGTCTGACCGGTGTTGTCGAGGATGCGCATGACGATCTTCTCGCCCCACACCGTGGGCAGCGTCGCGACGCGGAGGTCGACGGTGCGGTTCTCATGCGTGACCGAGAGGCGGCCGTCCTGCGGTTTGCGCTTCTCGGCGATGTCGATCGACGACATGATCTTCAGGCGCGAGATGATGCCGTCCTGGATCGCCCTGTCGGCCTTCTGCATCTCGTGCAGCACGCCGTCGATGCGGAACCGCACGGTCAGCTGCTTCTCGCCCGGCTCGACGTGGATGTCGCTCGCACGGTCGTTGATGGCCTGCGCGATGAGCAGATTCACGAAGCGCACGATCGGCGCCGAGTCGTCCTGCTCTTCGAGGCTCTCGGTGAAGGCCGCCTCGGTGGCCTCGCTCGACTCCTCGATCGACATCGACAGTTCGCTGAGCTCTTCGTCCGAACGCAGGAACCGCTCGAACATGTTCGTCAGCGCGTCCTCCGCGACGACAACGGGCTCGACGAAGAGATCCGTGATCGAGGCGACGTCGTCGAGCGCGACGATGTCGGTCGGGTCGAGCACGCCCACAGTGAGGCGATCCCCCCGCCGGTCGACCGGGATGAGGCCGTACTTGCGGCACAGAGTGCCGGGAACCAGCGCCACCACGTTCGGGTCGAGCGGCATCTCGGCGAGGTCGACGTACCGGTGGCCGGTGTGCAGGGCGATCGCCTCGGCGACCTGCCCCTCCGTCACCAGCTTCGAGCTCACCAGCAATCGCTGCAGCTCCGGACCTTCGCCCACCTGAGCAAGGGCGGCCGACATGTCGGCAGCCCTCACGGCTCCTGTGAGCACCAGCGTCTGTGCAAGACCTCTCACACCACACCCCTATCCCCAAGGGACAGACTATCTGCCGCTCGTCAAGCCTGACCCTCAGGATTGACGCACTCGATAAGGTGGCGCCATGGCGGACCTGATCGCGAAGCTGACGGCCTGGGCACTCTCTCTCCGGCCGGTGCGCGTCTGGTTCCACTACCTCGAACGCCGCGGCCCCATGCTCTCCGACAGCATCACCTATCGGGCGCTGTTCTCGGTGTTCGCGGGAGTGCTGCTCGGCTTCTCGTTCGCCTCGATCTGGCTCGCCGACAACCCTGCTGCGTGGCAGTCGTTGGTCGATGCGGTGGATGCTGCGATCCCCGGCCTGCTCGGAACCGGAGACGACGGCCTCATCGACGTCTCGACGATCGAAGCTCCGGCCGGCCTCACGGTCGCCGGCATCATCGCCCTCGTCGCTCTCGTCGGCGCGGCGATCGGTGCCATCGGGTCGCTCCGGGTCGCGTTGCGCTCGCTCGCCGACAAGGTGCACGACGACGTGTTCTGGATCTGGGTGATCGTGCGCAACCTGGTCCTGGCCATCGCGATCGGCGGTGGATTCGTGCTGTCGGCCGGCGCCACCGTCGTCGGCACGTCCTTCGTCGGTGCGGCGCTGAACTGGGTCGGCATCAGCCACGGCCCCTTCGCCGACTTCGCCACCCGCTCCGTCTCCATCATCGTGGTGTTCCTGCTCGACGTGGCCATCGTGGCACTCGCGTTCGTCTCCCTCAGCGGCGTCAAAGCACACCCCGCCTCGCTCTGGTCGGGCGCCGTCATCGGCGCGATCGGCCTGACGGTGCTGCAGCAGCTCTCCTCCCTCTTCGTCGCCGGCGCCGGCTCGAATCCGCTCCTCGCCTCGTTCGCTTCGCTCATCGCCCTGCTGCTGTGGCTGAACCTCTCGGCGCAGGTCATCCTCCTCGCATCCACCTGGATCATCGTGAGCGAACGTCAGCGGGTCGACCGCGTCCGCGAGCGCTTCGGATCCCCGACGTTCGCGCTGAGGCGGGTGCGCCAGGCAGAGGATGCCGTGCGCGTGGCCACCGAAGAGCTCGAGCACGCACGCGCCGACGCCCAGCGCGAGAAGCTCGCCGCGCAGAAGCGCGAGGCGAAAGAGGCCACGGGCGACGACACCCCGGCCGACCAGGAGCGCGTCCCGGAGAGGGCCGACCGCCCATGACCCGGCGTGTTCCGACGTACACCGCCGAGCAGGTGCGTGCGGCGGAACGCCCCCTGCTCGCTGCCGGAGTCCCGCTCATGCGCCGCGCCGCCGCCGCCCTGGCCGACGTCGTGCGTGTGGAGCTCACCACGCCCGAGACCGTCGTCACGATGACCGGCGTCCTCGAACCCGTGATCCGCGAGACACCGGTCGCACTGCGGCCCCGCGTGCTCGTGCTCGTGGGCTCCGGCGACAACGGCGGCGACGCCCTCTACGCCGCCGCGCACCTCTCCCGCGTCGCCGACGTCGACGCGCTCCTCGTCTCCGAGCGCTTCCATGTCACCGCCCTCGCCACCGCGGTCGCCGCCGGCGTCCGCCGCATCGACCTCCCCGAAGCCGACGACGCTGTGCGCCACTACGCGATCGTGGTCGACGGGATCCTCGGCATCGGCGCCTCGAGCGATCCGTCCCTGCGCGGCACGGCGCGCGAGGCGGTCACGGCGATCCTCGACGACCTCCGCCGAGGGGGACGGATGCCGCGGGTCATCGCCGTCGACATCCCCAGCGGACTGCACCCCGACACCGGCGAGGCCGACGACGCCGTGCTCGCAGCATCCGTCACCGTCACGTTCGGAGCGGTGAAGGCCGGACTCGTCACCGGCCGCGGAGCGGAGCTCGCCGGCGACATCGTCCTCGTCGACATCGGTCTCGGTCCCGCACTGGATTCGGTCGAGCCCGCGGGCGAGGCGACCGTCTCCCGGATCGTGACGGCCCCGACCGACTGATCACCGCGAACCGTGCGCGCGGGGACTACTCGTCGTTCTGGTCGTCGCCGTTGTGCCCCGGGAAGTCGGGGGAGTCCTTATGGTGCCCCCAGGCCCTGCCATTCCCGTTGCCAGGAAAGCCGGGCGAGTCCTTGTGGTGTCCCCACGCGTTGCCGTTGTCTCCGGGGAATGCCGGGTCGTCCTTGCGGTGGCCCCACGCCTTCCCTTCGCCCTGGCCGCCCGGTGACTCATCCGGTGCGACGACGGCGGTCGCGGGAAGCACGCGAACCAACGGCACACCCGACGCGACGCTCGGCACGATGATCGCGGCCGCCGCGACGACGGCGATCGCGGCACCCGTGACGAGCAGCTTCTTCGAACCCATGACGCACCTCGATCTCCCCAGGCGGAGGCAGCCGGTGCGGGGAGCGTACCACCGCGCTCCGGCAGTGCGAAGCGGCTCAGCGCGCGTAGCGCTCGACGAAGGTGCGCAGCATGCGGCTCGGGTGCGAGACGGCGGCGCGGCGCACGGCGGCCAGCGTGAGCTCCAGATCGTGGGCCGCGAAGTAGCCGTAGCCGGCGTAGGCGTGGATGCGCGTCGTGATGCCCTCGAGGTCGAGCTCAGGATGGAACTGCGTCGCGTACACGTTCTCGCCCACACGGAACATCTGCACCGGGCACGTCGGAGACGAGGCGAGCAGCGTCGCCGAGGCGGGCAGCCGCGTGATGGCCTCCTTGTGTCCGACGAACGCGTCGAACGTCTGCGGCATCGCGGCGAGCAGGGGGTCGGATGCTCCGGCCTCGGTCATCGTCACGGGCACGACGCTGATCGACTCGGAGTAGGTGCGGTCGATGACCGCGCCCTGGTGGGCGCCGAGCGTGCCGACTCCGTAGCAGGCGCCGAGGAAAGGGAAGTCGCGCGCGACGACCTCGTCGAGGAGGATGCCGAACTCCTGCTCGACCCTGCGCTGCGTCGGCGACTTCTTGTCGAGCGGGTCCGACGCGTTGAACGGCCCGCCGCCCACGAAGATGCCCGACAGCGCGTCGAGGTCCAACCGCGGCATCGCCTCGGCCTCGAGTCGCACCCGGATGAGCTCCTCTGGGGAGAGGCCGGTGTACCGCAGGAAGAGCGCGTACTCCTCGTCGGCGGGCACGTCCTCCGCACGGGTCGCGAGGAGGACGAACGGCTTCACCGCACCAGCCTACGGGTCTCGACCTCCCGCAATTCCCGCTCGTTGAGCGAAGGGAGCTCCCGCGCCGAGTCGAAACGCCCTGTGTACTACTGGTGCGTTCTCGGCCTTCACGCCGTGTTCGAAGTCCTACGAGGCGTACGTGACGAGGCCGAGCTCCACCGGCGAGACGAGCTGCTCATGCGCGGGGCGGACGCGGACGGTGTAGCCGAAGGTACCGGTCACGCTGAGGGGGAGAGTGCCGCTGAACACCGTGGCGCCGTCCGCCGCGGACGCGCCGGGGGAGAGGCGGTACACCGAGTGGTCGCGGGCCAGGGCGTCGTCCTCGTTCGTCGTTCCGTAGAGCAGCTCCACAGCGACGTCGTCGGGCGAGAGGCCGTCGAGCCGTACGTCGGCGCGCACGTCGAGCCGATCGCCGGCCTGGGCCTGCGCTGGGATGCCCGAGCTGTCGACGCTCGCGATGGACACGCGGCTCCACGCCTCACGGACGCGGTCGACGAACGCGGCGACAGCCTTCGCCTCGAGGAAGCCGTTCGCGCGGAGCACCAGGTCGTGCGCCGCCGCCGGCACGTAGAGCCGCTCGACGTAGTCGCGCACCATGCGGTCGCTCGTCGCCTTCTTGCCGAGCTCGGTCATGGTGTGGCGCACCATGGCGAGCCAGCGGAGCGGAATCCCGCCCTCTCGCTCGTAGAAGCGCGGCACCAGCTGGTGCTCGATGAGATCGTAGAGGGCGGCCGCCTCGGCGTCGTCGCGCTCCTCGTCGTTCGACGCGGTGTCGGCCGTGGGGATCGCCCAGCCGTTCTCGCCGTCGTACCACTCGTCCCACCACCCGTCGAGGATCGACAGGTTCAGCGCGCCGTTGAGCGCGGCCTTCATGCCGCTCGTGCCGCAGGCCTCGAGCGGGCGCAGGGGGTTGTTCAGCCATACGTCGCAGCCCGGGTAGAGGTCCTTGGCGAGCGTGATGTCGTAGTCCGGCAGGAACACGATGCGCCCGCGCACCTTCGGGTCGCGGCTGAAGCGCACCAGCTGCTGGATGAGGATCTTGCCCGAGTCGTCGGCCGGGTGCGACTTGCCGCCGATCACGATCTGCACCGGGCGCTCGGGATCGGTCAGCAGCCGCGTCAGCCGCTCCGGGTCGCGCAGCATGAGCGTGAGCCGCTTGTAGGTCGGCACGCGCCGCGCGAAGCCGATCGTGAGCACCTCCGGGTCGAGCAGATCCTCCACCCACGACGGCGTGTGACCGTTGCCGGTGGACACGGATGCCGCCACCCGCCGCCGCGCCTCCGCCACGAGCTCGCCCTTCATCTGCTGACGCACGCCCCAGAGCTCAGCATCCGTCACGATTCCGCGATCGGTCCAGTCGTGCGTGTACGTGTGCGCGTCGCCCCACGCCCGCTCGCTGACGGCCTTGAGGGCAGGGTGCACCCACGTCGGAGCGTGCACGCCGTTCGTGATCGACGTGATCGGCACCTCGTCGGTGTCGACCCCCGGCCACAGCATGCCGAACATGCCGCGGCTGACCTCGCCGTGGAGCACCGAGACGCCGTTCGCGTGCTGGCCGAGGTGCAGGCCGAGCACGGCCATGTTGAAGACGCCCTGGTCGCCGCCCTCCCACGTCTCGAGGCCGAGCGAGATCGCGCGGCCGGCGTCGAGGCCCTGGAACAGGGCGCTCGAGAGGAAGTCGGCGATGAGGTCGCGAGGGAAGCGGTCGATGCCTGCGGGCACCGGCGTGTGAGTGGTGAAGACGGTGCCCGCGCGCACCTGCGCGAGTGCCTCGTCGAAGCCGAGGCCGTCGCCGGTGATCAGCTCCGACATCCGCTCGAGGCCCTGGAACCCGGCGTGACCCTCGTTCGTGTGGTAGACGTCGGGCGCAGGGCGGCCGGTGAGCTCCGACCATGCGCGCACCGCGCGCACGCCTCCGACGCCGAGCAGCAGTTCCTGCAGCAGGCGGTGCTCGCCGCCGCCACCGTACAGGCGGTCGGTGACGCGGCGCATCTCGTCGGTGTTCGAGGGCGTCTCGGAGTCGAGCAGCAGCAGTGGGATGCGGCCGATGTCGGCGACCCAGACGCGGGCGTGCAGGCGGCGGTCACCGGGCAGGTCGAGCGCGATCTCGATGGGGGCGCCCTCGCGGTCCCGGAGCAGCGTCAGGCCGAGACCGTACGGGTCGAGCAGCGGGTAGCTCTCGCGCTGCCACCCGTCGTCGCCGATCGACTGGCGGAAGTACCCGGCGCGGTAGAAGAGGCCGACGCCGGTGAGAGGCACGCCCAGATCGGACGCGCTCTTGAGGTGGTCGCCGGCGAGGATGCCGAGGCCGCCGCTGTACTGGGGGAGCGAGCCGTCGACGCCGAACTCGGGGGAGAAGTAGGCGATGTGCACCGGCTTGTCGCCCTCGAGCTGCTGGAACCAGCGGTCGCCCTCGAGGTAGGCGGTGAGGCGCTCGTCCTCCTCGCGCACGCGGGCGACGAACGGCTCATCCCGGGCGAGCTCGTCGAGGCGTTCTTGGCCCAATGCGCCGAGCATCCGTGCGGGGTTCGCGCCGGTCTCGTCCCACAGGACGGGATCCATCGAGGCGAACAGCGCGTGCGTCGCACGGCTCCACGACCAGCGCCAGTTCGAGGCGAGGCGGTCGAGCGGGGCGAGGGAGTCGGCGAGGACGGGACGGACGGTGAACGTGCGGATGGCCTTCACGCTCGCGATTCTAGGGGCAAAACCTGGAAGCGCTTGCACCAGTTCGGTGGACGAGAGTCTCGCGGGCGCGACACGTCGTGCGGCGGACCGCGAGGGAGCGGCTCGCGTCCGGCGCCGGGTCTACGCTGGCGCTATGGCAATCGCACGACTGCACGGCGGACCCCTCGACGGACAGATCATTCCGCTCGACCCGACCGTCTCCGATTCGTACATCGTCCCCTACGGCGAGGGGCAGCTCGTCTACCGCCGCGAGGGCGATGAGACCCACACGGGTGACCAGGACGGCCCGACCGAAACGCGCTTCGTCTACGTCGAAGCCACCGAAGACATCGACCCGAACCCGGACGGTCGTGACGACTGATCGCACTGCCCACGCGGCCGGCGGCGACGCCGCCGCGAACGGCGGCACGCACACCGTCGAGGTCGAGCTGAAGTTCGACGTCGACGAGTCGACGCCCCTGCCCGACTGGTCGGCGCTTCCCGGTGTGGCGCACGTCGGCGACCCTGAACCGCGCCGGCTCGACGCCACCTACCTCGACAGCGACGACCTCGCGCTCGCGCACGCGGGCTACGCGGTGCGCCACCGCACGGGTGGTCCCGACGAGGGCTGGCACATCAAGGGCCCGCGCGGCGCCGACGGCGGCCGGGTCGAGCTGCATTGGCCGATCGGATCGGTGGGCGAGATCCCGGATGCTGTCGCCGACGCGGTCTCGAAGATCGCGCGCGCATCGGCCTTGGCGCCGATCGCCCGGATCCTCAACAGCCGCACCGCGTACGCGCTGGAGGACGAGCACGGCGGTGTCGTCGCGGAGTTCGTGGACGACCACGTGACCGCGACGGACGAGCGCACCGGCGCGGAACGCTCCTGGCGCGAGTGGGAGTTCGAGCTCGGGCCTGCCGCCCCGGCCTCGGCCGACGAACGCGCTGCGCTGCTCACGGCCGCCGAAGCCGCGGTGCGCGCCGCCGGCGGCCGCGCCGCGGCATCCGATTCCAAGCTCGCCCGCACCCTCGGCGCGTGAGACGAAGAAACGCCCCGGACCTTCGAGGAGGTCCGGGGCGTTCCGCGTGTCAGCGGATCAGAGGTTGATCATGTGGCCGGCGAGGCCGTGGAAGGCCTCCTGCACGGCCTCCGACAGCGTCGGGTGCGTGTGGACGTTGCGGGCGGCCTCGAGGGCGGTGAGGTCCCACTTCTGCGCGAGGGTGAGCTCGGGAAGCAGCTCGGACACGTCGGGGCCGATCAGGTGGCCGCCGAGCAGCTCGAGGTGCTCGCCGTCGGCGATGAGCTTGACGAAGCCGATGGGCTCGCCCAGGCCGTTGGCCTTGCCGTTCGCCGAGAACGGGAACTTCGCGACCTTGACGTCGTAGCCGGCGTCGCGCGCCTGCTGCTCGGTGAGGCCGAACGAGGCGACCTGCGGCGAGCAGAACGTCGCGCGCGGCATCATGCGGTAATCGCCCAGGGTCATGGTCTCGGCCTTGCCGATCGTCTCGGCGGCGACGACGCCCTGCGCCTCGGCCACGTGCGCGAGCTGCAGCTTCGCCGTGACGTCGCCGATCGCGTAGATGTGCGGAACGTTCGTGCGCATGTGGTCGTCGATGTCGATGGCGCCGCGGTCGGTGAGCTTCACGCCGGTGTTCTCGAGACCGAAGCCCTCGACGTTGGCGGCGAAGCCGATCGACATCATGACCTTGTCGGCGTCGATCGAGCCGGTGGAGCCGTCCTTGGCGGTGTAGGTCACGGTGACCTTGTCACCGTGATCGGTGACCGTCTCCACCTTGGTCGAGGTGAGGATGTCGACGCCGTAACCCTTGTACTGACGCGCGATCTCCTTCGAGACGTCCGCGTCCTCGTTCGGCAGGGCACGGTCGAGGAACTCGATGATCGTGACCTTCACGCCGTAGTTCACCATCACGAACGCGAACTCCATGCCGATCGCGCCGGCGCCGACGATGACGATCGACTGCGGCAGGTCACGGGCGAGGATCTGCTCCTCGTACGTCACGACGTTGCCCCCGATCTGCACGCCCGGCAGCAGACGCACCTTCGAGCCGGTCGAGATGATCGCGTTGTCGAACGTGACCCGCTCGGTGGCGCCGTCGGACTTCGCGACATCGATCGTGTGCGCGTCGACGAACGAACCACGCCCCTCGTACTCGTCGACCTTGTTCTTCTTCATCAGGTAATGGATGCCCTTGACATGGGTGTCCGCCACCTTGCGGCTGCGGTCCCACGCCACACCGAAGTCGAAGCGCACATCACCCGAGATGCCGAACAGATCGGCCTTGTGGTGGAACTGGTGCGCGAGGTCCGCGTTCTTCAGCAGAGCCTTCGAGGGGATGCAACCCACATTCAGACAGACACCGCCCCAGTACTTCTCTTCGATGATGGCGACCTTCAGGCCGAGCTGCGAAGCACGGACGGCCGCGACGTAGCCGCCGGGCCCCGCGCCGAGGATGGCGACGTCGTAATGAGGCATGGTGTCAAGCCTATCGTTCGACGGGGGGCTCGGAGTCAGGCCCCGGGGCGCCGGCGGCGAGGTCGGGCGACCCGTTCGCGAGGGCCATCTCGCGGCGCGAGCGCGAGATGAGGAGGTACGCGATCGCGCCGATGACGGCGAGGGCGAGCACGCCGGCGATGATCCAGGGCCAGAGAATCGCTGAGCTGGAGTCGGCAGGCTGGGAGGGGAGGGGCTGCGTGGTCCCCGTGATCGTAGGGGTGGGCGCCGCCGTCGCGGTGGGTGTCGGGATCGTGGTCTCGGTCGGCGCCGGAGCCGGTGATCCCTCGATCGTGAACGTGAACTCACCCGAAATGGGGTGCCCGTCGCTCGAGACGACCTTCCACAAGACCTTCACGGCACCGGACGCGTCGCCCGCGAGCGGCTGGGTCAGCACATTGTCGCGCACGATCGGTGTGCCGCCCGCGAGCGACGTGCCCGCGGCATCCGTCACCTCCACGATCGAGGCGCCCTCGTCGTCGGCGATCTCGGCGCTGAAGGTCAGGGTGAGCTGCGCGGGGAGGGCCTCGAGAGTGCTGTCTGCGGTCGGATCGCTCCCGAGCAGCTCATCGTGCGCGCTGGCGGGGGAGGCCGCGGCGAGGACCATCCCGGAGGCGATCAGCAGCGCGGCGAAGAATGCCCAGACCCGGGCAGGAAGCGGCTTGTGAAGAGTTTGTGACATCACCCGATCGAGCCTATCCGGCTCTTTGCTGGCGGCCCTGCGAGGTCTAGCCTGGCGACAGGCGGGCCCGGAGCCCGCCGTTCCCCACGCGGAAGGATCCGGCGGATGGACCAGATGATGATGGGCGCCATGTCCAAGGACATGATGTCGATGCCCGGCATGGAGACCATGGACATGGCGGTCATGCAGGCCTGTATGGACGCCTGCTCGGCCTGCGAGCAGGCATGCACGGTGTGCTCCACGCAGATGATGTCGTGCGCTCCCGCGTGCATGAACTGCGCGGACATGTGCAACACGATGATGCGCGCCATGATGCGGATGCAGGGCATGAACCCCGCGACCATGATGTCGATGCTCGACGCCTGCATGGCGATGTGCCAGCTGACGATGGACGAGTGCATGGAGCACGCCGACCACAGCGAGGTCTGCAAGATGTGCGCTCAGGCCTGCAAGGCGTGCATGGACGCATGCATGGCCATGAAGGACATGATGATGGCGATGAGCTGAGGCTCGTCGCTTCTTCTCTGCGGCGGCTCGGCCCGCCCGGTCGCTGAGCCTGTCGAAGCGTCAGCCGCGGAGGACGTTGAATCGCGCGCCGCCGACGGCGAGCACGTGGTAGCGCTCGTGGATCGCGACCGGCGTGCCCGGCTTCGCGGCGGCGGCGGCGCCGGTGCCGTTCCAGAGCGCCACGGCGCTCCAGTCGGCGAGCGTGCGGAGGATCACGAAACCCGAGCGCTCGTCGGACGCCTCGACGATCGCGTCCGCCCACTCCGACGGCGTCGCTGAAGCGAGTCGTGCCTGGATCAGGTGCAGCGCGTGGCCTGGTGCGAACGAGGAGCAGTTGTCACCGTGATCGCACATGCACGCCGCAGCCTCACGCACCTCGAGGGGCGGGATGTGGCTGTGCGGGCTCGACACGGTGGTCTCCTTCTGGTTAACGGATCGTTGCCGGTGCTGCCAGGCTAGGGGGGTGTGCCGTTCGCGGCATCTCGGCCGACACGCGGCGAAACATTGCGGCAACCGGGAACGTCCTCTTCCGAGCGGAGGGCGATCGGATAGGCTGGCGAGACAGAGGAGGAAACCGTGGAGCACGACCGCCGACCCGATCAGGGCGACATCCGCCGGGCCGCAGGGTCCGACGCGCACGAGTCCGACCGCGCGTCTGACACGACGCAGACGTTCGGCCACGATTCCGACCTCTCTTTCGTGCCCTTCGGCAGCGAGCTCGGCGAGGCCGAGCTCGACGCGATCGACGCCCTCCCGTCCGGCGCAGCCCTGCTTCTGGTCCGTTCCGGACCCACCGCCGGCGCCCGCTACCTGCTCGATGCCGATGTCACCTCGGTGGGGCGGCACCCCGAGGCCGACATCTTCTTCGACGACGTCACCGTCTCTCGCCGCCACGCGGAGATCAATCGCACCGGCACCACGTTCGAGCTCGTCGATCAGCGCTCGCTGAACGGCACCTACGTCAACGGCGAGCGGGTCGACCGGGCCACGCTCACCAACGGCGCCGAGGTGCGCATCGGAAAGTTCCGACTCAACTTCTTCGTCTCACCGGCTGACCTCGCTAGGGCGACGGAGGCCTGATGCCCGCGGCTTCCGTCCGTGACAGGGCGTCGTCCGCGGGTCTTCTCAGCATCGGTCAGGTCCTCGCGCGTCTGTCGCCCGAGTTCCCCTCCCTGACCTCCAGCAAGCTGCGCTTCCTCGAGGTCCAGGGGATCGTGAGGCCGCTGCGCACCGAATCCGGGTACCGCAAGTTCTCGCAGGGCGACCTGGAGCGGCTGCGGCTCGCGCTCACCCTGCAGCGCGACCACTACCTGCCGCTGTCGGTGATCCGGGATTACCTCGAGGACGTCGACGCCGGCCGCGACCCGGCAACGCCGACGGCGGTGCCGCCGCCGTCGATCGTGCCGGCTCCGCGCCGCTATCGCCGCGATGAGCTGCTGTCGGCGGCGGGCGCCGCACCGCAGCTGCTCAACGATGCCATCAGCACCGGCATCCTCACCGGCGCTGAGTCGTACACAGAGCAGTCGGTGACGCTCCTGCGCGCCCTCGTCGCCCTCGACCGGCACGGCATCGAGCCGCGCCACGTGCGCGCGCTCCGGCAGAGCGCCGAACGCGACGTGGCACTTGTCGAGTCGGCTCTCGCGCCACTGCTGCGGCGGACGGATGCCGCGTCCCGCGGCCGCGCCGGAGAGCTGGCGCCGGAGCTCACCCGGCGTCTCGACGATGTGCGCGCGATCTTCGTGCGCGCGGCGCTCGACCGCATGCTGTCCTGAGACGCGGCGGAAGTCGCTCCTTCGCGACCGGTCGTCGCTCGAGCCTGCGAGTCGAGACGCGCCGAAGTGCGCGACACGCCGACCCTCGAACGCCGGATGTCGTTGCCGCGAGGGGGAGGCTGATCTAGCGTGGAACTATTCGATCCGGAGGAGGGACGAGCATGACCGGAGACGTTGCTCCTGGCGAGCCGTTCAGCGCAGAACTCCTCTTCACCGACGGTCTTCCCGCGATGGACGATGAGGTCGGTTATCGCGGCGCCGCCGCGGCGAAGGCCGCCGGGATCACCTACCGCCAGCTCGACTATTGGGCCCGCACCGAGCTCGTCGAGCCCACGGTCCGCGGCGCCAGCGGATCCGGCTCGCAGCGGCTCTACGGCTTCCGTGACATCCTCGTGCTGAAGCTCGTCAAGCGCCTGCTCGACACCGGCATCTCGCTTCAGCAGATCCGCACCGCGGTCGACCAGCTCCGCGCCGCCGGGATCCGCGACCTCGCGGGAACGACGCTCATGAGCGACGGGGCATCCGTCTACCTCTGCACGTCGAACGACGAGGTGATCGACCTCGTCAGCCGCGGTCAGGGCGTCTTCGGCATCGCTGTCGGCAAGGTGCTGCGCGAGGTCGAGTCGGAGCTCCTCGAGTTCGAGGTCGAGAAGCCCGACCCGATGGACGAGCTCTCGGCGCGCCGCGCCGCCCGCACGGCGTAGCGCGCCGCCGGAGTCAGCCCAGCGCAGACTCCATCCGATCACGCGCGCCCGCTGTCGTGGTGAGCGCCTGCTCGAGATCCGCGATCAGGTCCGCCGGGTCCTCGAGGCCGATGGAGAGGCGCACGAGCGCGTCGGAGGGCTTCGCGTCCACCGTGACGGGACGGTGAGTGAGTGCCGCGGGGTGCTGGATGAGCGAGTCGACGCTGCCGAGCGACACCGCGTGCGTGAAGAGCCCGACGGACGCCGTCAGAGCCGACGCAGCTTCGAACCCGTCGGCGAGCTCGATCGCGATCATCGCGCCGGGCCCGCTCTGCTGGGTGCCGACGAGGCGCCGGGGGTCGCTCTCGGCGAATCCCGGGAAGTGCACGCGCGAGACCTCCGGGCGGCTGGTGAGCCACTCGGCGACGATGCGAGCCCCCTCCTGCTGCGCCCGCATGCGGACCGGCAGCGTCGCCAGACCGCGGTGCAGCAGGTAGGCGGCGAGCGGGTGCATGATCGCGCCGGTGATGGCACGGGTGCGCCGGAGCGCCGCCGCGAGTCGCGCGTCGCACGCGACGACACCGCCCACGACGTCGCCGTGGCCGCCCAGGTACTTGGTGGCACTGTGCAGCGACAGCGCGGCGCCCAGGTCGAGCGGGTGCTGCAGCACCGGCGTTGCGAAGGTGTTGTCGACCAGCACCGGCAGGTCGCCCGCCGCCGCAGCCACCCCGCGGATGTCGACGAGTTCGAGCGTGGGGTTCGCCGGCGTCTCGAGCACTACGAGCGCCGTGTCGTCGCGCAGCGCCGCGGCGACGTCGTCGGAGGAACAGAACGTGGTCTCGACGCCGAGCAGCCCCGAGGCGAGCAGGTGGTCGGTGCCGCCGTACAGCGGGCGCACGGCGACGACATGGCGCTTCCCCGACTCGCGGGTCAGCGCGAGCAGTACCGCGGTGACCGCTGCCATGCCGGACGAGAACGCCACGGCCTCCTCGGCGTGCTCGAGACGCGCGAGGGCCTCCTCGAATCGCGCGACGGTGGGGTTCCACAGTCGCGCGTACACGTTCGACCCGCCCTCGAACGGGTGGCCGCCGGTGGCGAGCACTTCGTACGACATGCCGCCGAGGTCGATGCCGGGAAGCGGGTTGGTCGACGAGAGGTCGAGGGGGAGAGCGTGGACGCCCAGGCCCGCGAGATCGTCGCGGCCGGCGTGCACGGCAAGGCTGTCAGGGTGCAGCGTCATCGATGCCATGGCGATATGGTCAGCGAAATCGCGGCAAAAGGCAAGTCGCGCTCACCCACACGTGCACAAGTAGCGCAATGTGCTCATGAAATGAGCAAAGTGGTCCCGCGCGGATGCTGCGGCGGAGGCCGCGGGCGGTTGGATGCTGCGGGCGGCAGCATCCGTCAGATCATGCGCGGGAGTCCTCGGGGACGGGGATGCGACCGGTGCGCATGATGCGGTCGAGCAGGGAGTCGAAGTCGGCGGCCAGCTCCTGCGCGGAGTCGCCTGGCCAGATGTGCAGCGGCTTCGCGGCGCCCTGCGCCTGCTGCAGCGACGTGCGCTCGGGCAGCTGCGGGCTCAGCACGAGCGGGCCGAACATGTCGCGGAGCTCCTTGATGCGGAACTGGTGCTCGATCGACTGCGGACGAACGCGGTTGACGACGATGCCGAGCGGCTGCAGTCGGGGGGAGAGACCGCGGCGGATCTCCTCGATCGCGCGCAGGGCGCGGTCGGCGGCGGCGACGGAGAAGAGCCCGGGCTCGGTCACGACGATGACGCGGTCGGAGGCCGCCCACGCGGTGCGGGTGAGGGCGTTGAGCGACGGTGCGCAGTCGATGAGCACGAGGTCGTAGTCTGCCTCGATCGTGGCGAGCGCCTCTTCGAGCTTCCAGACGTCGCGGACGCTCGGGTGCGGCCCGTCGAAGTTGATGGCCGACGGGCTGCCGATCATGACGTCGATCGTGCCCGGGTGCACCTTCGCCCAGCCGCTGGACGTGATGGCCTGGCGGACCGTCTTCTCTTTGGGGTTGGCGAGGACATCGGCGACATTCAGGCGGCCGGCCACCTGGATGTCCATGCCCGTCGAGACGTCGGACTGCGGGTCGAGGTCGACGACGAGCGTGCGGACACCGCGGGCGAAAGCCGCCGACGCGAGTCCGAGAGTCACGGTCGTCTTGCCGACGCCACCCTTGAGCGAGCTGACGGATAGGACGTGCACAAGCCACCACGTTACCGTCCCCTAGGCTGAGAGCACACTCAGCCCGTTTATTCGGGTCCGCCTGCGCCGCCGCACACGGAGGTCCCATGTTCCGCAAGATCCTGGTCGCGAACCGAGGCGAGATCGCCATTCGAGCGTTCCGAGCCGCATACGAGCTGGGCGCGCGCACGGTCGCCGTTTTCCCCTTCGAGGACCGCGGCTCGCTGCACCGCCAGAAGGCGGACGAGTCCTACGAGATCGGCGAGAAGGGCCACCCGGTCCGCGCCTACCTCGACGTCGACGAGATCATCCGCGTCGCCCAGGCGGCCGGCGCCGACGCGATCTACCCCGGCTACGGCTTCCTGTCGGAGAACCCCGAGCTGGCGGAGAAGGCGGCCGCGAACGGCATCGCCTTCATCGGCCCGCCCTCGAAGGTCCTCGAGATGGCCGGCAACAAGGTCACCGCCAAACAGCACGCGATCGCCGCCGGTGTTCCGGTGCTGCGCTCCACCGACGCGTCCGACGATGTGGACGCGCTGCTGGCTCAGGCCGACGAGATCGGGTTCCCCATCTTCGTGAAGGCGGTCGCGGGCGGCGGCGGACGAGGGATGCGGCGGGTCGAGCGCAAGGAGGAACTCGCGCCGGCCCTCGCCGAGGCCATGCGCGAGGCCGGCAGCGCCTTCGGCGACGCACGAGTGTTCCTCGAGCAGGCGGTGCAGCGGCCCCGTCACGTCGAGGTGCAGATCCTCGCCGACAAGACCGGCGAGACCGTGCACCTGTTCGAACGCGACTGCTCGGTGCAGCGACGTCACCAGAAGGTGATCGAGATCGCGCCGGCGCCGAACCTCGATCCAGCAATCCGCGACGCCCTCCACGGCTACGCCGTCGCGTTCGCGCGGTCGATCGGCTACGAGAACGCCGGCACCGTCGAATTCCTCCTCGAGACCGCCGGCCCCCGCACCGGCGAGGTCGTCTTCATCGAGATGAACCCGCGCATCCAGGTCGAGCACACCGTGACCGAGGAGGTCACGGACGTCGACCTCGTGCAGTCGCAGATCCGCATCGCGGCGGGGCAGACGATCGCCGATCTCGACCTCACGCAGGACCGCATCCAGCTGCGCGGGGCGGCCCTCCAGTGCCGCATCACGACCGAGGACCCGTCGCAGGGTTTCCGTCCCGACACCGGGCGCATCACCACGTACCGCTCGCCCGGTGGCGCCGGCATCCGCCTCGACGGCGGCACGACCGCCGCGGGCTCGCAGATCAGCCCGCACTTCGACTCGATGCTCGCGAAGCTCACCTGCCGGGGCCGCGACTTCCCGGCCGCCGTCGCGCGCGCCCGCCGCGCGCTGGCCGAGTTCCGCATCCGCGGCGTCGCGACGAACATCCCGTTCCTGCGGGCCGTTCTCGACGATCGGGCCTTCGTCGAGGGCGATGTCAGCACGTCCTTCATCGACGAGCGTCCGCAGCTTCTGACGAGCAACCCGTCCCGAGACCGCGCGACGAAGCTGCTCGCCTGGCTCGGCGACGTCACCGTCAACCGGCCGTACGGCGAGAAGCCGCTGGCGGTCTCCCCGGGCAGCAAGCTCCCCGACATCGACCTCACGGCGGCGCCCCCGACGGGAACGCTCGACCGGCTGCGCGAGCTGGGTCCCGAGGGATTCGCCCGCGCGCTGCGCGAGCAGAGTGCACTCGCCGTGACCGAGACCACGTTCCGCGACGCCCACCAGTCGCTGCTCGCGACGCGCGTGCGTACACGCGACCTCGTCCGGGTCGGCCCGCACGTGTCGCGCATGACGCCGCAGCTGCTCTCGGTCGAGGCGTGGGGCGGCGCGACCTACGACGTCGCGCTGCGCTTCCTCGCGGAGGACCCGTGGGAGCGTCTCGAGGCGCTGCGCGCGGCCATGCCGAACATCCCCATCCAGATGCTGCTGCGCGGTCGCAACACCGTCGGCTACACACCGCGCCCGGTCGAGGTGACGAACGCCTTCGTCAGCGAGGCGGCGGCGACGGGCGTCGACATCTTCCGCATCTTCGACGCCCTCAACGACGTGTCGCAGATGCGTCCCGCGATCGACGCCGTCCGCGAGACCGGCACCGCGATCGCCGAGGTGGCGCTCTGCTACACCTCCGACCTGCTCGACCCGTCCGAGAAACTGTACACCCTCGACTACTACCTGCGCATGGCGGAGCAGATCGTCGAGTCGGGCGCCCACATCCTGGCCATCAAGGACATGGCAGGCCTCGTGCGCCCCGCCGCCGCGGCGAAGCTCGTCACGGCGCTGCGCGAGAACTTCGACCTGCCCGTGCACCTGCACACGCACGACACCGCGGGTGGCCAGCTCGCGACGCTGCTCGCGGCGAGTGCCGCGGGAGTGGACGCGGTGGATGCTGCGGCCGCACCGATGTCGGGCACCACGAGCCAGCCGTCGCTCTCGGCCCTCGTCGCCGCGCTGGCCCATACCGACCGCGACACCGGACTCAGCCTGCAGGCCGTCAGCGACCTCGAGCCGTACTGGGAGGCCGTGCGCCACCTGTACCGTCCGTTCGAGTCCGGTCTCGCCTCGCCCACCGGTCGCGTCTATCACCACGAGATCCCGGGCGGGCAGCTGTCGAACCTCCGCCAGCAGGCGATCGCCCTTGGCCTCGCGGACGACTTCGAGCTCATCGAGGACATGTACGCCGCGGCCGACCGCATCCTCGGCCGCATCCCGAAGGTGACGCCGTCGTCGAAGGTCGTCGGCGACCTCGCCCTCGCGCTCGTCGCGGTACGCGCCGATCCGGCCGATTTCGAGGCGAACCCGCAGAACTACGATATCCCGGACTCGGTCGTGGGCTTCATGGCGGGCGAGCTCGGCGATCTCCCGGGCGGCTGGCCCGAGCCCTTCCGCACGAAGGTGCTCGCGGGGCGCACGGTCTCGATCGAGATCCCGCCGCTCACCGCCGACGAGCAGGAGGACCTCGCAGGCGACGCCGCGACGCGCCGCCGTGCGCTCAACCGCCTCCTGTTCCCCGGGCCCGCGCGGGAGTTCGAGAAGAACCGCGAGACGTACGGCGACCTCACCAGTCTCGGCACTCCCGACTACCTCTACGGCCTCAAGCCGGGTGAGGAGCACGTCGCGGAGATCGACCCCGGCGTGCAGCTGTACGTGGGACTCGAGGCGATCGGTGAAGCGGATGCCAAGGGCATGCGCACGGTCATGACGACGCTCAACGGTCAGCTGCGCCCGGTGTTCGTGCGCGACCGCAGCATCAAGGTCGAAGCACGCCAGGCGGAGAAGGCCGACACCTCGAAGCCGGGGCAGGTCGCCGCGCCGTTCTCGGGTGTGGTCACGCTCAAGGCGAAGGCGGGCGACACGGTCGGGGCCGGCCAGCCAGTCGCGTCGATCGAGGCGATGAAGATGGAGGCGGCCATCACGGCACCCGTCGAAGGCGTCATCGAGCGCCTCGTGATCCCCGAGACCGCACAGGTCGATGCCGGCGACCTTTTGGTCGTCATCCGTCCGGCGCAGTAGCCTGGAGGGTGGCATCCGCCCCTACCCGCCCGCGGCATGAGTCCCGGCGCCGTCTTTTCAGGAGAACTCCGCTGTGACGCCCGATCGCATCGAACACACGCCCGACGAGCCCGAGAACGGCGTGCTGTCCGAGACCGGAAGCATCGACACGACCGGTCTCGGCATTCTGGGTGGTGCGACGGCGCAGGTGAGCGTCGAACTGCCGTCCGAATCCGACGACGACCGCGACGACGACGGCGTGATCGACGACGAGGTCCCCTTCGTCATCGAGATCCCCGCCGACGCCGACCTACCGGTGATCGAGGCGGTACCGGCGGCTGAGGTCCCCACCGAGACGAGCGAGGCCGAGATCATCGAGAGCACGGCCGACCTCGAGGAGTGGACCGTCGAGGGCGAGGGCTTCGCCCCGGCGCCGCCGGCCGAGGACATCGCCGACGCTGTGATCGTGGACGTGATCGAGGCCGAGATCGAGGTCGATCGCGATGACGTGGTCCAGGACGCATGGCCCGAGCCCGAGCCCGAGGCTGGGGTCGAGTCCGTGGTCGAAGAGCCCGCGGCCGTCGCCGACGAGTCCGAGCCGGCCGGCGAAGAGCCCGTCGCCGACGAGCCGGTCGCCGAAGAGCCGGTCGCCGACGAGCCCGTCGCCACCGAGGCCGACGGAGAGGTCGTCGCCGAAGAGCCCGCAGCCGAACCCGTGGCCGCCGAGTCCGCACCCGCGGACGCGGACAGTGCGGTCGACGAGTTCGCGATCGCCGACTTCGACGCCGTGGAATTCGAGGACGCAGACTTCGACGGCGAATTCGATCCGGCCGATTTCGACCTCGAGCTCGCCGACGACGGCGTGGAATCCGCCCTGGCGGAGAACGCCGCAACGGGAGACGATGTCATCGCGACCGACGACAGCGCGGAGGAGCCCATGAGCGCCAAGACCCCTGCCGACGACGAGAAGGCAGCCGCGACGCCGGCGCCTGCCGCGCCGAAGCCGACGCCCGCCCGCCCGCCGGTCCCGGCGGCAGCCGCGGCGGCGCAGAGCGCACCCGCGCCCGCCACCCGCCGCGAGGCGAACCATACCGGCGCCCAGCCGGTGATGGAACGCGCGGCGGTCGAGCGCGCGCCGTTCCCGCGCGCGGATGTGGCCCTGACCTCGAAGCGGCTCGGCGAGTTCGAGGCCGATCGCGAGACCGCCGACCTGCTCACCGCCGATCGCCTGCTCGACCCGCACCAGGTGGTGCGCCCCGAGCCCGAGGGCGCATGGCAGCACTTCGTCTACTCGATCTCGGGCAAGCGCATCAACCTCGGCGACAGCAAGCGCGCGAAGGCCCGCAAAGCGCTCGACCGCCGCATCGCGGCGCCGCTCGCCGGCGGTGCGCGCTTCGTGCCCGTGCTCTCGCGCAAGGGCGGCGTCGGCAAGACCACCGTGACCACCCTGCTCGGCCAGGCGCTGGCCGACGCGCGCGACGACCGGGTGATCGCCGTCGACGCCAACCCCGACCGCGGCACGCTCGCCGAGCGCATCTCGCGCGACAGCGGGAAGACCGTGCGCGACCTCGTGCGCATCAGCCCAGAGGTCGTCGGCTTCAACGACCTGTCGAGCATCGTCGCGCGCGACGAGACGCGTCTCGACGTCGTCGCCTCCGACACCGACCCGCGCGTCTCCGAAGCGTTCAACGACGCCGACTACCGGGATGTCGCCGCCCTTGCGGCCCACTACTACTCGGTCGTGCTCACCGACACCGGCACGGGCATCGTCCACTCGGTGATGGGGGCGACGCTCGACCTCGCCGACCAGCTCGTGATCGTCGCCGGCCTGAGCGTCGACGAGGCGCGGCTCGCCTCCGAGACGCTCACGTGGCTCGAGACGAACGGCTACGCCGACAAGGTGCGCAGCGCCGTCGTCGTGCTCAACAACGCTCGGCCGGGGCATCCGCTCGTCCAGCTCGATGAGCTGGAGTCGCACTTCCGCACCCGCGTTCGCGCCGTCGTGCGCGTGCCGTACGACCCGCACATCGCGGCCGGCAGCGCCATCGTGTTCCGCGAGCTGCAGCCCGCGACGCGTGAGGCCGCCCGCCAGCTCGCTGCGACCGTGGTCGAGGGCCTGCGCTCCCTCGCATCGGCGGCCTGATCCGATGGCAGTCCGCCCCATCCGTGTATTCGGCGACCCCGTCCTGAAGTCCGTCAGCGCCCCCATCGGTGTGATCGACGACGGCGTGCGCGCCCTGGTCCGCGACCTCGTCGATACCGTGGAGCTCCCCGGTCGAGCCGGCGTCGCCGCGCCGCAGATCGGTGTCGGCCTGCGCGCGTTCAGCTACAACATCGACGGCGACATCGGCTACGTCCTGAATCCCGTGCTCGTCGAGGTGTCGGGTGAACCCGAGGCGATCGGTGAAGGCTGCCTGTCGGTGCCCGGTCTGTGGCACGACGCCGTGCGGTACCCCTGGGCGAAGGTGGTCGGTATCGACCTCGACGGCAACGAGGTCGTGCTCGAGGGCGCGGGCCTTCTGGCCCAGGCGCTGCAGCACGAGACCGACCACCTCGATGGCACGCTCTACCTCGACCGGCTCACGAAGGAGCAGCGTCGCGTGGCGATGCGCGAGATCCGCGAGTCCGACTGGTTCTGAAAGACCTGCTCCACCGCGAAACGAGAAGCCCCGGACCCTGAAGAGGGCCCGGGGCTTCCGGCATCCGTCGACCTTCGCTACGAGAGCGAGACGTTCGTCGTGTTGACGGGAACGGTGTAGATCTCGTCGATGTCGCCGGCGAAGTCATCGAGGATGACGTTGCGCTTGATGCTCATCTTCGGGGTGAGGTGCCCGCTGCCCTCCGTCCACTCCGTGGGGAGGATGGTGAACTTGCGGATCGATTCGGCGCGCGAGACGTTCTTGTTCGCGACGTCGATCGCCCGCTGCACCTCGGCACGAACGGCGTCGTTCGTCGCGGCGTCGGCGAGCGACATGTCGCCCGGCAGGCCGTTGTTTGACAGCCAAGCCGGCAGCATTTCGGAGTCGAGCGTCACGAGGGCCGCGATGAACGGCTTCTGGTCGCCGACGACCACGACCTGACCGACGATCGGGTTGGCGCGGATCGGGTCCTCGAGAGCCGCGGGCGAGACGTTCTTGCCGCCTGCGGTGACGATGATCTCCTTCTTGCGACCCGTGATCGTGAGGAAGCCCTCGGAGTCGAACGCGCCGATGTCGCCGGTCTTGAACCAGTCGCCGTCGAAGGTGGCCGCGGTGGCCTCCGGGTTGCGCCAGTACTCCTTGAACACGTTGATGCCGCGCACCTGGATCTCGCCGTCGTCAGCGAGACGGATGCCGACGCCCGGCAGCACGGGACCCACGGTGCCGATCTTGGACTTCGTCGCCAGGTTGACCGTCGCGGGAGCCGTCGTCTCGGTGAGGCCGTAGCCCTCGAGGATCGTGACGCCGAGGCTGTGGAAGAAGTGCCCGAGGCGCGGGCCCAGGGGAGCGGAGCCCGAGACGGCATACATCACCCGGCCGCCCATCGCGGCGCGCAGCTTGCTGTAGACGAGGCGGTCGAACAGCGCGAACTTGATCTTCGTGCCGAAGGGGATCTTCTTGCCCTCCTGCTGGAGGCGGGAGTGCTCGATCGCGGTGTGCGCGGCGGCGCGGAAGATCTTGCCCTTGCCGCCGGCCTCCGCCTTCTGCTCGGCCGAGTTGTAGACCTTCTCGAACACGCGCGGCACGGCCAGGAGGAACGTCGGCTGGAACGACCCCAGGGCGGGCAGCAGCTGCTTGGTGTCGGGCTGGTGGCCCGTCTTCACCCCGGCGTGGATGTCGAGGATCGAGATGAAGCGCGCGAACACGTGCGCAGTGGTGATGAAGAGCAGGGTCGAGGCGCCCGGCGTCTCGACGACCTCGTGCAGCGACTTGGCGGAGTTGCGCGCCAGCTCGACGAAGTTGCTGTGGGTCAGCACGCAGCCCTTGGGCCGCCCGGTCGAGCCGGACGTGTAGATGAGCGTCGCGATGTCGGCGCCGTTCGCGATGTTGCGACGTCGTTCGATCTCTTCGTCCGTGACGCTCACACCCTGGGCGACGAGCTTGTCGAGGTCGCCGCCGTGCATTTCCCACGCCGAGCGGATCAGCGGGAGCTCCGGACGCACGTCGGCCAGCCGTGCGCTGTGGTCGGGCAGCTCGGTGATGACGGCGATCGCGCCTGAGTCGGTCAGGTTCCAGGCGATCTGCGCGCTCGAGCTGGTCTCGTAGATCGGCACCATGACCGCGCCGGCATAGAACAGAGCGAAGTCCACGAGCGTCCACTCGTAGGTCGTGCGGGCGATGAAGCCCACCTTGTCGCCGGGCTCGATGCCGCCGGCCACGAAGCCCTTGGCCAGCGCGATGACCTGCTTCTGAAAATCGGCGGCGGTGATGTCGCGCCACTCATCGCCCTCGGGCACGGCGAAGAGCGCGAGGTTCGGCGTCGCCTTGACGCGCTCGACCAGGAGGTCGGTGATGTTCGCCTGCGCATCGGCGGGGACGATAGCGGGGACTTCGAACTGGACCACGGCAGCTCCTTCGGTACCGGACGGCTGAATCTCGGGTGGATCTCATCCGAGTCTAATCAGGTGTCACATCGGACTCAGCAGGAGATGTGGAGAGCACCGCCTGGATAGACTTCAAGGCGCTGTCGCGCGTGCGGCAGGGGAGAGGGAGAACGTGCTCAACGTCGGCATCGACATCGGCGGAACCAAGATCGCGGGCGGAGTGGTCGACTCCGAGGGCACCATCGTCGAACAGCTCCGTGTCGACACGCCCACCGACACCGCCGCCCTGGCGCAGGCCGTCGTCGACATGGCCCGTTACTTCCGCGGTGCGCACGATGTCGCCGCCGTGGGCGTCGCGGCGGCCGGTTTCATCGACCGCGATCGCGCGACCGTCATCCACGCCCCCAACATCGCGTGGCACAACGAGCCACTGAAGGCGACGCTCGAAGAGGGGATCGGCCTGCCGGTCACCATCGAGAACGACGCAAACGCCGCTGGGTGGGCCGAGTTCCGCTTCGGGGCGGGCCGTGGCGTCGAGCACATGGTCATGCTCACGATGGGCACCGGCGTCGGCGGCGCCATCGTCCTGGACGGCCAGCTCTTCCGCGGCGGGCACGGCATCGCCGCCGAGCTCGGACACATCCGCTTCATCCGCGACGGCATCATCTGCGGCTGCGGTCAGCACGGATGCCTCGAGCAGTATGCTTCCGGCCGCGCTCTGCAACGCGAGGCCAACGACATCGCCGACGGCGGCGGCATCGGCGCGGCGCTCGCAGCCCACCGTGCCGAGAACGGCAAGATCAGCGGGCCGGCCGTGTCGCGTCTCGTGCTCGCCGGCGACGCCGGCGCCGCGGAGGCGCTCCGGCGTGTCGCGACCGCCCTCGGCGAGGCCTGCGGCGGCTTCCAGGCGGTGCTCGACCCCGAGCTCTTCGTCATCGGCGGCGGCGTCGCCCAGCTCGGCGACGCCCTGCTCGCACCCATGCGCGTCGCCTACGAGAAGTCGCTGCCCGGCTACGGCGACCGGCCGATCGCGAGCTTCAAGATCGCGAAGCTCGTCAACGACGCGGGCCTCATCGGAGCGGCCGACCTCGCGGGGACAGAGGCGTAGCGCGATGTTCTACTGGCTGATGAAATACGTGGTCATCGGACCGATCGTCAAGGCGATCTGGCGCCCGTGGATCGTCGGCCGCCGCAACGTCCCCGCGGAGGGCGCCGCGATCCTCGCGAGCAACCACCTGTCGTTCGTGGACTCGATCTTCCTGCCGTTGATGCTCGACCGGCCGGTCGTGTTCCTCGCGAAGAGCGACTACTTCACCGGCAAGGGGATCAGAGGCTGGGCGACCCGCATGTTCTTCAAGGGCACGGGCCAGCTGCCCATCGACCGTTCCGGCGGCAAGGCGTCCGAGGCATCCCTCAACACGGGTCTTCAGGTGCTCGGCAGCGGTGATCTGCTCGGCATCTACCCCGAGGGCACGCGCAGCCCCGATGGCAAGCTGTACCGCGGTCGCACCGGCATCGCCCGCATGGCGCTCGAGGCCCACGTGCCGGTCGTGCCGGTCGTGATGGTCGACACCGACACGATGATGCCCATCGGCACCACGATCCCGCGGATCGTGCGGGTCGGCATCGTGGTGGGCGAACCGCTCGACTTCTCGCGCTTCTCCGGGCTGGAGGGCGACCGCTACGTCCTGCGCTCGATCACCGACGAGATCATGGTCGCGCTGCAGCGCCTGGGCGAGCAGGAGTACGAGGACGTCTACGCGTCGACCGTCAAGGACCGGCTCACGCCGAAGTCCCGCTGAACGCCCGGTGGCCGTCGTCACGCGGCGCCGGCGCCCGCCGCGCCACGGCTAGAATCGAGGGATGCTCCAGCACCTCGATGCACTCGACCATTGGCGGACCCTGCCCATCAAGCAGCAGCCGCAGTGGTATGACGCCGAGGCCGTGGACGCCGCATCCGCCGAACTGGCGACCCTGCCGCCGCTGGTCTTCGCCGGTGAGGTCGACCACCTCCGCGACCGCCTCGCGCGCGCCGCCTCCGGCAGGGCGTTCCTCCTCCAGGGCGGCGACTGCGCCGAGACCTTCGCCGGCGCCACTGCCGAGCAGATCCGCAACCGCATCAAGACGGTGCTGCAGATGGCGGTGGTGCTCACGTACGGGGCATCCATGCCGGTCGTGAAGATGGGTCGCATGGCCGGCCAGTTCGCGAAGCCGCGCTCCAGCGACACCGAGACGCGCGGCGACGTGACACTGCCGGCCTACCGCGGCGACATCGTCAACGGCTACGACTTCACCGAGCACTCGCGCAAGGCCGACCCGAACCGGCTGCTCAAGGGCTACCACACTGCCGCGTCGACCATCAACCTGATCCGCGCGTTCACGCAGGGCGGTTTCGCCGACCTGCGCGAGGTGCACTCCTGGAACAAGGGCTTCGCAGAGAACCCCGCCAACCAGCAGTACGAGCGCCTCGCGACCGAGATCGACCGCGCCATCAAATTCATGGAGGCCGCCGGCGCCGACTTCGACGAGCTGAAGCGCGTCGAGTTCTACACCGGTCACGAGGGTCTGCTCATGGATTACGAGCGCCCGATGACCCGGATCGACTCGCGCACGAGCACGCCGTACAACACGTCGGCGCACTTCCTGTGGATCGGCGAGCGCACCCGCGACCTCGACGGGGCGCACGTCGACTACTTCTCGAAGATCCGCAACCCCATCGGCGTGAAGCTCGGCCCGACCACCACGCCCGAGACGGCGCTCGCACTCATCGACAAGCTCGACCCGAACCGCGAGCCCGGTCGTCTCACCTTCATCACGCGCATGGGGGCGGGCAAGATCCGCGACGCGCTGCCGCCGTTGCTCGAGGCGGTCAAGGACTCGGGCGCGACCCCGCTGTGGGTCACCGACCCGATGCACGGCAATGGAATCACGACGCCCACCGGCTACAAGACGCGTCGCTTCGACGACGTCGTCGACGAGGTGCGCGGCTTCTTCGAGGCGCACCGTTCGGTGGGCACGTTCCCCGGCGGCATCCACGTCGAGCTCACCGGCGACGACGTCACGGAGTGCCTCGGCGGCTCCGAGCAGATCGACGAGGCCACCCTCGCGACCCGCTACGAGTCGCTGTGCGACCCGCGCCTCAACCACATGCAGTCGCTCGAGCTCGCCTTCCTCGTGGCCGAGGAGCTCGAGAAGCGTTGAGCTCTCGCCCCTGACACGAAGAAGATCCCGGATGCCTCGACCCGAGGCATCCGGGATCTGTTCGATCTGCGTCAGAGTGCGGCGGCGATGCGCAGCGAGATGACGGTGCCCTTAGGCTCCATATCGCCGGCGTCGGGCTTCTGAGACTCGACCTTGGTGAAGGGGTCGGGAAAGGCGTCCCAGCGGTCGTCGTAGTCGATGGTGAATCCGGCGTCGGTGGCGGCCTGGCGTGCCTCCGCCAGCGTCATGCCCCCGAAGTCGGGGACCTCGAACAGCGCAGGGCCGGTCGACACCACGAGGGTCACCGTGTCGCCGGGCGCGAGCCAGGTGCCGTCCTCCTTGCCGATGACGCGGATGACGCGCTCGGCCTTCACCGAGTCGCTCGACTCGGTCTGGCTGGGGTCGGCGACGACGAGCCCGAGGCCCTCGAGCGTGCTGCGCGCCTTGCCCTCACTCTCGCCGGAGACGTTCGGGAGCGGCCCGAGCGAGACCTGCAGGCGCGCGGTATCGCCCTGATGCACGGTGCAGCCGTCCGTGCATGCGACGTCCTGCGAGCCGTCCTCCGGTGCGCCCGCGGGGCGGATGATCACGCCGGTGACGACGCCGGCCGCGGCGTCGGTGAAGAAGGTGGCGCTCTCGTCGGGGGCCGACACGGACTGGGCCTGGAGAGCGGCGCGCGCATCGGCCTCGGGCATTCCCGAGAACGACGGGAAGGTCGCCTCCTGCGGACCGAGCGAGACATAGAGGTCCACCTCGGCGCCCTTGTCGACGCGGGTGCCGCCGGCCGGATCGCTGCGGATGACCTCACCCGCTGCGACGTCGAGGCTGTACTCGCCCTGCTGCACGGCGACGAGCGAGTCCTCCTGGAGACGTGCAGACGCCTCGTCGAATGTCATGCCGGTCACGTCGGCGACCGCGACCAGCGATCCGGGACCGGAGCCGAACCACCATCCCAGGCCGCCCGCGAGCGACGCGAGCACGAGCACGAGCACGACGAGCCAGGCGCCGCGGGAGCGTCGGCGCTGCGTCGCCGTGCGGAGTCGGCCGGCGTTGTCCGCCTCGGCCATCGTGGCGATGGGACCGGTCGTCGTGCCGGGCAGCACCGCCGTGAGCTCGCCGGTCGCGGCGACGTCGTCGCGCACGACGCCGATGGGGCCGGTTCGGGTGACGACGGGGGAGATGCCCAGCTCGCGCTCGATGTCGTGCAGGCGCTGCAGCATCTCCCGCGCGTCGATGGGCCGCTCGTCGGGCGACTTCTCGGTGGCCCACAGCACGAGCTCGTCGAGCGGCTCGGGAACACCCGGATTCTTCACGCTCGGCCGCGGCACGGAGTCGGTGGCGTGCTGGAACGCGATCTGCATCGGCTGCTCGCCCTTGTACGGCTGCTCGCCGGTGAGCATCTCATACAGCATGATGCCGATGGCGTAGATGTCGCTGCGCGCGTCGGCGGTGCCGCGCGTGACGAGCTCGGGGGCCAGGTACGCGATCGTGCCGAGCAGCTGGGCGCCGGATGCGGTGTTCGCGGTCGTCGCGCGTGCGAGCCCGAAGTCGCCGATCTTGATGCGGCCGTCTTCGGCGAGGAGCACGTTCTCGGGCTTGACGTCGCGGTGCACGATGCCGGCCTTGTGCGCGGCGGCGAGCCCGGACAGCACGGCGTCGAGGATCGACACCGCCTGCGGGACGGTCAGCCGGCGCTGCTCGCGCAGGAGCTCGCGCAGCGTGATGCCGGGGAGGTACTCCATGACGAGGTACGCCATGTCGCCGTCCTGGCCCTGATCGAACACATTGACCACGTGCGGATCAGCGAGGCGGGCGGCCGCACGGGCCTCCTGGATGAAACGGCTCTGGAAGACCGTGTCATCGCTCAGGTGGGAGTGCATGACCTTGAGCGCGACCCGTCGCTCGAGGCGCAGATCGGTCGCCACATACACGGTGGCCATGCCGCCGCGGGCGATGCGAGCACGCACCCGGTATCGGCCGTCGACCAGACGGCCGATCAGCGGATCCGTCTGCTGACTCGTGCTCACCCTCAGAGTCTACGGATCCGTGCCTGCGAGCCGGCGGAGCGGCTCACCCGCCGAGATCGCAATGTGACGTCAGCCGAGTGCGGCGAGCCAGGAGTAGGCGGGGGCCTCCCACTTGGCGTACGCGTCCGGGTAGGCCGAGATCTGCACCGCCTGGGCGGCCTGCGTGAAGGTCAGATTCTCCCAGCCGGGGATGTCGCGCAGCCCGCGCGTGCGCGAGCCATTGGGGTCGCCGGCGCCGCCGAAGAAGACGCGCGTCGCGCGTGCAGCATCCTGCACCTCGGCAGCAGTGCCCCAGCCGTAGCTCGGACGCTGCTGGAACAGGCCGAGCGAGTCGCGATCGCCCCACGTCACGTTGCGAAGCGACGATTCCTGCATCGCGGTGCCGAGGGCGACGGCGATACCTCGATCGGAGACGCCGAGTTCCCGCCCGATGCGCACGATCAGCTGCGCGTTGGAGACCTGCTCCGACGTGAGGCCGGGGACAGCGGGGGCCGAGACCGGGATCTTGATGGTCTGTCCGGGGTAGATGATCGACGACCAGGCGAGCCCGTTGGCAGAGAGCACCGCGTTCGTCGTCACGCCGTACCGCTTCGCGATCGAGCTGATCGTCTCGCCTGCGCTGATCGTGTGCGACCCGCCCGACGTCGTGTCGGGCGCGGGAGCAGGCGCCGGCGCAGGGGCGGAAACGGATGCTGCGGGCGCGGCCGCGCCGGGAATCCGGATGGTCTGGCCGGGGTAGATGATCGAAGACCAGTTGAGCCCGTTGGCCGAGAGCACCGCGTTCGTCGTGGTGCCGTGGCGGTTGGCGATCGCGCTGACGGTGTCGCCGCGCTGGACCGTGTACGTGCCGGCAGCCGGGGCCGGCGCGGGTGCGGCCGGCGCGGGTGCGGCGGCGGCCGCGCTCAGCTTGAGCACCTGACCCGGGTAGATCGTCGACGACCAGCCGAGCCCGTTGAGGGCGAGCACGTCGTTGGTACGCAGGCCGAACCTCGCCGAGATCCGGCTCACGGTGTCGCCGCGCTGGACGGTATACGTCGCGGGCGCGGACTCGGCCGTCACCCGGACGGTGGGCAGCGCGGTGACGCGGGGGACGTTCACGGCGGCGGCGCCGAGCATGCGCGGCACGCTCACGGGCGCAGCATCCCTCGTCGCCGCCTGTGCGGGCGCTGCCGACAGCGTCAGCGCGATCGACCCTGCGACGGCGACAGGGACGCCGGCGAAGATCGCTCGCGACGGCGTGCCGCTGCGGTCGACCCGATTCTTTGTACTCCGGACCTGTCGCACGAGTTTCCCCCCTCAGTCGACTTCGAGAACCGTGTCACGGATGTTTATTGGTGTCAACTGGTGTTATTCAGAGAGGTTTCTGTTACTGGTGAGTCCAGAGTGCGGTGGACGAGTGCCCGATCCGATCTGAGATAGTTGCTTTCGTGACCTCTGACGCCGCTCCGCGCTTCGAGACCGACTGGCTCACCCTGCCCGACCTCGTGGAGGTGCTCGGCGAACCGCTCGGCCGGGTGCGCCGACTGCTCGACGAGTACTACCTCGTCGGCTCCAAGCGCGACGGCGTCGTCAAGGTGCCGTCGGTCTTCGTTGTGGACGGGCACCCGCTGCCGTCGCTGCGGGGCACCGTGTTCGTCCTGCACGACGCCGGCTTCTCGGACGACGAGGCGATCGACTGGCTGCTGACCCCCGAGGACACGATCGGGATCGCGCCGATCGAGGCGCTCCTCGCGGGTCGTAAGAGCGAGGTCCGCCGGGTCGCCCGCACGCTGGCATGACCCTCCGACGTCCGGTGACTCAGGTCGTGCGGACCGTCGCGGCGCGCGCGAGGTCGCGCAGCTCGCCGACGGCCGCATTGCCGAGCCGTGCGCCCGACAGTGCGCGATCGGCCTCGTGCGCGTAATCGGCGATGAGTCTCTCGACGCGGTCGAGCGCGCCGGTGTCGACGATCGTCTGCTGCAGCGACGCGATCTGGGATGAGTCGAGGCCGGGGTCGCCGACGAGCTCGTCGACGATCCGCCGTGCGGTGGGCGCGAGCGCCTCCCGCGCATACGCGATCAGCACCGTGCGCTTTCCCTCGCGCAGGTCGTCGCCGGACGGCTTGCCGGTGGCGGCCTCATCGCCGAACACTCCCAGCACGTCGTCGCGCAGCTGGAACGCCATGCCGAGAGGGTGCCCGAATGCGGCCAGCGCCGCCGCCTGCGCAGCATCCGCGCCCGCGAGCGCCGCGCCGATCGCGAGCGGCTGCTGCACGCTGTAGCGCGCGGATTTGAAGGATGCCACGCGCAGCGCCCGCTCGGCGTGCCGGTCATCGGGCTCGCTGGCGAACGCCGACTCCTCGGCGACGTCGAGGAACTGTCCGAGCGTGACCTCGCGGCGCATCAGCGCGTACTGACGGCGGGCCGCTGCCGCGCGGTCGGGGGAGGTCTCGGCGAGTCCCTCCTCGAGGAGGTCGTCGCTCCACGCCACGAGCAGGTCGCCGAGCAGGATCGCGGCCGAGCGGCCGAACGCGTCCGCGTCGCCGAGCCAGCCCGCGCCGCGATGCCCGGCCTCGAGAGCGCGATGCGCCGAGGGACGGCCGCGGCGCGTGTCGGAGTTGTCAATGATGTCGTCGTGGACGAGAGCCGCGGCGTGGAACACCTCGAGGGCGGCTGCCGCGGCGATCACGGAGGCGGGTGCGGAGCCGACAGGGCCCGAGGATTCCTCCACGGCCCTCCACCCGGAGATGCAGAAGCGGCCGCGAAGGCGTTTTCCGCCGGTGACGGCATCCGCTCCCGCGGCGACGAATCGTGCCGCTTCGGGACCCGCGTCGGCCACACTCCGGCGCTGTGCCGAGATGAACATGTCCACTCGCTGAGAAATGGCTTCGATCGGCTCAACGGGGGCGGACACGGGCCTAGCCTAGTGAGGAACGGCACGCGTACAATCGAGCCACCGAAGTACAGAGGGGGAAGCATGCCACTCTCCGAACAGGAGCAGCGCCTGCTGGACGAGATGGAACGCCATCTCATGCGCAACGACGCGGATGTCGTCAGCGCGCCCCGCGACGGACGCACTCTGAGCTATCGCAACATCGTCTACGGCACGATCCTCGTGCTGGTCGGGCTCGGCGGTCTGATCGTCGGGGTGTCGCAGCAGTTGATCGTCGTCGGCGTGATCGGATTCGTCGTGATGCTGGGCGGGGTCCTCCTCGCCGTCACTCCCGGGCGTGGCCCCGGCAAGGTGAGAGTCGAACCCGACCGACCCGCCAAACCCCAGAACAGCTCTTCGTTCATGGACCGCATGAACGATCGCTGGGACAAGCGGCAGGAGGAGCGCTGAGCGTCCCCGCCGCCTGAACCGGCACGAGAAGCACCGACCTTCGGGTCGGTGCTTTTTTGCTGCCTCGGCGTCACCCATTCACGCGTCCGGGAGGGGAGCGGGGGAGCGGCGGCTCACAAATCGGTAGCAATGTGGAGGAGAGTGGAGTAAAGTGGCGCACATCCCGGGGGGCCGGACGAAGGGGGTGTGATGTACCGATGCTTTTGGGCACGCACACACCCAAGCTCGATGACAAAGGGCGCGTCATCCTCCCGGCGAAGTTCCGCGACGACCTTGGTGGGGGTGTCGTCGTGACGCGCGGACAGGATCGCTGCCTGTACGTGTTCAGCGAGAAGGAGTTCGAGCGGGTGCACGACCGCATCCGTGAGGCGCCGCTCGCGAACAAGCAGGCGCGCGACTTCCTGCGCATGTTCCTCTCGGGCGCGAGCGCCGAGAAGCCCGACAGTCAGAACCGCATCACGATCCCCCCTCCGCTGCGCGCATACGCCGGCTTGGAGCGCGACCTCGTCGTCACCGGCGTAGGCGCTCATGCCGAGATCTGGGACGCCACGGCGTGGAACACCTACGCCGAGGCCAACGAAGAGAGCTACGCCGAGCTGGAGCAGGAGGTGATTCCGGGCCTGTTCTGAGCCCTCGGCCGTGACTCCCAGCTGCTCGTGCCCTGACGCCACTTCCCCGGCGCCAGGTCGGAGCGGATGGGGATCAGGGCCGAGGGACCAGGACCGCCAGGCGACGATCATGAACCTCCGCGACATCCATACCCCCGTCATGCTCGAGCGCTGCATCGAGCTGCTGGCGCCCGCGCTCGAGCGCGACGGCGCCGTCTTCGTCGATGCCACGCTCGGCATGGGCGGACACTCCGAGGCGTTTCTCCAGCGATTTCCGAAGCTTCAGCTCATCGGCCTCGATCGGGACACCGACGCCCTCCGCATCGCTGGGGAGCGCCTCGCCCCCTTCGGCGACCGCGTGCACCTGGTGCACACCGTCTACGACGGGATCGCGGACGCGGTGATCTCGAGCGGTTTCGCCGCGGCCGACGGCATCCTGTTCGATCTGGGCGTCTCATCCCTCCAGCTGGACGTCGCCGACCGCGGCTTCGCGTACGCGCAGGATGCCCCGCTCGACATGCGCATGGACCAGTCGGCGGGCACGACGGCCGCCGACATCCTGGCGACGTACGGCGAGGGCGACCTCCGCCGCATCTTCGAGCGCTACGGCGAGGAGAAGCTCGCGGGCCGTTACGCCCGTGCGATCATCGCCGCGCGTGCCGAGGCGCCCATCGAGCGGTCCGGCCGCCTCGTCGAGATCCTGCAGGCGGCGACTCCTGCCGCCGCGCAGCGAACCGGCCACCCGGCCAAGCGCGTGTTCCAGGCACTGCGCATCGAGGTCAACCGCGAGCTGTCGGTGCTGGAGCGGGCGGTGCCCTCTGCGCTCGGCATCCTCCCGGTCGGAGGCCGCATCGTCGTGCTCTCGTACCAGTCCCTCGAAGACAGGCTGGTGAAGCGTGCCCTCGCCGACGCCTCGGCGTCGACCGCTCCGAAGGGGCTGCCGGTCGAGCTGCCCGAGCACGCCCCCAAGTTCCGGCTGCTCGTCAAGGGTGCCGAGCTCGCCACCGACGAGGAGCGCGCGGTCAACCCGCGCGCCACGCCGGTGCGTCTCCGAGCCGCCGAGCGCGTGAGGCCCGAGCACGCGGAGGGTGCGTCATGAGCACGATCGCGAACGCCACGACGAGCGCGCGCCTCGGCCGGGCCGTCGCACCGGAGAGGACGGATGCCCCGCGCCGCCGCCTTCGGGTGGTCGATGCCCCGGCTCGCCGGCGTCGCCCGAAGCTCTTCTACGGCGTCGTCGCCGTGCTGGGGGCGTTCCTCATCGCCGCCGCCCAGATGTCGCTGTCGATCATGACGACGCAGGGCACGTATGAGATCGCGGCGCTGACGAAGGAGCAGCGCGACCTCACGTACGAGAGGCAGATCCTCTACGACGACGTCGCCGGGCTCAGCTCGCCACAGTACCTGGCCGCCAACGCAGCGGCGCTCGGCATGGTCATCAACGAGGCGCCCAGCTACCTCCGGCTCAGCGACGGCGCGATCCTCGGACCGTCGGAGGTCGCGATGGGCACGTCGTCGGTCGATGCGATCGGCCGCGGATCCGTGCCCAACGCGCTCATCACGAACACTCCTCTGGTCACCGTGCCCGACGCGACCATCGACGGCCTGCCGGTCGAGGTCGCCGAGACACCCGACGGCGGAGTCGGCAACACTCCGCCGCCGCTCACGGACGGACTGCCCACCCCCAGCACACACTGAAGCGACGACGCCGAGCCGAGAACCGATCGAGACGCCCCACTGCACGAGGCGCAGAGCACGAGACGCAGATGACGACACGAAGCACGAGAAGTCCCCGCCGCCGAACCGTCGTGGCCCTCGCCGTCGTCCTGGCGGTGCTGGCCGGATTCATCGTCCGCCTCGTCGACATCCAGGTCGTGAACGCCGACGATCACGTCAAGGACTCGCTCGACGTCGCCTTCGCCGGCGAGCAGACGCTCTACGGCACGCGGGGCGCGATCGTCGACGCCAACGGGCAGACCCTGGCGGGCAGCATCCTTCGCTACGACTGCCAGCTGTCGCCGCTGCTCATCACCCAGATCGACGAGCAGGTGCTCGAGAAGAAGTCCGACGACCGACTGTGGACGGACGTCTCGAACGACGTGGCCGAGATCACGGGCCAGACGCCCGAAGAGGTCCGTGCGATCGTCGGCACCGCCCTCGCAGAGGACCCGAACTCGCAGTACGCGGTGCTGAAGAAAGGCGTGTCTACAGAGCAGTTCCGGGCCTTGGCCGACCTCAAGGCGCCGTACATCGCGTGCGTCTCGCATCCCGCGCGCACGTATCCCGACGGTGCGGTCGCCGGCAACCTCATCGGATTCGTCGGCGCCGACGGCACCCCCCTTGAGAGCCTCGAGCAGTCCCAGAACGCGTGCCTCGCTGCGACGAACGGCACGCGGACGTACGAGAAGGGCAAGGACGGCGTCGTCATCCCGGGCACCGAGCAGGAGACACCCGCGACCGACGGCGGCACGCTGCAGCTGACCATCGATCGCGATCTGCAGTGGTACATGCAGCAGCTGATCGCCGAGCAGACGCAGACGATGGCCGCGCAGCGCGGCGCGATCCTCGTCTACGAGGTGAAGACCGGCAAGGTGCGCGCGGCCGCCGAGTACCCGACCGTCGACCCCAACGACTTCGCCGCCGCCGAGGTGAAGGACCGCACGAGCAGCATCTTCACCGACTGGTTCGAACCCGGGTCGACCTTCAAAGGCCTCACGGCGGCGACCGTCATCGACGCCGGCGGACAGACACCGAGCTCCACCGTGGTGGCATCGGGTCTCGAGAACTTCGACGGGGGCGCGCGTGTGCGCGACTCCTTCCAGCACCAGGCGTACACCTATACGCTCACCGGCGTGCTCATCGACTCGTCGAACGCCGGCATCTCGAAGTTCAGTCAGAAGGTCGACAAGCAGACGCGGTACGACTACTTCCAGCGGTTCGGCATCGGCGAGGGCACGGCGTCGGGGTACCCGGACGAAGGCCAGGGGCTCATCTACCCGGCGGATCAGTGGGGGGCCCAGACGACGCTCAACACCTCGTTCGGCCAGGGCGTCACGACGACCATGCCCGAGCTCGCCCGCGCGTACGGGGCGATCGTGAACGGCGGCGTGAAGATGCCGCTGCAGATCATCGAGTCGTGCACCAAGGCCGATGGCACGGTCGTGAAGCCCGAGGTGGCGAAGCCGGAGCAGGTCGTCAGCGAGGGCACGTCGGCTCAGATGCGGGAGATGCTCGAGAACGTGTTCCTCCAGGCGCCGTACGCCAAGACGGTCGCCATCCCCGGCTACCGCCTCGGCGGCAAGACGGGCACCGGTGAGAAGAGCGACGGCCAGGGCAACTACAAGGCCGGCGTCTACTACACGACGATGGTCGGCTTCGCCCCGGCCGACGATCCCGAGTACGTCGTCGTCGTCACCCTGGACGAGCCGACGAAGGTAACATCGTCTGCGGCCAACGCGACCGCGTTCCAGAAGGCCATGACCCAGGTTCTCAAGACCTACCGCGTCATGCCCTCGACGACGTCGCCGGAGCTGCTGCCCAAGTTCGGGTAGTGTCCCGAGCTTCCGGAGTTCCCACATGATCGCGCTCAACATCGCCCAGATCGCCCGTGCCGTCTCGGGCGAGGTGCACCTCGAGAACGGCGACACCCTCGACACCGTCGTGTCGGGGGCGGTCGACACCGACTCCCGCCTGATCGAGCCCGGCGGCATCTTCGTCGCCAAGCCCGGAGAGGAGACCGACGGGCACCTGTTCGTCGACGCGGCCGTCGAGAAGGGCGCCGCCCTCGCTCTCGTCGAAAGGCGGGTCGCAGCATCCGTCTCTCAGATCGTCGTGGCCGACGTCGTCGAGGCGATCGCGGCGCTCGCGCGCGAGGTCGTGAAGACGGTTCGGGATGCTGGGGACCTGCGCGTCGTCGGGATCACCGGGTCGAACGGCAAGACGACGACGAAGAACCTGCTCGCCCGCATCCTCGAGGGGGAGGGCGAGACCGTCTCTCCGAAGGCGTCGTTCAACAACGAGGTGGGCGCGCCGCTCACGATGCTGCGCGTCACCGGCACCACGAAGTACCTCGTCAGCGAGTTCGGCGCGAGTGCGCCCGGTGAGATCGCCCGCCTCGCGGGACTCGTCGACCCTGACGTCGGCGTCGTTCTGATGGTCGGCATGGCGCACGCCGGCGGCTTCGGCGGGATCGAGGCGACCTTCCACGCGAAGTCGGAGCTCGTGCGAGCGCTGAGCACCGGGGGAGTGGCGGTGCTCAACGCCGACGACGCGCGCGTCGCCGCGATGGCGCCGATCGCCGCCGAGCAAGGCGTCTCGGTGCGCTGGTTCGGCCGCGGGCCCGCCGCCACCGATGTGCGTGCCGACGACGTCGTGGTCACGGCATCCGGAACCTCCTTCACCGTGACCGCCGACGGCGTCTCGCTGCCGCTGCGCCTGCGGGTGCTGGGCGAGCACCACGTGATGAACGCGCTGGCCGCGATCGCCGCGGCGACGACGCTGGGAGTCTCGCTCGCCGACGCCGTCGCGCGCCTCGAGACGGTCGAGATCGCCGAGCGGTGGCGCATGCAGCCGCTCGGATCGGAGCGCGTGCGGATCATCAACGACGCGTACAACGCGAGCCCCGACTCGATGGCGGCCGCGTTGCGCACCCTCGCGCAGATCACGGGTCCCGACGAGCGCACCGTCGCCGTGCTCGGCGCGATGAGCGAGCTCGGCGAGCACGCCGAGGAGGAGCACGACCGCGTGGGCCTCCTGGCCGTGAGACTCGGCATCCAGCGCATCGTCGTCGTGGGCGACCCCGCCCGGCGCATGTTCCTGGAGGCCGTCGCACAGGGCTCGTGGGACAACGAAGCCGTCTTCTTCTCCACTGCCGACGAGGCGTTCGACTATCTGCAGGGCGAGCTGCGCGACGGCGACCGCGTGCTGGTGAAGTCGTCGAACTCCGCCGGACTCCGGTTCCTCGGCGATCGTCTGGGAGAATCGTTCTCGTGAGATCACTCCTTACCGCGGCGGCGATCTCGCTGGCATTCACCCTCTTCCTCACCCCCGTGTTCCTGCGGCTCTTCCGCAAGTGGGGCTGGGGTCAGGTGATCCGGACTCCGGAAGACATCCGAAACCCCAACCACCAGACCAAGCGCGGCACGCCCACGATGGGCGGCACGATCTTCATCGTCGGAACGATCGTCGGGTACCTGGTCGGGTGCTACGTCGGCAACAACCCGCCGACGGTCTCGGGCCTCCTCGTGATCTGGATGATGGTCGGTCTCGGTGCGGTCGGCTTCATCGACGACTACATGAAGGTGCGTCAGCAGAAGTTCATGGGCCTGAGCGGCTGGCGCAAGGTCGCCGGACAGGTCGCCGTCACCGTGCCGTTCGGCATCGTCGCTCTGAGCTTCCCCAACCAGTTCGACCAGACGCCGGCGTCCCCGTACATCTCGGTGTTCCGTGACGTGCCGGCGCTGGGGTTCATGACCCTCGGGCTCATCGCCGGGTGGATCCTTTACCTCGCCTGGATCACCTTCATCGGCGTCGCGTTCTCCAACAGCACGAACGTGACCGACGGCCTCGACGGCATGGCCGCGGGTGCGGCGATCTTCGTCGTCGGCGCCTACAGCCTCATCGCGTTCTGGCAGTTCAATCAGGCGTGCTGGGGAGGCGACGCTCTCTCGGCGGCCGCGAAGGCCGCCTGCTATCCGACGCGCGACCCGTTCGATCTCGCGATCATCTCGGCGTCCTTCGTCGGTGCGCTGGTCGGGTTCCTGTGGTGGAACGCGCCCAAGGCCAAGGTCTTCATGGGCGACGTGGGCTCGATGGCCATCGGCGGCGTCATCGCAGCGATGGCGATCCTCACCCGCACCGAGCTGCTCGCGGTTCTGGTCGCCGGCGTCTTCATCATCGGGCCGGGCTCGGTGATCCTGCAGCGCCTCTACTTCAAGATCACGCGCGGCAAACGCCTCTTCCTCATGAGCCCGTTCCACCACCACCTCGAGCTGCGGGGCTGGTCGGAGGTCACGATCGTCGTGCGCATGTGGATCATCGCCGGCCTCCTGGCGGTGTCGGGCGTCGGATTCTTCTACGTCGAATGGCTCTCTCGCACATGACCTCGGAACGCCTGGGCACCCTCACCAGCTGGAACGCCGACTGGAAGGGCCTGCGGGTCGCCGTGCTCGGCCTGTCGGTCACCGGCTTCTCCGTCGCAGACACGCTCGCCGAGCTCGGCGCCGACGTCCTCGTCGTGACCGAGAAGGCCGACGAGGAGTACGCGCGCCTGCTGCCCGTCATCGGCGCAAGCCTGTGGACGGGATCGCTCGAGTCGGTGCCCGCCGAGCTCGTCGAGTTCGCGCCCGAGGTCGTCGTGGCGTCGCCGGGCTTCGCGCCGCGGCATCCGCTCATCTCCTGGGCGCGGGAGAAAGGCATCGCGCTGTGGGGAGACGTCGAGCTCGCGTGGCGCGTGCGCGACAAGGTGGTGCGTGCGGACGGCACGCCCGCCGAGTGGATCCTCATCACCGGCACCAACGGCAAGACCACGACCACGCGCCTCACGGCCACGATGCTCGTCGCGGGCGGCCTGCGCGCGGCGCCCGTCGGCAACATCGGCACCCCGGTTCTCGACGCGGTGCGCGACCCCTCGGGGTTCGACGCGCTCGTGGTCGAGCTGTCGAGCCACCAGCTCTGGTATCTCGGGCTGCAGGACTCGCCCGATCCCGTGTCGCCGCACGCCGCGGTGTGCCTGAACCTCGCCGACGACCACCTCGAGTGGCACGGGTCCTTCGAGGAGTACCGCGCGGCGAAGGCGCACGTGTACGACGACACGCGCGTCGCCTGCGTCTACAACAAGGCGGATGCGGCGACCCAGGCGATGGTCGAGGACGCCGAGGTCGTCGAGGGCGCCCGCGCCATCGGCTTCGACCTGGGCGTGCCGGGCCCGAGCGACCTGGGCGTCGTCGAGGGCATCGTCGTCGACCGGGCGTTCCTCGAGGACCGGCACAAGAGCGCGCTCGAGCTCACCACGGTCGAGGAGCTCGCCTCCCTCGGGCTCGCGGCGCCGCACATCGTCGCGAACATCCTGGCCGCATCGGCGCTCGCGCGATCGCTGGATGTCGCGCCCGCGGCGATCCGCGACGCGCTGCGCGGGTTCCGCCTCGACCCGCATCGCATCGAGGTCGTCGCGCGCCACGGCGGCGTCACGTGGGTCGACGACTCCAAGGCCACCAACCCGCACGCCGCGGCCTCGTCGCTCGCGGCCTACCCGGGGGCCGTGTGGGTCGTCGGGGGACTCCTCAAGGGCGTCGACATCGCCGAACTCGTCTCGGGCCGCGGCGCCGGGGCGAAGGCGGCGATCGTGATCGGCCTCGACCGTACGGCGGTCGTCGCCGCGTTCGAGCGACACGCGCCGGCGGTGCCCGTGTTCGAGGTGGACGCCGATGAGACTGAAGAGGTCATGGCGCAGGTCGTCGAACTGGCGGCAGGGGTGGCGCGTGACGGGGACGTGGTTCTGCTCGCTCCCGCTGCCGCATCCTTCGACCAGTTCGCGTCGTACGCGGACCGCGGCAGCAGATTCGCTGCGGCGGTGAGGGAACGGATCGGAACGGGGGAGCCGGGTGACCACGACAGAGCCCCCGCGGACCCGGCCGACGCGCCCCGCCACGACAGCGGCGACGACGAAGACCGAGGCTGACAAGCCGGCGCGTCGCGGCCTCGCCGCCCGCGTCTCGCTCGGGCGGGTGTTCGCGCCCGTGCCGAGCGAGTTCCTGCTGATTGCGTCGACGGCGCTGCTCCTGACCGTCTTCGGGCTGGTCATGGTGCTGTCGGCGACCTCCGCGACGGCGACCGCCGCCGGCGAGGCGCCCTGGGAGATGGTGCTCAAGCAGGTCGTCTTCGCCGTGATCGGCATCCCGCTGATGTTCATCGCGAGCCGCCTGCCGGTCGCCTTCTGGAAGAAGGTCGCGTGGCCCGCGCTGATCTTCGGCGTCGCCTTCCAGCTGCTGGTCTTCACGCCCCTCGGCCACGGCGCCGACGGCAACCGCAACTGGATCACGATCGCCGGCTTCCAGGCGCAGCCATCCGAGTTCCTGAAGCTCGGCCTCGCGCTCTGGGTTGCGTTCGTGCTGTTCCGCAAGCGGACCCTGCTCACCAAGTGGCAGCACGTGTTCATCCCGCTCGTGCCCGTGGCAGGCCTCGCGATCGCGACCGTGCTTGCCGGCGACGACCTCGGCACCGCGATGATCCTCGTGCTCATCGTGCTGGGGGCGCTGTTCTTCTCGGGTGTGAAGCTCCGTATCTTCGTGCTGCCCGCCATCGCGGCGGCGGGTGCGGTGGCATTCCTCGCCGTGACCAGCCCCGACCGCATGCGCCGGTTCATGAGCTTCCTGAACCCGAACTGCCTCGACGACTACTTCAACGACTGCTACCAGCCGCTGCACGGCATCTGGGGACTCGCGAGCGGCGGGATCCTCGGCCTCGGTCTCGGCAACTCGCGCGAGAAGTACGACTGGCTCCCCGCGGCGGCGAACGACTACATCTTCGCCATCGTGGGCGAAGAGCTCGGTCTCATCGGCTGCGCGGTCGTGCTGGCGCTGTTCGCCCTCTTCGCGGTCGGCGCATTCCACGTCATCCGCAAGACCGACGACCCGTTCGTCCGCATCGCGGCCGGCGGGATCACGGTATGGATCGTCGGCCAGGCGCTCATCAACATCGGCGTCGTGCTGCGGGTGTTCCCGGTGCTCGGCGTGCCCCTCCCCTTCATGTCGCAGGGCGGTACCTCGCTGCTCTCGGTGCTGCTGGCGTGCGGCGTGCTGCTCGCGTTCGCGCGATCGCTGCCGGCATCCGTCGCGCGCCGCGAGGCTGCGATAACGTCGGCCCGCGCTGCCCGCGAGCGCGCGAAGCTCCGCGCCGTCCGCTGACCCTGGGCTGCTGACGGGTTGGGGGCGCGGTCGCTCCCTTGGGGCGGAGTTTCTGCGCCCCGACGGAGGGTTTCGCGCCGGAAGCCTGGGCAAGCCAGCGTTTGGGGCGCGTCCCGTGCTTTCGGGGCGCACCCGGCGCGCCCCGAACGATCGCGGCGCGCCCCAAACCCGGGGTTTCGCGCCGGGTAGGCTCGGGGAGTGACGACGTACCTTCTCGCCGGCGGCGGCACCGCCGGCCACGTCAACCCGCTCCTGGCTGTCGCCGACGCGTTGCGTGCGCGCGACCCGGAGGCCGAGGTGCTCGTGCTCGGCACCCGTGAGGGGCTCGAGGCGCGGCTCGTACCCGAGCGCGGCTACGAACTCCTGTTCGTCGACAAGGTGCCGTTCCCGCGCCGCCCGAACAAGGCCGCAGCCGCGTTCCCGGCGCGCTTCCCGCGCGCGATCTCGCAGGTGCGGGCGCACATCGCGCAGCGCGGCGTCGACGTCGTCGTCGGGTTCGGCGGCTACGCGTCGGCCCCCGCCTACGTGGCGGCCCGGCGCGAGAACGTGCCATTCGTCGTGCACGAGGCGAACGCGCGCCCGGGCCTCGCGAACGTGCTGGGGGCCCGCAGAGCTTCCGGTGTGGGGGTGGCCTTCGAGGGCACGCCGCTGAAGCGGTCGAAGGTCGTCGGGATGCCGCTGCGCCGCGAGATCGTGACGCTCGACCGCGACGCGCTTCGCGACGAGGCGGCGGCGTATTTCGGCCTCGACCCGGCGAAGCCCGTGCTCCTGGTCTTCGGCGGCTCGCTCGGCGCCCAGCGCCTCAACGCCGCTTTCGGCGACGGGCACGATGAAGGCTGGCGCGCCGTGGTCGACGCCGGGTGGCAGCTGCTGCACGTCACGGGCGAGCGCTCCGAGCTCGCCGACCCCGGCTCACCCGGCTATGTCGTCCGCCGCTACGTCGACCGGATGGACCTCGCCTTCGCCCTCGCCGACTTCATCGTGTCTCGTTCGGGCGCGGCCACCGTGAGCGAGATCAGCGCTCTGGGAATCCCCACCGCGTACGTGCCGTACGCCGTGGGCAACGGCGAACAGGCGCTGAACGCTTCATCGGCCGTTCGCGCGGGCGCGGCGATCGTGATCCCGGATGCGGAGTTCACCGGCGACCGCGTGCGCTCGGAGGTCGTGCCGCTGCTGGCCGACGAGACCCGCCGCGCGGCGATGGCGGCGGCCGCGGCATCCGTCGGCACCCGCACCGGAACCGAGAACGTCGTCGCGATGATCGACGACGCGCTCAGCGCCTGAGACGATCGGACTCGCGTCCACCTCGGAGGGTGATGGTGGCGCGGGGGCGATCGGAGGCCGATGGTGGCTGCGGCGAAGCGCGCGGCAGCGGTTCTGCTGACCGGACTGTGCGTGCCGGCACTGGTCGGCTGCGTCCACGGTCCGGGCGAGCCGAAGGGGGGCCCGACGCCGGCGGCGTTCCTCGAGCGCGACGAGCTGCCGTCGTGCGGGGCGGTCGAACTCGATCAGGGCGAGCAGATCCCCTCGGGAGACCTCGCCTGCCTCGAGGAGGCGACCACCGCCGGAGCGGAGCTCGCGGTGACGCGACCGACCGTCGAGGGCGACCCGATCGCGGAGTACTACAGGGTGCTCCCCGGTGGCGGCGGCGGGTGGGAGATCTACACCGACATGACACAGGATCGGTACGGCGAGGGCTGGTGGCTCAATGAGTGCCCCGATGCGCTGTCGATGTCGCAGCTCGGTGAGTGCACGAGCACGCGGTTGTGAGTTCGGTCACGCCGGGGCGGGGGGTGCGGCGCGCAGCGCCGCGGTGACTGCTGCGAGGGCCTCCTCGGCTCCAGACGCAGATCGCGCACCTGCGCGGCGAAGGCGGCGGCAGCGCGCTGCAGCTGCTGACGTGCGGGGGTCGGCGTCGAAGGCGACGAACGTGCCGTTGCGGCCCCGTGTCTCGATGATTCCGGATGCCTCGAGCTCGCGGTACGCGCGAGCGACCGTGCCCGGCGCGACCCCGAGGTCTTCCGCGAGGCGGCTCACCGTGGGCACAAATGGCCCCCGCCGGAGCCTCCCAGCGCGCCGGGGGCGCAGCATCCGTGACCCGACCTAGACTTGACCGGTCATGATCAGACCCGATCTCAGTCTTCCCATCCCCGTCGACATCACCGCCGCCCACTTCATCGGAATCGGCGGATCCGGCATGTCGGGACTCGCCCGCATGTACCTGGAGCGCGGGATCCGCGTGTCGGGCTCCGACCGCGCCGACAGCAAGACGCTGCGCGAGCTCGCCGAGCTCGGCGCGACCGTCTACGTCGGACACGACGCCGCGAACCTCGCCGACGACGTCGACACCGTCGTGCACACCGGCGCGATCTGGCCCGAGAACCCTGAATTCGTGCTCGCCAAGGAGCGCGGCCTCCCCGTGATCCACCGGTCCCAGGCGCTGTACTGGCTGATCGGCGGCCGCCGGCTCGTCTCCGTGGCCGGCGCGCACGGCAAGACCACGTCGACGGGCATGATCGTCACGGCGCTCCGCGACCTCGGCGTCCGGCCGACCTTCGTCAACGGCGGCGTGATCGCGCAGCTCGGCGTCTCCAGCGGCAGCGGTGACGACGACCTCTTCGTGATCGAGGCCGACGAGTCCGACGGCACGTTCCTGCTCTATGACACATCGGTCGCGCTCATCACGAACGTCGACCCCGACCACCTCGACCACTGGGGCACGCGCGACGCGTTCTACGCCGCGTTCGCCCGGTTCGCGAACGCGGCGCGCGAAGCCGTCGTCATCTCGTCCGACGACGCGGGCGCGCAGCTCGTCACCGCGCAGCTGACCCACCCGAACGTCGTCACCTTCGGCGAAGCCGACGGCGCCACGGTGCGGGTCACCGACATCGTGACCGACGGCCCGGTCTCGTTCCGCATCACGCACGACGGTGTGACCGTCGACGCGCAGCTGCCGGTGCCCGGCGCGCACAACGCGATCAACGCCGCCGGCGCGGTCGCCGTGCTGCTCACGCTCGGCCACGACCTCGAGCCCGCGGTCCGCGCGGTCGAGGGCTTCGCCGGCACCGTCCGCCGCTTCGAGCTGCACGGCGTCGAGCGGGGCGTCAGCGTCTTCGACGACTACGCCCACCACCCGACCGAGGTTGCCGCCGCCCTCGCGGCCGCGCGCTCGGTCGTCGGGGACGGACGCCTCATCGCGATCCAGCAGCCGCACACCTACTCGCGCACGCAGGAGATGTACCGCGAATTCGCCGAGGTGCTCGAGCGGTACGCCGACCACACGGTCATGCTCGACGTCTACGGCGCGCGCGAGGATCCGGTGGCGGGCGTGACCGGAGAGCTCGTGAGCGACGCGTTCGCCGACCCGTCCCACGTCCACTACGTGCCCGACTGGCAGGAGGCCGCCGACTACACCGCGTCGGTCGCCCGCGACGGCGACTACGTCATCACGCTCGGCTGCGGCAACGTGTACCTGATCATCCCGCAGGTGCTCGAGGCCCTCGGCCGCGAGGACGCCGGAGCCTAGGCCCGCATGCGCCGCCCGTCGCCGTTGCCGCAGTCGCCGGTCGCCTCGCGCGGGGCGGCCGAGAAGGCCGCACCGGCACGCCCCTCCCGTCTCGCCGACGCGGCAGCTCCGCGCGCCACGGAGCGCGAGCGCGAAGAGCCGACGCTCGACGAGAACCCCACCGCGCCCGTCATCCCGCTGGCATCGCCGACACCGCTGCCCGACGCCAAGGCTGCGTCGGATGACGCGACCACGTGGGAGGGAACGGATGCCGCGGACGTCGGCTTCCGCGAGGTGTTCAAGGCGGCTCGCGCCCGGCGCAAGGCGCTGCGCGCCGAGATCCGCCGCTTCACCGTGCGTCAGCGACGCCGGCGTGCGGTGTTGCTCGGGGCGGCAGCATCCGTTCTCCTCCTCGCCCTCGGCACTCTCGGCGCCGCGTACAGTCCGCTCTTCGGGGTGGAGAAGATCACCGTGGTGGGTGCGCAGCAGCTCGCCGTCGCGGACATCGCCGACGCCCTGTCTGGGCAGCTCGGAACGCCGCTGCCGCTCGTGGACGAGAGTGCCATCAAGGCCGAACTCGTCGCGTTCCCTCTGATCGAGACGTACGCGCTCGAGGCGCGTCCGCCGCACGAACTCGTGGTGCGGATCGTCGAGCGCACGCCGGTCGGCCTCATCGAGACCCGCGCCGGCTACACGCTCGTCGACGCGGCGGGGGTCGCCCTCTCGACCACGGCGACGCCGAGCCCCGGCACGCCGCTGCTCACGATCACCGGCGGTGTGGATTCCGAGGCGTTCGCCGCGGCAGGTCAGGTCATGCGATCGCTGCCGGAGGAGATCCGCGCGCAGGTGACGGGGGTCACCGCCTCCACCCCCGACGACGTGACGCTCGAGCTGGGCGGCACGAACACGCAGGTGGTGTGGGGCAGTGCCGAGGAGTCGGCGAAGAAGGCATATGTGCTGCGGGCGACGATGGCCGCCCGCCCGCCCGCTGACGTGTTCTCGTACGACGTCTCGTCACCGGACGCCGTCGTCGTCCGCTGACCGGCGCACCCTCTGACGCGACTTCGAGTACCAGTTGCCGCGACACGCCGACTCGGTCCGAGCGCGCGCGTGGCATCCGCCTACTTTCGTGACAAAGGAATTGCATACCGGGCAATTCTTTATACCTCTACTAGAGGTTGAAGGTTTAGACAGGTCCAGGGCTACGGAGGCCGGCATGAGCCAGAACCAGAACTACCTCGCCGTCATCAAGGTGGTCGGCGTCGGCGGCGGCGGAGTGAATGCGGTCAACCGCATGATCGAGCTCGGCCTGCGGGGCGTCGAGTTCATCGCGATCAACACCGATGCTCAGGCTCTGCTCATGAGCGACGCCGACGTCAAGCTCGACGTGGGACGCGAGCTCACACGCGGGCTCGGCGCGGGTGCCGACCCCGAGGTGGGTCGCCGTGCCGCCGAGGACCACGCGGAGGAGATCGAGGAGGCGCTGCGCGGCGCCGACATGGTCTTCGTCACCGCCGGCGAGGGTGGCGGCACCGGTACCGGCGGTGCCCCGGTGGTCGCGAAGATCGCGAAGTCGATAGGAGCACTCACGATCGGTGTCGTGACGAAGCCCTTCTCCTTCGAGGGTCGTCGCCGGCAGCAGCAGGCCGAGACGGGAGTCGCTCGCCTGAAGGAAGAGGTCGACACCCTCATCGTGGTGCCGAACGACCGCCTGCTCGAGATCAGCGACCGGGGCATCTCGATGATCGAGGCGTTCGCCACGGCCGACCAGGTTCTCCTCGCCGGTGTGCAGGGCATCACGGACCTCATCACGACGCCCGGTCTCATCAACCTCGACTTCGCCGACGTCAAGTCGGTCATGCAGGGAGCGGGGTCGGCCCTCATGGGCATCGGCTCGGCGCGGGGGGCGGATCGCGCCATCAAGGCCGCGGAGCTCGCTGTCGAATCGCCTCTGCTCGAGGCCTCGATCGAGGGCGCGCACGGCGTGCTGCTGTCGATCCAGGGCGGATCGAACCTCGGCATCTTCGAGATCAACGACGCGGCGCAGCTCGTCAAGGAGGCCGCGCACCCCGAGGCGAACATCATCTTCGGTACCGTCATCGACGACACGCTCGGCGACGAGGTGCGCGTCACCGTCATCGCCGCAGGCTTCGACGGCGGCGAGCCGCAGGCCCGCATCGAGCCGATCACGGCCGCCCGCGTCGTCTCGACTCCCGCGCTGCCGGTGACGCCCGCCGACGAGGCTGCGAAGGACCGCGACGCCGTCGAGACGCCGGCCGCCGTTCCGGTGGCGGTCGGCGCGGTGACCGAGTCGTCGTACGACACGGCCTTCGGCGACGACGACCTCGACATCCCCGATTTCCTCAAGTAAGTGGGCGGTCTCGCCGAGCGTCTCGCGGCGATCGATGAACGGATAGCGGATGCTGCGCGTGCAGCGCATCGCGACCCGTCCGGGCTCACCCGCATCGTCGTGACGAAGTTCCACCCCGCGGCGCTCGTGGAGGAGCTGTACGGGCTCGGTGTGCGCGACGTGGGGGAGAACCGGCAGCAGGAGTTCAGTCGCAAGGCCGTCGAAGTCAGAGACCTCGACGGCCTGCGCTGGCACTTCATCGGGCAGGCGCAGACCAACAAGGCGCGTGCGATCCGGGCCGCGGCATCCGTCGTCCACTCGCTCGACCGCGTCCGCCTTGCCGACGCGCTCGACGCCGCCGCCGAGCCGGGCGACGCCGCCCTGGACGTGCTGCTGCAGGTGAACCTCACCGACGACCCGGGTCGTGGGGGAGTCGCCCCTGGTGACCTCGAGCCCCTCGCCTCGCATGCCGCGGCGCTGCCCTCGCTGCGCGTGCGAGGGGTGATGGCGGTCGCACCGCTGGACGAGCCACCCGCGTCCGCCTTCGAGCGCCTGAACGGTCTCTCGGGCATCGTGCGCTCGGTCGTCCCCGACGCCGAGTGGATCTCCGCCGGCATGACTGCCGACTTCGCCGAGGCCATCGCGGCCGGCGCGACACACCTACGCATCGGTTCGGCAATCACCGGACCCAGGCCAGAACGCGGTTAGCCTCGGAACAGATGAGCACTACGGAGGATCAGATGTCGAACCCGCTCAAGAAGACCATGGTGTACCTCGGACTCGCCGACGAGGAAGAGGTCTACGAAGAGCCGGCCCCTCAGCCGCGTGCTCGCACCTCCGAGAAGGTGGTCGACAAGCCGGCGGCGCCGGTGACCCCGATCCATCGCCCCGCGGTGGTGCGTCAGCCGGCGCCCGCGGCGATCAACGAGATTCTCACGGTGCACCCCAAGCAGTACCGCGATGCCCAGGTCATCGCCGAGAACTTCCGTGACGGCATCCCCGTCATCATCAACCTCTCGCAGATGAGCGACGCCGACGCGCGGCGCCTCATCGACTTCGCGAGCGGCTTGTCGCTCGGCCTGTACGGACGCATCGAGCGGGTCACCAGCAAGGTGTTCCTGCTCTCGCCCGAGAACGTCGCCGTGTCGGGCGACGGAGCGGTCGCGCAGGCCGATCCGGAGTCGGTTCCGTTCGCGCAGCCGTAATCTGGCTACGTGGCAGTCGTCCAAATCATCGCAGCGATCCTCAATCTCGCGCTGCTCCTCTATGTCTTCGTGTTGCTCTCGCGACTGGTCCTGGACTGGATCCCGTTCTTCAACCGCGAGTGGCGGCCGCGGGGCGCGGGTCTCGTCGCCGCGGAGATCATCTACACCGTCACCGACCCGCCGATCCGGCTGTTCCGCCGCTTCATCCCGCCGCTGCGGGTGGGTGCCATCGCGATCGACTTCGGGTTCGCGCTGACGATGCTGCTGTGCTTCATCCTGCTCAGCATCACCCGCACCATCGCGGGCTGAACAACTCATTCCGACCCGGTCGCCGGCTTCGACACTCTCAGAACCGATGACTATGCTTTGCTGATACGAACGGCCGCCAGTCGGCGGCCGCCCCGACATCGGCCAGCGACCAGACGCTCGAAAGAGGAATCACCATGGCATTGTCCCCCGATGACGTCGTCACCAAGCAGTTCCAGCACGTCCGCTTCAAGGAGGGTTTCGACCCCGATGAGGTCGACGACTTCCTCGACGAGATCGTCGTGGAGTGGCGTAAGGCTCTCACCGAGAACGAGGAGCTGAAGGCCAAGCTGGCGGCGTACGAGTCGGGTGCTGCCGCACCTGCAGCTGCGCCCACCCCCGCGCCCGTCGTCGAGGCCGCTCCCGCCGGCGCAGCCGGTCCCGCCGCGAGCGCCGGCATCATCGAGCTGGCCCAGCGCCTGCACGACGAGCACGTCGCCGAAGGCATCGCGCAGCGCGACCAGCTCATCTCCGACGCCAAGTCGCAGGCCGCGTCGATCGTGTCCGAGGCCGAGACCCGCGGTCGCGAGGAGCTCTCCAAACTCGAGCGCGAGCGCACGTCGCTCGAGGGCCGCATCTCGGAGCTCCGCAACTTCGAGCGGGACTACCGCGCGCAGCTGCGCAGCTACATCGAGGGCAAGCTGCGCGACCTCGAGACCACGGCGACGGCGTCCGGCGCACAGCCGGTCTCCGCGCTGGGCCTCTAGGCCTTGTCGCGCCGACCTCCCCTTCGTCAGGCGGCGGCCGGCACCATCATCGCGGTTCTCGCGGTGCTGGTGCTGGCCGCCGACCAGTTGGCGAAGTATCTCGCACTCGAGAATCTGCCGTACCAGGAGCCGGTCGAGGTCCTCGGAGACTTCCTGAGCTTCTACCTGACTCGCAATCCCGGCGCCGCCTTCTCGCTCGGCGAGGAGGTGACGTGGATCTTCACGATCGCGCTGGCCGCCGTCGCCGTCGTCATCGCGTGGCTCGCGGCGACGCGCGTGCGCTCGCGCCTCTGGGCGGTCGCCCTCGGACTCCTCCTCGGCGGCGTCCTGGGCAACCTCACCGACCGACTGCTCCGCGACCCCGGCTTCGCCGTCGGGCACGTCGTCGACTTCATCAACACGCCGTGGATGTGGTTCTTCCCCGGCATGTCCCCGGCGATCTACAACGTCGCCGACATCTTCATCGTGTGCGACATGATCGCGATCGCACTCTTGGTACTCGTGGGGGTTCACATGGACGGTACGCGCGACCACGGCCGCAAGGACAAGAACGAGAACGAGAGCGACGAGACGCTGCTCGGCGCCGAAGGCGACCAGTTCGCCTCGGGCGGCACCGTGGAGGGCTTCGGTGACGAGTTCCCCGTGGCCGACCCCGATGCCGGCATCCCGGCCGCCGAGCGCGGCCTGCCGCCGCTCAGCGAGGCGGAGCAGCGCAAGGTCGAGGAAGAGGCCGAGCGCGAGGCCGAGGAGTTCGAGGCCGAGCATGAGGCGGGCCACGATCCGAAGCGGCCCGAGTCGGGCGCCCAGCTCTGACGTGGAGTCGCGCAGCCTTCCCGTCCCCGACGGCCTCGACGGCGCCCGCGTAGACGCGGCACTCGCCAAGATGCTCGGCTTCTCCCGCACGTTCGCGGCCGAGGTCGCCGAGGCCGGTGGTGTGACGATGGACGGGCGCACGCTCGCGAAGTCCGACAAGCTGCGGGGCGGCGCGTGGCTGGACGTGTCGTGGGCGCCCAAGGAGGAGCCACGTGTCGTGCCCGTGGAGGTGCCCGACCTCGGCATCGTCTACGACGACGACGACATCGTGGTGGTCGACAAGCCCTCCGGTGTCGCCGCGCACCCCTCCCTCGGATGGGAGGGACCGACCGTCCTCGGCGCTCTCGCCGCCGGTGGCTACCGCATAGCGACGACCGGCGCCGCCGAGCGCCAGGGCGTGGTGCACCGACTGGACGTCGGCACGAGCGGGCTCATGGTCGTCGCGAAGACCGAGAGCGCGTACGTCGCGCTCAAGCGCGCATTCAAGGAGCGCGAGGTCGAGAAGATCTACCATGCCGTCGTGCAGGGTCACCCCGACCCGCTCGCGGGCACGATCGACGCACCGATCGGGCGGCATCCGTCCCATTCGTGGAAGTTCGCGGTGACCCCGGAAGGCAAGGACTCGGTCACCCACTACGAGACGCTCGAGGCGTTCCCTGGCGCGTCGCTGCTCGAGATCCACCTCGAGACCGGCCGCACCCACCAGATCCGCGTGCACATGGCTGCGCACCGGCATCCGTGCGTCGGCGATCCGCTGTACGGCGCCGATCCGACGATGTCTGCGCAGCTGGGCCTGACCCGTCAGTGGCTGCACGCGCACGAGCTCTCGTTCGCGCACCCCTCGACGGGGGACTGGGTGACGTTCACGTCGGACTATCCGGCCGACCTCGCCCACGCACTCGGCGTGCTGCGGGGCGACTGAGCCGGCGGGAGCCGGCCCGAGGCGAGTTCAGCGGCCGCCCTCGAAGCGTGCGGGGACCTCGTTCTGCAGCGCCACCTCGATCCGACGGCGCATCTCCGCGCTGACCTCGGCCGGCAGGGCAGCGAGCTCGTACCAGCCGACCTCGGTCATCTCGCCGTCGGCGGGGTAGGGCTCGCCCGACACCCACGCGCAGCGGAACGCAAGGTCGAGATAGTCGCTCTGGTCGCCGTTGTCGTACGTGATCCGCGGAATCTGATGCACCCACGCGAGCCGCTCGACGCGGCAGACCACGCCGGCCTCTTCGAGGGTCTCCCGCACGGCGGCATCGGCGGGCTCCTCGCCGGGGTCCACGATGCCGGTGACCGGTGTGAGGTGTCCGTTGTCACTGCGCCGGCCGAGCAGCACACGGGCGTCGCGGACGACCACCGCCGTCACACCGACCAGCGGCAGGGGGTGGGTGCCGATCTTCTCGCGCAGCTCGAGGACGAAATCCGGGGTGGGCATGCTCACACCCTATGCGGCGTGGTGGGGTGCGATCGCCACCGCCTGGACGATGTCGGATGCTGCGGGCAGAGTGTTGGCATGTCGATCGAGGTGAGGCCGGCGACGGTCTATGAAGATGTCGCGACGATGGTCGGTCCGAAGAATCCGGATTCCAACGTGTGCTTCTGCCTCAGCTACCGCATCCCGTCGAAGGAGAACCTCGCGCTCAAGGGCCCCGAGCGCGGCGAACGGGTGCGGCGACTCATCGACGAGGAGGGACCGATCGGCGTTCTCGCGTACGACGATGAGGAGGTCGTCGGGTGGGCGGCCGTCGCGCCGCGGGCGCAGACGCACTTCGCCACGTTCCGCAAGATCCCGCACGTCGACGAACAGGACGCCTGGTCGGTGTGGTGCTTCCGCGTGCGCCCCGGTCATCGCAAGAAGGGCGTCATGCACGCGCTCATCGAGGGCGCCGTCGACTTCGCGCGCGATCAGGGCGCCCCGGTGCTCGAGGGCTATCCCGTCGACAACGGCGGCGAGAAGGTCGACCTGACGATGGCCTACGTCGGCACGCGCCGCCTCTTCGAGCAGGCGGGATTCGTGAAGGCCGCCGACACCGAGTCGGTGCTGTCGGGGTTTCCCCGCGTGCTCATGCGGCTCGACCTCTAGCGTGGACGCCTGAACGAACTCCTGCGCCGCCGCTTCTCCCGCGCCAACACCCTCTACCTCGACTTCGTCGATGCGGTCTCGCGGAGCAGCTGGGGTCGCACCTCGCCGACCTGCCGTCAGACACGCTCGGCCACCCCTCGACGAAGTCTTCTGAGATTCGGGCCTTCATCCTCGAGTCGAGGGTGAAGGGACCTCGCGGCGGGAGTGCGCGACTCACGACGGATGCCGCCGCAGGTGTCGGCGGCCGAACCTAGACTCGACGCGTGGCATCCGATTCCTTCGTCCATCTGCACGTGCACAGCGAGTATTCGATGCTCGACGGAGCGGCCAAGATCGGCGCGATGACGCAGGCTGCGGCCGAGTACGGCATGCCGGCCATCGCCGTCACCGACCACGGCAACACGTTCGCGGCGTTCGAGTTCTACCGTGCGGCGCAGGCCGCGGGCATCAACCCGATCATCGGTCTCGAGGCGTACGTCACTCCCGGCACCCACCGCAGCGACAAATCTCGTGTGGCGTGGGGCACGCCCGAGCAGAAGAGTGACGACGTCTCCGGCTCCGGTGCGTACACGCACACCACGCTGTGGAGCGAGACCACCGAGGGCATGCACAACCTGTTCCGGTTGAGCTCGCTGTCGAGCATGGAGGGCTACTACTTCAAGCCGCGCATGGACCGCGAGCTCCTGCAGACGTATGGCAAGGGGCTCATCGCGACGACCGGCTGCCCGTCCGGCGAAGTGCAGACGCGCCTCCGCCTGGGTCAGTACGACGCGGCCCGCGCGGCGGCCGCGGAATTCCAGGACATCTACGGCAAGGAGAACTACTTCGCCGAGATCATGGATCACGGCCTCTCGATCGAGCGGCGGATCATGTCCGACCTGCTGCGGCTCGCCAAGGATCTCAGCATCCCTCTGGTGGCCACCAACGACTCCCACTACACGCACCAGCACGAGGCCGATGCGCACGCGGCGCTGCTGTGCGTGCAGTCGGGGTCCACCCTCGACGACCCGAACCGGTTCAAGTTCGACGGTGACGGCTACTACATCAAGACCGCGCAGGAGATGCGCCAGCTGTTCCGCGACCACCCCGAGGCGTGCGACAACACGCTGCTCATCGCGGAACGCTGCAAGGTCGAGTTCAACACCGCCGCGAACTACATGCCGCGCTTCCCGGTGCCCGACGGCGAGACCGAAGACAGCTGGCTCATCAAGGAGGTCGAGCGCGGCCTCCACTACCGGTACCCGGGCGGCATCCCCGACAAGGTGCGCAAGCAGGCGGAGTACGAGACCGGCATCATCCTGCAGATGGGCTTCCCGGGGTACTTCCTCGTCGTCGCCGACTTCATCAACTGGGCGAAGGACCACGGCATCCGCGTCGGTCCCGGCCGAGGCTCGGGTGCGGGCTCGATGGTCGCCTACGCGATGAAGATCACCGACCTCGACCCGCTCGAGCACGGCCTCATCTTCGAACGCTTCCTCAACCCGGACCGCGTCTCGATGCCCGACTTCGATGTCGACTTCGACGACCGCCGCCGCGGCGAGGTGATCGACTACGTCACCGAGAAGTACGGCTCCGAGAGGGTCGCTCAGATCGTCACGTACGGCACCATCAAGTCGAAGCAGGCTCTGAAAGACGCGGGACGCGTCCTCGGGTTCCCGTTCAGCATGGGGGAGCGCCTGACCAAGGCGATGCCGCCGCCCGTCATGGGCAAGGACATGCCGCTCGACGGAATGTTCGACCCGCAGCATCCGCGGTACAAGGAGGCTGTCGAGTTCCGCACGCTGATCGAGACCGATCCCGAGGCGAAGACGGTGTTCGACCGTGCGCTCGGGCTCGAGGGACTGAAGCGGCAGTGGGGCGTGCACGCGGCGGGCGTGATCATGTCGTCGGAGCCGCTGCTCGACATCATCCCGATCATGAGGCGCGAGCAGGACGGCCAGATCGTCACGCAGTTCGACTACCCGTCGTGCGAGACCCTCGGCCTCATCAAGATGGACTTCCTGGGGCTGCGCAATCTCACGATCATCTCGGACGCGCTCGACAACATCCGCCTCAACCGCGGGGAGGAGCTCGATCTCGAGCACCTGACGCTCGACGACCGCCCCGCCTACGACCTGCTCACCCGCGGCGACACGCTGGGTGTCTTCCAGCTCGACGGCGGGCCGATGCGATCCCTGCTCAGGCTCATGAAGCCCGACAACTTCGAAGACATCTCGGCCGTGATCGCCCTGTACCGCCCGGGCCCGATGGGTGCGAACTCGCACACGAACTACGCGCTGCGCAAGAACGGGCTGCAGGACATCACGCCGATCCACCCGGAACTCGAAGAGCCCCTGAAGGACATCCTCGACACGACCTACGGCCTGATCATCTATCAGGAGCAGGTCATGGCCATCGCCCAGAAGGTCGCGGGCTTCTCGCTCGGCCAAGCAGACATCCTACGCCGCGCGATGGGCAAGAAGAAGAAGTCCGAACTCGACAAGCAGTACGAGGGCTTCTCCGGCGGCATGAAGGAGCGCGGGTTCGGTGAGGCCGCGATCCAGGCGCTGTGGGACATCCTGCTTCCCTTCTCGGACTACGCCTTCAACAAGGCGCACTCCGCCGCCTACGGGCTCGTGTCCTACTGGACGGCTTACCTCAAGGCCCACTATCCGGCCGAGTACATGGCAGCGCTCCTCACCAGCGTCGGCGACTCGAAAGACAAGATGGCGGTGTACCTCAACGAGTGCCGCCGTATGGGCATCAAGGTGCTCCCGCCGGACGTCGGGCAGTCGATCCGCTACTTCGCGGCCGTCGGTGAAGACATCCGCTTCGGCCTCGGGGCGGTGCGCAACGTCGGCGGCAACGTCGTCGACGGCATCGTCGCCGCGCGGGCTGGTGCGACGTACACGAGCTTCCACGACTTCCTGTCGAAGGTGCCGGTACACGTCGCGAACAAGCGGACGGTCGAGTCGCTCATCAAGGCCGGCGCGTTCGACACGATGGGCTCGACGCGCCGCGCACTCATGGAGATCCATGAGGACGCGACCGAGGCCGCAGTGCTCGACAAGCGCCGCGAGGCCAACGGCGAGGTCGGCTTCGACTTCGACTCGCTCTGGGGAGACGACGAGCCTCAGCAGGCGGCCAAGGTGCCCGAGCGGCCAGAGTGGACCAAGAAGGACAAGCTCGCGTTCGAGCGGGAGATGCTCGGTCTCTACGTGTCCGACCACCCCCTGGCGGGGCTCGAGATCCCGCTCGCGAAGCACGCGTCGACCAGCATCCACGATCTGCTCGCCTCGGAGGACGTCGGGGACGGCGACCAGGTGACCATCGCCGGCCTGGTCACGAGCGTGCAGCACCGCGTGGCCAAGCAGAGCGGCAATCCCTACGGGATGATCACCGTCGAGGACTTCGACGGCGAGATCACGGTCATGTTCATGGGCAAGACCTACACCGAGTTCCAGCACATGCTGCAGGCGGACTCCATCCTCGTGGTGCGCGGCCGCGTATCGCGGCGCGACGATGGCATGAATCTCCATGCACAGTCGGCATTCGCGCCCGATCTGGGAAGCATGGACGAGTCCAGCGCACTGGTGCTGATCATTCCGGAGCGCCGCGCGAGCGAGGCGCTCGTCGGCGAGCTCCTGCAGACTCTGAACCGACACGCCGGCGACACAGAGGTGTCGCTCAAGCTCCACAGCGGCACGGTGGCCAAGGTTTTCGAGGTCCCGCATACCGTCCGGATCACCCCGGATCTGTACGGCGAGCTCAAGGGTCTTCTCGGGCCGCAATGCCTCGGGTGAAGCAGTCGCGCGCGGGCGCCGGCGCGTGTCGCCGCGCGTCGCGCCGTCTCATCGGCGTCTCATACGCCGTGGGTAATATCGGGTCGACGCGAGCCTCGGGAGCTCGCCGGAAGGAAATATCGTGACGGACGAGAAGCAGGGCGAGAACATCGACGAGGCGGTCGCGACCGAAGAGCCGCCGCAGTACGGCGTCGGACCGTTCTCCATCCGCGAGGTCGCCCTCGTCGGCACGTGGATCGTCGCGTTCGTGGTGTCGTTCTTCCCGATCTACGGCCCGTTCGAGTCGGCGCCGTCGGTCTGGACCAGCGGCATCGACTGGGTGCTGACGATCGGTGTGCCCACCATCGCGGTGTTCCTGATCGTGCTGCGCCGCCTGTCGCCGCAGGGCATCCGGCGTGTCGGATCGCTCGGCATCGACCAGTTCGCCTCGGTCGCGTTCTCGGTCGCCACCGTGCTGTGGTTGTCGATCCTGTGGACCTCGTTCGTGCGGCTCTCCGTCGGACAGGGCTTCCTCGCCTCGTGGGTCGTCTGGGTGGAGTTCTTCCTCATGCTCGCCGGCGTCGTGCTCACGGTCGCCGCGCCGTTCATCGCGCCGTTCGCGCAGGACTTCCGTGATCGCCCGGAGGTTCCGGCCCACCGCAGCGCCCGCCCGGTGCGGCGTGTGTCACCTCGCCCGGCGTACGTCCGACCCGAGCCGGAGCCCGAGGCGGAACCCGAGTACGAGCCTTACGCGCCAGCAGGCGCCGCGACGGACGGCCCCGGAGTCGCAGCGACGCCGGACGCGTCAGCGAACGACGGCTCCGCCACCACCGTGATCCCGATCGACGAGCAGGTCGCCCCGGCCGAGGAGCCGGCCACGCCGGCACCGAACGAGCCGACGCAGGCCCGCGAGTCGTTCGAGCACGTCGAGAACCCGACGTCGACCGTCGAGCCCGCGGCCGCCACCGCGCCGCAGCACCAGGCCTTCTGGGCGCTCGTGCCCGAGGAGCGCGACATCGTCGACGAGATCGGCATCCCGGTGTTCCGCATCGGCCCGAGCGCGTGGGCGCTCGTGATCGAGGACCGCGGCGACGTCTTCGTGGTGCGCCACGAGGACGGCCGCATCGGCTACCTGCACGACGTCTCGGGCGTCACGCGCGGCTGACCCCGGCACCGCGCGCGGTACCTTAGACGGATGCTCCGGACGATCGACCTGCGCGGGCGCACGCTCTCGCCCGCGGAACTCCTCGCGACCGTTCCCCGTGCCGAGGCGGCGCGCGAAGAGGCCTTCGCCACCGCCGCGCACATCGTGGAGGACGTCGCCGCGCGCGGCGAGGTCGCTCTCCGCGAGCAGGCCGACAGGTTCGACGGCGTGGCGGGACACGACATCCGCGTCCCCGCCGCGCACCTCGACGAGGCGCTCGAGGCGCTCGACCCCGCCGTGCGCGCCGCACTCGAGCAGGCGATCGAGCGCGTGCGCGAGGCATCCGCCGCTCAGGTGCCCCCGCCGACGGTGACCGAGCTCGGTCCCGGCGCCAGGGTGACGCAGCGGTGGCAACCGGTGCGCCGCGTCGGCCTCTACGTCCCCGGCGGCAAGGCCGTGTACCCGTCGAGCGTCGTCATGAACGTCGTGCCGGCGCAGGTCGCGGGAGTGTCCGAGATCGCGCTGGCCTCTCCGCCGCAGCGCGAGTTCGGGGGCCGAGTGCACCCGGTGATCCTCGGCGCCGCGAAGCTTCTCGGGGTCACCGAGGTGTACGCGATGGGCGGGGCGGGCGCGATCGGCGCACTCGCCCACGGTGTCGCGTCGCTCGGCCTCGAGCCGGTCGACGTGGTCACCGGCCCCGGCAACAACTTCGTGGCCGCCGCCAAGCGTGCCGTGGCGGGTCTCGTCGGGACGGATGCCGAAGCCGGCGCGACCGAGATCCTCGTGGTGGCCGACGACAGCGCCGACGCACGCCTGGTCGCCGTCGACCTCATCAGCCAGGCCGAGCACGACGAGCAGGCCTCGGCCGTCCTCGTGACGACGTCGGAGCGGCTCGCCGCCGGAGTCCTCCAGGCCGTCGCGCCCCGCGCGGCCGCAACCCGGCACGCCGAGCGCGTCGCCGCCGCGCTCGCGGGACCGCAGTCGGCGATCGTGCTCGTCGACGACATCGCCGTGGCGACCGCGTTCAGCAACGCGTATGCACCCGAGCACCTCGAGCTGCACCTCGCCGACCCGCGCCCCGAGGACTTCGTGCACGCAGGCGCAGTTTTCGTCGGCGCCGACTCCCCGGTGAGCCTCGGCGACTACCTCGCCGGCAGCAACCACGTCCTGCCGACCGGGGGACAGGCACGCTATTCGTCCGGCCTCTCGGCTGCGACGTTCCTGCGTCCGCAGCAGATCATCGAGTACGACCGCGACGCCCTCGCCGCTGTCCACGACGCCATCGTGACGCTGGCCGAAGCGGAAGCGCTCCCCGCCCACGGCGAGGCCATCACAGCCCGCTTCCAGGACTGAGCCCGGATTCCCGGCGTAGGCTGTCTCTGCCATGCACTGCCCGTTCTGCCGTCACGCCGATTCGCGCGTCATCGACTCGCGCACCAGCGACGACGGTCTCAGCATTCGTCGCCGTCGTCAGTGTCCGCAGTGCGGCGGCCGTTTCACGACGATCGAGACGGCGAGCCTCAACGTCATCAAGCGCTCCGGCGTGATCGAGCCGTTCAGCCGCGAGAAGGTCATCTCAGGCGTGCGCAAGGCGTGCCAGGGGCGGCCGGTGACCGAAGGCGACCTTGCGGTGCTCGCCCAGACGGTCGAGGAGAGCATCCGTCAGACCGGTGCCTCGCAGCTCGACGCGAACGAGATCGGCCTCGCGATCCTCGGGCCCCTCCGCGACCTCGACGAGGTCGCCTACCTGCGCTTCGCGAGCGTCTACCAGGCGTTCGACTCCCTCGAGGACTTCGAGGCCGCGATCGACCAGCTGCGAGCCGACCACGGCCGCGCGCCCGCTCGCGATGAAAGCGCGGCGGCCGCCTCGGAGTGACCGGATAGCCTAGAAGGGATGTATCCCCTCCTCTTCCGCACTGTCCTGTCGCGTATGGACCCCGAGTCCGCCCACCATTCGGCGATGGTCGTGATACGGATGCTGGGGATCCCGCCGTTCTCGTGGGCCACTCGTGCGATCACCCGGCCCGCATCGGCGCTGGCGACCACCGCACTGGGGCTGTCCTTCGACTCGCCGTTCGGCGTGGCCGCCGGGTTCGACAAGGACGTGAAGGGGGCGTCGGGACTGCACGCCCTCGGCTTCGGTCACGTCGAGGTCGGCACCGTCACGGCGATCCCGCAGGACGGCAACCCGAGGCCGCGGCTGTTCCGGCTGATCCCGGATCGCGCCGTCGTGAACCGCATGGGCTTCAACAATCACGGCGCCGAGGCGGCGGCTGCACGTCTGCGCACGCTGCGCAAGCGCTCGCGTCGCACCGTGCTGGGCGTCAACATCGGCAAGAGCCGGGTCGTCGACGTCGCGGATGCGACCGCCGACTACGTCCGCAGCGCGACGCTGCTGGCGCCGCTCGCCGACTACCTCGTGGTGAACGTGTCGTCGCCGAACACGCCGGGACTGCGCGGCCTGCAGGCGGTCGAGACTCTCCGTCCGCTGCTCGATGCCGTGCGCGATGCCGCGGGCGCCACGCCGCTGCTGGTGAAGATCGCGCCGGACCTCCCCGACGACGAGATCGTGGCGATCGCCCAACTCGCGGTCGACGCCGGACTGTCCGGGATCATCGCGACCAACACCACGATCTCACGCGAGGGCCTCGTCACCGACCCGGCGACGGTGGCCGCCGCCGGTGACGGCGGACTGTCGGGAGGGCCGCTGAAGGCGCGGGCGCTCGACGTGCTGCGGCTGCTGCGCCAGGCGGTGCCCGCCGAGTTCGCAGTGATCTCGGTCGGCGGCGTCGAGACCGCCGCCGACGTGCAGGAGCGATTGGATGCCGGCGCCACCCTCGTGCAGGGCTACACGGCCTTCCTCTACCGCGGCCCGCTGTGGGCGCGGCAGATCAACCGGGGCCTCGCGAAGCGAGGCTGAGGGCCGACGGCGTCGCGCCGGATCAGGCCGGCTTCTGGCCGCGCTTGACCTGCGGCTTCGGAAGGCGGAGGAACCGCATCTGCACGGTGCGCATGGCCGCGTACCAGCCGAGGCCCTTCTCCACCTTGCCCTCGCCGAACTTCTTTCGCACAGCGCGCTTGACGGTGATCGACGTGATCACCATGTCGCCGATGACGAAGAAGATGAAGATCCACAGACCGACGAACGCGTAGTACTGCAGCTCGGGGATAGGCAGGAAGGTCGCGAGGATCACGAGCACCATCGCGGGCATGACGGCCTCGCCGAGGTGCCAGCCGGCGTCGACCCAGTCGCGAACGAACTTGCGCTGCGGACCCTGGTCGCGGGCAGGGAGATAGCGCTGGTCGCCGTTGGCCATGCCGATGCGGGCCTTCTCGCGCTGCGTCGCCAGATCGGCCTTCGCACGGGCACGCGCCTCCTTCGTGTCGGGCACGAGGGGTCGCTTGCGCGCGGCCTCCTGCTCGGCGCGCGAGGGAGTGGGGCGTCCCTTGCTCGAGGGACCGCTGACGGGGACGCCGTTCAGCGTGGTGCCATCCGACGGTGCGTCGTTGGACGAAGGAGCTGCAGGTGTCTTGGCCACGAAGGATCCTCGGGTACGGAGAAGGGGTGCACTTAAGATTACCCGCATGACCTCTGAGCTCACCCGACAGGATGCTGTGCGCGAAGCCGCGGCTTCCGGCATCCCCTCCACCCTCGCCGATCTCGGCAATCTCGTGCGCATCCCGTCCGTCGCGTTCCCCGGGTTCGACCCCGCCGAGGTGCAGCGCAGCGCCGATGCCGTCGTCGAGCTCGTGCGCGGGACCGGTCTGTTCGAGACGGTTCAGATCAAGACGGCGGTGATCCCGGAGACGGGGGAGCCGGGCAGCCCCGCGGTGCTCGCGACCCGCGCCGCGCGCAACGGTCGCCCGACGATCCTGCTCTACGCACACCACGACGTGCAGCCGGTCGGCGACGAGTCGCTCTGGGCGTCGTCGCCGTTCGAGCCGACCGTGCGGGGGGGGCGGCTGTACGGTCGGGGCGCGGCCGACGACAAAGCCGGCATCATGGCCCACCTGGCCGCGCTGCGCGCGCTCAAGGAGGGCGTCGGCGAAGACTTCGATCTCGGTGTCGCGCTGTTCTTCGAGGGTGAGGAGGAGGCGGGCTCGCGGTCGTTCGCGCAGTTCCTCTCCGACAACGCCGACGCGCTGCGCGCCGACGTGATCGTCGTCGCCGACTCGGGCAACTGGGACGCCAAGACCCCCGCGCTCACGGTGTCGCTGCGCGGCAACACCCGCTTCACCCTCCGTGTGCGCACGCTCGAGCACGCCTCGCACTCCGGCATGTTCGGAGGAGCCGTCCCCGACGCCATGATGGCGACCGTGAAGATGCTCGCGACGCTGTGGGACGAGGACGGCTCGGTCGCGGTGGCGGGACTGACGGAACGGGAAGCTGCGACCCCCGAGTACACCGAGGAGACCCTGCGCGACGAGGCCGGGCTGCCTGCCGGCGTCTCGCCCGTCGGTCGCGGCACGATCCTGAGCCGCATCTGGAACAAGCCGTCGATCACGGTGACGGGCATCGACGCCCCGAGCGTCGTGAACGCCTCCAACACTCTGAGCCCCGAGATCTCGGTCGTGATCAGCGCCCGGATCGCGCCCGGCCAGCCCGCGCGCGAGGCATACGCCGCGATCGAGTCGCACCTGCGCGACCACGCGCCGTTCGGGGCGCAGCTCACCTTCACCGACCAGGACTACGGCGACGCCTTCCTGGTCGACACGTCGGGCTGGGCCGTCGAGGCTGCCCGCGAGGCGCTGCACGAGGGCTACGGCGTCGAGTCCGTGGATATCGGCGTCGGCGGGTCGATCCCGTTCATCGCCGACCTCGTGCGCGAGTTTCCGGGTGCGCAGATCCTGGTGACCGGTGTAGAGGACCCGCACGCGAAGGCTCACAGCCCGAACGAGTCGCTGCACCTCGAGACGTTCCGGAACGCGGTGCTCTCCGAGGCGCTGCTCCTCGAGAAGCTCGACGGGCGCACGTCGCAGGCATGACGCAGCGGCACCGGCGCGAATGAGCCGGTCCCGGAGCCTTCTACCAGCGGGCGCGCGTAGAATCGACGCATCCCGCCGCCCGAGTGGATGATCGATCCGGGGCGGCCCTTCCGGAGGAGTGCCATGACCGACACCGCACTGACGACCGAGCAGACCGCCCGCGAGCATGGTGTGCTGCTGACCGATGCCGCCGCCGGCAAGGTCAAGAACCTGCTGGAACAGGAGGGCCGCGACGACCTGCGTCTTCGCGTGGCCGTGCAGCCCGGCGGGTGCAGCGGGCTGATCTACCAGCTCTACTTCGACGAGCGCTACCTCGACGGCGACAAGACGGTCGACTTCGACGGCGTCGAGGTGATCGTCGACGACATGAGTGTGCCCTACCTCGACGGCGCCACGATCGACTTCAAGGACACCATCTCGGAGCAGGGCTTCACGATCGACAACCCCAACGCGGCCGGGTCGTGCGCGTGCGGCGACAGCTTCCACTGATCGCCAACGATCGGATACTTTTCCGGCGGGTCCGGTGCGCTGCGATTGGCGCCCGGGCCCGCCTTTTTCCGTTCCTGCGACACGATCCAACCTGAGCGGATGGCCTGAATCGCCTGGGCGGTTGCCCTAGACTGGCGAGAGTCCTGTTCGTGATCGGAAAGGTGCACCGTGCCTTCGAAACGCCGTATCCGCTGGGCCGTTCTCCCACTCGGGATCGCAGCGGCTGCAGTCCTCGCCGGATGCACCCCGACCGAGCTGCACGGCTTCCTCCCCGGGTTCACCGAAGACGGTCAGCCGGCCACCAACCACGTCGACATGGTCGCGGGTCTCTGGGTCAATTCGTGGATCGTGCTGCTCGTCGTCGGTGTCATCACGTGGGGCCTGATGGGATGGGCGGCGATCGCCTACCGGCGTCGCAAGGGCCAGATGGGTCTTCCCGTCCAGCTGCGCTACAACATGCCGATCGAGATCTTCTACACGATCGTCCCGCTCATCCTGGTCGTCGGCTTCTTCGCCTTCACCGCGCGCGACCAGGCGATCCTCGAGACGCAATACGACGAGCCTGACGTGTCGATCACGGCGATCGGCAAGCAGTGGTCGTGGGACTTCCAGTACGACGGTGCGAGCGACGACGAGACCGTCTGGACCATGGGCGTCCAGGCGCAGACCGACGAGCGCGGCGATGTCATCAGCGAGCTCCCCACGCTGGTCCTCCCGGTCAACGAGTCGGTCAAGATCAAGCTGCAGTCGCGCGACGTCATCCACTCGTTCTGGATCATCGACTTCCTGTACAAGAAGGACATGTACATCGGCAAGGACAACTACTGGTCCTTCACGCCGACCCGCGAGGGCGAGTACGCCGGCAAGTGCGCCGAGCTCTGCGGCGAGTACCACTCGATGATGCTGTTCAACGTCAAGGTCGTGAGCGCAGCAGAGTACGAGGATTACCTCGACACGCTTCGCGAGGCGGGCCAGACCGGCGACATCAACGACGCTTACGACCGACTTCAGAACCTGCCCGGCACGGGCGGTTCCATCGATGAGAACGTGGAAGAGGTGGACCACTGATGGCGACGACGCTCCCTCTCCAGGAGACGTCCCAGGGGCGTCCGACGACCCTGCCGCCACGGCAGGCGGCCCTGCTCAGCGCATCGCGCGTCGAGCAGAAGGGCAACATCATCGTCAAGTGGATCACCTCCACCGACCACAAGACGATCGGCTACCTGTACCTGATCTCCTCCGTCATCTTCTTCCTGCTGGGTGGAGTGATGGCGCTGATCATCCGCGCGGAGCTCTTCGAGCCCGGGATGCAGATCATCCCGACCAAGGAGCAGTACAACCAGCTGTTCACGATGCACGGCACGATCATGCTGCTGATGTTCGCGACGCCGCTGTTCGCAGGCTTCGCGAACGCGATCCTGCCGCTGCAGATCGGTGCGCCCGACGTCGCATTCCCGCGTCTGAACGCGTTCGCGTTCTGGCTGTTCCTGTTCGGCTCGACGATCGCCGTCGCCGGCTTCCTCACGCCGCAGGGTGCAGCCGCATTCGGCTGGTTCGCCTATCAGCCGCTCGCGAACGCCAGCTTCTCGCCAGGCGCAGGCGGAAACCTCTGGATGCTCGGCCTCGGCATGAGTGGTTTCGGCACGATCCTCGGCGCGGTGAACTTCATCACGACGATCATCACCATGCGCGCGCCCGGCATGACCATGTGGCGCATGCCGATCTTCTCGTGGAACACGCTGATCACCAGCATCCTCGTGCTGATGGCGTTCCCGGTGCTGGCCGCCGCCATCCTCGCCGCCGCGGCGGACCGCGTGCTCGGCGCTCACATCTACGACCCGGCCAACGGCGGCGTGCTCCTCTGGCAGCACCTGTTCTGGTTCTTCGGTCACCCCGAGGTGTACATCATCGCGCTGCCGTTCTTCGGCATCGTGTCGGAGATCTTCCCGGTCTTCAGCCGCAAGCCGATCTTCGGGTACAAGACGCTGGTCTACGCGACGATCGCGATCGCCGCACTGTCGGTCGCGGTGTGGGCCCACCACATGTACGTCACCGGCGCGGTGCTGCTGCCGTTCTTCGCGCTGATGACGATGCTCATCGCGGTGCCCACCGGGGTGAAGATCTTCAACTGGATCGGCACGCTCTGGCGAGGCTCGGTCACATTCGAGACCCCGATGGTGTTCGCGCTCGGCTTCCTGGTGTCGTTCGTGTTCGGTGGCCTCACCGGCGTGATCCTCGCGTCGCCGCCCCTCGACTTCGCACTGTCGGACTCGTACTTCGTCGTCGCGCACTTCCACTACGTCGTGTTCGGCACGGTCGTGTTCGCGATGTTCGCCGGCTTCTACTTCTGGTGGCCGAAGTGGACGGGGCGCATGCTCAACGAGCGGCTCGGCTATGTCCACTTCTGGATGTTGTTCATCGGCTTCCACATGACGTTCCTCATCCAGCACTGGCTGGGTGTCGACGGCATGGTCCGTCGCTACGCGGACTACTCGGAGGCGGACGGCTGGACCTGGCAGAACCAGGTGTCGACGATCGGCGCCATCATCCTCGGCGCCTCGATGATCCCGTTCCTCTTCAACGTGTGGATCACGTCGCGCAAGGCGCCGAAGGTGACCGTGAACGACCCGTGGGGCTACGGTGCATCGCTCGAGTGGGCGACCTCCTGCCCGCCCCCGCGTCACAACTTCACGTCGATCCCGCGCATCCGCAGCGAGCGGCCCGCGTTCGACCTGAACCACCCCGAGGCGGGCATCCCCGTCGGAGTCGGTCCCGCGAAGGACGCTCCCGAAGCCCCGGTTGCCGACCTTGCCGATGGAGAGGTGAAGTAAGGTGCGCACGAACACCGGACTCTGGTGGCTGCTGTCGATCTTCTTCCTGCTGGTGGCGATCGTCTACACCATCTGGAACATCATCGCCCACCCGGACCTGGTTTGGTACCACGCCATCGAGTGGGTCGGCAGCGTTGCGCTGCTGTTCACGGCTCTGATGGGCGCGCTGATCGCGTTCTACATCGGCCGCGTGCACAACGCCCAAGGCGGCGAGCTGCCCGAGGACGTCCTCACCTCCGACATCGACGACGGCGACCCTGAGCTCGGTGAGTTCAGCCCGTGGTCGTGGTGGCCCATCGTGCTGGCCTTCTCGGCGGCGCTGGGCATGATCGGCCTCGCTGTGGGTGCGTGGCTCATGCCCATCGGCATCGGCGTGTTCGTCGTCGCGATCGTCGGCTGGGTGTACGAGTACTACCGCGGATACTTCGCCCGCTGACCCGGCGCTGCCGGCCGGCATGACACACTGCGTGATGCGCACGGGGACCCGTCAGTGACGGGGCCCCGTGCGTTTCTGCGTGCGGCCGCCTGCTCGGACATCGGCCCGCATCGCGCGACGAACCAGGACGCAGCGTTCACAGCTTCCTGGGGCGTCGCCGTGGCCGATGGCGTCGGCGGAGGACCCGCCGGAGATCTCGCCTCGGCCGCGTTCGTCCACCGGCTGGCCGCGGGTCGTCTGGACGGCCTCGAGCCCCTACAGCTGGCGGATGCTGTGCGATCCGCCAACTGGGACCTTCGCGCTCATGTCGAGCGCGATCCATCGCTGAGCGGCATGGCCACGACGTTCACCGGGCTGTTCATCGCCCAGGGTGGCGGACTGCTGCTCGCGCACACCGGTGACTCGCGGGCATACCGCCTGCGGGACGGTGAGCTCGCGCAGGCGAGCAGAGACGATTCCCTCGTGCAGGCGCTCGTCGATCGGGGAATCGTCTCGATCACGGATGCCGCGTCCCACCCTCGCCGCAACATCATCACCGCGTCGCTCAGCGGGGCGGAGCGGGATGCGGCGGCGGTCACGGCATTCGACGCGCAGCACGGAGACCGGTGGCTGCTGTGCAGCGACGGGCTCACCGACTACGTCCCGGACGCCGAGATCCGCGCGCTCCTCCTGGAATTCCCCCACGCGGGGACGGCAGTCGAGGCGTGCGTGGCGGTGGCTCTCGAAGCCGGTTCCCGTGACAACGTCACCGTCGTCGTGTGCGATGTCGTCGACGCGGACGGGATCGGCGGCGGACCCACGCAGACGTCCTTCTACGGGGCCGCCGCCGAGCGGTTCATGGAGGGTCTGGAGTCGGCCTGAGCGGGCGCCTCAGCCCGCGACGCGGGTGCGTACGACCATGACCTGCGAGTCGAACACGCGGGGGAGTGCGCCCTCGTCGTTCTCGGTCGGCTGTCCCTCGCGCACCCAGTACTCGTACCCGCCGATCATCTCCTTGACGGCGTAGCCCAGCTTCGCGAACTCGATCGCGCCCTTGGCCCCGGCGTTGCAGCCCGGGCTCCAGCAGTAGACGACGACGGACGAGGACGGGTCGATCTCGCGCGGAGCGCGCTCGGCGATCTCGCGGTACGGCATGTGGATCGCCCCGCTGATGCGCCCCTGCGTCCACGCCTCGTCACCGCGGACATCGACGAGGACGAAGTGCTCGCCCGCTTTCTGCGCGGCGTAGACGTCCGACGAGTCTGTCTCGAGGGCGAGCTTGGCGGAGAAGTAGGAGAGCGCATCTGTCATGCGTCCACGCTAAGCCCCGGGCAAGAGCTCCCAGCGCCGGATGCTCGGTCAGACATCGTCCGATTCCTGCCGAACGCGGGGAGGGGGTGTCGCTGGGCCCGGGATGACGAATGCCCCGGCGCGATCGTCAAGATCGTGCCGGGGCATCCGTCTGCGAAATGCGGCGACCTATTGGTCGGACTCCTTCTCGCGGTTGCGCGGGGCCTTCGTGCCGGGCTCGCGCTCGGGGACGATCACGTTCGAGGGGCGCACCGGAACCTCTCCGTGCTTCCCGTCGTCGATCGGCTTGTGCGGAGCGTCCGGCACACCGGCGCGCTCGTGTGCCGCCTGGATCTCGAGGTCCTCTTCGGCCGCGATGTGGTCGAGGTCGTGGTGCTGGTGAGACAACGCCACGTCGAGCTCGGCCTGGGTGACCGGGGTCAGGCGGTCCTCGAAGAACCAGCGCGAGATCGATGCCCGGAGGTTCTCGTGCCACGGGATCCGGCCCTTGGCGTTCGGACGCACGATGAGCGGCTCATAGGTCTCGAAGTAGGCCAGCTTGAAGCGCTCGTAGTCGTCGACCGGCTGGTGCACCTCGATGTACTCGCCGCCGGGAAGGCGGACGATGCGGCCCGACTCATAACCGTGCAGCGAGATCTCGCGGTCCTTCTTCTGCAGCGCGATGCAGATGCGCTTGGTGACGAAGTAGGCGATCACCGGACCCAGGATCAGCAGAGCCTGGAGCGTGTGGATCACGCCCTCCATCGTCAGCCAGAAGTGGGTGGCGATGATGTCGGAGGCCGCCGCGGCCCACAGCACCGCGTAGAAGGTGACGCCGGCCGCACCGATGGCGGTGCGGGTCGCGGAGTTGCGGGGGCGCTGGGCGATGTGGTGCTCACGCTTGTCGCCGGTGACCCACGCCTCGATGAAGGGGTAGATCAGCACGAGGACGATGAACAGGCCGAGTCCGACGAGCGGAACGATGATGTTGAACGACCACGTGCGGTTGAGGAACACGAACTCCCAGCCCGGCGGAACCAGACGCAGGGCGCCGTCCGCGAAGCCGATGTACCAGTCGGGCTGGGTTCCGGCGGAGACCGGGGACGGGTCGTAAGGGCCGTAGTTCCAGATCGGGTTGATCGTGAACAGCGACGCGATGAGCACGATCACGCCGAACGTGATGAACAGGAAGCCGCCCATCTTCGACATGTAGACCGGCATCATCGGGTAGCCGACGACGACGCTGTTCGTGCGACCCGCGCCGGCGAACTGGGTGTGCTTGTTGATCACCATCAGCATGAGGTGGACCACGAGCAGGCCGACGAGGATCGCGGGCAGCAGGAGGATGTGCAGCGTGTAGAGGCGACCGACGATGGCGTCACCGGGGAACTGTCCGCCGAACAGCAGGAACGATGTCCAGGTTCCGATGATCGGGATGCCCTTCACCATGCCGTCGATGATGCGGAGACCGTTGCCCGAGAGCACGTCGTCGGGGAGCGAGTAGCCGGTGAAGCCCTCACCCATCGCGAGGATGAACAGAATGAAGCCGATCACCCAGTTGAGCTCACGCGGCTTGCGGAACGCGCCGGTGAAGAACACGCGCAGCATGTGGACGCCGATGCCGGCGACGAACACGAGAGCGGCCCAGTGGTGCATCTGACGGACGAGCAGGCCGCCGCGCAGGTCGAAGGAGATCTCGAGGGTCGACGCCATGGCGGCCGACATCTCGATGCCTCGCATGGGCAGGAACGCGCCGTTGTAGTGCGTCTCGGTCATCGACGCCTGGAAGAAGAACGTCAGGAACGTGCCCGAGAGGAGCACGACGACGAACGCCCACATCGCGATCTCACCCAGCATGAACGACCAGTGGTCGGGGAAGATCTTGCGACCGAGCTCCTTGACGAAGCCCGACAGGCTCGTGCGCTCGTCGATGTAGTTCGCGGTGGCGCCGATGAAGCGCCCGCCGAGCGGGCGGTCACCGTTGCGTGAGACGGGAGCCGCCGGAGCCGCAGGCTGCTCAGTGACGGTTGAGGTGCTCAATGACGCTCCCAGAAGCTCGGGCCGACGGGTTCGAGGAAGTCGCTGCGGGCGATGAGATAGCCCTCGTCGTCGACGGTGATGGGCAGCTGCGGCAGCGGGCGGGCCGCCGGGCCGAAGATGACCTTCGCGTGGTCGGTCACGTCGAACTGCGACTGGTGGCACGGGCACAGAAGGTGGTGGGTCTGCTGCTCGTACAGCGCCACCGGGCAGCCGACGTGCGTGCACACCTTGGAGTAGGCGACGATGCCGTTGTACGACCACTCCTTGCGGTCCTCGGACTCCGTGAGCTGCTCGGGGAGCATGCGGATCAGGAGGACGATCGCCTTCGCCTTCTCGTCGAGGTAGCCCTCGCTGTGCGAGACGTCCGCGAGTGCTTCGGGGATGACGTGCACGGCGGAGCCGAGGGTCAGGTCGGCCGCCTTGATGGGCTCGCCCGAAGGGTCGTGCGCGAGGCGCATGCCCTTCTTCCACATGGTGTGCTCGAGGAGGTACACCGGGTCGCCCGCGTGCGGCTTCTCCGGCGAGTTGAACGGCGCGAGACCGCGGAACAGGACGACGCCGGGCACGACGGACGCCACGAGGGCGGCGATCAGCGAGTTGCGGACCATCGCGCGGCGGCCGAAGCCCGAGTCGGCGTCGGCGTCGGCGAAGGCCTTGATGGCGGCCTCACGCGTCGTGTCGCGACCGCGCGTGGCATGACGGGGCTCGACGAACTCCTTGTCGGACATGACGGCCTTGGACCAGTGGATCGCGCCGACGCCGATGGCGAGCAGCGCGAAGGCGATGCCGAGTCCGATGAAGAGGTTGTTGTTGCGGATGTCGACGATCCGCCCGCTCTCGATCGGGAACAGCATGTAGGCGGCGATCGCCCAGATGCTGCCGGCGATCGACAGGTAGAAGAGCGTGTAGATTCCCCGGACCGCGCGCTTCATGGAAGCGGGGTCCTTGTCGGTCATCCGCTCGCGGTGCGGAGGGAGGCCAGGGTTGCTCACCGGGTCGGTGACCGCGACGGCGAGCCCGGGGGAGGGCTTCCAGGAAGCCCTCTCGTGCTCTAGCGGGTCGTCCTCGTGGGCCATGCTGCTCCTCGTCAAGTGTTACGTGTGTCGTGCGTCGATCAGTTGGACTTCGCCGTGATCCACACGGTGATGGCGATCAGCGAGCCGATGCCGAAGATCCAGATGAAGAGGCCCTCGGAGACGGGGCCGAGCGAGCCGAGCGAGAATCCGCCCGCGGACTCGTTGTCCTGCAGGTAGAGCAGGTAGGTGATGATGTCGCGCTTCTCTTCGGTGGTCAGCGTCATGTCGTTGAACACCGGCATGTTCTGCGGGCCCGTCACCATCGCCGCGTACATGTTGAGCGGGGTGGTGGTGTGCAGAGCGGGGGCGTACTTGCCCTCGGTGAGCGCACCACCGGCACCCGCGACGTTGTGGCACATCGCGCAGTTGATGCGGAAGAGCTCGCCGCCCTCGGATGCGCTTCCCTCGCCGTCGAGCACCTCGTCGTCGGGGTAGGTCGGACCGGGCGCGATCGACTGGATGTAGGAGCCGATCGCGGTGATCTGCTCCTCGGTGAACTGTGCCGGCTTCTGCGGAGCCTGCGGGCCCTGCATCTGCAGCGGCATGCGGCCGGTGCTCATCTGGAAGTGCACGGCGAGTTCGCCGACGCCGTAGAGCGACGGGCCGTCCTCGGTGCCCTGCACGTCGAGGCCGTGGCACGTGGCGCAGTTGGCCTGGAACAGCTTCTTGCCGTCTTCGACGGTGAGCGCGGAGTTCGTGACGGTCTCGGGCGTCGTGGCCGCCATCGCGGCGGATGCGCCGGCGTAGACGCCGCCCGTGATGAGCAGGCCGATGCCGATCAGTGCGGCCGCTGCCCACGGGCTGCGGCGGCCTTTCGAGCGGCGCGTGGTCTCTCGTGCCATTTCGGGGTTCAGCTCCGCTCTCACTTGAGGAAGTAGATGACGAGGAAGAGGGCGATCCAGACGACGTCGACGAAGTGCCAGTAGTACGACACGACGATCGAGGACGTCATCTCCTTGCGCCCGAAGTTCTTGACGGCGTACGCGCGTCCGATCACGAGCAGGAAGGCGATGAGGCCGCCCGTCACGTGGAGGGCGTGGAAGCCGGTGGTGAGGTAGAAGGCCGACGCGTACGAGTTCGCGCTGATCGGCATGCCCTCGGTGACGAGCTGGGCGTACTCCCACACCTGGCCCGAGACGAAGATCGCGCCGAGGGCGAAGGTCAGCCAGAACCACTCGACCATTCCCCAGCCGAGCCAGCCGCGCTTCTTCGTCGAGTAGGGCTGGAAGCGCTCGGCCGCGAACACGCCCATCTGGCACGTGACCGAGGACAGCACGAGGATGATCGTGTTGACGGTCGCGTACGGGATGTTCAGCAGCTGCGTCTCCTGCGCCCACAGTTCGGGCGAGGTGTTGCGCAGGGTGAAATAGATCGCGAAGAGGCCCGCGAAGAACATCACCTCGCTGCCGAGCCACACGATGGTTCCGACAGCGACCGGATCCGGCCGCTTGACGGACCGCATGGCCTGGGAGTAGGTCGCTGTGGAGGTCGTCACGCTCCCCATTATGGCCGATCCGAAGCCGCGATTTTCGCATCGGAGGGCATGTCTTGGCCGGGTCCCGAACTTAGGGGCGCCTAAAAGTACCCTGCGACTCTGCCGTGAACACGTGGTGAAGACGCAGAATCGCTGCGACCGGGACGCCGTGTCACGAAAAGGTTCCGATTCCCGAGCCCGGCTAGGCTTCTCGGTTATGGCGGAGCTGTACACCTGGCCGGGAATCCTCACCACGCTGCTCGAGCGACGCGACCTCAGCGTCTCGGAATCGACGTGGGCGATGCGGCAGATCATGTCGGGCACCGCGACCCCCTCTCAACTGGCGGGCTTCCTGGTGGCCCTGCGCTCGAAGGGTGAGACCGTCGACGAGATCGTCGGGTTCCGCGACGCGATCCTCGAGGCCGCGCTGCCGCTTCCCGTCGACGCTGCCGTCCTCGACATCGTGGGCACGGGAGGCGACCGCTTCGGCACTGTCAACGTCTCGACCATGTCCGCGCTCGTGGCCGCGGCATCAGGGGTCCCGGTCGTCAAGCACGGCAACAAGGCCGCCAGCTCCTCATCGGGCTCCTCCGACGTGCTGGGAGCGCTCGGCGTCGATCTCGCACTTTCGCCCGACGCGGTGGCCGAGACGCTCTCGCGCGCGGGGATCACCTTCGCGTTCGCGGGCGCGTTCCACCCGGGCTTCAAGAACGCGGCGGCGACGCGCAGCGAACTCGGCGTCCCGACGGTGTTCAACTTCCTCGGGCCGCTGTGCAACCCCGCGCGTGCCGAGGCGAACGCAGTCGGCGTCGCCCACCTCGACCGCGTCCCGCTGATCACGGGCGTCTTCCGCACGCGTGGCGCGACGGCACTGGTGTTCCGCGGCGACGACGGGCTGGACGAGCTCACGACGACCGGGCACAGCCGGCTGTGGGAGGTCACCCGCGGCGACATCCACGAGCACGACCTCGACCCGCGCGACCTCGGCATTCCGCTCGCCGACATCGACGACCTGCTCGGGGGCGACCCCGCCCACAACGCGGACGTGGTGCGCCGCGTGCTCGGTGGCGACGAGGGTCCGGTCCGCGACATCGTGCTGCTCAACGCGGCCGCCGGCATCGTCGCCTACCGGCTGTTCCGCGACGCCGGACAGGTGCAGCGGCCGATCCTCGAGCGCCTCGCGGAGGCGCGCGACGAGGCCGCCGCCGCGATCGACAGCGGCGCTGCGACGGCGACTCTGGATCGCTGGGTCGACGCCACGCGCGCACTCGCGTCCTGAGTCGCCGGACCACCGGGCTTTCTCCGGCGCGCGCTCTTCCGTCGCCCCGCGCGGCGCCGCTAGCGTGTGGCTCAACGACCCGCATCCGAGGAGGACGCATGATGAGCGAGGAAGAGCCCCGCACGACGGACGTGATCGAGCCCCCCGAGAAGAAGGTCGGCCTGGTGAAGGCGGTCGGCATCCTCGGGATCATCGGCGGCGTGCTGCTGATCGTCGTCGGCATCATCGCGTGGATCGGCGTGACCACCCAGCTCACGGCCGAGAACATCACCATCCCCGACGACGCGGCGGCGTTCCAGGGCCAGCAGGTCACCGGACCCTTCACCGCCTACGTGCAGGCCGACATCATCAACACCCACGCGCTCGAGGCGTCGGGCGGGAAGACGTACGCCGAGCTCGACCAGGACGACCCGGTGCGGGCGACCGTGATGCAGGCGTCGTTCCTGCGCGCGTCCCTCTTCACCTCGGTCGTCGCCTACGGCGTCGCGCTGTTCGCGGCCGGCATGGGCGTGCTGGCGATCCTGTTCGGCTGGGCGATCCACCGCCTGGCGAGCGTGCCGGTGGTGATCAGGCGGTCGAACGTCTACTGATCCGCCGGCCCCTTGCCCCGTGAATCCCCACGAGGCGCTCACCGAGATCGCCACGCTCCTGGAGCGTGAGCGCTCGTCCCGGTACAAGTCGAAGGCCTTCCGTGCTGCTGCCGACGCGGTCGAGGGGCTGAGCGACGCAGAGCTGCGGGACACCGCGGCTCTGCGTCGCCGAAAGGGCATCGGCGACTCCACGCTGGCCGTGATCCAGCAGGCGCTGGCCGGCGACGTGCCGGGCTACCTCGTCGACCTGCGCGAGCGCGCGGGGGGCCAGCGCACCTCGACGCTGCGGCCGCTGCTGCGCGGCGACCTCCATTCGCACAGCGACTGGTCGGACGGGCTCACCTCGATCGACCTCATGGTCGACGCGGCCCGGGCCCTCGGTCACGAGTACCTCGCCCTCACCGACCACTCGCCGCGGCTGCGTGTCGCGAACGGGCTGTCGCCCGAGCGCCTGCGCTCACAGCTCGAGGTCGTGGCGGACATGAGCGGCGACGGGTTCACCCTGCTGTCGGGCATCGAGGTCGACATCCTCGAGGATGGCGCCCTCGATCAGGAGCCCGACCTCCTCGGCGAACTCGATGTCGTGGTCGCATCCGCCCATTCCAAGCTCCGTATGGAGCGCGGCCCGATGACCCGGCGCCTGGTCGCTGCGGTGTCGAGCCCCCACATCGACGTGCTGGGCCATGTCACCGGCCGACTCGTCGAGGGCTCGCGCGGGACGCGGCCTCCGTCGGCCTTCGACGCCCGCGCGGTGTTCGAAGCCTGCGAGGCCCACGGCGTCGCGGTCGAGATCAATTCGCGGCCCGAGCGGCAGGACCCGCCCGACGAACTGATGATTCTGGCGCTGGAGATCGGATGCCTCTTCTCCATCGATTCGGATGCTCATGCGCCGGGCCAGCTGTCGCTGCTCGACTACGGTGCCGAGCGCGCCGAGCGCATGGGCGTGCCGGCCGAGCGCGTCGTCACCACATGGCCGCTGGATAAGCTGCACGCCTGGACCCGACGCGACCGCGGCGCCTGAGCCCGCGCCGAGGACCGGTGGCGGCCCACCCACCGGCGGGATCAGGAGGTCGACGGCGCTGAGCGCGGGGATGACGGCGACGGTCGGGCCCGGCGGCCGGCGAGCCGCGAGGAGCACGAGAGCGGATGCCGCGGCCAGCGCCAGGCTCGTCGCCGCCGGCGCGACGGGCACGCGCTGCCACCAGGAAAGCGCGATCGTGCCGGGCACCTGCACGAGGAGCGAGACGCCGACCGGGACGAGGAGCACGACAGGCGTCGGAGGCCCAAGCGCGGGTCGAACCCGTCGGTGGCGGAGGCCCGCAGCCGGTGGCTGCTCGCACGGGCATCGTCACGCACGGGCCCGGGCCTGCGCACGATCGTACGCCGCGGCTCCGTCCCGCAGTGAAGAGCGTGTGAATCAGACGGTGTCGAGGGCGTCGACGATGCGATTCATCGACGCACCGAGTGCCCACTGCTCGGCGAGGGACGCAGCATCCGTCTTCCGCTGCTCGGTGAGAGGACGCAGGCGCGGGTCGGGCACGTCCAGCGGGAGATCGCGGACGACGGCCACCACCTGCGGAGCGACGGCGAGGTAGGGGAGCCCGGCGAGCACCTTTGAGCGCACTCCTGCGGACATGCCCTCGCCGCGCTCGGCCGCGGCGACGATCCCGCTGAGGTCGCCGTGCGTCGCGAGGAGTCCCGCGGCGGTCTTCTCGCCGATGCCGGCGACGCCCGGGAGGCCGTCGGACGAGTCGCCGCGGAGCGTGGCGAAGTCCGCATACTGCGATGGCAGCACTCCGTACTTGGCGACCACGGACGCGTCGGTGAGCACTTCGAGGTTGCTCATGCCGCGCGCCGTGTAGACCACCCGGACGTCGCGCGCGTCGTCGACGAGCTGGAAGAGGTCGCGGTCGCCGGTGACGATGTCGACCGGCATGGTCGCGGTCGTGGCGAGGGTGCCGATGACGTCGTCGGCTTCGTGGGCCGCGGCGCCGACGATCCTGATTCCGAGGGTGTCGAGCACCTCCCGGATGACGGGCACCTGTGCTTCGAGCGGATCGGGCACCACTTCGACATCGGGTCCGCCGGCGACCACCTCGGCGACGCGATGGGTCTTGTACGTCGGAATGAGGTCGACGCGCCACTGCGGTCGCCAGTCGTCGTCCCAGCACGCCACGAGATGCGTCGGGCGGTAGGTCGTGACGAGCCGCGTGATGATGTCGAGGAAGCCTCGGACCGCGTTGACAGGCGTCCCGTCCGGGGCGCGCACGGTGTCGGGCACCCCGTAGAACGCGCGGAAGTACAGGGACGCGGAGTCGAGCAGCATCAGGCGGTCGGTCACGCGTTCATCCTGGCATGCGCCGCCGACGTGCACTCTGGATATGAACGCGGCGGCCCGTCGTACGGGGATTGCGGCCGCGACGTGCCGTCCCCCGCCACCCGCCGTTCACCCGCCGGACCGGCGCCGGCCCCACGGCAGGACCCATCGCGTTCACTTCCGGCGCCCACCGTGGGGAGACAGCTGAGCCCCGATCGTGAGGCCCGGCCGGAAGGAGGGCGCCCCATGGGTCGCGAGGATGTGCTGGCGTGGGTCGAATCGCCGCTGCAGCTCGTCGGCGCCGCGGAGTGGGCGGCCGCCCACCGGACGACCGTTCCTGTCGCCGGCCGGCTGACGCCGCAGATCTCGGCCACCGCCGACGAGCTGCTGTCGCGCGGCGCGCGCTTCGGCGAGCTCGAGCCCTACTTCGGCATCCCGTGGAACCTGCTCGCCCGCCACGGCCACTGGCTCGTCGGCGACGGCTTCTCTGGCCAGTTCCGACTCGCCGCCGCGGTGCTGCGCCCGCACCGCATCACCTTCCTCGACGACGGCACCCACGCGATCGCATACGCCGACGCGCTCCTCGGTCGCCGCACCTATGCGCGCCCGAACGTCGACGAGCAAGGACTCACCACCTTCGTCGCCCCGTTCGCCGCGGAACTCATCCATCGCCGCGCGACCGCGCGGCGAGCGGGGATGTTCACCGCGTTCGACCTCGGCGCCGACCGCCTCGACGCGCTCGCGGACCACGGCTTCGGCATCCGTCGCCACGACTTCTCGTGGACGCGTCGGACTGCACCGCCCGCGCCCGAGCTCGGCCGCCGGGTCGTGCTCGGCAGCGCGCTGCCGGTCGACGGACGGATGCTGCTGCTCGACTACGTCCGATGGGTGCGGGATGCCGCTGCCGGAGGCGCCGTGTACCTCCCGCACCGCCGGGAGACGGCGGAGCAGCTGGACGCCGTCGCGACCGTTCCGGAGCTGCGGATCCACCAGACCGGACTGCCCGTCGAGCTCGTGCTCGCCGGTGCCCGAGGGCCGCTCGACGTGCACACACTGCCGTCGAGCACCACGACGACGCTCCCGCTGGTGCTCGCGGGCACGGGGGCCACCGTGCACACCGGTCGCGTGCGCCGCGCGGCCCGGACGGCGGCGGCATGAGCGAGGTCGTCGCCGTCATCCCCGCCCGCGGCGGCTCGAAGGGTGTGCCGCGCAAGAACCTGCAGCGCGTCGGCGGCGTCCCGCTCGTCGCGCGCGCGGTCGAGGCGGCGCGACGCTGTCCCGCGATCGACCGCGTCGTCGTGACGACCGACGACGCCGACATCACCGCCGTCGCCGCCGAATGGGGGGCGGAGATCGTCGAGCGACCCGCGGACCTCTCCGGCGACCTCGCGAGCAGCGAGAGCGCGCTCGTGCACGCCCTCGACACGCTCGAGGCGCGCAACGTGGACGTCGGCGTCCTCGCGTTCCTGCAGGCCACCTCGCCGTTCATCGACGTCGAGGCCCTCACCGCGGCTGTGCAGCTCGTGCGCTCGCGCCGACGCGACAGCGTGTTCTCGGCCGTCGAGACATACGGCTTCCTGTGGGAGAAGGGCGTCGGCAGTGCGGCCGAACCGGTCAACCACGAGATCGACGTACGCCCGCGCCGGCAGGAGCGCGAACCGCACTATCTCGAGACGGGCGGCTTCTACGTCATGCGGGCGGCGGGCTTCCGCGCGGCGAACCACCGCTTCTTCGGCAGCGTCGGCATCGCCGAGGTCGCCCAGCGCACCGCGATCGAGATCGACACGCTCGACGAACTGGAGCTCGCGCGCACGCTCGCGTCGCTGGTCGACCGCGACGCGTTCGGCGCCCACGCGGGTGCGATCCCCGTCGACGCGGTCGTGACCGACTTCGACGGCGTGCACACCGACGACACCGTGCACGTCGACCAGAACGGCGTCGAATCCGTCACCGTGAGCCGATCGGACGGCATGGGGGTCGGGATGCTGCGGGCCGCCGGCATCCCTTTCCTCATCCTCTCGACCGAGGCGAACCCCGTCGTCGCGGCCCGTGCGCGCAAACTCGGGGTCGATGTGCGACAGGCCGCGACCGACAAGGCCGCGGTGCTGCGCGAGTGGGCGGGGGAGCAGGGCATTCCGCTCTCGCGCATCGCGTACCTCGGCGACGACGTCAACGACCTCGGGTGCCTCGAGATGGTCGGCTGGCCGATCGCCGTGCCCGACGCGCACCCCCTCGTCCTGTCCACCGCGCGCGTCGTGCTCGACCACCCCGGCGGCGCCGGCGCGGTGCGCGACCTCGCCGAGCGCGTGCTCACCGGCAGATCGGCCACGGCCGTGGCCGACACGCTCCGCCCCGCCGTCGCGCCGGTGCGAGTCACCGCATCAGATCACCCCACCGCACCACAGGAGGCCACATGACCGTCACCATCGGATCCCGCGTCGTCGGGGGCGGACGCCCCGCGTACCTCATCGCCGAGATCGGGCTGAACCACAACGGCGACGTCGACATCGCCAAGCGGCTCATCGATGTGGCGGCCGACGCCGGAGCGGACGCGGTCAAGTTCCAGAAGCGCACACCCGAGATCGCCACTCCGGAGCACATGCGCGACATGCCCCGCGACACCCCGTGGGGCCGCATGACGTATCTCGACTACCGTCGGCGCGTCGAGTTCGATCGCGAGGAGTACATCGAGATCTCGGACTACGCGCTGCTCCGCGGCCTCGAGTGGTTCGCGTCGCCGTGGGACGTGCCGAGCGTTGCGTTCCTCGAAGACCTCGGGGTCGTCGCGCACAAGGTGGCATCGGCCTCGCTTACCGACGTCGGGCTCCTCGAGGCGCTCCGCGACACCGGCAAGCCGGTGATCCTCTCGACCGGCATGTCGACGATCGAGCAGATCGACGCCGCGATCGACATCCTCGGCACCGATCGCCTCGTGCTGATGCATGCGACGTCGACGTACCCGATGGAACCGGAGGAGGCCAACCTGCGCATGATCCCGGCGCTGCGCGACCGGTTCCGGGGCGTGCCGGTCGGCTACTCGGGCCACGAGCGCGGTCTGCAGATCTCGCTCGCGGCCGTCGCCCTCGGCGCCGTCGCGGTGGAGCGGCACATCACGCTCGACCGCACGATGTGGGGTTCGGACCATGCCGCCTCACTCGAGCCGGCGGGGCTCCAGCACCTGGTGCGCGACATCCGCGTGATCGAGGCGGCCCTCGGCGACGGCGTCAAGCGCGTGTACCCGGGCGAGCTCGCGCCCATGGCGAAGCTGCGCCGCGTTCCCGCGTGAGTCCGCGCGCGTCGGAAGGCAGGCGGCCTCGGGTCGTCGCGATCGCCGACACCGACTCCTACGTGAAGTGGGCGGCGGCACTGCTCGGCGGTGTCGGAGAGCGATGGGATGCCTCGCTCCTGGTGCTCGACACGCCGCTCGTGGTGAGCGATGCCCAACTCACCTCCGCGCGGAGGGGAAGCGGACTGGCGCAGGATCGCGTGGAGCGGATCGCCTACCCCGGCCTGGCGGCCCGCCTCGCCGGACTGCGCGCGGAGGTGGTCGTGATCGGCGCCCGCGGTCCGCTCGTGCGCGTGCTCGCGCGCGACCTTGCCGCGCTCGCCCCGCGGCCCGTCGTGGTGACGGGTCTTCCCGGCATCTCGATCCCCGCGACGCGCAAAGCCGTCGTGTACCGGCTGCAGTCAGACCTGTTCGTGGTGCACTCGCGCCGCGAAGTGCGCGAGTTCGGCGCGCTGTCTGCCCGCACCGGCTACGCGCACCGCTACGCCCTGGCGACGCTGCCCTTCGCCCTGGGCGCGCTGACCGCCGGCGGACGCGTGCGCCCCGACGCCGACGGCACCGACCTCGTGTTCGCGACGCAGGCGAAGGTGCCCGCAGGGCGGGAGGACCGGATGCGCGTCGCGCGCATGCTGGTGCGCGCGGCCGAGGCGGATCCGTCGCGGCGCGTCGTCGTGAAGCTCCGGGCGGCATCGGGCGAGCACCAGACGCACATCGAGCTCGACGGTTACCCCGAACTGCTCGCCTCGCTCGGCCCGCTGCCTGAGAACCTGGTGACCTCGACGGGGTCGATGGGTGGCGCGCTCGATACCGCGGAGGGGCTCGTCACCGTCAGCTCCACCGCGGCGATCGAGGCGATCGCCCGCGGCATCCCCGTCATCGCCCTCGACTCGTTCGGCGTCTCGCCGCGCCTCATCAACGAGACGCTCGCCGACGCCGACCTGCTCGCGAGCGAGGACGACGTGGTCGCGCGCCGATTCCGGCACCCCGATCCCGAGTGGCTCGACGAGAACTACTTCCACGCTCCCGAGGCCGACGACTGGACCGCGCACGTCGAAGCGCTGCTCGCCCAAAGGTCGGCGGGGCGGCTGCCGACGCGCGCGTCGGTGGTCCGCCGCGGCGGTGCGCTGCGCGACGCGTGGGAGCGCAAGGTCGCCCTCGGCCGCAGCGACACGTCCGTCTCGGGCGCTGTGGCCTACGCCGTCGGTGTGCCGCTGCGCGCGGCGGTGCGGCTCCTGAACCGCGCACGCCGGTCGCTCGTCGGCGCGGCTCAGCAGCCTGGGCCGGTCGGATCCTCGACACAGGTGCGGTCCACGAGCGCGGTGCGCACCTCGACGACGCGCACGCCGTAGCCGGCCGCCTGGGCCCGCACCACACCGGGCACCGGCCGCCAGGTGCCGCTCCCGAAATCGACGGAAGCCTCGTACTCGACCGTCACCGAGACCGGGTACGTGCCACGGGCCCGGTATGCATGACTCGTCGCGGTCGGCGTGAACTGCCCCTGGCCGAGGCTCGACCACGACGCGCCGCCGGTCGTCGCACGCGTCGTCGTGCCGTCGCCGTTGTCGAACAGGTAGGCGACCGGGACGAAGCGCACGGTCACGTCCCATCCGAGGACGGTGCCTGGAATGCGCTGCTCGGATGCCGACGCCAGCAGGTTCGTCGGCATTCCGACGACGCCGAAGCCGTCGGGCTCTCCGGCGAGCGTCGGCTGCGCAGGCCGGAAGGAGGCGAGGTCGGCGAGGGTCACGTCAGGCGGGCCGGCGACGACATATGTCTCGCAGCGGTTGAGCGGACCGCAGTCCGCCGGGGTGGGGGTGGGCGTCGGTCTGGGGGAACTCGGTTGCCAGTTATCGGCCCACGGCCGTTCGTCGATTGGTGATCCTGGGCGGCTGCCACCGGCGGACACATCTACAGCGGATTTGTCTTCGGTCACGTACGCGGACTGCCAACCGCCCGCGCCGCCGGACGGCGGTGGGGGGTCGGAGAGAGCCGGAGCCACAACAACGACGACGGCGACGGTAACGATGCTCAGGTGCACTGCGGACCGCTTTCACGACCTGCGATATCCGAAACGAGGAAGCCATACGGAGCATCTGAGTCCGCTCTGAGCGTGATCGTGGTTCTCTGCGTATCTGGACGGTCTGCGTCGACAACCGAGTTACCATCCGCGTCGAGAAGGTCAACGGTTGCAATGTCAACACACGCCGCGAGAGTCAGATCATCGTTCACCGCGCCGATGGGCTCGAGCGCGGTGATCACCGACGACCCTGTGAGCGTAACCCCGTCTGCATGAAGGCCTGAGAGGCTCTTCCTGTCCGAGGCGTTGGCTTCGCCGGTCGTCCAGTCGTACACGGCCTCGAACGTCTCCGGGTCGCTGAGATCCACCTGATTCAGCGCATCAACGTAAGCGCGGTAGGTCTCCTCCGCCGCGGCGAACGCCGCTTCCTCGCTCGAGAACACCGGCGTCGGCGTGGGCTCCTCCGGCTCCGGGGTGGCGCACCCGCCGAGTGCGAGCACAAGCAGGCCGCTGAGCGCCGCCGCCGTCACCCGAGTCCTCACGCCTCCCACGCTATCCGCCGGCGTCGACGCTGCGACGGAGTTATCCACAGCGCGCGGGAGAAGCCGGCGATCGCGTCCGGGGTTTCGCAGATCGCCGGCTCCGGGCGGGTCGGTGAGACCGCCCCTCGTGCCCTCGGGGGTCGGGCACGAGGGGTGGTCCCGGGCGACTCATCGCCTGCAGGGGTTTCGCGGAGGGGACCGGGATTCCCCCTCACCGCGATGCCTCCAGGCTAGAAGCTCGTCCTGAGAGATCCCTATCGCCTGACCACACGAACGCCGGGCGCTGGCCGTGCAGCGGCTGGGCTGTCATCATGACGCCATGCGCATCGCCGGACCCGTCGTCTCGCTCATGCTCTCCGCCTCTCTCGTGGCGCTCAGCGGCTGCGCCTCGCCGCAGCCGGTCATCGCTCCGGTCACCCGCGACGTCGGCGACCTCCAGGGCGAGACCGTCGAGCTCGCGGTGGGACAGGTGCTGAACATCGACACCGGCGACCTCGCCGTCGACAGCTACAGCGGCGTCGTCTCCGAGCCGTCCGTCGCGAGGTTCACCGCCGGTCGCGAAGAGGACGGCACGACGTACAACCCGGGCGTCGAGGGGCTCGCACAGGGGACGACGAAAGTGGTGATGTCGAACGCGGACGGCGGCATCCAGGACGTGACGTTCACCGTGGAGGTCTCGGGCTGATCCGGCACGGCTGCGGCCACCGTGCGCATCCGGGCGTAGTCTCATGCGATGACCTCCGCCGCGAGCCGGACAGAGCTGCGAGCGCTCCTCGATGAGCTGCACGACGCGGCCACCGTGCGCATCGCGGCGATCGACGAGACGCTCGAGGAGCTCCGCGCGGATCGCGGCTCCGACGTCGCCGACGACGAGCATGATCCCGAGGGCGTCACGCTGTCGGGCGAGTGGTCCCGCGCCGTCGCCCTCGAGGAAGCCGCCCGCCGAGAGATCGCCGAGATCGACGAAGCCGTCAAGCGCTGGGAGGCCGGCACCTACGGAGTCTGCGTCGACTGCGGTCGAGACATCCCGATCGCGCGGCTTCGCGTGCGACCCTTCGCGACCCGCTGCGTGTCATGCGCCGAGAAGGCGGGCGCCTGACGTGTCGTTCGGCGCCGCGGCATCCCGTGCCGCCTTCGACGGCTTTCCTCGCGTCGCCGACGCCGATCCCTGCCCGTGCGGGAGCGGCGATCGCTTCGACGGATGCTGCGCCCCCGCGCTGCGCGGAACGGCGGCGCCGACCGCGGAGCGCTTGATGCGGTCGCGGTACACGGCGTTCGTGATCGGCGATGCGGCGTATCTGAGCGAGACGTGGCACCCGGGAACGCGTCCCGACGAGCTGACCCTCGATCCGGATCAGCGCTGGACCGGACTCGAGATCGTCGCCGTCGGGCGGGGAACGGAGGCCGACAACCGGGGCGTCGTCGAGTTCCGCGCCGCCTGGCGCCACGGCCGCGATCGCGGCGTGCTGCACGAGCGGAGCCGCTTCGTTCAGCAGGGCGGGCGCTGGTGGTACCTCGACGGCCTGATCGATCCGACCTGACCGGTCCGCACCGCTGCGAGCGCCGATAGCGTGGCAGTCATGACCACTCAGGCAGAGAAAGCACAGACCCTCGCCCGACTGCACGCCGCCCCCGAGATCCTGCGCGTCGTGAACGTGTGGGACGCCGTGTCGGCGAAGACGATCGCGGCGCTCCCCGAGACGCGCGCGATCGCGACTGCAGGCCACTCGATCGCCGCGACGTTCGGATACCCCGACGGGCAGATCCCGCTGGATGTGTCGCTCGACATGATCGGCCGCATCGTCGAGGCGGTCGGCGACCTGCCGGTGAGCACCGACCTCGACGCCGGCTACGGCGACCCGGGCGAGACCGTGCGGCGCGCGATCGGCAAGGGCGTCGTCGGCGCCAATGTCGAGGACCGTCTCGTGCCGCTGGACGAGGCCGTGGCCACCGTCGAGGCGATCGTCGCGGCCGGAGCGGCCGAGGGCGTCCCCTTCGTCCTCAACGCGCGCACCGACGCGTTCGTGCGCGCCGGCAAGCGCCCGGTCGAGGAATCCATCGCCGACGCGATCGAGCGCGGCCGCGCCTACCTCGCCGCCGGCGCCGACCTCGTCTTCGTGCCCGGCATCCTGAACGCCGACATCACGCGGCAGCTCGTCGACGGGATCGGCGCGCGCAAGATCAGCGTCATCGGCCTGCCGGGCGCCCTGTCGGCGGGGGAGTACGAGGCGCTCGGCGTCGCTCGCATCTCCTATGGGCCGACGACGCAGCGCGTCGCGCTGACGGCCCTGCAGGATCTCGCCGCCGACCTGTACGCGGACGGCGTCATCCCGGCCTCCACTCGCGCATTGAACTGACGGGCGCACCTCGTCCGATCGGCCCGCAGGGAATCCTCGCGGGCCGATCGTCGTTGTGCCGGGCATGGAGCGCGCACCCGTCGACGTCATCGTGATCGGTGCCGGACAGGCGGGACTCTCCGCCGCGTATCACCTGCAGCGACGCGGATTCGTCCCGATTCAGCGTGCGACCGGCGCCGACCGGACGTTCCTCGTGGTCGATGCCAACCCCGAGCCTGGGGGAGCGTGGCAGCACCGCTGGGCGTCGCTGCGGATGGCGACGGTGAACGGCATCCATGAGCTGCCTGGATTCGCCGTGCCCCCGGCGGATCCCGCAGCGGCGAGCCGCGACATCCTTCCCGCGTACTTCGCGGAGTACGAGGAGCGTTTCGCCCTCGACGTGCTCCGGCCCGTGCAGGTGAAGGCGGTGCGCCGCGCCGACGACGACTCCCGCGGTCGGCTGCGGGTCGAGACCGACCGCGGCACGTGGGCCGCGCGTTTCGTGATCAATGCGACGGGCACGTGGACGCGTCCGTTCTGGCCGCGTTATCCGGGCCAGGAGCGCTTCCGCGGGCGGCAGCTGCACGTCGGCGACTACGTCTCGGCCGAAGAGTTCCGCGGCGAGCGCGTCGTCATCGTCGGCGCCGGGATCTCGGCGGTCCAGCTGCTCGATGAGATCTCGCACGTCGCCGACACGTTCTGGGTGACGCGGCGCGAGCCGGAGTGGGTCGAGGACGACTTCGACATCCCCGCGCGCGTGGCCGCCATCGCCGGCGTCGAGGACCGCGTGCGCCGGGGCCTTCCCCCCGGCAGCGTGATCTCGGTCACCGGGATGCACTGGACGCCCTGGGCGCGGGCCGCCGAGGCGCGCGGCGTGCTCGTGCGGCATCCGATGTTCGCCTCGATCGAGGAGGACGGTGTGCGCATGCCCGACGGAACGCTCGAGCCCGCCGACGTCATCCTGTGGGCGACCGGCTTCCGGCCCGCGCTCGACCACCTCGCGCCGTTGCGCCTGCGCACGCCCGAGGGCGGGTTCCGGGTGGAGAACGGGCGCTCGATCGACGAGCCCCGCCTGTTCCTCATCGGCTACGGCCCGTCGCAGTCGACCGTGGGGGCGAATCGAGCGGGCCGCGACGCCGTGCGGGCGATCGTGGCAGACCCGGTCGCGCTCGCCGCATAGGCTCGAACGTGTGACGCTGCTCGCCGTGCTGCTGTTCCTGAACGCCGCCTTCAACGTCCTCGTCTGGCCGACGTTCTACCGCCGGGTCGCGAAGGACCCCCGCGCGCACGACGCCCAGGGCAAGGCGACCCGCTTCCTCGTCGTGCACACGGTGCTCATCGCGATCGCACTGACGCTGGCCGCAGCATCCGTCATCGCAGGCATCGCCGCACTCGTCGCGTGATGCGCGAGCCCGCGAGCGCGGCGTAGCGTGGAGCGCACGACGAGGGGGGAACCATGGCCCGCATCCTGATCTTCGGCGGCCACGGCAAGGTGGCGCTGCTGCTCGAGCCGCTGCTCGTGGCGCAGGGGCACACCGTGACCGCGGTGATCCGCAACGGGGCCCACGAGGCAGCGGTCGCGGCGACGGGTGCGCAGCCGCTCGTCGCGGATGTCGAGGCGCTGCACCTCGACCAGCTCGTGAACATCGTCGCCGGCAACGACGTCGTCGTCTGGTCCGCCGGCGCCGGCGGCGGCAACCCGTCGCGCACGTACGCGGTCGATCGCGATGCCGCGATCCGCTCCATGGACGCGGCTGCGGCGGCCGACGTGCTGCGCTACGTGATGGTGTCGTGGGTAGGCTCGCGCGCGGACCACGGCATCGCGTCCGACGCCTCGTTCTTCCCGTACGCCGACGCCAAATGGGCCGCCGACGCGCACCTCGCCGCGGGCGCGCTCGACTGGACGATCCTCGCGCCCGGGACGCTCACGCTCGATCCGCCCACCGGGCGCATCGCACTCGATCCGGAGAACGGCGGCGCTGTCCCGCGTGCCGACGTGGCTGCGGTGATCGCGGCGGCGATCGCGGACGACTCGACGATCGGCCGGACCATCCGGTTCGGCGCCGGCGACGAGACCATCGGCCACGCGATCGCGGGCTGACCCTCAGTCCTCGCTGGAGTGGAGGCCGCGGCGCGCCGACAGCAGGGTCACCTCGGGGTGGTCGGCGACCAGGCGCTCGGCGTGGTCGAGCACATCACGCACGTGCGACGACCCTGATGCCACGATCGAGATGCCGATCCTCGCCCGGCGATGCAGGTCGTGCTCGCCGACCTCTGCCGCGGCCGCCTCGGTGCGCCGGCTCAACTCTGCGACGAGCGGGCGCAGCACGCTGCGCTTCTCTTTGAGCGAACGGACGTCGCCGAGCAGCAGGTCGAACTCGATCCACCCGATCCACATGGGTCCATCGTGCCAGTGGCCGCGGGTGAGGCCCGCCGCCATAGGCTCGTGTCATGCTCGCCACTGTCATCCATGCCGCCCGCGACATCCGCGTCGAGAGCGTCCCCGATCCCGTACTGTCCACCGGCGCCGACGCGATCGTGCGGGTGGTCGCCGCCTGCGTGTGCGGCTCCGACCTCTGGCCGTACCGCGGCGTCACTCCCACGCGCGAGCCTCATCGGATCGGTCACGAGTTCGTCGGCGTCGTCGAGGAGGTCGGCGACGAGGTCGAGGTCGTGCGCCCCGGTGATTTCGTGATCGCCCCGTTCTACGTGTGCGACGGCACGTGCGCGAACTGCCGAAACGGCGTCAGCACCTCCTGCCTCACCGGCGGCTGGTGGGGCAGTGAGGACCGCTTCGGCGGCTTCGCCGACGGCGGTCAGGGCGAGCGCGTGCGCGTGCCGCTCGCCGACGGCACGCTGGCGGTCGTACCCGGTCCCGTGGCGGATGCCGAGGTTCCGGGTCTCCTCACCCTCAGCGACGTCATGGGCACGGGCCACCACGCCGCGGTCTCGGCGGGCGTCGGTCCTGGCGACGCCGTCGCGGTGGTCGGCGACGGCGCGGTCGGGCTGTGCGCGATCATCGCGGCGAAGCGCCTCGGCGCCACGACGATCATCGCGATGTCGCGTCACCCGCAGCGGCAGGCGCTCGCGCGCGAGTTCGGCGCCACCGACATCGTGGCGGAGCGCGGCGACGCCGGAATCGCGGCGGTGCTCGCACTCACCGGTGGCATCGGCGCGGACCGCGTGCTCGAATGCGTCGGCACCAAGGAGTCGATGGACCAGGCGCTGCGCTCGACGCGTCCCGGAGGCATGGTCGGCTATGTCGGCGTGCCCAACGGCGGACCGGAGTTGCCGGTGCGGCAGATGTTCAACCGCAACGTGGGCGTGAACGGCGGCGTCGCACCGGTTCGTGGCTACATCGAGGAGCTCCTGCCCGATGTGCGCTCGGGTGCGATCCGGCCGGGCCGCGTGTTCGACCTCGAACTCCCGCTTGCGGACGCCGCCGAGGCGTACGCTGCGATGGACGAGCGTCGCGCGACGAAGGTGCTGCTGCGGCCCTGAGCAGGCTCGCGGCACGCCCGCACACCGGCTCGACGATTCGCGACCCGCCCGCGCGCCTGCGCGTGGGAGGGCGTTCGTGCGGTAGAACAGCAGGAAGTCGAAGGGAACCCGGACCGTGAAGCTGATCAAGCGCGTCGTCGTGGTGCTCATCATCGCGTTCGCGGCGTTCTACCTCATTACCCGGCCGCAGGATGCGGCGAACGCCGTGCAAGGCGCCGTCGGCGCCGTCTGGGGCGCCGGGGTCGCCGTCGTCGACTTCTTCATGGCGCTCGCTCAGGGCTAGGACCGAGATGTTCGATCCGCGGATCGAGAAGCACCTGATCTCGGATCAGGGGGAGCACGTCGTCGACGAGGTCCGCAAGCACTGGGCCGCCACGGTCTCGGCGGTGCTCGAGCTGTTCTGCGGCGTCGTCGTGCTCCTGCTCACCTTCTTCGTCCCTGCGCAGGCCTGGTGGGTGCCGGCGCTGCTCGGCGCCGCGGTGACCCTGCACGCGATCTGGCGGGTCTTCGAGCAGCACACCGACCGCTTCGTCATCACCAACATGCGCGTCTTCCGCGTGCATGGCATCCTGTCGCAGCGCATCGCCACCATGCCTCTGGCGCGCATCCTCGACATCTCGGTCTACAAGCCGCTCATCGGCCGCATCTTCGGCTACGGCCACTTCGTCTTCGAGTCCGCGGCGCAGGAGCAGGGGCTGCGCGAGATCAAGTACGTCGGCGATCCCGACCAGCGCGGGCTCACGATCCAGCGCGTCATCCAGCAGGCGGGCCTGCGCGGTGCCGCCGGCCGGCCCGGGGCGGAACAGTTCGCCGGGGCGCCCTTCGCGCCTGCGGCACCGCCGGAGCCTCCGGCCGCGGCATCCGTCACCGTCGCGCCGGTCGCGGACGACCGCACCTCGACCGCTCCGGTCCCGGACGTGCGGCGCGGCTCCACGACATCGGGGTGGGACTGGCTCGCAGACGCACAGCGACGGGAGGACGAGCGGCTGGCGCAGCTGCGCGGAGAGGCGGCTCCGTCGCCCGCGCCGTTCGATCCCGACCGGACGAACACGGCCCCGATCGAGCTTCCCCGCTGAGCCGACACCGATGCCACGCGGCCCCGCGTGGACGAGGATTTCGAGGCCATCGGGAACATCTCTGGAGACCCGGCCGTTCTGGTACCCTGGAGTGTCACTCGTGTGGCTGTTTCGCCACGCCTGAGTTCCGGTTCGCGCCGGTGGCCGGATCCCGCAGGGGCCGAGTGACATCGCTGGAAAATCCGCTTCGCCTCGGTTCGAGGCATCCGTTCGCGCTCGCGCGGGGGAAGCCGCTGAAAGCCGGAGCCCGACACCCAACCCCAACAAGGACAACCCACTACATGACTACCGCAACGACCGCCCCGGCCACCAAGCAGGTCGCGATCAACGACATCGGATCTGCCGAGGACTTCCTGGCCGCGGTCGAGAAGACCCTGAAGTTCTTCAACGACGGCGACCTCATCGAGGGCACCGTGGTGAAGATCGACCGTGACGAGGTCCTCCTCGACGTCGGTTACAAGACCGAGGGCGTCATCCCCTCGCGTGAGCTTTCCATCAAGCACGACGTCGACCCCAACGAGGTCGTCAAGGTCGGCGACGAGGTCGAAGCCCTCGTTCTCCAGAAGGAGGACAAGGAAGGCCGCCTCATCCTCTCGAAGAAGCGCGCACAGTACGAGCGTGCGTGGGGCGACGTCGAGAAGATCAAGGAGAACGACGGTGTGGTCACCGGCTCCGTGATCGAGGTCGTCAAGGGTGGTCTGATCGTCGACATCGGCCTGCGCGGCTTCCTCCCCGCGTCGCTCATCGAGCTCCGCCGCGTCCGCGATCTCACGCCGTACCTCGGCCAGGAGATCGAGGCGAAGATCCTCGAGCTCGACAAGAACCGCAACAACGTCGTGCTCTCGCGCCGCGCTCTGCTCGAGCAGACGCAGTCCGAGTCGCGCACCACGTTCCTCAACAACCTCCACAAGGGCCAGGTCCGCAAGGGCACGGTCTCGTCGATCGTCAACTTCGGTGCGTTCGTCGACCTCGGTGGCGTCGACGGTCTCGTCCACGTCTCGGAGCTCTCGTGGAAGCACATCGAGCACGCGTCCGAGGTCGTCGAGGTCGGCCAGGAGGTCACCGTCGAGATCCTCGAGGTGGACCTCGACCGCGAGCGCGTCTCGCTGTCGCTGAAGGCCACGCAGGAGGACCCGTGGCAGGTCTTCGCCCGCACCCACGCGATCGGTCAGGTCGCGCCGGGCAAGGTCACCAAGCTCGTTCCGTTCGGTGCGTTCGTGCGCGTCGCGGACGGCATCGAGGGCCTCGTGCACATCTCCGAGCTGTCGGGCAAGCACGTCGAGCTCGCCGAGCAGGTCGTGTCGGTCGGCGAAGAGGTCTTCGTCAAGATCATCGACATCGACCTCGAGCGTCGCCGCATCTCGCTCTCGCTCAAGCAGGCGAACGAGTCGGTCGACCCCAACGGCACCGAGTTCGACCCGGCCCTGTACGGCATGGTCACCGAGTACGACGAGCACGGCGAGTACAAGTACCCGGAGGGCTTCGACCCCGAGACGAACGCGTGGCTCGAAGGCTTCGACGAGCAGCGCGAGAAGTGGGAGCAGGAGTACGCCGCCGCCCACTCGCGCTGGGAGGCCCACAAGGCTGCCGTCATCAAGGCCCTCGAGGCCGAGGCCGCCGCTCCGGTCGAGACCGGCGCGTCCTCGTACTCGTCCGACAGCGGCCCCGCGGGCACGCTGGCTGACGACGAGGCACTCGCGGCTCTCCGTGAGAAGCTCTCGGGTCGCTGATCCTGAGCTGAGCCGCCCGGTTCGCTGAACCGCCTGGTTCGAAGGCCGTCACCACCGCTTCGGCGGGGTGGCGGCCTTTCGCTCGCCCGGACGTCGGAGGTCGCCGGTACCGTCGCTCTGTGCCAGAGCTTCCTTCCGCCGCGAGATGTCTTGTCGGTGACGACGGTTGCCGCGGCGCTGTGCCTGCGGACGCTCCGGTCGCGCTGTGCGAGCGACATCTGGCGGCCGCGGGGGAGTGGGCGGGCGCCCAGTACGGCGTCACCGACGCACTGCCGTCGGCGTGCCGGCTGTGCGGGTCGCGGCTGGGCGTCCGCTACCCGTCCGGCTGGCTGTGCGCCGTGTGCGAATGGCGCCACGGTGACCTGCCCGACGAGGACATCGCTCCGCCTCGCGTCGACGTCGTGTACTACCTGCGCTACGACGACCGCGTGAAGATCGGCACGAGCGCCAACCCGCGTCAGCGCTTCGGAGCCATCTGGCACGACGAGCTGCTGGCGTTCGAGCGGGGCGGGCGTGCGCTCGAGCAGCGACGGCATGTGCAATTCGCCGCCGACCGTTTCCCTGGGACGGAGTGGTTCCGCCGCTCCGACACCCTAACCGCTCACATAGCGGTGCTCGCCGCCGGCGTCGACGACCCGTGGCACCTCCACGTCCGCTGGCTGAGCGAGGCGCTCGCGGCGCGCGGGTGAGTCGGTACGCTCTGCGAGAACCACCGCGGATCCTCCAGCAGCTTCGGAGGAAACGCGCCTAGTTTGAGGATCCACCCGCCCACGCAGACGACGGAGCAGCACATGGGATTCCTCGACCGACTGTTCGGAGGCACGGATGACGCGCGCCAGGCGCCGCCCGTCCCGCAGAACCGCTACGGCGCCCAGGGGCGGGGCGCCCAGCCGCCTCGGAGCGAGGACGAGATCGCGATCGAACGCTACCGATACCTGCTGAAGACCGCGCCGCCGGAGACCATCGAGCAGGTGCATGCGGAGGCCTTCGCGAAGCTCACCGAGCCGCAGCGGCAGCAGGTGCTCGCCGAGCTCTCGGCGGGCCTCCCACCGCAGGAGCAGCCGCGCTCGACCGATCCGCAGGCGATGGCCCGCGCCGCGACCCGGGCCGAGTACACCAACCCCGGTTTCATGGAGCGCACGCTCGGTCCCCAGCGCCAGGGCCCCTCGTTCGGCTCGATGCTCGGTTCGTCCATCCTCGGCACGGTGGTCGGCTACGTCATCGGCTCGGCGCTGGTGAGCTCGTTCCTCGCGCCCGGCCTCGCCTCCGACCAGGGCTACGAGGACGCCTCGGCCGCCGAGGGCGAGTCCGGCGAGACCGGTGCCGCCGACGCGGGCGCCGACTCCGGCTCCGGCTGGGGCGGCGACCCGGGCTCGGGCTGGGGTGGCGACGCCGCCGCCGGCGACGTAGGCGGATTCGGGGACTTCGGCGACTTCGGGTTCTGAACGGGCGCCTCAGTCGTCGCACACGTCGCGCTCACAGGCCCGGTGGGCGGCGGCGAGCGCGCCGTTCGGGCGCAGGGCCGCAGCATCCGTTACCGTCGCGGTATGACCGCCGCGAAACGGGGCGAGCCGGAGGGGCCCGCGGCGCGCTCCCGCACGGGCGGGACCGCGCCGGATGGCGCCCATCACACGCGCGGTCGCACCGCGACGCTGAACCAGCTGCTGCTCGCGGCGGTGGTGTTCGTGCTCGGCGTGCTCGTGGCGATCGGGCCGTTCGGCGGCGAGCCGGTGCTCTTCTTCCTCGGCGTCGTCGTCGTGGTCGCGGTGACGGCCGTCACGCTCGTCATGCCGTGGAGCCGCCTGCCCTACGGCTGGGTCGCGGTGGTGCCCGCCATCGACATCGTCGCGATCACCCTGATGCAGGTCGCGGCGCCCGAGACGGCGCTCGGGCTCCTGTGGATCTTCCCGGCGACGTGGCTCGCCGGCGGCTTCGGCCTGCTGGGTCTGTTCGGCGTCATCGTCGCGATCGCGGGCATCGTCAGCGTGCTCACCGCGCTGAGCGCCGCCGAGGTGACGTACCGGACCTTCCTGCTCCCGCTCGTGATCATCGCCGTCGCCGTCACGAGCCACCTGAACGCCCGGCGCTCGGATGCCCAGCGCATGCTGCTGGCGAAGCAGTCGCAGCTGCTCGCCAGTGTGCTCGCGCGCACCAGACGTCAGGAGCAGGTGGTCACCGAGGTGCTCGATGCCGTCGACTTCGGCATCGTGCGCATGGGGACGAGCGGCCGCGTCGCGGTCACGAACGAGGCCCACGGAAGGCTCCTGCAGGGATTCGAGCTCGAAGACGACGGCACCGAGGTGCCGGCGTTCCGCGACGACGGCACCTCGCCGCTGCCTCCCGACGAGCTTCCGCTCGAGCGCGCGCGCCGCGGTGAGGCGTTCGACGATCAGGTGGTGTGGTTCGGGCCCGAGCCCGGACCCCGCCGCGCGCTCACGGTCACGGCGCGACGTCTCACCGACCCCGACGGCGGCGACGCCGGCGCGGTGGTCGTCTCGCGGGACGTGACGGCCGAGCTCAACGCCCTCCGCGCCCGCGACGACCTGGTCGCCTCGGTGTCGCACGAGCTGCGCACCCCGCTCACGTCGATCCTGGGCTACCTCGACCTCGCCATCGAGGATCCCGACACCCCCGACGCGGTGCGGGCGAGCCTCGACGTCGCCGAGCGCAACGCCGAGCGCCTGCTGCGCATCGTGGCGGACATCCTCGCGGCGTCCAGCTCGTCGCCGTCGTCGGTCGAGGCTTCTCTGGCCCCTCAGCTCCTCGACGCACGCGACCTCGTGCGCGCCGCGGCCGCCGACGCCCTGCCGACGGCGACCGGCCGGGCGATCATCATCGACGAGACGGGTCTCGAGCCCGCGACCGCCTGGGCCGACCCGCTGCGGCTGCGGCAGGTCGTCGACAACCTCGTGTCGAACGCCATCGCCTACAACAAGGACGGCGGCACGGTGTTCGTCGGCACCACGACCGACGGCACGTCGAGCTGGATCCTGGTGCGCGACACCGGCGTCGGCATCACGGACGCCGACCGGTCGCGACTGTTCCAGCGGTACTACAAAGCCGGCGGCGAACGGCGGGCCGGCACCGGCCTCGGCCTCGCGATCACCCGCGACATCGTGCGCGCCCACGGGGGCGAGCTCGCCCTGCACAGCGCGCCCGGCGTCGGTTCGACCTTCATCGTGAAGCTGCCTGCGATCGGCCCGGAAGGAGACGAACGATGACCCTCGATCTGCCGAGCGTTCTCATCATGACCGCGCTGGTCGTCAACGTCAGCGGCGTCCTGTTCATCCTCGAGACGCTGCTGCGACGGGACGAGGGGGCGGGGCGCATCTGGTCGATCGCGTTCCTCGCGGCGATGCTCACTACCCTCGCCTACACGATCTGGTCGCAGTCCGACGGCGCCTGGTGGGCGATCGCCGTCGGAAACGCGGCGTTCGTCGCGGGCACGGGGTGCATGTGGCTGGGATGCCGCCGCTTCAACCGGCGCGACATGCGCTGGTCGTCGGTGCTCGTGGTCGGAGCAGTGGCGATGGCGGCTCTCGCGGTCGCGGTCGAGGGCGACGAAGGCGGCGACTGGGCGGGCGTGCTGTGGATGTTCGTGCCGCTGCTCGCCTTCGCGGGCGCCGGCGCCGTGGAGTGCCTCCGCGGCGACATGCGCGAGTCACGCACGGCGTGGGTGCTCGGCGCGGTCCTCGGATTCCAGTCGCTGTACTACGTGTCGCGCACCACCGCCTTCGTGACCTCCGGCCCCGACAGCGCGCTGTTCGAGACCGCGTTCGGCACGATCCCCACGAGCTACCTCACGGTGACGCTGACGATCGTCGCCGTCGTCGTGACCTCGGTGCTGCGCGCGAGCCGCGCTCCGGTGCGCGGCTACCTACGCGAGGCCCAGGCCGTCGACGAGGAGCAGGGCATCCTCAGCGAGACGTCGTTCGTCGCCGTGCTCGCGGGCATGTGCCGCCGCGCCGAGCGGAGATTCGAGCTGATCGCAGTGACGGCCGTGCGGCTCGACGACCTCGACCAGATCTCGACCGCGTTCGGCAGTGACATCGCCGGCGCGGTCGCCGCGACCTGGCGCACCGGGGTGCGCCACCACGCGCCGACGAACGCCGTCGTGGGCCAGGACGGGCACACCGGGCTCGTGATCGCCCTCGCGGTCGCATCCCCGCAGGAGGCGCGACGGCAGGCCGGCGCGATCTACCGCGGCCTCTTCGACGACCTCGGGAAGGTCGGCGGGGGAGTGATCCCGGTGGTCGGCGTCGGCGTGGCGCTGAGCGAGACCGCGGGGTACGACCCCGCGGAGCTCGTGCTCGCCGCCCGCGAGGCTGCAAGCCGCGCGGCCGCGAACGTCGAGACGTCGGTGCTGGTCGACGAGGGCGAGTAGCGGCATCCGTCCGCCCTCGCGGATCGTGCGTCAGGCGGTGAGGCGGTAGCCGACGCCGCGGACGGTCTCGATCCACCGCGGCTGCGCGGGTGACTCGCCGAGCTTGCGCCGGAGGTTCGCCATGTGCACCTCGATCGCGCGGGCATCGCTGTCGGAGACGAAGTCGCTGACCGCGTACTGGTCGCCGCGCAGCATGAGGGCGAGATCCGACTTCGCCCGGACTCGCCGGCCTGCCACGAGGAGGTCGGCGAGGATGTCGAACTCGCTTCGCGTCAATTCGACGTCCTGGTCGTCGACGGTGACGAGGTGGGTCGAGGCATTGAGGCGCAGCCCGTGGTGCTCGAGCCAGACGCCGTCCGGCGGCCCGTTCTCGTCGACGGCCTCGGGGTCGGCCGGCGCGACGTGCCGCGGCCGGCGCAGCATCGCGTCGATGCGAGCGCGCAGCTCGCGCGGGCGGAAGGGCTTGGCGACGTAGTCGTCGGCGCCCGCCTCGAGTCCCTGCAGAGCGTCGATCTCCTCGGTGCGGGCGCTGAGCATCACGATATAGGTCGAGCTGATGGCGCGGATGCGCTTGGCGGTCTCGAAGCCGTCCATGCCGGGCATGTTGACGTCGAGCGTCGTCACCAGTGGCCGGCGCTCCCGCACCAGCTCAACGCCGTCCGCGCCGTTGGCCGCGCCGTGCACCTCGAAGCCCGCTTGAGCGAGCACGGTCGACAGGAGAGAACGGATGTCTTCCTCGTCCTCGATCACGACCGCGACGCGCGCTTCTTCCACCGATGCACCCTCCGGGTCCGGTGTCGTAGACGGACCCTGGACGTCGGTCATGATATCCCAGAACGCGCTGCGGAACGGGTGCGGCAGGCCGTCGACGATCACGGGAGGTGACCGTATGCGGGGCGGGCCGTGAGGCTCTGCCCCCGTGCGTCCGCCGTCCGGCCGGTCCGTCGGACCGCGCGGAGGGCGGGAGATATCCCCATATCCCGCCCTGCGCGCGTCCTCCGTGCACGGACCCGGGCCGCATTCGTCCCCACGCGCGCGGCCCGTCCGTACCCCAGGACGATTGGACTGGTGCAGCGGGGCGGTGTCGCGTCGGTCGCCACGATGTCGGGTCCGGCGTTCATCTCCCGCCCTCCCCAGTGCCACACGGGTTGAATCTGTCCTTCGGGTGCCCCGAGGCTACCTCCGGGGCCTCAGCGCCCGCTCAGGCCCGCCTCAGGAACCGCGCAAGGCTTTGCGGCGCCGGCTGCGCCGCGTCGGGCGCGGCGTGGCATGCTCGAACCATGCCGCTCGTCGCCCTCACCGGGGGAATCGCCTCGGGAAAATCCACGATCGCCCGCCGCCTCGCCGAGCACGGCGCCGTCGTCGTCGACGCCGATCAGCTGGTCCGCGAGGTGCAGCAGCCCGGTTCGCCCGTGCTCGCCGCGATCGCCGAGTCCTTCGGGGAGGGGATGCTGCGTCCCGACGGATCCCTGGACCGCGCCGCCCTCGGCAGCCGGGTGTTCGGCGACGACGCCGCAATCAGGCAGCTCAACGGCATCGTCCATCCCGCCGTCCGCGCCGAGTCCGCGCGCCGGTTCGAGGCGGCCTTCGCGGCGGATCCCGACGCGGTGGTCGTCTACGACGTGCCGCTGCTCGTCGAGGCGCGCGTCGAAGACCCCTGGCAGCTGATCGTCGTGGCGCACGCGCCCGAGGACGTCCGCCTCCGGCGCCTCGTCGAGCTGCGCGGCATGACCGAGACGGATGCTGCGGCCCGCCTCGCGTCGCAGGTGCCCGACGACGCCCGCCTCCGGATCGCGGACGTCGTCGTCGACACCGCCGGCTCGCTCGAGAGCACCGAGCATCAGGTCGACGAGCTGTGGGCGTCGCTCGACGAGCACGTCGCACAGCGCGCCGCGCGATCGTAATCTGGAAGCGGAGCGAGGAGGTCCCTCATGGCCGTGTTCTCGAGGTTCCGTCGGCGTAAGACTCCGTACGGAGCGGCGACCGAGGAGGAGCGCATCGCGCGCTACGTCTACCTCCTCAACACCCTGCCCGCGTCCGTGATCGAGAGCGCGCACGCCTCGGCCTTCGCGGACGTCTCGCCGGAGCGGCGGCGCGAGATGTTCGAGCAGCTGCGGCCCTTCCTCGCCGACTCGGAGCGCGGCGCTGCCGCCGAGGACCCGACCGTGATCGCGCGGCTCGTCCGCCGCGCCGAGGAGCACAGGGCGCTTCGCGCCGCGGCGGCCGCGGACGCCGATGCCGCGGCCCGGTCTTCGACGGACCCCGCCCGCACGGTGGTCGGGGTCGACGATCGCGACCCGCGCGACGGCGTGGATCCCCGCGCCATGCTCATCAACGTGGGGGTGATGACGATCGTGGCGAACCAATTCCTGCTGTCGAGCTCGGTCGCCGCGTACTACACGGTGGGTGCCGGATCCCTCCAGATCGGCGAAGGCCCCGCCTGGATCGGCGAGACCTACGACCCCGGCTCGGGTGGCTTCGACGGCGGCGGGGGCAGCGGCTTCGACGGCGGCGGGGGCTTCGGCGGCTGAATCTCCGCGCGGGCGGGGGCGGCAGCATCCGCTCGTCGCGAACGCCGCCCCGATGTCGGGGGCCGCGCCTACGCTGGATTGGTGCAGACCACTCGATCCGTGCGGCCGTTCGAGGTCGTGAGCGAATTCGCGCCGTCGGGCGACCAGCCGCAGGCGATCGCCGACCTGGCGGCGCGGATCAACGCCGGTGAGACCGACGTCGTGCTGCTCGGCGCGACCGGTACCGGCAAGTCGGCGACGACCGCCTGGCTCGTCGAGGCCGTCCAGCGTCCCACCCTCGTGCTCGCGCACAACAAGACCCTCGCCGCGCAGCTGGCGAACGAGTTCCGCGAGCTCATGCCGCACAACGCGGTGGAGTACTTCGTCAGCTACTACGACTACTACCAGCCCGAGGCGTACGTCCCGCAGACCGATACGTTCATCGAGAAGGACTCGTCGGTCAACGCCGAGGTGGAGCGGCTGCGCCACTCGACGACCAACTCCCTGCTCAGCCGCCGCGACGTGGTCGTCGTCAGCACCGTGTCGTGCATCTACGGACTCGGCGCGCCCGACGAGTACCTGCGCGCGATGGTGGCGCTGCAGGTGGGTGAGGTCTACGACCGCGATGCGCTCATCCGCAAGTTCATCGCGATGCAGTACAACCGCAACGACGTCGACTTCTCGCGCGGCAACTTCCGCGTTCGCGGCGACACCATCGAGATCATCCCCGTGTACGAGGAGTACGCGATCCGCATCGAGATGTTCGGCGACGAGATCGAGGCCCTGTTCATGCTCCACCCGCTCACCGGCGACGTGGTGCAGCGGCTCGACAGCATCCCGATCTTCCCGGCGTCGCACTACGTCGCCGGCACCGAGACCGTGCAACGTGCGATCGGCACCATCGAAGACGAGCTCGCCGAGCGGCTGAAAGAGCTCGAGTCGCAGAACAAGCTGCTCGAGGCGCAGCGCCTGCGCATGCGTACGACGTTCGACCTCGAGATGCTGCAGCAGCTCGGGTTCTGCTCGGGTATCGAGAACTACTCGCGCCACATGGACGGGCGTGCGCCGGGCGAGCCGCCGCACACGCTGCTCGACTTCTTTCCCGACGACTTCCTGATGGTGATCGACGAATCGCACGTCACCGTCCCGCAGATCGGGGCGATGTACGAGGGGGACGCTTCGCGCAAGCGCACTCTCGTCGAGCACGGGTTCCGGCTGCCGAGCGCACTCGACAACCGGCCGCTGCGCTGGGACGAGTTCAAGGACCGCGTCGGTCAGACGGTGTACCTGTCCGCGACGCCGGGCCGGTACGAGATGGGTATCGCGGACGGCGTGGTGGAGCAGATCATCCGCCCGACCGGCCTCGTCGACCCCGAGATCGTCGTCAAGCCGTCGAAGGGGCAGATCGACGACCTGCTCGAGGAGATCCGGATCCGTGTCGAGCGCGACGAGCGGGTGCTCGTGACGACACTCACGAAGAAGATGGCCGAGGAGCTCACCGACTTCCTCGGCGAGCACGGCGTGCGTGTGCGCTATCTGCACTCCGACGTCGACACGTTGCGTCGCGTCGAACTCCTCAGTGAGCTGCGAGCCGGGGTCTACGACGTGCTCGTCGGCATCAACTTGCTCCGAGAGGGTCTCGACCTGCCCGAGGTCTCGCTGGTATCGATCCTCGACGCCGACAAGGAAGGGTTCCTCCGCAGCGGCACCTCGCTCATCCAGACGATCGGTCGCGCCGCCCGCAACGTCTCGGGTCAGGTGCACATGTACGCCGACACCGTGACCGATTCGATGGCCAAGGCGATCGAAGAGACCGACCGGCGCCGGGAGAAGCAGGTCGCCTACAACACCGCCAACGGCATCGAGCCCCAGGCGCTGCGCAAGCGGATCGCTGACATCACCGAGGTGCTCGCCCGGGAGGCGTCCGATACCGATCGGATGCTGCGGGGCAAGGCGGCGGCGAAGACCAAGTCGGGTGTCGGCAAGAGCCCGACCCCGCAGCTGCGCCGCGAGGGCATCGCAGCCGAGGGCGCCGAGCAGCTCGAGACGACGATCGCCGACCTCAGCCAGCAGATGCTCGCGGCGGCCGGGGAGCTGAAGTTCGAGCTCGCCGCGCGGTTGCGCGACGAGGTGCAGGACCTCAAGAAGGAGCTACGTGCCATGGAGCGTGCGGGTCACGCCTGAGCCCCGGCGCCTCTCAGCGCGGCCGGGCCCGACCCAGAGCTAGGGGCAGTGCATCAGCGGCTTCGGTCCGGAGCGGTCGAACGTGTGCTGCGAGATGGGCGCGCCGCACAGCGGGCAGGCGCGCTCGGCCCGTTCCGCCTGGCTCGGCGGGGGAGTCGTCTCGTAGGGTCCGACGGCGGCCGGGCCCGCGACGCGGATCAGGTGCGAGTTGAGGAACGCGTACCAACCGCCGGCTTCGCGCACGCGCTCGCGGAGCGGACGACGGTCTGGCGTGGGGGCATCCTTTACTCGCATGATCATTAGTGTACTAATGATTAGTGCGGATATGATACCTATGTGACGAACGCCGAACTCAGCCCCGACGATCTGCTCAAGCTCGACAACCAGGTCTGCTTCGCTCTGGTCACCGCGGCGCGCAACGTGGTCGGGCTGTACCGGCCGATCCTCGAGCCGCTCGGCCTCACGCATCCGCAGTACCTCGTGATGCTCGCGCTGTGGGAGCGGTCGCCGCGTTCGCTGCGCGAGCTCGCCGCCGAGCTGGCGCTGGAGCCCGCGACGCTGTCGCCCCTCGTCAAGCGCCTCGAGGCGCAGGACCTCGTCACCCGGTCGCGCCGCGACGACGACGAGCGGGTACTCGACGTCCGGCTGACCGACGCGGGTGCGCGTCTGCGTGTGCGGGCGCTCGAGGTGCCGGGCAAGGTGATGGAGAGCGTGGGGACCGATGCCGCCGCGCTCCTGGCGCTCCGCGACGCGCTGCAGCCCTTCGCCGGCGCCCGCTGATCCGCGCGGGCGGTGCCCCGTCTTCGCCCACGGCGAACGGCTCCCAGCCCGCGTGTCGGAGCCCCCACCTAGACTTGTCGGGTGCCCATCGTCCCTGTCGCCCTGCCCGGAAGCATGCCCGCGAACTCCGTCGGCGGCACCAGCGGAAAGCTCAGCGTCCGCGGTGCCCGCGTGCACAACCTCAAGGACGTCGACCTCGACATCCCGCGCGATTCGCTCGTCGTCTTCACCGGCCTGTCGGGCTCGGGCAAGTCGAGCCTCGCGTTCGACACGATCTTCGCGGAGGGCCAGCGCCGGTACGTCGAGTCGCTGAGCGCCTACGCCCGGCAGTTCCTCGGGCAGGTCGACCGCCCCGACGTCGACTTCATCGAGGGACTGAGCCCCGCGGTGTCGATCGATCAGAAGTCCACGAACCGCAACCCGCGGTCGACCGTCGGCACGATCACCGAGATCCATGACTACATGCGCCTGCTGTGGGCCCGCATCGGCGTGCCCCACTGCCCCGAGTGCGGCGAAGTCATCCAGCGCCAGACGGTGCAGCAGATCGCCGACCAGCTCATGGAGCTGCCCGAGCGCACGCGATACCAGATCGTCGCACCCGTCGTCACGCAGAAGAAGGGCGAGTTCGTCGACCTCTTCAAAGAGCTCGGTGCGAAGGGCTATGCCCGTGCCATCGTCGACGGGGAGCTGGTCCAGCTCGCCGAGCCGCCGGCGCTCAAGAAGAGCTACAAGCACGACATCGCGGTCGTCGTGGACCGCCTGGTCGCGGCACCCGGCATCCTCGACCGCGTCACCGACTCGGTCGAGACCGCGCTCTCGCTCGCAGGCGGGGTCGTGCAGGTCAACTTCGTCGACGAAGAGGGCGATGCCGCGTGGCAGTCGTTCTCCGAGAAGCTCGCATGCCCGAACGGTCACCCGCTGCAGCTGACGGAGATCGAGCCGCGCACGTTCTCGTTCAACGCGCCGTTCGGCGCCTGCCCCGCGTGTTCGGGTCTCGGCACCCGCATGTCTGTGGACGTCGAGCTCATGCTGGGCGACGAGGACCTCTCGATCCGCGAAGGCGTCCTCATCCCGTGGACGACACAGGGCAAGGGGCTCTTCCAGTACTACGAGCGGCTGCTCGAAGGACTCGCGAACGACCTCGCGTTCTCGCTCGACACGCCGTGGAGGAAGCTGCCATCCGAAGTCCGCGAGGCGGTGCTGCGCGGTGAGAACTACAAGGTCACGGTGCGGTGGAAGAATCGCTACGGCCGCGAGATGCGCTATTCCTCGGGCTTCGAGGGCGTCGTGCCCTACATCGAGCGTCAGTACACGCAGGCCGAGTCCGACACGCAGCGCCAGCGCTGGGCGGAGTACCTCCGCGAGGTGCCGTGCCCGGTGTGCGACGGCGCGCGACTCAAGCCCGAGGTGCTGGCCGTGCAGGTTCACGGACATTCCATCGCGGATGCCTCCCGCCTGAGCCTCGGCGAGGCGCGCGAGTACTTCGCCAAGCTGACGCTCACCGAACGCGAGGCGACGATCGCCGCCCAGGTGCTGCGCGAGATCCGCCTGCGGCTGGACTTCCTCATCCGCGTCGGTCTCGACTACCTGAGTCTGAGCCGCGCCGCGGCGACGCTCTCAGGCGGCGAGGCGCAGCGCATCCGGCTCGCGACCCAGATCGGCTCCGGCCTGACCGGCGTGCTGTACGTGCTGGACGAGCCGTCGATCGGCCTGCACCAGCGGGACAACCGCCGTCTCATCGAGACCCTTGTGGCACTGCGCGACCTCGGCAACACCCTGATCGTCGTCGAGCACGACGAGGAGACGATCCACGCCGCGGACTGGGTCGTCGACATCGGTCCGGGCGCCGGCGTCAACGGCGGCGAGGTCGTGCACTCCGGGCCGATCGGCGAGCTCCTCGCGGATCCCGACTCGATCACCGGCGATTACCTGTCGGGCCGGCGCTCAATCCCCACACCGAAGAAGCGCCGCAAGATCGACAAGAAGCGCCAAGTGACCGTCGTCGGCGCGCGCGAGAACAACCTCAAGAACGTGACCGTCGACTTCCCGCTCGGCGTGCTCACCTCGGTGACCGGAGTCAGCGGGTCGGGCAAGTCGTCGCTGGTCAACGGCATCCTTTATCAGGTCCTCGCGACGCGTCTCAACGGTGCCCGCCGAGTAGCCGGCAAGCACACGCGCGTGACGGGACTCGACAACCTCGACAAGGTCGTGCACGTCGACCAGGCGCCGATCGGGCGCACGCCCCGGTCGAACCCGGCGACCTACACCGGCGTCTTCGATCGCATCCGGACGCTGTTCAGCGAGACGCCCGAGGCGAAGGTGCGCGGCTACCAGCCGGGTCGGTTCAGCTTCAACGTCAAGGGCGGTCGCTGCGAGGCGTGCTCGGGCGACGGCACGATCAAGATCGAGATGAACTTCCTCCCCGACGTGTACGTCGACTGCGAGGTCTGCCACGGCAAGCGGTACAATCGCGACACCCTGGCGGTGCACTACAAGGGCAAGAACATCGCCGAGGTGCTCGAGATGCCGATCGCGGAGGCGGCGGAGTTCTTCGAGCCGATCCAAGCCATCCACCGCTACCTGAAGACGCTGGTCGACGTCGGCCTCGGCTACGTGCGGCTCGGTCAGTCCGCCACGACGCTCTCCGGCGGCGAGGCGCAGCGGGTGAAGCTCGCCACCGAGCTGCAGCGGCGCACGAACGGCCGATCGATCTACGTGCTCGACGAGCCGACCACAGGTCTGCACTTCGAAGACGTCCGCAAGCTGCTCGAGGTGCTGAACGGCCTGGTCGACAAGGGCAACACGGTCATCGTCATCGAGCACAACCTCGACGTCATCAAGTCCTCCGACTGGGTGGTCGATCTCGGCCCCGAGGGCGGCTCGGGCGGCGGCCAGGTGATCGCGACAGGTACACCCGAGCAGGTTGCGCGCGTGGAAGACAGCCACACGGGCGCGTTCCTCGCCGAGGTCCTCGGGCTGCGCGCCCCCACGCACGCGGTCACCGAGCTCGTCGAGGCCCGCAAGGCCGGCTGAGCCGCATGGCGCGCCCCGCTCCCACCGTCCCGTACAAGCCGAAGCCGGGAGAGATCCCGACGAATCCCGGGGTCTACCGGTTCCGCGACCGGGACGGGCGCGTGCTCTACGTCGGCAAGGCGAAGAACCTCCGCGCGCGCCTGTCGAACTACTTCGCGCCGCTGCACACGCTCCACGAGCGCACGCGACGCATGGTGACGACCGCGGCGTCGGTGGAATGGACGGTCGTCGCGACCGACGTCGACTCGCTGCAGCTCGAGTACCAGTGGATCAAGGAGTTCGATCCGCCCTTCAACGTCCGCTACAAGGACGACAAGTCGTACCCGTTCATGGCGATCACCCTCGCCGACGAGGCGCCGCGCGTCATCGTGACGCGCAACCGCCGCATCCCGGGAGCGAAGTACTTCGGTCCGTATCCGAAGGTGTGGGCGGTGCACGACACGATCGATCTGATGATCAGGGTGTTCCCGATCCGCACGTGCAGCGATTCGTCGTACAAGAAGGCGATGGCGACGGGAAGGCCGTGCTTTCCCGGGCAGATCGGACGGTGCGGCGGGCCGTGCTCGATGAAGGTCACCATCGAGGAGCACCGCGCGATCGTCGACGACTTCATCGCCTTCATGTCCGGCGGCGACCAGCGCTTCACGAAGGAGCTCACCGCGCGCATGCGCGAGGCCTCGGCCGCGATGGACTACGAGGCCGCCGCCGTCTACCGCGACCGGCTGCAGTCGATCGACGCCGTGCTGAATCGCAGCGCGCTCGTGCTCGCGTCCGACACCGACGCCGACCTCTTCGGCATCGCCGAAGACGAACTGGCCGCCACGGTGCAGCACTTCGTGATACGCGGCGGCCGCGTGCGAGGCGTGCGTGCGACGACGATCGAGAAGGAGCTCGACATCACCGGCGGCGAACTCGTCGACCAGGTCCTGCAGCGCACCTATGGCAACGCCGTGGGCGCCGACATCCCGAAGCAGGTGCTGGTGCCGGCCATGCCCGACGATGCCGCCGACCTCGAGGAATGGCTGCGCGGGCGCCGTGGCAAGGCCGTGACGATCCAGATCGCGCAACGCGGCCGGAAGGCCGACCTCATGCGCACCGCGACGCTCAACGCGCAGCAGGCGCTGATGCTCCACAAGACCCGGCGCACCAGCGACTACGTCGCGCGCAGCCAGGCGCTCACCGACCTCCAGGAGGCCCTCGACCTCGCCGAGGCGCCGCTGCGCATCGAGTGCTTCGATGTGTCGCACCTGAGCGGTACGAACGTCGTGGCATCGATGGTCGTCTTCGAGGACGGACTTCCCCGCAAAGACCAGTACCGTTCGTTCGGCGTCGCCGAGACCACCGACGACACCGACTCGCTGTACCAGGTGCTCACGCGCCGGCTCGCGTACCTCGACCGTCCGGAGGAGAACGAGCCGGATGCCGCCCCGGACCCCACCGCGGAGGGCGAAGTGGTGACCGAGCGCCGCCGCCCGCGCTTCGCCTACCGGCCGCAGCTGCTGGTCGTCGACGGCGGCAAACCTCAGGTCGAGGCCGCGGCGCGGGCCTTGCGCGACGCCGGGCACGAGGAGATCGCACTGTGCGGCATCGCCAAGCGGCTCGAGGAGGTATGGCTGCCGGGGGAGGAGTACCCGGTCATCCTGCCCCGCACCTCGGAGGCGCTGTATCTGCTGCAGCGGCTTCGCGACGAGGCCCACCGGTTCGCGATCACTCACCAGCGCAAGCGCCGCCGCCGCGACATCCAGAGCGTGCTGGCCGAAGTGCCGGGCCTGGGCGACGCCCGGATCAAGGCGCTGCTGCGGCACTTCGGCTCGGTGTCGGCGCTGAGGAAGGCGACGCCGGAGGAGATCGCACAGCTTCCCGGGGTCGGGCCGAAGCTCGCGTCGGCGATTCATGCACACCTCGCCGAGCCCGCCGCCCTCGCCGACGCGCCGTAGCGCCGGTCGCGCCGACGAGCGGCCGTCCGCGGTGACTGACTAGGCTTGTCGGGACGGGGGTGGTCATGGGCGAGGCGACGCGTCAAGACATCGGAGAAGTGCTGATCGTCACGGGGATGTCGGGTGCCGGCCGGTCTACGGCGGCGAACGCGCTGGAGGATCTCGACTGGTACGTCGTCGACAACCTCCCCCCGCAGATGCTCAAGCCGCTGCTCGAGCTCACCGAGCTCGTAGGCGGAGTGCTGCCCCGGGTCGCCGTCGTGGTCGACGTGCGAGGGCGAGACCTCTTCTCGGACCTCCCCGATGCGATGCGCGCGCTCCGCGAGCGCCGGCAGATCCGGCTGCTGTTCCTGGATGCCTCGGACGAGGTGCTCGTGCGGCGCTTCGAAGCCGTGCGGCGCCCCCACCCGCTCCAGGGCGACGGAACCATCCTCGACGGCATCCGTCGCGAGCGCGCACGCCTCGCGGCCGTCCGCGAGAGCGCCGACGTCATCATCGACACGTCGTCGTTCAACATCCACCAGCTGGCGACGAAGGTCGCCGACCTCTTCAGCGAGGAGGGCGCAGCGCGGCACACCGTGACTCTCCAGAGCTTCGGCTTCAAGTACGGTCTGCCGCCGGACGCCGACATCGTGGCCGACATGCGTTTCCTCCCGAACCCGTTCTGGGACGAGCGGCTCCGCCCGTTCACGGGCGAGGCCGAGGAAGTGCGCGAGTACGTGCTGGGCCAGGAGGGCGCGGAGGAGTTCCTCGACGCGTACAGCGCCGCGCTGCGCCCGGTGCTCGAGGGCTATCAGCGCGAGAACAAGAGCCATTCCGTCGTCGCGATCGGCTGCACCGGCGGGAAGCACCGCTCGGTCGTGATGGTGCGCGAGCTGGCACAGCGCCTCGCGAGCGTGCCCGGCGTCGCCGTCCGCGTGACGCACCGCGACCTCGGGCGCGAGTGACCGCGCCTACGCGGCCGGACCGGCCGGGTAGGCTTGACGGTCGTTCCCGCAAGACCGATGAAGGAGACCCGTGTCGCTGACCGCTGACGTGAAGGCCGAGCTGATCACCGTGCGAGACCCGCGCCCTACGGCGCGGGTGGCCGAGCTCACGTCGCTGCTGCGATTCTCGGGAGGTCTGCACTCGATCGCCAACCGCGTCGCGGTCGAGGCCGAGCTGGACTCCGACATCCTCGCGCGCCGCACCGCCCGCGACCTCGTCGAGCTCTACGGCGTTCGGCCCGAGCTCGTCCACGTACAGGGCTCCGGAGCCCGCACGGGCAGCCACTACGCCGTCCGCGTGATCGAGGGCGGCGAGACGCTCGCGCGGCAGACCGGGCTCCTCGACCAGCGCCGCCGCCCTGTCCGCGGCCTCCCCAACAAGCTCACCACGGGCTCGCGCGGCGACCTCGCCGCCATCTGGCGCGGCGCGTTCCTCGCCGCCGGCACGCTCAGCGACCCGGGTCGCTCGGCCGCGCTCGAGATCACCTGCCCCTCGTCCGAGGCCGCGATGGCGCTCGTCGGCGCTGCGCACCGCCTCGGCATCGCCGGCAAGGCGCGCGAAGTGCGCGGCATCCCGCGCGTCGTCGTGCGCGAGGGCGAGGCGATCCGCGCGGCCCTCGCCGCGATGGGCGCCGTCCGCGCCGCCGGCCAGTGGGACCAGATGCGTCAGCGCCGCGAGGTGCGCGCCGGCGTCAACCGCCTCGTGAACTTCGACGACGCCAACCTCCGCCGCTCGGCGCAGGCCGCCGTCGCCGCGTGCGCGCGCGTGGAGCGCGCGCTGGAGATCCTGGGTGACGAGGTGCCCGACCATCTCCGTCAGGCGGGCGACCTTCGCCTTGCACACCGTGACGCGAGCCTGGACGAGCTCGGCCACCACGCCGACCCGCCCCTCACCAAGGACGCCGTCGCCGGCCGCATCCGCCGCCTCCTCGCGATGGCCGACAAGAAGGCCGAGGCGGAGGGGCTGCCCGGTACCGAATCGGCCGTTCCCGCCGGTATCGAGGACTGAATGCTGTGACGGATGCTGCGGACCGCAGCATCCGTCTTCCATACGTCACAGACGGAAGCAACCCCGCCGCGCGGGCGTTGGCCGTCAGTAGGATGAATCCGTCACCCTCGCTGCGCCGGGGACTTCGGCGCGCGCCGACAGGAAGAAGAGAACATGGCGAAGTACACCTTGCCCGACCTCCCTTACGACTACGCCGCCCTCGAGCCGCACATCAGCGGCAAGATCATGGAGCTGCATCACAGCAAGCACCACCAGGCGTACGTGACCGGCGCGAACACCGCGCTGGAGCAACTGGCGGAGGCGCGCGAGTCCGGCAACCTGGCGAACGTGAACAAGCTCGAGAAGGACCTCGCGTTCCACCTCGGCGGTCACGTCAACCACTCGATCTTCTGGACCAACCTCTCGCCCGAGGGCGGCGGCGAGCCCGAGGGCGAGCTGCGCGCGGCCATCGACGAGTTCTTCGGCGGCTTCGACAAGTTCCAGGCGCACTTCACCGCCGCCGCCAACGGGATCCAGGGCTCGGGCTGGGCCGTGCTCAGCTGGGACCCGATCGGCGAGCAGCTCATCATCCAGCAGCTGTTCGACCAGCAGGGCAACACCGCGCAGGGCACGATCCCGATCTTCCAGCTCGACATGTGGGAGCACGCCTTCTACCTCGACTATCTCAACGTCAAGGCCGACTACGTCAAGGCGGTCTGGAACATCGCGAACTGGCAGAACGTGGCCCAGCGCCTCGACGCCGCCCGTCAGAAGACCTCGGGCCTGCTGGTACTGTCCTAGTAAGCGTGGCGTCCCGGCGGGAGAGCCCGCCGGGACGCCGTTGTCCTCGTTCGCATCGCACCAACCGCGCATTCGCGCACGACACATCTCAGGAGAAACTCCGTGACTGTCAAGATCGGCATCAACGGCTTCGGCCGAATCGGACGCAACTACCTCCGCGCGGCTCTCGCGCAGGGTGCGGACCTCGACATCGTGGCGGTGAACGACCTCACCGACAACAAGACGCTTGCGCACCTGCTCAAGTACGATTCGATCCTCGGCCGCCTCGACCAGGAGGTCTCGTACACCGAGGACTCGATCACGGTCGGCGACAAGACCATCAAGGTCTTCGAAGAGCGCGACCCCGCCAACCTCCCGTGGGGAGAGCTGGGCGTCGACATCGTCATCGAGTCGACCGGCCGCTTCACCAAGGCCGTCGACGCCGCGAAGCACATCGCAGGCGGTGCCAAGAAGGTCCTGATCTCCGCTCCCGCCACGGGCGAGGACGGCACGTTCGTCATCGGTGCGAACGAAGAGACCTACGACCCCGAGACGCAGAACATCATCTCGAACGCCTCGTGCACCACGAACTGCCTCGCGCCGCTGGCGAAGGTGCTGAACGACGAGTTCGGCATCGTCAAGGGTCTGATGACGACGGTCCACGCCTACACGGCCGACCAGAACCTGCAGGACGGCCCGCACAGCGACCTGCGTCGCGCCCGCGCCGCCGCCCTGAACATCGTCCCCACGTCGACCGGTGCCGCCAAGGCCATCGGCCTCGTGCTGCCGGAGCTCAAGGGCAAGCTCGACGGCTTCGCGCTGCGCGTGCCGGTTCCCACCGGCTCGGCGACCGACCTCACGGTCGAGCTCGAGCGCGAGGTGACCGTCGACGAGATCAAGGCCGCCTACAAGGCCGCTGCCGAGGGGCCGCTCAAGGGCATCCTCAAGTACACCGAGGACGAGATCGTCTCCAGCGACATCGTCACCGACGACCACTCCTGCATCTTCGACGCCGGTCTCACCCGCGTCATCGGCAACCAGGTCAAGGTCGTCGGCTGGTACGACAACGAGTGGGGCTACTCGAACCGCCTCGTCGACCTCACCGAGATCGTCGCCTCGAAGCTCTGATCCCGATGGCTCTGCGCACCCTCAGCACGCTGGGTTCGCTGGCCGGCAAGCGTGTCATCGTCCGTGCTGACCTCAACGTCCCCCTGAAGGACGCGGTCATCACGGACGATGGCCGTGTACGGGCCACGCTCCCCACGCTCAACGCTCTGATCAACCAGGGCGCCCGCGTCATCGTCTGCTCGCACCTCGGCCGCCCCGACGGCGCCCCCGACGCGAAGTACAGCCTCGAGCCGGTCGCCCAGCGACTTTCGGAGCTCCTCGGCAAGCCGGTCGCGTTCGCGCGCGACACGGTGGGGGAGTCCGCTCGCGAAGCGGTCGCCGCCCTGGAGGACGGTGACGTCGCGATCATCGAGAATCTCCGGTTCAACCCGGGCGAGACCGCCAAGGACGACGCGACCCGTCGCGCGTTCGCGGAGGAGCTCGCCACGCTCGGCGATGTCCTCGTCTCCGACGGGTTCGGCGTGGTGCACCGCAAGCAGGCGTCGGTCTACGACCTCGCCGAGATCCTGCCGTCGGCCGCTGGTTTCCTCATCGAGAAGGAGGTCGACGTCCTCGACCGCCTGACCGAGAACCCGGAGCGTCCGTACACCGTCGTGCTCGGAGGCTCGAAGGTCAGCGACAAGCTGGGCGTCATCGACCACCTGCTGCCGCGCGTCGATCGTCTCCTCATCGGCGGAGGCATGCTGTTCACCTTCCTCGCCGCACAGGGGCACAAGGTCGGCTCGAGCCTCCTCGAGGCCGACCAGCTCGACACCGTGCGCGAGTACATGCGTCGCGCCGAGGAGTCGGGCGTCGAGCTCGTGCTCCCGACCGATGTCGTCGTGGCCTCGAAGTTCGGCGCCGACGCGGAGTACGTCGTCACGAGCGCCGACGGGATCGAAGACACGGCGTTCGGGGCATCCGGTCTCGGACTCGACATCGGCCCCGAGACTGCCGAGAGCTTCGCCGCGCTCGTGCGCGACTCCCAGACGGTGTTCTGGAACGGCCCGATGGGCGTGTTCGAGCTCGCACCGTTCGCCGCGGGCACCAAGGCCGTCGCGCAGGCGCTCACCGAGATCGACGGCCTGTCGGTCGTCGGCGGCGGCGACTCCGCTGCAGCGGTCCGTCAGCTCGGATTCGCCGACGACGCCTTCGGTCACATCTCGACCGGTGGCGGCGCCAGCCTCGAGTTCCTCGAGGGCAAGAAGCTCCCCGGACTGGAGGTCCTCGGATGGCAGTAGCAGGCCGCACCCCGCTCATCGCGGGCAACTGGAAGATGAACCTCGACCACCTTCAGGCGGTCGCGTTCGTGCAGAAGCTGCACTGGACCCTCAAGGACGCCAAACACGAGGACGGCTCGGTCGAGGTCGCGGTGTTCCCGCCCTTCACCGATCTGCGCACCGTGCAGACGCTGCTCGATGCCGACAAGATCCCGTTCGCCCTCGGCGCGCAGGACCTGTCGGCGCACGACTCGGGCGCGTACACCGGCGAGATCTCGGGGGCGTTCCTGGCCAAGCTCGACGCGAAGTACGTCATCATCGGCCACTCCGAGCGTCGGCAGTACCACGACGAGACGGACGAGGTCGTGGGCTCTAAGGTCAAGGCCGCGCTCAAGCACGGCCTCGTCCCCGTGATCTGCGTCGGCGAGACCAGCGAGGACCTGGAGAAGTTCGGCGCGAGCGCTGTGCCGGTCAGCCAGCTGTCGGTCGCGCTCGAAGGGCTCAAGGCCGACGCCGACATCGTCGTCGCCTACGAGCCCGTCTGGGCGATCGGCTCCGGCCAGGCCGCGACGCCCGAGCAGGCACAGGACGTGTGCGCCAAGCTCCGCGAGGTCATCGGCGAGAAGCTCGGCGCGGACGCGGGAGCGCGCACACGCGTGCTCTACGGCGGGTCGGTGAAGGCCGCGAACATCGCGAGCTTCATGCGCGAGCCCGACGTGGACGGCGCCCTGGTCGGCGGTGCGAGCCTCGTCGTCGACGAGTTCGCCGCGATCATCCGCTACCAGAAGCACGTCGGGGTCTGACCCCGCGGCCGGCGGGCGGTGAGTATTCCTCATCGTCCGCCGGCCAACACGTATACTTGACCCTTGTGCGATCGGCGAACGATCGCAGCGAAAGGCTTCAACGACTGTGCAGATCCTCGAGTTCGTCCTGCAGGTGCTTCTCGGCATCACGAGTCTCCTGCTGACTCTCCTCATCCTGCTCCACAAGGGGCGCGGCGGCGGCCTGTCCGACATGTTCGGCGGCGGCATGACGTCGGCGCTCGGCTCCTCGGGCCTCGCCGAGCGCAACCTCAACCGGTTCACGGTGGTTCTCGCCCTGGTGTGGTTCGCCTCGATCGTCGCGCTCGGCCTGATCACGAAATTCCAGGCCGTCTGATGGCCACGGGAGGCAACGCGATCCGCGGCACTCGCGTCGGTGCCGGTCCGATGGGCGAGCAGGACCATGGCTTCCACGCCGAGCGCGTGGCCGTCTCGTACTGGGATGCCCTGGGCAACGAGACCGTCCGTTATTTCGCGGCGGGAATCCCCGAAGAGGAGATCCCCGACACGATCGACTCGCCGCACTCGGGTCTCCCGGCAGGCCGCGACAAGGAGAACCCTCCCGCCGTCGCGAAGACCGAGCCGTACAAGACGCACCTCGCCTACGTGAAGGAGCGCCGCACCGAGGAAGAGGCTGAGACCCTCCTCGACGACGCGCTCAAGCAGCTGCGCGAGCGCCGCGGCCAGGACTGAATCACTGCAACACGAGAAGAGCGGATGCTGCAGCATCCGCTCTTCTCGTATGTCCGGGCGCTCGTCGCTGAGCCGCGTCAGTACTCCCGGTCGATGAGGTCCGGCGGCACCTGGGCGGCGGCGGCCTCGTCGACGAAGAACGTCGTGCGCTTGCGGCCCTTCGCGCCGGCAGCGGGCACGCTCGCGTAACTCGCGCCGGCGAGGGCGAGCCCGAGGGCGGCCGCCTTGTCGGCACCCGCCAGCACGAGCCAGACGCGCTTCGAGCTGTTGATCACCGGGCGCGTCATGGTGATGCGCTCCGGCGGCGGCTTGGGGGAGTCGCGCACCGCGACCACCGAGCGGTCCGTGATCTGGATCTCGGAGCGGTCGGGGAAGAGAGATGCGATGTGTCCGTCAGGGCCGACGCCGAGAAAGCAGACGTCGAACGACGGCCACGCGCCCTCGGCACCGGGGAAGCGCGCGAGCTCATCGGCGTACGCGGCAGCCGCAGTGTCCAGGTCGGCCCCGTCGTCGCTCCCGAGGGTCGCGTGGATGTTCTCCGCGGGAATCTCGACGACATCGAGGAACGCATCACGGGCCTGGCGGTCGTTCCGCTCGGCGTGGCCGAGGGGAACGAAGCGCTCGTCGCTCCACCAGAAGTGCACGCGCGACCAGTCGATGCGCGCCGCGCGTGGATTCCGCGCGGCGGCCGCGAGCACGGCCGCGCCCATCGAGCCGCCCGTGAGCGAGATGTGCGCGAGCTTGCCCTCGTCGATGCGCTTGGCGACCCGGCTCAGGAAGCGGGGCGCGACCGACTCGGCCAAGGCGGCGGGATCCGAACTGATGATGACGCGTTTCTCTGCCCAGCCCTCAGGCATCCGTCTGCGTCCCGTCCGTCACCCGCGCACCGCTCATCAGGTCTGCGTCCCCTTCGTCGCCGGGGGGTCGAGCAGCTCCCAACCCTCGGTGATCACTCGACCATACAGGACGTCCGGGTCCAGTCGACGAAGCTCCTCCGCGAGGCATTCGCGTAGCGTCCGGCGGGGGAACGCGAGGTCGTGCGTCGGCTGACCCGGCTGCGTGAGGATGGCCACGCCGGGCGACGGGCGCTCCAGGAGCACCTCGCCGCTCGCGCGCACCAGGGCGACGGACTTGATGCCGTGCGGCCACTCGTCCGCGTCGAGGTACGCCCAGTCGACGGGAACGTCGAGCGTCAGACGCAGCCACGCCGCCAGGAGCGCGGTGGAGGGCGAGTCGGACGCCCCGCGCACGCGCACGCCCAGGACGGGCTCGTACGGGGGCTGGTCGAGGATCGCGGCCAGCTGCTCGCGCCAGCGCGTCAGGCGCGTCCACGCGAGGTCGGTGTCACCCGGTGCATACTGCTCGCCGAGGCCGGCGACCCAGGCCGACGGGTCCGACTTGGTCGCGGCATCCGTGATCCGGCGCTGCGCGATGCGGCCGATCGACGTCCGCGAGATGTGGTCGGGGGTGCGGTTGGGCCACCACACCACCACGGGGGCGTCGGGGAGAAGGAGACCCGTCACGAGGCTCTCGAGGTTCGAGCGGCCGGCGTCGCCGAACGCACGCAGCGTGACGACCTCGCTCGCGCCGGCGTCGCCGCCGACTCGGATCTGCGCGTCGAGGCGGGACTCGCCGTCGCCGGAGTCCGGGATCATCAGCACGATCACGCGCATCGGGTGCTCGCGGGACGCGTCGTTCGCGGCCTCGATCACCTCTTCGACGGCGCCCTCGCGGGTTAGGATCACGAGCGTCAGCACGCGGCCGAGCGCGACCGCCCCGCCTTCTTCGCGCACGCTGACGAGTGCACGGGAGATCTTGCTGACGGTGGTGTCGGGAAGGTCGACGATCACGGGCGCCTCCAGGTGCGACCATCGCGGGAGAGCATCTCGTCCGCGGAATCCGGGCCCCACGACCCGGGCGAGTACTGTTCGAGCGGGCCGCCCTGGGCATCCCAGAACTTCTCGATCGGGTCGAGGATCTTCCACGACAGCTCGACCTCTTCGTGCCGTGGGAACAGCGGCGGGTCGCCGAGGAGCACATCGAGGATCAGACGCTCATAGGCCTCGGGGCTCGCCTCGGTGAAGGCGTGGCCGTAACCGAAGTCCATGGTGACGTCGCGCACCTGTGCGCCGGCACCCGGCACCTTGGAGCCGAAGCGGATCGTCACGCCCTCATCGGGCTGGACGCGGATCACGAGGGCGTTCTGGCCCTGCCCGGAGGTCTGGCTGCGCGAGAACAGCAGTTCGGGGGCGCGCTTGAACACCACGGCGATCTCGGTGACGCGACGGCCGAGGCGCTTGCCTGTGCGGAGGTAGAACGGCACGCCGGCCCAGCGGCGCGTGTTCACCTCGAGCGTGACGGCGGCGTACGTCTCGGTCGTGGACTGCGGGTTCATGCCGTCTTCCTCGAGGAAGCCGAGCACCTTCTCGCCGCCCTGCCAACCGCCGGCGTACTGACCGCGAGCGGTCGACCGCGCAAGGTCGGCCGGGAGGGTGACGGCGGCGAGCACCTTCTCCTTCTCGGCGCGGAGGTCCTTCGCGTCGAAAGAGATGGGCTCCTCCATCGCGGTCAGCGCCATGAGCTGCAGGAGGTGGTTCTGGATGACGTCGCGCGCAGCGCCGACACCGTCGTAGTAGCCGGCACGGCCCCCCACCCCGATGTCTTCCGCCATGGTGATCTGCACGTGGTCGACGTAGTTGCGGTTCCAGATCGGCTCGTACAGCTCGTTCGCGAACCGCAGCGCCAGGATGTTCTGGACCGTCTCCTTGCCGAGGTAGTGGTCGATGCGGAAGATCGAGTCCGTCGGGAACGCCGAGCGGAGCACGTCGTTCAGGGCGCGCGCCGACTCCTGGTCGTGACCGAAGGGCTTCTCGATGACGACGCGACGCCAGCGGTCGGGCTGGTCGGCGGTGTCGTCGACGAGGCCCGAGGACTTCAGCTGCTCGGCCACGAGGGGGAACGCCTTCGGCGGGATCGACAGGTAGTACGCGTGATTGCCCATCGTGCCGCGCTCGGTGTCGAGCTTGTCGACGGTGTCCTTCAGACGGCGGAAGGCGTCCGGGTCGTCGAACTCGCCCGAGACGAAGCGGATGCCCTGGAGCAACTGCTGCCACGTCTCGTCGCGGAACTCGGTGCGGGCGTGCTGACGCACCGCATCGTAGACGACCTTGGCGAAGTCCTGGTCCTCCCAGTCACGCCGCGCGAAGCCGACGAGCGCGAAGCCGGGAGGCAGCAACCCGCGGTTGGCGAGGTCGTAGACGGCGGGCATGAGCTTCTTGCGGGAGAGGTCTCCCGTGACGCCGAAGATGACGAGCGCGCTCGGGCCGGCGATGCGGTTGAGGCGACGGTCTTCGGGGTCGCGCAGCGGGTTGTGCCCGCGCGAGATCTCGACGGTCATGTGGGGCTCGAACTCCTACTGTGCCGCTTCGAAGAGCGAGAGCACTTCGATCTGGGGGTCGGTGAGGGTCAGGGTCACGACCGGACGGCCGTGGCCTTCGGCGAGCACGGCCGCGTCGCCCGCAGCCTGCGCCTGGATGAGCTGGCCGAAGGTGAACGGCCGGCCAGGGATCTCGAGGTCGACGTCGGTCTGCTCCAGGATCTGCAGGTACACGCCGTTCGCGGGGCCGCCTTTGTGGTACTGCCCCGTCGAGTGGAGGAACCGGGGCCCCCAGCCGAACGTGGCGGGGCGACTCGAGTCCGCGGCGACGAGTTCGCGCAGGCCGGAGAGCTGGCCGAGCTCGAGGCGGTTGACGTAGGCCTGGATCGCGACGTAGCCGTCCTCGGGGAGGCGGGCCCACAGTGCGTCGAGAACTCCCGCGACTGTTCCGGATGCGGCGAGCGCGGGGTCCGAGACCCGTACCTCGACGCCCTCCACGGCGAACGCCGGCGCAGTGGCTTCGGGGCGGGCGTCGAGCAGGCCGCGTGCGGCGACCTTGGCCGACTCGACATCGGGCTGGTCGAACGGGTTGATGCCCAGCATCCGTCCCGCGATCGCCGTCGCGTACTCCCACACCACGAACTGCGCACCGAGCGAGCCGCTCACGAGGATCTCGCCCTCGTGGTGCTCGAACAGGTGGAACTTCTTGGCCTCGTCCACGAATCGCACGATCTGCAGATCGGCGGGTTTCGCGTCGACCTCGGGGGAGACCGGCAGCAGGACGACGGGCAGGATGCCGGTGCCCCCCTTGCCCGTCGACTCGGCGACGAGCTGCTCGATCCAGTCCGGCAGTCCCGCGATATGGGTGCCGTCGGTGATGAGGCCGAGCTTGTCCTTGCGCGGTTCGCCTCCGGCGATGGCCGCCGCCAGCACGAGCGCAGGGTTGTCGGGGCTGTCGATCGAGACCTCGAGCAGCGACGCCTCGGCCTCGTCGAGGAGTTCCGAGATGTCGGCGCCTGCGAGGCCTGCCGGCACGAGCCCGAACGCGGTGAGCGCCGAGTAGCGGCCTCCCACGGTCGGGTCGGCGTTGAACACGGTGTACCCGTCGGCGCGGGCCTCCTGGTCCAGCGGCGAGCCGGGATCGGTCACGACGATGATCCGCTCGGCGGGGTCGATGCCGAGGTCGCGGAACGCCGCCTCGAAGGCGCGCTTGGCCGAGTCCGTCTCGACCGTCGACCCCGACTTCGACGACACCACGAGCGCGGTGCGCGTGAGGTCGCCGGCCTGGGCGTCGCCATCGATCGCGGCGAGCACCTGGCCGGGCGCGGTCGAGTCGAGAATCACCAGCGGCGCCCCCGACGTCTGCGTGATCACCTCGGGTGCGAGTGACGAGCCACCCATGCCCGCGAGCACGATCCGGGTCACGTTGCGGGCGTGCAGGCGCTCGCGCAGGGCGAGGATCTCGGGCACCAGGGGGCGCGAGACGCTGACGGCCTCGGTCCACCCGAGGCGACGGGATGCCTCGTCCTCCGCCTCCGGACCCCACAGCGACGAGTCGCCGCCGGTGATGCCCGACGCCACCAGGCTCGCGACGAGCCCGGGGAGCGTCGCCTCGACGACGGACTTGACGTGCCCCGACAGGTGGATGTCGAAGCTCATCGGGTGGCCTGGAGCGCGTCCTCGAGGGCCGCCTTCACGGTGCCCTGCAGGTCGTGCCAGGAGGCGATGAACTTCTCGACGCCTTCGTCCTCGAGCACCTGGGTGGCGTCAGCGAAGTCGACGCCGACCGCGGCGAGGCGGTCGAACACCTCGTGCGCGGCCGCGTAGGTGCCGGTGACGGCGTCGCCGGCGATCTGGCCGTGGTCGAAGGTCGCCTCGAGCGTCTTCTCCGGCATGGTGTTGACGGTGCCGGGGGCGACGAGTTCGGTGACGTACAGCGTGTCGGGGAGGTTGGGGTCCTTGACGCCGGTCGAGGCCCACAGCGGGCGCTGGGCGTTGGCTCCCGCATCCGTCAGCGCCTTCGCGCGGTCGGTGGCGAACTCCTTCTCGAACAGCTCGTACGCGAGGCGGGCGTTCGCGACGCCGGCGAGCGACTTCAGGCCCGCCGCCTCGTCCGTGCCGATGGCGGCGAGGCGCTTGTCGACCTCAGTGTCCACGCGCGAGACGAAGAACGACGCCACCGAGTGGATCTGCGAGATGTCATGGCCGTTCGCCTGCGCCTTCTCGACGCCCGACAGGAACGCATCGATCACCTCCGCGTAGCGCTCGAGGCTGAAGATCAGCGTGACGTTGACGGAGATGCCCTCGGCGAGCACCGCGGTGATGGCCGGCAAGCCCGCCTTCGTCGCGGGGATCTTGATGTGGACGTTCGGCCGGTCGACCTTCGCCCACAGCTCCTTGGCCTGCGCGATCGTCGCGTCGGTGTCGTGGGCGAGGTCGGGGGAGACCTCGATCGACACGCGGCCGTCCACGCCGTTCGTGGCGTCGTAGACGGGACGGAAGATGTCGGCGGCGTCGCGCACGTCGTCGGTCGTCGCCGCGAAGATCGCGTCGTCGACCGACGCGCCCGCCTTCGCGAGCTCGGAGATCTGGTCGGCGTACGCGTGTCCGCCGCCGCCGATCGCGCCCTGGAAGATCGTCGGGTTCGTGGTGACGCCTGAGACGTTGCGCGTCGAGATGAGTTCGGTCAGGTTGCCCGACGTGATGCGCTCGCGCGACAGGTCGTCGAGCCAGATGCTCACGCCTTCAGCGACCAGCTTCTCGGTGGGGGTGCTCATTCTGCCTTCTCCTCGTGCTTACTTCGCCGCTGCGAGTTCGAGTGCTGCCGTGGCCGCGAGGGACTCGCGGGCGGCCTCGACGACGGCGTCGGCGGTGATGCCGAACTTCTGGAACAGGGTCTTGTAGTCGGCCGACGCGCCGAAGTGGTCGATCGCGACGGAGCGGCCGGCGTCGCCGACGATGCCGCGCCAGGTGAGCGCCGAGCCCGCCTCGACCGACACGCGCGCCTTGATGGCGGCGGGCAGGACCTTCTCGCGGTACGCCTCGTCCTGCTCGTCGAACCACTCCAGCGACGGGGCGGACACGACACGGGCGTTGACGCCTTCAGCGGCGAGGGTCTCGCGGGCGGCGACCGCCAGCTGCACCTCGGAGCCGGTCGCGATGAGGATCACGTCGGGGGTGCCGTTCGGCGCCTCGGCGAGGATGTACGCGCCCTTGGCGACGCCGTCGGTCGACGCGAACACGTCGCCGTCCGCCTCGCCGGTGCCGCGGGCGAACACCGGGATGTTCTGGCGGGTCAGCGCGATGCCCGACGGGCCGCCCTGACGGCGGACGATCTCGAGCCACGCGGCCGAGGTCTCGTTCGCATCGGCCGGGCGCACCACCGTGAAGTTCGGGATGGCGCGCAGCGTCGCGAGCTGCTCGACCGGCTGGTGGGTGGGGCCGTCCTCGCCGAGCGCGACCGAGTCGTGCGTCCACACGAAGATCGACGGGATGTTCATCAGCGCGGCCAGACGCACCGACGGGCGCATGTAGTCGCTGAAAATGAGGAACGTGCCGCCGAACGGACGGGTCGGGCCGTGCAGCTTGATGCCGTTGACGATCGCGCCCATCGCGTGCTCGCGGATGCCGAAGTGCAGCACGCGGCCGTAGGGGTCGCCCGACCACTCGTGCGTGGACCACTCGGCCGGGATGAACGACTTGGCGTCCTTGATGGTGGTGAGGTTCGACTCGGCGAGGTCGGCCGAGCCGCCCCACAGCTCCGGCAGCACCGCGGCCAGCGCGTTGATGACGGTGCCCGACGCGGCGCGGGTCGAGACGTCCTTGCCGGCCTCGAACGACGGGAGAGCGGATGCCACGTCGTCGGGCAGTTCGCCGGCCTCGAGGCGGTCGAACAGCGCCTTGCGCTCCGGGTTGGCGGCGGCCCACGCGTCGAACGACTCCTGCCAGACCGCGCGCTGCTCGGCGGCGCGATCGGCCAGCCCCCGGGTGCGCGCGATGACGTCGTCGGCGACCACGAAGGACTGCTCCGGGTCGAAGCCGAGGACCTTCTTCGTGGCGGCGAGCTCGTCGGCGCCGAGCGCGGAGCCGTGGATCTTGCCGGTGTTCTGCTTGCCGGGCGACGGCCAGCCGATGATCGTGCGGAGGATGATCAGCGACGGCTTGGCCGTCTCGCCCTTCGCGGCCTCGATGGCGCCGTACAGCTCGGCGACGTCCTCGACGTACTCGCCGGTCTTCTTCCAGTCCACGACCTGCACCTGCCAGCCGTAGGACTCGTAGCGCTTCGCGACGTCCTCGGTGAATGCCACGTTGGTGTCGTCCTCGATCGAGATCTGGTTCGAGTCGTAGATCGCGATCAGGTTGCCGAGCGCCTGGTGGCCCGCCAGCGACGAGGCCTCCGACGTGACGCCCTCCTGCAGGTCGCCATCACCGGCGATCACATAGATGTGGTGGTCGAACGGAGACTCGCCGGCGGCGGCCTCCGGGTCGAACAGGCCGCGCTCGTAGCGGGCCGCGTACGCGAAGCCCACCGCCGAGGCGAGGCCCTGGCCCAGCGGACCGGTCGTGATCTCGACGCCCTTGGTGTGGCCGTACTCGGGGTGACCCGGCGTGAGCGAGCCCCAGGTGCGCAGCGCCTTGAGGTCGTCGAGCTCGAGGCCGAACCCGCCCAGGTACAACTGCACGTACTGGGTGAGCGACGAGTGGCCCGCCGACAGGATGAACCGGTCGCGACCGACCCAGTCGGTGTCCGTCGGATCGTGGCGCAGCACCCGCTGATACAGCAGGTACGCGGCAGGCGCCAGGCTCATCGCCGTGCCGGGGTGGCCGTTGCCCACCTTCTCCACCGCATCCGCTGCCAGGACGCGCGCGGTGTCCACGGCTCGCCGATCGATCTCATCCCAACGCAGTTCCGACACCGGGTCGCCTTTCTGTGGAGTGCGCCCAAAGAATGTGGCCGGCTCGCGGCCCTTATCCGGATGGAGAAGGGGGATCGGCGACGGGCGCGCGTGTTTCTCAGCATAGCGAAGGGGCAAACCGCCCAGGCCATGCAAGCCGTCTATGTGACGGAGTCTTTCGAACGTCGGGTCGTCCTCGGTGACATCCCGGTGTCGCGGGGGTCACGTTCTGCTCACGCCCGTGGATCGGCCGATGTGATCCGCCCCCGCGTCGTCGCGGTGGCCTGCGAACCGGCCGCGACACGCCGATGCCCTAGACTTGGGGGGATTCTGCAGGCGGCGATTGCGGGGGCCATGGACAGCACGAAGACGGCCGTGACCGTAGCATCCGTCGACGGCTCCGGCCGGCCTCCGCGGACGATCGGCCGCACCGTCCGCGCGTACATCGCGCTGATGAAGCCGCGGGTGCTCGAGCTGCTGCTGGTGACGACCGTGCCGGTCATGATTCTCGCGCAGGGCGGCTTCCCCGACGTGTGGCTGGTCGTCGCGACCGTCATCGGCGGAACCGCGAGCGCCGGATCGGCTGCCGCGTTCAACATGTACCTCGATCGCGACATCGATGCGCACATGCAGCGCACGGTGAACCGCCCGCTCGTCACCGGCGAGGTCTCGCCGCGGGGCGCGCTGATCTTCGCGTGGACGCTGGCGGCGTTCTCGACCGTCTGGCTGTGGCTCACCACGAACTGGCTCGCCGCGACGCTGTCGGCCGCCGCCATCTTCTTCTACGTCGTGATCTACACGATGATCCTCAAGCGCCGTACCGAGCAGAACATCGTGTGGGGCGGCATCGCGGGCTGCTTCCCTGTGCTGATCGGCTGGACCGCGGTCACCGGCTCGCTCGCGTGGCCGCCGGTCATCCTCTTCGCCCTGGTCTTCCTGTGGACGCCGCCGCACTACTGGCCGCTGTCGATGAAGTACAAGGACCAGTACGAAGAGGTCGACGTTCCCATGCTCGGCGCCACGCGCGCCGGCTCGCAGGTGGGCCTCCAGGTGATCCTGTACGCGTGGGCGACCGTGGTGTGCTCGCTGCTGCTGATCCCCGTCGCCGGCATGGGCCTCGTCTACACCGTCTCGTCCCTCGTCTTCGGCGGCTGGTTCATCTACGAGTCCCACGTGCTCTACAACCGCGCGGTGCGCGGCACCGAGCCGCGCCCGATGCGGGTGTTCCACGCCTCGATCACGTACCTCACGCTCCTGTTCGTCGCGATCGCGGTCGATCCGCTGCTGCCGTTCTGATCTGACGACGCGACGCACGACAAGAGGCCGCCCGGCGAACCGGGCGGCCTCTTGTCGTGCGGGTGGATCAGCGGGCGACGGATGCCTCGGCCTCGGTCTCGACCGGCTCTGCGGTCTCGGCGGGGGTGGCGTCGGTCGCCTTCGGGGCCTGCGGCTCCTCGGCGGCGGTCTCGGACTCCGAGGTCCAGTCGATGGGCTCGACGACCTCCACCGCGGGGTGCGGGCGGAGCGTCGAGAGGGCGGCCACGCCGAACGCGAGCAGGACGCCGATCACACCGGCGCCGATGAGGATCGAGCCGAGCTGCGCGATCGACTGGCCGACGTACACGTCGACACCGGTCGCGCTGCCGTCGGTCAGGGTCGTCGTCATCGAGCCGAGCTTGTCGGTGGTGATGTACCACCCGCCGGCGATGGTGGCCAGCGAGACCACGACGAGGCCCCAGAACGGGATGCTGCGGATGAGACGGGGACGGGTGGACATGTGTCGATCACTCCTCGGGACGCGCAACCCGGGTGGTCGCGGCATCCCACCCTCGCAAAGGAGTCCGTGCGACGCCAATCCGGTTGCTATGGATCAGCTGTGGGCGAGGTCCGCCCCGACAGGCGCCTTGAGGTTCATGACCACCGCGGTCATGGCGGCCACGAGGGCTACGGCGAGCACCATGTGGATGTTGACCAGCACGATCGGAAGCCCTGTCCGCGCCTGCCACAGGCCGACGCCGATCTGCGCGACCTCGACGGCCAGGAGCAGCAGCGTCCACCGGCGGAGGCGCAGCGGCGGGGGAGTGCGCCACGAGCCCGCGACGAGCACGACGGTGAGGGCGAAGGTGAGGTAGCCCGGCCACGCGTGGATGTGCTGCATGAGCTCGGGGTCGAGCCCGTTGCGCGCCGCGCCCCCGTCGCCGGCGTGTGGTCCGGAGCCGGTCACGACGATGCCGACGACCACGGTGAGCAGCACGAAGGCGCTCGTGATGTGAGTCGCCACGGCGTACCAGCGGGGCACCGCCAGAGCGCGCGGCCCGGGCACCGCGTACACCCGCACGACGAGCGCTGCCGCGAGCGCGACGAGCAGCACCGAGGCGAAGTAGTGGAGGCCCACGACGTAGGGATTGAGCCCGGTGAGCACCGTGATGCCGCCGATGACCGCCTGCAGCGGCACGTAGAGACCGATGAGGAGCGACAGCCAGAACAGGTCGCGACGCTCGCGGCGCATCCGCACCACGAAGAAGAACGTGATGATCGCGACGGCGACCAGCACGAACGTCAGGAGACGGTTGCCGAACTCGATGAACCCGTGCACGCCGGACACCTCGGGAACGGGTACGAAGGAGTCCTCGCTGCAGCGCGGCCATGTGTCGCAGCCGAGCCCCGAGCCGGTGAGGCGCACCAGCCCGCCGGTGCCGACGATGCCGATCTGCACGACCAGTGTCGCCCAGGCCGCGGCGATCACCCGGCGGTCCACCTTGTCGGGAAGCCAGCGCCAGAAACGCCGCCAGATTTCCGGTGCCATGGTGGTGGTCTGCTGCGCGGACATGCTGATCGTCGCTTCCTGGGAGGTGCTCGGCGGCGCCGCACGCGGCTCGCGACGTGACGTCACGGCGCGGCCGGTAGGGGCCGGAGCCTGTAGAATCGAGGGGTCGGACGCGCATGCGCTTCACAGCGCCGCGCACCACTGACATTCTAGGCGCGATGGTCGGCGCCGCTTGAGAGGGCCCGAGAAGCGGCATCCCTCTCCGGTATCTCCACCGGGGAGCACGGATGCCGGGACGGATGACACCGCCAGGACCCGGAGGAGAACGAGACGATGTCTGATGTGCTGATCGATCGCCCTGAGCTGGAAGGCCTGGGCGTCTACGAGTTCGGCTGGCACGACGCCGACGCCGCAGGAGCGAGCGCCAGGCGCGGCTTGAGCGACCTCGTGGTGCGCGACATCTCGGCCCTGAAAGCCGAGCCGGAGTGGATGCTCAAGACCCGTCTCAAGGGTCTGCAGCTCTTCGAGCGCAAGCCGATGCCGACGTGGGGCGCGGACCTCAGCGAGATCGACTTCGACAACATCAAGTACTTCGTGCGGTCGACGGAGAAGCAGGCCGGCTCCTGGGAGGAGCTGCCCGAAGACATCCGTAACACGTACGAGAAGCTCGGCATCCCCGAGGCGGAGCGCCAGCGCCTCGTCGCGGGCGTGGCCGCCCAGTACGAGTCCGAGGTCGTGTACCACCAGATCCGCGAGGACCTGGAGCAGCAGGGCGTCATCTTCATGGACACGGACACAGCCCTGCGCGAGCACCCGGAGTTCTTCGAGGAGTACTTCGGCACCGTGATCCCCGCCGGTGACAACAAGTTCGCTGCGCTGAACACCGCCGTGTGGTCGGGTGGCTCGTTCGTCTACGTGCCGCCGGGCGTGCACGTCGAGATCCCTCTGCAGGCGTACTTCCGCATCAACACCGAGAACATGGGCCAGTTCGAGCGGACGCTCATCATCGCCGACGAGGGCTCGTACGTGCACTACATCGAAGGCTGCACCGCCCCGATCTACAAGAGCGACTCGCTGCACTCGGCCGTCGTCGAGATCATCGTGAAGAAGAACGCCCGCGTGCGGTACACGACGATCCAGAACTGGTCGAACAACGTCTACAACCTCGTCACCAAGCGTGCCGTCGCGCACGAGGGCGCGACGATGGAGTGGATCGACGGCAACATCGGCTCGAAGGTCACGATGAAGTACCCGTCGATCTTCCTGATGGGCGAGCACGCCAAGGGCGAGACCCTCTCGGTGGCCTTCGCCGGTCCCGGCCAGCACCAGGACGCCGGCGCGAAGATGATCCACATGGCGCCGTACACGCAGTCGTCGATCGTCTCGAAGTCGATCGCCCGCGGCGGCGGGCGCGCAGGCTACCGCGGCGAGGTCCGGGTCGACGCGAACGCGCACCACTCAGCCAACACCGTGCGCTGCGACGCGCTGCTGGTCGACACGATCTCGCGCTCCGACACCTACCCCGCGATCGACATCCGCGTCGACGACGTGCAGCTCGGTCACGAGGCCACGGTCTCGAAGGTCAGCGAGGAGCAGCTCTTCTACCTGATGAGCCGCGGCATGCCCGAAGACGAGGCCATGGCCATGATCGTGCGCGGCTTCATCGAGCCGATCGCGCGCGAGCTGCCCATGGAGTACGCGCTCGAACTCAACAAGCTCATCGAGATGGGCATGGAAGGATCCGTCGGCTAGATGAGCCCCACCACCGAGGCCCCCACCGTTCCCGGCGCGAAGGGCCACACCGATGGCGCCGGTGCCTTCGTACCCGTGCAGACCCGCTCCGAGCGACCCTGGTCGTACGACCCGAGCGCCTTCGCGGCGCCGACGGGCCGCGAGGTCAACTGGAAGCACACGCCGATCGCCCCGCTGCAGCCGCTGTTCACCGACGAGGCCGGACCCCACGGGGTCATCGAGGTCGACGTCGACGCCCCCGAGGGGCTCGTCCAGGAGCGCCTCGTCGTCGGCGCCGCGCCGCGCGGCGAGGTCTTCCGCCCCGAGGACCTGCCCAGCGCGATCGCGTGGAAGCAGGAGAGCGAGGCGCCTCTGCTGCGCATCCCGGCAGGCGCCGAATACGCCGAACCGATCGTCGTCTCGCTGAAGGGCACCGGCGGTCGGGCCCACGCGCACGTCGTGATCGAGGCCCAGGCGAACTCGCACGCGACCGTCGTCTTCCACCACACCGGCACCGCGCACCATGCGCAGAACGTCGAGATCATCGTCCGCGACGGTGCGCACCTCGAACTCGTCACCGTGCAGCGGTGGGACGACGACGCCGTGCATGTGGCTTCCCACCAGGCGCGCGTCGAGCGCGACGCGACCCTCCGCCACGTCGTCGTCAGCTTCGGCGGCGGCATCGTGCGCGTGAATCCGAGCATCGAGCTCGCGGGCACCGGATCGCGCGCCGAGCTCTACGGCCTCAGCTACTCCGATTCCGGGCAGCACCTCGAGAGCCAGGTCTACCTGCACCACAAGGGCGCGGAGACCTCGGGCGACGTGCTGTACAAGAGCGCCCTGCAAGGCGCCGCGGCGCGCACGGTCTGGATCGGCGACGTCCTCATCGGACCGGATGCCGTGGGCACCGACTCGTATGAGGCGAACCGCAACCTCGTCCTCACCGAGGGTGCCCGCGCCGAGTCGATCCCGAACCTCGAGATCGAGACGGGCGACATCCGCGGTGCCGGCCACGCGAGCGCCACGGGGCGCTTCGACGATGAGCAGCTGTTCTACCTGCAGGCCCGCGGCATCACCGAGGACGAGGCACGACGCCTGGTCGTGCTCGGCTTCCTCGCCGAGATCGTGCAGAAGATCGGTGTCGAAGATCTCGAGGCGGAGCTGTTCGCCGCGATCGAGGAAGAACTCGCCAAGGAGGCCGGTCTGTGACCGCTCAGCGCGTGTGCGCCCTCAGCGACCTCGTCCAGGACGAGGCGACCCGTGTCGAGGTGGACGGCGTGGCCATCGCCGTCGTACTCGACTCCAACGGCGAAGTGCATGCGATCGGCGACGTCTGCACCCATGGCGACATCTCGTTGTCGGAGGGGTTCGTCGACGGCGAATCGCTCGAATGCTGGGCCCACGGCTCGGCGTTCTCGCTGCGCACCGGCAAGCCCCTCAACCTCCCCGCGTATGAGCCGGTCCCGGTCTTCGCGGTCACCGTCGACGGCGATGACGTGCTCATCGACGCGACCGTCAAGCTCGAAGTGAACTGAAGAAGGTACTGAAGAATGTCTGTTCTCGAGATCCGCGACCTCCACGTGACGGTCGAGACGGATGCCGGCACCACGCCGATCCTCAACGGCGTGACGCTTACGATCCGCACGGGTGAGACCCACGCGATCATGGGCCCCAACGGCTCCGGCAAGTCGACGCTCGCGTACACGATCGCCGGACACCCCAAGTACAACGTCACGAGCGGCTCGATCTCGCTCGACGGCGAGGACGTCCTCGCGATGTCGGTCGACGAGCGTGCCCGCGCCGGCCTGTTCCTCGCGATGCAGTACCCCGTGGAGATCCCCGGTGTCACGGTGACGAACTTCCTGCGCACCGCGAAGACCGCGATCGACGGCGAGGCGCCCTCGATCCGCACGTGGACCAAGGACGTCAAGGCGTCGATGAAGAACCTCCGCATGGACCCGAAGTTCGCGTCGCGCAACGTCAACGAGGGCTTCTCGGGCGGCGAGAAGAAGCGTCACGAGATCCTCCAGCTCGAGCTGCTCAAGCCGCAGATCGCCGTACTCGACGAGACCGATTCCGGCCTCGACGTCGACGCGCTGAAGATCGTGTCGGAGGGCGTCAACCGCGCGAAGGCGGAGACGGACCTCGGCGTGCTGCTCATCACGCACTACACTCGCATCCTGCGCTACATCGCTCCCGATTTCGTGCACGTGATGGTCAACGGACGCATCGTCGAGGAAGGCGGCCCGGAGCTCGCCGACCGCCTCGAGAACGAGGGCTACGACCGCTTCCTGCCTGCGGGCGAAGTGGAGCCGGCCGAGGCCCCCGTCGGCAGCGAAGCGTAGGATCGAGCTATGACGGCGACGCTCACCCCCGAGAAGTACGACGAGGTGACCGAGGCTCTCAAGGACGTCATGGACCCCGAACTGGGGATCAATGTCGTCGACCTCGGCCTCATCTACGATCTCGCGTGGGACGACGAGAACGACGCGCTGGTGATCCACATGACCCTCACGTCCGCCGGGTGCCCGCTCACCGACGTACTCGAGGAGCAGACGGCTCAGGCGCTCGATGACATCGTCGAGCGGTTCCGCATCAATTGGGTGTGGATGCCGCCGTGGGGCCCGGAGCGCATCACGGACGACGGGCGCGACATGATGCGAGCACTCGGCTTCGCGATCTGACGCTTCATACGAGGACGCACAACGGCGGCCGCCCGGCCGCGCTCGTTAGGCTTTCCGGGTGAGCGTCACCGTCACCCCGCTGCAGGCCCTGCCCATCGACGAGCTGCGTCAGCGTACGAGCACGAAGTGGCGGAAGTACGGCGAGGACGTACTCCCGTTCTTCGTCGCCGAGACGGACTACGCCCTTGCGCCGGCGATCACCGAGGTGCTGACGCGCGCGGTGCAGCTCGGTGACACCGGCTACACCCCGCCGGAGCCTGGTGTGCGGGAAGCCTTCGTGGGCTTCGCCGAGCGGCGCTGGGGCTGGGATGTGGACCCGTCGCACGTGTTCTGGACCGGCGACGTGATGATGGGCGTCGTCGAGATCCTGCGCCGTGTGATCGAGCCCGGCGATCGTGTCGTGGTCATGCCGCCGGTGTACCCGCCGTTCTACGACACCGTCGAGGAGGCCGGCGGCGTCGTCGAGCGGGTGCCCCTCGTCGGGAGCGACGCCGGGTGGGAGATCGACCTCCTCGGCATCGAGGCGGCTCTCGCGGGCGGCGCGCGCGCTGTACTCCTGTGCAACCCGCACAACCCCACCGGCACGGTGCACGCGCCCGAGACGCTTTCGGCACTCGCCGACATCGCGGAGGGCTTCGGCGCGACCGTGATCAGCGATGAGATCCACGGTCCACTGACCTACGCGCAGAAGCCGTTCACGCCCTTCCTCGCCGCGTCCGGCTCCGCTCGGCGGGTCGGCTACGCCGTGACCAGCGCGAGCAAGACGTTCAACCTGGCCGGTCTCAAGTGCGCCGTCATGGTCGGCGGCGGCGACGCCCAGGCCCGGCAGCTGCGCGCCCTGCCCTGGGAGGTCGAGTGGCGCACGGGGCTGTTCGGCGCATTGTCGAATGTCGCCGCGTACTCGCCCGAGAGCGACGAGTGGCTCGAGAGCCTGCTGGCCGCCCTCGACGCCAACCGCCTCCTCCTGGCCGAACTACTCGCAGCGCACATGCCGCAGGCGCGGTACCTGCCACCCGATGCCGGCTTCCTCGCGTGGGTCGACCTCTCGGCGTACGGCTGGGGTGAGAATCCAGCCGTGAAGGTGCTCCGTGAGGCGAAGGTCGCCCTGCACCACGGGCCGCTCTTCGGTAGCGAGGGCAAAGGGCACGTGCGCATCAACTTCGGCTGCGATCCCGAGTTGCTCCGCGAGGCGGTGCAGCGGATCGGCGCACTTGCCCGCAGCTGACGCGGGGGCATCCGTTCGCCCCTGACCGTCTGCGGGAGGGGTTAGCCTGGCCGGATGACCTCCCCGGCCGCCGTCGATGAGGAAGCCCCCGGTATCTGGGGCGCGCGCTTCCTCTGGGTGACGGTCGGCGCCGTCTCGCTCATCTTCCTGGCGGCGATCCAATCGCTCGCCGTGACGACCGTCATGCCGGTCGTGAGCGCCGACCTCGACGGTGAGCGTCTCTACGCCGTGGCGTTCGCCGGAACTCTCGCGACGAGTGTCATCGGCATGGTGGGCGTCGGCGCCTGGTGCGACCGCGGCGGTGTGCTCGCCCCGCTCAGCTCCGCGGTCGCGCTCTTCGTCGTCGGCCTCCTCATCGCCGGCCTCGCCCTCACGATGCCGGTGCTCGTCGCCGGCCGCCTGGTGCAAGGGCTCGGCACCGGTGGGCAGACCGTGGCGCTCTACGTCGTGGTCGCGCGGGTGTACCCCGGCGCGATGCACGGACGCGTCTTCGCCGCGTTCTCGGCCGCGTGGGTCGTGCCGTCGCTCCTCGGGCCCTTCCTCGCCGGTGCGGTGGCCGAGTTCCTGCACTGGCGCTGGGTGTTCCTCGGCGTCGCGGCGCTCACCGTCGTCGCCTTCCTCCTGGTCGTGGCACGACTGCACGGGCTCGCGCTGCACACCGACGAACCCTCCACGGCTCGCGTCGGGCCACGTCTGGCGTGCGCGGTCGCGGTGGCCGTCGGCGCTCTCGGGCTCAGCATCGCTGGCGAGCTCGGGGCGTGGGCGTGGGCGGCGGTGGCGGCATCCGTGCTCCTCATCGGGCTGGCGTCACGGCCCCTGCTCCCGCGCGGAACCCTTCTGGCAGCGAGGGGCCTGCCGAGCGTCGTCCTGATGCGCGGGCTCATCGCCGGGGCGCTCTTCGGTGCGGAGATCTACGTGCCGTACCTGCTGATCGACGGCTACGGCTTCTCGCCGACGTGGGCGGGGCTGGGGCTCACCGCCGCCGCGATGGCGTGGGCGATCGCCGCCGACGTGCAGGGACGCTTCGGGGACCGCATGGGGAACACCCGCATCACGCTCGTCGGAACGGCGCTGCTCGTCGCCGCGCTGCTGATCGCTGCCGCGACGGCGCTCCTCGGACTGCCTGCCCCGGTGCTCATCGCCGGATGGAGTCTCGCCGGAGGCGGAATGGGCCTGATGTACCCGCGGCTGACCGTGCTCACCCTGGCGTACTCGACGCCGCAGAATCAGGGGTTCAACTCGTCGGCTCTGTCGATCTCCGACGCCGTCGGCTCGGCGTCCTCGATCGCGGTGATGGGCCTCGTCTTCACCGCCTTGGTGGGGACGGATGCCGGCTTCCCTGCGGTCTTCGCGATCGCCGTGGTGCTCGCGCTCGGCGCGCTCTTGCCGGGCCTCAGGCTCGGCCACGCGCACGAGGCCCCGCGGGCCTGAGTCAGTTCTCCGCGCGGCCGAGGCGCCAGTAGCCCATGAACGCGACCGCGCGGCGGTCGACGCCGCGTTCGGCGACGAGGTGGCGGCGCAGGGACTTGATCGCGCCGGCTTCCCCCGCCAGCCACGCGTACAGGCGTGCGCTCTTCAGCGCCGCCCCGCCCTTCGCCGTCCGCGGCACCTCCCACAGGATGTCGGTGTCGATATCGATCTCCTCGACGTCCGCGCCGGCGCCGGCAGGCACCAGGCGGGCCGCGGCATCCGTCACCGACTCCACCAGGTGCGCGTGACGCTCCCGGTCGCCCCGGGCTCCGAGGCGGTACTCGAACCCGGGATGCCGCGGGAAGTAGGCGGCGTCGTCGGCGTGCGGCAGTTCGACCGCGACCACTCCGGTGGCATCTCGGGGAAGCTGCTCGAGGATCGCGGCGATCGCGGGCGCGGCCGTCTCATCGCCGGCGAGCAGGATCGAGTCGACGCGCGCGGGGGGCACGAAGTCGATGCCGAAGCTCACGCCGCTGTGCGCGGCGGTCGGCGCGAAGATGAGCACCTCGTCGCCGACCTGGGCTCGGTCGATCCACTCCGACGCGGGGCCGATGACGTCGTGCGAGACCATGTCGACATCGACTTCGCTGAGGTGGTTGCGCACGTAGCGCGTGGTATACGTCCGGAACGGCAGGCGCTGCTCCTCGGGAAGTTCGCGCCACCGGGTGTACCAGTCGTCACCGGTCGGCATCGCGTCGAGCCCCAGAGCGCGCGTGGGGAACACGATCTTGATGCGCTGGTCGAGACCCGGATCGCCGTAGTCGCCGAGGTCGTCGCCGCCGAACGTGAAGCGGCGGAAGCTCGGCGTCACATCGGCGATGGCGGTCACCCGCGCACGGAAGAAGCGGTAGGGCACGTCGGTGTCGGTCATCTTCAGGCTCCTGTCGGCAGGGAGGAGGCGGGCTCGGCGAGCGGGGTCGCCGCGGCGGGTACCGGCGACACATGGTGCCGGCCCCGGGGGAGGACGATCGGCGAGCCCGACACGGGATCGGTCACGACGAGCGCGTCGAGGTCGAAGACCTCGCGGATCAGTTCGCCGGTCATGACGTCGCCGGGCGCGCCGCTGGCGACGACGCGGCCCGCGCGCAGTGCGAAGAGGTGGTCGGCGTAGCGCGCGGCGAGGTTCATGTCGTGCAGCACCATCACGATCGTGGTGCCGCGATCCCGGTTGAGATCCGTCAGGAGGTCGAGCACCTCGACCTGGTGCGCCACGTCGAGGAAGGTCGTCGGCTCGTCGAGCAGCAGGATGTCCGTCTCCTGCGCGAGCGCCATCGCGATCCAGGCGCGCTGACGCTGCCCGCCGGACAGCTCGTCGACCGAGCGATCGGCGAGTTCCTCGATGCCCGTCGAGGCGAGCGCCCGCGCGACGACCTCGTAGTCGTGCGAGCTCCAGCGCGCCAGCAGCTTCTGGTGCGGGTGGCGCCCCCGGCCCACCAGGTCGGCGACGGCGATGCCTTCGGGGGCGATCGGGCTCTGCGGGAGGAGTCCGAGCGTGCGGGCGATCTCTTTCGTCGCGCGGCCGTGCAGGGCCTTGCCATCGAGGATCACCTGGCCCTCGCGCGGTGCGATGAGGCGCGCGAGCGCGCGCAGGAGCGTCGACTTGCCGCATCCGTTCGCTCCCACGATCGCGGTGATGCGGCCGGGCGGGATCACGAGGTCGAGGCTCTCGACGATCGTGCGATCGCCGTACGACAGCGTCAGAGCCTGCGCGGACAGGCTGTGGGATTCGGTCATAGCGAGCCTCCGGAGCGGTTCGTCCTGATGAGGAGATAGATGAGGAAGGGAGCGCCCAGCACTCCGGTGACGACCCCGACCGGATAGCGGCTGTCGAACGCGAACTGTCCCAGGAGGTCCGACAGCTGCACCAGGAGCGCGCCGACGAGAGCCGAGGGCAGCAGCAGGGAGCCGCCGGGCCCGACGATGCGCGCCGCGATGGGCCCGGCCATGAACGCGACGAACGCGATCGGCCCTGTCGCGGCGGTCGCGAAAGCGAGCAGCGCCACGGCAGCGACGATGACGATCACCCGGGTGCTGTGCAGACGGATGCCGAGGCTCGCGGCCGCATCATCGCCGAGGCGCAGCACGTTCAGGTCTCGCCCCTTCGCCAGCAGCGCCGGCACGAGCACGACACTCGCGAGCGCGAGCGGGAGGACGGTGGACCAGCTCGCGCCGTTCAGGCTGCCGGTGAGCCACCGCATCGCGGCCTGCAGGTCGTACGCCGGCGCCTTCGAGAGCACATAGGTCACCGCCGCGTCGAGCATGGCGGCGACGCCGATGCCGATGAGGATCAGCCGCGTGCCCGCGAAGCCGCCCTTGTTCGAGAGGAGGTAGATGGCGAGCGCCGTCGCCAGGCCGCCCGCGACAGCGAGGATGGAGACAGCGGTCTCGCTCAGCGACAGGATGACGATGCCGAACACCGCAGCCGCGCTCGCACCCGCGGTGATGCCGATGATGTCGGGCGACGCGAGCGGGTTGCGCAGCATCGTCTGGAACGTCACGCCCGCGAGGCCGAAAGCGAAGCCGGCGAGGATCGCCAGCACCGCCCGTGGGAGGCGCAGCTCGCCGACCGTGAACGAGGCGCCGGGCACCGTCTCGCCGACCATGACGCGGACGACCTCGTCGAGCCCGTAGAACGTCTGTCCGATCATGAGGGACGCGACGAAGACCAGTGCCACGCCGACGGCGAGCGCCACCGTCACGACGGCGCGCCGGCCGCTGCGGCGGCGGCGGCCGGTGACGACGGCCCGCGCGGTGGGGCGGAGGAGGGTGGCGGAGCTCACAGTTCACGCACCTTCTGCCTGCGGACGATCCAGATGAAGCACGGGGCGCCGATGAGCGCGGTGAGGATGCCGACCTCGATCTCGTCCGGGCGCGCGATGACGCGGCCGACGATGTCCGCTGCGACGAGCAGCACGGCTCCCGCGACCGCGGAGAACGGGAGCAGCCAGCGGTGGTCGGTGCCGACCAGCAGGCGGCACAGGTGGGGGATGATCAGGCCCACGAAGGCGATGGGGCCGGCGATCGCCACCGCCGCACCGCACAGGATCACGGCGCCTGCCGAGGCGATCAGCCGCGTGCGCAGCACGTGTTCGCCGAGGCCGGTCGCAACGTCGTCGCCGAGTGCCAGAGAGTTCATGCCGCGCGCGCGCACGAGAGTGATCGCCGCGCCGATCGCGAGCACCGGCAGGATCGTCGCGATACGATCCCAGGTCGCGCCGCCGACCCCGCCGATCTGCCAGAAGCGGAAGATCTCGAGGAGGTCCACGCGGGGGAGGAGAACCGCGCTCACGAGCGACATGAACGCCGCCGACGTCGCCGCGCCGGCGAGCGCCAGTCTCAGCGGTGTGGCCCCGCCGCGGCCGAGCGAGCCGACCGTGTAGACGAAGACCGCGGCGCCGCCGGCGCCGATGATCGAGGCCGCGATGAAGGCGTAGGGGTCCGACATGCCGAAGAACGCGATGCCGACGACTACGGCGAGCGCGGCCCCGCCCGATATCCCGAGAATGCCCGGATCCGCGAGAGGGTTGCGGGTCACCGCCTGCATGGCGGCGCCCGACATCGCCAGTGCCGCGCCGACGAGGATCGCGAGCACGGTCCGGGGCACCCGCGCGACCACGGCGGCCTGCGCGACGCCTCTGGTGCCACCGCCGAGCCCCGCGACGATGTCGCCGAGCGCGACGTCGCGGACTCCGAAGGCGACGCTCGCGACGCACAGCATCGCGAGCACCGCGGACGCCACCGCGAGCCAGGCCAGTCGCACCGCTGCCGGACGCCGCAGGGATGCGGCATCCGGCATCGGCGTGCGCGTCTCGGTGACACTCACCCGATCGAACCCCCGGCCTTCGTCAGTCGGCGGTCAGGGCGTCGTCGAGCAGCGCGAAGTACTGGTCCACGCCCCAGCCGATCGACAGCGGCGACGGGTTGGCGGACGCTGCCAGCGGAGTCGCCTCCTCGAGGATGGCGATGCGGCCCTCGGCGATCGCAGGGATCTGCGACAGCAGCGGGTCGGCCTGCAGTTGCGCGATGATCGAGCCGCTCGCGTCGCCGTAGGTTACGAACACGTCGACGTCGGCGAAGCGGTCGGACTCCTCGGCGCTGACCGAGGTGTAGAACTCGACGCCGTCCGACTCCTCCTCCACGACGGCGGGCACCGGGAAGCCGAGGCCCTCGAGGAAGCCGGGACGAGTGTCGAGGCTCGTGTAGAAGCCGACCTGACTGAAGTCCGACGGATCGATGTAGGAGAAGAGCACGCGCGCGTCGGCGAGCTCGGGATAACCGGCGAGTGCGGCGTCGACCTCGCCGTGCAGCTCCTCGATCAGGGCGTCCCCCTCCTCCGAGAGGCCGAGCGCCTGCGAGTTGAGGCGGATCATGTCCTCGTAAGAGGTGCCCCACGCGACCTCCGGGTACGCGACGACCGGGGCGATCTTCGACAGCGTGTCGTACTCCTCCTGCGTGAGGCCGGAGTACGCGGCGAGGATGACGTCGGGCCGCGTGTCGGCGACGGCCTCGAAGTCGATGCCGTCGGTCTCGTCGAAGAGCACGGGCGTCTCGGCGCCGAGTTCCTCGAGCTTCTCCTCGACCCACGGCAGAACGCCGTCGCCGTCGTCGTCGCCCCACGTGACCTCGGCCATGCCGACGGGGACGACACCCAGCGCGAGCGGCACCTCCTGGTTCGACCACGCGACGGTCGCGACGCGCTCCGGCTTGGACTCGATGACCGTCTCGCCGTAGGCATGCTCGATCGTGACCGGGAAGCCGGCGCCCGACGCGGCGGCGGTGTCGTCGGTGTTGTCGGCGGCTGCGCTCGCGCATCCGGCGAGGGCGATCACGGCGACGGCGAGCGTCGCGGTGGCGGCGGCGGGACGGTTGAGGCGCACGGATTCCTCCGGGGATGTTAGGTAAGGGTGCCCTTAGCGAGGGCTGGGTAAGGCCAACCTTACCCAGCGATCTCCCAGATCGCGAATTCGGCGTGTCACCGTCCCGCGAACCACGAGGAGGGGCGCCCCGTATACTGGGAGGCTGGCCGATCGGCCACCTCCCCATCTCCATCGACGGATCGGACTTCCGCTGTGCTCGCCGTGCACGACCTCGAGATCCGCGTGGGCGCCCGCGTGCTCATGTCGGACGTCTCCTTCCGCGTGTCGGACGGCGACAAGATCGGCCTCGTCGGCCGCAACGGCGCCGGGAAGACGACGCTGACCAAGGTGCTCGCGGGTGACCTCATCCCCGCGGACGGCAAGGTCGAGCGCTCCGGTGAGCTCGGCTACCTGCCGCAGGATCCGCGTTCGGGCGACCCCGAGATGCTGGCGCGCACGCGCATCCTCGACGCCCGCGGACTCGGCACGCTCGCGATCGGGATGCACGAGGCATCTCTTGCAATGGGTGACGGCGACGAGGTGGTGGCCGCGAAGGCGATGCGCAGGTACGCCAATCTCACGGAGCGCTTCGAGGCGCTCGGCGGCTACGCGGCCGAGGCCGAGGCGGCATCCATCGCCCACAACCTCTCGCTGCCGGATCGCATCCTCGACCAGCCGCTCAAGACGCTGTCGGGCGGTCAGCGCCGCCGCATCGAACTCGCGCGCATCCTCTTCTCGGACGCCCAGACGATGATCCTCGATGAGCCCACCAACCACCTCGACGCCGACAGCGTCGTGTGGCTGCGCGAGTTCCTCAGGGGCTACAAGGGCGGACTCATCGTCATCTCGCACGACGTCGAGCTCGTCGGCGAGACCGTGAACCGGGTCTTCTACCTCGACGCGAACCGCCAGGTCATCGACGTCTACAACATGAACTGGAAGAACTACCTGCGCCAGCGGGTGGCCGACGAGGAGCGCCGCAAGAAGGAGCGCGCCAACGTCGAGAAGAAGGCCACCGTGCTGCAGCAGCAAGCCGCCCGTTTCGGCGCCAAGGCGTCGAAGGCCGCCGCGGCGCACCAGATGGTGGCGCGCGCCGAGAAGATGCTCGCGGGCCTCGACGAGGTGCGCCAGGAGGAGCGCGTCGCGAAGCTGCGCTTCCCGAAACCCGCACCGTGCGGCAAGACGCCGCTCATGGCCTCCGGGCTGTCGAAGTCCTACGGCTCGCTCGAGATCTTCACCGACGTCGACCTCGCGATCGACCGCGGTTCGAAGGTCGTCATCCTGGGGCTCAACGGCGCCGGCAAGACCACACTGCTGCGCATCCTCGCGGGCGTCGACGAGCCCGACACGGGGCAGCTCGAGCCCGGACACGGCCTCAAGATCGGCTACTACGCCCAGGAGCATGAGAACCTCGACGTCTCGCGGTCGGTGCTCGAGAACATGATGTCTGCCGCGCCCGACATCACCGCGACCGATGCCCGCAAGGTGCTCGGCTCGTTCCTCTTCACCGGCGACGACGTGCTGAAGCCGGCCGGCGTGCTCTCCGGCGGCGAGAAGACGCGTCTGTCGCTCGCGACGCTCGTCGTGTCGTCGGCGAACATGCTGCTGCTCGACGAGCCCACGAACAACCTCGACCCCGCCTCGCGCGAGGAGATCCTCGGCGCGCTCGCGCATTACGAGGGCGCAGTCGTGCTCGTCTCCCACGACGAGGGCGCCGTCGAGGCGCTCAACCCGGAGCGCGTGCTCATCCTGCCCGACGGCGTCGAAGACATCTGGGGTCGCGACTACGCCGACCTCGTCTCGCTCGCGTAGCCGAGGTCGGTCGCCGGGTCAGCGGCCGGCGGCGTCGAGCAGCGCGTCCTCGTCCTCTGCGTCGCGGTCGCGGCGACGGCGCGGTGCGGGCGGCGCGGGGGTGGCAGCATCCGTTCCGCCGTCCGCCTCGGCGTCCTCGCGACGATGGCGGCGTTCGGTGCGGATGACGTACCCGATGAAGACGAATCCCATCACGGCGAACAGGATCCACTGGATCGCGTAGGAGAGGTGGGGTCCGGGGTCGTCCGACGGCGGCTCGAGCGCGGCCGGCGCGGTCGCCGGCGCCGGGTCCTCCGACATCATGACCCCGTATGCGCTCAGCTCGAGCGCTTCGCCCGCGGCGGGCGAAAGCGTGTCGGCGATGAGCCCCAGGTTGACCGTCGGGACCTGTCCCTCGGGAGCCGAGCGGCCCGACGACGGCAGGGCCTCGCCCGGCCGCAGCCGCACGATCACGGTCGCCTCGCCGGACGGCGGCCCCGGTATCGCGTCCGGGACGGGCTGGTCCTGCCCCGGGGCCACCCAACCGCGGTCGACGAGCAGCATGCGTCCGTCGTCGAGACGGAAGGGCACGAGCACCTCGAAGGCCGAGGTTCCGCCGTGCGGCCGGTTGCGCACGAGGAGCTGCTCGGCGGCCAGGTACGTCCCGGTGAGGACCGCCGGGTGCCATTCATGCTGCGGCGAGAACTCGCCGTCGGGGGGAACGAGGTCGGACAGCGGCACGGGCGCGGCGTTGTAGTTCTCGGCGACGAGCGCGAGCTGCGCGGAGCGCTCCTGATTGCGCGTGAACTGCCAGTTCGACAGGAATGCGCACGCGATCGCGAAGACCACGGCGAGGGCGATGTAGATCGCCCAGCGGCCGGCGCGGGGGAGATTCTGCATGCTGACGGCGCGGGGGCTCATCGCGCGGCCTCCGTCGACGTGAGCGGTTCGACCGACACCGGGAAGTCGCGTGCCGCCAGGAACTCGCGCAGGTAGCCCACGTGTTCATCGCACGCGACCCAGGTCTTGCGGCGATCCTCCGAGTGGATGCGAGGGTTGCGCCAATCGATGCGCCAGCGCGCCGTGGCACGGCACCCTGCGCGCGAGCAGACCGCGTCGGGTCGGGCGTCGCTCATTCGGTGGGGTCCGCCTCGTCGTCGGCGGGCGGCCGCTTCTCACCGGGCCGCTCCTCGTCGCCGGTGATCGCCCGCGTCTCCTCGATGCGGATCACCGGCGTGTCAGTCGGGGCTGCGGTCGAGGGGGCGGCGGGGAGCGCGGGCTCCGGGTCCTCGCGGCGATTGCGCCGTGCCTCCTGCCCGACGTTCGCGGAGACGACCGCGATGTACGGGAGGAAGATCGCGGCCGCGCCGAAGACCCACGTGTACCAGCCGTACGGGGTGATGACCACCATGAGGATGAAGCACAGGACGCGGATGCCCATCGTGATCAGATACCGGGTCGAACGCGCGTCGACGTCGTCGCGCGGGGAACGCGGCAGGGATGTCGCCGACGGGGCGTGGCTCGAACTCTTCACGGTACTTCCAGGGTACGCCGGTTGCACCGCGGCATCGCCCCGGGAGCGTGTCCCGGGGCGATGGGTTCAGGAGCCGTAGCCGCTGTACGAGCCGTACTGCTGATACATCGAGGCGAAGAACGCGAAGAAGAGGATCGCCGCGATGATGCCGAGGATCGTGAGGCCCAGACCGACCCAGCCGACGATGGTGCCGGCGAGCGCCATCCCGCGCCCCTGCTCCCCGCTCGTCTTGAGCTGGTTGAGCGACATGTGTCCCGTGATCACGCCCACGATCGAGCCGATGAACGGGAGGATCACGAAGCTCGAGATCGATGCGATGAGCGAAACGATCGCGAGGGTGTTCGTCTTCGCCGGGGCGCCGTAGCCGTAGCTGGGAGCAGCGCCGTACGCGGGGGCGCTGCCGAAGGCCGGCGCCGCGCCGTACGCGGGGGCGCTGCCGTACGCGGGCGCGGCGGGCGCGCCGTAGGCCGGCGGGGGATAGGCGCCCTGGGCGGGCGGCGGATACGCGCCGGGGGCCGGCTGGGCGGGCTGATCCGCCGCCGGAGCGGGCGGGACCGGCGGATATGCGCCGGGCTCCGGTGCGGGGTTCTGCGGGGTGTTGTCGCTCACGGGGCGGCCTTTCTTCGATGTCTGGGACCAGAGTCCCAGCGGGGCCGCCGGGGTGTCAAACAGGCGGGCCGATCGGGGCTGCGCCGGTAGGCTGGTGCGGATCCGCCACAACCCCGGGAGTGTCACCATGTCCACCGATCGCGTCGTCCTCGTCACCGGCGGAAACCGCGGCATCGGCCGCGCCATCGCGGAGCGCTTCGTCGCCGAGGGCTACAAGGTCGCCGTCACCGCACGCTCCGGTGAGGGTCCCGAGGGAACTCTCACGGTGCGGGCGGACGTGACGGATGCTGCAGCCGTCGACGCCGCGTTCACCGAGGTGGAGAACACTCTGGGCCCGGTCGAGATCGTGGTCGCGAACGCGGGCATCACGAAGGACACCCTTCTGCTGCGCATGACCGAGGACGACTTCGACAGCGTCGTGTCGACCAACCTCGGCGGCGCGTTCCGCGTCGTCAAGCGCGCTTCGAAGGGCATGCTGCGCGCCCGCTGGGGCCGCGTCGTGCTGATCTCGAGCGTGGTCGGGCTGTACGGCTCGGCGGGCCAGATCAACTACGCCGCTTCCAAGAGCGCGCTCGTCGGCTTCGCCCGATCGCTCACCCGCGAGCTCGGCGCCCGCGGCATCACCGCGAACGTCGTCGCGCCCGGCTTCATCGAGACGGACATGACCGCAGAACTCTCGGATGAGACGCAGGCCGAGTACAAGAAGAACATCCCCGCCGGGCGCTTCGCGTCCCCGGACGAGGTGGCGGGCGTCGTGACATGGATCGCGTCGGACGACGCGGCCTACATCTCCGGAGCTGTGATCCCGGTCGACGGCGGCCTCGGCATGGGTCACTGACCCGCAGCACCCATCGAGATTCGACGGCCTCAGTGCCCGGCGACGGGCTCAGCGACCGGGGGTTGCGCGCGCTGAGCCCGTCGAGTTCAGCCGATCGCCTGGAGGATCGCCTCGGCGACCGCGCCCGGTCGCGAGAACTGCGGCCAGTGGCCGGTGGGGTCTCCGGGTGAACCGAGCTCGATGATGTCGAGGTGCTCGAGCGCGGCGAGCTCGGCCGCCCAGGGCGGCGCCGCCGCGATGATCTCGCGGACCTGAGCCGCCGGTACCGTTGCGGTGATCATCGTCGCGGGCACGGTGCGCCGCTTCTCGTCGGTGAGACGGATCGGATCGGTCGGCACCTTCTCGGGCACGGACTTCGCGCGGGCCGCAGCATCCGCTCGCGTCTGCGGATCGAGGTCGGCCACGTCAGACTCGTCGAAGAAGTCCCAGCCGGGGAAGGGGATCACACCCTCGACGACGGGGAACTCGGAGATCGAGCTGCCGTCTCCGGGTGGGAACGTGTCGAGGAACACGACACGCGCCACACGGCCGGGCCGGGCGTCGACGGCGCCGTAGACGACGTTGCCGCCACCGGAGTGCCCGACGAGGACGACGGGCCCGTCGAGGCGGTCGATCTGGGCGACGGTCGCCGCCACCCAGTCCGCGATGCCGATGCCGGCGGACTCGGTGCCGGCGGCACCGAGTCCGGGCATCGTGAGCGCGTGGGTGCGATGCCCGGCGGCTTCGAGAGCGGGGTCGACGTCGCCCCACGACGACGTGTCGAGCCAGAGCCCGGGAACGAGGATGATATGCATGCTCCGACGCTACCGACGGCGCCCGACATCGGGACGGACTGCGACAGGGTCCGCAAGCCGACGGTCTAAGGCAGCAGCGGGATGACCTCGGCGAGGTCGATCGGACCGACCACCACGTCGGCGCGCTCGCGCACCGCGGGCTTCGCGTTGAACGCGACGCCGAGCCCGGCGACCGCCATCATCTCGAGGTCGTTCGCGCCGTCGCCGATTGCGAGCGTGCGGCTGAGGGGCACATCGCGCTCGCCGGCCCATTCGCGGAGCGCGGCGGCCTTGCCCGCAGCATCCACGATCCCGCCGTCGACGGTTCCGCTCAGAGCGCCGTCGCTCGTCGCGAGGCGGTTGGCGCGCCACACGTCGACGCCGAGCTCTGGGGCGACGGTATCGAGGATCTCGTGAAACCCGCCCGACACGACGCCGACGGCGCCGCCGCGCTCGTGCACGGCCGCGACGAGTTCGCGCACACCCGGCGTCGGCTCGATGCGCGCGAGGACGCGCGCGAACGCCGTCACAGGCACGCCTTCGAGAGCTTCGACACGCGAGCGCAGGCTGGTTGCGAAGTCCACCTCGCCGCGCATCGCGGCCTCCGTCGCCGCGGCGACCTCCGCGCCGCGCCCCGCCTCGTCGGCGATCAGCTCGATGACCTCGTTGCGGATGAGCGTGGAGTCGGCGTCGAGCACGACGAGGAAGCGGGCGGGGGCGACAGGCATGCTCCCACGCTAGCGGGAGGCGGATGCCGTTCCCGCCGTGTGTCAGCGCTCGACGCGGAACCCCTTGCCGACGACGGTGATGCCGCTGTCGGTGATCGTGAAGCCGCGCGTGAGGTCCTTGTCGCGGTCGACACCGACCGTGGCGCCGTCCTCGAGGACGACGTTCTTGTCGAGGATCGCGCGGTGCACGCGCGCGCCTGCGCCGACCTGCACGTGGTCGAACAGCACCGAGTCGGTGATCGTCGATCCGCCGCCGGCCAGCGTCCATGGGCCCACCACGCTGCGCTCGAGATGCGTGCCGGAGAGCACCGAGCCGAGCGACACGATCGAGTCGATCGCGTTGCCGATGCGGCCGACCGAATCGCGCACGAACTTCGCGGGCGGGGAATTGACCGCCTGCGAGTGGATCGGCCAGTTCATGTTGTACAGATTGAACACCGGCAGCGTCGAGATGAGGTCGCGATGCGCGTCGAAGAACGAGTCGATCGTTCCCACGTCGCGCCAGTAGTAGCGGTCGCGGTCGGTCGAACCGGGCACGTCGTTGCGGTTCATGTCGTAGACGCCGGCCTCCCCGCGATCCACGAAGTAGGGGACGATGTCGCCGCCCATGTCGTGGTTGGACGTCGGCAGCTCGCCGTCTGATTCGACGGCCTCGATGAGCGCGTCGGTGTCGAAGATGTAGTTGCCCATCGAGGCGAGCACCTGGTCGGGCGCGTCGGTCAGACCGACCGCGTTCTGGGGCTTCTCCAGGAACTCGCGGATGCGCATCGGGTCGTCGGGGTCGACGTCGATGACGCCGAACTGGTTCGCCAGCGAGATCGGCTGACGGATGCCGGCGACCGTGGCCCGCGCGCCCGATTCGATGTGGGCGGCCAGCATCTGCCGGAAGTCCATGCGGTAGACGTGGTCTGCGCCGATCACGACGACGATGTCGGGCTGCTCGTCGTTGATGAGGTTGAGGCTCTGCAGGATCGCGTCCGCCGATCCCGAGAACCACCGCTTGCCGAGGCGCTGCTGCGCGGGAACCGACGCGACGTAGGAGTCCAGCAGAGCCGACATCCGCCAGGTCTGCGAGATGTGGCGGTCGAGGCTGTGGGACTTGTACTGCGTCAGCACCACGATCTGCCTGAGGCCCGAGTTGATGAGATTCGAAATCGCGAAGTCGATGAGGCGGTACTGCCCGCCGAACGGGACGGCGGGCTTGGCGCGATCCGCGGTCAACGGCATCAGCCGCTTCCCTTCGCCGCCGGCGAGGATGATTCCGAAGACCTTGGGGGCTGCTGGCATGGCACCCACCCTAGGGCCGGCGGGAGATTACGGGTACCCGTTACACGCGGGCGCCTGCGTGTATTAGGTTTCGTGCCATGCGCGTCGACATCGTGACCAAGGAGTACCCGCCCGAGATCTATGGTGGCGCCGGCGTCCATGTGACGGAGCTCGTGAAGGCGCTCCGCGCGAGCATCGACGTCAGGGTGCGGGCCTTCGGCGCCCCGCGCGAGGAGGAGGGCACCACCTCTTACAGCGTGCCCGCCGAGCTCTCCTCGGCCAATGCCGCGGTGCAGACGCTCGGCACGGATCTCGAGATCGTGACGGATGTCGCCGGCGCCGACGTCGTGCACAGCCACACCTGGTACGCGAACTTCGCGGGACACCTCGCGTCGCTGCTGCACGGGATCCCGCACATCGTGACGGCGCACAGTCTCGAGCCGCTGCGGCCGTGGAAGGCCGAGCAGCTCGGCGGGGGATACGCGGTCTCGAGTTGGATCGAGAAGTCGGCCTACGAGAGCGCCGCGGCCATCGTCGCGGTGAGCAACGGCATGCGCGAGGACATCCTCCGCAGCTACCCGTCGCTCGACCCCGAGCGCGTGCGCGTGATCTACAACGGGATCGACGTCGAGGCATGGCATCCGGTCGAGGATCCCGCGCTGCTGGCGGAGCTCGGGATCGACTCGTCGAAGCCCTCGGTGGTCTTCGTCGGGCGCATCACGCGGCAGAAGGGGCTGTCGTACTTCCTCCGCGCCGCCGAGCGCCTCCCCGCCGACGTTCAGGTGATCCTCGCCGCCGGCGCGCCCGACACGCCGCAGATCATGGCGGAGGTCGAAGGGCTCGTCCGTGGGCTGCAGGCGACCCGCGAGGGTGTGGTGTGGCTGGATCGGATGCTGTCGCGCCACGAGCTGTGCACGATCCTGAGCGCGGCGACGACCTTCGTCTGCCCGTCGGTCTACGAGCCGCTCGGCATCGTGAACCTCGAGGCCATGGCATGCGGCGCAGCCGTCGTCGGAACGGCGACCGGCGGCATCCCCGAGGTCGTCGTGGACGGCGTCACCGGCCGCCTCGTGCCGATCGATCAGGTGCAGGACGGCACGGGCACCCCGACCGATCCGGAGCAGTACGTGGCGGACCTCGCGCGCGTGCTCACGGACGTCGTGAGCGATCCGGAGCGCGCGAGAGCGTACGGTGTGGCCGGCCGGAAGCGCGCGACCGAGGACTTCAGCTGGCAGCGCATCGGCGATCAGACGGCCGAGCTGTACGCGGAGGTGGCCGGCGGCGGCCGATAGGCTGTCAGCATGCCCCAGGTGCTCGAGTTCTCCGACGTCGTCGTCCGCCGAAACTCCCGGAACATCGTCGATCACCTGGACTGGACGATCAACGACGACGAGCGCTGGGTGGTCCTCGGCCCCAACGGTGCCGGCAAGACCACGGTGCTCCAGATGGCAGACACGCTGCTGCACCCCACGTCCGGCGTCGTGACCATCCTGGGGGAGCGCCTCGGGCGCACCGACGTCTTCGACCTGCGGCCCCGGATCGGGTTCGCCTCGTCGGCGATGGCGCGTCGCGTGCCGCCGGAGGAGACCGTCCTCAACGTCGTCCTGACCGCGGCGTACTCGGTGCTCGGCCGCTGGCGCGAAGACTACGAGGACATCGACGAGCGCCGCGCGCTGCGCGTGCTGGCGGAGTGGAAGCTCGACCACCTCGCCGACCGCACGTTCGGCACCCTCAGCGACGGCGAGCAGAAGCGGGTCCAGATCGCCCGTGCCGTGATGACCGACCCCGAGCTGCTGCTCCTCGACGAGCCGACGGCCAGTCTCGACCTCGGCGCCCGCGAAGAGCTCCTCATCCTGCTCGGCGGCTACGCGCAGGCACCCACGACGCCCGCGATGATCATGGTCACGCACCACGTCGAAGAGATCCCCCTCGGATTCACCCACGTGCTGCTGCTTCGCGACGGCCAGGCGGTGGCGGCCGGTCACATCCGCGAGACCCTGACCGCCGAGGCCCTGACCGACACCTTCGGAGTTCCGATCCGCCTCAGCGAAGAGGGCGGTCGATACGCCGCCCGCGCCGCGCACTGAGCGCCGGAGCTGCCGGTTCGGCGTCCGCGCCGGAGACTGGTAGAATCTCTCTTTGGTGCATTCGCACCCCAGACTTTGACCGCCCTGGCAAAATCCAGGGCACCATCCTCAAAGGACCATCATGAAGACTGACCTCCACCCGGACTACCAGGCCGTCGTGTTCCGTGACCTCGGCTCGGGCGAGACGTTCCTCACCCGCTCGACGGTGACCAGCGACAAGACGATCGAGCTCGACGGCGTCGAGTACCCCGTCATCGACGTCGAGATCTCGTCGGCCTCGCACCCGTTCTACACGGGCAAGCAGCGCATCATGGACTCGGCCGGTCGTGTCGAGAAGTTCAACCAGCGCTTCAAGAACTTCGGCGGCTCCAAGTAAGCAGCTCCGCCCCGAAGACCCCGCCACCGGCGGGGTCTTCGCGTTTCCGGGGGCGGCATCAGCGGATGGGCCAGCGCCCGTCGAGCCGGTCGTCGGGGTCGAGTCGCCCGATGCGGATGAAGTACTCGGTGAGGCTCTCGGCTTGCGCCCGGGCCCAGCCGATCTGGCGCGTGTGCAGTTCGTGCACGGTCTCGGGCAGCCACGGCGCGAAGCACTCGGCGAGCGCCTGGGCGACGCGGCCCGCTGCCACTGCGTCGGCCGACGCCTCGTGCGCGGCCTCCAGCGGCACGGCGTAGTGGGCCGCGACCACCTCGAGGGTGCGCTTGCCCTTGCGCCACCGGTCGTATGCCTTGTCGACCACGAGAGGGTCGATGACGGGCGACGGGTTCTCGATCGGCGTGACGCCGTGCCGCAGCGACTCGTGTTTGAGCAGCGAGAAGTCGAACGGCGCGTTGTACGCGACGACCGGGACGCCTGCGTCCAGCAGCGCGCTCACCGCCGCGACCACTTCGCCGACGACCTCGCCGGCCGGCCGGCCGTCTGCGCGTGCGCGCGCCGTCGAGATGCCGTGGATCGCACTCGCGCTCTCGGGGATCTCGACGCCGGGGTCGGCGAGCCAGTCGTGTGCACGCATGAGGCGGCCCGAGGCGTCGAGCAGACCCACGTGGGCCGTCACGATGCGGTCGGCGGTGACATCGATGCCCGTTGTCTCGAGGTCGAAGACGCCCACCATGCGTACCCAGTCCGGCACATCCCACAGCGGCAACTGTTCGGGGTGCGGGCGGCTCATGCCGTTCACGGTATGCGTCGCCTCCGACATCCGACCGGAGGCGCTCCGCGCACAGCCGGGCATCGGGGAGTCCTCGTAGACTCGACAGGTGACCGCGCCCAACCCGTACGCCCCGCTCCTCGACGAGATCCCTGTCGAGCGGCGCGAGGTCGGTGTGCTGGGCGGGACGACGGCGTATTGGACCTACGGGCCCGCCGACGCCGAGGCGACCATCGTCGCCGTGCACGGGTTCCGCGGCGAGCACCACGGGCTCGAGCCCGTCGTCGCGCACCTGCCGCGCGTGCGGGTGATCTCGCCGGACCTGCCTGGCTTCGGGGAGACGGCTCCCGTTCCCGGGCGCACCCACGACCTCGACCTGTATGCGGACTGGCTGCGCGCGTTCACCGCGGCCGTCGCACCCGCAGCGGTGGTCCTCGGCCATTCGTTCGGATCGATCGTCGTCTCGGCCGCGGTCGCCGGTGGCCTCGAGACGCCGCGTGTGATCCTCGTGAACCCGATCGGCGCTCCGGCGCTCGAAGGTCCGCGGGGCATCCTCACGCGTCTCGCGGTCTTCTACTACTGGGCCGGCGCGAAGCTCCCGAAGGGCCTGGGAGAGGCGCTGCTGCGCAACAGCCTCATCGTTCGTGCGATGAGCGTCTCGATGGCGAAGACCAAGGACTCCGGCATCCGTCGATTCGTGCACGACCAGCACGACACCTACTTCTCGCGCTTCGCGGACCGCGACGTGCTGCGCGACGCCTTCGTCGCGTCGGTGTCGAACGACGTGCGCGCGTTCGCTCCGCGCATCGCACAGCCGACGCTGCTGGTGGCCGCCGTCAGGGACGACATCACGCCCATCGAGGCCGAGCGGGAGCTCGCGACGATGTTCCCGCACGCGGAGCTCGTCGAGATCCCCGACGTCGGCCACCTCATCCACTACGAGACGCCGGCGCCTGCCGCCGACGCGATCACGCGGTTTCTCGCGCCTTCCGACGCCGATACGCGTTGACGTTCATGCGGTTGCCGCAGTTGCCCGTGTCGCAGTAGCGCTTGGAGCCGTTCTTCGAGAAGTCGACGTACACCCCGTCGCAGTCGTCGGCCGCGCAGACGCGCACCCGGCCGTATTCGTCGGCGCGGATGACGTCCACGAAGGCGAGCGCCGCCTCCACCAGGATGCGCGTCGCCAGCGGCGCGTCGTCGCTCGTGGCGTGGATGTGCCAGTCGAAGTCGTCGTGGATCACGAGGCGGGGGAGCGCCTGCCCGTCTCGGAGCATCTCGTTCACCAGCGGGACGGCGCCCTCCCGGTCGACCTCCCACAGTTGGCGCAGCCGCGGCCGGACGGCGCGGACGGCTGCCAGCTCCGTCTCGTCGCGGCGGATCGTGCCCGTGTAGGGGTTGACCCTGAGGTAGTCCTCGAAGTCCTCCAGCGTCGCCAGGGTGTCTTCGCCGTCGAAGCCGGGCATCGTGTTGACGAGGTACGACGCGGCGCGCAGATTCTGCTCCGTGTCATGAATGAAAACCACGTTGACTCCTGACATGCCGTTCCGCTACTGTCACCAGTGTAAGCAGTCTTCACTCCTGACAGTCGGATTCCGCCCATGACCGCCTCGACCACGTCCCTGCCCGTCCTCGCTCCCGGCGCGGCCTTCGGCAGGAGCGCGCGAATGCGCACGACCGGACTTGTGATGGGCGTGGCCTCGGCGCTGGCGTTCTCGTCGAGCGGACCGTTCATCAAGCCGCTCCTCGAGGCCGGGTGGTCGCTCGGTGCCGCCCTGCTCGTGCGCATGGGGATCGCGGGGCTGGTGCTCTCGCCGGCCCTGTTCCTGGCGATGAAGCGGCAGCGCGGCTTCCTGACGCGGCACTGGCGGCTCATCGTCGGCTTCGGCCTGATGCCGGTGCTCGGCTGCCAGCTCTTCTTCTTCTCTGCGATGCAGCGGATGCCGGTGGCCGTGGCCCTGCTGATCCAATATCTCGCGCCGGTCATGCTCGTGGCAGCGGTATGGGCGCGCACGCGCAAACGGCCGTCGGCGCTCGTGCTGTGGGGATCCGCGGTCGCGATGGTCGGCCTGGTGCTCGTCGTCGACATCTCGGGCGCCTCGTTCGACCTGATCGGCACGCTGCTCGCCCTCGCCGCGGCCGTATGCGTCTGCGCCTACTTCGTGATCTCCGAGCGGACGGGCGACGACCTGCCGCCGCTCGCGCTGGCCGCGAGCGGACTGCTCACGGGTGCGATGGTCATGGGCGTCCTGTGCTTCGCCGGGATCATGCCGTTCCAGGCTCCCGCGGTCGACGTGGTGCTCGCCGGGGTGACGGTCCCGTGGTGGATGCCGCTCGGCTGGGTCGCCGCGATCGCGACGACGCTCGGCTACGCCCTGGGCGTGATGGCGGTCCCGCGGATCGGCTCGCGCGTGGCGTCGTTCGTCGGGCTGTCGGAGGTGCTCTTCGCGCTCATGTTCGCGTGGATCTTCCTCGCCGAGGTGCCCGCGCCCATCCAGATCGCCGGCGGCGCGCTGATCCTGGTCGGCGTGGTGCTCGTGCGCGCGGACGCATCATCGACCGGCAACCCGAAAGGCCCGGCGGCTATGAGTCCCGCCGCGCCAGCTCCATGAGCGGCGTCACGCGGTGGGCGATGACCTCGCCCATGACGAGTGACGTCTCGGTGCGCTCGACGCCCTCGATGGCGAGGATTCGGGCGTCGGTGTCGAACAGGTGCTGGGTGTCGCGGCACGCGACCCGCACCAGCAGATCCACCTGACCCGAGAGTCCGTGGGCCTGCACGACCTCGGGGACGCGGGCGAGCTCGACGGCGATCCGGGGGAGGTCGGCCTGCCGCACGATGACGCTGATGAAGGCCTCGATGGGGAACCCGAGAGAGGCGGACGAGATGGCTCGCTCGTACGACAGGAAGACCCCCGCCTTCTCCAGCCGCGACATGCGCGCCTGGACGGTGTTGCGCGAGAGGCCGAGTCGTTCGGCGAGTGCGACGACGGTCGCGCGCGGGTCGGCGGAGAGCGCTGCGAGCAGCTCCAGGTCGACGTGATCGAGGGCACTCATAGTGCGAAACGTTAGCACGCAATCGACCGACATGAGTTGTCAACATGCTCAAGAAGTCTTCGAATGCTTGAGCGAGGTGCGATGCGGACGTACCGTTGAAGGAAGCCGGCGAAGAGGCCGGCGCACGCCAAGCGGCCCCTCACGAGGGGGTCGGCGAAGAGGAGTGATGACGATGACGCACACCCTGACACCCCCAGCGGATCTCGCGACCGACATCGAGGATGTCGCGCGACTGCTGACCCCCGACGGCGAGCGCGTCGCCGACCCCGAGCTGGATCGCTGGGTGGCCGACGTCGACGCCGCGACATTGCGCGGCCTGTACCGAGACATGGTGCTCCTGCGGCGCATCGACACCGAGGGTGTCGCGCTGCAGCGTCAAGGCCAGCTCGGCCTGTGGCCGCCGTGTCAGGGCCAGGAGGCGACGCAGATCGGCACCGTCCGCGCCATGCGCGCCGACGACTTCGCGTTCCCGAGCTACCGCGAGACCGGCGTCGTGTACGCCCGCGGCGGCAAGCCCGCCGACTTCGTGCTGGCGTGGCGCGGCGAGGAGCACTCGACCTACAACCCCTACGACATCAACACCGCGACGCAGCAGATCATCATCGGCGCGCAGGCGCTGCACGCGGTCGGTTACGCGATGGGTGTGCAGCGCGACGGCACCGACCAGGTGTCGGTCGCCTACTTCGGCGACGGCGCATCCAGCCAGGGCGACGTCAACGAGGCGATGGTCTTCGCATCCTCCTTCCGCGCTCCCGTGGTGTTCGTGTGCACCAACAACCAGTGGGCGATCTCCGAGCCCGTCACTGTGCAGGCGAAGTTCCCGATCGCCGGCCGGGCGCCGGGTTTCGGCATTCCCAGCATGCGCGTCGACGGCAACGACGTGCTGGCGTGCTTCGCGGCGATGCGCTGGGCCCTCGACAACGCGCGCCGCGGCAACGGCCCCGCGTTCATCGAGGCGGTCACGTACCGCATGGGCCCGCACACCACGTCAGACGACCCGACGCGCTACCGCGACAAGGAGGAGGTCGAGAAGTGGCGCCGCCGCGACCCGATCGCGCGCGTCGAGGCGCTGCTGCGGTCGCGCGGCGAGTTCGACGGGGCGTTCGTGGCGAGTGTCGAGGCCGACGCAGACGCCCTCGCGGCGTCGGTGCGCGAGGCGGCGATGACCGCCCGCACCCGCGACCCCCTCACCGTGCTCGACAACGTCTACGCCGAACCCCATTCGGGCCTCGCCGAGCAGCGCGAGCGGTTCGGCGCGTACCTCGACGGGTTCGCCCCGGCCGCCGAGGGGGTGTGACGATGACGCAGCTGACGATGGCGAAGGCCATCAACGAAGGACTCCGCCGCGCGATGGCGGACGACGACAAGGTCCTCGTCATGGGGGAGGACATCGGCAAGCTCGGCGGTGTGTTCCGCATCACGGACGGCCTGCTCGACCAGTTCGGGGCCCAGCGCGTGATCGACACCCCGCTCGCCGAAGCGGGCATCATGGGCACCGCGGTCGGACTCGCGTTCCGCGGCTACCGTCCCGTCGTAGAGATCCAGTTCGACGGCTTCGTGTACCCCGCCTTCGACCAGATCGTGTGCCAGGTCGCGAAGCTGCATTACCGCACGCGCGGCAACGTGAAGATGCCGATCACGATCCGCATCCCGTGGGCAGGCGGCGTCGGCGCCGCCGAGCACCACTCGGAGTCGCCGGAGGCGTACTTCGTGCACACGTCGGGACTGCGCGTGATCGCGGTGTCGAACCCGCAGGACGCCTACGTCATGCTGCGGCAGGCGATCGCGTCCGACGACCCGGTGGTCTACTTCGAGCCGAAGCGGCTCTACCACGCCAAGGGCGAGGTCGACCTGGATGTCCAGCTTGCGGACGCCCCGCCGATGGGGCTCGCCCGCGTGGCCCGAGAGGGCAGCGACGTCACGCTCCTGACCTACGGCTCGCAGGTGCTGACGGCGCTGGATGCCGCGACCGCCGCCGAGGACGACGGCGTCTCGATCGAGGTCATCGACCTGCGCTCGATCTCGCCCGTGGACTACCGTACGGTGACCGCTTCCGTCCGCAAGACCGGCCGCGTCGTGGTCACCCACGAGGCCGCGCGCGAGGCGGGCGTCGGCGCCGAGCTCATCGCAAGCGTCACGGAGCGCTGCTTCAACTACCTCGAGGCGGCGCCGCAGCGCGTCACCGGGCACGACATCCCGTACCCGCCGGCGAAGCTCGAGAAGCACCACCTGCCCGACCTCGACCGGATCCTCGACGCCGTGGACCGCGTCATGGACCGGCCGAACAGCCTGAGCGGGGTGCTGGACTGATGGTGGTGCAGGACTTCACGCTCCCCGACCTCGGAGAAGGCCTCCCCGAGGCCGAGCTCGTGCAGTGGCTTGTCGCCGTCGGCGACAAGGTCACCCTCAACCAGACGATCGCGGAGGTCGAGACGGCCAAGGCCGTCGTCGAGCTGCCGTCGCCGTACGCCGGCACCATCACGGCGCTCCACGCAGAAGCGGGCGACGTCGTCGCGGTCGGCTCGGTGCTGATCTCCTTCGACATCGGCGGTACGGATGCTGCGCCCTCGGCGCCCGCCGCGGAGGCTCGGAGCTCCGCTACCGAGGTCTCCTCGAGCGCGCCGTCCGAATCGGCGAAGTCCGAGCCCAACCTCGTGGGCTACGGCGCCGCGCCGACGGGGGCCGGGCGCCCGCAGCGTCGCGCCCGTGTCGCAGGCGCCGTGGCCGCAGCATCCGACACCGCCGTCCTCGAGGCGGCTCCGCACGATGCGATCCAGTTCGCGGATGTGGTGGAGCGTCCGGTGGAGCGCCCGCGTTCGACGCCTCCGGTGCGCCAGTTCGCGAAGCAGCTGGGCATCGATCTCGCGCTCGTCGAGGCGAGCGGGGCGTCGGGCGTCATCACCCGCGCCGACGTCGAGGCGTACGCCACTCGCGTGGGTGCGGCGACGACGACCGCACCCGTTGCGGCCGAGCCTGTCGAGACGTTCGAGATGCCGACGCCGGCCGTGGCGGGGGAGCGCACGACCCGAACGCCGATCCGCGGGGTGCGGCGCATGACCGCCGACGCCATGGTGCGCAGCGCCTTCACGGCGCCGCACGTCACGACCTTCCTGACGGTCGACGTGACCGCCACGAGCGAGCTCATCGCCTCGTTGAAGCGCGACCGCCACCTGCAGGAGCACCGGATCGGCATCATGGCGGTCGCCGCGAAGGCGGTGTGCCTCGCGCTGGGGCGCCATCCCGGCCTCAACTCGAAGTGGGACGACGAGGCGGGTGAGATCGTCGAGCACCACTACGTGAACCTCGGCATCGCTGCGGCAACGGGGCGCGGTCTCGTGGTGCCCAACATCCGCGATGCCCACGACCTCACCCTGGTCGAGCTGGCCGACGCCATCCGCGGTCTCGCGGAGACCGCCCGCGCGGGCAGGACGGCGCCGGCCGACATGATGGGCGGCACCTTCTCGATCACCAACGTGGGCGTGTTCGGCGTGGATGCGGGGACGCCGATCATCAATCCGGGGGAGGCCGGCATCCTCGCGCTCGGTGCGGTACGGCGCCAGCCATGGGAGCATCACGGCGAGATCGCGCTGCGCGACGTCATGACTCTCGCGCTGTCATTCGACCACCGGCTGGTCGACGGCGAGCAGGGATCGCGGTTCCTCGTGGACGTCGCGGACATCCTCCGTGAGCCGGGGCGGGCGATGCTGCTGCGCTGAGGAGGCCGTTTCCGGCCGGTACTTTGGCTCCCGGCCGGTCAGTCCTTCTTCGGATAGAACAGCCCGAGGCCGTGTTTCTGTAGCACGTCATACGCCTCGGCATACGTTTCCGGCTCCGCGGCGCCGGCCGCCGCGTACCGGGCGAGCAGAAGTCCGAGCAGTCCGCGTCCGGGCTGGCTGAGGGGCTTGTCCTTGTGGGGACCGTGCTTGAGGTCGCTCAGCTCGTCCTCGTCGGGGTTGGGCGGCACGTACATCGGGTGGACCGCCGGCCACGTCGCCGGGTCGCGGGGGGTGTCGAGGTTCACGACCGAGAACAGATCGCGCGCCTCGGCGTCGCGCCGGGTCAGCGGGCGCAGCCCGTGCAGCCGAGCGAGCGTCGCGGCGACCGCCGCGTGATGCATCTCGTCGTGCACGATCGTGCCGGCTCGCGTGTAGGCCGACACCGCGATCGTCGGGACGCGAACGCCGAGACGGTCGAAAGCGAACCCCATCTCGCCCGGCTCGTCGTCGGCGACAGGCGGGGTCGCCGCGGGCGGCGGCACATGGTCGTACGTCCCGCCGTGCTCATCGAACGTGATGAGCAGCAGCGTGTTCATCGCGTTCGAGCCATCCGGGGTCGCGCTGGCCTTGATCGCGTCATAGACGTCGGCCACGAGTTTCTCGCCGGCCCGCACGTCCGACACGGCGGAGTCGACCACGACCGAGCCGTCGACCTCGCTCTCGCGGAGCGCACCGAACGGCGGGTGGAAGTCGTTGTGGTTGTAGACCAGCCGCGGCTCGATGAAGGCGTACGCAGGGAGGGTGCCCGCCTTGGCGTCGTCGAAGAACTCCGTCATATGCCCGAAGCGGCCCGTCCGCCAGTACTTCTCCAGCACCGGGGCGTGCAGGATCCCTGTGAGCGATACCAGCTGCAGCTCGTCGAAGTAGACCTTCCACGCGATGCCGGCGTCCTCGAGCCGGTTGAAGATCGTCGGCACCGGCGCCGCGTCGAGCCATTTGACGTAGCCGCCCCCGTGCTTGTTGGTGACGAAGCCGTGCGATGTGGAGGCGTGGAAGAACGACCGGTTGCAGTAGGTCTGCGACGGCACGGCGGCGAACCAGGCGTCGAAGACCGCGAATCCTTTCGCGAGGGTCGACAGCACCGGCAGCTGCTCGGGGGAGAAGCCGCCCATGATGTGCGACGCCTCGTCGATGGTCGGCTGGTTGCCGTGGCGCAGCCGTGTCAGGTTGTTCCAGTAGTCGTGGAGGAAGCCGGCCATCGTCGGCGCGGTGCCGGACGGGGGCGCATTGAACGGCGCGGCCATGTCGCCCACCTGGCTCGCGGCGTTGTCGCTCGGATCGACGACGCCGAACAGCTGCGTGTTGACGTGCGGGAACTCCTCGCCGGGATCCGGGTCGGGCCGCGCCATCACGTCATCTGTCGGCCCCGTGTACGCGTGCACCGCGACGCGCTCGCCGGAGGGTGCCGTGTTCGCGTAGTCGCCGAACGCGAGCCCGTCGAACGCGGCGCCCTCGGGCAGGTTCTCGGGGGTGTAGAGCCACCCCAGGAGGTTGTCGAAGGACCGGTTCTCGCCCATGAGGACGACGACGTGGTCGAAGCCGGGCTCCGAACGCGGCGGGAGGGCGCCGAAGTCGACGGATCCTTCGCGATAGCCGATCGTGTGGCCGATGGCCGCGCCGGCCGCGGCTCCCACTGCGCCCCCGACCACCAGGCCGGCGGCGGCGACCCCGCCGAGCTTGAGGAAGTCGCGACGCGAGCTCGAGTCCGCGTTCCCGGGCGCGCGGGAGTCGCCGGACGTCTCGGTGCCGTCGACGCGCCCCGCCTCGGCGTCGTCGTGCTGGCCATGCCCCGTCATGGTCCGTCCAGACTAGGCCCTCGGCAGGGGATCAGGCGGTCAGCGAAGCGCGGGCCATCGTCCGGAGGATGCCGCGCACGTCGCGCTCGCCGGGGCGCGACCTGGACGCCCGCACGGTGTGGGGGGTCGAGTTGATGAGGCCGAAGCAGGCGTGCGCACGCACGCGGAGGTCGTCCTCGTCGCGCTCCGGATGGACGGTGGAGAGGATGCCGATCCACACCTCGACGTACTCGCGCTGCAGGCGCCGCACGGTGTGGCGGTCGTCGTCGCTGAGACTCGCGAGGTCGCGGTCCTGGACTCGGATGACGTCGGCGTCGCGCAGCGCGAACTCCACGTGGAAGGCGATGATCGCGTCCAGCTGCTCGGAGGCCTCGTCGTGATTCGAGATCACTGCGCGCCCGCCGGCGAGGAGCCGCTCGCTCACCTCGACGAGGATGGCGCCGAGCAGGGCCTGCTTGTTGGCGAAGTGACGGTAGAGCGCGGGACCGCTGACCCCGACGGCCCCGCCGATGTCTTCGAGGCTGACGCCGCTGAACCCGCGCTCGGCGAAGAGCGCGGCCGCTTCGTGGAGGATCGCCGCGTGGCGGTCGGCCTTCGCGCGATCGCGGTCGGTGACACCGTTCGTCATCTGCTGCTCCGCTTGTCAATCCAGTTAAGGCTCGCTAACCTGAACCTCAGTTAGTGAACACTAACCAATCCGATCGCGTCCCGACAACGGACGTGATCCGATCGTGACGTCGAGGAAGATGCGCGGGAGATCCGGATGAGCGTGCTGAGCACCGCCGCAGTGCACGACGAGACCTTCGCGCGCACGCGCGACGCCCAGCGGGAGCTGGCCGAGGGGCTGCGCGCGCGGCTGGCCGCAGCATCCGCCGGCGGACCCGCCGCGTCGCGCGAACGGCATGTCGCGCGCGGCAAGCTGCTGCCGCGCGACCGGGTCACGCGCCTGCTCGACGAGGGGAGCCCGTTCATCGAGGTCGCGCCGCTCGCCGCGGAGGGCCTCTACGACGGCGACGCCCCCGCCGCGGGCGTGATCGCAGGCATCGGGCTGGTGCACGGCCGGCACGTGATGGTGGTGTGCAACGACGCGACGGTCAAGGGCGGGACGTACTATCCGCTCACCGTCAAGAAGCACCTCCGGGCGCAGGAGATCGCTCTCGAGAACCGTCTGCCATGCGTGTACCTCGTCGATTCCGGCGGCGCGTTCCTGCCGATGCAGGACGAGGTGTTCCCCGACCGCGACCACTTCGGCCGCATCTTCTTCAACCAGGCGCGGCTTTCCGCCGCCGGCATCCCGCAGATCGCCGCGGTGCTCGGCTCGTGCACGGCCGGGGGCGCGTACGTGCCGGCGATGAGCGACGAGACGGTGATCGTGCGCGGCCAGGGCACGATCTTCCTCGGCGGTCCGCCGCTGGTGAAGGCGGCGATCGGCGAGGTCGTCACGGCAGAGGAACTCGGCGGGGGAGAGCTGCACGCCCGCCGCTCCGGCGTCGTGGACCACCTCGCGGAGGACGACGAGCACGCCCTCGAGATCGTGCGCGACATCGTGGCGACGCTCCCGGTGCCCGCCGAGCCCGCGTGGGAGGTCGTGCCGACCGTCGAACCGGTGGTGGCGGCATCCGATCTGTACGGCGTCGTGCCCGTCGACGTGAATCAGCCGTACGACGTCCGCGAGGTCATCGCCCGACTCGTCGACGGCAGCGAGCTGCACGAGTTCAAGCGCGAGTACGGCGACACGCTGGTGACCGGGTTCGCGCGCATCCACGGGCACCCGGTCGGCATCGTCGCCAACAACGGCGTGCTGTTCGGCGAGTCCGCTCAGAAGGGCGCCCACTTCATCGAGCTGTGCGATCAGCGCGGCGTGCCGCTGCTGTTCCTGCAGAACATCTCGGGGTTCATGGTGGGGCGCGATGCCGAAGCCGGCGGCATCGCGAAGGACGGCGCGAAGATGGTCACGGCCGTCGCCACCACCCGGGTGCCGAAGCTCACGGTGGTGATCGGCGGGTCGTTCGGCGCCGGCAACTACTCGATGTGCGGCCGTGCGTACTCGCCGCGGTTCCTCTGGACGTGGCCGGCGAGCCGCATCTCGGTGATGGGCGGCAACCAGGCGGCGTCGGTGCTCTCGACCGTCAAGCGCGACCAGCTCGAGGCGCGCGGCGAAGAGTGGTCCGCCGGCGACCAGGCGGCGTTCGAGGCGCCGATCCGCGCGCGATACGAGGAGCAGGGCGACCCGTACTACGCGACGGCCCGCCTGTGGGACGACGGCGTCGTCGACCCTCTCGACACCCGCGACCTTCTCGGCCTCGCGCTCGACGTCGTCTCGCGCACCCCCCTCCCCGAACCCCGCTTCGGCGTCTTCCGGATGTGAGAAGGAGAAGTGCGAAGCATGCCCCCGGTCATCGAGCGAGCGAAGCGAGACGAAATGCCTCCGCCCGACCCCGCCGAAGGATTCGACACCGTCCTCGTCGCCAACCGCGGCGAGATCGCCCGCCGGGTGATCCGCACTCTCCGGCGCGTCGGCATCCGATCGGTCGCCGTATACAGCGACGCCGACGCCGACGCGCCGCACGTGCGCGAGGCCGACGACGCCGTGCGCATCGGTCCCGCCGCGGCCGCGCAGTCGTACCTCGACATCGACGCCGTCGTCGCGGCGGCCGTCTCGAGCGGTGCGCAGGCGGTGCACCCCGGGTACGGCTTCCTGTCGGAGAACGTCGCCTTCGCCCGGGCGTGCACCGCGGCGGGCGTCGTCTTCATCGGTCCCGGCGAGCGCGCGCTCGAGGTGATGGGCGACAAGATCCGCGCGAAGGAGCACGTCGCCGCCTATGGCGTGCCGACCGTGCCCGGCTTCAGTGCGGCGGGAATGACGGATGCTGAGATCTCGGCGTCCGCCGAGCGCACCGGCTTCCCCCTCCTGGTGAAGCCGTCGGCCGGCGGCGGCGGCAAGGGCATGCAGGTGGTCCGGTCGGCCGCGGAGCTGCCGGACGCCCTCGCCACCGCGCGCCGCGTCGCCGCGGCCGCGTTCGGTGACGACACCCTCCTGCTCGAACGACTCATCGAGCGCCCGCGCCACATCGAGGTGCAGGTGCTCGCCGATGTGCAGGGGACGGTCGTCCACCTCGGCGAGCGCGAGTGCACGCTGCAACGCCGGCACCAGAAGGTGATCGAGGAGGCGCCGTCGCCTGCGGTCGACGCCCGCACCCGCGCGCGCCTGGGCGCGGCCGCGTGCGCGGCCGCGGCATCGGTCGATTATCGGGGGGCGGGCACCGTCGAGTTCCTCGTCGCCGCCTCCAGGCCCGACGAGTTCTTCTTCATCGAGATGAACACGCGCCTCCAGGTCGAGCACCCGGTCACCGAGCTGGTGACCGGCTTCGACCTGGTCGAGCAGCAGCTGCGGATCGCCGCGGGGGAGCCGCTCTCGTTCTCGCAGGACGACGTGCGCCTCGACGGCCACGCGGTCGAGGCGCGAGTGTACGCGGAGTCACCGGAGCGCGGCTTCCTGCCCGCCACCGGCGAGGTGCTGGCGTGGCGGGCCGCCGGGGGCGTCCGCACGGACTCGGCCGTCGAGACCGCGAGCGTCGTGACAGCGGACTACGACCCGATGATCGCGAAGGTCATCGCACACGGAGCCGACCGCGCGGAGGCGCTCGCACGGCTCGACGCCGCGCTCGCCGAGACGATGGTGCTCGGACTCGACACCAACATCGGCTTCCTGCGCGCGCTGCTGGCTGAGGCCGACGTGCAGACGGGCGACATGGACACCGGGCTCATCGACCGGATGCCCGCCTACACGGGCGAGCCGCCGACACCGGCGGTGTTGCGCGCCGCTGCTTCCAGCGATTCCCACCGCGCAGGTGCACCGCGGGCTGTGCGCAGCGGCGCGGCCTGGCGGGAGCTCCAGGGATGGCGGGCGGGTGCGCCCGCCGTGCCGGCGACGCTCCGGCTCCTCGACGAAGCCGGTGACGTGCACGCCGTTTCAGCCGACGGAGGCGACGCGTCGGGGCGCCTCGGAGCGCCGGACGCGACCACGCCTGCCACCTCGGCGACCTCGCCCGCGCGCACGGCGGTCGACGCCGACGGCTGGGTCTGGGTGCACGCCGACGGCGCGACGCATCGCCTCCGCCCTCTCAGCCGCCGCGCCGCGATGGAGCGGCGCCTGGCGGCCCGAGAGCGCGCGGCCGCGGCATCCGATCCGGAACTGCGCGCCCCGATGCCGGGCGCGGTCGTCGCCGTCCACGTCACGGACGGTGCGGCCGTCGTCACGGGCGATCGCATCGTGACCATCGAGGCGATGAAGATGGAGCACCCCGTCCTCGCCCCGCATGACGGCGTCGCGCGCGTCGAGGTCTCCGTCGGGGAGCAGGTGCGCCGCGACCAGGTGCTCGCGCACGTCTCGCTCGCCGACGCGCCGGCCGCGGCATCCGATTCTCCCGACGAACAATCCACCGCGGACGCCCACGAGGCGTCCGCGCCGACCTCCTGACACCCGAGGAGCAGCAATGGACAGCTACGACACCTACGACCTCAGCGACGACGAGCGGGAACTCGCAGCCTTGGTGCGGCAGTTCGCCGACGAGGTCGTCGCGCCCGTCTCGTACGAGGCCGACCGCACGCACACCCTGCCGATGGACGTCGTCGCGCAGATGGGGGAGCTGGGGCTGTTCGGCCTGCCGTTCCCCGAGGAGTACGGCGGACAGGGCGGCGACTACTTCGCGCTCTGCCTCGCGATCGAGGCAGTCGGCCGCGTCGACCAGTCGCTTGCGATCACCCTCGAGGCGGGCGTCAGCCTCGGCGCGATGCCGGTGTTCCGGTTCGGCACCGAGGAGCAGAAGCAGCAGCTCCTGCCCGACCTCCTCGCCGGCACGGCGCTCGCCGCCTTCGGGCTCACCGAGCCGGAGGCGGGATCGGATGCGGGGGCGACCCGCACCACCGCGCGCCGGGACGGCGGCGAGTGGGTCATCAACGGCTCGAAGCAGTTCATCACCAACTCGGGCACCGACATCACTCGGTTCGTCACGGTCACCGCGGTGACGGGTGAGACCGACGACCGCAAGGAGATCTCGACCATCGTCGTGCCCCACGGCACACCCGGCTTCACCGTCGGGCCCGGCTACGACAAGGTCGGCTGGCGCGCGTCCGACACGCACCCGCTCACGTTCCAGGACGTGCGCGTGCCCGTGGCGAACCTGCTCGGCACCCAGGGACGCGGGTTCGCGAACTTCCTCCACATCCTCGACGAGGGACGCATCGCGATCGCCGCGCTCGCGACGGGCGCGGCGGAAGGATGCCTCGACGCCGCCGTCGACTACGCCAAGAAGCGGACGGTGTTCGGCGACCCGCTCTCGACGCGACAGGGGATCCAGTTCCTCCTCGCCCGCATGCAGCAGCGCGTGCACATCGCCCGGCTCGCGTGGCACCACGCTGCGCGCCTGCGCGACGCGGGCAAGCCCTTCAAGACGCAGGCGGCGATGGCGAAGCTCACCGCGAGCGACGCCGCCATGGACAACGCTCGCGACGCGACCCAGATCTTCGGCGGCAACGGCTTCATGAACGAGTACCCCGTCGCGCGCCACTACCGCGACTCGAAGATCCTCGAGATCGGCGAGGGCACGAACGAGGTGCAGCTCCTCGTGATCGCACGGGCGCTCGGCGTGGCGTGAGGGTAGCGTGACAGACGTGACCCCCGACGCCCCCGAGCACGCCTTCCCCGCCGGCGCGGCGCACGAGATCGTGCAGCGCGGGCTCTCCTACGACGAGCTCGAGGTCGGTGCACGGTACCTGCACCGGCCGGGCCGCACGGCGACCGAGGCCGACAACGTGCTGTTCTCGTCGATCACGATGAACACCCAGGCGCTGCACCTGGATGCCGCGTTCTCCGAGTCGCAGCCGTTCGGACGGCGCCTCATGAACTCGATGTGGACGCTCTCGACGATGGTCGGGGCATCCGTCTCGCAGATCACGCAGGGGACGCTCGTCGCCCAGCTCGGGATGACGGACGTGTCGTTCCCGGCACCGCTGTTCCATGGCGACACGCTGTACACCGAGACCGAGGTCCTCGGCAAGCGGCTCTCGGCGTCGCGCCCTGGTCAGGGGATCGTGACCCTGCGCCACACCGGCCGCAACCAGCGGGGCGAGGTCGTCGCCCTCGCCACCCGGACGGCGCTCATGTGGGGCGCATCGGAGACCCCGGAGGAGACGTCGTGAGCTTCGATCTCGGCCCCGCACTGCTGTTCTGCCCGGCCGACCGGCCCGAGCGCTACGCGAAGGCGTACGACCGAGCCGATGCGGTGATCCTCGACCTCGAGGACGCCGTGGCGCCCGCCGACAAGACTTCGGCGCGCGGTCACCTCATCGAGTCGGAGCTCGACCCGGCGCGGGTCATCGTCCGGGTGAACCCGCCCGAGACCGACGCCTTCGCCGCCGACCTCGCCACGCTGTCGCAGACGGACTATCGGCGCATCATGGTCGCCAAGTCCGAGTCCCCGAAGCGTATCCGGCGCATCGACGCCCGGTTCGAGGTCGTCGCGCTCTGCGAGACGGCGAAGGGCGTCGCGCAGGCCGACCGCATCGCCGCCCTCGACAACGTCGTCGCATTGATGTGGGGCGCGGAGGACCTCGTCGCGAGCATCGGCGGCACCTCCAGCCGCAAGCCCAACGGCCGCTACCGCGACATCGCGCGCTATGCGCGATCCCGCGTGCTGCTGGCGGCCGGCGCGCGCGGCAAGGCCGCGATCGACGCCGTGCACCTCGACATCGAGGACGGGAAGCGACTGGCGGTCGAGACGGCGGATGCTGCGGCATCCGGTTTCCGCGCCACCGCATGCATCCACCCGAGCCAGGTGGCCGTCATCCGTGCCGCATACCGCCCCGATGAGAAGACCGTGGCGTGGGCGCGCGGTGTCCTCGCGGCGGCCGACGGCGAGCGCGGCGTGTTCTCGTACGAGGGGCGGATGGTCGACGAGCCGGTGCTGCGCCACGCGCGTGGCGTGCTGGCACGCACCGACGGCTGACCGCGCACCCGGGACGATCCAGTCGACCGCCGACTGACGGACGCGCTCGTCTGCGATCTCGCGGGCGACGTGGCCGATGCTTAGGCCACCAGGCCCGCGTAGGTCACGAGCCGCAGGTGATCGCGCTCGTAGACGAAGTCGTGGGTGGCGCCGTTGGCCAGGCGCTCGCCCTCCAGCGGCAGCTCGCCGGCCGTCGCGTGGCGCATCACCTCGCGGATGAGCGCGCCGTGGCTCACGACGATGAGCGAGGCCGCGGCGGGGGCGGTCGCGCGGCGGTGTTCCCGCACGACGGCGCCCAGGGCGGCGATCGCTCGGGTGCGCAGATCGGCCCACGGCTCGGCACCAGGCACCTCCGCCGTGTACCAGTCGCCCCAGCGGCCGCGGAACTCCTCGATGCCGACACCCTCGGCCTCGCCGTATGCGCGTTCGCGGAGCCCCGCACAGGTGCGGGGAGCGGCGAGGCCGAGCTCGGCGGCGATGATCTCCGCCGTCTCGCGAGCCCGGGCGAGGTCGCTCGACACGATCGTCATCGGCATGACGCCGTCGAGGCGCTCGCGCAGCACCTGCGCGGTCGCGCGCGCCTGCGCCCGCCCGGCCTCGTTGAGAGGGATGTCGGCCCTGCCCTGGATGCGCCGGTCGCGGTTCCAATCGGTCTCGCCGTGGCGGATCAGGGTGAGCGCGGTCATGCTCTCGACCCTACCCGCGCCGCCCGGGCGTCAGCCGCTCAGACGAGAGCGGGCAACCCGTCGGCGAGTGCGCGCAGCACCTCGCTCGTGCCCGCGTCGATCTTGACCGTCGCCCGGGTGTCGGCGCGCGTCGCGCCTCGGTTCACGATGACGACGGGCAGGCGGCGTCGGCGTGCTCGCTCGAGCAGGCGGATGCCGGAGTTCACCACCAGCGACGACCCCGCCACGATGAGCGCCTCGCTGGCGTGGACGAGCTGCTCGGCCTCGCGGAACTTCTCGGCGGGGATGAACTCGCCGAAGAAGACGACATCGGGCTTCAGCATCCCCCCGCACACGCTGCAGTCGGGGATGCGGAAGCCCTCGGTGCTCTCGGGGAGGACATCGCCGTCGGGGCCGAGTGCGACGTTCTCGGGCACGCGGATCCACGGGTTGTCGTCCTCGACGCGACGCGCGAGGTCGCGCCGGTCGAACACCTGGCCGCAGTGGGTGCAGAAGATGCGGCGCATCGTGCCGTGGAGTTCCACGACGCGGCGGCTGCCGGCGCGCACGTGGAGCCCGTCGACGTTCTGGGTGACGATCCCGGTCGTGAGCCCGCGGGCCTCGAGGTCGGCGAGGGCGCGGTGCCCCGGGTTCGGCTCGGCCGACGCGAACGCCTGCCAGCCGAGGTGGCTCCCCACCCAGTAGCGGCGGCGCGACGCGTCGCTCGAGAGGAACTGCTCGACGGTCATCGGGGTTCGCACGGGTGACCCCGCACCTCGGTAGTCGGGGATGCCCGAGTCGGTCGAGATTCCCGCGCCCGTCAGCACGGCGATGCGCCGGCCTGAGAGCGTGGCGACGGCCTGGGCCACGGCATCCGTCGTCCGGGCGTCCATTCCGGTCGCGATCGTCGTCACGGCGCACCCCCTTCGCGTCGAGTGTAGGCCCCGCGGTTTTCCGGGATGTTACGGAGCGGCGCGGCGTGCCAGGATGAGCGCGTGGGCAGCTTCGGGGGCGTCAGCGCCGAGCAGTACGCGCGATTCATGGGCCGGTTCTCGACCCCCCTCGCGGTCGGGTTCGCGAACGTGGGGCTCGACGGCGTCGGCGCGGACGCCCGCGTGCTGGACGTCGGCTGCGGACCGGGGATGCTCACCCTCGAGCTCGTGAAGCGCCGCGGGCCCGCGGCGGTCAGCGCCGCGGATCCGGAACCGGCGTTCGTCGACGCGACCGGGCAGCTGTGCCCGGGCGTCGACGTGCGTCTCGCCGAAGCGGAGCATCTGCCGTTCGCCGACGGGGAGTTCGGAGCGGCGCTCGCCCAGCTCGTCGTCCACTTCATGTCGGACCCGGTGCGCGGGGTGACGCAGATGGGCCGCGTGACGGCGCTGGGTGGCCGAGTCTCGGCCTGTGTGTGGGACCACGCCGGCGACGGGGGCCCGCTCTCGACGTTCTGGCGCGTCGCCCGCCGACTCGACGACGACGTGCGCGGAGAGGCCGGTCTGAGCGGCGCCGCACCGGGGCAGCTCGTAGACATCTTCCGCCGCGCGGGTCTCGCCGATGTCGCGCAGACGGTGGTCGAGTGCACGGTGTCATTCCGCGACTTCGCCGACTGGTGGGACCCGTTCCTCCTCGGCGTCGGGCCGGCCGGCCGGTACATCGCCACGCTCGATGGGAAGGAGATCTCGCGACTGGAGGCGGCGTTGCGCGAGGAGCTCGGCGAGGAGGCGTTCACGTCGACGGCGCGGGCCTGGACCGCGGTCGGCACTCGGGCCTGAGCGCCGTGCGACGATGGGACGCGATGCACGCGATCCCGATCACCGACGCCTCCGACGAGCGGCTCACGGACTACCGCGACCTCACCGATGTCGCGCTGCGGCGCGTGATCGAGCCGGAGGGCGGCTTGTACATCGCCGAGTCGGCGAAGGTCATCGGGCGCGCGATCGCCGCCGGCCATCGCCCGAGGTCGGTGCTGGTGCAGGAGAAGTGGCTCCCCGACATCGAGGAGCTGGTGACGGATGCTGCGGTGCCGACGTACGTCGTGACGCCCGCGATCGCCGAGTCCCTCACCGGCTACTCCGTGCACCGGGGCGCGCTGGCATCGATGCATCGGCCCGATCTTCCACCCGTGGTGGACGTCGTCCGAGGCGCGCGGCTCGTCGTCGTGCTGGAGGACATCGTCGATCACACCAACGTGGGGGCGATCTTCCGCGCGGCGGCCGGGCTCGGCGCCGACGCGGTTCTCGTGAGCCCGAGGTGCGCCGACCCGCTGTACCGGCGCAGCGTGCGGGTGAGCATGGGCACCGTGTTCCAGGTGCCGTGGGCGCGGCTGCCGGAGTGGGGCGAGGCGCGCGGAGTGCTGCACGACGCGGGCTTCGAGCTCGCGGCGCTCGCGCTCTCGGACGACGCCGTGTCGCTCGACGCGTTCAGCGAGCGCCGCCCTGAGCGGGTCGCCCTGATGCTCGGCGCCGAGGGCGACGGCCTGTCGCGCCGCGCGCTCGAGGCCGCCGACACCGTCGTCACGATCCCCATGGCGGGTGGCGTCGACTCGCTCAACGTGGCCGCGGCGAGTGCGGTCGCGCTGTGGGAGCTGCGGGCGCGCTGACCCGATCCCGCGACGCCGCGGCTCAGGCGCCGGGACGGACGGTCAGCTCGGTGAGGTCCGCGTCGCGGGGCAGGTCGAGGGCTGCCAGGATCGCCGACGCGACGGATGCCGGGTCGATCCACTGCGACGCGTCGTAGTCGGCGCCCTCCTGCCGGTGCACCTTCTCCTGCATCGGCGTCGCCGCGCGGCCCGGGTACACCGTCGTCACGCGCACGCCGTTCGCCCGCTCCTCCTCGCGGAGGGCGTCGGCGACCGCACGCACCGCGAACTTGCTCGCACCGTACGAACCCCACTCGGGGCTCACGCGCAGGCCGGCCCCGGAATTGACGAACACGACGCGTCCGCGGGCGGTGCGCAGGGCGGGGAGCATCAGGCGTGTGAGCTCCGCCGGCGCGACGGCGTTGACGTTGAGCTGGTGCTGCCACGTCGCGACGGGCGTCTCGCCGACCGCGCCGAGCTCCACGACGCCGGCCACGTGGATGAGCGAATCGAGCCGAGGCGGCACGCTCTGATGGCTGAACGCCCACGACAGGCGCGCCGGGTCGGCGAGGTCGCCGACGAGCGTCTGTGCGCCGGGGAAGCGCTCGCGCAGCTGCGCCGCCCGGCCGGCATCCCGCACGAGCAGCCAGAGTGCGTCGCCGCGCGCGGCGAGCACCTCGGCCAGGGCCGCGCCGATGCCCGAGCCCGCGCCGGTGACGAGGTGGGTCGCCACGTCAGGCCTCCTCGCCGCGCGGGGCCGCGGCATCCTGCCCGGGCGCCAGCGTGATCACCGGCAGCGGGTCGGGACGCTTCGCGGTGACGTGGTCGCCGGACGACTGGTGACGCAGGCGCCGGAGCACCCACGGCACGAAGTACTCCCGTGCCCAGACGAGGTCGACCGCCCGGGCCTCCCGCCACGTGCGGATCGGGAGCGGGTCGGGCTGCATGGGCTGCAGGTCGTTCGGCACGTTCAGCGCGCGCAGCACCATGCGCGCGATCTCGTGGTGGCCGAGGGAGTTGTAGTGCAGCCGGTCGTCGTCGAAGAAGCGCATGTCCTGCACCTCTTTGAGCGCCCACTGATCGGCGACGATGCAGTCGTACCTGTCGGCGATCGCGCGGATGTTCTCGTTGTAGATGGCGACCTTGCCGCGGATGCCGCGGAACACCGGAGTGAACGCCGTGTCGATGCCCGTGAAGACCACGACGGTTGCGCCATCGCGGGAGAGGCGCACCACGGCGTCCTCGAACAGCTGCGCGACGTGGTCGGGGTCGCCGTTCGGTCGGATGACGTCGTTGCCGCCCGCCGAGAACGTCACGAGGTCGGGCTTGAGCGCGATCGCGGGTTCCACCTGCTCGTGCACGATCTGACCGATGAGGCGGCCGCGGATCGCCAGGTTCGCGTACGCGAAGTCGTCGACCTGCTCCGACAGCACCTCGGCCACGCGGTCCGCCCAGCCCCGGAGCCCGTGAGGAGACGCCGGCTCGGGGTCGCCCACGCCTTCGGTGAACGAATCGCCGAGCGCAACGTAGCGTCGCCACGGATGCGGCTGGGAGTTCCCGACGTAGGGGCTGCGGGGATCTTCTCTCGTGGACATCCGTCTTCCGTCTCTCGGCTCGTGACCGACAGTCAGGCTATCGCGGCAGGGGACATCCGCGGATGCTGCGGACCCACGACTCGTCGACCCTCGATGTCGTCCAGGTCGTCTATCGTGGTGACTCGTTGTCTACGGGGGAGGTGTGATCGGTGACAGACGAAACGACGATCGAATCGCCGCCCTCCCTCCCCGAGAACCTCGTCGCCGCGCCGCTCGCCGACGGCCGCCTCAGCACCGGCCCCCACGGCGCCGAGCCGCATATCGGCAGCTTCGCCGCCGAGCACCTGTCGCCCACCTACCCGCAGCGCGCGCCGTGGGGGACCGCGCAGCGTCTGCGTGCGTGGCAGGCCGAGGCGCTCGACCTCTACTTCGGGCTGGACGGCCCGGACGGCCCCGGCGGCGGACCCCGCGACTTCCTCGCCGCGGCGACGCCGGGCGCCGGCAAGACGACGTTCGCCCTCCGACTCGCGAGTGAGCTGCTGCGGCGCCGCGTCGTCAACCGCATCGTCGTCGTCGCGCCGACGGAGCACCTGAAGACGCAGTGGGCCGACGCCGCGGCCCGCGTGGGCATCCGTCTCGACCCGGCGTTCAGCAACAGGCACTTCGCGCCTGCACGGCAGTACCACGGCGTCGCCGTGACGTACGCGCAGGTCGCGGTCAAGGCATCCGTCCATCAGCGGCTGACGATGGATGCGCGCACGCTCGTGATCCTCGACGAGGTGCACCACGGCGGCGACGCACTCAGCTGGGGCGACGCGCTGCGCGAGGCGTACGCGCGGGCGACCCGCCGGCTGCTCCTGAGCGGAACGCCGTTCCGCAGTGACACGGCTCCCATCCCGTTCGTCGAGTACCACCCCGACGCGAAGGGTATCCGCGTCTCGCGCACCGACTACGCCTACGGGTACCGCCGCGCACTCGAGGACGGCGTCGTGCGTCCGGTGCTCTTCATGGTCTACGCGGGCCAGATGCGGTGGCGCACGAAGACCGGCGAAGAGATGGAGGCGCAGCTCGGCCAGGACAACACGAAGGACATCACGTCGCAGGCGTGGCGCACCGCGCTCGATCCCGAAGGCGACTGGATCCCCGCCGTGCTGCGGTCGGCCGATCGCCGGCTCACCGAGGTGCGAGAGCACGTTCCGGATGCGGGCGGCCTGGTGATCGCGACGGATCAGACCGCCGCGCGCGCCTACGCCGCGATCCTGCAGAACATCAGCGGCGAGGCCCCGACCGTCGTCCTGTCGGACGAGGCCGAGGCGTCGGGCCGCATCGAGGAGTTCTCGAAGTCGACCTCCCGGTGGATGGTCGCGGTCCGCATGGTGTCGGAGGGCGTCGATGTGCCGCGGCTCGCCGTCGGCGTGTACGCGACGAGCGCGTCGACCCCGCTGTTCTTCGCGCAGGCCATCGGACGCTTCGTGCGCGCCCGGCGTCGCGGCGAGACCGCGAGCGTGTTCCTTCCGAATGTGCCTCAGCTGCTCGCGCTCGCGAACGAGATGGAGCGCCAGCGCGACCACGCTCTGGACCGCGACTCCGACGGCGAGGACGAGTGGAACGCCGAAGAAGACCTCATGGACGCGGCGGAGCGCGAGGACAAGGCGTCCGACGCGCTCGAGGAGGAGTTCACGTACCAGGCGCTGGGCTCGCTCGCGCACTTCGACCGCGTCCTCTTCGACGGCAAGGAGTTCGGCCAGCTCGCGGTGCCCGGCACCCCCGAGGAGGAGGAGTTCCTGGGCATCCCGGGTCTGCTCGAGCCCGACCAGGTGCACGATGTGCTCATGTCGCGGGTGTCGCGGCAGTCGCGTCACCGGAGCGCGCGCGAGGCGCAGGAGTCCACGGCGCCCGAGGAGGAGCCTGCGCTGCCGCAGGCGCTGCACCGGACGCTCAAGGAGCAGCGCCAGCTGCTCAACAGCCTCGTCGGCCTCTACGCCCGTCAAACGGGCGAGGCCCACGGCCTCGTGCACGCCGAGCTGCGCCGCATCTGCGGCGGCCCGGCGGTGTCGCACGCCACCGTGACCCAGCTGCAGTCGCGCATCGACGTGCTTCGCAAGCGCGTCCGCTCCTGACGGGACCGGGGACGTTCGGATCCCCGAAATGCTGGCAATCCCCGATTGCGCCGCAGCAGTGCCCGCAGCGATGGCTAGCGTTGACGGGTCCCGCACCCCGACTGGAGGCCCGAGTGAGCACGCCCGCCGCACCGACCGACCGCGATCGACGCCGCTGGGCGCAGTACCTCGTGAATGAGCGCGCGGAGGCGCACGTCTACCGCGAGCTCGCCGGACGACGCTCGGGGGAGGAGCGCGAGATCCTCCTGGCCCTCGCCGAGGCCGAGGGGCGTCACGAGGCTCACTGGCTGCTGCTGCTCGGCAGCGAACCGGCGCGACTGCCCCCAGCCGATGTGCGCACGCGCATGCTCGGCTGGATGGCCAGGCGTTTCGGGTCGATCTTCGTGCTCGCCCTCGCCCAGAACGCCGAGGCTCGCTCGCCCTATGACGACGAGCCGTTCGCGACGCCGACGATGGCAGCCGACGAGCGGATCCACCACGAGGTCGTGCGCGGGCTCGCCGCCCGAGGCCGCCGTCGCCTGTCGGGCACGTTCCGCGCCGCCGTCTTCGGGGCCAACGACGGGCTCGTCTCGAACCTCGCGCTCGTCATGGGCATCGGCGCCACCGGCGTCTCGAGCCAGTTCGTGCTCTTCAGCGGCATCGCCGGTCTGCTCGCGGGCGCGCTGTCGATGGGCGCGGGGGAGTACGTGTCGGTCCGTTCGCAGCGGGAGCTCCTCGCGGCCACGGAGCCGAGCGACTACGCCGACGGCGCCATCCCGCACCTCGACATCGACGCGAACGAGCTGGCGCTCGTGTACCGCACCCGCGGGATGCCGGAGGCCGAGGCATCCGCGCGCGCCCGCCGCGTCGTCGAAGCCGCGCACGCTCTCGGCCAGGGACGCACCGACACCGGACCGATCTCCGTCGCCGATCACGAGGAGGTGGTGGGAAGCGCCTGGTCCGCCGCGCTGTCGAGCTTCCTGTTCTTCGCGTCCGGCGCGATCATCCCGGTCCTGCCGTGGATCTTCGGCCTGTCGGGCCTCACCGCGGTCGTGGTGGCCCTCGTGCTGGTCGGGATCGCGCTGATGGCGACAGGTGCCGCTGTGGGCCTGCTGTCGGGCGCCCCGCCGCTGCGCCGCGCCCTGCGCCAGCTCGGCATCGGCTTCGGCGCGGCCGCCGTCACCTACGTCCTGGGCCTGCTGTTCGGCGTCTCGATGGGATGACGCGCCCGGGCGCCGTGCGATTCGTTGAACCTCCGGTGACGTGGTAATGTCATTCCTCGGTTGCGAAACTGAAAACCACCTGCGCGGGTGGCGGAATAGGTAGACGCGCTAGCTTGAGGTGCTAGTGCCCGTATAGGGCGTGGGGGTTCAAGTCCCCCCTCGCGCACAGTACGACGAAGGCCCCCGAAAGGGGGCCTTCGTCGTTGCGAGTCCTCGCGGGTCGACCACGGCATTCGGAAACGGACGGGAAACCAGTGACGGCTAGGTTGGAACGCGTGCCCTCATCCGATGCCGAACTCCCCGAAGTCGCCGCGCTCGCGCGGGATCTCATCCGCTTCGACACGACGAACCACGGCGGCGGCCGGGCCGCCGGAGAGCGGGAGGCCGCGGAGTACGTCGGCGCCTTCCTCGAGACGCTCGGCCTGAAGCCCGAGTACTTCGAGCCCATCCCGCGTCGCACCAACGTCATGGCGAGGGTTCCCGGCCGCGACAGCGACAAGCCCGCACTCGTGCTGCACGGCCACCTCGACGTGGTTCCGGCGATGGCCGAGGACTGGAGCGTCGACCCGTTCGCGGGTGTCGTGAAGGACGGGATGCTGTGGGGCCGCGGCGCGGTCGACATGAAGGACATGGACGCCATGATCCTCACCTCGGTCGCCGATGTCCTGCGATCGGGCCAGCAGCCCGAGCGCGACCTCGTGCTGGCGTTCTTCGCCGACGAGGAGAACGGCGGTGTCGAGGGCTCGGCGCTGGTGGTCCGCGACCGCCCCGAGTGGTTCACCGGCGCCACCGAGGCGATCAGCGAGGTCGGCGGCTACTCCATTCCCCTCGGCGACCGCCATGCGTATCTCCTGCAGGTGGGGGAGAAGGCGCTCATCTGGATCCGCCTCGTCGCACGCGGTCGCGCCGCGCACGGATCCAAGCTGCACGACGACAACGCCGTGACGCGTCTCGCCGAGGCCGTCGCGGCGCTCGGTCGCACCGCGTGGCCCGTGACCCTCACCGACACGTCGCGCGAGATGAGCGAGCGGCTCGCCGAGCTCACCGGCCGGGACGCGGACGACCCCGACGCCGTCGCGGCAGCCACGGGCGCAGCATCCGGATTCCTCCGCTCGACGCTGCGCACCACCACCAACCCGACGGGTCTCATGGCCGGCTACAAGCACAACGTCATCCCTGACCGTGCCGAGGCTCTCATCGACGTGCGGGCCCTCCCCGGCACCGAGGAGGCGGCCCTCGCCGCCATCCGCCGCATCGTCGGCGACGGCGTCGAGGTCGAGGTCGTCCATCAGGACATCGGTCTGGAGGTCCCGTTCTCGGGCGACCTCGTCGACGCGATGGTGGCCGCCCTCGGCCGCCACGACCCGGGCGCGCCCGTCGTGCCGTACCTCATGGGCGGCGGCACCGACAACAAGGCGCTGGCCTCCCTCGGCATCGCCGGGTACGGCTTCGCGCCGCTGCGCCTGCCGTCCGACCTCGACTTCACCGGCATGTTCCATGGCGTCGACGAGCGCGTCCCGATCGACGCCCTCGTGTTCGGCCAGGCCGTCCTCACAGATCTGCTCCGCACCTACTGAGAACCGAACGGATGCCGCGACCCGCTGCATCCGTCATGGCACGGCTGAAAGGCGCCCATGCTTCTCGAAGCGATCATCCTCGGCTTCGTCCAGGGACTGACCGAATTCCTCCCCATCTCCTCGAGTGCGCACCTGCGTATCCTCGGCGAGTTCCTGCCCTCCGCCGAGGACCCGGGCGCGGCCTTCACCGCGATCACCCAGATCGGCACGGAGGCGGCCGTCGTGGTGTTCTTCTGGCGTGACATCGTGCGCATCATCGGGCACTGGTTCCGGGCGCTGTTCGGCCGCATCCCGCGCAACGACCCCGACGCGAAGCTCGGCTGGCTGATCATCGTCGGCTCGATCCCCATCGTGGTGCTCGGCCTGCTGTTCCAGGACCAGATCGAGACGGTGCTGCGGTCGCTCTGGATCACCGCGGGCATGCTGATCTTCTTCGGCGTGCTGCTCGGCATCGCCGACCACGTCGGCGCGAAGAAGCGCAAGCTGCAGGACATCACCATCGGCCACGGCGTGATCTACGGCTTCGCGCAGTCGCTCGCGTTGATCCCGGGCGTGTCGCGCTCGGGCGGGACGATCACCGCCGGCCTCTTCATGGGCTATGAGCGGGCCGCCGCGGCGCGCTACGCCTTCCTGCTCGCGATCCCCGCCGTTTTCGGAAGCGGCTTCTTCCAGCTGTTCAAGAGCCTCGACGAGCCCGGCGTGTTCACGCTCGGCGAGACGGCGGTGGCCACCGCCGTCGCGTTCATCGTCGCGCTCGGGGTGATCGCGTTCTTCATGAACTGGATCTCCAAGCACAGCTTCCTGCCGTTCGTGGTCTACCGCGTGGCGGTCGGCTCACTGCTGCTGGTGCTGCTGAGCATGGGCGTCATCAACCCCTGACGCGGGGACGGAGGCCGCTCAGCGGCGCGGATCGTCGCGGCCGGGCTTGCTCGGCCCGTCGCCCGGCTTGCCATCGGTGCGGCGCAGGTACCGCTCGAACTCCTGGGCGATCGCGTCGCCCGAAGCCTCGGGGGAGTCCCACGTGTCGCGGGTGCGCTCGAGCTGGTGGATGTACTCGGTCATCTCCTCGTCGTCGGCGGCCGCCGCGTCGATGGACGCCTCCCACGCCGCAGCCTCCGTGGCGAGGTCGCCGCGGGGGACGGGGGCGCCCGTGAGGTCTTCGAGTCTGTCGAGGAGCGCCAGCGTCGCCTTGGGCGAGGGCGTGTGGCCGGCGACGTAGTGCGGCACGCTCGCCCACAAGCTCGCCGTCGGGATGCCCGCGCGCTCCGCGGCGTCGCCGAGGACGCTGAGGATGCCGACCGGGCCCTCGTAGGTGCTGCGCTCGAGCTCGAGCGCCGTGCGCAGGTTCTCGTTGTCGCTGCCGGAGAAGACCGAGATCGGCCGCGTGTGCGGCACGTCCGACATCATCGAGCCGATGGCGACGAACCCGGTGATGTCCTCGCGCAGGGCCACGTCGATGAACTCCGACGAGAACGCCTGCCACGCGCGCGCCGGCTCGACGCCGGTGAGCAGCCACAGCTGCGTCCCGCGCGTCGCCTGCGCGGGGCGCAGGAGCGTCGCCTCGGGCCAGCGGAGGGTGCGGCGTCCGTCGCCGTCGGCGGCGATGTGCGGACGCGTGTACTGGTAGTCGAAGTACAGCTCGGGATCGACCGAGAACACCGTCTCGTACGAGCCGCCGTCGCGCAGCTGGGTGATGGCGGACGACGCGGCTTCGCCCGCATCGTTCCAACCGTCGAACGCTGCGACGAGAACACGACGACCCAATCCGTCCACGAGACCCCTTTCGCCCGCATCTGCTGCGGGTTCCTTCCAGGATAGGCCCCCGCCCCCGGGGAGGGCCGGAGACCGCTCGGTAGGATTGCACGGTGAATGCGCCCCGACTCGCCGCCGTCCTGTGGGACATGGACGGCACCCTCGTCGACACCGAGCCGTACTGGATGGCGGCGGAGACGCCTCTCATCGAGAGCTTCGGGGGCACGTGGTCGCACGAGCAGGCGCTCGGATTGGTCGGCCTCGGGCTCGAGGACTCCGCCCGCATCCTGCAGGGCACGGGCGTGCGCATGAGCGCCGACGCGATCATCGACCACCTCACCGAGGACGTCATGCGCCAGCTGTCCGCCACGGGCGTGCCGTTCCGCCCGGGCGCCCGTGAGCTGCTGGCGAGCCTGCGTGAGGCCGGTGTCAAGACGGGACTCGTGACGATGTCGATGCGTCGTATGGCGCAGACCGTCGTGGACCTCATCGACTTCGACGCGTTCGACGTCGTCATCGCCGGCGACGACGCCACGCGCCCGAAGCCCTTCCCCGACCCGTACCTCCAGGCGTGCGAGGCGCTCGGAGTCACGCCCGACGAGACGGTCGCCATCGAGGACTCGCCCAATGGATTGCGCTCAGCCGTCGCGTCGGGCGCGTCGGTCATCGGCGTGCCGCTCATGGTGTCGCTCACCGGCGCCGGCGCCCACACGCTGTGGCAGAGCCTCGAAGGGCGCACGGCCGCAGATGTCGCCGAGTTCCACGCGGCGCACCGCGCCCGCGCCCACGCCCCGCACCCCGCCGAGGAGACCGCCCGATGACCGACGACAACCTGGAGACCGCGGGCTCCCGTCCGAGCGGTCCGTTCCGCCTCGGCGACCGCGTGCAGCTCACCGGACCCAAGGGCCGCCTCCACACGATCACGCTCCGCGAGGGCGGTGAGCTGCACACCCACCACGGTGTCCTGCGCCACTCGCAGCTCGTCGGCCAGCCCGACGGGTCCGTCGTGGCCAACAGCGGCGGGCACGAGTACCTGGCGCTGCGGCCGCTGCTGCGCGACTTCGTGATGTCGATGCCGCGTGGTGCGGCGATCGTGTATCCGAAGGACGCGGCGCAGATCCTCGCCGAAGCCGACATCTTCCCCGGCGCCACGGTCGTCGAGGCCGGCGTGGGCTCGGGGGCGCTGTCGCTGTGGCTCCTGCGTGCGATCGGGAGCGAAGGGCGGCTCGTCTCCTTCGAGCGCCGCGACGACTTCGCCGCAGTCGCGCGGGCGAACGTGGAGACGTTCACCGGTCACGTTCCGGCGAACTGGGACGTGGTGGTGGGCGACCTCGCCGAGGAGCTGAACGACACGGTTGCCGAGGCATCCGTCGATCGGGTCGTGCTCGACATGCTCGCCCCCTGGGAGTGCATCGACGCCGTGGCCGAGGCGCTCACCCCCGGTGGTGTGGTGGTCTGCTACGTCGCGACGGCGACCCAGCTCAGCCGCGTCGCGGAGTACATCCGCGGGACAGGGCTGTTCACCGACCCCGACGCGAACGAGACCATGGTGCGCGGCTGGCACGTCGAGGGCCTGGCCGTACGCCCGGATCACCGCATGATCGCGCACACCGGGTTTCTCGTGTGGGCGCGGCGGCTGGCGCCCGGAGCCATCCCGCCCGAGGTGAAGCGCCGTGCGTCGAAGTCGAGCTACGGCGACGAGGACGTGGAGCTGTGGACGCCCGGCGCCGTCGGCGACCGGCAGATCACCGACAAGAACCTGCGCAAGCGGGTGCGCGAGGCCGAGCGCGCCGCCGAGGGCGCGCGCCAGGCGGCGGGACGGTCCGACGCGTCCGACGAGTCCGCCTAAACTAGCCCGGTGCGCAAGATCCCCGCTGCCCTGGTTGTCCTGGGACTGGTGACCGTCGGCCTGGCCGGATGCTCGCTGCCCGGCTCGTCCGCTTCCGACTGCTCGCGTCCCGAGGTATCGAACCCCGACGTGATGGACCTCATCACCGTCACCGGTGACACCGAGGACGAGCCCGAGGTCGACCTGTACACGCCGGTGAAGGCACCGGAGCTCGCGTACGAGGACGTCGTGACGGGTGACGGCACCGCGATCACGTCCGCGGCCCAGCCTCTCGTGCTCGACGTCGCACTGTTCAGCGGCACGACCGGCGAACTGCTCGCCGCGACGCCGTACGACGGCGACCTGTCACGCGTGGGCTCGGTCGCGCAGTTCGCCAACTTCCCCGGCTTCGAGGAGGCGCTGCACTGCGCCACCGAGGGATCCCGCGTCGCCGTCGCGCTGTCACCCGACGACCTCGGCGATGGCGTCGCCGAGCAGGCCGGTCTCGATGACGGAGACGCGCTCGTCGCCGTCATCGACCTGCGGAAGGTGTACCTCGCGGCCGCCGACGGCCAGAATCAGTTCAACAGCGGCTTCGGGCTGCCGTCCGTCGTGCGCGCGCCCGACGGACGCCCCGGCCTCATCATCCCCGACGGTGCGGCGCCGGGCGATCTGACGATCCAGACGCTCAAGAAGGGCGACGGCGACGAGGTCAGCGGCGAGCGGCCGGTGCGTGTCCACTACACCGGCGTGGTGTGGGGTGAAGACGAGCCGTTCGACTCGACGTGGGACGGCGAGCCCGCATCCCTCACGCTCGACGCCGTGGTCCCCGGCTTCGCGAAGGCGCTCGAAGGACAGACCGTCGGCTCGCAGGTGCTCGTCGTCGTGCCGCCCGCCGAGGGCTACGGTGACCAGGCGCAGGCCGGCATCCCGGCCGGCTCGACGTTGGTCTTCGTCATCGACATCCTCGGCCTCGACGCGGTGCCGGCCGAGTAGCGCCGGGGTTCGACGACCTCGACACGGGCGGTCATAGGATAGGCGGGTGCCTGCCACTGCCGCCGCGAAGATCCCGCCCGAGGAGCGCCTGGTGAACCTCGTGGTGGCGCTCATCGCGACCGATCAGGGCCTCACGAAGGACACCATCCTGACCTCGGTCGCGGGCTACCGCGAGCAAAGCGAGGCGGGGGCGTCGAAGGACGCGCTCGAGAAGATGTTCGAGCGGGACAAGGAGTCGCTGCGCGGGCTGGGCGTTCCCATCGAGACGATCGGCGACTGGGCCGACCCCGACGACCTGCGCGAGGCGCGGTACCGCGTGCCGAGCGCCGAGTACGAACTCCCGGAGGACATCGAGTTCACCCCCGCCGAGCTGGCGCTGCTCACCCTCGCCGGTGGTGTCTGGAGCGAAAGCTCCATGTCGGACGACGCCCGGAGCGGCCTGCGCAAGATCCGCGCCCTGGGGGATCTCGTCGACGAGCCCATCATCGGCTTCTCGCCGCGCCTCAGCCTGCGCGATCCCGCGTTCCCGGCGCTGCAGCAGGCCATCGAGTCGAGCCGCGTCGTCACCTTCCCGTACCTCAAGCCAGGGGAGGCGGCACCTCGCACGCGGCGCGTGCAGCCGCTCGCCCTCGTCGAGTACGAGGGCCGGTGGCACGTGTTCGGCATCGACCTCGACGTCCGTGCCGACCGCACGTTCCTTCTCGCGCGCATCGTCGGTCCGGTCTCCATCACCCGCGCGTCCTTCGACGCGGCGCTGCGCGAGGGTGCAGGCGACCGCGCACTCGCGGGTCTCGACGACGTCGCTGCGCGCAATTCGGCGCTGCTGGAGGTGAACCCCGGCACCGAGGCGGCTCTGCGTCTCGCGCGTCGCGCGCAGCCCGCCGAGCAGGGGATCCGGGTGCCGTACGTCGACGCGCACATCTTCGCCGACGAGCTCGCCTCCTACGGTCCCGAGGTGCGGGTCGTCGAGCCCGCGGACCTGCGCGACCGCGTCATCGACCGGCTCGCGGCGACACGCGATCTCCACGGAGGGACCTCATGAGCGTCCGGCGCCAGCTCGTGGCGACCGACCGCGCCGCGCTCATGCTGCAGCTCGTCCCGTACCTGATCGGCAAGGGCGAGGTGTCGCTGGCCGAGGCCGCCGACGAGTTCGATGTGTCACCTGAGCAGATGCGGTCGATGGTCGAGAGGCTCACCGTGATCGGCCTGCCGGGCGACCGCGGCTATTGGCAGATGGCGAACGACCTGTTCGACATCGACTGGGACCTCCTCGACGAGCGCGATCTCATCCTCATCACGAACTCCGTCGGTCTGGAGCGCGCGCCCAAGCTCACGGCGCGCGAGGCGGCGGCGCTTCTGGCGGGCCTGCAGCTGGCGCGATCGATCCCGGGCGTGGGCGACACCGCGCTGTACGCCGGGCTGCTCGCCAAGCTCGCGCGGGGTGCGTCGGGGATTCCCGCCGAGGTGATCCTCGCCACGGAGCCCGTCGACGCCGTGCGCGACCTCGTGTCCGACGCGCTGCGGCGAGGCGTCGCCGTGTCGTTCACGTACAAGGCGCCGGACGCCGCGCCCACGACGCGCACGGTCGACCCGGTGAAGGTGCACATCGCGAGCGGGCAGTGGTACCTGCAGGGCTGGTGCCATCTGCGCGAGGCGATGCGCACCTTCCACCTCGACCGCGTCAGCGACCTCGAGCTCACCGGCATCCCGAGCACGCACGCGGGCGACCAGGCACCGGACTGGTTCGACACCGACGCGGGCGAGGTGGTCGCGCGCATCCGCTTCGCGGAGGATGTCGCGCCGCTGCTGGGGGACTACCTCGATCGCGCCACGCTCGAGACCGCCGATGGCGTCACTGTCGCGACCATGCGGGTCGCCGATGAGCTGAGCCTCCGCCGCCTCGCGGCGCGCCGCGGCGGACTCGTCGAGGTGGTCGAGCCTGCGGCCGCACGCCGCGCCGTCGCGGACTGGGCCGAAGCGGGCTTGGCGCAATACCGGTGAGGGCAGTTCTGGCCGCTCGCCGTCGGGTTACACTGGACGCACATCCGCACCGACAAGGAGACTCCGCATGGGCGCATTCGGATGGCCGCACCTTTTGATCATCCTCGCGGTGATCCTGCTTCTGTTCGGGGCGGCGAAACTGCCGGCTCTGGCCAAGAGCCTCGGTCAGTCCGCCCGGGTCTTCAAGGGCGAGATGAAGGCGATGAAGGAAGACGACTCCACGGCGAAGCCGAAGGCAGAGAACGTGGCGTCCGAGACTCCCAAGGCCGACACCCCCGCGAGCTCGAGCAGCACCGCAGACCCTTCATCCTGACCTACCGTGGTCACCACGGATCCACCGCGCATCGAGGAGCCTGACCAGCCTCGGCGCGACAAGCGCATGTCCCTGGGCGGGCATCTGCGCGAGCTCCGGAGGCGCTTCTTCATCGCCGCGGCCGGCCTCGTCGTCGGAATGATCGTCGCGTTCGTCATCAGCGGCTGGGTCATCGACCTGCTGTCGCAGCCGATCGTGCAGATCGCGAGCGAGCGCGGCGACCAGTACATCGCGCTCAACTTCACGACGGTGTCGAGCGGTTTCGATCTGCATATGCGGATCGCGTTCGCGATCGGACTGCTGATCTCGGCGCCCATCTGGCTCTGGCAGATCTGGGCGTTCATCATGCCCGGGCTCACGCGCAAAGAGGTCAGTTACACGGTCGGCTTCCTCGCGGCCGCGATCCCGCTGTTCGTCGCCGGGCTGTACGTGGGCTGGCTGATCATGCCGCACATGGTCGTGCTCATGGCCAACTTCGTGCCGAACGACCAGGGCATCGCGCAGTTCTACGACTACGCCACGTACTACGACTTCGTCTTCAAGCTGCTGCTGGTCATCGGGGTCTCGTTCGTGACGCCGGTCTTCCTGGTGGCGCTCAATCTGGCGGGCGTCGTGTCGGGTCGCGGCATCCTCAAGGGGTGGCGCGTCGCCATCATCGTTATCACCGTGTTCGCGGCCGCCGCGACCCCCGCCGCGGACGTCACCTCGATGCTGCTGCTCGCGGGCATCCTCTGTGTGCTGTACTTCGCCGCAGTCGGCCTCTCGATGCTGTTCGACCGCCGCAAGGCCAAGCGGGACCGCGCGGCCGGCCTCCTGCCGCCCGAGGTCTCGTGAGCGAGCCCGCTCCCGCCGACCGCTATGCGCGCGCGAGCGCCTCCGCGCGTCTCGATCGGACGCACCCGATCACGGCCGCCTTCGCCGACTCCCAGCGGTTCACCCTCGATCCGTTCCAGATCGAGGGATGCCGCTCCCTCGAGGAGGGCCGGAGCGTCCTGGTGGCCGCACCCACCGGGGCGGGGAAGACGATCGTCGGCGAGTTCGCGGTGCACCTCGCGATGCGCGAACCTGGCGACAAGGCGTTCTACACGACGCCGATGAAGGCGCTCTCGAACCAGAAGTTCCGCGAGCTCCAGGACGTCTACGGCGAGGGCGAGGTCGGTCTCCTCACCGGCGACACCAACATCAACGGCAATGCGCGCATCGTCGTCATGACGACCGAGGTGCTGCGGAACATGCTGTACGCCGATTCTCCGGCGTTGCGGGGCCTCCGCTACGTGGTCATGGATGAGGTGCACTACCTCGCCGACCGCTTCCGCGGCGCGGTGTGGGAGGAGGTCATCATCCACCTCGCTCCGAGCGTGCGGCTGATCTCACTGTCGGCGACCGTCTCGAACGCCGAGGAGTTCGGCGACTGGCTCGACACGGTGCGCGGCGACACCGAGGTCATCGTCTCCGAGACCCGCCCGGTGCCGCTCGAGCAGCACGTGCTCGTGCGCGGCGATCTGCTCCCGCTCTTCGACGACCGCGCCGGCATCGCGACGGCGCAGGTCAACCAGGAGCTCATGCGCATCCGCTCCTTCAAAGGCCAGAACTTCGAGCGCAATCATCGGGTGCAGGCGTCCAACAGTGCGCGGCAGGCCGGATACGAGGCAACCCGTCGTCGCCCGAACCGCGGCGGCAAGCGGCCGGTGCGGTCCGCGAACGTACAGCGGATCGAGCGTCTCGACCGCCCCGACGTCGTCGAGCTGCTGTCGCGCGCCAACCTGCTCCCCGCGATCTTCTTCATCTTCAGCCGAGCGGGCTGCGACGCGGCCGTGCAGCAGGTGCGCCGTGCCGGCGTGCGGCTGACCTCGCAGGAGGAGCGGCGCGAGATCCGTGCTGTGATCGAAGAGCGCACGCGTACCCTCCTCGAGGAAGACCTCGCCGTGCTGGGGTTCTGGGAGTGGCGCGAGAATCTGGAACGCGGCGTCGCCTCGCACCACGCGGGGCTGCTGCCGGCGTTCAAGGAGGTCGTCGAGGAGCTCTTCCAGCGCAAGCTGGTGAAGGTGGTGTTCGCCACCGAGACCCTCGCCCTCGGCATCAACATGCCCGCGCGCACCGTTGTGCTCGAGAAGCTCGAGAAGTTCAACGGCGAAGCCCGCGTCGCCATCACGTCGGGGGAGTACACGCAGCTCACCGGTCGTGCAGGCCGCCGTGGCATCGACGTCGAAGGACACGCGGTCATCCAGTGGACAGAGGGTCTCGACCCGCAGGCCGTGGCCGCCCTCGCCTCCCGGCGCACGTACCCGCTCAACTCGAGTTTCCGGCCGACCTACAACATGGCGGTCAACCTCATCGATCAGTTCGGCCGCGCCAAGGCGCGCGAGATCCTCGAGTCCTCGTTCGCCCAGTTCCAGGCGGACCGCGCCGTCGTCGGGCTCGCCCGGCAGGTGAAGGAACATGAGGACTCGCTCGCGGGCTATGCGAAGGCGATGGCGTGCGACCGCGGGGACTTCGCCGAGTACTCGCGCATCCGCCGCGAGCTGAGCGACGTCGAGAAGCTCAACCGCAAGGACGTGAGCGCGTCCCGCCGGACCCGCGACGAGCGGCAGCGGCACATCGCGGGCCTGCGCAAGCAGATGCAGCGGCATCCGTGCCATCAATGCCCCGACCGCGAGCACCACGCGCGGTGGGCCGAGCGGTACTGGAAGCTCAAGCGCGACGTCGACAAGCTGCGGCGGCAGATCGAGACCCGCACCGGCACGGTCGCGCGCATCTTCGACCGCGTCGTCGACGTGCTGGGCGCGCTCGAGTACGTGTCGATCCAGGACGACGGGACGACGACGCTGACCCCCGCGGGTCGAACGATGCGCCGCATCTACGGCGAGCGGGACCTCCTCGTCGCCGAGTCGCTGCGGCGCGGCATCTGGAAGGACCTGGATGCCCCCTCCCTCGCCGCACTCGCCTGCTCGCTCGTGTACGAGCCGCGGCGGGACGACGGTGGCCCGGGGGAGCGGGGGCTGCCGCGCGGCGCGTTCCGCCCGGCGTTCGAGGCGACGCTGTCGCTGTGGCAGGAGCTCGACGACCTCGAGCAGGAGCACCGGCTGCCGGGCACCGAGCCGGTCTCGGCCGGCCTGGCGCAGGCGATGCACACGTGGGCACGCGGGGGCATGCTCGATCGCGTGCTGATCGAGGCCGACATGGCAGCCGGCGACTTCGTGCGCTGGTCGAAGCAGACGATCGATCTGCTCGACCAGCTGTCGATCGTCGCCGATCCGCCGATCGCGGGCACGGCACGCAAGGCGCTGGATGCCGTGCGCCGTGGCATCGTCGCGTACTCCGGCGTCTAGGGCCGCCGACGCGGCGAAGGAACGCCGCTCGGCTCGCTTAGGCTGAACCCGTGCCACCTCGCCCGATCCTCCCGTTGTGGGCGGCGGTTCCGCTCTCGGTTCTGGCCGGGGTGCTGTTCGACCTGGCTTTTCCGTCGGTCGCGTGGTGGCCGATGGCCTTCATGTCGGTCGCGCTCGCGCTCGTGACCCTCATCGGGCGCCGCGTCGGCGGCGCATTCGTGACGGGACTCGCCTTCGGCCTCGCGTTCTACTTGCTCAACGTCGACTTCACCGCCGAATGGGTCGGACCGCTTCCGTGGCTCGCGCTCTCCCTGCTCGAGGCGCTGTTCGTCGCGGGCGGCGCGGTGCTCATCTCGCTCGCCTACCGGTGGGTTCCCGTAGTGGTACCGCGCCGCGGCCGCCTCCTGGTCACCTCGGTGCTCATCGCGGGACTGTGGACCGCGAAAGAGGCGGTGATCGGCGGTTTCCCGTACGGCGGTTTCCCGTGGGGGCGCGTCGGCACGTCGCAGGTGAACGGGCCGTTCGCCGAGGTGGTCTCGTGGACGGGGACTGCCGGACTCACGTTCCTGATCGTTGCGCTCGTCGCTGCCGCAGTAGAATTCGCCCGGTCCCCGCGACGCACGCGGGCAGGCGGCATCCGCCCCCTCCTCCCGGTCGCGGTGCTGGCGCTCGTCGCCACCGCGCTCCTCCTCGTCCCCGCGTGGGCGACGACGCCGGCGGGCACGATGCGCGTCGCGAGCGTGCAGGGCAACGGCCCGGCGGGCTACTTCGACCATCGGGAGGCGGGAGACATCCTCGAGTCCCAGTACGAGGCCACGAAGCCGCTGTTCGGGGCAGAGGGCGTCGATGTGGTGCTGTGGCCGGAGGGGAGCGTGGATGTCGACCCCGACGGATCGCCGGTCGTCGCGGCCGCCCTCGACCGCGTCGCGGGGCAGGTGGGCGCGCCGCTGGTCGCCAACCGCATCGACAAGCGCGGCGACGAGTACTTCAACATGTCGTTCCTCTGGCGCGAGGGCGCCGGTATCGAGCAGACCTACGACAAGCGCAACCCGGTGCCGTTCGGCGAGTACGTGCCCGACCGGGAGTTCTACGCGTCGATCGCGCCCGACCTCATCGGCATGATCGGCCGCGACTACACGCCCGGCACCACCGTGCCGGTGTTCGACATCGACGGCACCATCGCGGGGCTCGCGATCTGCTTCGACGTCATCTATGACGCCCTGATCTGGGAAGGCGCGCGCGAGGGGGCGCAGATCTACCTCTTCCAGACGAACAACGCGGACTTCCGTGGCACCGATGAGAACCTGCAGCAGCTGGCCGTGGCGAGACTGCGCGCGATCGAGACCGGGCGCTCGGTCGTGAACCTCTCGACAGTCGGCACGAGCCAGGTGATCGCTCCCGACGGGTCCACCATCGACGGGCTCCCCGCGGACGAGCCCGGACACATGCTCACCGACGTCCCGCTGCGGACCGGCCTCACACCGGCCGTCATCATCGGGCCGTGGCTGAACGCCCTCGCGGCGTGGGGCAGCGTCGTCGCGCTCGCGGGGGTCGGCATCGCCGTGCGCCGGCGCATGCGCGGACACGCGAAGACGCCGGCCCCATAGGGCCGGCGTCGCACGGAGCGCGGGTCAGGCGCTGAGCTTGTCCACCGTCACGGCCTCGCCGGCTCCACGACGGGCGCGAACGTACGCGAGGCGCTCCTCGAGCAGCTCTTCCAGCTCGGGGATGGTGCGGCGCTCCAGGAGCATGTCCCAGTGGCTGCGAGGCGTCTTGTCACCGGAGTGATCGACGGTCGCGGTGCCGTCGCCCACTCGCAGCAGCGCCTCGGCACCGCACGTGCGGCACTCCCAGGCGGGCGGGATCTCGGCGTCGGCCGCGAAAGTCAAAGTCGTGTCACGTCCGCACGACGTGCACGAGTAGATGTGCTGTGCGCGCTCATGGAACACGACGCCCTCTTCGCTCTGTAGGCTCTGGGCGCCGAGTCGGATGCCGCGCAGGCTGCGGTCTGCCATTTTGTGGTCCTCTCGTCGCTGTACAGGTATAACGAAGTGACCTGTGCGGATCATCCGAAGGGACCCTGTTCATCGACCTTTCACAGTGGATGCACAGCGGAAGCCTCGCCCCGTCACCGTCGGGTGTTAGCGGAGGGCGGCGATCGCGACGTCGGCCCTGTCCGTGACGATGCCGTCGACTCCCATCTCGACGAGTCGCGCCATATCGCTGGGGGAATTGACGGTCCACACGTGGACCTCGACGCCGTGCCGGTGCGCGGCCGCGATGAGCCGGGATGTCACGATGCGCACGCGGCCCTGCCGCTCGGGAACCTGAAGGGCATCGACACCTGCCAGGGCACGTGCGACCAGCCGGTCCGACCGCGCCGACACGGCCGCAATCGCGCGTGCGATGGTGCCGCGACCCCCTGATGTGGCGGGCCGGATGCTCTGGCCCGACGCCTCGCTCACGGCCCGCGCCGCGGTGAGTGCGGCGCGACGCCGTTCGTCGGAGAAGCTGGTCACCAGCACCCGGTCGGCGAACGGCGCGATCGTGGTGCCGACCGCGGACGCGGCATCCGTCGCCTTCACATCGAGGTTGAACCTCACGGTCGGGAACGCGGTCAGAGCCTGCGCGAGCGTGATGAGTCCGCCCCGGCCGGCCATGAGGTGCTCGAGCTCGCGAACCGTGACGTCGGCGATCTTGCGCGGGTCGCCGGTCACGCGCGACAGGTCGTCGTCGTGGAACAGCACGACCACCCCGTCGGCCGTGCGGTGACAGTCCGACTCGACGTAGTGTGCCCCGGCCGAGTGCGCGGCGGCGACGGCGGCGAAGGAGTTCTCGACGATGCCGCTGTGCGCGGCGTCGGGCGTGACGAGACCCCGGTGCGCGAGAACACGGGGCGTTGAGACGCCCTCGAACCAGGGGTGGGTCACGGGGTGGGTGGAGTGACCGCGGGTGGCGGACCGCCGATCGCGGGGCCGCCGGAGGACGCGCCGCCCGACGCGCTGCCGGCCGAGGAGGCGCCGCCAGTGGCAATGCCACCCGCCGCGGACGTGCGGCCCCTGGCCGCAGCATCCGCCATCACACCTGCGAAGGAGCCCGAGAGGCCCTTGAGCGCCTCGGTGAACTCGCTCGGGATGATCCAGAGCTTGCTCGACGCGCTGTCGGCGATCTTCGGCAGTGTCTGCAGGTACTGGTAGGCCAGCAGCTTGTCGTCGGGGTTGCCGGTGTGGATCGCGTCGAAGACGGTCTGGATGGCTTCGGCCTCGCCCTGCGCGCGCAGCACCGCAGCCTGCTTGTCGCCCTCGGCTTTGAGGATCTCGGCCTGCCGGCGGCCCTCGGCCTCGAGGATCTGCGACTGCTTCGAGCCTTCGGCGGTGAGGATCGTGGCGCGACGCTCGCGCTCGGCGCGCATCTGCTTCTCCATGGAGTCCTGGATCGAGTGCGGCGGGTCGATGGCCTTGAGCTCGACACGCGACACGCGCAGGCCCCACTTGCCGGTCGCCTCGTCGAGCACGACGCGCAGCTGACCGTTGATCTCGTCGCGGCTCGTGAGCGCCTCCTCGAGGTTGAGGCCGCCGACGACGTTGCGCAGTGTGGTCACCGTCAGCTGCTCGACGGCGCTGAGATAGTTGGCGATCTCGTAGGTCGCGGCCCGGGCGTCGGTCACCTGGAAGTACACGACGGTGTCGATCGAGACGACGAGGTTGTCCTCGGTGATCACCGGCTGCGGCGGGAACGACACGACCTGCTCGCGCATGTCGAGAAGCGGGCGCAGGCGGTCGATGAAGGGCACGAGCAGGTTGAGACCGGGGGCGAGGGTCTTGTGGTATCGGCCGAGGCGCTCGACGACGCCCGCGGTCGCCTGCGGGATGATCCGGATGGACCGGAAGATGACCACCAGCACGAAGATGAAGACGGCGATCGCGAGGATCCACCCGATCGCCGTCGGGATGGCCGAGGTGAAGTCGTTCATGCGAGCGGGTCCTCTGGTGCGGGGGCGAGGGATTCGGGGGAGTCGAAGCGGACGACGGCGGTCGCGCCCTCGATGCGGCTGACGCGCACGGGCGTCCCGGGCTGCAGATCGCCCGAATCGGTGCGCGCGGTCCAGATGTCGCCGTTGGCGAGCTTGACCTGTCCGCCGTGTGCGCCCACCGACGACACGACGGTGCCACCGAGACCGATGAGCGCGTCGACGTTCGACGGCGTCGGGTCTTCGCCGCGGCGCAGGCGTCGCAGGAGCGGAGGGCGCAGGAGGAGGACGAGCGCCGCGGCCACGCCGGCGGCGATGATGACCTGCAGCCAGATCGGTGCTCCGAGAAGGTCGGTGATGAGGCCTGCGAGGCCACCGATGCTCAGCATCAGGAACGTGAAGTCGAGAGTGAGCATCTCGATCACCAGGAACACCAGGATCAGCACCAGCCAGCCGATCCACGCCCACTGTTCGACGACCTCGATGAGCTCCACGGTGCGCCTCCTCAGCTCGAACCTAGCAGGTAGGGTCTACACGTGACTCAGACTCTGAACCCGCTTCCCGAGAGCTCGCTGAGCGGCAGGACCGCACTCGTGACGGGCTCGTCCCGCGGCATCGGCGCCGACACGGCCCGCTACCTCGCACAGGCCGGAGCGGACGTCGTCATCAACTACCGCAACAAGGCTCCGCGCGCCGAGAAGCTCGCGACCGAACTGCGCGAACTCGGCGTGCAGGTGCTCGTCGTCGGCGCGGATCTCACCGACCCGACATCCGTGCAGGCGATGTTCGACGAGGTCGCCAACACGTTCGGCTCGCTCGACATCCTCGTGCTCAACGCGTCGGGCGGCATGGAGTCCGGCATGGCCGAGGACTACGCGCTCCTTCTCAACCGCGATGCGCAGGTGAACGTGCTCGAGACCGCGCTGCCGATCCTCGGCGAGGGCTCGCGCGTCGTCTTCGTCACGAGCCACCAGGCGCACTTCATCCGCACCACCCCGACGATGCCGGAGTACGAGCCGGTGGCGCTGTCCAAGCGCGCCGGCGAGGACGCCCTGCGCGAGCGCATCCCCGCGCTGGCCGAGCGCGGCGTCGAGTTCGTCGTCGTGTCGGGCGACATGATCGAGGGGACGATCACGGCGACGCTGCTCGAGCGGGCCAACCCGGGCGCGATCGCCGCCCGCCGCGAGGACGCGGGCAAGCTCTACAACGTGTCGGAGTTCGCCGCCGAGGTCGCCCAGGCGGCACTCGACCCGGTGCCCGCCGACAACACCCGCCTGGTCGGCGACGTGTCGTCGTTCGGCGCGGAGTGACCCGATGAAGGCGACCGACATCGAGACGCTCGTCTCGGTCGGGCGTCCCGAGATCGCCGCCGACGGCTCCTTCGCCGTCTTCGCGACCTCGCGCCCGGATCTCGCGGCCAACCGCAACGTGGGCCAGGTGTGGCGCGTCGATCTTCCCGAGGGGACGCCGCGCCGCCTCACGCGCGGCACTGCCGACACCGCGCCGAAACTCTCGCCCGACGGCACAAGGATCGGGTTCGTGCGCGGCGACGCCAAGGGCAAGCCGCAGGTGCATGTGGTCGCGGCCGTCGGGGGCGAGCCGGTGCAGGCGACGGACGCCGTGCTGGGCGTCGAGGACTTCGCCTGGTCGCCCGACGGAACGATCCTCGCGTTCGTCGCCCGCATACCGGAGAAGGGTCGCTACGGCAGCGTGGAAGGGTTGGATGCCGCGGCCGAGGCGCCGCGGCACATCACCGGCGTGCGCTGGCATGCGAACGGCCTCGGCTACATCGGCGACCGCCCGGCGCACGTCTTCGTGATCGCCGCGCCCGAGGTCGACGCGGAGCCGTTCTACGAGCCCGCCGCCGCCGTGCGCCCCGACGACGAGACGCCGCCCAAGAAGACGCTGGTCGCAGCCGAGGCGCGCCAGCTGACGGGGGGAACGGCGTCGCACGGCGGCGTCGTCTTCACCGCCGACGGCCGCGAGATCCTCACCGTTCCCGACGAGATCGAGACGGATCGCCGTGACCTGCGCGACCGCATCATCGCCCTCGCGGTGGACGGTTCGGGGGAGCGCGAGGTGCTCGGCACCGCCGCGGGGATCGCGATCTACGAAGCGCTCGTCGCCCTGGACGGCACGATCGCCCTCCTCGCGCACGAGGTCGGCGACGGCGTGGACTTCATCGCTCCGGGCGTCGGACTCTGGCTCGTGGAGGACGGGGTCGCACGCCGCGTCACCGACGCCGATGCCGTGAACCTCGGCGAGGGCCACCTGCGCGTGGACGGCGACGGCTTCCTCGTGCAGGCTGCCGCTCGCGGGCGCGTCCGATTGGTACGCGTGACGCGCGACGGCGCGGTCAGCGAGCTGCTCGGCGGCGACGTCGAGGTCGGCGGGCACGCGACCGGCGGTGGCCGTGTCGTGGCCGCCGTGTCCCAGCCGGATTCCTTCGGCGAGCTCGTGCTCATCGAAGGCGGTGTGGCACGCACGCTCACCGCGTTCGGAGCTTCGGCCGCAGCATCCGGAACCGTCCTCCCTCGCGAACTGACCGTCGCGGGGCGCGACGGCTACCCCGTGCACGGGTGGGTCGCGACGCCGGAGGGCGATGGGCCGTTCCCCGTCATCCTGCAGATCCACGGCGGGCCCTTCGCCTCGTACGGCGTGCATCTCTTCGACGAGACGCAAGTGCTGGTGGATGCCGGGTACGCCGTCGTCTACTCGAACCCCCGCGGTTCGGCAGGCTACGGGCGGGCGCATGGGCGCAGCATCCGTCAGCAGATGGGCACGGTCGACTTCGCCGACGTCATCGACTTCCTCGAGGGCGCGATCGCCGACGACCGGCGTCTGGACGGCGCCCGAGTCGGCGTGCAGGGCGGCTCGTACGGCGGCTACCTCACGGCGTGGGTCATCGCGCACGACCACCGCTTCGCCGGCGCGATCGTGGAGCGCGGCTTCCTGGAGCCGCTCTCGTTCCAAGGCACGAGCGACATCGGCTCGTTCTTCGGCGACGAGTACGTCGGCATCTCGGTGGAGGACATCGCGCGCCAGAGCCCGATGGCCGTCGTCGGGCAGGTCACGACACCCACCCTCGTGATGCACTCGGAGCTCGACTTCCGGTGCCCGCTGGACCAGGCCACGCGGTACTACTCGGCGCTCAAGCGCCAGGGCACCGAGGCCGAGTTGCTGGTGTTTCCCGGCGAGAACCACGAGCTCACCCGCTCGGGCCAGCCGCGCCATCGCGTCGAGCGCTTCGACGCGGTGCTCGCCTGGTGGAGCCGGCATCTTCCGGTCGGCTGATCCGATCCTCGACATGAGTCGGCCCCGGGAGCGTGCGCTCCCGGGGCCGACTCCGTTTCAGGCGCGGGTCAGATGTCGCCCTTGAAGGTGAAGGCGCGCACGATGTTGATCACGCCGAGCACCACGAGCGAGATGCCGAGGATCCACCAGAGGATCGCGACGCCCCACACCGGTGCGAACAGCACGACGATACCGGCGATGATGCTCAGGATGGCGAAGAAGATCGACCAGCCCTTCGATGCGGCGTCGCCGAGCGTCGACAGGGCCACGATGCCTTCGACGATCCACATGATTCCGATGAGGATGCCGAGGAACAGCGCGAGCCATGCGGTCGTCTGGCCGAGGTTGAACAGCGCCACGACGCCGGCGATGATGAACAGGATGCCGAGCGCGATGTGGCCGACGCGAGCCCAGCCGCCCTTGGTCTTCGAGAAGATCCCGAGACCGGCGTAGACCAGTCCGGCGGCGATCGCGTAGATCGCGATGATCGCCGTGATCACCGCGGCGGTCTTGCCCGGCCAGACCAGGATCAGGATGCCGACGATGATGGCGAGGACGCCGCCGACGCCGAGCGCCGTGCGGATTCCGTTGACGGCCGACTTCTCGGCTTCGGATGCAGTGGACATGAGGGGCCTTTCTGAGAGTTCCCTGTACGTGATGCGGCTAAAGCTTAGACCCCAGATCGAACATGCACGCGAGCGTGAACGTGTGTTGCCCGATGCCCATCGCCCCGGAGGGCCGCGCCGCGCTAGCGTGTGCGTGTCCGTTCCCGCGAGCGTGCGCGTCCCCAGGCGGGATGCAGGAGGAGGTTTCGATGGCCGTCGTGTCGAGAGGGTTCGGGGCGCGTCGCCGTGAGAGCGATCCGCGGCTGCCTCCCGGGCAGTACCTGACGGAGGACTTCCCGGTGCTGTCGGCCGGGCCCACGCCGAGGATCGAGCAGGATGAGTGGCGCTTCGGGATCCGCACCGAAGGCGGCGACGCGGTCTCCTGGACGTGGGACGAATTCATGGCTCTGCCCATCGAGGACGTCCACACCGACATCCACTGCGTGACGCGGTGGTCCAAGCTCGGCACGTCGTGGCGCGGCGTGTCGCTCGATACTCTGCTCGACACGGTCGACACGGACGCCGAATACGCGATGGCGCACTCCTACGGCGGCTACACCACCAACGTGCCGCTCGAGGATCTGCTGGGCGGGAAGGCGTGGGTGGCGTTCGAGTTCGAGGGGGAGCCCCTCGACCCCGAGCACGGTGGCCCGGCTCGGCTGCTGGTTCCGCACTTGTACTTCTGGAAGAGCGCGAAGTGGGTGCGCGGGCTGACGCTCATGGCCGATGACGAGCCCGGGTTCTGGGAGCAGAACGGCTACAACATGCACGGCGACCCGTGGACCGAGGAGCGGTATTGGTGACCGTCGGCGGCTGGCGGCCCGGGAGGGTCGTCGAGGCGATCTCCGCGACGCGGTCCGCACGCATCCTGAGGCTTGAGGTGCCCGGCTGGCCGGGCAATGACGCCGGGCAGCATGTCGACATCCGACTGACGGCGGAGGACGGCTATCAGGCGGTGCGGTCGTACTCGCTCGGCTCGTACGGCGCCTCCGAGACCGTCGAGCTCGCGGTCGACGAGATCCCCGACGGTGAGGTGTCGCCGTACCTCGTGGAGGACGTCCTTCCTGGTGACGAGCTCGAGGTCAAGGGACCGCTCGGCGGCTACTTCGTGTGGCGACCCGGGGGAGAGGCGCCGGTGCAGCTGATCGCCGGAGGGTCCGGCATCGTGCCGATGATGGCGATGGTGCGTGCCGCGACGGATGCCGGTGCCGCGGCCGCCGTCCGCCTGCTCTATTCGGTCCGCACGCCGGAGGACGCGATATATCGCGATGAGCTGGAGTTGCGGGCGGGAGACGGGGGAGTAGGGCTGACCTGGCGCTACACCCGCGCGGCACCGGACGGGTGGCCGGACGTCGTCGGTCGCGTGGACGACGAGCTGCTGCGAACGGCGGTGTGGGCGCCGGATCGGCAGCCCATCGTCTATGTGTGCGGACCGACGGGGTTCGTCGAGCATGTCGCCGACGCGCTCGTCGGGCTGGGGCACGCGTCCGCTCGGATCAGGACCGAACGTTTCGGAGGTGCATGATGCGTGCCGAGAACGCCGCAAGTGTCGTCGACGGCAACGCCGCGGCGGGGATGCTGTGGGACGTGTTCGGCGCGGACGTCACCGTGCTCGTCGGCGTGTGCGGTGGGTGCGGTGACGCTTCGCCGCTCGCCGAGGCCGTTGTCGAGCTCGACGAGACCGCGGCGATCGTCCGGTGCCGCTCCTGCACGCACACGCTGTTCACCGTGCTGCGGGACCGCGAGCGGGTGCGGCTCGTGCTGGGCCTGCTGCGCGAGATCGCGCAACCAGTCACCCCGTGATGAGGGTCAGCCCAGAAGCAGGGTAATGAGGATCAGCACAGGGACGCAGCCGATCGTCGTGAGGAACACGGTGTCGCGCGAGATCGTCTCGCCGACGTCGAAGCGCTGCGAGTAGTTGAAGACGTTCTGCGCCGTGGGAAGTGCGGCGAGCACGGTCACGATGAGTACGTCGTGCGCCGGGAGGTCGAACACGAACTCGGCGACCGCCCAGGCGATCACCGGCATGGCGACGAGCTTCAGGGTCGTCGCCAGGACGATGTCGCGCCGGCGACCCGACGCTCCCAGCACGCGTCGCCCGTGGAGCGAGATGCCGTAGGCGATGAGGAGGATCGGTACGCAGGCGTTCGCGATGAGCATCGCGGGATCCATCACGACGGGCGGCAGTTCGATTCCCAGCACAGAGACGAGTGTGCCCAGTGCCGAGCCGACCACGATGGGGTTGGTCGCCACCCGGGCCACGGTGCGCCAGAGGGATGCGCGGGCGGTGGTGACAGCATCCAGGATCGCCATCGTGATGGGGGTGAACACCAGCAGCTGCATGAGGATCACCGGTGCGGGATACGCTGCGCTACCGAGGAGATACAGCGAGAGCGGGATGCCGATGTTGTTCGAGTTGACCTGACCCGCGCTGAGGGCGCCGATCACGGTCTCGCCCGCGGAGCGCCGCCACAGAAGCCGGGCGATGACCGCGTAGACCAGGATCACGGCCACCGCGGCGATGGCCGACACCGGCAGAAGGGCCGAGAACAGGGTATGGACATCGGCCTGGGCCAGCACGACGAACAGCAGGCAGGGCGAGAGGACGAAGAACGTGAGACGTGCGAGCACCGGCCGTGCGTGCTCGCCGAGCAGGTCGATGCGCCCGAGGATCCAGCCCACGAGGATCGCCACACCCACCACGACGAACCCGGTGAGCGACTCCAGCATGCTCCGAGCCTAGAAAATCGTTCTCTGGGGAGCGAATCGCCTGCCGTCGGGTGGCAGACTGGCACGCTCCGACCCAAGGGAGCAACGGATGCCTGAACCTCGTGACCGCGTGACCCGCAAGGCCGATCTGCTCGCGGCGCTGACGGGTCCTGCGGCCGACGTCTGGGTCGCGACGGCATCCCCGGAGGCCGCGCCGCATCTCGTGCCGCTGTCCCTCGCGTGGATCGCAGACCGCGCCGTCATCGCGCTGGAGGGTCTGTCGGTGACCGCGCGAAATCTCGGCGCGTCCCGCGTCGCACGACTCGCGGCCGGGTCCACGCGGGATGTCGGGATGATCGACGTCGTGCTGGAACGGTCCGTCGGTGTGGACGACGACGCGTCGCTCGGCGAAGCGTACGCGGCGCAGGCGGACTGGGACCCCCGCGGGCTGGCCGGGTACGTGTTCCTGGTGCTGCGACCGACGCGGATACAGGCGTGGCGCGAGTCGAATGAGCTGGCCGGCCGGGTGCTCATGCGCGATGGCGAGTGGGTCGTCTGACTCGCGTCGCTGACGCCCGAACGGATGACGGATGCTGTGAGCCTGGGTGCGCAGCGGAACTACAGCGGTGTAACACGCGCGGGGAAAGTCATCCGGTTGACTCCGCCGCATTGTTGCGAGTGCGCGTGCGTCGTGTGCACGTTCTGTCGCGGCACGCTCACGGGTGCCCCTTCGGGAACCCCGTTCTGATGAGAAGGGCTGGGAAGGGGGTCTTCGGCCCATTCATGAGAGCGCCGATAATGCACATTATGTCAGTTTGAACTTGCACTATGTGCGAATCTCGCAATTAGTGAGAACGGCTTCTCACACTCCCCTGGTGGCGTGTGGAACATGGGTCGCTCCCGGTTCCGGCGGTCCGAGGTGCTCGAGCTGAGTAGTGAGCCGTTGTTTCGCGCGGGAGTAGCGGGTGCGAGCACTCGACTGGTTGAGACCCATCACGCGGGCTGCCTGGGCGATGTTGAACCCATCCCAGTGGATCAGGATGAGCAGCTCACGGGACGCTCGTCGAGCGCGTATATACAGCGTCGCGGACCTCCTGGGCGCGCAGCTCTGTCTCAATGGTGACGTCTGGGGTGTCGACCGTCGCCCGCACGAGAAGCTCATATCTGAGCTTGTCTGCGAGAGCGAACTGAGCGATTCCGCGTCGACGGTAGTTGCGCCGCACATTTCGGGCGACGCCGAAGCACCACATTCGTGCGTCCTCATCAACGGTGGGCACCTTGGCGGCGTGCTCCCAAACCGTGAGCAGTGTCTTGCCGAGAAGGTCGGCGGCGTCTTCGCGGTTGAGGGTGCGGGGCTGCAGGTAGTGCAGCAGGTCTTCGCCGTTGTCGTGGACGACGATCTCGATCCAGTCGCGCAGCTCTGGAGGCGTCGGGTGTCGGCTCATCAGCGCAGCTGCCCCTTACAGTCGGTGGTTCCGCCGGCTGACTGATTGGGCTTCCGCAGCTCCTGGGGAATCTCGGTCCAGATGACGGAGAGCGCACGGTGGAAGGAGAAGTTGTCGCGGAGCTCCTGATTGTCCACTTCCCAGTCGTCGTTGGGGCCTGGGGCGAACGGATCGGCCATCGCTTCGTCATAGATGCGCTGACCGATGCCGTCCCAGTCGTGGTTCTCGACAAACCTGGTCAGTTCCTCGTCGGCTTCGGTTCGGTTCGCGGGGTCGCCGAAATAAATCCCGTATCGACATCTCACCTGGACGCCGGTGTCGGTCGTGTAGTTGATCGGGATGTTCACGACATCCACCTGCGTGCCGTTGACCCACAGGCTGAGCGGAACCACCACCGCGGCACCGGCCAACGCCAGCGCACCGACAACCAGCGTCGGAACGATGGCCCGACGCCGCCGCCAGAACGGCCTCCGGTTGTTGCGGATCTCCCGTTCGGCTTCCGCAGACGTGCTGCGGACGAATTCGCGAACCTTGGGGTCGCTCGGCGTCGCAGGGTCTGCCGCCGCGAGCTCGTCGCTGATATCCATGCCCGCTCCCTTCGCACCGCCCACAAAGTACATGTCCCACGGACGCCAAAGCGTCCCATCAAATCCGCGAAGAGTGCCGGCGCACGAGGCTCGGGCCCGGGCATTAGTGAGAAAACGGGTGACGCGCCTTCCCAGCAAAAGTTGCGTTACCCGTTTGCGAAAGCTGCATCGCCTCTCCCCCGCCCGCATGTGGGTCGCTCAGAGCACGCCGGCAACACGGTGAAGGGGCTTCCGCCGGATGCACTGGCGCCGCGGCGGAAATCGGTTTGAGTCGGCCCGAATCATCGAGCAAACGAGTCCCCTTCCTCTCGACACTGTCTTGACGCGCAGCGACGCAGACGCGGTTGTCGCAGCCGTAAGGGAATTGGAGAGCTCACGCCGACTGGCCGGCCAGGGTGCCGCGCATTCGCGAGATGGTCTGCGTCAGTTCCGGTTCGCCGCAGACGAGCCGAACCAGTGCTGGACGATCGTTTTCGACGACGGTGAGCGACAGGAATACCGCGACGGGATCTACACCTCCCGCGGCCGGCGAACCGATGAGTCACAGCCCGCCGAGTTCTTCCGCCCGATGCCGCAAGCACTCCAGATGCTGTGGCCCACCCGATTGCTCACTGGGCCAATCCGCATGGCAGCTTCTACCCGGTGTTGGTGCAACGTGTCGGCACGCGCTCGATACTCTTCACGTTTGAGCAGGTCGACGACCCCGCAGTCCGGCAGACGCTGGTGATCGACGAGCAGTCCGGCATCGCAAAGCGGCTGGTGGGGTACGACCACGGATTGATCATCACGAGCATCGAACCGCTGAAACAGTGTCATCTAGAAGAGCAGCCGACATTCGAGCCGATCACCCGCCCCTTCCCAACCGACTACTGAGAGGCAACGAGACCGCACGCATCGCGGTCCCTCACGGCGCGCATCGGAACGAATGCGTTCGGTGAGTCGCTGGTGCTATGCGATCCCTTCGGCAACCTTGCCGGAGGTAACCATGTCACTTACGGCCGAATGGAGCGCATCAGTTCGCAGGACGTCGTAGAACGAGAAGCGGGCGTCGAGCCCCGGTCTCAGCAGGAAGTCCAACCCTGTGTTGACGAACAACTCGCTACTGAACTTGCCGTAGGAGCGAGGGTCGTCCGACGTGAACTTCAGGGTGCGGTGGCCTCGCCTTCCGATGACCTGAACACGCGGGTTCCTGTCCGCGAGATTAAAGGAGAAGGTTCTGCGCGGTCCGCAAATGATGGCTCGCGTGTCGGTCAGGACGTAGCGGGTCCGACGTTTCCGGTATGTCTTCACGAGGAAGCGTCCGACAACGAGATACAGCCCGGTGACGGTCACCCCCACAAGAGTCACTACTTGCGGTCCGCGCTGTGCGTCAAGCGAGAGATCGATGCCGACAGCTACCCAGAACACGCTGAACGGAATGAGGAATCCATCCCAGCCGGTGAGTATCCGTTTCGGATCTGGGGAACCGGTCCAGAGGACCTCCTCCCCAGGGGCGAGGGTGGGGTCCGCGGTCACGGTGTCATCGTGACACACTCCGCAGCACCCTCAGACCGCAGTCAGACCGACGTGGCTCGGCGCGCGAAGAGCGGTCCCTCGCTGCGACGGAGCCGCTCGGCCGCTCACACTCTCTCGGAACGGGGAAGGCTAGCCATCACAAGTCGATGACAGTCACCCAAAGCCACGGCCCTGACTGCTTTGCTGGTCACCATGGCTGCTCGGAGATCCGCCGTCGGCACCTTAGGGTGGGGCGTTATCGCAGCGCTCGGCGTCAGCGTGCTGTTCGCGCCGATCCTCACCTATGGATGGTGCGCCGACGGTGTTGAGGACGGGACTTCGACCTGCGGCTCGTCAGAGCATTCCATCGTCGGGATTCCATCGAGTATCTGGATCTGGATGGGATCGATGGTCGCAGTCGTGATCGTGACCGCCGTGCTCGTCAAACGTCGTCAACAGCACGACGCGCGTTGACACAGCCCCGTAGAAGGGTCCTTGGGCATACATGATCTCGGTCTACCGAGGACGACCACGCATAGCGAGACGCGGTACCTCGACGGAGGCAGCTGGACTATATCGTCGATGACGTGGCGACGAGTTGGTGGCGCGATATGCGGAGAAGCAGACGAAGTGGTCGCGCGAGAGCTTTCGTGATGATGGAGCCTTGCGGCCATTGCCGGCACCCATGGGCCGAGTATCTCCTTGCCCTCCCAGAGGCCCGCGATCTCGGCGGCTGCGGCGAATGCGTCTACGAGGTAGATCACGGCGAACGGGAGTCCAGCTTGATCTGCACGCTGACGGTACCGACGGATGTTCTAGACCGAGCTGATGCCGCGGCGGCGACCGCTTGAGGGTCCTTCAGCGCGCCGATGCGCGCTTGGGATCCCCCTGCGTGCAGTGGCGGGGAGGGACCTCCGCCGGGCATACGACTCACCTTGGGCCGCGCTTTCTCGAGGCTCCAGAACCCGGCGCGGCGGATTCGCGTGCCGTTAGTGTGCGCAAGGGGTGCCCTCGTGTGCAATGAACCCATGACATCCCACGGACAGAGCGTGGTGGACGAGCTGAAACGCCTCGTCGCGGAAGGGCACATCTCGGTAGAGGCTCTGCACGTCATCACCGGCGTCCCCGCCGACAGCGTGCGCGCTCTGCTCGGACAGGCTCCTCTCGTGGCGGCGGGACTCAGCCCGAAGTCGGCGGCTCTTGCGGCCAACGAGAACAGGCGACTCTCGATCCTCACCGCTCAACTCACCGACGGAATGCAAATCGGTGACGACGAGCGATTGAAGGGCATCGTAGAGTCCCTGACAATCGAGTGCCACCTCACACTCGAGAACATCGCCGGGCTGACCGGACTCGACGTCCACGACCTCGAGCTCGCGTTGCAAGCCCCGCAGGCGCTCTCTGCAGATAAGAAGTACGCCCTCGCGACCAAGAGTTCATACCTGATCAACGCCATCAATCAGGCTCGTGGGTGACGATCCTGGGGCGGGCGGGGAACGAAAGTGGCGCCGCCGGCGAGCCTGGGGCCTAGGCCAACGCCGAAACGACGATGCCCCCGCACGACTAGGTCGGGCGGGGGCTCGCTTTGGTAATTCAACGGTTGTAGGTGCTCATGATCAACGTCCTTCCGTCGGGGAACTCGACGATAACGAGCGGAACTCGTCAAAGCAAGAAGGTGGCTGAAACCGGATTCAGCGACCGGCAACTTAAGGCGCCGCTGCGCTGCAGTCGGATCCGCTTGCGGGCGGGAGGCGGAAGCCACACCCCATCGCGCATTCGGCGTGAGCCAGGACGGGTTGGCCACTCCAGCCAAATGGCTCAGTCGGAGCCGCCTTCGTCCCCGGCGCTCGATGCGGTCCCTTCTTCGAGCGATCGTCGGTAGCGGCGTCGAAGCGACCCGCGAGTGGCCGGGATGGTCGATTGCCTCGCCGGTCGGCGGCGACCGCGCCAGCGTCGATGACTCGGCAGGGTGATGTCTCCCCACGAGGCCGCCTTGAAGAGCATGTAGCCGACCCACCCCAGCAGGAGGGCTCCCGAGAGCCAGGGCCCTGCGCCGGTCAGCCCTGGGGTGTGGACGATGTTGTTGGACTCGTCGCTGATGATCGCGGTGGGCTGGTAGCTGGCCCGCGTTGTGCCCGTACCGTCGGTCCAACCGTCCAAGTAGACCTCGCGCTTGACGATGTCTCCATCGTCGCTGACCCACGTCCCGACCGGACGACAGTCACCGCGCGGTCGCGGCTCGCAGTCCGTCTGTGTGAACGTGCCCCAGATCCGTGGCTGGGCGAGGTCAAGCACGCTGGCAACAAAGAGCGCCGCGATGATGACCGCCAAGCATCCGCCGAGCACGTAGCCCAGGAGCTGACCGAGCCGACGCCACCACGCGCCCCATCGACGCTGCCGCTCCATGTATAGGTCGTAAGCTGCGTGCGGATCCGGCGCACGCGTTTCAGTCACGGACGCGACTCTAGCCGGAGCTGGCCTCGCACCCCACCGCGTGTGGGAAGCACCGCAAAGCCCGAGTTCGCCCAAGCCGGAAAGGCGGGAGTCGTCTCGAGGACGCCACCGCGGCTGCAAGGCCTCCCTTGGCTCGTGAAGCGGTTCCTTGAACAGCTCCACTTCACACCGGGGAGGCCTTCGCCGTCAGCACCTCAGAGACGCGTCCCCGGAACAACGTCCCTGGACATCACATCTAGGAGGAGGGCCGCCTCGTGGAGATCCCGCGGTTGGCGTCGGCGGATGAGGAGTTCGGCGAGCTTGACGTGTTGCATCGCGGTCGTGCCGTTCAGGCTCGGGTGCTCACCGATTAGCCGGCGGTAGTAGTGCTCAGCCCGGATTGGGTCCTCGCGGGCGTAGGAGTCTCCGAGATGTTCCAGCGCACCGGCACTCTCCAGATGAGCGAACTCGCCTTCGTCGGTCAGGACCCGTTGCCACAGTGCTCGAGCGGCGACTACCTCCCCGGCGTCAGCCAGCGCGAGTCCTTTGATCCGCAGATACTGGGCCCGGTTGCGCGCGCGAGCGCGCGCAAGCCGGGACTCGAAGTCCGTACGAGCCGTCTCCGTCCACAGCGGAGACCGGAACCAATCGTCAGCCACGACAGCGATCCTCGCAGACCATGGCCACCGTGAAGGCCCAGTTGCGGCCGTGCAGTAGCCGGTGGGTCTTCGAGCGACAGGCGCTCCTGTGAGTTTCCATATTTGGTGAAGCCGCCGATGCCGTGGACGCGGCGGTGTTGCCGCCGTGCTCACTACCTATCGCAGTGCCATCCGTACGGAGCGCTCATGAGGCCAGCGGCGTAGATCCAGAGCACGAAGCCCACGAGTAGGCAGATGATGGCTGCCGCTCGCGTCTTCGGACCTCGCAGGGCGAAGGCGGCAGCGACAGCAGCGACGGCCCCCGGTAGGCCCAGCGAGTGGAATACCGTGAACGGAATCGTCCACGGTACTTCCCACCCTGTGATGCAGGGATTCGCGAGAGTGTACGCCGTCGCCGCGCTCTGGCCCCAGGCGACGACAGCGATCGCAGCGAAGGTCGCAGCGAGCAACAGAGCTGGCCACCACGGATGCCCATCCTCATGCGGGCGTCGCTCGGAAGCGGAGCGCGCGTCGCGCATCAGGCACCTCGCGGAGGCGATGCGGGGTCGCGTCGCCGCGGTCGTGCATGGTCGCAACGAGGAGCGTCGTGCGCGATCGGCGGCCCCTACCGTGCATGAGCCGGTGGTTCGGCGCTTTGCAGAGGGTGAGCGTCAGTGCCTCCCGACTTGTCGATCCGCTGCTCAGCGTGGGGACAACGAACTGCGTCTAACGAGACCGCAAGTAGGTATCGATGCGCGTGAGCGTCGCAGTCGTGTCTTTGACGTGCTCTGGACGCACTGACTTTCCGTCGTCGGTAAGAAGACCGGGTTTCGTAGCGCGTTCTCGCTGCGCAGGCTTGGTTCGAATGTCGTCGCCCGGATGACTCTCGATGCAGTACTCGGGGAACTCCGACTTCAGCTCCGACCTGATCTTCAAAGTCTGTGTGTCACCATCCAGAAGAACCGCGACCGTCCTGAAACCCAGCTCTCTGAACAAGGTGAGCACGGTCGCAACGCGGGCCGCGCCACCAGCCCCCCAACCGAATACTGACCCTTCCAAGTTCAGGCCCGTGGACCTGAGAACTGTTGGTAAGTAGATGACGTCCTCTTGCCCCTCCAGGACCAGAAGCCCATCTTCCTGAAAGAAGACCTCATTCCCCCTGGGTCCGAACACGTGCGGGTTGTGAGTGTTCGTGAGGTGGCCTGAGGCGATGGCCTGCAGCGTCTCCCGGCGCGGCTGAGCAATGATCGATCGGCCGTCCTCCTTGTATATGCGGGCCACACGAGCGCCGTTCGCGATACACATCCAGTCGACGAGAGACGGTGAGTGCGTCGCAAACACAATCTGCCTATCCGCGGCGAACCGAGCTAGCAACGCCCCGAGACGCGCAACATACTGCGGGTGGAGTGATAGCTCCGGCTCGTCAATCACGATGAGAGATGAAGGCGTCGAATCGTGGAGCGCATCAAGGATGAACAGCAGACTGATCAGTCCGTCGCCAAGGCCGTCACTGGTATGAGAGCCACCACCAGCTTCCGAGAAGCGAAGGAAATACTGCTGTTGGGCGCCTAGGTCAATCGACCACGTCAGCGAACGCCCCGTCACTTCACGAAGCAACTGGTTGAACGTCGTCAGGCGATCCTCGTTCTCGTGCAGAGCGAAGAGACGGGCCACAAACGCATCACGATTCTGCGAACGCGAGAACTCATTTCCTCCTGTGGAGGCCCAGCCGCGATCAGCCTCGCCATAGCGTGAGAAGTAGGCTGCAAACTGCCGACGAGATGGAAGCACCGTAACCTCTATTGGCACCCGATCAGTCGAAGATCGATCCCCGTCCCATACGACGCGAGCTTCGCTCGTGCCAGCACGCAGCGTTTCAACGCCGATCGAGCGACCATCGAGACGATTCAGGCGGATCTGTACCTCTCGGTCCTCGCCGCCGTGCCGGCGGTCCGCCGCAAAACTGACTGCCGACTGCCTTGTTGCTCGGTAGACCGCATCGAATGCCTCGATGACCGACGACTTTCCCGAGTTGTTGGCGCCCACCAAAATCGTCAGTCCACTGCCCAGTTGCCCATCAGGTACGGCAAGTTCGACGGTCTCCATCGCCCCGAAGCCCCTCAAACCAGCGATATCGAGGGTTCGGTAAAAGACGGCCAAAGGCTCACCTGATCCTTCCGTATTTGTTCGGAGCCGGTCACGCAGCCAAGCCCGAAGCCTCTCCGAAGGGGACGGCGGAATCGTTGGCGCGGCTCGGCCCAACGACCGGTCGATCCAGGCGGCAGCTTGGGCGCCGCGCAGGACCATTGGCCCCCTATATTGGGCTCGTCGCCGCAGGTTCCAGAGCAGCACGAGTGACCGGGACGCGGTGCGGACGTCCCACTGCAGCCATGCGGCGACGCCCTCGTTTGGAGCCACATCAATCTGGCGATCGTGCTCCGAGAATTCGGACGATCGCAAGTTGTCGGATCGTGGTACGAACCTCACACGGAGCGGCTGCATCGGTGGGGATTCCCTGAACCACAGCGGATCTCCCGATTGGGGCCGATCCTCGTCGTCCAGCCACGCCACACCATGTTCTGTAACTCGCGCGCCCGCGAGTCTGACAGGTCGGAGCTCCGCCACGTATGTATGTCCCCTGCGTCGCAGTCGTACACGAATGGTTCCGCTGTACCGACGCGCACCCGTTCCATTCTCGACGGCGTTGAAGACTGAAAGTAGAAGTGCGCAGATCGCAATCAGGGCGACAACTGCGATCGCCACAGTATCCACGACCTCGAGTCTGCCAGAGCACCGGAGCGATGACCGCCGCATCATCACTACGGCCCACGTAAGTCCCCCCGGACCGCCCTCTACGTGCTGCCGATCCCCCCGCGAGCGCCGGCACTATGCGGGACGCGTACCGAGCATCCGGCTGGCAGGTGGGTCGAAGTGGTCCGGTACCGCCGGTCTGAGCGAACTCCTGGCGCCGCGTCTCACCGGGGAGTCACCGACTGTCTGAAGCAGATCCGTCTCCAAGCATGGTTGGTGGAATAGGCGGTCTTAGGGCATAACCATGCGACACTCGCGGCATGACAGTGGAGTACAAGTTTCGCTCGATGACATCCGTAGCCGGCGAGGAGATCATCCTCCCGACCGGAGGGGTTGTCTGCGTCGTCGGAGGCAACAACGTGGGAAAGTCCCAGTTGCTTCGTGAATTAAATGGATTTGCCACGACCACGGCGCGGGAACTGAAGCCCTTGGTGCTGTCGAGCGTCACCGTCCAGCGACCTTCAGGGACTGTTGAGGACGCCGAGGCCTGGCTAGAACTGCACGCCGATGAGCAGACGGTGCCTGGAGAGAGGCGCAAGTTCGCGGCGAGAGTGGGTGGGAATGGCCACCATGCAGATGACTTCCATCAATGGTTCGCTGCCACCGGTCAGGGCGGTGCGTACCTTGGCAACGCCGCCCCCTTCTTTGTAGAGCACGCTCGTGCCGGCGAATTGTCGGCCTACATGGGCGGCGCGATCGACTCAAAGAGCTACAACCCTCGCAACGTTGCTCTGGTAAAACTTCGGATGTCAGGCGAGCTTGAAGCGGCGATCTCTGACGTGACGCGGGAGGCATTCGGCAGCCCGGTGATACTTGACCGCCTGGATGCTCAAACGCGGCTACGGGTGGGCGAAGTCAGTACCCCGGTACCACCTCTGAACCGGCCGACACGCGAGTACGCGAGAGCGTTGTCAGAACTTCCGCTGCTGGATGATCAAGGCGACGGTTTGCGCAGCTTTGTCGGAATCGTCGGGCAGGTGCTGACGCACCCGATGGACGTCTTCTTGGTCGACGAGCCTGAAGCCTTTCTTCACCCAGGCCAGGCCCGTGTGCTCGGACGGTGGCTTGCACGAGTAGCGACAGACAGGAATCTCCAGGTGTTCGTCGCGACGCATGATCGAGACCTTCTCCTGGGCCTTCTATCGGCGGAGGACGGCGCGAGAGTCTCGGTCGTGCGCGTGGCGAGGGAAGGTGACGCGTCGCACTTGACTCAAGTGTCGCCTGATGAGATCGCAGATGTCTTCGCCAAGCCGGTCCTCCGATACTCAAACGTCCTGCAAGGGTTGTTTCATTCGCAGGTAGTGGTATGCGAAGGTGACGCTGATTGCCGCTTCTACGGGGCCGCTCTTGACGCCATGGGGAGCGCCCTAGGCAAACGCTCTCTTGCGGATGACACGCTCTTTGTGCCTTCGGGCGGAAAGGGTCAGGTTTCGCCGCTCGTGCGGGTCCTCTCGACGCTCGGCGTGCGTGCGTGGGCGCTCCCCGACTTCGACGTCATCCGCAACCGCGACGAGCTCAAGTCCATGGTCGAGGGCATTGGCGCCACCTGGACCCAGCAAATGAACGACGATTACGTCACCTTGACGCGAGCGATCAACGACGGCGTCCGTTGGGAGGCAGTCAAGAACTCAGGCTTAGCTGCTGTCCCTCCTGGCGAGCCGTTTGCCGCGGCGGAGCGTCTGTTGGGTGCGCTCCGGGCGGGCGGCGTGCTTGTTGTGCCATCAGGTGAAATGGAAGGGTTCTACCGAGGAACCAAATCGCAGAAAAGCCTGTGGGTGTCAGAAGCCTTGGAGCTGCGTGTCCACGAGAGCAGTGCGGTCACGGACTACCTAGAGCCGGTCCTCGCCGCCGCTGGGGTCGCACGAGAGCCAGATGTGGCCTTGGAGAAGCGGATTCAGGCAGGCACGACTCCTCAACCAAGCGATACCGATGAGGGCGAGGTTCCCCCCGCGAAGAAGTCGATGTGGAAGCGCCGGGAACACTGACCAAGCAGGAGTCGAACTAAGCGCGGCGGCCCCTGGCCCTTTCTGCCGCAGTGGATCACAGTCGCGTACGACCCTAAGGAGCAGGACGAACGGATCGGACGGGTGCTCTCCCGCATCACCGAGGGGCAGCTCAGGCCGGCCTTGGAGTCGAAGCACCCAGGTACCGCAAACTCCCTCGTCCGCGGCGTACTCGCCTCGCCCGCGGCTTCGATGAAGGGACTCAACGTACGCCATGGATGAGTAAGGTGAGCACGTCGTCGCCTAAGTCCCGCACCGTTCGTCGGGCAACAACCTCGTGAAGCGTGGCAGCCCGTTGGAGTCGGGTCGGCGGAGGACGATCCAACATTGCTTTGGCGGTGCGGTACTTCTCCGGCGCTCAATTGCCCGTCCCGTTGCGGACGCCGGCAGGTCGATCAGCGAGGTCGCCGCGTCCGCTCCGCGCGCCTCGCCTCCCCTCAGAACCGTCACCCTAAGTTGGATTCGCCGAAAGTGTGATGACCTGGGGGTTGTATGACGGATTCGTTGGTGAACGGGCTCTTCCTGGTGGGGGCGTCGCTGCTAGCCCTGGTCGGGGTTCTCGCAACGCGCGGCGAACCACGGCTGGCAAAGGAACTGCAAGCACTCAACGCGATCATCAAGGACATGCCCAAGGGCGAAGAGAGATCGGCGCTCAAGGAGCGACGAAGCAGGCTCGCATTGAACTTCGCGCGGCGAGGTCAGATCGCCCTAGCAGATCTGGTCATGTATGTGATCTTCGGCGGACTACTTCTCATGTACGTGCCTCTCTCAATCTCCCAGATGCTCGGCCGGGAGCCGGAGCAGGTCTTCACCCAGGTAGTGCTATTTGTCATGCTTGTGGTCTTCACGATCGGCGCCGTGGCATTCCTACTCGGCGTCGCTGCAGGATTGATCATCGGAATCTCTGCGCTCATCCGATGGGTTCGGGGTCGTCGCGGTCTCAACGCCAATCCCGCTGAGGGTTCCCCCGCAGCCTCGTCCAGCCACCCGTAAAGCCGGCGCTGCTATTCGGAGTTAGCGCGATTGCCGGTCCTCCAACGCGCGCGTCCCGCGCGGCGGTGAGTACTCGCGCTATCCGGACGTGAGAGGGATGTGCGGCAGAGGCTGAGGATCCTGCTCGACCCACCACGCGCCGACTGACTCGAAGTACTCAGGGAGGCAGCTCTCAGCCGTGACCTCAAGGCCGACACGGGCTTCATCGGTGGGCGCGGTGATTTCGTAGTCGAACGTGCGTTGGTTGTCGCGGATTGCGTATATCGCGCTGGGCTGCGCTCCGGCGGTGGTTACGCAGTCCCGCCAGTCGAGCAGAGCCTGCTCATACTCGGTGGTCGAAACGACTCCGTCGCTGAGGATGGCGCGCTGGTACTCGGAGGCATCCTGCAGCAGAACGTCGAGCGTCCGTCCACTGCCTGGCCCGGCGAGACGCTCTTCCTGTGCCCGCACGACCACCCACCCGCCGGCGGCAACCGTGAGCAGCGACGCGGCGCCAATGACCGCCGTGGTTCGTGCCCACCGGCGGCGAGCGGCGGCGGATTCTTTGCCGCTCGGGTGTGCGGAGACCGGTCGGCGCCAATGGTGACGTAATCCGTCAAGCCGCAGCATCCAAGCCTCGCCCGGAGTCGGACCCGCGCCGCCTCGCGCGTCATCGACGTCGAGCAGCGTGGTCAACACGAAACTGCCGTGCAGGTCTCGCCACCAGCGGGGATACCAGCGCAGCAACCTCTCGTACTTGCGCTGGTTCGGCGGCTTCATCGGGCCGCGACGGGGGTCGTGATGACCCGCGTCCCTGCAAGGGCGCGACGTGCGGCGCGCGCTCTGCCTTCTAGGTTGGAGGTCTCTTCCGTGAGTGCATGGCGTCCGGACTCGGTGAGGCGGTAGTAGCGTCTCGCACGGCCATCGACGACCTCTTCGCGATCCACATCGACCAGGCGTCCGCGTTCAAGTCGCTCGAGCGCGGCATAAAGGGTGGGAACCTTCAGCGAGACGATTCGGCCGCCGCCTGCCGTACTCAGCAACTCGACGTCGCGCAGGATTCCATATCCGTGCTTGCTGGCCTCGGCGAGTGACACCAGGATCCAGAACGACACCTCATTGGCCACTTCGCGGAGATCCGAACTCATGCGACGAGCATATTCTGTCGATGAGAGTATCGACAAGAGGTCGGCGGGCAGACAACTGCGGCGTTCACGTGCCGCGCGTTTCGTCGGTGGGTGTGCGGGCACTTGAACCCCCACGTTGAAGATTGACGTGAACTCACTCGGCCGAATCGGACAATACCCAGTGTGACTAACCACGACGGCGCGATCATTGCCCGCTCCCTGAGTCAGCGGGCCGCGTTCGCCGAGCTGTACGACCGGCACGAGCGAGTCGTGTATCGCTATGCCGCTCGGCGGCTCGGGGCCACACATGCTGACGACATCACCTCCGAGACGTTCCTCGTCGCGTTCAGCCGACGCGAGACCTTCTCCGGTGGCCCAGATGCACGCCCATGGCTACTGGGCATCGCCACCACTCTCATGCAGAAACACGCCCGGCAGGAAGCCCGAGCGTGGAAGGGAATGCTCGCGTCCGATCTGGCCCGCGTCGATATCGACCACATCGAGCAAGCCGAGGCCCGGCTCGACGCGCGAACCCTCGCCCGTCGACTCGGCCAGGCGCTTGCACGGCTTCCGGCCGGCGACCGCAACGTGCTCCTGCTGAACACCTTCGCCGACCTCGACTACGCCGGCATCAGCGAAGCACTGAGCATTCCCATCGGCACGGTCCGCTCACGACTGAACCGCGCACGCCAGAAGCTGCAAACCGCGATCGCCCCGGCACTCAAAGACGACAAGGAAGAGACCCATGGACGAACTTTCGCTCCTGCGCCGAGCGCGGACTGATATCCCCGAACGCACCCCCGACCAGATCGCTCACGGACGGGCGGCGCTGTTCACCGCCATCGAGGACGAGTCCCCGTTCGGGATCGTCGACCCGGCTGAGCGCGCAGCGACCACAGCGACGGTGAAGCCGGTCAAGCGCCGGCGTCGCCGCGTCGCCGCGTGGACGAGTTTCTCCGTCCTGGGAGCGAGCGCGCTGACCATCACGCTCGTCGCGGTCAACGTGGTCGGAGTCCCTGGGGTGGAGGTCGGTGCCGACCCGGCGGCTGCGAGTGTGCTGGGATCGGCGGCAGCCGCAACGCTCCAGTTCAGTGACCCTGTGGTCGGCGCCGGTCAGTACATGCGCGTGCAGACCGACGCTCTCTACCTGGGGCAAGGCAACGTCCCCGGCGATCCCGAGACGCCTGCCGCGTTCCTCGAGAACGCCCACGACGAGCTCTACGTGCCCGCGAACCAGGAGGACGAGTGGGTCTGGGTTCGGTGCGTGCGCACCCTCGCCGAAACCTTCGGACCGGAATCCGAGGCGTTCGCCGCGCAGGTCGCGGAAGACCAAGCCAAGTACGACGCCGACATCATCCGCCGATTCCCCGCAGGCGTCGCGCCCAGCGGGTTGATTAACGGCTACGGAAACGGGACCACCACCAGCGACGACTACGACGCTCTTCCCAGCGACCCGACGCAGCTGCTCCAGGCAATCTACGAGGTCAACGGCGAGACCGGCCCGTCGCGCGACGGGCAGGCGTTCGAGTGGATCGTCACCACACTGCGCGGTGGAACCGTACCCGCCGAGTTCCGCGCTGCCCTCTATAAGGCGACCGCGGAGATCCCTGATGTGACAGTCACAGAAGGCCAGGCCACCCTGAACGGCAAGACAGGCGTTGCGATCGGCCGCCTGGAACCGTCATCCAACACTCGCCGGGACATCATCATCGATCCCGCCACCGGGCGGTTCATCGGCGAGCGAGAAATAGCCGTCGACGGCTGGCCAGGCGTCCCCGGGAACACCATCATGGCTTCGACCGCGGTGACAACCACCGTCGCCGACGCAGCCCCCACCGACACCGCGCTCTGCGGAAGCCACAGATAAAGGCATCCCATGAAGGTCGACGCCACCCTTCGAGGCATCACCCCGGCAGACGTATCGCTCCCACCGACTTTCCAGATTGACCTCACCTGGGTGCTCGCAGAGGCCAGCGAATCGCCGCCAGACCAAAAGCGAGAAAGCCGATAACGCGTTTACCGTGCGGAACGCGCGGAAGATGCATTACCCATTGTCCCGCGTCGAACGCGACCAGCCGAGTACCCGTCAAGCGCCCCTGACGGTCCTTCCCCGCGCATGAGTGGGTGTTCCGGGTTCCTGCCGGCGTTCGCGCATCAACTACGTAACGAAGCTCTCCCTTGAAGCGGCGTTGCTTCACCATTGGCGCATGCGACCAACGCGGATGCCTGCGGCTATCGGGGCGTTGGTCTGTCTAGCGCCGGCCTTAGCGGGGTGTGTCTCGGTGCAGAGTTGTCCCGGCTGGGCAGGGTACGAGACAGCCCGACGACGCCGCCGACAGCGCCGATGCCGTCGTAGTAGGGCGCGTCGTGGAGAAGGTCTCGACGACAGACTTCAATGGAGCAAGCGCGAACGTCTGGTCTGTCGAGGTCGCCGATTGGATAAAGGGCGACGGCCCCGACCGCATCAAGGTCCTCTCGCCGCCGTCCACCTGTGGTCCCAACACAGATCCGTACCTCGACGAGGGGGACCCGCTCGAGACGGCCTCCAGGCACGGCCCAACAGCGCTCTTCCTCGTGGGCGACGATCTCGACTGGAGGACTATTAGCCCGGTCCAAGGGCTCGTCGAGCTGGCGCCGGACGAGCACATGCCGACAGCTTGGCCAGCCCCGTAGCCGGTCGTCCGCCGTGCGCTGTCATTGTCTATGCCTGCCCCGGCGCCCGGATCGTTACGGGAACGCTCCGGTGATCTGCTCCGCAAACGAGCCGACAGTGCTGAGCGCCACTGCGAGCACACCCGCAGCGACGATTCCGAAAACCGCGACGCGTCCGACACTGCTTCCTCGCACGATCGCCGCGACGAGCACCCCTATTGCCGTCAGAACAGCGACAGTCTGACCGGCCACAACGGCGAACGCCACGTACACGAACGTGTCCGTACCAGGCTCGAAGCCGCGCGGACTCGCGAGCATGATCAACCCCGGCACCACGAAGACGCCCACAACGAGAAACACCCCAGGCGGTATCTCACGTCGGACGCGGATCTTCGGCGACGTGTCCTGAGAGGCGCTCATGTCGACAAGGTATCGCCTCTTCGTGTAGCAGACAGCCGCCGCCCGCTTGCCGGTCCGTTATCGGACCGACCGCGTGACGGGGCTCCGCTGCACGCCACTCCCCTGCCGACAGCGGTGCGATGCCCGTTTACCCTGTTCGGTCCTCTGCGCGCTCAGCGCGCCGTAAACGCTCGCCCAGGCGACGAGCCCAATAGTGAGAAACCGGGTAACGCAGTTCCCCAGCAAAGCGCATCGTCTTCGCGTCTAGTGCGAATAGGCCGCTCCCCTCGGCCTCCGCTGTATGGGCGCCGCACGAGCTCAATCATCGGCCGGCCGATCGCTCGTCCTCGCTCACACCCCATAGTGTCCGCGAGTCCGTCGAAGGTTTGGAATTTCCTTTCCGGCACGAGACCGGTTTGTCTGCCGCTGCCAATACAGACGGTGCGCGACCGGGCTAGCTCTCGAGAAGCGGTGGCAACGTCACCATCCAGACAACCAACTTGCCCACGATGGCGAGGAAGAAGCCAACCATGATCACCAGAATGACGGCACCGCGGGTGTATCCACTGCGCCTCCAGAAAGCAGCAACCAGGACACCCCAGGCGATGAGCGCGATCGCGCCTGTCCAGCCCAGGATTCGACCCCAGGTCCACACAGCATCTTCGCTCGCGGTCGGCCCGTACACAGGCACTTCCCCTGCGAGCGAAGCCACCTGCGACACCCCCATCCAGAGGAGAACGACCGCGGGCACATAGCCCGCGACGATCCATCTAGAAGGTCGGGAGGTCAACGAGATCATTCGTCCACTGCCCATCGGCGCGCGCGCGAAGGTACGCCCGGCCCTTCGCCAACCCGACGACACCGACCTCGATACGCCCTGCTCCGCTGGCGACGTATGCCTCACCCTCGCTGCTCTCAATCCACCTCACGAGCGAAGGCCGGTCACTCTCCCCTATCGGGCCGTTGCTGATGGTCTTCCACCTGTAGCGGACGATCTCTTCTTCGGTCTTCTTGCTGCTACCGAACCGAACGTGGGTGATCTCGATGGCCATGCCGCCTCCCGTGTATTCAACCGATGCGGCGCGTTTGGACGCCGTCAATCGTCTGTGTCAAGAAGCAGCGATTCCTGACATCGCGGAGGCTCTGGGGCCGGTCGCAGCGGAGAACAACCTCGATGTCAGGAAGTGACGCCTCCTGACATATACAAGGTGAGGGCGTCACGATGTGCCCCCGGGTGGAAGTACAGGAGAACGGTGTTCGCGGCAGAGGACTTTGCAGAGTTCTATCGCGAGCATCGGCGTACCGTGTGGAGGTTCGTGCGACGAAGAGTCGATGACGAGAGTGCCTGCGACGACATCTGTGCCGAGGTGTTCGAGCTCGCCTACCGAAAGCTCGATCCCTCCCACCCCAACCCGGCGGGGTGGCTCATCCTCACCGCGACCCACATCATCCAGGCGAATTCACGTCGTCGACGACGTGAATTCCAAGCGTTCCGTGACCACGCAGTCCTGCATACGTCGGCTGACTGGCAGGACCCGCGGCTCGAGCAGCTCGCCGAAGCCTGGCAGCGGCTCCCCCACCGTCACCAACAAGTGCTCCAGCTGCTGATCTGGGACCAGCTGAGCGCGGCAGATGCCGCCGTTGTGCTGCGCTGCTCGGAACAGTCGGTCTGGAAGCGGGCAAGCCGGGCACGACAGGCACTCCGAGACGTATGGCCGACAGAAACCGATGACACCGCCGAGGGAGGTCGGTCATGGGACACGATCCCGACGCCGTGAACGACGCCCAGATGGACGCACTGATCCGGGGGCTAGATCCTCTCCGTGAGCTCAAGACCGACGAGCCGCTCACCCTCCGCGAGCAGGCAACGCTGCAGCGGATCATGGCGCAGCCGCAGCAGCGCGCCTCGTCACCAGCCTCGGTCTCAGCCCGCAGGAACCTCCCACTTGTCCTGTCGATGGCGGTCACGGCGGTCGTCGCCATGATCGCGATCGTTCTGGTGTGGCCGCCGGCGACACCTCGCGCTGTGGCCCTCACCCCACCGCCGCTGCAGTTCTCCAGCTCGTCCCAGCCCATCGGAGAGGTCGTCAGCATGGCACAACGGATGCTCACGAACGGCCATCACAGCGCCCCAGCCGCAGAACGCAAGGTGTCGTCCCTCGGGTGGTACCTCCAGATGGACCACCTCCCCTCAGGCGGGACCAGCTCGGTGATTGCACCTCAGATCATTGACCTCACCTGGCAGGCCGATGGGTCGGGGCACGAGGTCATCACTGCCGGGGTGCCGTACCTCGCCGACGGCTCCACACCTCCGGACCCCGACCTCGCACCGGCGGTAGGTTCGCAGCTGTCCGAGACGACCTACCCCGCTGGAGGGTTTGGATCGCCCATCGATCACATCCCCGGCAACACCGAGGCAGATGTGCGGGAGCTGCTGTCGGCGTACTGGTCCCCCGTGGCAGCAGACCCGTCAGCGTCCGACATCATTACCGCAGTGTCTAACGCTTTCGGGTCCTGGACCCTCACCGATGAACAGCACGCACACATCCTCACCATGCTGGCCAGCGCCCCCGGCGCGACCGTCGCGGGCGCAGCCGTAGACCGTGCAGGACGTGACGTCACTGTGATCGCCGCCGATTCCACCACCAACCCCGACTTCCGACAATTGCTGCTGATCTCGAACGAGACCGGCCGCATCGTCGGCACCGAAGATGTCCGCCTGACCCCGCTCGGAGACCTCCTCCCCGCCGGGGCCGTCACCTCCTACACACTCTGGGAAACACGTTGAAGCACCGCACCACCACCCTCACCACCGTCCTCACCATCGCGCTCGCCCTCACCATCGGAATCGGCCCCGCCGCGAATGCGAACGAGCCGCTCGATCCGCGCATCTCCTACGCGCTCGACGCGCAACCCGGTGGGATCCTGATCAACTCGACCACCGTCGTCTGGCCGGACACCGGCGCGCAGCTGACCATCCCCTCCACGATCACGCCGTTCGGGTTGTCGTCGAAGTGCCCCACAGGCACCATCTGCGCGTTCCAGTCAGCCAACGAGGGCGGCGCCCGCCTGTCCTGGGGAAGCTGCAGCACCTTCGCAACGACCGCGCTCGCATCCGTCGGCTCCGTCGCAAACGCCCGCTCAATCGGAACAGTGCAAGCACGACTCAGCACCACAGTCGTGGCATCAACGTCAGCCGGCAACTTCGCCAACGTGTACAGCCCCACCGACAACATCCGGTGCTACTGACACTGACCACGACCACCATCGACCGGTGCATCCAGGCGGAAGGTTCCATCGTGGGATGCAGCGGTCAGTGGAGCCAGGTATGACGCCGATCCGCGACCCGATATGGAGCACTCCCCCAACAGGGCGAGGGGGCCACGAAAGGGCAGACCGGTCGTTGCGTCAACCCCCACGGCTCAGCGGTCCTCGATGTCGACCAGCCAGCCCGCTAGTGAGCGCCTTCTCCGCTCGATGGGCGGATCGCCTATCTCGGGGAGAACTGCTGGCGGCTCAGCTTCATTCTGAGCAGGAGGCAGCCGAACGCCGCGAGCGGGTTCGAGCAAGGCGGTGCCGTGCACCGGCGTGACCTCGATCACATAGCGAGACGGCCGCGAACCCATGGATACGGCACCAGCGAGCTCGTGGCGGACGATCGGCCATTCCTCGCCGTCCGGAGGCATTACGGCGTCCGGCGGCGCGCCGTGACCTGGGCGGCGCAGCGAGCGACGTTCCGCGACTTCGTGCGTCACGGCATGGACAGCGATCACGCGACCATGAACGCGATCGGCAAACTCCTCTTCATGATGTGACTCGACCGCGTCCACGGTCGTGACCAGCGAGGGACCGAGCAGCTCATCGAGCGAGGGATCTGGGTGTCGCGATTCGATGCCGAAGTCGACCTCGTCGCCGACCGCGAACGCGTCGCCGCAGCATGCCCACTCCCACTCCGTCAGCCACACCCGCGTCATGCACCCACGCTAGCGAGCGGACGCTCGAGGAGGGTCCGCTTAGGCGCACTTCGCTTCGTGTGTGATCACTTCGAACACGGCCGCGGGCGGACCGTCAAAGGCTGGATGCGCGCCGGTGGAAGGGGCGATGCCGATAATGGCCGGGCGCACGAGTCCCCATGGGATTGAGCGACTGCGGTGGAGGTCCTCGTGACGCCGGCAACCCTATGCTCAAGGTCATGGTCCGAGGTAGAACCGCCGCTGCAGCTGCGAGCCTCGCTGCGTTGAGCCTACTGCTAACCGGGTGTCTCGGAGCAGGTAAGGAGTTCCCGCCTTCCGGATCCCAGGACCCCGCAACCGTGGCAGCGCGTGCTGCCGGAGTGGAAGAGGAGCAAGCGCTCCTCGAGCGTGCTGCGATGCAGCCGCCTATCACCGCGGCAGCGTCGGACTCATGCGACGCCGGTGAGGACAGCTGGAAGATCCACGACTCGTACTACTGGATCTGCTCCCACGTCACCTACTGGGTCGTTCCCGAACCACAGCCAGACCCCGTACTCATCATCGCTGCGTACCGTGCGCACCTGGAATCCATCGGATGCGAACCTGACGAACCCTCGTTCGGCATGGCCGCCGACTACTGGGCAACGATGAGGGTCGCCGGGGAGAACGCGCACGGCGAACCGTACACCGTGGATTCGTTGCCTGATGTTTTCGCGACCTGCGGTGAGGACAGACGGCGGGTATCCCTCCGGTTCGGAACGGCCGCCGGCGTGAAGGGCGACGCGCTCCTGTTCGCCTTCGGCGGCGAAGAAGTCATCGAGCAGACGCCCTTCGATCGTGCAGCGCTGCAGGCAAACACGACACCGCTGGTCGTGACCCTCACGGTGGGCACCAAGTACCACAAGATCTCGCGGTACGAGGATGATGAGCCGGACGAACCAGCGTCGCCGCTCGGGTGCGCCTGCTACAGCGGCAGCACCTGCGATTGCCCCGGTGGCTGACGGTGGCCGGGCTGGTCACGGGGTACATCACCCTTGGGATCATCGTCCTCACCACCGCGTTCTGGGTCCTCTTCGTCGTCGGCGCGTCGGCCGTCAGCAGTGTGAACGCCTGAATACGGAACAGCGCATGCGCACAGTCACGCCGCAGCGGACGGTTGGATGGGCTTTGCGTCACGGAGTGGCGCGTCATCTGTAGAAGTCAAGACAAGCCAATGGAGCGCCAGTGGCTGACACGCCGGCAGGTTGGTACGACGACGGATCGGGAACGATGCGGTGGTGGGACGGTGTGCGCGCGCGACGGTTGCGACAACCTGGCGATCGACGCTGATATCGATCACCACTGCGCGTCTCACGGCCCGAGCCGCGGCGAGACCGACATCTCGAACCTCGGTCCCCTGTGCGACCCCGACCATGCCCTCACAGGCACCACGCTGCTCCGACATCGGCGGCGAGAGGACGGCAGCATCGAGGTCGAGTTCCGCACTGGGTATCGGACCCGGAACCCGTTCGCGGATCTGCGCGAGCGCGTCAGAGCTCCTCTCGACCAGATCGCAGATCCGCAGGAGAACCCGCCCTTCTGACATCAGGTGCGGCACGATCGAATCGAACCGCGATAGTCGGGCGCGACCTTGCGCGCCCGACGAGGCTGAATGTCGAAGGAGGGACCGTGATCGCGATTCTCAACCGGGTGATCGAGCTCGTCGAGGCCGACCTGGCCGATGTCGTCGATCTCGCCGATGTCGTCGGAAACCTCGGCACCACCGAGTACCACGTGCGCCGCATGTTCGCGTCGCTCGCTGGCATGCCGTTGTCGGAGTACATCCGACGTCGGCGTATGTCCGTCGCCGCAGGCGACCTGCTCGGCGACGGCGAGATGCTCGACATCGCTGTGCGCTACGGCTACGGCTCCACGGAGGCGTTCGGTCGCGCGTTCCGGTCGGTCCATGGCGTCAGCCCCGCTGACGTGCGCCGCGACGGCGGTCCCCTTCGATCGCAACCGCAGCTCAGGTTCCGCCTGACCGTAGAAGGGAATACACCCATGGACACCCGTATCGTCGAAAGGCCTGCTTTCCAGCTCGTCGGCCATGCCGCACGCGTGCCCCTCATCCACGAGGGGGTCAATCCGCATATCCAGGCGCACATCGCCGCGCTCCCCGTCATCGAGCACGCCCGGCTCAAGAGCCTGAGCAGCACCGAGCCGGCCGGGCTCCTGCAGGTCAGCGCCGACGTCGATCCCGATTATGCCGAGGGCACGCAGCTGACCTATCTTCACGGTGTCGCGGTGGGTGGTGACGAGTCTCCTCCCGACGATCTGGACGTGATCGACGTCCCGGCAGGTACGTGGGCGGTCTTCCGCACGGAAGGGCCCTATCCCGCCGCACTGCAGTCCACCTGGGCGGCGACGGCGAGCGACTGGTTCCCGTCGAACCCCTGGCGCCTTCGGCCGGGCCCCTCCATCGTGGCGGTGCTCGATCGATCCCCCGACTTCAGCTCCGCGACGTGCGAGCTGTGGCTGCCGGTGGAACGCGAGTAGCCGGAGCGGCAGCGGAGCGGGCGGCGTGAGGTGGTCGCAGGCATCGACCACCACGCGCCGCCTCGTTCGATGCCGGCGCCGGCAGGACGAGCACGAGGTTGATGTGCCGACGGGTCTCTTCGACTCCTGGCACGACCGATCAGACAGCCCCCGCATCCGCCGCCGAGACCGGTTACGTCGCACTCGGTGAGCTTCGCATGTACGAGGAAGTCCATGGCGCCGCCGACGGCGCATCGCACGGAAGCTGAGATTCGCGCGATCGCGTCACCGACGCTCATGACCGTCGGTGACGCGGACATGGTCTCCCCCGATCCACCCGCAGAGGGCGGCGGAGCCGGTTGGGGGAACTGCTCCATCCCGGTTAAGGCAGGATCGACTGCACGATCCGGTCGAGGGCATCGCGCGTCGGCCTCAGGTCTCCTGCGCTCACGTAGAGGAGGTGCGCACTCCCCACCAGGCTGAGCGCCAGCGCGGGAATGTCGGCGTCTTCGGGAATCCAGCCGACCTCACGCTCCGAGGCGAGGACGTCGGCCACCACCGACGTGGTGTCGGCGAACAGCGGGACCTCAGGGGATCTGTCGCGTTGCAGTCTGCGGCGCAATCCCCCGCGGCTGATCAGGATGCTCGCAAGGCCCAGCGTCGTCGGAGTGAACGCCTGTTCGAGCACATCTGTCACCGCCGCGGAGGCTGAGTCCGCGACGAGAGGCTCGATGCTCTCGATCCGCCGACTCTCCTCGGCGACGAGCGCGCTGAGATAGTCGTCGAAGTCGGCGAAATGGCGGTGCAACACCCCCTTCGCGACGCCAGAGGTGTCTGTCACCGCCCGGGAGGTCAGTGCGGACGCGCCGTCCGACGACAGCACGCGACGTCCCGCGTCCAGCAGGAGGGTGCGCGCGTCGTCAAGCGCTTTTCCAGTCGGCACGACTCCTCCTTATGGGCGCGCGCCCACTCGAACGGGCGGACGCCCATCTTACGCGGTGCTCGACCCGTCAGCCCCCTCATCGTGATGGCCTCCCCCGACGCCGTCTCGCGGACTGCTGAGCACGCCACCCGGTTGGGCGATCCGGTCGAGCTGCGGGGAATTGAAGGGCCTCGCACCCGGATCGAGCCATCGAGCGCCGGGCACTGACGAATCGGCCGCGGACGCCGGAGCGTCCGCGGCCGGACGATGGTTCAGAGGCCGGCGGCGTCGTCGGTCGTGCTCGTGCTCCGGCGCGTGACCTGCTCGTTGACGTTCGGGTCGACGGCGGTGCGCGTGACGGACTCAGAACGCCGACGGCGCGCCAGCAGAACGATGCCGACCACGAAGATGACGGCTCCCGCACCCATGAGGATGTAGCCGATCATGTCGAGATTCACCCAGTCGACCTCCACGTTCACCGCGAACGCGAGGATCGCTCCGATGGCGAAGAGGGCGATGCCTGCTCCGATACTCATGCGAGGTGTCCTTTCCGGGGCGCGGCGATGAGCCCTCCCCTGCTTCGGGACGAGAAGTCCCACCCGTACGGTCCCGCAGGGACGGCCCCTCGCGGGAGGGGGTTGACATGACACGGATGCTGCCGCAACGCGTACGCGCGGCGCCCGGTGTCCGCCCGCCTGTGGGGCGGCGGCGGGCGGCAGCATCCGTCTCGGTGACTACTGTGGAAGGGTGCACAGTCTGTCCCGTCCTCGCACGACGGGACCGCGAGCATATGCCTGGATCATCTGGACGGTCGGCGTCGCCGGATACGTCCTCGCGATCACGAACCGCTCGTCCCTGAGCGCGGTGGGCGTCGACGCGGCGGCGCGTTTCGACGCCGACGCCGCCACGCTGTCGCTCTTCGCGGTGGTGCAGCTCGCGGTGTACGGCGGCATGCAGATCCCGATCGGCGTGCTGCTCGACCGGTATGGTGCCCGGCCGATCATGACGGTCGGGATGCTGCTGATGGCGGTGGGACAGCTCACCATGGCGATCTCGCCCAGTGTCGGGGTGGCGATCCTCGCGCGCATGTTGCTGGGAGCCGGAGACGCCGCGATCTTCCCCGGGGTGCTGCGACTCATCGCGACGTGGTTTCCCGCGCAGCGCGGCCCGATCATGGTGCAGCTGACCGGCATCGTGGGGCAGGCCGGCCAGCTGGTGGCGCTGATCCCGCTCGCGGCGCTGCTGCACGCCACGTCCTGGACGATCACGTTCGGCAGCATCTCCGGACTCGGCGTGCTGTTCGCGATCCTCGTGTTCCTCCTGATCCGCAACCACCCGGCGGACCGCGACGAAGACGTGTCGGTCGACACCGACACCGGCGCGATCCGGGTCGTGACGTCGTCGGTCGACACCGGCGTCGGCATCCGCGCGGCCTGGGCGCACCCGGGGACGCGCCTGGCGTTCTGGTCGCACTTCACGACGCCGTTCGCGGGCACCGCCTTCGTCCTCCTGTGGGGCATGCCGTTCCTCACCGCCGGTGAAGGCCTCAGCACAGCCGGAGCCGCGTCGATCATGTCGCTGTACGTCGTCGTGGGCATGGCGCTCGGGCCGATCATGGGCGAGCTGTCGCGGCGTAACCCGCATCTGCGCTCACGCGCATTGGTGCTGCCCACCGTCGCCGTACAGGCGCTCGCCTGGCTCGCCGTCATCGCGTACCCCGGTCCTGCTCCGCTGTGGCTGCTGATCGCGCTCGCCGTCGCCCTTGCGACCGGCGGACCGGCCTCGATGATCGCGTTCGACCATGCCCGCACCCACAACCCGTCGCATCGACTCAGCACAGCGACGGGGGTGACCAATGCCGGCGGCTTCCTCGCGGCGCTGGTCGCGATCCTCCTCATAGGTCTCGCGCTCGACCTGCAGGGCGCCGGCACGCCGGCGACGTACAACCTCGACGCGTTCCGCCTGGCGTTCCTCATGCAGGTGCCGCTGTGGGCGCTCGGCAGCACCTTCATCGTCGTCGAGCGCAAGCGCACACGCATCCGTCTGGGAATGGAGCCGCCGAGGCCGCCGCGTCTCCCACGCGGCTGAGCGCCGGAGCCGCGCGACTCGAGCCCGCATCCGTGAGATGGCGGCATTCGCTCGATACTGTGTCCCTGTCCGGGGAGGAAGAGCTGCCCGGATCGAAAGGATGCCCGTGTCCGATCCCCTCGTCATCGCTCCGGAGGTGCGCGACGCCGTCGCAGCGGGCGATCCTGTGCTCGCACTCGAGTCCACGATTATCACGCACGGCCTGCCGCGGCCCCGCAATGTCGTGGTCGCCCTCGAAGCCGAGGCCCGCGTACGGGCGCTGGGCGTCGTCCCGGCGACGATCGGCATCGTGGACGGCCGGCCTACCGTCGGTCTTTCGCCTGATGAGATCGAGCGCCTCTCGACGATCGAGGGCGTCGTGAAGGCGAGTGTGCGCGATGTGCCGGTGGCGGTGGTCAAGGGGCTGAGCGCCGGCACCACTGTCGCCGCAACGGCGCACCTCGCGGCGAGGGCGGGTGTACGGGTCTTCTCGACCGGAGGACTCGGCGGGGTGCACCGGGGCGCCGCGCGGACCTTCGACGAGTCCGCCGACCTGCCGACTCTCGCGGGCCTCCCGCTCGTGGTGGTGAGTGCGGGCGTCAAATCGATCCTGGACATCGCGCTGACCCTCGAGCGGCTCGAGACCTTGAACCTCGCCGTGGTGGGCTACCGCACCACGGACTATCCCGGCTTCTACATAGGCGACTCCGGCCACGACGTCGAGTACTCGGTGGACTCCCCCGCCGAGATCGCCGCGATCGCCCGCACGCGCGATGCCCTGGGCATCACGTCGACGCTGCTGGTCGCCAATCCGGTGGCCGCGGATCGCCAGCTCGACCCGGCGCTGCATGACGACGTGCTTTCGAGAGCGCTCGCTGCGGCCGAGGCCAAGGGCATCTCAGGGCACTCCACGACGCCGTTCCTGCTCGACTTCTTCCAGCGCGAGACGGGCGGGCGCAGCCTGGACGTCAACGTGTCCGTCTACCGCGGGAACGTCGACCTGGGCGCGCGCATCGCGCAGGCGCTCGCCGGCGACTCCTGATGCTCGTCGTGATCGGCGATCTCGTCGCCGACCTGATCGTCCTCGGTGGCACGGCGCTCGAGCGCGGCACGGACAACCCCGCCGAGGTGCGCCTGACGCGGGGAGGAAGCGCCGCGAACGTGGCGGTGGCGGCTGCGGTGCGGCATCCGTCCCGCTTCATCGGCCGTGTCGGCCAAGACACCCTCGCCCTCGCGCTCGTCGGAGAACTCGAGGCCGCCGGCGTCGACGCCAAGGTGCAGCGGCACGGTCGCACCGGCTCGATCGTCGTGCTCGTGGACGCCGTGGGCGAGCGCACCATGATCACCGACCGTGGCGCCGCGGCCGAGCTCGACGACATCGACCCGGCGTGGCTCGCCGACGCCGATTGGGTCCACGTGCCGCTGTACGGCTTCGCGACGGTGCGCTCGACGCGGGCGGTGACGGATGCTGCGACCCGGGCGTCCGCGCGGGGTGCCCAGGTGAGCCTCGACCTGTCGAGCGTGGCGACGATGCGCGCGCTCGGCGGTGAGAGGCTCCGGCGCGTCCTCGCGGAGCTTCGCCCTGAAGTCGTGTTCGCGAACGATGACGAGGCGCGTCTGGCCCGCGAACTCGGCGTGGAGCGCACTGGGGTGTACGTGGTCAAACGGGGCGCCGAGCCCGTGCTGGTCTCCGCCGACGGGGCGACGACGGAGGTGCCCGTCGAAAGGGTGGACGACGTCGTCGACTCGACCGGTGCGGGCGACGCCTTCGCAGCGGGTTTCATCGTGGCGGCGCTGGAGGGTGCCGACCCGCGCGAGAGCGCCCGGGCGGGCAGCGTGCTCGCGATGAGGGCGCTGCGCCGGCCGGGCGCTCTGTGACGGCGCTCAGACGGTCTGAAGGCGCTCCAGCACGCCCTCGATATCGTCGATGAACGAGTTGTAGCCCGCGATGGTCGCGGCGACCTGCTCGTCGGAGAAGTCGCTGCGGTCCTGGCGGATCGTGAGAACCGTGCCGTCGCCGGACTCCTCGAGGTCGAACAGCACCGGGAGGCCCGCGTCGTCGCCGGGCTGGTCGGTCAGCGTCATCGCGAGGTGCGACGGCGGCTCGACCACCTTGTACTCCCCCGCCCAGTCGATGCGGTTGCCGTCGGGCAGCAGCATCACAGCGCGGAAGACGCCCCCCGGCCGCACGTCCATCATGAGGCTGTCCTGCGGCACCTCGACGGCGGCCGTACCGAACCACACGGCGAAGTGCTCGGGCTTCGTCAAGGTCTCGAACACCAGTTCGCGCGGCGCCCGCAGGGTGCGCGTGACGGTGAAGTACTCAGTCATGGTCGTTCTCCTTCTCGGTGGGTGCGGCGGTGCCGCCGGTCGGTGTGCGGGGCGCCCCGAACTGCTGCAGGGCGTTGAGGTAGTGATCGAGGGCACCGAGGCTGTCCTCCCAGAACTGCGCGTACCCGCCGATCCATTCGGACGCCGTCGCCAGGGGCCGGGCGTCGAGCCGGGCCGGGCGGTACTGGGCGTTGCGGCCCCGGGTGACGAGCCCCGCCCCCTCGAGGACGCGCAGGTGCTTCGATACCGCGGCGAAGGTCATCTCGAACGGCTCGGCGAGTTCGCCCACCGTCGCCTCGCCTTCGCTGAGCCGCGCGAGCATCGCGCGACGCGTCGGGTCGGCGAGTGCCGCGAAGGTGCGGCTCAGTGCATCGGTCATCGCGCCTCCTGTACTCAACCAATTGGTACAGTACCGTATGGTTGAATATCTTGTCAAGGCATGTGTCCGACGTGCGCGCTAGCGTGACCGCATGGCCCGCGTCGTCTACTACACCGCCTCCACGCTCAACGGCTTTCTCGCCGACGATCACGACTCGCTCGAGTGGCTTTTCGCCGCACCTGGCGGCGAAGGAGGCGACGAGGACTTCCAGAGATTCCTTTCGGGCATCGGCGTGCTCGTGCAGGGTTCGTCGACCTACCGGTGGGTGCTCGAGCACGAGGACCTGGTCGCACACCCCGAGAAGTGGCCCTCTTACTACGGCGACCGCCCCACGTGGGTGTTCACAAGCAAGGATCAGCCAGTCGTGCCGGGCGTCGACATCCGGTTCGCCGCGGGCGACGTCCGCGAGACGTGGCCGATGATCCGGGAGGCGGCCGGCGACCGCGACGTGTGGATCGTGGGTGGTGGCGACCTCGCGGGCCAGTTCGCCGACGCGGGACTGCTCGACGAGATCCGCGTCTCGATCGCCCCGGCGACCTTGCCGTCGGGAAAGCCCCTCCTCCCCCGTAGCCTCGGTGCCGACCGTCTGGAGCTGACCGCCGTTCGACAGGCGGGCGCCTTCGCCGAGCTGACCTACGCGGTGAAGGGCGGCGCGGCATGAGCGGACGCTGGCAGCGGGGCGTTCGGGACGAGCTGCTGCGGTGGATCGTCGATCGCGGTCGGAGTATGCGCGAGTCCGCATGACCCCGCCATGATGGCTGCTCAGTGGGCGGTCGGCAAGATCTCGGTCCACTGACCGAATTTCGGCTCGCGTCCGTCGCCCGACGAGGTGCCCGCCAAGCGGCGCCTCACCCACGGGCCGACGTGCTCGCGGTAGTAGGCCGCGCCGCGCGGTCCCATCGGGGGCAGCGGCGGCTGCGACCACCACTCCGGCACCGGCTCGACGCCGAGCGAGCTCAGCACGCGCGCGGCGACGCGATGGTGCCCGCGCGAGTTCATGTGCAGGCGGTCGTCCGACCAGTACGGCGGCGTCGCCAGCTCCTCGTCGAACCAGTTGTACGCCTGCACGACGTCGGTGCGCTCGGCCAGACGCGCCTCGACGGCGTACGACAGCAGGTCGCCGCGCCGCTGGATCACGCGCTTCAGCGGCAGCTGCGCAGTCGGGTTGGCCCCGGAGAGCACGATCAGCTGGACGCCCTCCTCGTCGCAGCGGCGCAGCACCGTCTCGAAGGCCGCCAGCACGTGCGCGACGCTCGTGCGAGGCCGCAGCATGTCGTTGCCGCCGCCGTTGAACGAGAGGTGCGTCGGCTTCAGCGCGAGCGCCGGCTCGAGCTGCTGCTCGACGATCGGCCAGACGAGCTTGCCGCGGATCGCGAGGTTGGCGTACTCGACACCCTCGCCGGTGGTGTTCGCCCAACCCTGCGCGACGAGGTCGGCCCAGCCGCGCACGTGTCCGTCGGGCAGCTCGTCGCCCACGCCCTCGGTGAACGAGTCGCCGATTGCGACGTATCGAACGGATGCCACGCGCTCAAGCCTACGACCGGCAGGGAGCGCGTCCGGCCCGACTCAGCGGTCGTCGAGCGCGATCCCCCGCCGATCCACGAGTCCCCACGCTGCGGCCGCAGCCACGGCGAAGAAGACCGCGAACACGACGAACAGCACGGGTGCGCCGCCGGCCACGAGCAGCGGCGGCACGACAAGGGGTGCCACGATCGACGCGATACGCCCGACCCCGGCCGCCCAGCCCGAGCCGGTGGCGCGCAGCGACGTCGGGTACATCTCCGGAGTCACGGCGTACAGCGCGCCCCATGCGCCGAGGTTGAAGAACGACAGCGCCATGCCGGCCACGATGATGGCGCCGGGTCCGGATGCGGTGCCGAAGAAGATCGCCGACACCGCCGAGCCCACCAGGAAGACCGAAAGCGTCGCGCGACGCCCCCACACCTCGATGAGCCAGGCCGCGACCGCGTATCCGGGCAGCTGCGCCAGCGTGATGATCAGGGTGAAGCCGAAGGATCGCACGAGGTCATACCCCTGGGCGACGAGGATCGACGGGATCCAGATGAACGCGCCGTAGTACGAGAAGTTGACGCAGAACCACACCAGCCAGAGGCACGCGGTGCGGACACGGAACTCGGGAGACCACAGTGTGCGAAGTCGTTGCCCCAGCGAGGTCGCGGCGGCGGGTGGCGCCGTCGTCCGGCCCGTGGAGGCGAGGGGAGGCACGCCGGCCGCGTCTTCGAACGCGCGCACGACGGACTCCGCCTGGCCGACGTGCCCTCGTCGCTCGAGCCAGCGCGCCGACTCGGGCAGGCCCCACCGCACGATGAGGGCGTACACCGCGGGGACGGCGCCGAGCACGAAGGCCCAGCGCCAGCCGTCCTCGGAGGCGGGGATCACGAAGTAGCCGATGAGCGCGGCGACGGTCCAGCCGACCGCCCAGAAGGCCTCGAGGATCACGATCAGTCGACCCCGCATGCGCGCGGGAGCGAATTCGCTCACGTAGGTGCTTGCGACCGGTAGTTCGGCGCCCAATCCCAGACCCACGAGGAACCGCAGCACCAGGAGCGCGGCGAGCCCGCCCACGAGCGCACTGGCGCCGGTCGCGAGCCCGTACACGAGCAACGTGAGGGCGAACACCTGGCGGCGCCCGAACCGGTCGGCGAGCAGACCGCCGACGCTGGCGCCGATCGCCATGCCCACGAAGCCGACCGAGGCGATCCAGCTCGCCTCGGTCGGGGTGAGCCTCCACTGCGCGGCCAGTGCCGCGATGATGAACGAGATGAGGCCGACGTCCATCGCATCCAGGGCCCATCCGATCCCCGAACCGGTGAGCACGCGCAGGTGCTTGCGGGTGAGCGGCAACCGGTCGAGGCGCTCGGAGAGCGTCGACGAGGCGCGGGTGGCGGCATCCGTCATAGCGTCATGGTACGGATGCCGCAGCCCACGTGGCGCTCAGGACAGCATGTCGCGCACGCGGGGCGCCACCTCGGTGCCGAACAGCTCGATGGAGCGCATCATCTTCTCGTGCGAGAGCGTGCCGGTCGAGAACTTCATGTCGAAGCGCGAGGCACCCAGCGTCTGAACAGTGGCGGCGATCTTGCGGGCGACCGTCTCGGGAGAGCCGACGTACAGCGCGCCCTCGGGCCCGACATCGTGCTGGAAGCGGAGCCGGCTGTACGTCGGCCAGCCGCGCTCGCGGCCGATGGAGTTGTTCATCGCTTCGAAGCCGTCGTACGCCTCGTCCCAGGCTTGCTGATCGGTCTCGGCGACGTGGCCCGGCGAGTGCACCCCGACCGGCAGCTGCGGCTGCTCGAAGGTGTCGAGCGACCGACGGTACAGCTCGGCGAAGGGCGCGAAGCGCCCGGCGGGTCCGCCGATGATCGCGAGCATGAGCCCGTACCCGTAGCGCGCGGCGCGCACGGCCGACTCGGGGGTTCCGCCCACGCCGACCCAGGCGCGCAGGCCGGTCTCGGTCTTCGGGAACACGTCAGCGGCGTCGAGCGATGCACGGAGCGTCCCGCTCCAGGTGACAGGCTTCTCCGTCAGCAGCTGGGAGAAGAGGTCGAGCTTCTCCTCGAACAGCGCCTCGTAGTCGCGCAGGTCGTACCCGAACAGGGGGAACGACTCGATGAACGATCCGCGGCCGAGGATGACCTCGGCGCGCCCCTTCGAGACCGCGTCCAGGGTCGAGAACCGCTCGAAGACACGCACGGGGTCGTCGCTCGACAGCACGGTGACCGCGGTGCCGAGGTGGATGCGCTCGGTGCGCGCCGCCGCGGCCGCGAGCACGATCTCGGGGCTCGACACGGCGAACTCGCGGCGGTGGTGCTCCCCCACCCCGAAGAACGACAGGCCGACACGGTCGGCGAGAACGGCCTGCTCGACGACGTTGCGGATCGTCTGGGCGCCGCTGATCAGCTCGCCGGAGGCGTCGCGGGTCACGTCGCCGAAGGTGTCGAGTCCGAGTTCGATCGTGGCGGGATCGACAGAGGTCATAAGTGCTTCTCCTTCTATGCATCTGCATGAACCGGTCGGGTGGCACCGGCATTCCCGAGACGGTCGCGCCACGCGAGCGTAGCGTGGAGGCATGATCCCTTTCGCGGATCGCCGGGCCGCCGGGCGCGAGCTCGCTGCTGAGCTCGAAGAATGGCGGGGAACGGATGCCGTGGTCCTCGGCATCCCGAGAGGCGGCGTGGTCGTCGCCGCGGCGGTCGCCGGGGCGCTCGGGCTCGCTCTCGACGCGGTCGTCGTGCGCAAGCTGGGCGCGTCGGGTCACAAGGAGTACGCGGTCGGGGCGATCGCCGAGGGCGTGCGCATCGTCACTCCGGGCGCGATGCGGTGGGCGGGCATGTCGTCGCGCGATCTCGAGCGCGTCGAGGCGGCCGAGCGCGACGAGCTGGCCCGGCGGACGGATGCCTTCGGCTCGGCGTCCGTGGATCTCTCCGGCCGCACCGCCATCGTGGTCGACGACGGCGTCGCGACCGGCGCGACCGCCATCGCGGCGTGCCGCGCGCTGCGCGCCCGCGACCCGGGCCAGATCGTGCTGGCGGTTCCCGTCGCCCCGGAGCGGTGGGAGCCGCCGGCGGACGCCGTCGACACGTTCGTGTGCCCGTACCGCGAGGCCGACTTCTGGGCCGTGGGGCAGTACTACGACGACTTCCGTCAGACGACCGACGCCGAGGTCGTGGCGCTGCTGCGCCACGACCCCGGCGACTGATCAGCGCGAGAGCGCGGAGCGGAGGGTGTCGAGGCCGACGCCGCCGAGGTCGAGCGCGCGCTTGTGGAACTGCTTGATCGAGAAGGCGTCGCCCTCACGCTCGGCGACCTCGTCGCGAAGCTGCTCCCAGATGCGCTGGCCGACCTTGTACGACGGCGCCTGGCCGGGCCAGCCCAGATAGCGGTTGACCTCGAACTTCACGAACTCGTCGGGCATGTTGACGTTGCGCAGCATGAACTCCAGGGCGAAGTCGGCGTCCCACGGGCCCCGCCCATCGGGGCGCGGCTTCTCGAGGTGCACGCCGATGTCGAGCACGACGCGGGCGGCGCGCATCCGCTGGCCGTCGAGCATGCCCAGGCGGTCGGCGGGGTCGGACAGGTAGCCCAGCTGTTCCATGAGGCGCTCGGCATAGAGCGCCCAGCCCTCGGCGTGACCCGAGGTGCCGCCCAGGAGCCGGCGATAGGTGTTGAGCTGCGCGCGGTTGTACACCGCCTGGGCGATCTGCAGGTGGTGGCCCGGGACGCCCTCGTGGTACACCGTCGTGAGCTCGCGCCAGGTGTCGAAGTCCTCGACGCCCTCGGGCACCGACCACCACATGCGGCCGGGACGCGAGAAGTCGTCGGTCGGGCCGGTGTAGTAGATCCCGCCTTCCTTGGTTGGCGCGATCATGCACTCGAGCTTGCGGATCGGCTCCGCGATGTCGAAGTGCGTCTGGCCGAGCTCGGCGACGGCGCGGTCGCTGGTCTCCTGCATCCACTTCTGCAGCGCGTCGGTGCCGTAGAGCTTGCGGCTCGCGTCCTGCTCGAGGAACGCGACAGCCTCCTCGACGGTGGCCCCCGCCTTGATCTCGTCCGCGATGGCCTCCTGCTCGGCGACCATGCGCGCGAGCTCCTCGACACCCCACTCGTACGTCTCATCGAGGTCGATCGTGGCGCCGAGGAAGCGCCGCGAGTGCAGCGCGTACAGCTCGCGGCCCACCGCATCCTTCTCCGTGGCGGCGGGAGCGAGCTCTGTCGTCAGGAACGCCGACAGCTCGTCGTAGGCGACGCGGGCGGCATTGGCGTTGTCGGCGAGGTCGCGCGCGAGGGAGGCGGGAAGCTGCCCTTCCTCCGGCGCGGCGTCGGCGGCGAAGCTCGCGAAGAAGCCGCCGTCGGCGGTATAGCGGGCGATCTGCGTCGCCACCTCGGTGACCTGCCGGCGAGCCGGCACCACGCCCTGCGAGATGCCCTCGCGGAGCGTCTGGATGTAACCGCCGACCGCGCCCGAGACGGCGCCGAGACGTTTCGCGATGACGGACCAGTCGTCGCTCGTCGCCGTGGGCATGAGGTCGAACGCGGAGCGGATGTTCTGCGCGTGCGAGGCGATGACGTTGAGATCGCGAAGGTGCCACCTCGCGTCGTGCAGGTCGAGCTCCAGCTGGATCTCGCGGGAGAGGTCCTCCTTCGTCACGACGTCGACATCGTCGTCGGCGGTCGCGGCGTCGAGCGCGGCGAGGGTCTTGCGGCCTTCCTGGACCAACCGCTCCTGACCGGCCGGGCTGTAGTCGCCGAACTGGTCGTTGTACTCGAAACGACCGATGTAGGTCGCGAGCGTCGGCTCGAGTTCGGCGAGGGTGTCGACCCACGCATCAGCGATCTTGTCGATCTGCGTGGGCGTGCGGGTTTCGTCTGTCATAGCACCGAGCCTAGGCATGGGACGCGGTGCCGACAAACGAGGATCCCGGTGCCGGGAGACGCTTCGCCGGTTCCTCGATCAGTGCCCGGCGACGTCCCAATCGTCGCCGCGACCGATCTGCACGTCGAGCGGCACCGACAGTTTCGCGGCGTCGCCCATGCGGCTGCGTACGATCTGCTCGGCCGCCCCCCACTCCCCCGGTGCCACTTCGATCACGAGCTCGTCGTGGATCTGCAGCAGCACGCGCGAGCCGAGCTGCTGTGCGGCGAAGTCGTCGTGGATGTGGAAGAGTGCGATCTTCATGATGTCGGCCGCACTGCCCTGGATCGGCGCGTTGAGTGCGGCTCGCTCCGCGTTCTCACGGAGGACCCGGTTGGGACTGGCGAGGTCGGGGAACGGACGCCGGCGGCCGAAGATCGTCTCGGTGTAGCCGTCGATGCGCGCCTGCTCGACCGATGACCGCAGGTAGTCGCGCACGGCGCCGAAACGGGCGAAGTACTCCATCATGAGCTGCTTCGCCTCGGCCTGCTCGATGCGCAGCTGCTTCGACAGGCCGAACGCCGACAGCCCGTAGACGAGACCGTACGACATCGCCTTGACCTTCGTGCGCATCGCCGGGGTCACGTCTTCCGGGGCGACGCCGAAGACGCGCGAGCCGACGAATCGGTGCGTGTCCTCTCCGGAGTTGAAGGCCTCGATGAGCCCCGGGTCCTCGGAGAGGTGCGCCATGATACGCATCTCGATCTGCGAGTAGTCCGCCGTGAGCAGCGTCTCGTAGCCCTCGCCGACGGTGAACGCCGACCGGATGCGGCGGCTCTCCTCGGTGCGGATCGGGATGTTCTGCAGGTTCGGATCGGTGCTCGACAAGCGCCCGGTCTGGCTGCCGGTCTGGACGTAGGTCGTGTGGATGCGGCCGTCGGATCCACTCGTCCGGTCGCCGCCGATGGCGCTGTCGAGCGACTCGATGATCTGCCGGAGCTTCGTCGCCTCGCGGTGCTGGAGGAGCAGGTCGAGGAACGGGTGGGGGTTGGTCTCCTGCAGATCGGCCAGGACCGCGGCATCCGTCGAGTAACCCGTCTTGGTCTTGCGGGTCTTCGGCAGCTGCAGCTCTTCGAACAGCACCTCCTGCAGCTGCTTCGGCGAGCCGAGGTTCACCTCACGGCCGATCGCCGCGTAGGCCTCCTGCGCGAGCGCATCGGCGCGGGCGCCGAGTTCGCCGGAGAACTGCGACAGCGTCGCGTGCGACACCGCGACACCTGCGAGCTCCATGTCGGCAAGGGTGTGCAGGGTCGGCAGTTCGATGTCGATGAGGACAGCGCCCACACTCTCGGGGAGGTCCGCACGGACGGCGGCCGCGACACGCACGAGGTACCACGAGAGCTGACCGGTCGTCGCCCCCTCCGTCTCGGGAACGAGCTGCGACGGATCGGACTCGGGAAGCTTCTCGTCGAGGTAGCGGTCGACGAGGTGCGCGAGGTTCTTGTCCGGGAAGCTCGGGCGCAGCAGCCAGCCGGCGAGGATCACGTCGAACGCGAGTCCGCCGAGGCGCAGCCCCGCCCGGCGGAGCGCCTTCACCTGCGGCTTCGCGTCGGCGAAGACCTTCGGTGCGTCCGAGGTGAGCCACGGCTCGATCGCCGCCGCCAGTTCGGGGGTCCAGGACGCCTCGGCCGCGGCATCCGTCGTGGCGACCCCGATGCGAGCCGGAAGGCCGCCCTCGACCGTGATCGTCACGCCGAGCTCGCCGGTCGCGCCGTCGAGCCACGCGGCGAACTCCGCCGGAGCCAGCTCCTTCGCGACGGGCGCCAGTTCGGCCGCCGCCGACGTGACCGCCGCCATCTGCTGCTCGATGCCTGCGAGCTCGGCCACGCGCGGGATGAGGGTCTTGAACTCGAGTCGCGAGAAGATGTCGCGCACCGCCTGCGCGTCCATCGGCTGCACCTCGAGGTCGGTGGGTGCGAGCGGCAGCTCGACGTCCGTGAGCAGCCGGTTGAGGCGGCGGTTGCGGCGCACGTCGTCGACGTGGTCGCGCAGGTTGCCGCCGACGACGCCCTTGATGGAGTCGGCTCCCTCGAGCAGCGCGTCGAGCGAGCCGAACTGGGTGAGCCACTTCACGGCGGTCTTCTCGCCGACCTTGGGCACACCGGGCAGGTTGTCACTGGTCTCGCCCACGAGCGCCGCGATGTCGGGATACTGCTCGGGCGGCACGCCGTAACGGTCGATCACCGCCTGGCGGTCGTAGCGCTTGAGCTGGGAGACGCCCTGCACGTTCGGGTAGAGCAGCGTGATGTCGTCGTTGACGAGCTGGATCGTGTCGCGGTCGCCCGAGCAGACCAGCACGTGGAACCCCTCGGCGGCGCCCTGCGTGGCAAGGGTCGCGAGGATGTCGTCGGCCTCGATGTCTTCCTGCTGGAGCACCTGGATGCTCATGGCGGCGAGGCAGTCCTGCAAGAGCGGGATCTGCCCCTTGAACTCGGACGGTGTCTCGGAGCGGTTGGCCTTGTACTCGGTGTACTCGCGCGTGCGGAACGACTGCCGGGAGGTGTCGAAGGCCACCGCGAGATGGGTCGGCTTCTCCGCCTTGATCAGGTTGATCAGCATCGCGAGGAACCCGTAGATCCCGTTCGTGTGCTGCCCGTCCTTCGTCGAGAAGTTGTCGACGGGAAGGGCGTAGAAGGCCCGATATGCCAGAGAATGGCCGTCGACGACGAGAAGGGTAGGCTTTGCGGAGTCCGTCACCCTGCAAGCCTAGTCAGGGCCGACGACACCGAATCTCCCGCCCTGAGCACCCCCGAAGGCGATGCATGCCCGAGCACTCCCCCTCCCCCGTCGACGGCCTCGCGTGGGCCGCGAACCGTGGCATGGGCGCGCTCGCCGAGAAGATGGGCATCGTCTTCACCGAGTTCTCCGTCGAGCGCGCGGTGGCCACGATGCCGGTCGAGGGCAACACCCAGCCGGTCGGCCTCCTCCACGGTGGCGCGTACGTGGTGCTGGGCGAATCGCTCGGCTCGATGGCCGCGAACCTCTACGCGGGTCCAGGCCGCCTCGCGGTCGGCGTCGACATCAACGCGACGCACACGCGCTCGGCGACCTCCGGCATCGTGACCGGCGTCTGCACGCCCGTCCACCTCGGTCGCACCCTCGCCGTGCACGAGATCGTCGTCACCGACGAGAACGGTCGCCGGTGCTCGACCGTGCGCATCACGAACCACATCAAGGACCTGCCGCCGGTCTGACATCCGGCGGGAAAGGAAGAAGCGGATGCCTCGGCTCGAGGCATCCGCTTCTCTGCAAGTCCTGGGATCAGCCCTTCTTGGGCGCCAGCTGCTCGATGATCGCCTTGGCGACGTCCTGCATGGTGAGGCGGCGGTCCATCGACGCCTTCTGGATCCAGCGGAACGCCTCGGGCTCGGAAAGGCCCATCTTCTCGTTGAGGAGGCCCTTCGCGCGGTCGACGAGCTTGCGGGTCTCGAACCGCTCGACCATGTCGGCGACCTCGGCCTCGAGCGTGATGATCTGCTCGTAGCGGGCCAACGCGATCTCGATGGCCGGAAGCAGGTCGTTCGGCGTGAACGGCTTGACCACATACGCGAGGGCACCGGCCTCGCTCGCACGCTCCACGAGCTCTTTCTGGCTGAAGGCGGTCAGCAGCACGACCGGGGCGATGTGGTTCTTGCTGAGCTTCTCGGCGGCCGAGATGCCGTCCAGTTGCGGCATCTTGACGTCCATGATCACGAGGTCGGGACGCAGCTCGGTGGCAAGGGCCACCGCGGTCTCTCCGTCTCCGGCTTCGCCGACGACGTCGAATCCGTTGTCGCGGAGGATCTCGACGATGTCGAGCCGGATGAGCGACTCGTCTTCGGCGACCACGACGCGGCGGGGGGTGGATGCCGTCGATGCGGCGGTCTGCTCCTGCTCAGTCACCATTGAATCCTACGGTATGGTCAATCGCGGACGTGCGGTACGGCGCGCGGGCCGGTGTGGCGGAATGGCAGACGCGACCGACTCAAACTCGGTTGCCCGCAAGGGCGTGTGGGTTCGACTCCCACCACCGGCACTCCCCGACATCCCTCAGAGCGGATGCCTCGATTCGAGGCATCCGCTCTTCGTCGTCTTCACCCGAAGAATCCTTGTATTCGGTGTTGCTAAGTAGCGGTACCTAGTGTTACTTTCTAGTGGTAGTCAACATCACTGAGTAGTAGAGAAGGAGGTGCGCCATGGGAAAGCAGGAGACCGAGATGCTCAAGGGCACGCTCGAGGGAATCGTGCTCGCGATCCTCTCCTCCCGCCCCGCGTACGGCTACGAGATCACCTCGTGGCTGCGGGACCAGGGCTTCTCCGACATCGCCGAGGGCACCGTCTACGCCCTGCTGGTCAGGGTCGAGCAGCGCGGCCTCGTCGACGTCGAGAAGGTTCCGTCGGAGAAGGGGCCGCCGCGCAAGGTGTACTCCCTCAACGCGCAGGGCCGCGACCAGCTCGCGGAGTTCTGGAGGACGTGGAGCTTCCTCGCAGAGCGCATCGAGCAGCTCCACCGCGAACACGTAGACAGCAACGCCAACCCCCAGGAAGAGGACTGATCATGGCCGCCAAGTGGTACGAAGTCGTCACCGGCTCGCTCGAGCAGAAGAAGCAGTACCGGCAGTACAAAACGCGCATCGAGGCGCTGCCCGAGCCTTACCGCGGCGCCGCCAAGGCACTCGACCGTTACTTCATGACCGTCGGCGGGATGACCGACGGCGTGACGATGATGCAGATGCTCGGCGACTCCGCCGACCTCTGGGAGCGCGCGGCCGCCGACGGCACCCCCGTGCGCGACATCGTCGGCGAGGACGCGTCGGCGTTCGCGGAGGAGTTCACCGCCGCATACTCCGGCAAGCAGTGGATCGACAAGGAGCGCGCGCGCCTCAACAAGGCGATCGACGACGCGGAACGAGGAGACCAGAAATGACCACCGACACCGCCATCCGGGTGCGGGGACTCGAGAAGTCCTACAAGGACCTGCATGTGCTCAAGGGCGTCGACTTCGACGTGGCGCGAGGCAGCATCTTCGCGCTGCTCGGCTCGAACGGCGCGGGCAAGACCACGGTCGTCCGCATTCTTTCGACGCTGCTGAAGCAGGATGCCGGCACCGCCGCGATCGCAGGGTTCGACGTCGCCGCTCAGGCGCAGAAGGTGCGCGAGACGATCAGCCTCACGGGGCAGTTCGCCGCGGTCGACGAGGTGCTGAGCGGACGGGAGAACCTCGTGCTCATCTCGCAGCTGCGCCACCTGCCCGACCCCGGCGCGATCGCGGACGGGCTGCTCGCCCGCTTCTCACTGACGGATGCCGGCACCCGCAAGGTGTCGACGTATTCCGGCGGTATGCGGCGCCGGCTCGACATAGCGATGAGCCTCATCGGCGACCCGCCGGTGATCTTCCTCGACGAGCCCACGACCGGGCTCGATCCCGCCGCCCGCCTGGAGGTCTGGGACGCGGTCCGGGAGCTGGCGCGGGGCGGCACGACCGTGCTGCTGACCACGCAGTACCTCGAAGAGGCGGAGCAACTCGCCGACCGCATCGCGATCCTGCACAAGGGCCGCATCATCGTCAAGGGCACGCTCGGCGAGCTCAAGCAGCTGCTGCCGCCGGCGAAGGTCGAGTACGTCGAGAAGCAGCCCAGCCTCGAGGACGTGTTCTTCGCACTGACCGGCGAGGACGACACCACAGAACCCGGCGACGCCACCGACGCTTCCGGGCGAAAGCGCGCCGCCACGACACGGAAGGAAGGACGATGACCACGCACATCATCGGCGACACCGCCGTTCTCACCAGCCGGTCGCTGCGGCACATCCTCCGCAGCCCCGACACCATCATCACCACCGCGGTCACCCCGATCGCGCTGATGCTGCTGTTCGTCTACGTCTTCAGCGGGGCGATCGACACCGGCGGGGCGAAGGGGTCGTACATCGACTACATGCTCCCAGGGATCCTGCTCATCACGATCGCGTCGGGCATCGCCTACACGGCGTACCGGCTGTTCCTGGACATGCAGAGCGGCATCTTCGAGCGGTTCCAGTCGCTGCCGATCGCGCGATCGGGAGTGCTCTGGGCGCACGTGCTGACGTCGCTGGTGTCCATCCTCGTCTCGCTGGCGCTCGTCATCGGCGTGGCACTGCTGATGGGCTTCCGCACCGGTGCGAGCTTCGCTGCCTGGATGGGTGTGATCGGCATGCTGGTGCTGTTCACGCTGGCGCTGACGTGGCTCGCGGTGATCCCGGGCCTCACGGCGAAGACGGTGGACGGTGCGAGCGCGTTCTCGTACCCGCTCATCTTCCTGCCGTTCATCAGCTCGGCGTTCGTCCCGACCGAGAGCATGCCGGGACCGGTGCAGTGGTTCGCCGAGAACCAGCCCGTCACCTCGATCGTCGACTCGATGCGCGCACTGTTCGCCGGCGAGCCGGTCGGCACCGAAATCTGGGTCGCCATGGCGTGGCTGGTCGGCATCCTCGTCGTCGCGTACATCGCGTCGATGGCGATCTACCGGAAGAAGATCAGCTGACGTCGACACGCCGCGACAGCGCACGAGCGGATGCCTCGAATCCGAGGCATCCGCTCGTGCGCTGTCGAAGGGCTACGCGCCGAAGTACTGGTTGCCGAGCGCCTTGCTCTTGAGTGCGTCGAACTCTCCCTGCGAGATGGTGCCGGCGTCGAGGAGCGCCTTCGCCTTCGCGATGTCCTCGGCGGGACTCGACGACGCCGCAGGGCGGTAATCGTCGGCCTCGGCGACCACTCCCCCGCGCGCGGTCTGCGCACGCGCCGCCATGCCCTTGCCGCGGGCGATGATGTAGATCAACGCGGTGAGGAACGGCAGGAACACGAGGGCGATGATCCACAGCGCCTTCAGCCAGCCGTTGAGATTGTCGTCGCGGAACAGGTCCGTGATGATCACGATCACCACGTACAGATACGCGATGAAGTAGAAGCTCCACAACAGGAACCACCAGAAGTCACCAAAGAACATCGGCGTCACACCTTTCTCGAAAAGATCCGTACGGCTGCGACCACAGTAGTGGTCGCAGCCGTACGGAGGAGAGAAGCGTCAGTCCCGTGTCTTGTAGATCGGCGCCTTGCCGTGCACCGCGTCGCCCACCTTGTGGATGCGGATGTCGTTCGTCGAGCCGATGATTCCGGGAGGGGACCCCGAGATGACCACAACCTTGTCACCGACCTTCGCGAGGTCGTTCGACAGCAGGTAGTCGTCGACCTGGATGAACATCAGGTCGGTGTGTGCGACGTGCTCGACGAGCGTCGACTGCACCCCCCAGGTGATGGCCATGCGGCGACGGATCGCCGGCTCCGGAGCGAATCCGATCATGGGGATGCGGGGGCGCAGGCGCGACATGCGGCGCGCGGTGTCCCCCGACTCGGTGAAGATGCAGAGGAACTTCGCGTCGACGAACTCGGCCACCTCCATCGCCGCGAGCGTGATCGCGCCACCCTGCGTGCGGGGCTTGGTGGTGAGCGGCTGGATGCGGTCCAGGCCGTGCTCCTCGGTCGAGTCGACGATTCGCGCCATGGTCTCGACGACGACGACCGGGTACTTGCCGACGCTGGTCTCGCCCGAGAGCATGACCGCGTCCGCGCCGTCGAGGACGGCGTTGGCGACGTCGCTCGTCTCGGCGCGGGTGGGCACCGGGTTGTCGATCATCGATTCGAGCATCTGGGTCGCGACGATGACGGGCTTGGCCATGCGGCGGCACAGCTCGACCGCGCGCTTCTGCACGATCGGCACCGCCTCGAGGGGCAGCTCGACGCCGAGGTCGCCGCGGGCGACCATGATGCCGTCGAACGCGTCGATGATCTCCTCGAGGTTGTCGACGGCCTGCGGCTTCTCGATCTTGGCGATGACGGGGACATGGCGCCCCTCCTCGGCCATGATGACGTGGACGCGCTGGACGTCCTTCGCGTCGCGCACGAACGACAGGGCGATGATGTCGGCACCGGCGCGCAGACCCCAGCGGAGGTCCGCCTCGTCCTTCTCCGACAGCGCGGGGACGTTGACCGCGACGCCGGGGAGATTGATGCCCTTGTTGTTCGAGACGGGACCCGCGACGACCACCTTGGTGGTGACGACGGTGCCATCCGTCTCGGTCACCTCGACGCGGACCTTGCCGTCGTCGATGAGGAGGAAGTCGCCCGGCTTGACGTCGTTCGGGAGACCCTTGAACGTCGTGCCGACGATCTCCTTGGTGCCGAGGATGTCTTCGGTGGTGATCTTGAAGATGTCGCCGACCGCCAGCTCGTGTGGTCCGTTCTCGAACTTGCCGAGGCGGATCTTCGGACCCTGCAGGTCGACGAGGATCGCGACCGCGCGTCCTGCGTCCTCCGCGGCCTTGCGCACGTTGGCGAAGTTGTTGTCGTGGACCGAGTAGTCCCCGTGGCTCAGATTGAAGCGGGCGACGTCCACGCCGGCATCGATGATCGCGCGGACCATCTCATACGACGACGTGGCGGGCCCAAGGGTGGCGACGATCTTGGCGCGTCTCATCCGTGGTTTCTCCGGGTGGGTTGAAGGTGGCGAGTGCCTCGGCCAGCCTACGCGGGCTGCAGGCCGATGGCGACATCGGTCGGGCGGACCGGAGCGGGCAGCTCCGTCTCACCCATGAGGAAGCGGTCGACGCCGGCTGCGACGGCGCGTCCTTCGGCGATCGCCCACACGATGAGCGACTGGCCGCGGCCGGCGTCGCCGGCCACGAACACGCCAGGGGCGGTCGTCTGGTAGTCGTCCTCGCGGCGGACGTTGCCTCGGTCGGTGAAGCGGGCGCCGAGCTGGTCTTCGAGCAGGGCGCGCTCCGGGCCGGTGAAGCCCATCGCGATCAGCACGAGGTCCGCGGGGATCTCCCGCTCGGTGCCGCTCTTGGGCACGCGGCGGCCGTCGACGAACTCGGTCTCGGCCACGCGCAGCGCGCGCACCTCGCCGGCGTCGTTCCCGAGGAACTCGACGGTCGAGGCGAGGTAGGCACGCTCGCCTCCCTCTTCGTGCGCGGACTGCACCTCGAACACGAGCGGGTCCATCGGCCACGGCTGGTGCTCCGGCCGCTCGCCGGGAGGGCGGCGGCCGATCGCGAGGTTCGTCACACTCAGCGCACCGTGGCGGTGCGCCGTGCCGATGCAGTCGGCGCCGGTGTCGCCGCCGCCGATGACGACGACATGCTTGCCCTCGGCACTGATCTGGTTGGGCACCGCGTCGCCTGCGACGGCCTTGTTCGACTCGACAAGGTACTCCATGGCGAAATGCACCCCGGCCAGGTCGCGGCCGGGGATCGCGAGCTCGCGCGGCACCGTCGATCCGGTGGCGATGACGACCGCGTCGTAGCGCGCGCGAAGGTCTGCCCAGGAGATGTCCTTGCCGATCTCGACGCCGGCGCGGAAGCGCGTCCCCTCATCCTGCATCTGGCGAAGACGCGCCTCGAGGTGCTTCTTCTCCATCTTGAAGTCCGGAATGCCGTAGCGCAGCAGGCCGCCGATGCGGTCGTCGCGCTCGAACACGGCGACGGTGTGGCCTGCGCGTGTGAGCTGCTGCGCGGCGGCGAGACCCGCGGGTCCCGAGCCGACGACGGCCACGGTCTTGCCGGTGAGCCGCCCCGGGGGCTCCGGCTCGATCCAGCCGTTGCCGAACGCCTCGTCGGCGATCGAGACCTCGACCTGCTTGATGGTCACGGCCGGCTGGTTGATTCCCAGCACGCAGGAGCTCTCGCACGGCGCGGGGCACAGCCGCCCGGTGAACTCCGGGAAGTTGTTCGTCGCGTGCAGACGCTCACTGGCGGCGCGGCCTTCTCCGCGCCACGTCAGGTCGTTCCACTCCGGGATGAGGTTGCCGAGCGGACAGCCCTTGTGGCAGAACGGCACGCCGCAGTCCATGCAGCGTCCGGCCTGCCGGCGCAGCACCGCCGCGTCACCCGGCTCATAGACCTCTTTCCAGTCCATGATGCGCACCGGCACGGGCCGCCGCGGGGGCAGCTCGCGCTCGGTGACCTTCAGAAAGCCCTTCGGGTCAGCCACCCGTCACCTCCAGGATGCGGTTCCAGACGACGTCGCCGTCGGGGTCGAGCCCCTCGGCAACCGCTGCCTGGCGGGTCTGCAGCACCGCGGCGTAGTCGCGCGGCAGGACCCGGACGAAGTTCGCCAGCTCGGTCTCGAAGTCGTCGAGGAGAGCCTGGGCGAGGGTCGATTCGGTCTCGGCGACGTGCTGCTCGAGCAGGTCGCGGAGGATCTCGGCGTCGCCGGAGCCCAGCTCGCCGAGCTCGAGCTCGCCGGACGCGAGCGCCTCGCGGTTCACGAGCTTTCGGTCGAGCTTGTAGACGTAGGCGGTGCCGCCCGACATCCCAGCCCCGAGGTTGCGACCGGTAGCGCCGAGGATGACCGCGAGCCCGCCGGTCATGTACTCGAGCGCGTGGTCGCCCACGCCTTCGACGACGGCCGTCGCGCCCGAGTTGCGGACGAAGAAGCGCTCGCCCACGACGCCGCGCAGGAACATCGTCCCGAGCGTCGCGCCGTAGCCGATCACGTTGCCCGCGATGACGTTCTTGGACGCGTCGAATGTGGCGCCGCGCGGCGGCCGGACGACGATCTGGCCCCCCGAGAGACCCTTGCCGACGTAGTCGTTCGAATCGCCCTCGAGGCGCAGTGTGATGCCCGCGGGCATGAACGCGCCGAACGACTGGCCGGCCGAGCCCGTGAGGTTGACGACGATGCTTCCCGACCGCAGGCCGTTCTCGCCGCGCGCCTTGGTCACGTGGTGGCCGAGGAGTGTCCCGACGGCGCGCTCGGTGTTGCGGATCGGCAGGTCGACCGTGATCTCGCCGCCGTTCGCGATGACGCTCTGCGCGCGCTCGATGAGGCCGACGTCGAAGTGCTCGTCGAGCTCGTGCAGCTGCGCGGTGGTGTTGCGGCGCGGCTCGTCCTCGGCGAAGACCGGGCCGTCGAGCACGGGGCGGAGGTCCAGGCCGTTCGCCTTCCAGTGGTTCACTGCGCCGTCGACGTCGAGCAGATCGCTGCGGCCGATCGCCTCATCGAGCGAGCGCAGGCCCAGTGCCGCAAGGTACTCGCGCACCTCTTCGGCGATGAACTCCATGAAGTTCACGACGAACTCCGGCTTGCCGTTGAAGCGCTCGCGCAGCACGGGGTTCTGCGTCGCGACGCCCACGGGGCACGTGTCGAGGTGGCAGACCCGCATCATGATGCAGCCCGAGACCACGAGCGGCGCCGTGGCGAAGCCGAATTCCTCGGCGCCCAGCAGCGCGCCGATGATGACGTCGCGGCCGGTCTTGAGCTGGCCGTCGACCTGCACGACGACGCGGTCGCGCATGCCGTTGAGCATGAGCGTCTGCTGCGTCTCGGCGAGTCCCAGCTCCCACGGCGTGCCGGCATGCTTCAGCGAGTTCAGCGGGCTGGCGCCGGTGCCGCCGTCGTGACCCGACACGAGGATGACGTCGGCCAGCGCCTTGGCGGTGCCCGCGGCGACCGCGCCGATGCCCGACTGGCTCACCAGCTTCACGTGCACCCGCGCTGCGGGGTTGGCGCGCTTGAGGTCGAAGATCAGCTGCTTGAGGTCTTCGATCGAGTAGATGTCGTGGTGCGGCGGCGGCGAGATGAGGCCCACGCCGGCGGTCGCGTGACGCGTGCGGGCGACCCACGGATAGACCTTGGTCGGCGGCAGCTGACCGCCCTCGCCAGGCTTGGCGCCCTGGGCGAGCTTGATCTGGATGTCGTCCGCCTCGGTCAGGTACAGGCTCGTGACGCCGAAGCGACCAGAGGCGACCTGCTTGATGGAGCTGCGACGCTCGGGGTCGAGGAGGCGGTCCGCGTCCTCGCCGCCCTCGCCCGTGTTCGACTTGCCGCCGATGCGGTTCATCGCGATGGCGAGCGTCTCGTGGGCCTCGCGCGAGATCGAGCCGTAGCTCATGGCACCCGTCGAGAAGCGCTTGACGATCGATGCGACCGATTCGACCTCGTCGATCGGCACGGGCGTGCGCCCCTCGGTCTTCAGGGCGAACAGACCGCGGAGCGTCTTCACCTCGCTCGCCTGGTCGTCGACGAGCTTCGTGTATTCGCGGAAGATGTCGTACCGGCGCGTGCGCGTCGAGTGCTGCAGGCGGAACACCGTGTCGGGGTTGAACAGGTGCGGCGACCCATCGCGGCGCCACTGATACTCGCCGCCCGTCCAGAGGCGCTCGTGCGCCCGGACTGCGGCATCCTCCGGGTACGCATACGCGTGCCGGGCGGCGTTCTCTGCCGCGATGACGTCCAGACCGACGCCGCCGAGCTTCGACTCGGTGCCGGTGAAGTAGGTGTCGACGAAGTCCTGAGAGAGGCCGACGGCCTCGAACACCTGGGCGCCCGCATACGACGACACGGTCGAGATGCCCATCTTCGACATGATCTTGAGCACACCCTTGCCGAGCGCGTAGATCAGGTTCTTGACGGCCTTCTCGGGCGCGATCCCGGTGATGAAGCCGGCGCGCACCAGGTACTCGACGGTCTCCATCGCGAGATACGGATTGACGGCGGATGCCCCGTACCCGATGAGCGTCGCGATGTGGTGCACCTCGCGCACGTCGCCGGCCTCGACCACCAGGCCGCACTTCATGCGAGTCTGCTTGCGGATGAGGTGGTGGTGCACAGCCGCGAGCATGAGCAGCGAGGGGATCGGCGCGAGGTCCTTGTTGGAGTCGCGATCCGACAGCACGATGAACTCGGCGCCGTCCTCGATGGCCTGGTCGACCTCCTGGCACATCTGCTCGAGGCGCTTCTTCATGCCCTTGTGGCCGGCCTCGACGCGGTACAGCCCACGGATCGTGACCGAGGTGCGGCCGGGAAGCGCCGTGTCGATGTGCTGGATCTTGGCGAGCTCGTCGTTGTCGATCACCGGGAAGTCGAGCGTCACGACGCGCGTGTGCTCGGGGCCCCACTCGAGGAGGTTTCGCTCGGGGCCCAGGCCCAGGCCGAGCGACGTGACGACCTCCTCGCGGATGGAGTCCAGCGGCGGGTTGGTGACCTGTGCGAACTGCTGCGTGAAGTAGTCGAACAGCAGGCGCGGACGTTCGCTCAGCACGGCGACGGGCGTGTCGGAGCCCATGGCACCGAGTGGCTCGGCACCGGTCTGACCCATCGGGGTGAGGAGGATCTTGACCTCTTCCTCGGTGTACCCGAACGTGCGCTGACGCCGGGTGATCGAGGCGATCGGGTGCACGATGTGCTCGCGCTCCGGGAGGTCGGCGAGGCGCACGCGGCCCGAGTCGAGCCACTCCTGCCACGGCTCCTGATCGGCGAGCTGCGCCTTGATCTCGTCGTCCTCGATGATGCGGCGCTGGGCCGTGTCGACGAGGAACATGCGGCCGGGGCGGAGGCGGCCGCGGCGCTTGATGCGCGCGGGCTCGAAGTCGAGCACGCCGGTCTCGCTGCCGATGACGATCAGGCCGTCGGTGGTCTCGGTCCAGCGACCGGGCCGTAGGCCGTTGCGGTCGAGCGTCGCGCCGACGAGCGTTCCGTCGGTGAAGATCAGCGCGGCCGGACCGTCCCAGGGCTCCATCTGCATCGAGTGGAACTCGTAGAACGCCCGCAGCTTCGGGTCGATGTCGGCCTGCTTCTCGTAGGCCTCGGGGACCATCATCATGATGGCGTGCGGGAGGCTGCGGCCCGTGAGGGTGAGCAGCTCGAGCACCTCGTCGAACGAGGCGGAGTCGCTCGCACCGGCCGTGCAGATCGGCAGCAGCGGCTGGATGTCGCCCAGCAGCTCGGACTCGAGCTGCGACTGACGCGCGCGCATCCAGTTGCGGTTGCCATTGACGGTGTTGATCTCGCCGTTGTGCGCGAGCATGCGCAGCGGCTGCGCGAGCGGCCACGACGGGAACGTGTTCGTCGAGTAGCGCGAGTGCACGACCGCGAGCTCGGAGGCGAAGCGCTCGTCCTGCAGGTCCGGGTAGAACGGCTCGAGCTGGAGCGTGGTGACCATGCCCTTGTAGCCGAGCGTGCGCGACGACAGCGAGACGAAGTAGGCGTCGAGCTCGGTGCGCGCGCGAGAGCGCAGGCGGTAGGCGCGGCGGTCGAGGGCGATGCCCGACAGCGCGGCGGCGTCGCCCGTGGCCGGGCGCGAGATGAAGAGCTGCTCGAAGACCGGGCGCGCCTCGAAGGCGAGCTTTCCCAGGTTCTCCTCGGCGGTCGGGACCTCGCGCCAGCCGAGCACGGTGAGCCCCTCGGATGCTGCGATCCGCTCGATCCCGCTCTTCTGGGTCTCGCGCGCCTCGGCGTCGCGCGGCAGGAACACCAGGCCGGCGGCGTACTCGCCCACGGGGGGCAGATCGAAGCCCGCCACGGCGCGCAGGAAGGTGTCGGGCATCTGCGTCAGGATGCCTGCGCCGTCGCCGGTGCCGGCATCGGAGCCGATCGCACCGCGGTGCTCGAGATTGCGCAGCGCGGTCAGGGCCAGATCGATGATGTCGTGCCCGGCCTCACCGCGGAGGGTCGCCACCATGGCCAGGCCGCAGGCGTCCTTCTCGAAGGCAGGGTTGTACATCCCCTGCTTCTGCGGGAATCCGGCACGGCCGGACGCAGCGGGGAAGTTCGCCTCCGCAGAGGCGACGGAACGGGGGCTCGAAGCCATACCTACCGTCCTCACGTTGATAGTCAAGATGGGACGACGTCGGCCCTGGGCGCGCTCTGCGGGGGAGAGCTGCGTTACTTGTTGGCAGGAGTGCTTGTGGCGCTGACCCCTTCGGCTTCGGACGTCGGGGGTTCGCTGACGTCGACGAAGTCGTCGGTCTCCTGAGATTGTACAGCCTGTCCGGCCTTCCACTCGCGGCCGGACACATAGGGCGACGGCTCGAGGCCGGGGTGACGGCTCTTCTGCACGAAGAAGATCGCCAGACCGATGATCACTCCGAAGATCGCGGCCCAGACGTTGGTGCGAAGTCCGAGGAAGATGTCGCTCGGGTCGATGCGGATCGATTCCCAAACGATGCGGCCGGCGCTGTACCAGACGAGGTAGAGGCCGAAGAGGCGGCCCCACTGCAGCGTGAAGCGCCGACCCGCCCACACGAGGAAGAGCACGCCGAGCGTGTTCCAGAGGACCTCGTAGAGGAAGGTCGGGTGGAAGAGCGTGCCCTCGGGCAGACCGATCGGCCACGCCGGGTTCGGGTAGTCGATCTCGAGGCCCCACGGCACATCGGTGGGAAGACCGAACAGCTCCTGGTTGAACCAATTGCCGAAGCGGCCGATCGCCTGGGCGAGGAGGAGGCTCGGGGCGAGGGCGTCGGCGAACGTCCAGAAGCGGATGCCGGTCCACCGGCACCCGAGCCAGGCACCGACGGCGCCGCCGATGAGAGCGCCGTAGATGGCGATGCCGCCCTCCCAGATGAAGAGCGCCGACCAGGGGTTCGCGCCCTCGCCGAAGTAGAAGTTCCAGTGGGTGAGCACGTGGTAGATGCGCGCCGTGATGATCGCGAGCGGGACGGCGAGGAGGGCGATGTCGATGACGACCCACGGCTCGGCGCCGCGCTTGGTGAGGCGGGCGTTGGTCCACAGCACCGCGACGATGATGCCCGTGATTATGCACAGCGCGTAGATGTGGATCCGCAGGGGGCCGATGTCGAAGTAGCTGATCGACGGGCTCGGGATGCTGGCGACGACGCTCAGGGCGGCGTTGATCATGGGAGAACCGTGTCCTTGCTGGATCCGTGCGGGGCGTGGCGGCGGCGGCCGCCGACCTCAGAAGTCTAGTTCGCGTCGCGGGCGGTTCCCGCGGCGAGGCCGCGCGCGGTCGCGGCGAGGCCCTCGAGGCCCCGCTCGCGCAGCGCGCGCACGAGCGCCGTGCCGACGATCGCGCCGTCGGCGTACTCGAGCACGCCGGCGACCTGCTCGGCGTTGGAGATGCCGATGCCCACGCACGCGTGCTCGACTCCGTGCTCACGCAGGCGGGCGACGAGAGTGCGGGCCGCAGCATCCAACTGCGCGCGCTCCCCCGTGATGCCCATGGTCGAGACGGTGTAGACGAAGCCGGTGGAGTTCTGTGCGATGAGCTCGAGCCGCTCGTCTGTCGAGGTCGGCGCGGCGAGGAAGACCCGGTCGAGGCCGGTGCGCTCGCTGGCGGCGATCCACTCGGGCGCCGCCTCCGGTGTGATGTCGGGCGTGATGAGGCCTGCTCCTCCGGCGGCGAGCAGGTCGTCGGCGTAGCGGTCGACACCGTACTGCAGCACGGGGTTCCAGTAGGTCATGACGAGCACGGGCACGTCGACGCGGCGCGTGATCTCGCGCACGGCTGTGAAGGTGTCTCGGAGGCGGAATCCGCCGGCGAGGGCCGCCTGCGTCGCCTCCTGGATGACTGTGCCGTCCATCACCGGATCGGAGTACGGCGGGCCGAGTTCGAGGATGTCGGCGCCGTTCTCGGCCAGGGCGACCGCCGCGTCGATGCTCGCCTCGAGGTCGGGGAAGCCGAGCGGGAGGTAGCCGACGAACGCGCCGCGCCCTTCGGCGCGGGCGGCGTCGATCGCCGCGGCGACGCGCGAGGTCATAGCTTCTCCCCTTCGCCGTGGGCGGCGTCGTCGTGGGGCGCCGAGGCGGCGGCCGCAGCATCCGTCCCCGTGTCGTAAAGGTCGAAGTAGCGCGCGGCGGTGTCCATGTCCTTGTCGCCGCGGCCCGAGAGGCATACGGCGAGGATGGCATCCGGGCCGAGCTCGCGGCCGATGCGCAGCGCGCCGGCGAGGGCGTGGGCCGATTCGATCGCGGGGATGATCCCCTCGGTCTCGGAGAGGAGGCGCAGCGCCTGCATCGCCTCGTCGTCGGTCGCGGGGATGTACTCGGCGCGGCCGATCGAGGCGAGCCACGCGTGCTCGGGGCCGACGCCCGGGTAGTCGAGGCCCGCCGAGATCGAGTGGGACTCGATCGTCTGGCCGTCCTCGTCCTGGAGGACGAAGGTCTTCGCGCCGTGCAGCACGCCGGGGCGCCCGCGTTCTATCGATGCGGCGTGCCGCGGCGTGTCGACGCCGTCGCCGGCGGCCTCGACGCCATAGAGCTTGACGCCCTCGTCGTCGAGGAAGGCGTCGAACATTCCGATCGCGTTCGAGCCCCCGCCGACGCACGCGAGGACGGCGTCCGGCAGGCGGCCCGCCTCCTCGAGGAGCTGGGCGCGCGCCTCTTCGGAGATGACCTTCTGGAAGTCGCGGACCATCGCGGGGAACGGGTGCGGGCCCGCTGCGGTGCCGAAGATGTAGTTCGTCGTCTCGACGCTCGCGACCCAGTCGCGGTAGGCGTCGTTGATCGCGTCCTTGAGCGTGCGCGAGCCGGTCTTGACCGGGATCACCTCGGCGCCGAGCAGTCGCATGCGGGCGACGTTGAGCGCCTGGCGCTCGGTGTCGACTTCGCCCATGTAGATCGTGCACTCGAAGCCGAAGAGCGCCGCGGCGGTCGCGGTCGCGACGCCGTGCTGGCCGGCGCCCGTCTCTGCGATCACCCGGGTCTTGCCCAGGCGCTGGGTGAGCAGCGCCTGGCCGAGCACGTTGTTGATCTTGTGCGACCCGGTGTGGTTGAGGTCTTCCCTCTTGAGGAATACCCGCGCGCCGCCCGCGTGCTCGGCGAACCGGGCCACCTCGGTGATCGGCGACGGGCGGCCGGCGTAGGAGTGCAGCAGCCGCACGAACTCGGCCTGGAACGCCGGATCGGCCTTCGCCGCCTCGTACTCCGCCGTCAACTCGTCGATCGCGGCGATGAGGGACTCGGGCATGTACCGCCCGCCGAACTCGCCGAACAGTGGTCCGGGAGCCTCACGAAGACTCATGCGCCTGCCTCCAGGAATGCGCGCAGGGTGGATACGGGATCGTTCGTGACCAGGGCCTCGCCCACGAGCACGACGTCCGCGCCGGCACGACGGTAGTGGGCGACGTCCTCGGGCACGAGCACGGCGGACTCGGCGATCTTGATCGCCCCCGCCGGGATGCGCTCCGCGAGGCGGCCGAAGAGGTCGCGGTCGAGCTGGAAGGTCGACAGGTCGCGGGCGTTGACACCGATGAGCTGTGCGCCGAGATCCGCGGCGCGATCGACCTCGTCGGCCGAGTGGGTCTCGACGAGCGCCGTCATTCCCAGCTCGCGGACGAACGCGTGGAGGCGGGCGAGGACGTCCTGCTCGAGCGCGGCGACGATGAGGAGGACCAGGTCGGCGCCGGACGCGCGGGCCTCGAGCACCTGGTATTCGGTCGCGATGAAGTCCTTGCGCAGCACCGGGAGCGTCACGGCGGCCTTGACGGCCTCGAGGTCGGCGAGGCTGCCCTTGAACTTTCGGCCCTCGGTGAGGACGGAGATCGCCGACGCGCCGCCCTCCTCGTAGCGACGTGCCTGCAGGGCCGGGTCGGGAATGGCGGCGAGGTCGCCGCGCGACGGGCTCGCGCGCTTGACCTCGGCGATGATCTTCACGCGGTCGGACGGGGCGAGCGCGGTGACGACGTCCAGGGTGGGACGCTGCGCCAGCGCCGCGGACTCCACCTCTGCCAGGGGTCGCACCGAGGCGCGTGCCTCGGCATCCTCAACCGCGCCGGCCGTGAGGTCGGCGAGCATGCTCAGTGCTCTTTCGCGGCGACCTTGGAGCCGCCCACGCCGTAGCCGGCGCGCTTCATGATCCAGCCCACGAGAAGGCCGATGACAAGGAGCACCGCCGACGCCCACACGAAGATCGGCATGTCGAGGAAGAAGAAGAAGGTGCCGATCGAGACCGCGATGAGCATGATCACGACGGCCGTCCAGGCTGCGGGCGAGTGTCCGTGGCCGGGGTCGCCGATGTTGTTGCTCATGGATGTCTCCTCGTGGAACCTGGGCGGGATGCCGCCAGTCTAGCGGTCAGGCGGTCGGATCCTCGCCACGCGACAGGTCGTCCCAGTCGTCGATGGCGCGCGATCCGGCGGCGTCGTGGGGGCGCGGGCCGTCGCCGGAGCGCGCCGTGGATCCGGTCGCGGGGGCGGCCTTCGCGGCCTCGTCGGTGCGGTAGCGACGGCCGGTGCGCGACCAGGAGTGCGCCGTCGCGAGCACGAACACGCCGGCCGCGACGAGCACGACCCCCACGACGAGGGTGACGGCCGGCCACGCGGTCGCAGCGATCGACGCGACGAGCTTCGCGACGGAGTCCTCTCCGGCGATGCCGGTCGACTCGGTGACGACCGATGCGACGGCCGAGACCGGGTGCTCGAACACGACCCGAGCGGTCAGCCAGGCGAGCACGGTCCCGATGAAGAACGCGAGCGCGCCGAACACGTAGCGCAGTGCGGGCCCGACGATGGACAGCGCGGCGCCGAGCGCCAGCACGGCGAGGCTCAGCGGCGCCAGAACCGGCACCGCCGACGCGCCCGGCACGTCGAGGACGTGATGGGCGGCGTCCTGCAGTTCGACCGTGAGCCACGTCTGCGTCGACGAGATCACGCCGAGCGCGCCGCATAGCACGACGATCACGACGGAGAGCAGTCGCGCCCTGCGGATCACGCGTCCGGCTCCGGGCCGCGCACGGCGCCGAGGTCGCGACCGTCGAAGCACGTGCGGGTGCCGGTGTGGCACGCGGCGCCTACCTGCTCGACCTCGACGAGGATGGTGTCGCCGTCGCAGTCGAGGCTGGCTCCGCGCACCAGCTGGATGTGCCCCGACGTATCCCCCTTGCGCCAGTACTCCTGCCGGGAGCGCGACCAGAAGGTGACGCGGCCGTCGGTGAGCGTGCGGCGGAGGGCTTCGGCATCCATCCATCCGAGCATGAGGACTTCGCGGGTGTCCCACTGCTGGATGATCGCGGCGACGAGGCCGTCGCCGTTGAAGGTCACGCGCGCGATGCGCTCGTCGAGCGTCCCGATCACGCCGCCACCTCCCGCACGGCGATCCCCTCTGCCTGCATCGCGGCCTTCACGTCGCCGACGGTGAGCTGGCCGGAGTGGAAGACGGATGCTGCGAGCACGGCGTCCGCGCCCGCCTCGATGGCGGGTCCGAAGTCCTCGGCGCGGCCGGCGCCGCCCGACGCGATGACCGGCACGCTGGCGACCTCGCGCATGAGGCCGACGAGCTCGAGGTCGAAGCCCTGCTTGGTGCCGTCCGCGTCGATCGAATTGACGAGGAGCTCCCCCGCACCGCGCTCGATGGCTTCGCGCGCCCATTCGAGCGCGTCGAGGGTCGTCTCGGTGCGGCCGCCGTGCGTGGTGACGACGAAGCCGGAGTCGGTCGAGGGCGAGCGCTTGACGTCGAGCGACAGCACGAGCACCTGCGCACCGAACCGGTCGGCGATCTCGTCGAGGAGCGCGGGACGTGCGATAGCCGCCGAGTTCACTCCGATCTTGTCGGCGCCGACCGACAGCAGCCGTGCGACGTCGTCGGCCGACCGCACTCCCCCACCCACGGTGAGCGGAATGAAGACCTCTTCGGCCGTGCGCCGGACGACGTCGTACGTCGTCGAGCGCTCGTCGACCGTGGCGGTGACGTCGAGGAACGTGATCTCGTCGGCGCCCTGGCGGAAGTACTCCCGCGCGAGTTCGACGGGATCGCCCATGTCGCGCAGGTTCTGGAAGTTCACGCCCTTGACGACTCGCCCCGCGGCGACGTCGAGGCACGGGATGACGCGGCAGACCAGACTCATCAGAGTCTCGCGTTGTGGATCGCGGTGACGAGGATCGCGCGGGCGCCGATCGCGTACAGCGCGTCCATGACCTGGTTCACACCCTTGCGGGCGACCATGACGCGCACCGCGACCCACGCCGGGTCGCGCAACGGGGCGATCGTCGGGGACTCGATGCCCGGGGCGATCTTGACCGCGTCGTCGACGAGGTCGGCGGGCAGGTCGTAGTCGACCATCACGTACCGCCGGGCCACCATCACGCCGCGGAGGCGCCGCAGCAACGTGTCGGTCCCCTCCGCCTGGGTGGGCGACGTGATCAGCACGGCCTCGGACTGCAGCAGCACCGGACCGAAGATCTCCAGACCCGCCTGGCGCAGCGTGGTGCCGGTCGACACGACGTCGGCGACGGCATCCGCCACTCCCAGGCGTACCGCGGACTCGACCGCGCCGTCGAGCGGCACCAGGTCCACGGCGACGCCGTGCTCGTCGAGGAACGCGTCGACCAGGCCGGGGTATGCGGTCGCGACGCGCGAGCCGTTGAGATCCTGGACGGACGTGAAGCGTCCGGGAGGGCCGGCGAAGCGGAATGTCGAGTCGCCGAAGCCGAGCGCCTCGATCTCGCGAGCGCCCGGCATGCGCGCGTCGAGCAGCAGATCGCGGCCGGTGATGCCGACGTCCAGCGCGCCTGAGCCGACGTAGGTGGCGATGTCCTTCGGGCGGAGATAGAAGAACTCGACCTCGTTCTGAGGGTCGATGACGTGGAGGTCCTTGGGGTCGCGACGACCGATGTAGCCCGCCTCGTGGAGCATCTCAGAGGCGGTCTCGGCGAGCGAGCCCTTGTTCGGCACGGCGATTCGCAGCATGGCAGCGGGGCTTTCGGGTTCGAGGACAGGTGGCAGCGCGCGCTCAGAGATGTCGGTAGACGTCCTCGAGGCCCAGCCCCTTCGCGAGCATCAGCACCTGCAGGTGGTACAGCAGCTGCGAGATCTCCTCGGCTGCGGCATCCGTCGACTCGTACTCGGCCGCCATCCAGACTTCGGCGGCCTCCTCCACGATCTTCTTGCCGATCGCGTGTACGCCCGCGTCCAGCTGCGCGACGGTTCCCGAGCCCTCGGGGCGCTCAGCCGCTTTCGCAGCGAGCTCGGCGTACAGCGTGTCGAACGTCTTCACCATGCCAGGGTATCGAACCGAGCGGATGCCTCGGCGCCGCGTGACGCGAGGCTCAGTGCACGTGGTGCTCGGCGGCGGTCGCGCGAAGACCCGCGATGGCGTTCGAGGGGTCGCCCGCGCCGAACACGGCGGAGCCGGCGACGAAGGTGTCGGCGCCCGCCTCCGCGGCCTGCGCGATCGTCGACTCGCCGATCCCGCCGTCCACCTGCAACCACACCGAGGATCCCCGCCGACGGGCCTCGTCGGCGAGGCGCCGCAGCTTCGGCAGGGTCTCGGGCATGAACGACTGACCGCCGAACCCGGGCTCGACGGTCATCACGAGGATCTGGTCGAAGTCGTCGAGAAGGTCGAACAGGCCCTCGACGGGGGTCGTGGGCCTGACGGCGACCCCGGCGCGCGCGCCGATGCCGCGCAGCCGGCGGGCGAGCGCGACCGGCTCCTTCGCGGCTTCGAGGTGGAAGGTGACGGAGGCCGCTCCGAGCTCGGCGTACCCGGGTGCCCAGCGGTCGGGATTCGTGATCATCAGGTGCACGTCCAGAGGCACGGGGCTGGTCGCCTGGATGCGCTCGACCATCTGCGGACCGAATGTCAGGTTGGGCACGAAGTGGTTGTCCATGACGTCGACGTGGACGAAGTCCGCCGTCGCGATGCGGGCGAGCTCGGCCTGCATGTTGACGAAGTCGGCGGCGAGGATGCTGGGATTGATGCGGATGCCGGTCTGGCGGGCGGTGTCGTCGATCGGTGGCACGCGTCCATTATGGTCGAGCCGTGGATCCGATCACGGCGCTGCTGCACGACGTCCTCGAAGACATCCGACCGCATGACGACGGCGCCCCGGCGGGCTACATCCCCGAACTCGCCGCCGCGGATCCCGACCGTCTGGCGCTGGCCGTCGTCGGACCGCGCGGGCGGGTGCGCGCGGTCGGCGACGTCGCACACGAGTTCACGATCCAGTCGATCTCGAAGCCGTTCGTGCTGGCGCTCGCCCTCGCCGACCGCGGTCGCGACTCGGTGCTGCGCAAGGTGGGCGTGGAGCCCAGCGGCGAGCCGTTCAACGCGATCAGCCTCGAACCCGGCACCGGGCGGCCGGCGAACCCCATGGTCAATGCCGGAGCGATCGCGACGTCCGCCCTGATTCCCGGCGACAGGGTCGACGACCGCATGACGCGCATCGTCGACGGGCTCTCCGCGTTCGCCGGGCGGTCGCTGTGGGTCGACGAGCAGGTGTACGCCTCGGAATCCGCGACGGGCGATCGCAACCGCGCGCTGGCGTACCTGCTGCGTTCGCACGGCGTCATCGAGGGGTCGGTCGAGATCGCGGTCGAGACGTACTTCCGGCAGTGCTCGCTGCTCGTGACGGTGCGCGACCTCGCCGTGATGTCGGCGACGCTCGCCTTCGGCGGAGTCAATCCCGTGACCGGCGAGCGGGTCGTCTCCGAGGCCGTCGCCCGCGATGTGCTGTCGATCATGGCCAGCTGCGGCATGTACGACTACTCCGGCGAGTGGCTGCTGCGCGTGGGCCTGCCGGCGAAGAGCGGCGTCAGCGGCGGACTCCTCGCCGTCGCCCCGTCGCAGTTCGGCATCGCGGCGTTCAGCCCGCGCCTGGATGCGCACGGCAACTCGGTGCGCGCCATCGCGCTCCTCGAGACGCTCGGCGAGCGGTTCGGCATGCACCTGCTCGAATCGCACGAGAGCGTGGCGGTGCCCGCGTTCACCGTCGAGGACACCGACCAGGGGCGTGTGCTGAGACTCGCGGGAGAGCTCGGCCTGGCCGGCACGGAGCGCGTCGTCGCCGTGCTGCGCGAGATCGCGGACGCTCTCCCCGAGGGCGCCGAGGTCATCGTCGACGCGCGCGACCTCGCCCGCGCGCACAGCGCCGCGCTCGTCGCACTGCGCGTCGAGTTCGAGCAGATGCCCCACGGCATCCGGCTGCGGGAGTGACGACACAGCGGAGACGGATGCTGCGGTCCCCACCCGACTCGACGACTCAGACTCGACGCAGCAGCGAGATCGACATCGCGTCGGTGTTGTGACGGTGGGGCCACAGTTGAGCGCGCCCGCTGCCGTCGGTCTGCGGCGGCAGGACGGGGTCCGCGTCCGACAGGGACGTGATCACGTCGCGGGCGGAGATCTCCTCGAGCGCTGCGCCCCATTCGCGCCGGATGTCGGCGACGACGCCGGAAGTCTCGGCGAGGTGCGGCGAGCACGTCACGTACGCGACGACACCTCCGGGTTTGAGGGCGCCGACGGCCTCGGTGAGGAGTTCGCGCTGCAGCTCGGTGAGGGCCGGCACATCGCTGGGTGCCTTGCGCCATCGCGCCTCGGGACGACGGCGCAGCGCGCCGAGCCCGGTGCAGGGGGCGTCGACGAGGATGCGGTCGTAGGTCTCGGGCGCCTCCTGCGCGCGGACTCGGCCGTCCTCCTCCGAGACCGACACCTCGAGCGGCACGCCGGCGAGAGCCTGACGGACGAGCCCGGCGCGTGCCGGCGAGATCTCGTTCGCCTCGAGGATGGCCCCGCCCACCCGCGCCTCGGCGGCGAGCACGGCGGTCTTGCCACCGGGACCCGCGCACAGATCGAGCCAGCGCTCGCCCTCGGCGACCGGCAGGGCGCGCGTCAGCGCGAGTGCGGCGAGCTGCGAGCCCTCGTCCTGGACGCGGATGCGGCCGCGCGAACCGCGCACCAGTGAATCGGGATCGCCGCCGCCGAGGCGGAAGCCGATCGGCGAGAACGGTGTGCGGCGCGCGTCGTCGGGGACGCCCGCCAGATCGGGAAGGGCCGCCATCGTGACGCGGGGCGACGCGTTGTCGGCGGTGAGCAACGCCTCGAGCTCTTCGACGCGACCCTCCGCCGCCAGCGCCCGCCGGAAGGCGCGCACCACCCACACGGGGTGCGAGAACAGCAGGCCGAGCTGCTCGTCGTCGGAGCGCGCGCTCGCGGCGACGTGGGTCATCCAGTCGCCCGGAGTATCGCGCGACACCCGCCGCAGGACGGCGTTCGCGAACCCGGCGGCGCCGCGTCCGCCCGCCCCCCGAGCGAGCTCGACGGACTCGTTCACCGCGGCGTGGGAGGCCACCCGCGTCGACAGCAGCTGGTGCACGCCGAGCCGCAGGGCGTCGAGAACGGCCGGATCGATGTCGGAGACCGGGCGATCGGCGGCGATCGCGATCACCGCGTCGTACGTGCCTTGGCGCCGGAGAGTGCCGTAGGTGAGCTCGGTAGCGAGCGCGGCGTCGGCCGTCGTGAGTCCGGCGCGGGAGATCGCCGTCGGCAGCAGCAGGTTGGCGTACGCGTCCGACTCGTGGACGGCCCGGAGGGTGTCGTACGCGACGCGGCGCGCCGCGACTGTGCGGCTCACGATCCCGCCACCGGGGTCGCCTCGCGGAGCCCTCGCCACCAGTCGGCCGCGCGCATCGCGCCCTTGCCGGCGGGCTGGACGGTCGCGAGCACGATCGGTGAGGATGCGGTCCCGACGATGACATGCTTGCCGTGCAGCGCGAGCGCTCCCGGCGCGAGCGAAGGAGCGTCGCCGGGAGCGGTCGCGACGGCGAGAATCTTGAACCGGGCCCCGTCGATGGTGGTGTGCGCGCCAGGCTCGGGCGTGACGCCGCGGATGCGGTCGAGCACAGCCCCGGCCGGCTCGTCCCAGCGGATGCGGCCGTCGGCGTCGCCGAGCTTCGACGCGTACGTGGTCTCTCCCTGCTGGGTGCGCGCGACGGCGGTGCCGGCGGCGATCGAATCGACGACGTCGCAGAGCAGTCCCGCGCCGTCGTCGGCCAGCGCGGCGAGGAGATCGCCCGCGGTGGCGTCGGCCGGGACGTCGACGGCGAGCTCGCCGAACACGTCGCCCGCGTCGAGTTCGGGCACGAGCTGGAAGACGCTTGCCCCGGTGCGAGCGTCGCCGGCGATGAGCGCGTGCTGCACCGGCGCGGCGCCGCGCCAGCGGGGCAGCAGCGAGAAGTGCAGGTTGATCCAGCCGTGGGCAGGCGTCGACAGGAGCGGCTCGCGCACGAGTCCGCCGTAGGCGACGATCACGCCGAGGTCGGGTTCGAGGGCAGCGATCTCGGCCGTGACGGCGGCATCGAGCCGGTCCGCGCGGATCACCGCCAGCCCGAGCTCCTCGGCGGCAGCCGCGACGGGCGACGGCGTCAGCACCCGCTTGCGCCCGAAGGGGGCGTCCTGGCGGGTGATCACCGCGGCGATGTCGTGAGCGGATGCCGCGAGCCGGCGCAGCGACGGCACAGCCGGCGCCGGTGTGCCGGCGAAGACGAGACGCATGACGTTCCTGGAGGTCGAGGGTCAGAGATCGAGATCGGGCACGTCGACCCGAACCTTCAGTGTATGGGCGGGTCCGGCTGTGCGACCCTTCGCGGGGCGGCGTCCCTTCATCGCCTGACTCACCACCGACGCGCGCAGGCTCTCGGTCACGCGGGAGCCGAGGCTGTAGTCGAACCGCACCAGAGCGCGGACCGACTCCTCCTGTGCGATCGGGCCGAGCACGGCGTCGCCGTCCAGCTCGGGGACGGCGGTGCGCAACGCGGCGACGGCGTTCTCGACCGCGCGACGCGGGCCGTCGAGGGACGCCACGCGGACGGTCGGCGGCATGCGCAGCGGGGCACGGTCGGCGAGCTCGGCGCGCGCGTACGCGGCCTGCGTCCATGTCGCGAGAGCGCGCGCGACCTCTCCACCGACGCCGACGAGGTGCACGGGGGCACCGGGAGCGGCCAGGGCCGCCGCATTCGACCACCAGCGCAGACACGACTCGCCGATGCGCAGGTCGTCGGCCATCAGCATCCGATCCCCGTCCAGCAGGATCACCGCGCGATACCCGCCTGTGGCGAGCGGCTCGGCGCCGCGTGTCGCGACCACGAGCGCGGGGCGAGCATCGACCTCGGTCACCGGGTGATCGCCGTCGGCGACGATCACGCGCGTGCCCGGGAAGGCGCGCCCGAGTTCGTCGGCGGTGCGCTCGCTGCCGGACGAGGCCATGCGGAGCAGTGTCGAGCGGCACTCGGGGCACGCCCACGCGTTCGCCGCGCGGCCGCACCACGCGCAGGTGGGCACGGCGCCCTGGCGGGCCGCGTGGAGCGCCCCGCCGCAATGCGCGCAGCGCGCGGGGTGGCGGCAGGTCGCGCACACGAGCACGGGGGCGTACCCCGGGCGCGCGACCTGCACCAGGACGGGCCCGAGGGTGAGCGCCTCGCGCGCGGCGGCGAACGCCGACGACGGCACCCGCGCGGCACGCGACTCCCCCTCACGGTTCGCGCTCAGCACGACGCGTGGGCTCACGCGCCGTGCCGCGGGCAGGTCGTGCACCCAGCCCACGGCCACAAGGCGCTCGACGTCGGTGGTGCGGGTGTGCCCCGCGAACACGAGGGCCCCGCCGTGCAGCTCCTGCCGGAGCAGTGCGGCGTCGCGGGCGTGGACGCCGGGGCTGAGCGGTTCGGCCAGCAGCGGGTCGCCGTCGTCCCACAGCGCGACCAGTCCGAGGTCGGACACGGGCGCGTACACCGTCGAGCGATTGCCGATCACGACGCACGGGGCCTCGGCGAGGGTGCGCAGGAACGCGGCGTACCGGATCGGGCCGCTCTGCTTCGCGTCGTCGCGGACCAGCGCATCGGCCGGGATGCGGGCAGCCAGCGCGGCTTCGAGCTGCGCACGGTCGCGGTGATCCGGCACGGCGATCAGGGCGCTGCGCCCCGCCGCGATGGTGTGCGTCGCGGCCGCGGCGAGGAGGATCGCCCAGGACCCGACGACGGTGCCGTCGTCGAGCGTCGCGGGTACGGGCGGCGCGTCCAGCGCGAGGCGTTCGCCGCGGTCGAGGGCGTCGGCGAGGCCCGGATAGACGGCCAGGACGCCGTCGGCCCACGCACGATCCGCGTCGTGGATCACCGGGCGCGCCGGCGGGTCGCTGGCGAGCCACGCCTTCTCGGCACGCACCATGCGCTTCGGGATCGCGAGGCGCAGGACGTCGCCCGCCGACCCGGCGGCCCGGTCGGCGGCGCGGCGGGCCAGCGCGTACAGCGGCGGCGTGAGCACCGGCACCGGCGACACGACGGCCTCGAGCTGCGAGAGCGGGCGGTCGGAGGCATTCGGCTCCCCCACCTCGACGAGGAGCGCGTCGACCATCCGCCCGGCGCTGCGCAGGGGCACACGCACGCGCACGCCGGGCACGGCGTCGGGGGCGAGCTCTTCGGGGATCGCGTAGTCGAACAGACGGTCGAGCTGCGGCAGCGGCGAGTCGATCAGCACGCGTGCGACCCGGCGGGGGCGCCGCGACCGATCGCCGGAGCCGGGTTCGTCGTCGTGCACCGCGGTCACGCGGCGGCGTCAGAGCCCGGCTGCCGCGCGCAACGCGTCGGCGCGGTCGGTGCGCTCCCACGTGAAGTCGGCAAGCTCACGGCCGAAGTGGCCGTACGCCGCGGTCTGCGCGTAGATCGGCCGCAGGAGGTCGAGCTGGTCGATGATCGCCTTCGGGCGCAGGTCGAACACGTCGAGGATCGCCTGGGTGATCGCGTCGTCGGCCACGCGGCCGGTGCCGAACGTCTCGACATAGAGCCCGACGGGCTTCGCCTTGCCGATGGCATACGCGACCTGCACCTCGAGACGGTCCGCGAGGCCTGCGGCGACGGCGTTCTTGGCGACCCATCGCATGGCGTAGGCGGCCGAGCGGTCCACCTTCGACGGGTCTTTGCCGCTGAACGCGCCGCCGCCGTGGCGCGACGCGCCGCCGTACGTGTCGATGATGATCTTGCGGCCGGTGAGGCCGGCGTCGCCCTTGGGGCCGCCGATGACGAACGGACCGGCCGGGTTGATGTAGTACTCCACGTCCGGCAGCTCGAGACCGGTCGCCTCGAGCACGGGATCGATGACCTCGGCACGCACGGCGGCGCGCAGCGCCTTCTGCGAGATGTCGGGGTGGTGCTGGGTCGACAGGACGATGGACTCGACGGTCTTGGGCATCACGCCGTCGTAGCCGAGCGTGACCTGGGTCTTGCCGTCGGGTCGCAGGAACGGCAGCGCGCCGGAGCGGCGCACCTCGGCGAGGCGCTCGGCCATGCGGTGCGCCGTCCACGCGGCCATCGGCATGAGTTGCGGCGTCTCGGTCGTCGCGTAGCCGAACATGATGCCCTGGTCGCCGGCGCCCTGAAGGTCGTGCGGATCTTCGGAGCCGTCCTCGCGGCGCTCGAACGCCTTGTCGACACCGGCGGCGATGTCGGAGGACTGCGCGCCGATCGAGACGCTCACGCCGCACGAGTCGCCGTCGAATCCGGTCTCGCTGGAGGTGTAGCCGATGCGGTTGACGACGTTGCGGACGATCGCCGGGATCTCGACGTACGCGGAGGTCGAGACCTCGCCGGCGACGTGGACGAGACCGGTGGTGACGAGCGTCTCGACGGCCACGCGCCCGTTCGGGTCGGCGTCCAGGATCGCGTCCAGGATCGAATCCGAGATCTGGTCGCAGATCTTGTCGGGGTGACCCTCGGTGACGGATTCGGATGTGAACAGACGCAGGTCGGTCATCGGTACTCCAGTTGTCGTGGCTCCGGTCGTCGTGATGTCCGGGCGCCGAGAGGCGGACACCAGTATGCCCCCGACGACGGACACAGCCGTCTTCGGGGGCATCGAGGATGTGACGGATTACTCCGCGCGACGCAGGCGCAGCTTGTCCTCGTGGATCTCGTGCATCGCGATGGTGAGCGGCTTGTCCTCGACGGTCGAGTCGACGAGCGGGCCGACGTTGTCGAACAGGTTGCCCTCGTGGAGGTCGGAGTAGTAGTCGTTGATCTGGCGCGCGCGCTTGGACGCGAAGATCACGAGCTGATACTTCGAGTCGACCTTCTCGAGCAGGCTGTCGATGGGGGGCTCGATGATGCCCTGGTTCGTTCCGGCCATGGCGAAACCTCCTGGATCGGATGGAAAAGAGAGTCTGCGGAGCCTCGGGGTGCCGAGGCATCCCACCATTCTACGTGACGGGACGCCCTCAGCGCGCGAGACGGGCGACCTCGTCGGCAGCATGGGCGACGTCGTCGTTCACGACGCGGTAGTCGAACTCGCCTTGCGAGGCCAACTCGGTCTTCGCGGTGCGCAGGCGCCGGGCGCGCTCTGCGGCGTCCTCCGTGCCACGGCCGACGAGGCGCTGCACGAGCTCGTCCCAGCTCGGCGGCAGGAGGAACACGAGGGTGGCCGACGGATCCGCCTCGCGCACCTGGCGCGCGCCCTGGAGGTCGATCTCGAGGAGCACCGTGCGCCCTTCGGCGAGGGCGTTCTCGATCGGGCCGCGCGGTGTGCCGTAGCGATACGCGTTGTGGACGGTCGCGTGTTCGAGCAGTTCGCCGTCGGCGATCATGCGGTCGAACTCGGCGTCGTCGACGAAGAAGTAGTGCTCGCCGTCGACCTCGCCCGGGCGCGGCGCCCGCGTCGTGGCCGACACCGACAGCAGGATCTCGGGGTGGTGGTCCTTGATGTACGCGGCCACGGTGCCCTTGCCCACGGCGGTGGGACCGGCCAGCACGACGAGCCGGCTGCGGCCGGCGCGGGGCTCGGACTCGGGCCACCGGCTGTCGAGGAACTGGCGCAGGTCCTCGCGCTGGCGCGAGCCCAGCCCGCCGAGGCGCTTGACGGGCGAGATCTCGAGGTCGTGCAGGATGCGGTCGCGCTTGCCCTCGCCGATCGCGGGGATCGCGGTGAGGAACTCCGGAACGCGCATCGCGCCCGCAGGCGACGTGGGCTCGGCGAGGGCCCGCCGCAGGAGCTCCTGCGGCGTGATCACCCGCATCGCGACATCCTTCTTCAGGGCGGCGCGTTCGCGGCGGGCGGCGACGGCACGGCGCGAGGCGGCGACGCGGTCGACCTCGGGGGGCCTCCCTGGCGCGCCGGAGGTGGAGGGTGGAGCGCCATCAGGGGTTTCCTGATCGGGTCGCGCTTGCGCGCCGGGGGTTTGGGGCGAGGCCCCAACGGGTCGGGTGCGCGAATCGGGCATTTCAACCACCACGGTAGAGAAGGGCGCGCTCGGATATGCGCGCGGCGAGCCGGTCGGGTCCGGCAGCCAGGATGCTGCGGCTCTCAGACGCTACCACCGCTTCCTGCAGGACGCCGAAGCGCGCACCGAGGTCGTTCGGATTCGCCCCCTGATGACCGAAGCCCGGCCCGAGGATGGGCGTCACCGGCGCGAAGGACCGAAGGCCGGCGTCCGACCAGTCGACGGTGCCGCCGATCACGAAGCCGAGGCTCCCCCACTCGCCGGCGGGCGTCGCGCGGGTGTTGCGTTCGGAGACCTCGCGGACGATGCCGGCGGAGACCGTCGCACCGTCGGCGTGGTGCGCGCGCTGCGGCCCCTGCGCCTCGGGGTTGCTCGTCGCGGCGAGCACGAACACGCCCTTGCCGTTGCGCAGCGCGACGTCGAACGTCCCGTCGAGCGCACCCACGCCGAGGAACGGGCTCACCGTGAGAGCGTCGGCCTCGAGCGGCGAGCCGGGTGTGAGCCAGGCCTGCGCGTACGCGTCCATCGTGGTGCCGATGTCGCCGCGCTTGGCGTCCGCGATCACGAGGAGTCCCGCGTCGCGCGCCGCCGCGAGGACGTCCTCGAGGGCGGCGAAGCCGGCCGAGCCGTGGACCTCGAAGAACGAGACCTGCGGCTTGACGACGGCGACCCGGCCTGCGGCGGCCTCGACCACGCGCAGGCCGAACTCGCGCACCCCGGCGGCCGAGGCATCCAGCCCCCACTCGGCCAGCAGGTGCGCGTGCGGATCGATGCCGACGCACAGCTGCCCGTGCGCCGCCATGGCGGCGCGGACGCGTTCTCCGAATGAGGTCATGCAGCTCCCTGTCGATCGGCGGCGTACTCCTGGAGGCTCTTCACGTGGAAGCCTTCGCGCAGCACCGGCAGCGCGCTCACCGCGGCGCCGAGCACCGCCATCGTGGTGAACAGCGCCTTGTCGCCGGCCACGGCCGCGGCGCGGATCTCGTAGCCGTCGGCGCGAGTCGCGCCACCTGACGGCGTGTTCACGACGATGTCGATGTCGCCGGCGTTGATCAGATCGACGATGTTGGTGCCGCCCGACTCCAGCGTCTCCGAGTACTTCTCGACCACGCGCACGTCGATCCCGTTTCGGGCGAGGATCTCGGCGGTCCCTTCGGTCGCGACCAGATCGAAGCCGAGCTCCTGCAGCCGGTGGGCGGGGAGGATCACGGCGCGCTTGTCGCTGTCGGCGACCGAGATGAACACGGTGCCCGACTGCGGCATGCCGCCGTACGCGGCCTCCTGCGACTTCGCGAACGCGGTCGGGAAGTCGCGGTCGATGCCCATGACCTCGCCGGTCGAGCGCATCTCGGGGCCGAGCACGGAGTCGACGGTCTGACCGTCGCGCGTGCGGAACCGCTTGAAGGGCAGAACGGCCTCCTTGACGGCGACGGGGGCGTCGAGCGGGACGCGCGAGCCGTCCTGCTCGGGCAGCAGCCCCTCGGCCTTCAGTTCGGCGATCGCGGCGCCGGCCATGATGCGCGACGCGGCCTTGGCGAGCGGGATGCCGAGCGCCTTCGACACGAAGGGCACGGTGCGGCTCGCGCGAGGGTTCGCCTCGATGACGTAGAGCACGCCCGCCGAGATCGCGAACTGGACGTTGAGCAGGCCCCGCACCCCGACACGCTCGGCGATGGCGCGCGTGGCCTCGCGGACGCGGTCGATGTCGGTCCGCCCGAGGCTCACGGGCGGCAGCGTGCACGACGAGTCGCCGGAGTGGATGCCGGCCTCCTCGAGGTGCTCCATGACGCCGCCGATGTAGAGCTCCTCGCCGTCGTACAGCGCGTCCACGTCGAGCTCGATCGCGTCGTCGAGGAAGCGGTCGACGAGCAGCGGGAGCCCCGGGCCGATGATCGCCTCGCCCGCGACGCGGATGAAGTAGTCGCGCAGCGCCTCGGTCGAGTAGACGATCTCCATGCCGCGGCCGCCGAGCACGAAGCTCGGGCGCACCAGCACCGGGTAGCCGATCTCCTCGGCGACCGCGACCGCTCCGTCGACGTCGATCGCGGTGCCGTTGCGCGGCGCGACGAGTCCGGCGTCGTCGAGCAGGCGCGAGAAGAGCTCGCGCTCCTCGGCGAGGTCGATCGCGGCGGGCTTGGTGCCGAGGATCGTGTAGCCGGCCTCCTCGATGCCCTTCGCGAGGCCGAGCGGCGTCTGACCGCCGAGCTGGCAGATGACGCCGAGGATCTTCCCCGACTGGGACTCGGCGTGCAGCACCTCGAGGACGTCCTCGAGGGTCAACGGTTCGAAGTACAGGCGGTCGGACGTGTCGTAGTCGGTCGACACGGTCTCGGGGTTGCAGTTGACCATGACGGTCTCGTAGCCCGCGTCCGACAGGGCGAACGAGGCGTGCACGCACGAGTAATCGAACTCGACGCCCTGGCCGATGCGGTTCGGGCCCGAGCCGATGATGACGACCTTGGTGCGCTCCGACGGCGTCACCTCGGTCTCGAAGTCGTAGCTCGAGTAGTGGTAGGGCGTGAGCGCGGGGAACTCCCCCGCGCACGTGTCGACGGTCTTGTACACGGGACGGATGCCGAGACCGTGACGGATGCCGCGCACCTGGGTCTCGCTGTCACCGCGCAGCTGCGCGACCTGGGCGTCGCTGAAGCCGTGCTCCTTCGCGATGCGGAGGGTGGCGGCATCCAACTCCCCCGCCTGCGCGACGAACTCGGCGACCTCGTTGATGAGCACGATCTGGTCGAGGAACCATGGGTCGATCTTGGTGGCCTCGAAAGCCTGCTCGACGGTGGCGCCCTTGCGCAGCGCCTGCTGCAGCACGACGATGCGGCCGTCGGTCGGGGTCTTCGCGATCTCGAGGAGCTCCTCCACAGAACGGGGCTCGTCGTTCCAGTGGAAGCTCGAGCCGCGCTTCTCGAGCGAGCGCAGTGCCTTCTGCAGCGCGGTCGCGTAGTTGCGGCCGATCGCCATCGCCTCGCCCACCGACTTCATGGTGGTGGTGAGCGTCGTGTCGGCGGCAGGAAACTTCTCGAAGTTGAAGCGCGGCACCTTGACGACGACGTAGTCGAGCGTCGGCTCGAAGCTCGCCGGGGTCACCTTCGTGATGTCGTTCGGGATCTCGTCGAGGCGGTAGCCGATCGCGAGCTTCGCGGCGATCTTCGCGATCGGGAATCCGGTCGCCTTCGAGGCGAGCGCGGACGAGCGCGACACGCGGGGGTTCATCTCGATGACGATGATGCGGCCGTTGGTCGGGTCGACGGCGAACTGGATGTTGCACCCGCCCGTGTCGACGCCCACGGCGCGGATGATGTCGATGCCGATGTCGCGCAGCTTCTGGTACTCGCGGTCGGTCAGCGTGAGGGCCGGGGCGACCGTGATGGAGTCGCCGGTGTGGACGCCCACCGGGTCGACGTTCTCGATCGAGCAGACGACGACCGTGTTGTCGGCGGTGTCGCGCATGAGCTCGAGCTCGTACTCCTTCCACCCGAGGATCGACTCCTCGAGCAGCACCTCGTTCGTCGGCGAGTCGTGGAGGCCCGCGCCGCCGATGCGGCGGAGGTCCTCCTCGTCGTACGCGAATCCCGAGCCGAGGCCGCCCATCGTGAACGACGGGCGCACGACGAGCGGGTAGCCGAGCTTCTCGGCGCCCGCGAGCAGTTCGTCCATGGTGTGGCAGATGACGGATGCAGCGACATCGGCGCCCGCCGCGATCACCAGCTCCTTGAAGATCTGGCGGTCCTCGCCCTTGTTGATCGCCTCGAAGTCGGCGCCGATGAGCTCGACGCCGTACTTCTCCAGGATGCCGTTCTTGTGCAGGTCGATCGCCGCGTTGAGGGCGGTCTGCCCGCCGAGGGTCGGCAGGATCGCGTCGGGCTTCTCCTTCGCGATGATCGTCTCGATCACGCGCCAGTTGATGGGCTCGATGTAGGTCGCGTCGGCGAAGTCCGGGTCGGTCATGATCGTCGCCGGGTTGGAGTTGACCAGGATGACGCGCACGCCCTCCTCGCGGAGCACGCGGCAGGCCTGCGTGCCCGAATAGTCGAACTCGCACGCCTGGCCGATGACGATCGGGCCGGATCCGATGACGAGGACGGAGTTGATGTCAGAACGCTTAGGCATCGGTGGGCTTTCCGGTCGTTGAGCGAGCGTGCGAGTCGAAACGCGAGAGGTTCGCGACGACGAGGTCGCGGAAGCGGTCGAACAGGTAGTTGGCGTCGTGGGGTCCGGCTGCCGCCTCCGGGTGGTACTGCACCGAGAAGGCCGGGATGTCGAGAGCTCGCAGTCCCTCGACCACCTGGTCGTTGAGGCCGACGTGGCTGACCTCGACCTTGCCGTAGCCGTGAGGGCTGTCGAACTGTCCCTCGACGGGCGCGTCGACGGCGAAGCCGTGGTTGTGCGCCGTGATCTCGACGCGGCCGGTCGCCTTGTCGAGCACGGGCTGGTTGATGCCGCGGTGGCCGAACGGCAGCTTGTAGGTGCCGAGGCCGAGGGCGCGGCCCAGGAGCTGGTTGCCGAAGCAGATGCCGAAGAACGGCAGGCCGTCGTCGAGCACGTCCCGCAGCAGCTCGACGTGGTCGCCCGACGCCGCCGGGTCGCCGGGGCCGTTCGAGTAGAACACCGCGACCGGCTCGATCGCGCGGATGCCGTCGATGGTGACGTCCTGCGGGAGCACGTGCACGTCGAAGCCGCGGGCGGCCAGGTTGTCGACCGTGGCCTGCTTCACGCCGAGATCGAGCACCGCGAGATTGCCGATGCGCTCGCCCTTCGCCGGGGTGACCTCGGCCGCCGCCACCGACACCTGCGCGGAGAGGTTCTGCCCGGCCATCTCGGGCGCCTCGCGGACGAGGCGCAGCTGCTCTTCGGGATCGATCCGCGCCGCCTCGCCGGAGAAGATCGCCCCGCGCATGCTGCCCGCGGAGCGGATGTGGCGCGTGACCGCGCGGGTGTCGATGCCGCTGATGCCGATGACCCCGTCGTTCACCAGCGCGTCGTCGAGGGACTCGTCGGCGCGCCAGTTGGACACCACGCGGGAGGGGTCGCGCACGATGTAGCCCGACACCCAGATGCGTCGCGACTCGGGGTCCTCGTCGTTCATGCCGGTGTTGCCGATGTGGGGCGCCGTCTGCAGCACGATCTGGCCGGCGTACGACGGGTCGGTGAGGGTCTCCTGATAGCCGGTCATGCCGGTGGCGAAGACCACCTCGCCGATGGTGGTGCCGAGGGCGCCGTAGGCGCGCCCGACGTGGCGTGTCCCGTCCTCGAGCACGAGGACGGCCGGGTCGGTCTGGAACAGGGAGGTCATGCGTCGGTTCCCGTCTGGGTCGGGGGAAGGATGTCCGCCACCGCGTCCGCGAGGGCGCGGGCAGAGGCATCCTGGGGTCGGAGATAGGAGTCGACGACCGTGCCGTCGTCGAGGCGCCAGGCGAGGCGCACCAGGCCGTCGGGCTCGACGACGCGGTCGATCGCGACCGTCGCCTGTGCGACGTCCTCGATGCGGTCGACCGCGAGGAACACGCGCGGCTTGCCGGTGAGGTCGAGCGCGAGGCCCGCGTCGGTCACGGTCACGTCGGAGCGCGAGCGGAAGGCGAGGCCGCCGATGGCGAGGCGCTCGAGCGGCTCGCCGTGACGCGTGGTCGCGACGTAGAGCGTCGGGAATGCCGCGAGGGTCGCGGCGCCCGCGGGGATCTCGCCGACAGGCGCGACCAGCGCGGCGTCGCGCCGCGTTCGTCGCCACCAGGCCCACACCAGCACGCCGAGCAGCGCGATGGTGACCGCGACCATGACGCCGAGTGCGGCCTCGCGGGTCATGCGCGCACCCCCGGCGTGTCGAGGAGAGCGCCGTCGGCGACCGTGACGGTGCCCTGGTGCAGGGTCCAGCGGACGTCGCCCGGCAGCTCACGGCCGAGGTACGGCGAGTTCACACTCCGGCCGTGCAGGTCGTCCGTCGTGAACGTGCGGCGCGGCGACGGGTCGTAGAACGCGAGGGACGCCGGCTGTCCCTCGGTGAGCGGGGTGCCGTGACCGGTGAGCCGACCGATGCGGGCGGGCTCGCGCGACATGATGCGCGCGACATCGCCCCACGTGATGAGGCCGGTGTCGACCATCGACTGCTGAACGACGCGCAGGGCGCTCTCGAGCCCGACCATGCCGTTGGCGGCCGCGTGCCACTCGCACGCCTTCGCCTCGGCGGGGTGGGGCGCGTGGTCGGTGGCGACGATGTCGATCGTGCCGTCGGCGAGACCCTCGCGAACGGCGAGCACGTCCTCTTCGCGGCGCAGCGGCGGATTCACCTTGAAGCGCGCGTCGTAGTCGCGCACCAGCTCGTCGGTGAGGAGCAGGTGGTGCGGCGTGACTTCCGCTGTCACGTTCACACCGCGGCGCTTGCCCCAGCGGATGATCTCGACCGACCCGGCCGTCGAGAGGTGGCACACGTGCAGGCGCGAGCCGACGTGCTCGGCGAGCAGCACATCGCGGGCGATGATCGACTCCTCGGCGACGGCGGGCCAGCCGGCCAGACCGAGCTCGGCCGACACCGAGCCCTCGTTCATCTGCGCCCCCTCGGTGAGACGCGGGTCCTGCGCATGCTGCGCGATGACGCCGTCGAACGCCTTCACGTACTCGAGTGCGCGCCGCATGATGAGCGGGTCCCACACGCAGAAGCCGTCGTCGCTGAAGACGCGCACGCGGGCTCGCGAGTCGGCCATGGCGCCGAGCTCGGCGAGCCGCTCGCCTTTCTGGCCCACCGTGACGGCGCCGATCGGCTGCACGGTGACGTAACCGGCGGCCTCGCCGAGGGCGAGCTCCTGCTCGACGACACCGGCGGTGTCGGCGACAGGCGACGTGTTGGGCATCGCGAACACGGCGGTGTACCCGCCGGCCGCGGCGGCGCGCGAACCGGTGAGGATCGTCTCGGATGCCTCATACCCCGGCTCGCGCAGGTGCGTGTGGAGGTCGACCAGGCCGGGCAGCAGCACCAGGCCGTCGACGTCGATCTCGCTTGCGCCGGCACGGCTGACGCCGGGCCCGATGGCGGTGATGACGCCGTCCTCGACGAGCACGTCGGCGGCCGTCGATCCTTCGACCAGCGCTCCGCGGAAGAGTAGGGTCTCGCTCATCGGGTGTTCTCCTTCGCTGTGCCGTCCGGGGCAGGGGCATGCGCGGTGGACGTGGTCTCGGCCGGGGTGCGCTCCGCGCCCGCCAGCAGCAGGTAGAGCGCCGCCATGCGCACCGAGACGCCGTTGGCGACCTGCTCGAGCACGGTCGAGCGTGGCGAGTCAGCGGCTTCTGCGGAGATCTCCAGACCCCGGTTCATGGGTCCGGGGTGCATGACAATGCTATCGGCTCCGAGTGCCTGAAGTCGGCGGGCATCCAGGCCCCAGCGGCGCGAATACTCCCGTTCAGTCGGGAAATACGCCGCGTTCATGCGCTCCAGCTGAATGCGCAGCATCATGAGCGCGTCGGGGCCCTCCGTGATCGCCTCGTCGAGGTCGTACCGCACCTTGACCGGCCAGTTCGTCATGTCCTGGGGTACGAGCGTGGGCGGCGACACCAGGGTGACGCTCGCGCCGAGGGTGTTCAGCAGCCACACGTTCGAGCGTGCGACGCGCGAGTGGAGCACGTCCCCCACGATGGTGACCTTCACCCCGGCGAGATCGCGGCCGCGGCTCTCGCCACCGAACCGGCGCTTGCGGATGGTGAACGCGTCGAGCAGGGCCTGCGTCGGGTGCTCGTGCGTGCCGTCGCCGGCGTTCACGACCCCCGCGCTGATCCACCCGCTGGTCGCGAGGGTGCGCGGCGCTCCCGACGCGCCATGGCGGATGACGACGGCGTCCGCCCCCATCGCCTGCAGGGTCTGCGCAGTGTCCTGGAGCGACTCCCCCTTCGAGACGCTGGACCCTTTCGCCGAGAAGTTGATGACGTCCGCCGAAAGCCGCTTCGCGGCCGCCTCGAACGAGATCCGGGTGCGCGTCGAATCCTCGAAGAAGAGGTTCACGACGGTCTTGCCGCGGAGCGTGGGAAGCTTCTTGACCTCGCGCTGCTGCGTGGCGGCCATGTCCTCCGCGACGTCGAGGATGCGCAGCGCATCCTCGCGGGCGAGGGTCTGGGTGTCGAGCAGGTGCCTCATGACTCGATCGTCACCTCCTCGACGCCGTCGGTCTCCGCGAGACGCACATTCACGCGCTCCTCGCGGGAGCTCGGCAGGTTCTTGCCGACGAAGTCGGGCCGGATGGGCAGCTCGCGGTGGCCGCGATCGACGAGGGTCGCCAGACGCACCGCTGCGGGACGGCCGATGTCTTGGAGGGCATCGAGAGCCGCACGGATGCTGCGCCCCGAGAAGAGCACATCGTCCACCAGGACGACGACCTTGCCGTCGATGCCGCCGGCCGGGATCTGCGTCGGCTGCGGCGCGCGGGTCGGATTGCGGTGCAGGTCGTCGCGGTACATCGTGACGTCGAGGGATCCCACCGGGACGGGGGCGCCGCCGAACTGGGCGACGAGCGCACCGACGCGATGGGCGAGTGTGACGCCGCGAGTGGGGATTCCGAGGAGGACGAGTCCTTCGGGGCCCCTGTTGGACTCGAGGATCTCGTGGGAGATCCGAGTCAGGGCCCGGGCGATGTCGGCCTCGTGGAGCACGGTGCGCGTGCTCATCCGCCGCTCCCTTCTCCGCCTCACAGGACGGTGTTAAAGGTTGCTGTGATCGCCGACCAGTCTACGACACGGTGGGGGCCGGCCCCGAACCCGGACCGGCCCCCCTGTGTGACGGGTCAGCGGCGCGCGGGTCCGCGCAGCACGCGCGAGGCCACGACGAGCGATGCGGCGATCAGCACCACGTTCTTGAAGATGTACTGCCCGGTGAGAGTCGGGCCGACCGGGCCGAAGACCTCGGCGGGCAGCAGCACGATCGGCGACAGGATGCCGACGAACGCGAGCGCGAGCACGACGAGGCCGGCGCGGGCGAACACGCCGCCGGCGACGAGCAGCGCACCCGCGGCCACCTCGATGACGGCTGTGGCGACGAGAGCCGCCTGCCCGCTGACGAGTCCGAAGGTGAGCTTCTCCCACGTGCGACTGACGAGCTCCTCGACGGGGCTCACGCCCGGGAAGAACTTCAGGGCGCCGAAGACGAGGAAGACGGCGCCGAGCGCCACCCGCAGTGCGGGGATGCTCCAGCGCTGCAGCCACGTCTTCACGGCCGCTTCGGCACGTGCCTCCCACGTGAGAAGGGCGGTGAACGGGTTCGGACGACCGGTGGAGACGGGAACGACGCCGCCGGCGCCGTGGATGGGAACGGTGGTCATGGCGTGACTCCTTCGGGTTCTGAAGCCCGCGATCGCGGGCACGGTGATCAGGACACGAAAGGGTCGCGAGGTGATACGAACCAGCGCAGATCGGCACCGACCTCACACAAAAGCCGACAGCCGACCGCCGCCTGTTGTGGAGGATCTACAACACAGGCTCTCAGGCCGCGGGGCTCGTCGCGGCGCGGTAGAGGTCGTCCTCGACCTGCGAAGCCCGGATCGGGTGTCCCTGGCTCGTCAGGCACCTGCCGCTCGCGAGGTCCCACTTCCAGTCGTGCAACGAGCACGTGAGGACACCGTCTTCGATCTTGCCCGTCTTGGTGAGATCGGCTCGCAGGTGCGGGCAGCGGCGCTGCACGATCCACTCGCCGAGCTGCGCATCCTCGGTCTGGTCGGTCTGCTCGGCGTACCAGTTCTCGACGTACTCGATGCGATCACGAGACAGGCACTTGAGGAATGTGGTGAGGAACTCGTTGAACTTGCCGCTGCGCCCCACCTCGAATTGCATCGAGAGGAAGATCGAGTTCGACCAGTCGATCTCGTGGTCGGCGATGTTGGTCGACACCAGGTCGGCGGGGATCGTGTACCAGTAGATGCACTCGTCGCCCTCGGCGTACTCGCGCACCTTGGCCTTCGGGAAGTCCACGACCATGTCGAGCTCGCCGATGCGGAAGCGCACCACCCCGCCCACACCGTTGCGGATGGTGCGGGCGCGGCGCAGCAGCGGCTCCCACCATTCCTTGATCGCGGCGAGCATCTCGTCCGGCGGCAGCACCGCGGCGCGCGTCGCCTCCTCGGCGCGCACCTCGCCCTGGCGCGAATCGCGCTGCTCGGCGAGGTAGGCCCACTTGTCGTCGAAGACTCGGTCGATCTCGGCCGGGGTGTACAGCGTCTGCGTCACGGAGATCTCGCCGCCGTTCAGCTCCACCACCGTGCCGGGCACGAACTCGTAGCCCTTCTGTTCGGGCCGCAGCTCTGCCATGTGGGTGAGGAACTGGCGCTGGTCGGTGAAGATCGCGTCGTCGTCGATGCCATAGCCGTTGTACTTGAACAGCTCCTCGCGGAGGAACATCGGCGGCCCTGCCATGGGGAAGACGTGTTCGGCGTCGACCTTCTCGATGTAGTACATGGCGCGCTTGTTCTGCGCGTCCCGCTTGAGCTTCGCGAAGTTCTGCTTGGCGTCCTGCGGCAGGTCGTAGACCATCGGCCACCAGATCGCGCCCGACACCTGCGTGAAGTACGCTTCCGGCTTCGAGAAGGACATCAGCTTCTCGAGGTCGAGCGGGTGCGAGTCGTTCTGATTCAGGATGCTCGCCGTGCCGTCGTCGACGCTCAGCGACGAGTCGCCGATCGGTCCGTCGCTCGGCGCGCGCAGCGGGGTCACCATGATCTTGAGCTCGCCGAACTCGAGCGGCACGCCGGCCTGCGTGTAGACGATGTTGTCGTACCCGAGCTTTCGCAGATCCTGCTCGAGGTCGTCCGTCGGGTAGTCCGGCAGAAGCACTTTGATGGTCTTCGGCACGTGCTTCCGCATGAGAGCCGGGTCGAAGTGATCGCGGTGGCGGTGGGAGATGTAGAGGAAGTCGGCCTTGCCGTAGGTCGCCCAGTCGAGCGCACGGTTGTCGGGGAACGGGAACCACGACCCGAAGAAGGTCGGCCCGACCACCGGGTCGCAGAGGATGCTGCCTCCCGCCGTCTCGATGAACATTCCGGCGTGGCCGAGGCCCGTGATGCGCATGGGGGTACCCTCCTGTCGAACCAGACGAGTCTAGGTGAGGCTCGCGGGACGCACCGGATCGCCCGCCGTGCAAAACCGGATCCGGCGTGCCGAGGATGGTGCGAGATCAGTCCTCGAACAGGCCGCGGATGTCGTCGGCGGTGAGCACCTGCCCGAACAGCGCGTCGTCGTCCATCACCGACCGGAACAGGCGCGCCTTGCGCTGCTGCAGCACCATGACCTTCTCCTCGATCGTGCCGTTCGCGATCAGCCGGTACACCATGACGCTGCGGTGCTGGCCGATGCGGTGAGCGCGGTCCACTGCCTGCGCCTCGGCGGCGGGGTTCCACCACGGGTCGAGCAGGAACACGTAGTCCGCCTCGGTCAGTGTGAGTCCGAACCCGCCGGCCTTGAGGCTGATGAGGAACACCGGCGCCTCTCCCCCGCGGAAGGCGGCGACGGCCGCGTCACGGTCGCGCGTCGATCCGTCGAGGTAGGCGTAAGGGATGCCGCGTGCCTCGAGCTGCTTCGCCACCAGACCCAGGAACGACGTGAACTGGCTGAATACGAGCGCGCGGTGCCCCTCCGCCAGCGCTTCGTCCAGCTGCTCGAAGAGCGCCGCGAGCTTGCTCGGGGCGATGCCCGCATGCGCGGGATCCACCAGCTCGGGAGCCAGGCTCAGCATGCGCAGCAGCGTGAGCGACCGGAACACGATGAACCGGTTGCGGTCGAGGTCGTCGAGGAGTCCGAGGACCTTCTGGCGCTCGCGCTGCAGCACGGTGTCGTAGAGGGCACGGTGCGCGGCACCCAGTTCGATCCGCACCTCCTGCTCCTGTTTGACAGGCAGGTCCGCGGCCACGAGCTCCTTCGTGCGACGCAGCACGAGCGGACGGATGCGGCGCCTCAGCCGAGCGAGGCGGCCCGCCCGGTACGCGCCGCCCTCCTGGTTCTCGGGCACCTTCCCCTTCTCGATCGGACCGACGTACTCCTCGCGGAATCTGCGGCTCGAGGCGAACAGCCCCGGCGCCGTCAGCGAGAGCAGCGCCCACAGCTCCGTGAGGCTGTTCTCCAGCGGCGTGCCGGTGACGGCGAACACCGCGTCCGCCGAGAGGTCTCGCGCGGCCCGGTATGCCTTGGTCCGGCTGTTCTTCACGAACTGCGCCTCGTCGAGGATCAGTCCCGCCCACGCCACCGCACCGAACTCGCGCTCGTCGAGCCGGAGCAGCGTGTACGACGTGACGACGATGTCGGCGGTGGGCGCGGCATCCGTCACCCTCGTTCCGCGCTTCGCGCGGGTCGCGTCGACGACGGCGACCCGCAGGTCCGGTGTGAACCGGGCCGCCTCGTTGCGCCAGGTCGATAGTACGGAGGTCGGCGCCACCACGAGGAAAGGCCGCGTCTCGCCGTGTTCGCGGGCATGGGCGATGAGCGCGAGCAGCTGCAGCGTCTTTCCGAGTCCCATGTCGTCGGCGAGGATGCCGCCCAGCCGGTGATTCCAGAGGAAGGCGAGCCAGTCGTAGCCGACGCGCTGGTAAGGCCTCAGCTCGGCGTCGAGACCCGACGGCAGCGGAGCCGGGGGCACGCCGCCGGCATCGCGCAGCGCTTCGACGGTCGCGCGCCAGGACACCGCCGGCTGCGCCTCGTCGGCGAGGTCCTCGAAGTCCGCCCAGAGAGCGGTCTGGTAGCGGCTGATGCGAGGCCCGGTCTCCCACTCGTCGAGCTCGCCGGCCTCGTCGATGAGGTCGCGCAGGCGCTGCAGCGACGGATGCGACAGCGAGAAGTACGCGCCGTCGCTCAGGAGGATCTTCTTGCGGCCGCGCGAGAGCGCTGTGAAGAGCGTTCCGAACGGGATGCGGCGGCCGTCGATGGTCACGACGACGCCGAGATCGAACCAGTCCGGATCGTTCGTCTCGACCGTGGTGATGTCGATGCGCGGATCGCCGGCGAGCTCGCGGTACTGCGGGCGCTGCCCCGAGATCTCGACGCTCACGTCCGTGTCGGCCTCGAGCAGCGGCAGCAGCCGCGACGCGAACTCCGCCGCGTCGAGACCGGTCAGCGTATCGGCAGAGGCGAGGTCGACCGGTGCGTGGTCGCGCCACAGCGACTCGACGCGACCGCGGATGGCCGTCTCGGCCCCGGCGTCACGCTCGCCGCCGGTCGCGTCGAATCCGAAGAGGTCGCCGTCGCCGTAGCGCCATGACAGCGTGTAGACCAGGCGGTGATTCGGCTCGAAGTGCACGCGGGTGACGAGCTCGGGTCGTGGCGGCGGGGCGACGTCCAGCCCGGGCGCGTCGATCTCGACACGGCGGCCGATCCGGGGCAGGTGGTCGCGGACGAACTCCCCGGCCTCGGCGCCGGGCACCACGACCGCTTCGCGCGCCGCGAGGAGCGCGGGGACGGGGTCGGGCAGGGCGACGGCGGCGAGCACGAGGTCGATGCGCTCGCGCTCGAGAGTGAACCGGTAGACGCCCGTGCGCCCGACCGGGCGCAGGGTCGCAGCATCCGCGTGCTGGCCGTCGATCGTGACGACGGGCGCGATCTCGAGCCCGCGGCCGGTGCGCAGCGCCTGTATGACGACCGTCGCCGAGGTCGCGAGGGCGACGGTCGTGCTGCGCTTGGTCGGAACGAGTGGGATGCCGCGATCCGCGGCGGCCGCGAGGTGCGGCCAGAGCAGGCTCGACTCGATGTCGTCGAGCGTGAGCCACTCCGAGACGTCGGAGAAGGCGCCGAACGAGCGGACGTCGCGGCCGATGCTGTGCAGCTCCGCGAACCAGCGCGCCTGCGCGGGGTCGAAGGCGGTGGTCGGCCGGCGCACGGCGTCCCACGAGACGTCGCCCTTGATCCAGGCGTCGGAGCGGACCGAGCGCTCGAGCGGTCGCAGGCCGACCAGGACGTCGGCGCCGTGCTGGTGCAGGCCCCGGGGGGTCGCGGACTCGACGCGCGCCGGCGCCCATGTCGACGCTCCGCGCCGGATGCGCTGACGGAGCTCGACGCCGAGGGCGAGCGGCGTCCGGGCGCGTTGCGTCGTCGGAGAGGGCGCGAACACGTCGCGCCACGACGACCCGCTCTCCGGCATCGGGGCGGCGGCGGAGAGGCGATTGCTCGCGAGCAACGTCGCGACCGTGTGCTTGCAGTCGAACTGCACCGGGCAGGTGCACGACGTCGCCGCGATGGGGTGGTCCGCGCGCTGCGGGTCGAGCCGAACGCGGCAGCGGTACGTGCGTCCGCCGCTGCCCGCGACGACCGCCTCGATGACGGAGGCGACCGCGTCCCATTCGAGGCGTTCGACGGCGCCGTCGGCGAAGTACCCGACGCCGCGCTCGTAGGTGCCGCTGTCGACGAACCGGCGGATGTGCCCGTGGTCGACGAACGGCGGGGGTCCGGCGGACGGCGGGGTCACGGCATCCATCCTGCCCGCTCCCGCCGACACCCGGCCGGACGGACGGTCGTGATCAGCTCGCGCGGGCGATGCGGGCGAGGACGCCGTGGACGAAGGGGCCGGACTCGTCGGACGAGAACTCCTTGACCAGCTCGACCGCCTCGTCGATCGCGACCGCGGTGGGCACCTCGTCGTTGTAGAGGATCTCCCACGCACCGATCCGCAGCACGGCACGGTCGACCGCGGGCATGCGGGCGAGGGTCCAGTCCTTCGCGAACGTCGTGATCTGCTCGTCGATGGCGTCCTGGTTGTCGATCACGCCGTCGACGATCTCGCGCGCGTAGAGCCACGAGGCCTGACGTGCCGGCTCGCTGGCCGCGCGCTTCGCCTCGGCCGCGAGCACCGTCGCGGGCTCGTCGCCGCGCACGTCCGCCTGGAACAGGATGTCGAGGGCGCGCTTGCGCGCCTTCGTACGGGCACTCATAGGTCAGCTGCCCCGGGCGTCAGTTGACGCGGCCGAGGTAGTCGCCCGTGCGGGTGTCGACCTTCACCTTGGTGCCGGTCTCGACGAACAGCGGGACCTGGATCTCGTACCCGGTCTCGACGGTCGCGGCCTTGGTGCCGGCCGACGAGCGGTCGCCCTGGAGGCCCGGCTCCGTGTACGTGATCTCGAGGACGACGGATGCCGGGAGCTCGACGTACAGCGGGTTGCCGTTGTTGAGCGCGATCTGCACCTGCTGGTTCTCGAGCAGGAAGTGCGCCGCGTCGCCGACCGTGGCCGCGCCGACATTGATCTGGTCGTAGTCCTCGACGTCCATGAACACGAAGTTGTCGCCGTCGTTGTACAGGTACGTGAAGTCGCGTCGGTCCACGTTCTCGATGTCGATCTTCGCGCCGGCGTTGTAGGTGCGGTCGACGACCTTGCCCGAGACGACGTTCTTCAGCTTCGTGCGGACGAAGGCACCGCCCTTGCCCGGCTTGACGTGCTGGAACTCGATGACGTTCCAGAGCTGGCCGTCGATCGAGAGGACGACGCCGTTCTTGATGTCTGCGGTGGAGGCCATGAGGGTACGGATCCGTTTCGTTGAAGTGCGTGGAGGCGATCGCTGCCCCGTGAAGAGCTCAAGGGTCGGACCTGCCGACGTTCGATTCTACGGGATGCCTGGTACCCGGCCGATTCGTCAGCCCTCGGCCTGCCCGGTGACGATGTCGATGAGACGCGCCACGGCGGTCGCGTAGCCCGGCACCCCCTCGCCGATCACATGGACGACGGCGACGTCCGCGACATAGGAGTGGTGACGGAACTCCTCGCGAGCCATCACGTCCGAGATGTGCACCTCGGCCACCGGCAGGCTCACGCCGGAGAGGGCGTCGCGGAGCACGACGGAGGTGTGGGTCAGGCCGCCGGGGTTGATGACGATGCCGGCGCAGTCCCTGCGCGCGTCGTGGATGGCATCGATCAGCACGCCCTCGTGGTTGCTCTGCACGGCCCGCACCTCGAAGCCGCGCCGGGCGGCAGCATCCGTCGCCACCTGCACGACGTCGGCCAGGGTCGCGGTGCCGTAGATCTCGGGCTCTCGGCCGCCCAGGAGATTCAGATTGGGGCCGTTGACGAGCAGGAGGCGGCGAGGGGCGGTCATGCTCGCACGATATCAGCGCGCGTGGAGCCGCACAGACCCCGTCCCGATGCATCGGATGGGGACCGTCTCGCTCATGGCAACGGGCGGGCCATCACGATCTCAGGACCGATGACGCTCGTGAACGTCTCCCCCGTCGGCACGAATCCCGCCCGGCGATACGCCGCCTGGGCGCGGAGGTTCTCCCGGTGAACGTCGAGGCTGAGCCGGGTGAGCCCGAGGGTCGTGACCCACTCTGCGGCAGCGGCGAGCAGGAGGTCTATCGCCCCCGTGCCGCGATGGGCGGGATTGACGTAGACCCCGACGACATCCGCCCGGCGGTCGTCGACGAAACGGCCGAGATGGTCGGTCTGCCCGCTGGCACGGACGAGCACGGAGAGGCTTCCGACCCAGACGTCGTCGATCACGGCCACGAACTGCGCGGCGGTCTCGCTCTCGGCGGCGAGTTCGGCGCGGTCGCGCCAGAACTGCTCCGGGCGCGCCGCGACCTGCTCGGGCGTCTCGAGGAAGGCGATGTTCGCGTCGGGATCGCTCGTCGACTCGAGCCGCAGCTCGCGCACCGCCCGCCACTCGTCGGAGCGGATGCGGCGCACGGCGCTGGTGCTCATCCCGCGACCTCTTGGTACGCCGCGAACAGCAGCGACTCGTCGGGCGCCTGCAGCACGGTGGGCTTCGCGATGTCGTCGAGCACGATGAAACGCAGCATGCCACCGCGGCTCTTCTTGTCGCGCTGCATGGTCGACAGCAGCTGCGGCCACGCACCGGGGCGGTACGTCGTCGGCAGCCCCAGCGACTCGAGGATGTCGCGGTGGCGCTGGGCGGCGGCATCCGTGAGCCGGCCGGCCAGGCGCGACAGCTCGGCGGCGAACACCATGCCCACCGAGATCGCGGCGCCGTGGCGCCAGCGGTAGCGCTCGGCGTGCTCGATGGCGTGGCCGAGAGTGTGGCCGTAGTTGAGGATCTCGCGCAGGCCCGCTTCGCGGAGGTCTTCCCCGACGACGCGCGCCTTCATGTCGATGGCGAGCTCGATCGTGCGGCGGAATGCGGCGCTCTGCGGATCGACGGCGCCCTCGGGATCGGCCTCGATCAGCTCGAGGATCTCGGGCGCCCAGATGAAGCCGGCCTTGACGACCTCGGCGTATCCCGCGACGCGCTCGTTGCGCGCCAGCGTGTCGAGCAGATCGAGGTCGCAGATCACAGCACGGGGCGCCCAGAACGCGCCGACAAGGTTCTTGCCCTCGGCGGTGTTGACGCCCGTCTTGCCGCCGACGGCGGCGTCGACCATGCCGAGCACGGTGGTCGGCACCTGCACGACCTCGACGCCGCGCAGCCAGGTGGCCGCGACGAAGCCGGCGAGGTCGGTCACCGCTCCTCCACCGAAGCCCACGACGGCGTCGGTGCGGGTGAAGTCGGCCTTGCCCATCACCTGCCAGCAGAACGCGGCCACTTCGATGCGCTTGCCCGCCTCGGCGTCCGGGATCTCGGCGAGCAGAACCTCGCGGTCCCCCACGAGTTGTGCGCGCAGCCGTCCGGCCTGTTCGGCGAGCGTCGGCGGGTGGATCACGAGCACCTTGCGTGCGGCGGGCGGGAGCGCGTCGCCGAGGGACGGCAGGATGCCGTGGCCCACGGTGATGCCGTAGCTCGCGTCTCCGCTCACGGTGATGGTGGTGGCATCCGTCATGCCGTCTGCTCCTTCTGCTCGTCACCGGTGGTGCCCCGCACCCACGCGACCAGGGCGTCGACGACGTCCTGCAGCGGACCGGTGGAGGTGTCGAGGGTGACATCGGCGAGCTCCTCGTAGACCGGCAGGCGCTCTTCGAAGATCGCCGTCCAGCGCTCGATCGCATCGTCGCCGCCCTGCAGCAGCGGCCGGTTCGAGTCGCGGACGCGGCCGGCGACCACCCGCGGCGAGACGGTGAGGAACACGACGCGGTGCCGGGCGAGGTCGGCGCGCGTCTCGGGGTCGAGTACGGCTCCGCCGCCCAGCGACACCACGCCGCCCGTGGCGAGCCCTTCGACCACGGCCGCCCGTTCGGCGGCGCGGAAGTGCGCTTCGCCGTATTCGGCGAACAGCTGCTCGATCGGTCCGTGGTCGCGGACGACCGCGGCGTCGGTGTCGAAGAATGGCACGCGGAGTGCGCGCGCAGCCTTCTTGCCGATGCTGGTCTTGCCGGCCCCCATCGGACCGATCAGCACGACGGCGTCAGAGCGCGCGGTCATGGTCGCCGAGACCGGAGTCGCTTTCCGCCGCACTGCGCAGCGCGTCGGGGATGGCCGCGAGGTAGCCCTCGAGGTTTCGGCGCGTCTCGGCGACGCTGTCGCCGCCGAACTTCTCCAGCACGACGTCGGCGAGCACGACCGCGACCATGGCCTCGGCGACGACGCCCGCGGCGGGAACCGCGCACACGTCGGAGCGCTGGTGGTGGGCGGACGCGGTGTCGCCGGTCGCGACGTCCACGGTGCGCAGAGCCCGCGGCACCGTGGCGATCGGCTTCATCCCGGCCCGCACGCGCAGCACGGTGCCCGTCGACATGCCGCCCTCGGTGCCACCCGCCTTGTCGCTCGAGCGGGTGATGCCGTCGCCGGCGACGAAGAGTTCGTCGTGCGCGGCGGAGCCGCGGCGCCGCGTGGTCTCGAAGCCGTCGCCGACCTCGACTCCCTTGATCGCCTGGATGCTCATGAGCGCCTGCGCGAGCTTCGCATCGAGGCGGCGATCCCAGTGCACGTGCGAGCCGAGCCCGGGCGGGAGCCCATAGGCGAGCACCTCGACGATGCCGCCGAGGGTGTCGCCGTCCTTGCGGGCCTCGTCGACCTCGGCGACCATGGCGGCGCTCGTCGCGGCGTCGAAACAGCGCAGCGGATCGGCGTCGAGCGCGTCGACGTCGTCGGGCGTCGGCAGTGCGGCGCCCTCGGGCACCTGCACGGGCCCGATCGACAGCGTGTGGCTGACGAGGCGGATGCCGAGCTCGGCCAAGAACGCGCGTGCGAGCGCGCCGAGAGCGACGCGAGCCGCGGTCTCGCGGGCGCTCGCGCGCTCGAGGATCGGACGGGCCTCGTCGAAGCCGTACTTCTGCATGCCGACGAGATCGGCGTGCCCCGGGCGAGGACGCGTGAGCGCGGCGCCGCGGCCCCGGGACTTCTCGGTGAGCTCGACGGGCTCGGCGCTCATGACCTCGACCCACTTCGGCCACTCGGTGTTGCCGATACGCAGTGCGATGGGGCTGCCGAGAGTCGTGCCGTGCACGACGCCGGACGAGATCGTGAGCTCGTCCTCTTCGAACTTCATGCGCGACCCGCGGCCGTAGCCGAGCTTGCGGCGCGCGAGATCCGCCTGGATCGCGGCGCGGGAGACGGGGACGCCCGCAGGAAGGCCCTCCATGACGGCGACGAGTTCGGGGCCGTGCGATTCGCCGGCCGTGAGCACGCGGAGCATTCGTCCAGTCTCCCACGCCCCGAGAGGCCGTTACGCCGCCGGCGGCTCCTCGAGCACCCGGCGCATGGCCACCAGCGCCTCCGCCTCGCGGTCGAGCGGGGTGTCGGGCATGCCGTGCCGGAAGATCCGGATCTGCAGCAGGGCCTGGTGCAGCAGCATCCCGAGTCCCGATCGCGCCGTGCCGGCCGCACGTTCCCATGCGGCCGAAAGCGCGGTCGGCCAGTGCCCGTAGACGACGTCGAGGAGCAAGCCGCCGGCCCCGGCGAGAGCGTCGGCGGCGGCGTCCGTGACGGGTGCGTCGCCGGGAAGGGTCGCGATCGTGAGCGGCACGTCGACGTGGACGGATGCGGCGAACGAGGTCGCTGCGACGGAGATGCCGAGTTCGCGGCCCAGTGCCGCGAGCGACTCCACGGCTTCCGGTCGGCGGGCGACCACGTCGACGTCGCGCGCGCCGAGCTCGGACAGCGCGACCAGCGCCGAGGTCGCGGTGGCGCCCGCGCCGACGATGCGCGCCCGTGGGACGTCGGTGACGCCGTCATCGGCGAGAGCGCGGACGATGCCACCCACGTCGGTGTTGAAGCCGCGCGCGCCCTCGGGAGCCAGCAGCAGCGTGTTGACCGCCCCCGTGAGCTCGGCCCGGCGGTCGTGCGCCGAGGCCGCGGCGAAGGCGACGCCCTTGAGCGGCATGGTGAGCGAGAGGCCGCGCCAGGTGTCGTCCAGTCCCGCGAGCTCGTCGCCGAAGGACGCCTCGTCGACCCGGCGGCGACCGTAGGCCCAGTCGAGCCCGAGCACCTCATACGCCGCGGCGTGCAGCTGGGGCGAGCGGCTGTGCGCGATGGGGTCGCCCCAGACCTCCAGGCGCGACGCGTGCGGGCTCAGCACCCCTGGTCCGGGTTGTCGCGGCACCACTGCTGCCACTGCTCGACGTATCTCAGGTGCTCGCTGTATGTCGAGCTGAACTGCGTTTCGCCCGTGTTGAGGTTCACCGTCACGAAGTAGAGCCAGGGTCCCTCGGCCGGATGCATCGCCGCGTCGATCGCCACGTCGCCCGGGTTGGCGATCGGGCCGACGGGCAGTCCCGTGTGGACGTAGGTGTTCCACGGATTGGGGTCGTTGAGCGCCGCCTCCGACGAGCTCACCGTGCCGTCGTGCATCTCGCCGTAGCCGTACTGCGCCGTGGAGTCCATCTGGAGCTTGCCGAACGTCTCCTGATTGGACGGATCGAGCCGGTTGAGGATGACGCGCGCGACCTTCTGCATGTCGGTCCCGGCCCGCGCCTCGCGCTGGATGATCGAGGCGGTCGTGAGGATCTCCTGGCGCCGTTCCTCGGGCACGCCGGCCGCGTCGAGCGACTGCTTCGTGCGGTCGACGAGCGTCTGGATGGCCGACTGGGCGGTGACGCTCGGGTCGAAGGTGTAGGTCGCAGGGAACAGCCAGCCTTCGAGCGGCTGCCCGCCCGCCGCGACGACGGCGGGATCGACGGCAACCCCGTACGCGGACGGGTCGGCTGCGGCAGCAGTGAGCTGTTCCAGGGGGATGCCGGTGCCCTCCGAGATCCGCTCGAGTGTGCCCTCGACCGTGTAGCCCTCGGGGATCTGGGCGGTGAACTCCTGCTTGTTCTCAGGGTCCAGGAGGGCACTGAGGGCGGCCTCGCTGGTCATCTTCTTCTGCAGCTTGTAGACGCCCGGCTGGAAGTTCGGGTTCTGGTCGCTCTTGATGAGGTAGTCGTAGAAGGCGTCGGGCGTCTTGGTCACCTCCGCGTCGTACAGCGACTGCGAGATCGGCAACCCGGTGTCGCCCGGGACGATCGTGACCAACGTCTCGCCGTTGGCGAGTCCGGCCTCGTAGTCCTTGGGCTCCTCCCAGCCCATGACCTCGCGGATCTTGTCTTCATACGTGTTCCACACGTACAGGCCGCCGGCGGCGATCCCGCCGAGGATCAGCAGCACGACGCCGAGAGCGATCCAGCCCCCGATCCGCCGGCGCTTCTTGTTCGGGGGCGGCGCTGCGTGACCGATCTCGTTCGTGGAGGCGGAGCCGCTGAACAGGTCTTCGAGCGATCCGGAAGGCGCCGACCCGTCGTCCTCGTCGCGGACGGGCGTGGTCCCTCGTGCTGCGGGCGCGGCGGGGGCCACCGCCGTCGCGGGAGCAGCCGCGGGCGCGGCGCCTCCACGGCTGTACGGCATCGCGGGACTGACTCCGGCCGCGGCGAAGATCCAGGCGTCGTCGTCGACGGGCGGCTCGACGTCGATCGGCTGCGTGTTCGGACGCGGCGTGCGCAGCGGCACCGGCTGGAAGCCGCTGCCCGGCGCGGGCTGGTCCACCGCGGCGGCCGATGCGGGCGGCGCCGTGGGCGTGGGTGCGGGCGTGCCGGGAGCGGTCCCCACGACCGGCGTTGAGCCGGTGATGAGCGATTCCCAGGTGGCCGCGTGGGCGGCATGAGCAGCCGCACGCTCTGAGGGCCCGGCAGCAGCCGGCGTCGTCGGCGTCTCCCCCGTCGCCGCCTGTCGCGCGGCTGCCTCGCGGGCAGCGCGGCGCGACCGGGGAACGGCTTCGCCGTCGGGCGATGAGTCGGGCATCAGGCGGGCTCCTGGGGGACGGGGGTTCCGGGAGGTCGTCCGGTGCTCTTCTCGACGTCGAGCGCTTGCTGGAGCAGGACGACCGCGGCGACCTGGTCCACGATGTTACGCGACGAACGCTGGGTTCTGCCCGAACTGCGCAGCGCCGCGTGTGCGGAGACGGTGGAAAGACGCTCGTCCACGAGGCGGACGGGGAGCCCGGACGCTGCGGCCAGCGCCCCGGCGAAGTCCCGGGCGTCCTGCGTCGACGCCGTGTCCTCTCCTCGCATGTTCAGCGGCAGGCCCACGTAGAGTTCGATCGCCGAATACTCGTCGGAGAGCGCAACGATCCGGGTCACCGAGGCGTCGTCGCGCGGCACCGTCTCGACCGGTGTGGCGAGCAGACCGTCGGGGTCGCACTTCGCGACCCCGACCCGGGCTCTGCCCACGTCGATGCCGAGCCGCGTGCCGCGCCGGAAGCCGCTCACGCGCCGAGCGCGTCCTTCACCGAGGTCAGCGCCGCAGGCAGGGCCGCAGCATCGGTTCCGCCGCCCTGCGCGACGTCGTCGCGACCGCCGCCGCCGCCGCCCAGCACGCCGGCGGCGCCCTTCGCGAGCACGCCCGCCTTCGCGCCGGCGGCGCGGGCCGCGTCGTTGGTCGCGACGATCACCACCGGCCGTTCGTTCACGACCGCGCCCAGCGCGACCACGGCCGCCTCCGACCCGAGTCGCTCACGCACCTGCAGAGCCAGCGAGCGGACGTCGTCGGCGGATGCTGCGTTCCCGAGCGACTCGGCCACCACGACCGTGTCTCCGATCCGCGTGGCGCCCGCCGCGAGGGCCGGGAGCCGGTCTCCGAGGGCCTTGGCCTCGAACGCGGCGATCTTCTTCTCGGCGGCCTTGAGGCTCGCCTGCAGCTCCGCGATGCGCGCCGGCAGCTGCTCACGCGGCGCCTTGAGCGACGTCGTGAGCTGCGAAACGAGCGCGCGCTCGGCCGCGAGCGAGCGGAAGGCGTCGAGACCGACGAGCGCCTCGACGCGCCGGTTGGACGCGCCGACCGACGACTCCCCGACGAGGTTGATGAGTCCGATCTCGGCGCTCGTGGAGACGTGCGTGCCCGCGCAGAGCTCGCGCGACCAGGGGCCGCCGATGTCGACCATGCGCACGGTGTCGCCGTACTTCTCGCCGAACAGCGCCATCGCTCCGAGCGAGCGGGCTTCGTCGAGCGGCAGCACGCGCGTGGTCACCTCGAGGTTGTCGCGCACCGCGTTGTTGGCGATCTCCTCGATCTCGGTCTTGGTGGCGTCCGACAGCGACTGGCCCCACGAGAAGTCGAAGCGCATGTAGCCGGCGCGGTTGAGCGAACCTGCCTGCGTCGCCGTCTTGCCGAGCGTGTCGCGGAGCGCGGCGTGCACCAGGTGGGTCGCGGAGTGCGCCTGACGGGCGGCGCGGCGGTTCGCAGCATCCACCACGGTCGTCGCCGCCTGACCGACACCCACCTCTCCCGTCGACACCTCCACGGTATGGCTGATGAGCCCCGGCACCGGCTTCTGCACGTCGAGCACCTCGAGCTCGTAGCCCGGGCCGACGATGACGCCCTTGTCGGCGACCTGGCCGCCCGACTCGGCATACAGCGCGGTCTCGGCGAGGATCACCTCGGCGATCTGGCCGACGCTCGCGCGGTCGACCGACACGCCGTCCACGAGAATGCCGAGCACCTGCGACTCCGCCTCGAGGTCGGTGTAGCCGGTGAAGACGGTCTCACCCTGCGCGCGCAGGTCGCGGTACACGCTCGTGTCTGCGAGCTGGCGCTTGCGCGCCCGCGCGTCGGCCTTCGCCCGTGCGCGCTGCTCCTGCATGAGGCCGTCGAACGCGCCGCGGTCGACGCTCAGCCCCGCCTCCTCGGCGATCTCGAGCGTCAGATCGATCGGGAAGCCGTACGTGTCGTGCAGCAGGAACGCCTCGGTGCCGGTCAGTGTCGTGCCGCCCGCCGCCTTCGTCGCGGTGAGCGACTCGTCGAGGATCGACTCCCCCGCCGCGAGCGTGCGCAGGAACGTCGCCTCCTCGGCGAGGGCGTACTGCGAGATGCGGGCCCAGTCGGTCTCGACGACAGGGTAGGCGTCCTTCATGGCGTCGCGCGACGCCGTGAACAGCACCTCGAACGTCGGCCGGTCGACGCCGAGCAGGCGCATCGAGCGGATCACGCGGCGCATGAGGCGGCGCAGGATGTAGCCGCGGCCGTCGTTGGAGGGCGTGACGCCGTCCGACATC